>NZ_JBITHL010000014.1:0-215018 GCF_044457965.1 Streptomyces sp. NPDC050509 | reverse complement strand
CAAATAAATTAAAATTTCTCTTTTAAAAAATTATTTTATTTGGGGGGTCTTTTTTCTTGCCCCCCCCCACTACCCGCGGCGGGTTTGCCCCCCGTCGGCGGGCCCCCCACGGCTCCGTCGTGGAAATGCTCTCCGGATCAGACCGTTTCGGGGAGCTCGTCGAGCCCCTCGGCGACCAGCTTGGCCAGCCGGTCCAGGGCGGCGTCCGCGCCCTCGGCGTCCGAGGCCAGCACGATCTCCTCGCCGCCCTGCGCGCCCAGACCGAGCACCGCGAGCATCGACGCGGCGTTGACGGGGTTGCCGTCGGCCTTCGCGATCGTCATGGGGACGCCGGCGGCCGTGGCGGCGCGGACGAAGATGGAGGCGGGACGGGCGTGCAGGCCCTCGGCCCAGCCGACATTGACGCGGCGCTCAGCCATGGTGTTGCCCTTCAAGTCGCAAAAAGTCTCAAAACAGGTGTCCGTACCAGGCTCTCATGGGGCGCGGGACGGTCCCCCGTCGCCCCCGATCACCGCTCACGGACAGCGTCCCCGCCGTAGGCTTGCGGCATGGAGCACCCGCGGGACCACGCGTATCCAGGGCACTGGGAGGCGGACGTGGTGCTGCGCGACGGCGGCACGGCCCGGATCAGGCCCATCACCACCGAGGACGCGCAGCGGCTGGTCAGCTTCTACGAACAGGTCTCCGACGAGTCGAAGTACTACCGCTTCTTCGCCCCCTACCCGCGCCTCTCCGACCGCGACGTCCACCGCTTCACGCACCACGACTACGTGGACCGGGTGGGGCTCGCCGCGACGGTGGGCGGCGAGTTCATCGCGACCGTACGGTACGACCGCACCGACGAGCGCGGACTCCCCGCCTCCGCCCCGGCCGACGAGGCCGAGGTCGCCTTCCTCGTCCAGGACGCGCACCAGGGCCGCGGTGTAGCCTCCGCCCTCCTGGAGCACATCGGCGCGGTCGCCCGCGAGCGGGGCATCCGCCGCTTCGCCGCCGAGGTGCTCCCTGCCAACGCCAAGATGATCAAGGTGTTCCGGGACGCCGGGTACACGCAGAAGCGCAGCTTCGAGGACGGCGCCGTACGGCTCACCCTCGACCTGGAGCCGACCGCGGAGTCCCTGGCCGTCCAGCGCGGCCGTGAGCAGCGCGCCGAGGCCCGCTCCGTACAGCGCCTGCTGACCCCCGGCTCGGTCGCCGTCGTCGGGACCGGCCGCGCCCCCGGCGGCGTCGGCCGCACCGTGCTGCGCAACCTCCGCGACGCGGGCTTCACAGGGCGCCTGTACGCGGTGAACAGCGCGTTCCCCGAGACCACCGAGAGACTCGACGGCGTCCCCGCCGTACGCTCCGTCTCCCGGATCGGTGAACCCGTCGACCTCGCGGTCCTCGCCGTCCCCGCCGACCGGGTGCCGGAAGCGGTCGAGGACTGCGGCCGCTCCGGCGTACAGGGCCTGGTGGTTCTCTCCGCCGGTTACGCGGAGAGCGGCGCCGAGGGCCGCGAGCGCCAGCACGAACTGGTGCGGCGGGCCCGCTCGTACGGCATGCGCATCATCGGACCCAACGCCTTCGGGATCATCAACACCGCCGACGGCGCCCGGCTGAACGCCTCCCTCGCGCCCCAGCCGCCCGCGCGCGGCCGGATCGGCCTGTTCACCCAGTCCGGTGCGATCGGCATCGCGCTGCTCGCCGGGCTCCACCGGCGCGGCGCGGGCCTGTCGTCCTTCATCTCGGCGGGCAACCGCGCGGACGTCTCGGGCAACGACATCCTCCAGTACTGGTTCGAGGACCCGGACACCGATGTCGCGCTGCTGTACCTCGAATCGATCGGCAACCCGCGCAAGTTCACCCGGCTCGCCCGGCGCACGGCCGCGGTCAAGCCGGTCGTCGTGGTGAAGGGCGCCCGGCACAGCGGCAGCGCCCCGCCGGGACACACCGTCCCCGTCACCCGCATACCGGACGCCACGGTCTCGGCGCTGCTGCGGCAGGCCGGGGTGATCCGCGTCGACACGGTCACCGAACTCGTCGACGCGGGCCTGCTGCTCGCCTCCCAGCCGCTCCCCGCGGGCCCGCGGGTCGCGATCCTCGGCAACTCCGAGTCGCTCGGCCTCCTCACGTACGACGCCTGCCTCACGGAGGGCCTGCGCCCCCTGCCGCCCCAGGACCTCACCACCGCCGCGGCGCCCGACGACTTCCGTACGGCGCTCACGGCGGCGCTGGCCGATCCCGGCTGCGACGCCGTCGTGGTGACCGCGATACCCCGGGTGGGGGAGACGGGCACGACGGACCCTGCCGACGGCGGCGCGCTGGGCACCGCGCTCAGGACGGCCGCGGCGACGGCCCCGGCGAAGCCGGTCACGGTGGTCCACGTCGAGATCGGCGGCCTGGCGGAGGCGCTGTCGGCGGCGACGAACAGCGGCCCGTCCCGGCCGTCGCCGCCTACGCCTCCGGAGCAGCCACCACCGCTTGAGGTGCCCCCGTCAGGCAAGGACGGCGCCGACGCCCCCACCCCCACCGCCGTACGCATCCCCGCCTACCCCGCCGCCGAACGCGCGGTCCGGGCGCTCGCCGAGGCCGTCCGGTACGCGCGGTGGCGGCGCCAGGCCGCCGAGCCCGGCAAGGTCCCCGAGTTCCTGGACGACGCCATCGACGCGAGCGGGGCCGCCGCCCTCATAGACCGGCTCCTCGGCGCGGCCCCCGACGCCCGCCGCGTCTCCCTCACCCCCGACGACGCCCACGAACTGCTCGCCCTCTACGGCATCCCCGTACGGCCGACCCTGCCCGCGCCGGAACCCGACGCGGCCGTCGCCGCCGCCGCGCGGCTCGGCTACCCCGTAGCCCTGAAGACGACCGCCCCGCATCTGCGCCACCGCGCCGACCTCGGCGGCGTACGGCTCGACCTCGCCGACGAGGCCCAACTGCGGCTCGCCCACCGCGAACTGACCGAGACGCTCGGCACCGCCGTCGAGCTGCGCCCCGTCGTCCAGGCCATGGCGCCCCGCGGTGTGGACACCGTCGTACGGGCCGCCATCGACGCCGCCGCCGGCGCCGTGCTCTCCTTCGGGCTGGCCGGCGCCCCCTCCGAGCTCCTCGGCGACCTCGCCCACCGGCTGGTGCCCGTCACGGACCGGGACGCCGCCGAGCTGATCCGGTCGATCCGTACCGCGCCGCTCCTCTTCGGCTGGCGCGGCTCCGCGCCGGTCGACACCCCCGCCCTGGAGGAGGTGCTGCTGCGGGTGTCCCGGCTGGTCGACGACCACCCCGAGGTAGTCTCCGTCACCCTGGAGCCCGTCGTCGTCGCCACGCACGGGGTCTCGGTGCTCGGCGCCACCGTCCGTCTCGCACCGCCGCCCGCCCGCGACGATCTGGGCCCGCGCACCCTCCCCAGCTACTACTAGAGCCAGTACGGGGCCACTACGAGGCCACTGCTCAGCGGTTACCGCCGGACAGGGCGTCTCCGGCAGCCATCCGGCCACCGTAGGATGAGCCCATGGCGAAGACCGGTACGACGACCCAGGGGCTGCGCACGGCTATCGAGCGCAGCGGCTACTACCCGGCTCTCGTGGCCGAGGCGGTGGAGGCCGCTGTCGGTGGTGAGCCGATCTCGTCGTACCTGGTGCACCAGGAGACCACGTTCGACGCCAACGAGGTGCGGCGGCATGTCACCGTCCTCGTGCTGACGGCTCACCGCTTCATCGTGAGCCACACCGACGAGCAGGCCGCCGACTCCAGCTCCCCGACGCCGTACGCCACCACCTCCACCGAGTCGGTCAAGATCGACCGCATCTCCTCCGTCGTGGTCAGCCGTGTCGTCGCCAACCCGGAGTCGTACAAGCCCGGCGCCCTGCCGCGCGAGGTCGTCCTCACCATCGGCTGGGGCGCCGTCTCCCGTATCGACCTGGAGCCCGCCGCCTGCGGCGACCCCAACTGCGAGGCGGACCACGGCTACACGGGCAGCTCCACCGCCGACGACCTGAGCCTGCGCGTCAGCGAGGCGGGCGACGGGCCGGACGCCGTGCGGCAGACGCTCGCGTTCGCGCAGGCGCTCTCCGAGGCGATCGCGGCCACGACGGCCACTGCGGCGACCGGCCGCTGATGGCAGCCGAACCCCTCTGGCCGGAGCCCGTCCCGCTCGCCCTCTCCAGCGCTCCGCTGCCGCAGTACGGCAGCGGCTCCCTCGCCGATCTGCTGCCGACGCTCGCCGCGGGCCAGGGCGTTCCGGATCTGACCGCGACGATCACCGAACTGACCCCCGCCGACCGGAACTGCGTCTTTCTGATCGACGGCCTCGGCTGGGAGCAGCTCAAGGCCCACCCGGACGAAGCGCCGTACATGACGTCGCTGCTGGCCACCTCGCGCGGCTCCACGGGGCGCCCCCTCACCGCGGGCTTCCCCGCCACGACCGCGACCTCCCTCGCCTCCGTCGGTACGGGGCTGCCCCCCTCCGCGCACGGCCTGCCCGGCTACACCGTCCGCGACCCCGCGACCGGCGCGCTGATGAACCAGCTCCGCTGGAAGCCGTGGACAGCGCCGCACGTCTGGCAGCCGTACCCCACCGTCTTCGCGCTGGCCGACGCGGCGGGCGTGCACACCGCGCAGGTGTCCTCCCCGACCTTCCAGCACACCCCGCTCACCAAGGTCGCGCTGAGCGGCGGCTCCTTCTTCGGCCGGCTCTCCGGCGAGGACCGTATGGACCTGGCCGCCGAGCAGCTCGCCGCGGGCGACCGGTCGCTGGTCTACACGTACTACAGCGAGGTCGACGGCAAGGGCCACCGCTTCGGGGTCGACTCCGACGCCTGGCGCGGCCAGTTGATGTACGTCGACCGGCTCGTCCAGCGCCTCGCCGAACAACTTCCGCCCCGTACCGCGCTCTACGTCACCGCCGACCACGGCATGATCGACATCCCCTTCGACGAGGAGTCGCGCCTCGACTTCGACGAGGACTGGGAACTGCGCGCCGGGGTCGCCCTGCTGGGCGGCGAGGGCCGGGCCCGCCATGTCTACGCCGTACCGGGCGCCGCCGCCGATGTCCTCACGGTCTGGCGCGAGGTGCTCGGCGAGCGGTTCTGGGTGGCGAGCCGCGACGAGGCGATCGCGGAGGGCTGGTTCGGTCCGCCGGGCGCGATGGACGAGCGGGTGTACGGCCGGATCGGCGATGTCGTCGCCGCGGCCCACGACGATGTGGTCATCACGGCCTCCGTCCAGGAGCCGCACGAGTCGCAGATGGTCGGGATGCACGGCTCGATGACCCCCGTCGAGCAGCTCGTCCCCCTTCTCGAAGTACGCTCGTAACCGCTCGTACGCCCGTACGACGCCCTGACCGACCCCTGTGGCCGGCCCCGTACGACCGTGCGGACCCCTGTACGGTGCCGGTGCGGCGCCTGTCGACCGCAGCAGCCGAAGACCCGAAAGGCCGTCACCCCCTCATGCCAGAGCTGGTGTTCTTCTCCGGAACGATGGACTGCGGAAAGAGCACCCTCGCTCTGCAGATCGAGCACAACCGCTCGACGCGTGGGCTCCAGGGCATGATCTTCACCCGCGACGACCGGGCCGGCGAGGGCAAGCTCTCCTCCCGCCTCGGCCTGGTCACCGACGCCGTCGAGGCCGCCGACGGCTTCGACTTCTACGCGTATCTCGTGGAGCGGCTCTCCCAGGGCGGCCGGTGCGACTACGTCATCGCCGACGAGGCGCAGTTCCTCGCCCCGGTCCAGGTCGACCAGCTCGCCCGGGTCGTGGACGACCTGGACCTGGACGTCTTCACCTTCGGCATCACCACCGACTTCCGCTCCAAGCTCTTCCCCGGCTCGCAGCGACTGGTGGAGCTGGCCGACCGGGTCGAGGTCCTCCAGGTGGAGGCGCTCTGCTGGTGCGGCGCCCGCGCCACGCACAACGCGCGGACGGTCGGCGGCGCCATGGTGGTCGAGGGCGCGCAGGTCGTCGTCGGGGACGTCCACCAGGGCCGCGACGAGGTCGGCTACGAGGTGCTGTGCCGGCGCCACCACCGGCGCCGGATGACCGCGGCGACCGCACGGGCCGCCGCGCTCTCCCCGGACGTCCTGCCCGTCTAGGCCGCGTCCGACACCGGTTGACGGACCCTAGACCGACCGTACGATCGTGAAGATCGCGCCCTCCGGGTCCGCGACCGTCGCGTGCCGTCCGTTCACGCCCTCGCGCGGCTGCTGGAGCACCTGCCCGCCCAGCTCCGTGACCAGCCGGGCGGCGGCGTCGGTGTCCTCCACCTCGAAGTGCGTCATCCAGTGCGCGCCCCGCTCCCGGGTGAGTGCGCGGCCCACCCCGTGCAGCGAGGCGACGGGACGCCCCCGCAGACGCAGGGTCAGGAAGTCGAAGTCGGCCGAGACCACCGCCTCCAGGTCGTAGCCGAAGAGCGCCGCGTAGAACTTGCCGACCGAGGACGTCTCGCGGGTGACCAGTTCGTTCCAGACGGGTGTGCCGTGCGCCCCGGCCACCGCCGTGCCCGTGTGCGCCGCCGCCTGCCAGATCCCGAAGACCGCGCCCCCCGGGTCGGAGGCGATGGCCATCCGGCCGGCCTCCGCCGCGTCCAGCGGGCCGACGCCGACCGTGCCGCCGCAGCTCCTGATCGTCTCGGCCGTCAGATCCGCGTTGTCCGTGGCCAGGTAGGTCATCCAGGCGATGGGGAGATGCCGGTCGGGCGGCAACTGGCCGATCCCCGCGATCTCCTTGCCGTCGAGCAGCCCGCGGACGTACGGTCCGAGCTGCTGCGGTCCCGGCTCGAACTCCCAGCCGAACAGCGCTCCGTAGAACTCCTCCGTCGCGGCAAGTCCGTGCACCATCAGACTCACCCAGCAGGGTGTTCCAGGCGTGCGCCGGGTCGCTGCCTCGGTCATCGTCACTGTCTCCTCGGACCTTCGTGGTGGCCGTGCGGACCGGGCGCGCCGCGGGAGTAACTGCCGGTGGAACCGCGGAAGTACACGCGGAACCACCTGGGGAGGAACGGGACGGAAGCGGCCGTGCGCCCGTGCCGATGCTCGCACCCGGCGGCGCGCGGCGCCGCCCGGCCGCGCCGCACTTGGCGGGATCTCGATTCGCTGTTTACCGGCTGTTTCACGGGCCGTTACATCGCACGGTCCACCGCCGCTCCCGCCGCGGGGCGGCGGTACGGGAGGATGACGTTCATGACAGCCATCATCACAGCGGCCGAACTCACCGGCGAGTCGGCGGGTCCGCGTCCGCCCGTACTCCTCGACATCCGCTACCAGCTCGGCGGACCGCCCGGCCGCCCGGAGTACGAGGCGGGGCATCTGCCCGGCGCCGTGTACGTGGACCTCGACGCGGAGCTGGCCGGTCCGCCGGGCGAGGGCGGCCGTCATCCGCTGCCCGATGTGGCGGCCTTCGGTGCGGCGATGCGCCGTGCGGGTGTCGGCGCGGACACGCTGGTGGTCACGTACGACGGGGGCCTGGGGTGGGCGGCGGCGCGCGCCTGGTGGCTGCTGCGCTGGACGGGCCACGGCGATGTCCGGGTCCTGGACGGCGGTCTGGCCGGCTGGACGGGCCCGCTCTCCACCGAGATCCCGGAGCCGGCGGAAGGCGACTTCCGCCCCGTACCGGGCGCCCTCCCGGTGCTCGACGCGGACGGCGCCGCGGCCCTGGCCCGGGACGGGCTGCTGCTGGACGCCCGCGCCGCCGAGCGTTACCGCGGTGACGTCGAGCCGATCGACCGGATCGGCGGCCACATCCCCGGCGCCGTCTCGGCTCCCACGGCGGAGAACATGGCCGAAAACGGCACCTTCCGCCCGGTGGCGGAACTCGCGGCCCGCTTCGAGGCGCTGGGAGCCACGGGCCGGAGCGTCGGCGTCTACTGCGGCTCGGGCGTCTCCGCAGCCCAGGAGGTACTGGCCCTGGAGCTGGCGGGCATCACCGCGGCGCTCTACGCGGGCTCGTGGTCGCAGTGGTCCTCGGACCCCGACCGCCCGGTCGCCAAGGGCCCGGACCCCCGGTAACCAGGCACACCGGGCACCGGGAGAGTACCCGTGGGGCGGGTACGCACCGCACGCGGTGAGTACCCGCCCCTCGGACTGCGTATAGGAGGGTGTGCGAACCCTGTCAGCCCCTGCCCGACCTGCTCCGTCCGTACCCGCTCTGCCAGTAGCTGTTCTGCCCGTACCCGCTCCGTCAGTCCTGCTTCTTGCGGCGGGTGCCGAAGACGATCTCGTCCCAGCTCGGCACCGCGGCCCGCCGCCCGGGGCGGACGCCGTCCGCCTCCGCCTGCCGGTCCGTCGTGCCCGTGAGCCGGTCGCGGTGACCGGCCACCGAGCGCGGCATCAGCACGTCCGCGTACGCGGAACCGGCGCCGGCCGAGGCGGCGGGCGCCTCCTCGGCGTCCGGCTCGTCCTCCGGGTCCACGCCCCCGGGCTCCGGCGGCGCGGGGCGCTCGGGCACGACCATGTCGCCTCGGAAGCTCGGCACGGCCTCCAGCAGGCTGGTGAGCGAGTCGCGTTCGTCGCTGTCGTCCGGTTCCGGGGCGACGGGGCGCTCCAACTGCCGGTCGAGGGAACGGTCCAGCGGCCGGTCGCGCGGCAGCCGGGCGATCCGCGGTACGAACGGGAAGCTCGGCTCCTTCGTGACCGTGTCGTCGGTGTCGCCGATCAGCGCGCGCGCCTCGTCGTCGACGGCCTGGACGAGCCGCCGGGGCGGGTCGTACGTCCAGCTGGCCGAGTGCGGCTCGCCCGCGACCAGATAGACCAGCAGGACTTCCCAGGTGCCGTCGTCACGGCGCCACGAGTCCCACTGCACGGTCTCCTTGTCGGCGCCGCGCAGCGTCAGCCGCTCCTGGACGGTCTCGCCGAGCTGGGGTCCGGTGTTCTCGCCGGGGCGGCGTACGGCGGTCTTCCTGGCCCGCTCCGCCATGAAGGCGCGCTCCGCGAGCACCGGGCCCTCGAAGCGCCGGACCCGGTCCACCGGGATCCCGGCGTGCTGCGCCACTTCCTCGGCCGTGGCACCGGCTCGTATACGCGCCTGGATGTCCCGTGGTCTGAGGTGGCTCTCCACCTCGATCTCGATCTGGCCGAGACGCGCGCGGTCGTTGCGCACGGCGGCGCGCAGCCGCTCGTCGATGGGGAGCGTGTACTCCGTGCTGTCGGCAGCCTTGAGCACCAGTCGTGTGCCGTCGTTGGAGACGGCCACGACACGCAGTTCGGGCATGGGAACCTCCCGGGTGGTGCCTGCCGACGTCACGTGCGTCGCTGCTTCCGCTAGTCGAGTGTGGCCTGCCCGGGTGCAGCCTGCCACAACCTTTCCGTGCTGCCCGGCGTGTCGGGCATGGGCCCTGGATCGCCGATGACACGGTTACCCTTTGCGACGCGGAGTGACGAACGGTCACTCCGTGCAGCAGGCGCCCGTGCGGTGCCGCGGCTCCGCCGGATCGAGTGCCACGTTCGGCCCCCTTCTCCGTAGGTCCCGGACACCCATGAGGGGGTCCGGCCCCAGGGCTCGCCACAGTACTCCATTCGGGCCATCCGGGTGGACCGGCACGCCGCCCAAGTTCTCACGGCGCCGGGGAGTTGATGCCGCGGTGCGGCCCATGAGCGGCCGGGCGCGGGTGTCCTGCTTCACAGAACCCACCGAAGCGGAACTATCCGCTTCGCTCAGAGGTCACTCCCTGGTGCAAGGTGGGACAGATGTGCAAGCAGGGGCTGTAGATGGATCAGAGGCTGACGACCAGTACGCGAACGGGTGACAAGCCGGAAAACGGCGCGACGGGCCCAGGCTTCGACCCGGAGGAAGGGGAGCGGAAGGGGCCCCGGCTCGAACTGAGCCTGCCGCAGGTCGCGGGCAGCGCGCTCGCGGCGATCGCCGCCGCGGTGCTCGCCTCTCAACTCGGCGTGTACGGCACGATCATCGGCGCGGGCGTGGTCAGCGTGGTGGCCACCTGCGGCGGTTCGGTCTTCCAGCACCTGTTCCGCCGTACGGGGGAACAGATCCGCGTCGCGGCCGTCCAGCCGAAGCCCGGAGGCCGGCAGGTGTCGATATCGCCCGAATGGGGTGATCCGAGGCAACGGGATGACCCCACCGGCTCCACCGATTCCGGACGTGGCACCGACGCGACCAGGCTGATGCCCCAGGTGCCTCAGACATCTCTGGTGTCCCCGGCGTCTCCGGTGTCCCCGAGCGAGGAGTTCACCCGGGCCACGACGCACGGCACGCGCGTCCGCGGCTGGAAGCGCCCGGTCCTCGCGGCCGGGATCGTCTTCGGCGTCGCGATGGGCGGGATCACCGGGTACGAGCTGATCTCCGGTCAGGACCTGGGCGGAGGCACGGGGACGACCGTCGGATCCGTCGTGAGCGGCGGCGGCCACCGGACCACCCCCTCCACCCCGGCCGACCCCTCCGACACGCCCTCCACCGACACCGATACCTCCACCGGCGGTGACACGGGCACCACCCCGGAGGGCGGGACCTCGCCGTCCCCCTCCGGCAGCGGGCGGAGCGACGGCACGGACCAGGAGAGCGGCACGGGCTCCGGCTCGGACACCGGCACCGACCCGACGGGCACCCCGTCCGCCCCGCCCTCCGCCCCGACGGACTCCTCGGGTTCGACCGCCGACTCCACCGGCGACAGCGACCCCGGCGCGTCGTCCGCCCCGGCCCCGACACCTTCGGGCAGCGCCGACAACACGACCGGCGGCGGCGACGGCGGGACGACCAGCGGGGAGTAGGAGACGTACGGCGCGCATCGGTCCCCGTCAGTCCCCGAGGACCCGGCGCAGATAGTCGTTCCCGAACAGCCGGTCCGGGTCGAGCCGGTCCCGTACCGCCGTGAACTCCGCGAAGCGCGGGTACACCCCGGCGAGATACCCCGCGTCCCGTGTGTGGATCTTGCCCCAGTGCGGCCGGCCGCCGTGCGCGGTCATGATGCGCTCCACCGCCGTGAAGTACGAGCGGTGCGGCGTGCCCCGGTAGAGGTGCACGGCGATGTACGCGGTCTCCCGGCCCGAGGCCGTCGAGAGGGCGATGTCGTCGGCGGGCGCCGTGCGTATCTCCACCGGGAAACTCACCTTCAGAGGTGAGCGCTCGATCATCGCCTTGACCTCGCGCAGCGCCCCGACCGCCGCCTCCCTCGGCAGCGCGTACTCCATCTCCACGAAGCGCACCCGGCGCGGCGAGGTGAAGACCTTGTACGGAATGTCCGTGTAGGTACGGGCGGAGAGCGCCTGGCTGGAGACCTTGGCGAGGGCGGGGATCGTCGCGGGCACGGCGCGGCCGAGGGCGCAGGCCACCCGGAAGGCGCCGTTGGAGAGGAGTTCGTCCTCGATCCACGCGGGGACCCGGCCGGGCGGCGCCGCGGGACCGGCGCTGCGGTTGTTGCGCTTGGTGTTGCAGTTGCCGGTGTGCGGGAACCAGTAGAACTCGAAGTGCTCGTTCTCCGCCACGTGCTGGTCGAACTCCGCCGTGACCCGGTCGAAGGGCATCGGCTCCTCACGGGCCGTCAGCAGGAAGACCGGCTCCACCGCGAAGGTGACCGTGGTGATCACGCCCAGCGCGCCGAGGCCGATCCGCGCGACGGCGAAGATCTCCGGGTTCTCCTCGGCCGAGCAGCGCAGCAGCGTGCCGTCCGCCGTGACCAGTTCGAGCGCCCGGATCTGGGCGGCGACCGACGCGGAGTCACGGCCGGTGCCATGGGTGCCGGTGGAGGTCGCGCCCGCGACGGTCTGCTCCATGATGTCGCCCATGTTCGTCAGCGACAGGCCCTCCCGGGCCAGCGCCGTGTTCAGGCGCTTGAGCGGGGTGCCGGCCGCCACCGTGACGGTGCCCGCGGCCCGGTCGATCTCCCGGATGCCGGTGAGCAGGTCGGGACGTACGAACACGCCGTCCGTGGCGGCGACGGAGGTGAACGAGTGCCCCGTGCCGACCGCCTTGACCCGGAGCCCGTCGGCCGCCGCCGCGCGGATCTCCCCGATCAGCTCCTCGACGGAGGAGGGGGACACCGTACGGGCCGGCCGGGCGGTCACGGTCCCCGCCCAGTTACGCCACGCGCTCATGGTCGTCGTGCTCCTCAGGACTGTCCGGTCCCCGGTCATCCGCCCCATGCCCTCCCCGCCTCGGTACCGGCTCACGCAGCCGGCGGTACCCCAGGAACGCCACCGCGGCCGCGACGGCGCCCGCCACCACGGGCACCCTGTACCCCGCACGGGCCCCGGCGGCGTCGACCACCCAGCCGGCGGCCGAGGAGCCGAGCGCCACACCGACCGCGAGCCCGGTACTGGTCCAGGTCATGCCCTCGGTCAGCTTGGTGCGCGGTACATGCGCTTCGACGAGGGCCATGGTGGTCACCATGGTCGGTGCGACGGAGAGGCCCGCGACAAAGAGCGCCACGGCCAGGAGCGGCAGGCTCCCGGCCAGTTGGAGGGGGATCATACTCACGGCCATCGCGCAGACACCCACCAGCCACCTCCGGGCCGGCGGACCGGCGAGGTGCAGCAGCCCGAACACCACGCCCGCGCAGCAGGACCCCAGCGCGTAGACGGAGAGCACCAGGCTCGCCGCCGCCTTGTGACCCCGCTCCTCGGCGAAGGCGACCGTGACCACGTCGACCGCGCCGAAGATCGCCCCCGTCGCCACGAAGGTCGCCACCAGCACCCGCAGCCCGGCCGAACCGAGGGCCGAACCCCCGGTGTGCTCCGCGCGGGGCCGCGGCACGGGCTCGGTGGCCCGCTGCGCCGTCAGCCACAGGACACCGACCACCAGGAAGACCCCGGCGAGCAGCGGGCCCGCCTCGGGGAACCAGGCCGTCGAGAGCCCGATCGAGATGATCGGGCCGAAGATGAAGCAGATCTCGTCGACCACGGACTCCCAGGAGTACGCGGTGTGCAGCGCGCGCGGGGAGTCCCGGTGGACCGTCGCCCAGCGAGCCCGCACCATCGCCCCGACGCTCGGCATGCACCCGGTACCGGCCGCGAAGACGAAGAGCGTCCAGTCGGGGGCGCCCTGCTGGGCGCAGAGCAGCAGCCCCGCGATCGCGGTCACCGAGACCAGCGTCGCCGGGCGCAGCACCCGCCGCTGGCCGTGCCGGTCGACCAGCCGGGAGACCTGCGGGCCGAGCACCGCGGCCGACATGGCCATCGCCGCCGAGACGGCGCCCGCGAGGCCGTACCGGCCGGTGAGCTGGGAGATCATCGTGACGGCGCCGATGCTCAGCATGGCGAGAGGCATCCGGCCGATCAGTCCGGCCGCGCTGAATCCCTTCGTGCCGGGAACGTCGAACAGCGCGAGGTAGGAACGGGGCAACGCAGGCAACGGACGCTCCGGTAAGCGATGAATCTGGCCGCGACAGCTTACGGCTGCCCAGGCACCGCGCGCCTCCGGTTTTCCGCCGGTTCCCGGGCGTACCCCGGGCCCGGCGGGGCGGGGCCGCCGCCCGGCGTACCGGGGCGGATGGCAGGATCGGAGCATGCCAGAACAGTCGGCGACTTCGCCCTACGACGCTCTGCTCCTGCTGTCCTTCGGCGGCCCCGAAGGCCCGGACGACGTGGTTCCGTTCCTGGAGAACGTCACCCGGGGACGTGGCATCCCGAGGGAACGGCTCAAGGAGGTCGGCAGGCACTACTTCCTGTTCGGCGGGGTCAGCCCGATCAACGAGCAGAACCGGGTGCTGCTGGACGCGCTGCGCAAGGACTTCGCCGGGCACGGCCTGGACCTGCCGGTCTACTGGGGCAACCGCAACTGGGCGCCGTACCTGACCGGCACGCTGCGCGAGATGGCCGCCGACGGGCGGCGCCGTATCGCCGTCCTCGCCACCAGCGCGTACGCCTCGTACTCGGGCTGCCGCCAGTACCGCGAGGACCTGGCGGGCGCCCTCGCCACCCTGGCCGACGAGGGGATCGAACCGCCCCGCGTGGACAAGCTGCGCCACTACTTCAACCACCCCGGCTTCCTGGAGCCCATGATCGACGGGGTGCTCGCCTCCCTCGCCGACCTGCCCGAGGACGTACGGGCGGGGGCGCATCTCGCCTTCACCACCCACTCCATCCCGATCGCGGCGGCCGACACCTCTGGCCCGGCCGGGGGGCACGGCGAGGGCGGCGCGTACGTCGCCCAGCACCTCGACGTCGCCCGGCTGGTCGTGGCCGCCGTCCGCGAGGAGACCGGGATCGCGTACCCCTGGCGGCTCGTCTACCAGTCGCGCAGCGGCGCCCCGCACATCCCCTGGCTGGAACCGGACATCTGCGAGCACCTGGAGACGCTGCACGGGGAGGGCGTCCCCGCCGTCGTGATGGCCCCCGTCGGCTTCGTCTCCGACCACATGGAGGTCCTGTACGACCTCGACACCGAGGCCACCGCCAAGGCCGCCGAGCTGGGGCTGCCCGTACGCCGCTCGGCCACCGTCGGCGCGGACCCCCGGTTCGCCGCCGCCGTGCGCGACCTCGTCCTGGAGCGCGCCGCGGCCGAGCGCGGACGCGCCGTGGAGCGGTGCGCCCTCGGCGCGCTCGGCCCCAGCCACGACCTCTGCCCCGTCGGCTGCTGCCCGGCGCGCGCCCCCAAGCCCGCCGCCGCGGGTGCCGACAGCCCGTACGCCTGAAGGAGCCCGCTGTGACCGACGCCCTCACCGGTGAACTGCTCGCGCTCGCCCTGGAGGCCGCCCGCCGGGCCGGAGCGCTGCTGCGCGACGGACGCCCCGACGATCTGGCCGTCGCCGCCACGAAGTCCAGCCCCATCGATGTCGTCACCGAGATGGACATCGCCGCGGAGAACCTGATCACCGGCTATCTCGCGGACCACCGCCCCGACGACGGCTTCCTCGGCGAGGAGGGCGCCAGCACGGCGGGCAGCAGCGGCGTCCGCTGGGTCATCGACCCGCTGGACGGCACCGTCAACTACCTCTACGGGCTGCCCACCTGGGCCGTCTCCATCGCCGCCGAGCGCGACGGGGAGACGCTGGTGGGCGTCGTCGAGGCCCCGATGCGCCGCGAGACCTTCCGCGCCGTGCTCGGCGGCGGCGCCTTCCTGGGGGACCGTCCGCTGCGCTGCCGCCCCGCCCCGCCGCTGGAGCGGGCCCTGGTCTCCACCGGCTTCAACTACGTGACCACCGTCCGCGCCCACCAGGCGGAGATCGCCGAGCGGCTGATCCCGCAACTGCGGGACATCCGGCGCGGCGGCTCGGCCGCCATCGACCTCTGCGACGTGGCGGCCGGCCGGCTGGACGGCTACTACGAGCGGGGGCTGCATCCCTGGGACCTCGCGGCCGGCGATCTCATCGCCCGTGAGGCGGGCGCCCGGACGGGTGGGCGCCCCGGTACCCGCCCCGGCTTCGATCTGGCCGTGGCGGCCCCGCCAGGCGTCTTCGAGCCCCTTCAGGAGCTGCTGGAGGGGTACGGCGCCTGGCACGACTGATCCGGTAGGCGACCGTCCTGGCACCGCGACCGCCCCGACGCCCGACTGATCCGGCGCCCGACCGACCCGGCGCACGGAAGGGCCCCGGCACCGTCCCCTCGGTGCCGGGGCCCTTCTCAGCAGATCGTGTGCGGCTCTTCGTTGGTGGCTCTGATATTTCGTATGTCTGTACGACTTTGTCCGTACGACTGCGATGTATCGGGTCAGACGCCGGCGGCGCCGACCTCCACACCGTGCTCGGCGGCGAGCCGACGCAGGTCGTCCAGCTCTTCCTGTTCGACATCCGCGAGGAAGTCGTCACCCGTCTCACGTGCTCGGGTGAGGTCTGTTTCCGTGGCCTTTATGCGCTGGAGAAGCCCGGCGGTGAACGCGTCCATTGCGCCCCCTCGTCGTGGGTCAGTGGCACGGGGGTGTGCCGACGGCGGGAAGATCAGGCGCCCACTGTCTTCTGGAGGACAGCTATCCGGTGGGCAGATAAGGGTGTGGCATGCCACAAACAGGGCGTGATCTCGGGTGTGAAGTCGTCTTCCCCAGGGTCCGTCTCCGAGAAACCTCTCCGACCCGACGAATCCCGTCCCGCCCCGGACGTGCCTGGTCACCCGGCATCGTCTTACCGCCGGTTTATGGCCGATACGGGCAGGATGGGCCCGCACAGCGAGTGTGACGACCTGCCCTGATCACGGGAGACGGGCCCAGAGGAAGGAAAAACGACGTGCGCGTACTCGTCGTCGAGGACGAGCAACTGCTCGCCGATGCGGTGGCCACCGGACTGCGCCGGGAGGCCATGGCCGTCGACGTCGTGTACGACGGTGCGGCGGCCCTGGAGCGGATCGGGGTCAACGACTACGACGTGGTGGTGCTCGACAGAGACCTCCCCGTCGTGCACGGCGACGACGTCTGCCGCAAGATCGTCGAGCTGGGGATGCCCACCCGGGTCCTGATGCTGACCGCCTCGGGCGATGTCAGCGACCGGGTCGAGGGCCTGGAGCTGGGCGCGGACGACTATCTGCCCAAGCCCTTCGCGTTCACCGAGCTGACCGCCCGGGTCAGGGCGCTGGGACGGCGTACGACGGTGCCGCTGCCGCCCGTCCTGGAGCGCTCCGGGATCAAGCTCGACCCCAACCGCCGCGAGGTCTTCCGCGACGGCAAGGAGATCCAGCTCGCGCCCAAGGAGTTCGCGGTCCTGGAGGTCCTGATGCGCAGCGAGGGCGCGGTCGTCTCGGCCGAGCAGCTCCTGGAGAAGGCGTGGGACGAGAACACCGACCCGTTCACCAATGTCGTCCGTGTGACGGTGATGACCCTGCGGCGCAAGCTCGGTGAGCCGCCCGTGATCGTCACCGTGCCCGGCTCCGGCTACCGGATCTGAGGCCGGTGGCCACCACCCCGGCGCCGCCGGCGGCGCCTCCGAAGCCGACCTGGGACCCGAGAAAACCCGACCAGTCGCTCCCCTGGGTCCGCCCCACCATCCGCATACGTCTGACGCTGCTCTACGGCGGGATGTTCCTGATCGCGGGCATCCTGCTGCTCTCGATCATCTACCTGCTGGCCGCACAGGCCCTGCACGTCGGCAGTGAGCTGCCGTTCCAGATCGTCAGCGGCAAGGTGAGCAGTGACACCTGCAACTTCCCCGACCAGGCGACGCCCGACCGCTTCAACACCGCGATGAACGCCTGCGTCAACCACCAGCGCCAGCAGGCACTCGACGATCTGCTCAGCCGCTCGCTCTTCGCGCTGGTCGGGCTGAGCGTCATCGCGTTCGCCTTCGGCTACGCGATGGCCGGCCGGGTGCTGTCCCCGCTGGGCCGGATCACCCGTACAGCGCGCCGCGTGGTCGGCACCGACCTCGCGCGCCGGATCGAGCTGGACGGCCCGGACGACGAGCTGAAGGAGCTCGCCGACACCTTCGACGAGATGCTGGAACGGCTGGAACGCGCCTTCACCGCGCAGCAGCGCTTCGTCGCGAACGCGTCGCACGAGCTCCGTACGCCGCTCGCGATCAACCGGACCCTCCTGGAGGTCCATCTCTCGGATCCGGGGGCTCCCATGGAGCTCCAGCAGCTCGGGAAGACCCTTCTGGCGACCAACGAGCGCAGCGAGCAACTGGTGGAGGGGCTGCTGCTGCTCGCCCGCAGTGACAACCAGCTCGTGGAGCGCAAGCCGGTCGACCTCGCGGAGGTCGCCACCCGCGCCGTGGACCAGGCGCTCTCCGAGGCGGAGGCGAAGGGCGTGGAGATCCGCTCGGAGTGCGTTCCCGCGGTCGTCCAGGGCAACGGCGTCCTGCTGGAGCGGATCGCCCTGAACCTGGTGCAGAACGCCGTGCGGTACAACATCCAGGAGGACGGCTGGGTGGAGGTCAGCACGGAACTCCAGCAGGGCCAGGCGGTCCTGGTGGTGTCGAACACGGGACCCGTGGTGCCCGCGTACGAGATCGACAACCTCTTCGAGCCGTTCCGCCGCCTGCGTACGGAGCGGACCGGCAGCGACAAGGGGGTGGGTCTCGGCCTCTCGATCGCCCGCTCGGTCGCCCGCGCCCACGGCGGACGGATCTTCGCGGAGCCGCGTGAAGGGGGTGGACTGGTGATGCGTGTCACTCTCCCGATCTGAGAGACTGCGCTCGGTATTCACGCGGCGGATTACTTTGTTCGCTTTGCGCGGAATTTCCTCCATGAGTTTTTGGCGGATCCTTGTGTGATCGATCACAGGGGCGAATTCCCGCCTATCGACTCTGTGTGATCAAGCCTTCATCGGAAAGCCGGTAAAGTCCGGGTTTCCGGGGGTCGTGATCACGGGAAGTACACGGGGTGGCGCCCGTGCGGCAGGAAAGAGGGACCGTGTACGGTCCCCCTCGCCACCCGAAGCCGATCACTCCTGAGGAGTCCGGTTGGGTGTCGATTGAGTAACAGACCTTGATGTGAGGCAAAATCTCCGCCTCAGGTCGGGCACAAGTCCGGCCTCTCACGCGTTACGTGCGCTGAGACACCACAGACACCCAGAGGGGGAGAGCGACGACATGGCAACGGACTACGACACCCCACGCAAGACCGATGACGACGTCGATCAGGACAGCCTTGAGGAACTGAAGGCCCGTCGGAACGACAAGTCGACCTCGGCGGTCGACGTCGACGAGTTCGAGCAGGCCGAGGGCCTTGAACTGCCCGGAGCGGATCTCTCCAACGAGGAGCTGTCCGTCCGGGTCCTGCCGCGGCAGGCCGACGAGTTCACGTGCATGAGCTGCTTCCTCGTGCACCACCGCTCCCAGCTCGCCAGGGAGAAGAACGGCCAGCCCATCTGCCGCGACTGCGACTGAGGTCCGACAGGCCGTGGCAGGCGACACACCGTTCCGGAAACGGCGCTTCCGGCGCAAGAACGCCCCGGAGGCACCGGATACGTATCAGGGCGGCTCAGGCCCGGCAGAAGGCGATCAGCCCGCTGCCGAGCACTCCGCCCTGCTGCCCCAGCACGGCGCGCACGAGGACGAGCGGGGCCGGTCGGCCTCGCTCGAAGCCGTCCGGGACGACCACGGCGGCCCCACGACCGGGGGCCGGCGCCTGGACAGCGTGAAACGGGGCGTGCGCAAGGGGAGTGACGGAGCCAAGGCGGCCCTGGCGTTCGTCGCCGACCGGATCATCGAGAACGCACCCCGGATCCCGGTCCGCGACCTCGCGACCCTGCGGGCACAGTTCCCGGGCCTCGGCCCCGAGGAGCTGGCCGACAAACTGGTCGCCGGCGCCGCGAACAGCAGCTCCACCGTCGGGGCGGGCGTCGGCGCCGCCGCGATGATGCCCGTACCACCCGCGATGCCGGCCGAACTGGCCGCCGAGATCACCGCCGTCGCCGCGATCGAGCTGAAGCTCATCGCGGAGCTGCACGAGGTCTACGGACAGCGCGCGCCCGGCACGCTCAGGGAGCGCAGCGCCGCCTATCTGACGTCCTGGACCGAGGAGCGCGGCGTCGACATCACCAAACCGTCGTCCTTCAACGGCGCGCTCAGCGGCGGCATGAAGCGCGAGCTGCGCCACCAGATCACCAAACGCATGGTCCGCAGCCTGCCCAACCTGGTCCCCTTCATGATCGGGGCCGCCGTGGGCGCCCTGATGAACCGGCGGGACACCAAGAAGGTCGCCGAACACATCCGCAAGGACCTGCGGACCCGCCAGGTGCCCTGGGACGCGCTGCCCGCCCTGCCGCCCCTGGAGCAGCCCGACGAGCTGCCGCCCGGACTGCCCAAGGAGCTGGGCCACTAAGAGGCCACCAGGACCTCCAGGGCCTGCCCCGGACCTCGTACGGCCCTCGGGGCGCCCCGGATCCGCTGGGTCTCAGCCCGTGCGTACCGCGTCCAGCGCCGCCGCCAGCGCCCGCGGGGTCCTGGTCGACAGATAGACGTACGGTGTCGGGTCGTCCGGATCCGTGACCTCCACGCGCAGCGCCGTCGGCACATAGCTGCGCAGCAGCATGAAGGCGCGCGGGTCGGCCTTCTCCAGCCGCCAGGCCCGCGCCTCCTCCGGATCCAGCACCTCGGCCGCGCCGAGCGCCGCGACGGGGATCCGCGCGTCGCCCGCGACCAGCGAGTCCGCCACCACCCGGATCCGCGCCGAGCCGTAAGCGCTGACCCCGGCCGCCGCGAGCGCGCCCGCCACGATCACCCCGCCGAGCATCGGCAGCGTGCCCAGCGGCAGCGTCATCAGGCCGCCGGCCACGGCGAGGAGAGCGGCGATACCCCACCAGGAAGGGGGTGCGGTCAGGCGTTCGTCGTAAGGCGCGGGGGAAGGCTCCATGGAGCCAAGCTTGGCACGGTGCGCCCCAGGGGCGACCGCGCGGGTAAGGTCTGCGCCTGTGAGTAACGTGCCATCCCCGGAGACGCCCCCCGCACCCCGCGCGGAGCCAGAGGTGACCCCATGAGTCCTGTGCCCGGTGCTCCCGTGGACGTGCTGATCCGCCGCGTCGACCCGGAGGTCCCGCTGCCCTCGTACGCGCACCCGGGCGACGCGGGGGCCGATCTGGTCACCACGGAGGCCGCCGAGCTGGCCCCCGGCGAGCGTGCCGTGCTGCCGACCGGCATCTCCGTCGCCCTGCCCGACGGCTACGCGGCCTTCGTGCACCCGCGCTCCGGGCTCGCCGCCCGCTGCGGGGTCGCGCTGGTGAATGCCCCCGGGACGGTGGATGCCGGGTACCGTGGGGAGATCAAAGTGATCGTGGTCAATCTGGACCCCCGCGAGAGCGTGCGGTTCGAGCGGTTCGACCGGATTGCCCAGCTCGTCGTCCAGCAGGTCGAGAAGGTGCGCTTCCACGAGGTGGCGGAGCTTCCCGGTTCCGCGCGGGCCGAGGGGGGCTTCGGGTCCACCGGCGGTCATGCCGCCGTGGGCGGGGTACAGGGTGGGAATCGATACGCTTCGGTCGTATCCGACCGGGAAGGACAGTGACGTGTTCGGACGTCGCAAGAAAAGTGGTTCCGCCGAGGACGAGGCGGGGACAGCGGGCGAGACCGAGCAGTTGATCGACGCCGCCGGTGAGGACACCGGGGACGCCGACGACACCGAGGCGGCGCCCGCGCCCCGCCGTGCGAACCTTCCGCCGGCGCCCAGGCCCGACGGTCCCTGGGACATCTCCGAGGTCTCCAGGCCCGACGAGGGCCGTGTCGACCTCGGGGGCGTCTTCGTCCCCGCGGTCGAGGGCATGGAGCTGCGCGTAGAGGTCGCCGGTGACGCGATCGTCGCCGCCACGGTCGTCGTACGGGACAGCGCCGTACAGCTCCAGGCCTTTGCCGCGCCCAAGAAGGAGGGCATCTGGGGCGAGGTCCGCGAGGAGATCGCCACGGGCATCACCCAGCAGGGCGGCATCATCGACGAGGTCGAGGGTCCGCTGGGCTGGGAGCTGCGCGCCCAGGTCCCCGTACAGCTCCCGGACGGCACCGGAGGCGTACAGCTCGTGCGCTTCATCGGGGTCGACGGCCCGCGCTGGTTCCTGCGCGGGGTCATCTCCGGGCAGGGCGCGGTGCAGCCCGAGGCCGCGGGGCTGCTGGAGCAGATCTTCCGGGACACCGTCGTCGTCCGCGGGGAGGGCCCGATGGCGCCCCGCGACCCGATCGTCCTCAAGCTCCCGGACGACGCGCAGATGGTCGCCGAGGGCGTCCAGCAGGAGGACCAGGAGAGCTCACGCTTCTCCGGTGGGATGGGACAGCTCCAGCGCGGTCCCGAGATCACCGAGGTGCGCTGACACCCGTAAGGGCAGGAGATGGGCCGTACCCCGGGCGGGGTACGGCCCATCCGCGTGACCGGGCCGCCGCGGCGACGGGGACGGCCGCCGCGCGGCGGCCGGCGAGTCCCGCGCCCGTCTCCCGCGCCCGTCAGAATCGTGTCAAAACCGGCCCGGGACCCCCTCGGGGCGACCGCGCGCGTCGTCACCGGCGGTAGTTTCGTCAGGACGGTCGGCAGGTCGGGCACGCCGGCCCTTCTGGAAGACAATGGGGCCATGGGACGCGGCAAGCTTCGTATCTACCTGGGCGCGGCACCGGGCGTCGGCAAGACGTACGCGATGCTCTCCGAGGCGCACCGCCGGGTGGAGCGGGGCACGGACTGTGTCGTCGGGTTCGTCGAGCACCACGACCGGCCGCGTACGGAAGTGATGCTGCACGGCCTGGAGGCGGTCGAGCGGCGCGAACTGGAGTACCGCGGGACCGTCTTCACCGAGATGGACGTCGACGCCGTCCTGGAGCGCCGCCCCGCCGTCGCGCTGGTGGACGAGCTGGCCCACACCAACGTGCCGGGATCCCGCAACGCCAAGCGCTGGCAGGACGTCGAGGAACTGCTCAAGGCCGGCATCGAGGTCGTCTCCACCGTCAACATCCAGCACCTGGAATCTCTCGGTGACGTCGTCGAGTCGATAACCGGGGTACGGCAGCGCGAGACCGTCCCCGACGAGATGGTCCGGCGCGCCGACCAGATCGAACTGGTCGACATGTCGCCCCAGGCGCTGCGCCGCCGGATGGCCCACGGCAACGTCTACAAGCCCGACAAGGTCGACGCCGCGCTCTCCCACTACTTCCGCCCCGGCAACCTCACCGCGCTGCGCGAGCTGGCGCTGCTCTGGGTCGCGGACCGGGTGGACGAATACCTCCAGCAGTACCGCGGCGAGCACAACATCCGTACCACCTGGCAGGCCCGCGAGCGGATCGTCGTCGGCCTCACCGGCGGCCCCGAGGGCCGTACGCTGATCCGCCGCGCCGCCCGGATGGCCGCCAAGGGGTCCGGCAGCGAGATCCTCGCCGTCTACATAGCCCGCAGCGACGGTCTCACGGCCGCCTCGCCCAAGGAGCTGGCGGTCCAGCGCAAGCTGGTCGAGGACCTGGGCGGCACCTTCCACCATGTGATCGGCGACGACATCCCCTCCGCGCTGCTGGAGTTCGCGCGCGGCGTCAACGCCACCCAGATCGTGCTGGGCTCCAGCCGCCGCAAGACCTGGCAGTACATCTTCGGCCCTGGTGTGGGCGCCACCGTGGCGCGGGAGTCGGGGCCCGACCTGGACGTGCACATCGTCACGCACGAGGAGGTCGCCAAGGGGCGCGGGCTGCCCGGTGCGCGCGGTGCCCGCCTCGGCCGCTCCCGGCTCATCTGGGGCTGGCTGGCCGGGGTCGTCGCGCCCGTCCTGCTGGCGGTGCTGCTGACCGCGCTGAACAACACCCTCGGGCTCGCCAACGACGTCCTGCTCTTCCTCTTCCTGACCGTGCTGGCCGCCCTGCTCGGCGGGTTGCGGCCCGCGCTCGCCTCGGCCGCCGTGGGGTCGATGCTGCTCAACTTCTACTTCACGCCGCCCACCCACAACCTGACCATCCAGGACCCCAAGAACCTGGTCGCCATCGTGATCTTCTTCGCGGTGGCCGTGGCGGTGGCCTCCGTGGTGGACCTGGCGGCCCGCCGTACCCATACGGCCTCCCGGCTGCGCGCCGAGTCCGAGATCCTGTCCTTCCTCGCGGGCAGCGTGCTGCGCGGGGAGACGGCCCTGGACGCCCTGCTGGAGCGGGTCCGCGAGACCTTCGCCATGGAGTCCGTCGCGCTGCTCGAACGCAAGAGCGACGTCGACCCGTGGACCCGGGCCGGCAGCGTGGGCCCCCAGCCCGTCGACCGCCCCGAGTCCGCCGATGTGGACATGCCCGTCGGCGACCACATGGCGCTGGCGCTCTCCGGGCGGGTGCTGCCCGCGGAGGACCGCCGGGTGCTCGCCGCTTTCGCCGCGCAGGCCGCCGTCGTACTCGACCGCCAGCGGCTGGTCGGCGAGGCCGAGCAGGCCCGCGCGCTCGCCGAGGGCAACCGCATCCGTACGGCCCTGCTCGCGGCCGTCAGCCACGATCTGCGCACCCCGCTGGCCGGCATCAAGGCCGCGGTCTCCTCGCTCCGCTCCGACGACGTCGAATGGTCCGAGGAGGACCAGGCGGAGCTGCTGGAGGGCATCGAGCACGGCGCGGACCGTCTCGACCACCTCGTGGGCAACCTCCTCGACATGTCCCGGCTCCAGACCGGCACCGTCACCCCGCTGATGCGCGAGATCGACCTGGACGAGGTCGTCCCGATGGCGCTCGGCGGCGTACCGGAGAACAGTGTGGAGCTGGACATCCCCGAGTCGCTGCCCATGGTGGCCGTCGACCCCGGGCTGCTGGAGCGCGCGGTCGCCAACATCGTCGAGAACGCCGTCAAGTACAGCCCCGAGGGACGGCGCGTCACCGTCGCCGCCAGCGCGCTCGGCGCCCGGGTCGAGGTACGGGTGGTGGACCGCGGCCCCGGCGTCCCCGAGGACGCCAAGGAACGTATCTTCGAACCCTTCCAGCGCCACGGCGACGCCCCGCGCGGGGCCGGAGTCGGCCTCGGGCTCGCCGTCGCCCGCGGCTTCGTGGACGCGATGGGCGGCACGCTCGCCGCCGAGGACACCCCCGGCGGCGGCCTGACCATGGTGCTCACCCTCTCCGCGGCGGCCGGCCCCGTGCCGGCGCGCCCCGAACCTCCCGCCCGGGTCGGCTCATGACCGGGACAGCAGAAAGGCGGACCTCTATGACCCGGGTGCTCGTGGTCGACGACGAGCCACAGATCGTACGGGCCCTCGTGATCAATCTGAGGGCACGCAAGTACGAGGTGGACGCGGCCTCCGACGGCACGACCGCGCTGGAGCTGGCGGCGGCCCGCCACCCCGACGTGGTCGTGCTCGACCTCGGGCTGCCGGACATGGACGGCGTCGAGGTGATCAAGGGCCTGCGCGGCTGGACGCGCGTCCCGATCCTGGTGCTCTCCGCGCGCCACACCTCCGACGAGAAGGTCGAGGCGCTGGACGCGGGCGCCGACGACTACGTCACCAAGCCGTTCGGCATGGACGAACTGCTGGCCCGGCTGCGCGCCGCGGTCCGCCGGGCCGAACCGCTCGGCGGGGACGGCGACGAGACCGTCGCCGTGGTCGAGACGGCGGGGTTCACCGTCGACCTGGCGGCGAAGAAGGTCCACCGGGAGGGCCGCGACGTACGGCTCACCCCGACCGAATGGCACCTGCTGGAGGTCCTGGTACGGAACACGGGCCGGCTGGTCAGCCAGAAGCAGCTCCTCCAGGAGGTCTGGGGCCCCTCGTACGGCACCGAGACCAACTACCTGCGGGTCTACATGGCCCAGCTCCGGCGGAAGCTGGAGGCGGACCCCTCGCACCCCCGGCACTTCGTCACCGAGCCGGGCATGGGCTACCGCTTCGAACGGTGATCCGATTCCGGTGATCCGGTTGCGTCGTTGCGTTCTCCTGTCGCACCCGTACCCCGGTACCCTTCAGACATGAGTGCTGAGAAGCCGACCGGCCGCTTCCGCCGGATGCTCGACCGGCTCTCCAGCTCCCAGGAGGATCTGGAGTCCGAGGAGCTGCGCGAGGACGCCCAGGCGTCCGGATGCACCCGTATCTCCGAGTGCGACGACCGCCAGATCGTCCGGGTGGCTGGTACGTTGCGGACGGTCACCCTGCGACCCCGGGCCGGTGTGCCCGCGCTGGAGGCGGAGCTGTTCGACGGCACCGCGCCCTTGGACGTGGTGTGGCTGGGCCGGCGCTCCATCGTGGGCATAGAGCCGGGCCGCAAGCTGATCGCCTCCGGCCGGATCTCCCTGAGCCACGGCCGGCGGGTGCTGTTCAATCCCAAATACGAACTCCGACCGCTCGGACAGGAGTAGCCGGTGACGTCACCCGACAAGCCCACCGCCCCGACCGTTTCCCCCGCACCGTCCTCACCCGCGTCACCCGACCCGGACGGTGATGCGAAAGCCGTCACGGAGGCGGCGCTCTTCGAGGCGTTCGGCGGCGTGCGCGGCATGGTGGAGACGGTCCTCCCCGGCCTGCTCTTCGTCACGATCTTCACCGTCAACAAGGACCTGCACACCTCGGCGATCGCGGCGCTCGCTGTCTCGCTGCTGCTGGTGGTGGTGCGGCTGATCCGCCGGGACACCGTCAAGCACGCCTTCAGCGGGGTCTTCGGTGTCGCCTTCGGTGTCGTCTTCGCGATGATGACCGGCAACGCCAAGGACTTCTACCTCCCCGGCATGCTCTACACGCTGGGGCTGGCACTCGCCTACATCGTCACCACGCTGGCGGGCGTGCCGCTGATCGGCCTGATCCTGGGCCCGGTCTTCAAGGAGAACCTCTCCTGGCGCACCCGCAACCCCGGCCGCAAGAAGGCGTACGCCAAGGCCAGTTGGGCCTGGGGGCTGATCCTGCTCGCCAAGTGCGCGATCCTCTTCCCGCTCTACTGGTGGGCGGACACGACGCAGCTCGGCTGGGTGCTGATCTCGCTCAAGATCCCGCCGTTCCTGCTGGCCGTCTATCTGACCTGGGTCTTCCTCGCGAAGGCGCCCCCGCCGATCGATGTCTTCGCCGAGATGGAGGCGGAGGAGCAGGCCGAGAAGGAGCGCGCGGCGCAGGCCGCCGCCGTGACCGGCGACCGGGGCCCGGCCCGGCACCGGCGGTAGCACGCGTACACACCGATCGCCGGGGACGGGCAGCGGCCCGTCCCCGGCGATTCGTGCGTACGGCGACGCGTGCGTACGGCGACGCGTGCGTACGGGGACGTCCCGTCAGTCCGCGGTGTCCTCGCGGCGTACCGACAGCAGATCCTCCAACTGCTCCTCGCGCGCCTGCGCCGCGACGAACAGCAACTCGTCGCCCGCCTCCAGCGTCTCCTCCGGATGGGGCGTCAGCACCCGCGTCCCCCGGATGATCGTCACCAGCGAGGTGTCCTCCGGCCAGTTCACCGAACCGACCTGCGTCCCGGTCACCGCGGACTCCGGCGGCAGGGTCAGCTCGACCAGGTTGGCGTCGCCGTGGCTGAAGCGCAGCAGCCGTACGAGATCGCCGACGCTCACCGCCTCCTCCACCAGCGCCGACATCAGTCGTGGTGTCGACACGGCGACATCGACACCCCACGACTCGTTGAACAGCCACTCGTTCTTGGGGTTGTTGACCCGGGCGACCACCCGCGGCACCCCGTACTCCGTCTTGGCGAGCAGCGACACGACCAGGTTGACCTTGTCGTCACCGGTCGCGGCGATCACCACGTTGCAGCGCTGGAGCGCCGCCTCGTCCAGCGAGGTGATCTCGCAGGCGTCCGCCAGCAGCCACTCGGCGAGCGGTACCCGCTCCACAGAGATGGCGGTCGGTGCCTTGTCGACCAGCAGGACCTCGTGCCCGTTCTCCAGCAGCTCCGCCGCGATGGAACGACCCACCGCGCCTGCCCCGGCAATCGCGACGCGCATCAGTTCCCGCCTCCGTCCGGGCCCTCGGCGAATGCCGCCTCGACCTTCCCTATGTCGTCCGTACGCATCATCACGTGGACGAGATCGCCCTCCTGGAGCACCGTCTGCGACGTCGGCAGCATCGCTTCGCCCAACCGGGTGAGGAACGCCACGCGGACGCCTGTCTCCTCCTGGAGCGTGCTGATCTTGTGGCCGATCCAGCTCTCCGCCGTATGGACCTCGGCGAGCTGCACCCCGCCGCTCGGGTCGCGCCACAGCGGCTCCGCCCCGGACGGCAGCAGACGGCGCATCATCTGGTCGGCGGTCCAGCGGACCGTGGCCACGGTCGGGATCCCGAGCCGCTGGTAGACCTCGGCGCGGCGCGGGTCGTAGATACGGGCCGCGACGTTCTCGATGCCGAACATCTCGCGGGCCACCCGGGCGGCGATGATGTTGGAGTTGTCACCGCTGCTCACCGCGGCGAACGCCCCGGCGTCCTCGATGCCCGCCTCGCGCAGGGTGTCCTGGTCGAAGCCGACACCGCTGACGCGACGGCCGCCGAAGCCGGAGCCGAGCCGGCGGAACGCTGTGGGGTCCTGGTCGATGACGGCGACCGTGTGCCCTTGCTGCTCCAGGTTCTGCGCGAGTGCTGCGCCCACCCGGCCGCAGCCCATGATGACGATATGCACGGCCCTACACCACACTCCCCGCAGGTCCTCTGACCTGCGTAAATGTCCTGCTCATGTCTCTCTTTCGGCTCGCCGGGCTACAGCGGCGGCCGGTTTGCGGTCGCCAGGCACCATCATGCCGGTGGAACCCGGAGCGGCCCCCTCGCGGGGGCCGGGGTGGCGCCCGCTGTTGCCCGGGTCCAACGTATCGGTAAGGACCGACAGGCCGACGACGGGCCGGTGCCCGGTGCGGACGGTGCGCGCGCGTGACGGACGCCGGCCGGGTGGGGGTCGCCAGGCGTCGGAACACCGCCCGACAACGGCGGGGCGACCCGGAACCCGCCGCGCACCGGATGGGGGTGGTGCCCGCACACGTCACTGTTCGAACGCATACGATCCCTTCCGTGTCCAAACTGACCGACGTGCCCAAACGCATCCTGATCGGGCGGGCGCTGCGTAGCGACAGGCTGGGGGAGACCCTCCTCCCCAAACGCATCGCCCTGCCCGTCTTCGCCTCCGACCCGCTGTCCTCGGTGGCGTACGCGCCCGGAGAAGTGCTCCTGGTCCTGTCCATCGCGGGGGTGTCGGCGTACCACTTCAGCCCGTGGATCGCCCTGGCCGTCGTCGTCCTGATGTTCACGGTCGTGGCGTCGTACCGGCAGAACGTGCACGCCTACCCGAGCGGTGGTGGCGACTACGAGGTCGCCACCACCAACCTCGGCCCCAAAGCGGGCCTCACCGTCGCGAGCGCGCTCCTCGTCGACTACGTGCTGACCGTCGCCGTGTCGATCTCCTCCGGCATCGAGAACCTCGGCTCCGCGATCCCGTTCGTCGTCGAGCACAAGGTCCTCTGCGCCGTCGCGGTCATCGTCCTGCTCACCCTGATGAACCTGCGCGGCGTACGCGAGTCGGGCAAGCTCTTCGCGATCCCCACCTACGTCTTCGTCGGCGGCGTCTTCATCATGATCGCCTGGGGCGCCTTCCGCGGTCTCGTCCTCGGCGAGTCCATGCAGGCCCCCACCGCCGACTACCAGATCAAGCCCGAGCACCAGGGGCTCGCCGGGTTCGCACTGGTCTTCCTGCTCCTGCGGGCCTTCTCCTCCGGCTGCGCCGCACTGACCGGCGTCGAGGCCATCAGCAACGGCGTACCCGCCTTCCGCAAGCCCAAGAGCAAGAACGCGGCGACCACGCTCGCCCTGATGGGCGGCCTCGCCGTCACCATGTTCTGCGGCATCATCGGGCTGGCCATGGCCACCGACGTGAAGATGGCCGAGAACCCGGCCACCGACCTGTTCAACGGCGGCGTCCCGGTCGGCTCCGGCTATGTGCAGAACCCGGTGATCTCCCAGGTCGCCGCCGCCGTCTTCGGCAGCGGGACGTTCTTCTTCGTCCTTCTCGCCGCGGCCACCGCGCTCGTCCTCTTCCTGGCCGCGAACACCGCGTACAACGGCTTCCCGCTGCTCGGCTCGATCCTCGCGCAGGACCGCTATCTGCCGCGCCAGCTCCACACCCGCGGCGACCGGCTCGCCTTCTCCAACGGCATCGTGCTGCTGGCCGGGGCCGCCGCGCTCCTCGTCGGTGTGTACGGGGCGGACTCGACCCGGCTGATCCAGCTCTACATCGTCGGCGTGTTCGTCTCGTTCACGCTCAGCCAGACCGGCATGGTCCGGCACTGGAACCGTCATCTGCGGACCGAGCGGAACGTAGCCAAGCGCCGCCACATGATCCGCTCCCGGGCGATCAACACCTTCGGCGCGTTCTTCACCGGGCTGGTGCTGATCGTCGTCCTCGCCACCAAGTTCACCCACGGCGCCTGGGTCGCCCTGCTCGGGATGGTGATCTTCTACGGCACGATGACCGCGATCCGCAAGCACTACGACCGGGTCGCCGCGGAGATCGCCGCCGCCGAGGACTCGGCCGCCGACACCGTACGGCCCTCGCGCGTCCACTCCATCGTGCTGGTCTCCAAGCTCCACAAGCCCACGCTGCGCGCCCTCGGCTACGCCAAGCTGATGCGCTCGGACACCCTGGAGGCGCTCTCCATCAACGTCGACGCGGCGGAGACGAAGGCGCTCAGGGACGACTGGGAGCGGCGCGGCATCAACGTACCGCTGAAGATCCTCGACTCCCCGTACCGGGAGATCACCCGGCCGGTCATCGAGTACGTACGCGGACTGCGCACCGAGAGCCCGCGCGACGCGATCAGCATCTACATCCCGGAGTACGTCGTCGGGCGCTGGTACGAGCACCTGCTGCACAACCAGAGCGCCCTGCGGCTCAAGGGGCGCTTGCTCTTCACTCCGGGTGTGATGGTCACCTCGGTGCCGTACCAGCTCGAATCCTCGGAGCTGGCGAAGCAGCGGGCGAAGCGGCGCGGAATGTACAACGCGCCGGGCGCCGTGCGGCGCGGCCCGGTCGACGCGCGGCCGAAGGACCCCGGCGCGGGGGAGTGACGGAGGCGGTCCCGGCCGGACACGGGGGCCGAGCCCGCCACGTAGACTGGTGGGCTGTCGTCCGGCCGGGACGCCCGTACCCCTTGATTCCCCCTGATCTTTTGGAGCCACCCCGTCATGAGCACAGAACCGCAGGCTTCGCTGATCGGGGAGGAGTACGAGGTCGAGGTGGGCCCCGTCGCCCATGGCGGCCACTGCATCGCCCGTAACGACGAGGGCCGGGTGCTCTTCGTACGGCACGCCCTGCCCGGCGAGCGGATCCGCGCCCGGGTGACGGAGGGCGAGGCGGACTCGCGCTACCTGCGCGCCGACGCCGTGGAGATCCTCGACGCCTCCAAGGACCGCGTCGAGGCCCCCTGCGAATACGCGGGCCCCGGGCGGTGCGGCGGCTGCGACTGGCAGCACGCCAAGCCCGGCGCGCAGCGCCGCTTCAAGGGCGAGGTCATCGCGGAACAGCTCCAGCGGCTCGCCGGACTCACCCCGGAGGAGGCGGGCTGGGACGGTACGGTCATGCCCGCGCCCGGCGACAAGCTCCCGGCGGGCGAGGTGCCCGCGTGGCGCTCGCGCGTGCAGTACGCCGTCGACGAGAAGGGCCGCGCGGGGCTCCGCAAGCACCGCTCGCACGACGTGGAACCGGTCGACCACTGCCTGATCGCCACGGAGGGCGTCAGCGAACTGGGCATCGAACGCCGGGAATGGCCGCAGATCGCCACGGTCGAGGCCATCGCAGCCTCGGGCTCCGGCGACCGCCAGGTCGTCCTCACCCCGCGCGAGGGCGGCCGGCTCCCGCTGGTGGAACTGGACAAGCCCGTCTCCGTCCTCCGGGTGGAGGAGCACGACGGCGGGGTCCACCGCGTCCACGGCCGCGCCTTCGTCCGCGAACGCGCCGACGGCCGCACGTACCGCGTCGGCATGGGCGGCTTCTGGCAGGTCCACCCGCAGGCGCCGCAACTGCTGGTGGAGGCCGTGATGCAGGGCCTGATGCCGAGGAAGGGCGAGACGGCCCTCGACCTGTACTGCGGGGTCGGCCTCTTCGCCGGGGCGATCGCGGAACGCGTCGGCGAGAGCGGCGCGGTCCTCGGCATCGAATCCGGCAAACGCGCGGTCGAGGACGCCCGCCACAACCTGAAGGACCTCCCGAGGGTCCGTATCGAACAGGGCAAGGTCGACCAGGTACTCCCGCGCACCCGCATCACGGAAACAGACCTGATCGTCCTGGACCCGCCCCGCGCGGGCGCGGGCAAACAGACGGTCAAACACCTCACCGGCCTGGGCGCCCGCCGCATCGCCTACGTAGCCTGCGACCCGGCGGCACTCGCGCGCGACCTGGCGTACTTCCGGGAGGGCGGCTACAAGCCGCGGACGCTGCGGGCGTTCGACCTGTTCCCGATGACTCATCATGTGGAGTGCGTGGCGGTGCTTGAGCCGGTCGCCAAGCCGTCCTGACCTGCGGTTTCGTTGTTTGGGTGGGTTGTTCGACCTGTTTCTCTCCGCGCAGCGGTTCGAGCGCACGGATCGATCTTTGAGAGCTGCCTGACCTGTGCATTTGTGAGCGAGGCGTTTGCATCGGCGACGCCTTCAGAGGCTTTTCGGAGATTCGTGACGCTCGGATGACGCTCGAAGCGGAAGTCTCTGCTGCACCTCCGCAGTGGCGGTGCGAGCGACCATCCCGGCCGCACGAGCTGAAGGTCGATGACGTCTTGGCCGAGCTCATGGACAGCGATTCGGTGATCCTTGACTACCTGAAGTGACTGACGTGCGCTACAGCCAGATCGACGAGATCCTGTCCATTGCCCGCACGGTCAACGGCACCGAGTACAGCGTTCGAGACATGGGTCTTCTCGTGTCGGCGATTGAGCGACCCCGGACGAACGTGTTCGGAGCCGAGTTGTATCCCACGCTGCACGGGAAGGCTGCGGCACTGCTGCACTCCGTCGTCCGCAATCACGCGCTGATCGACGGCGACAAAGGTACCGCCTGGCTCGCCTTGCGTGTCTTCCTGCGGTTCAACGGCGTCAGCGCCGCTACCGTCCCGCCACCTGTCTCCGTTGCCGGCCCCTTCGTCGAGGAAGTCGCACAGGACAACATCGATGTACCGGTCATCGCTAAGCGCTGCTGGCTCCAGGCAGTCCGCCGGGCGGACTGATCCCGTTCTCTGGGGATCCGTTCGTTCAGCGGACTGATTCGTATGCCTTCACGAGGCGGAGCAGCGAGTCGGCTCGGCGCGGAAATGGCGTCCCGAGGATGATCCCGAGGAAGCCCGGCACGGATGATTCAGGAGCGTACCTGAGCTGTGTTGGTGTTCTGGTCGGGCACACGGGCCTGGCGTGCAGTGCGACGTGGTGACAAGGGCATCTTGTTAGTGTCCGGGTCGGCTGATTCGTGCTGCACCTCGGTGAATCTGCGCGCCGAGCCAGCGCGGACGACTTCGGGCATACGCTCGTTGGGCCGGAAGTACGCCATCTCCCAGACCTCGTCAGAGATCCATAGATTCCAGGTCTTGAGAAGCAGCCCCAGCTGAAGCGAGCTGACAGTGTTGCCGCGCCGTGGCCGAGCCGGATTCTGAAAGTATCGGCGGACAACCCATCTGGGGTCGGCTGTGTCCAGGTGGGCTCCGGAGACCAGGCCCTGGAAGAAGTCGTCCGCGTGCGAGGTGCTCCCGCCGTCCCGGTGGACCAGGTACGCGCATGCCAGTGACGCTGCGGGGGCGGAGTACACGCCGCTCTTCAGAGCGGTCATCAGTGGCAGAAAGCCCGAAAGGTCGAGGTAATCCGACTGGAAGAACCGTACGATCTCGGCATTGGTGTAGACGACCGACCGCCACGCGGGCCAGGCGACCTTCTTGCGTTCGACGTCGTAGAGTCGTAGCAGCCGGACGGTCGAAGAGATGTCCTTGCGGTGCCGATCGACACCCACCAGGGACAGCGCGGTGGCGGCGGAGCGTGCCTTGCCGCAGTCCATAGTGGTGGCTGTCTGGTGTGGCACGTCCCGGGCGACAAGGAAGCTGCGGGGCGTCTTGCTGATGATTACCGCTTCGAGGCGGTGCTGTCCCTGGATTGCGGCTCCATGACCGCACAGAGACAGGACGTCGGGGTTGTAGTCGTTCCAGCTACCGCTGCACATGTCACGGGCGAGCCGCCGGGCGTGAGAGGAATCCAGCTTGCGTGGGTTGCAGCCGTGCAACCGGGTCTTCTCAAGAATTTCGGCTGCCGCAGCAGGGGTGACGATCTCACGCACCGGCAAGGGGAGCGGTGCAGAGGAAGACATGCTCTCGTCGTTCATGTCAGACTCCGATGGATCCGAGACAGGGGCGATTAGGTGGCGTTTTCCGTAGCGACGTTTCGTGTCTGCGCAGTCAGGTGCGGGCTCACGTCGCCGGAGCGGGTGACCTTGCTCTGTGGGAAGTGAGCCCAGTGTGGTGAGTAATGCCCGCCGTTGCCGACGGCTTGGCTTCCTTTTCTGAATCGAGAATGGGGCACGGTTGACGGCGAGGCGGGCGGTGCACCGTCAGCTCGGCGAGGACCGGTATTCAGTGGCCGGTGGTGTCAGTCCGTATGTTCGTGGAAGAATCCGATGGTTCCACCGAATGCGGAGACTCCTGCGGCCAGCCCGGCCAGTGGATCGCTACTTGTGGACGCCGCGATGTAGCCCACGCTGTTCGCAAGGGTGACCGCGGCGCACAATACGAGGAGGGTGCGCTGTTTGAACAATGAATCGTGCCGGGCCGCTTCGAGGGGCCCGCTCTCGGGAGGCTGCAGGTGCGAAGGGGCATTGCAGAGTGGTGAAATTGCGTCCGGTTGAGGGACGGCATCACCGGGGGTCCTGCGCCAGCGTGAAGTAGCTCCGGATCTGGGAGAGTGACTCATGACCGTGTTTCTCCTTCGGTGGACACACGGGAAGGTGGTGGGAGCCCTCTGGCGAAGGGCTCCCACCTTTATATGATCAGTCACACCACCGAAGATCAACTTCTGTCGCGCGAATCGATTTCGTGGCGCGACCACGTGAAACCGGGTGGCGCAACGAGGTGCGTCGGATGTGACCATTGGCTCAATGATTCGGAGCTATGACGGAGACACGCGACCGCGGCTTGCCGGCAGCCTTGTCAAAAGACGTTCTGCTTGGGCCAGCGTGTTCTTGCCCGGTTCGATGAGCGTCGGGCTCCACCGACGTCCCGCAGTTCTCGGTATGGAGCGGCATCACCGCGAAATCACTCCTCGCTGCGCGGCCCGCTGCACGGGTAACGCCGTGACAGCAGTCCGTTCTGGCTGCTGGTCGCAGCGACACTCCGCGGTGTCCTCGCCGCCGGAGGCGATCAAGCATGCCGACCGGTCCTAGGGGGCAGAGCCGAAGGCTCCTGACGCACGTCCACGTCGATGTCCGAGCAGGCAACCACGTCCGAAGCTCGGCTGGGCTTGGCGTTGCGTGTCCGCCTGCCAAAGTCTTGGTGTCCAGCAGTGCTTCTTGAACAGGTCGTGCAGGGCGAGCGGCCCAACGCCATTGCCTTGTCCAGGGTGCGCCTCTCATGCGGGGAAGCACTCTTCCACGGGCAGGTGCATCATGCCCATCGTCTGTCCAGGAACGCCAGCTCGGTCTGCGGCTCGGCGGCGTGGAATGACGGGTCCGTCCTTGCTCGGATTCCTGAAGGCTTGCTGTGCTTGTGCAGGACATAGCGCGTTGGCGATGTCGGGCATGCGCTGTGTCGCGCGAAAGTTGGCGATCTCCCAGGTCTGACCGGTGACCCAAAGGTTCCACGTCTTCAGGAGCAGTCCCAAGTGGAGGGCGCTGGTGATGTTGCCGCGTCGTGGCCGGGCCGGGCTGTGGAAGTATCGGCGAGTGATCCATCTGGGGTCGGCTGTGTCCAGGTGGGCTCCGGAGACCAGGCCCTGGAAGAAGTCGTCCGCGTGCGAGGTGCTCCCGCCGTCCCGGTGGACCAGGTACGCGCATGCCAGTGACGCTGCGGGGGCGGAGTACACGCCGCTCTTCAGAGCGGTCATCAGCGGTAGAAAGTTCGGCAGGTCGGAATACTGTGACTGGAAGAACCGTACGATCTCGGCGTTGGTGTAGACGACCGACCGCCATGTGGGCCAGGCGACCTTCTTGCGTTCGACGTCGTAGTTCTGCAGCAGCCGGATGGTCGAAGAGATGTCCTTGCGATGTCCGTCGACGCCCACCAGGGACAGCGCTGTCGCAGCCGATCGAGCCTTGCCGCAGTCCATCGTTGTCGCCGCCCCATGTGGCACGTCCCGGGCGACAAGGAAGCTGCGGGGCGTCTTGCTGATGATTACCGCTTCGAGGCGGTGCTGTCCCTGGATTGCGGCTCCATGACCGCACAGAGACAGGACGTCGGGGTTGTAGTCGTTCCAGCTACCGCTGCACATGTCACGGGCGAGCCGCCGGGCGTGAGAGGAATCCAGCTTGCGTGGGTTGCAGCCGTGCAACCGGGTCTTCTCAAGAATTTCGGCTGCCGCAGCAGGGGTGACGACCTCGCGTACGAGATCAGGCAGCGCTACGGTAGCGGGCGCGGCGTCTTCGATCACGGTCAACTCCGGTTACGTGCTGAATGCGGGCGATCCGGAGTCGTTCACCGTGCGGATTTCTACGAGCGATCGGGTGACCGTTCTCCGAATTGGCGTCACTTGGCGCGGTGACCTGAAGCGCGGGTAGCGATGCGGCGGCGATGTATCACATCGGACAGCTTCATCGCCTGCAAATGCCTAGTTCATCGAGCCTGCGAGACGTTGTCGCAATAGTGACGGATGGCGCACTGCCAGTCGGTGATGACACGCATAGCAGCGGCAGGCAACCGTCCAGGTACCGAAGGAATAACGCGAGTGCCGTCCTGGACTGATCGAAGAGCCTGTCACGCCACCGGCCGCTGGATCCGATTCCAGGGCGGCTTCCGTCAGTCCACGTTCGACTTCGACCCCGATGACGGGGAGCGGGTCCGCCGGACCACCGACCTTTTCATCGACCAGGAGAGGTACCCAGAGGCGCACCACGTGCCGTAAGCCAGGTCGCCGCCTCGGCAGATGGGAGAACGCAGGTCCGATGCCAGCTCTACGGAAGTACACCGACGAGCTGTGTGAGCGAGCCGTCTGCGAGGGCCGGACCTCGGGCCGTCCGGTCGCGCATGTCGCCTGGGATCTGGGTGTACACGAGGAAGCCCTGCGGCAGTGGGTCCGCGAGGCCGAGGCCGAGCAGGGTGGCTGGCCTGGCCTGCTCAGCACGGCCGAGAAGCAGGAACTCGCCCGGCTCCGCAAGGAGCTCGACCAGCCCCGCACGCGACCGACGCGGTGATCAACCGCCTCCGCGACGACTTCGGGGTCGAGCCGGTCTGCCGGGAACTTGGCCTTTCGGTCGCCGCCTACAGCGCCTGCCCGATGAGCAGGTGCTGGCGAGGACCCGCGCGGTGCACGCCGCCTCCGGCGAGACCTATAGCGCCCGCAGGGATCCACCGCCAGCTGCGGCGCGAGGACGTCACTGCAGTCCGCTGCACCGTCGAACGGCTGATGCGCGCGAACGGCCTGGAGGGTGTCATCCGCAGCTGGCACCGCCGGACCACGGTGCCCGAACCGGCCGCTGTGCGCCCACCGGACCTGGTGAACCGGCGCTTCGCCGCCGCCCGGCCCAACCGGCTCTGGGTAGTGGACCTGACTTATCTCCGGGCATGGTCCGGCTGGGACTACGTCGCGTTCGTCCTCGACGTCTACTCGCGGATGATCGTGGGATGGCAGATCGCGACACACATGCGCACGGACCTGCCTCTGCAGCTCAAGGGATGGAGGGCTGGGTATCAGACCCGCTGCGAGTCCTACGTCGAGGAACGCGGGGAGCCCGGTGCGGCGCGGCCTCTTCCTTTCGCGGGAGTGGGTCTCGTTCGTGTGGTCGCCGTGGCTGTGCGAGGGCCCGGCGCGGCTCGCCACCGGGGACGGTGCCTCCGCCGTGCCCACCGGCGTTGGCGCGGACCGTGGGCGCCGGTGGGCGCCTGCGGTCGAATGGAATCAGGGGACGTCACGTATCGGTGCTCCACCGCCATGCGCGCGGTGTGAGACGGCGCGGGGGTGGTACTGCATCGTGATAGCACGTTGCTGCTGATCCGCTGTCTCGTGCGTGACCGGGTGCCTCTGGCGGCAGTCGGTCAGTCCATGGAACGGCTTGGCCGAACGGAAACCCATGACGCTCATTTGACGCTCCGAGCGTCTGATGCCCTCCTGTCAGCCTGAGAACCGCATCTGACCTGTGCTTATTCGCTTCCCAGCCGCGGTGACACGTTTCCGATGACGCATCATGTGGAGTGCGTGGCGATCCTGGAGCCGGTGGGGAAGGGCGCCTGACCTGCGGTTTTGCCTGTGCTCATTATGCGCGGTGTGGCCGTCACGGGCGATATCTTGACGCTCATTTGACGCTCGTTCTGATGGGCCGTCAGTCGTTTTGAGCCGCTGGTCAGCCGGTCTGTCGACGGGGCCGGCATGGCGGGTTGTCGAGAATTTCGTGGTGCCAAGCGGCCTTACCCAGCCACATGTATGGAAGGCCCAGCAGATTCTTGGTCTGCGGGTGGTGCAGGGCTGGTGTGCAGGTTGACCTGCTTAATTGCTCAAATTGGATGTGAATGATGGCTGCTTGGTCTGAATCGCCCCGGGTTCGATAGAGATCTCAGATTATGGTTGTGACCTGGGGTTTCGTGGATTCCATGTAGTGGTTGGCTTCGTACTCGACGGGCGGAACGTGCCCTATCTCACCGTGGAGTCGGCGGCGGTTGTACCAGTCGACCCACTCTGCGGTGGCCAACTCGACCTGGGAGAGCGACTTCCAGGGCCGTTGGGGCTTGATCAGCTCGGTCTTGTACAGGCCGATCGTGCTCTCCATCAGGGCATTGTCGTAGGCGTCGCCGACCGATCTGATCGAGGCGGCGATGCCGGCGGCGTCCAGATGCTCGGCGAGCCGGAAACTCGTATATTGCGACCCGGCATCCGAGTGGTGGATCAACTCGCCTGGCTGAACTGGGTGTTGGTCGCGGTCACGTTGCCACACGGCCATCTCAAGGGCGTCCAGGACGAAGACCGTTTCCTTCACGGTGGCCGCGGACCAGCCGACGATCCGGCGGGAGAACGTGTCCACGACGAAGGCGACGTAGACGACACCGGCCCAGGTCTTCACGTGGGTGAAGTCCGCGACCCAGCAGCGGTTCGGGGCGGCAGCGACGAATTCGCGGTCCAGCAGGTCCGGCGCCCGTTCGGCCTGCCCGCCGGGCAGCGTGGTGATCACGCGTTTACCACGGACCGCCCCAGCGATGCCGAGTTCGCGCATCAGGCGTTCGACGGTGCAGCGGGCCACGCGGCGGCCCTGCCGGTTCAGCTCACGCCAGATCTTCCTCGCCCCGTAGACGTGGTAGTTGGCCTCGAAGACCTCGCTGATCTGTTTCTTCAGTTCGGCATCCCGCACGGTCCTGGCCGACGGCGTGCTCCGACGTTTGTGGTGGGCGTAGTAGGTGGAAGGGGCGATCCTGCAGTCGTGCTCGGTGAGCGTCCTGCAAATCGGCTCGACGCCGCCGAAGCGGTCCCGGTGCTCGTCGATGAACGCTACGAGCGTGTGTGTGGCCGGTCGAGCTCGGCCGCGAAGAAACTCGCCGCGGCCTTCAGGATCTCGTTGGCCCGCTTCAGTTCGGCGTTCTCCTTCTTCAACGCCTTGAGCTGGGCGGACTCCTCCGTCGTCGTCCCCGGACGTGTCCCCGCATCGATCTCGTGCTGCTTCACCCAGTTCCGCAGCGTCTCGCGGGAGCCGATGCCGAGCTTCTCGGCCACCGCCTGCAGGGCGGCCGTCTCGTTCGGGTAGTCGTCGCCTACCTCGGCGACCATGCGCACCGCGCGACGGCGGAGCTCAAGCGGGTAACGGGAAGGTCGTGCCATGACTCGATCCTTTCATGAAAGCGAGTCTCCATTCGAACCGGGGCGATTCAAGATGCGGTGGCAGGAGGGCCTCAAACTGAACCCACAAGGGCTCGATCGCCCATGCTTCGACGGCGGGCACCGGAGCTCCGTTTTCAGATGTAGAGATGTAGGAGGCCCACGTCAACACGGATCCCGATGCCCGCGTCACATTAGCCTGACGCTCCTACCCGCGAAATCTCTTACCAATTGATCAAACTCAGGAGCAGTCGGTGGACGTCAGCTACTCGGTGCCCACGGGCACGTTCCGCTGCGCGTCGCCCTGCTGCTGGCCGCAGTGGCAAGCATCCTGCTCACCGCGCTGGCGGGCAGTGCCCAGATCATGCAGTTGCGCGCTGCCCGCCCGCAAGCACCGCCGGGCCCACCACAGGGCTGTGAAGGCCGAGGCCAGGGACTCGTCGAAGGCCGGCGGTAGCCCGGACTACCGGGAGCCCGCCGCAGGGCGCGACTTGTAGAAGGACTCCTCCAGGTAGGCGACCTCGTGCGGCTGGTAGGGCGCCTCCAAGTAGGCAGCCTCGGCTTCGTCGAGTTCGACGTCCACCGCGGCGAGTGCGTCGGCCAGCTGGGCCGGCTTGGTGACCCCGACGATGGGCGAGGTCACCGCCGGGTTGCGCATGACCCAGGCCAGGGCGACCTGGGCCGGGGACAGACCCCGCTTGCCCGCGATCTCGTGGACGCGCTCGGCCACTGCCTGGTCCCCGTCGCGGTAGAGGATCTTGCCGCCCTCATCGGTCTCGGCACGCGCCGTGGCGGTGTCCCGGACCCGCGTCAGCCTGCCCCGCGCCAGCGGGCTCCACGGGATCACGCCGATGCCCTGGTCGGCGCAGAGCGGGAGCATCTCCCGCTCTGCTTCTCGGTGGATGAGGTTGTAGTGGTCCTGCATTGACACGAACCGGGTCCAGCCGTTCAGGTCAGCCAGGTACAGGGCCTTGGCGAACTGCCAGGCGTACATGGAAGAGGCTCCGATGTAGCGGACCTTCCCGGACTTGACCGCGTCGTGCAGCGCCTCAAGGGTTTCCTCGATCGGGGTGTCGTAGTCCCAGCGGTGGATCTGGTACAGGTCGATGTAGTCGGTCCCCAGCCGCTTCAGGGAGGCGTCGAGCTCGGCGAAGATCGCCTTGCGGGACAGCCCGGCGCCGTTCGGGCCGGGGCGCATCCGCATCCAGACCTTGGTGGAAAGAACGACCTCCTCGCGCCGGGTGAAGTCCTTGACCGCCTGGCCGACGATCTCCTCGCTGCTTCCGGCGCTGTACCCATTGGCCGTGTCGAGGAAGTTGACGCCGCCCTCGAGGGCCTGCTTGATGATGTCCCGGCTGGCGTCCGCGCCCAGCGACCAGGGCTCGCCGCCCCGGTCCGGCTCGCCGAAGCTCATACAGCCGAGGGCGATGGCAGAGACTTCCAGTCCGGTCGTTCCGAGTTTGATGTATCGCATGCGCCGAACCTAGGAGTTGGAGTGCGCTCTAACGCAAATTCGGAGGCGTGGGGCATGTTCCGCTGGTCCGGGCGGCGGTATCGAAGCGCTCGCGACCGCGCCCCTACCCGCGGAATCTCTTAATTGCTCAAATTGGATGTGGATGATGGCTGCTTGGTCCGTGCATGGTCCGCACTCTGGGCTTGGACGAGGATCCAGGGGCGCGGACAGCTCTGCTTGCAGAGCGGTCTCCGTGTAAGGGGCCCAAGACCGCCGAGTGGCTCTGGTGCGGAGTGGCTGGGTTGTGGGCTCTACGTACCTCCGGGTTTTGGGTGTGCTGATGGCCCCGTGGCTTCAGCCGGTACTTCAGGAGGCAGGTCTGGCATCATGAGTGGTGATGTTGAGAGATGGCGGTCAAGGAATGGCAAAGCGCCTCTGAAGCCGCAGGTCGGGAAGAGTGCTTCCCGCGCGAGCGGGGGTGAACCGTGGATATCACGACAGGGTCTGTCAGCATCAGAGTACTTCCCGCGCGAGCGGGGGTGAACCGCAGCCGGAAGCGCTGAGCGAGTGGCGCGTGACGTGCTTCCCGCGCGAGCGGGGGTGAATCGGCCGGGCAACGGTGTGTTGTAGCAGTCTGGCGGGAAGGTGAGCGGAAGACCGAGACCAGCCGCGTCGACGAGTCCGCCGGACTCACCAGGGTGTTCCTCCAAGCTGGTGTCCGCTCAGTGGCATCGACGCTTTGGAGCGTGCACCAGAAGAGTTCCGGACGTCTTGTCTCCGTCCTCGACGTACAGATCACCGCCGATCCGCGCGTTCTGCTCTGACGCTGCTCCTGGAGTGCCAGTCCGGTCAGACTCTTGTGCCTTACACCGGGCAGCAGTTGGGAGCGGGACCAGCCAGGTGAAGAGTCCTCACGACCGCCCCGTGAGTCAACCGCGTGAACTTCATCAAGGCCCTGTGCGAGATCGTCACCGACGAAGACCTCTGCACGAACCTGCGCACGGTTGATCAGCTCCACTCCAAGGTCGCCACGAACCTCTGGCTGTTCGGCGAGGACTGGAACCTGACCAGGAGCGAGTCGGTGGGGATCGAAGCTTCAGACCGGATGCCGTTCGCGTTGCCGGCGAACCCGGCAAGATCATTGCCTGGCGCGAGCGTGGTGCCCGTACGTGAACCCGATCGAAGAAACGCATGTAATCCGGCCGGACCTGGTCGTGGTCGACGTCGCGACTGCCGACGCAGCCACCGCGTGCCGCCGCTTCCATGATCGACGAAGCCCATCAATGGGTAGTCGCCGAAGGACTCATTCCAGGTCGCGGCCGCATCCTGCTTCTGGGAGCGCGCCGGCACCAGCACCCCGTCCAGATCCACAATCGTCTCGCCTGTGGCATCCGGCGCTGACGTCCCGGTCAACTTCCATACCCGGTGCCGAACGTCGGCCCGTGCGGCACGGATCGCATGCAGGGCCTTCGGGCCGGCCACCGCCAGGGTGTCGACCAGCCGCGAAAGGGTCGGGTCGGAGGCCACCGGTCCGATCACTTGCCGGACGGCATCCCACATGAAAAGCGCGCCCAGCCGCGATCAGTGAGCGTTTTCCAACCACAGGTTGACGCGTGGTGAAGGACGAGGACGGCCTTCACCATGTCGGTGATCCGGGCAGGTGTCGAGGTCCGCATCCGCGAGGCCGACCTGACCGATCCGACCTGCGGACGGCGCGCCGGACTGGTCGACGTCGCTCTGACCCGTGGGCCGTTCGACGAGACAGGTCCGACAGTGCACGAGCTGCGCGTCGACCCAGTCGGCGCGGTGCTGTGCGCCGATGATCCACCGGCCCGCCGCGACCGCCTGAAGGTGGCCGGCCTGGCAGACAGGCGCTGGTTCCAGTTCCCGGATGGCACGGATCCGATCTGGTATTCGTACTGGAACGGCGGGGAGCCGCGCGAGGGTCCGGTGGTACGCGCTGTCCAGGAGCGCCTGCAGGCCGTGCTCTGGAACGGAACAGTCGGCATTGCCCCGTTCGGGCACGACCTGCCCAGGGAGCTGGCTGTGGTGCCGCTGATCGACATTGCGCCGAGCCGCGTGGTAGAGGCGTGGAACGAGGGTGACCCGAATCCGCTGGTCCGGTCGTTCGCTCAGATCGCCACAGCCGCTTACCGGGCCGAGCGTTCCGCGGCCGGCGAAGGCATGGCGTGTCCGCGTGCGTACCGTGAGTGGGGGGGCGACAGCGCTCGGCGGGTACATCAACACCGGCTCGTCGTCCTGCACCGTAAACCAAACATCCCGGGCCTGGGCCGGCGCTCTAAAAGGACGAGTCAGGCGCCCAGGCAGGGTCGTCCCAGGGGGCTGGGGGCCTGGAGGTACGCAATTGCCTCCATAGCGGCACGGCGCTCGTTCCCGGTGGGGGCATCGAGACCTGGGGGGCGGGCTGGCCGTTGGTGATGATGTTCTGCTCGAATCCGGCCGGGGTGAGCATGTTGTAGACACGGCCGACTTCGGATTCGACGCGGAAGCCGTGGCGGACCTTGGGCGGCAGGTAGATGTAGCTGCCGGGTCCGGCCGGGATCTCCTCGTCTCCGACGGTGAACACGAAATCACCTTCGAGGATGAAGAACGCCTCTTCCTCCTTGTCGTGGACGTGCGGTGGGGCGACGAGTCCTTGCGGACACAGTTCCTCGAACGTGCAGGACCGGCCGTCGGTCTGGCTGCCGTCGGCGAGCACTCTCCAGTACGTGCCGACGTTCCAGTAGGCCGGGGACTGGTCCGGCGCCCAGACGTAGGGGCGGGCGGTGCCGGCGCTGTGGGGGAAGCTGGTCATGACGGTTCCTTTGGTCTTTAGCGCATGGGGGAATGGATGACGGAGTCGACGGTGATGGTCAGCAGGAGCCGGGTCTGGCCCGGGCCGCCGTACGAGGCATAGGGGTGGCCTGTGTACTTCTGGGCGAGGTGTTCGATGCTCTCGGCGGCGCCGTCGGTCGTGGCGCTGGTGACGCGTCCCTGTACGGAGAAGTAGCGGGAGGTGTCATCCGGGTCGGCGATGCTGACGGCCACACGGGGGTCGCGTTGAACGTTTTTGGTTTTGCGGTAGCCCTCGACGGTGTTGATGAGGATGTGCTCACCATCGGTGTCGACCCAGGTCTGGGTGAGCTGGGGCGAGCCGTCCGGCATGGTGGTGGCGATGAAGCAGGGGCTGGGCCGGTTCAGCAGTTTGAGGAGTTCGCCGGGCAGGAGTGTCATGAGGTATCGCCCTTCATGGGGTGAGCTGTCGGTGGGAGGTGCCGATGCCGGCGGTGCGCTCAGCGCAAGGAACGGAAGGTGGTCCGGACTTCGTCAACGAAGAGTGCCGGTTGTTCCAGGGCCGCGAAGTGCCCGCCCACCTCAAGCTCGTTGAAGTGGACGACGTTGCTGTAGCGGCGTTCCACCCAGCGCTGGGACTTCCGGACGTGCTCCTCCGGGAACATGCTGAATCCGGTAGGCAGTGTGATCGGTGCGGCGGCGTTCGGCGCGGAGGGCCGTGCCGAACGTGCCATTTCCCAGTAGGTCCGCGCAGAGGACGTCCCGGTGTTGGTAAGCCAATAGAGCATGATGTCGTCGAGCAGCTCGTCCAGGGTGAATGATGCTTCCGCGTCCCCCGGCGTGCCGCAGGTGTCCTGGAACATCGCGTAGATCCAGGCAGCCAGGCCGATGGGGGACTCCGCGAGGGAGTAGCCAATGGTCTGAGGGCGGGTTGCCTGCTCCTTGGCGTAGCCCGAGAGGTTCTCCCAGAAGTAGGCGGCGCTGTCGAGCATTGCCTGCTCGTGCTCGGTGGCGTCCCGGATCTCGTCGGGCGTTGGCGGGAACATGGCGAAGTTGAGGTGCAGCCCGACGCATCCGTCGGGGGCCTTGCGGCCGATCTCGTCGGTGACCGCGCATCCGAGGTCGCCGCCCTGGGCGCCCCATCGCCGGTAGCCGAGCCGGTCCATCAGCGTGATCCAGGCATCGGCGACCCTGGGGAATCCCCAGCCGGGTTCCGTAGGCCGGTCGGAGAACCCGAATCCCGGCAGCGACGGCACCACGAGATGGAAGGCGTCCCGCGGGTCGCCGCCGTGGGCCGCGGGATCGGTCAGTGGGCCGATGACCTTGTGGAAATCGAGGACGGAGCTGGGCCATCCGTGGGTCATGACCAGCGGGAGGGCGTCCGGCTCAGGCGAGCGCACATGGAGGAGGTGAATGCCCAGACCATCGATGATGGTGCGGGACTGGCCGAAGCCGTTGAGGGTCTTCTCGCACCGCCGCCAGTCGTAGGTGTTGAGCCAGTAGTCGTGCAGCGCGCGGAGCTTCGCCAGCTGGGGTCCCTGGCTGGTGTCCGGAACGGTCTCTGGATCGGGCCACCGGGTGCGGGAGAGCCGCTCACGCAGGTCGGTCAGCTGTTCCTCCGGCACGGACAGGGTGAAGGGTTCGATGAGTTCGGACATGGGGCGTGCTCCTTACCGGGCAATGCCGCGCCGACTGCGACGCGGGTGGATTCAAGGGGGGAATCCGGTGATTCAGAGGGTGTCGGGCTGACGGGTCCGTTCATCGGTGACAATCTCGGGCACCGCGTCCAGGACCTCCTGGAGCCAGGCGATCTCGGCGCGCAGCCTGTGCGCACTGTGACTGACCGCTAGTGCCTCGCTCACCGTCAGGTAGCCGCCGTCGATGGCGTTGGCGTTCAGCGCCTCGGTGTCCGAGAGCATGGAGGCGAGTTCATCCAGCCGGGATGCGATCACCGTGTGGAGCTCGTCCAGCTTCTCCGGGTCCAGGCGGGTGAGGGCCAGGTCGAACGGGTCCGGCTTCATCCAGATGTGGCGCAGACTCTCGGACTGGAGTTCCTTGAGACGCAGCCGCCCTTCACCGGTGATGCCGTACACCTGACGCTCGGGCAGATTGCCCTCCTTCTCGGTCCTGACCTCTTCGAGCAAGCCTTCAGCCAGCAGGCGCTTGATCGCCTGGTACAGGCTGCCCACGGACACGTCCGTCCACAGGTGCAGATGTTCCCGCTCGGCCTGGAGGCGCACCCTATGCCCGTGCATCTCGCCGTTCCTCGCGAACGTGTCGAGGATGAACAACCTGATCGATGACATACGACCACTCTTGCATGAGTACTCGTTCATAGGCAACCGGCCGATGTGCTGAACATCGGCTCCGGGAGCGACCGCGTCGAGGTCACGAACGGGATTCATCGCCGAGCTCACCGCCGTGACTGAACCGTGAGCGATTTCCGGCATCCCGATGCTGACCGCAAGTTGGACGCCCCTGCGCAACGACAAAGCTCCTGGTAGACGGGTTCTCGACCAAGATCACCCGTGCCTGCCAGGAGCTTCGCATGCTTGTCTGCTCATCCTCGATCGATCTGTCCAGCCGAACCCTGCGGTTCCTTACCGGTCAACTGGCCGCGCGGCGGGCGAAGATCGGTACACGGTGGCGACGTCTGGCCGTCGGCCGCCAGGCTCTGCTCGTCCTCGCGCACCTGCGGTGCGGTGATACCTACGCCCAGCTCGCTGCCGGATTCGACATCGGGATCGCCACGGTCTGCCGCTATGTACGCGAAGCTGTCGAGGCCCTGGCCGCCCTCGCGCCTTCACTCGCCGAGGCGATGCGGACGATCCGCGAGAAGGCGTTCGTGATCCTGGACGGCACTCTGCTGCCGATCGACCGGATCGCTGCGGACTCCCCGTACTACTCCAGGAAACACAAACGCCACGGCATGAACATCCAGGTCCTCACCGATCCGTTCGGACGCCTGCTCCGGGCCTCGCCGGCCCTGCCCGGATCGACCCACGACCTCACTGCTGCCCGACACCACGGAATCATCGACGCGCTCACCGAGGCGGGCCTGAAGTGCTGGGCCGACATGGTGAAGGCCGTCCTCGTCCTTCACCACGCGTCAACGTGAGGTTGGAAAACGCTCAGTGTGTCTCCACCGGGCTGTGCGTATGCATCTGCGCGGCCGGCCTGTTCGGTGAAGATTTGGTGCAACGCGGCTATCGCCGAGACCGGACCGTCCTCGCACACGTTGCGGCACACCCCGGAGCTGCAACTCGGCACGTGTCCCATGCTATTGGGGTCCTTGAGCGTGTCGTGGTGCGGAGTCTTGACCGTCTCGCTGATGACGGTCTGTTGGTGCTTGTTACGGATGGCGCGACCCCGGCCTTGCGCTCGTATCGGTTGGCTTCCTGGCCGAGGCCAGCCCGAGAGGCTGACGGTTTCATCTGATGCGGCGCGCAATGTAGACCGTGATCGTCGCTCGTGAGGAGTTCCAGAGGTATGTGGGTTGAGGAAATGGAAGAAGAATGGCTGTACTTCAAGGAGGAGGTGTGAGCGCTGATCCAGTGGGTGCGTGGACATGTGGGTGACGAACCCGCGGTGCCCCTCTTCATGCGCGTCGTGGCTGAGCAGGCCCTGCGCCCGACTGAGGCCCGGAATTTGCTGCGGCAGGTCCAAGCCGCTCACCGGACGTGGCCCGAACGGGGAAGCGCTCTGCCGTGTCTGCTACGACAAGCACCCCATCGCCAGACGCGACTGTGTCCAATGTGGTGTCCTCGAACGGCTCTATCACCACGGGCTTTGCAACTCGTGCGCTCTCGACCGACAGTTGACCGGCCTGCTCGGCGGGCCCGACGGCATCGTCCGGCCGGACCTGGAACCGGTGTTCCAATGCTTACACCGGGGCAATCCCCTCTCTCTTCTCTACGGCTGCGTGAACCCGTTCCGCGGCGTTTGCTGGCTGCTCTCGCCGCCGAGAAGGGGCCCGTGACGCACGACCTCCTCGACGGCCTTGGGCACCCGGTGAAAGCCGTCCGTCACTTGCGGGCGGCTCTGGCTGCCGACGGTGTTCTTCCGGCTCGCGACGAGCGCCTCGCCGAACTTGAGGGCTGGCTGCCCCGCGCTTCGATGGTCATCATCGAGCAGGATCAACGATGGGCCCACGTCCGCCGACTCGTGAAGGAGACGGGGTCGACACCACCACCCGCGTCGCAGGCCGCCTTCTCTTGCTGTTCGCCCAGCCTCTGAGCCGCACCTCCCGGATCCGGCTCGACCAGGTCACCCGCACGGAGGACGGGGTTGCGCTCACGCTCGGGTCCCACCCGACCGATCTGCCGCCCCCGCTGGACTCCCTCGTGCTGGAGCTCGTCCAGCAGCGGCACGGCTACTCCACCCTCGGACGCAGTGACGATCACCCCTGGCTCTTCCCGGGCACGGCCGGCGGACAGCCCATCAGCAGCCGACAGCTCATGCGCAAGCTCACCGCCCTAGGCATCCACGCACGACGCGCCCGCAACACCACACTCATGGAGCTCTCCGCCGAGCTCCCCGCCGTCGTCCTCAGCCGCCTGCTCGGATTGCACATAAACCGGGCCGAGAAGTGGACCAAGGAGGCTGGCTCCTTACGAGCTGACTATGCCGCTGAGCTCTCCCGCCGCAAGGCATTCGGAAATCCCAATAGTTGAACCTAAGCCTTGTCCGGAACGCACACCTCATGGCGACCGGCAACGTAGGTGCCGGGATGGATTCAGGGATTCTTCGACCAGTTGGTGCGGGGCCCCTTCGAGTGGCCTGCGGGTCATCAGTGCGATGAAGTGCCCAAGTGCTCAGGTCGGATGAGGCTACTCACAGGTCACATCTCCCGTCGGCGAGTGCCGTGATTGCGCACTCGGCGGCGTGCCGTGCCGCGAGCGCGGAGGGGAAGGGCTCACAGCCGTGGGAGGCGGGGTCGGGCGGCCCGCTCGCGATCCGCCACTGCCAGGCGGTGTGAGTGGCAGAGGGCGAGGGGTGATGCCAGACGGGCTCTGCGGCCGTGGTCGCGGTCTCCGTCGGCTGGACCAGAACGCCGTATGTCACCCCGCCGATCACTGCCGTGGCAGATCTCCCGCTGGTGTCGTCGCCAGTCCAGTCCAGCGGTGTCGGAGTCGACTCCGACACCTCCAGAAGGGCATCCGCGGAGTCGGCCAGACTCCGGTACAGCGCGGCACGTACCGCATCGGCGTGCTGCCGGCCCCACTGGCACGGGGACCGTTCGGTGACCTCCTCCGCGAGGATGTGCGCGGCGAGTTCGTCCAGAAGGTCTCCGTTCACCGGGCGTCCCTCCGCCAGCGTCGCGGCAGCGCCCCGCATGAGATCGCCTCGGGTCACGGCCGTGCCGCGAGCCAGCTCCCACAGTTCGGCCGGTCCCAGGTCGTCGACCGCGCGCCGGATGCAGAGGGCGGCCGCATCCGCCTGGGCCGGGACTTCGGCGTTCAAGAGGCCCGCGCGCACGTCCATGGCCGCGCTCACATCGCCTGGCTGCAGCACGCCCAACGGCAACGACCCCACTGCTTGGAGCACCTGCCCGTGGACGCGTCGTACGGGATGAGGACCGAAGGGCGGTGCCGGTCGTCCCGCCAGTGCGCACAGGGCATCGAGCAGTTCCGCGGCCGGAACCCTCAGGCTGGTGCACGCCCTCGTCAGACGACCGGCCATCCTGGTCAGTCGCCCAGCACTGCCAGGGCGTCGACCTCCACGAGCAGTCCCGGCGGAAGCTGCATGTAGACGGTGGTGCGAGCGGGGAACGGCTCACCGACGGCCGCGGCGTACGCCTGGTTCATCTCGGCCAGGTGGGCGGAATCGGTGAGGTACACGCGGAGCATCACGACGTCCTCCAGGCCCGCGCCGCCCGCCTTGAGTACGGCGGTGACGTTGCGCAGGGTTTGTGTGGTCTGCTCGGCGACCGTGGTGCCGACGATCTCGCCCGTGTCCGGATCGAAGGGGAGCTGCCCGGAGACCTGCAGGACGGGGCCCTTGCGGATGCCTTGGGACAGCGGGGCCGGCAGGGAGGGGGCGTTCTCGGTGGTGATGACGGTTCTGGTCATGGTCTTCCTTGAAGGGAGTGCGTATGGACGCGTGCGAGGGTCAGTTCCAGGCCTGTCGTTCCTGGCCGCGAGGGTCGTCGACCTGGGTCCACTCGGCGTCGATGCGCATGGCGGCCCGGCGCTCGGTGTCGTACGGGTCCCAGCCGGGGTTGCCGGTCCTGGCGAACCGGACCCAGGTCTCGTGCATGCGGGCGGCGAGATCCGCGGGGGGCTTGTCGGGGCCGAGCAGGGCGGCGGGGCCGTGTAGCTGGGGGAGGTGCGCGAGATCGAAGACGAAGGGCAGCTCCATGGCGTGGGTGGCGCCGAGCTGTCCGTCAAGGGCGTGGGAGCGCCAGGCGAACTCGTAGGCGTGCGTGGCGGACTCGGGGTGGGCGGCATGTGCGCCGGCCAGTGCCCAGCTGCCCGCGCCGAACAGCGCGTCGCCCATGATGGCGGAGCGCAGCTCGCCGAAGGACGCCTCGGGGCGGGCCTTGCGGTACGTCTCGACGAGCTGCCCCGCCTTCGGGTGCGAGCGTGCCGCCGTGTCGTCGACGTCTGCGGCGGTCGAGGTGGCGTACTTGTCCACGGGGACCAGGTAGAGGTTTCCCTCCTCGGTGTTGGTCCCGATGAGCAGGTCGACATCGGCGCTCAGGCCGGCGGCGACGGATTCGGCGGGCTGCGTGTCGAGGACCAGACTGAAGGGACTGAGTCCGATCAGCGGATCGTGGTGCGTGTCGGTCTGCAGGTCGATGCCCGCGAGCCGGGAGGCGGCCTCGACCAGGCGGTCGTCGGAGATGTCCGCGAAGGCGTCGACATGGGGCTCGATGCCCAGGGCCTCGGCCGCTGCCTGGGTGACGCGGGCGGCCTGTTCGGTGGTGAACGCCCCCAGGCCGCTACCGCTTTGGACGATCGCCCGGCGGAAGAGGCCCGTGGCCTCGGGGGTGGCCAGGACGCCACCGACGATGGTCGCCCCGGCCGACTGGCCGAAGAGAGTGACGTTGTCCGGGTCACCGCCGAAGGCGGCGATGTTCTCCCGCACCCAGCGCAGCGCGGCGACGACGTCGAGCATGCCGCGGTTGGCGGGCGCGCCGGGCATGTCGAGGAACCCGGCGATGCCCAGCCGGTAGTTGACGGTGACGAGGACGACGCCGTCACGGGCGAAGGCGGAACCGTCGTACAACGCGGACCGCGTCGAGCCGGCGACGAATCCCCCGCCGTGGACGAACGCCATGACGGGCAGGTCGCCGCCGGAGGCGGCGGGCGTGAAGACGTTGACGGTGAGGTAGTCCTCCCCGCGGCTCCAACCGGTGCCGAAGTAGGGGGACATGTCCACGCTGCCGAGCTTGCGCTCGGACTGCGGCGCGTTGGGCCCCGGCACGGTGGCGTCCCGTATGCCGTCCCACGGCTCGTGCGGCTGGGGCGGCGCGAACCGGCTGGCGCCGCGGGGCGGGGTGGCATACGGGATGTTCAGGAAGGCGGCGGTGCCGTCCTGGCGCAGGCCGCGGACGGCTCCCTGCGCCGTGGTCACGACGGGCTCGGGGTGATGATTCACGGTCTTGCCTTTCTGCGGGCCTCAGCCCTGCTCGGTGTACGGGGCGAAGGGAGCCCAGCCCTTGATGGCGAACTTGCTTCCGTCACGTACGACTTCGGCGGCGCCGTGGCCGCCCAGGTGCGCGGGGATCACGAGTGCGTTGTTGTCGGCGGCCCAGCCCAGCACCTTGCGGCGGGTGGCGCGGGCGCCGGCGGGGTCCTCGCAGAAGCAGCTGTTGGCGTCCGGTTCGAGGATCTGCACGGGGTTGTGCAGCATGTCGCCGACGAACACCGCGCGGTCCGTCCCGGAGGTGAGGGTCAGTACGGAGGAGCCGGGGGTGTGTCCGGGAGCCGTGTCCAGGCGCAGGCCGGCGTCGATCTGGTGGCTGTTTTCCCACAGCAGCGTCTGGCCGGCCTGGTGCACCGGGGCCACGCTGTCCTCGAAGACGTTCTGGTTGCCGCGGCCGAGCAGTGGCTTGTGGCCGTTCTCGGGATTCCAGAATTCGAAGTCGTCCTTCGGCATCAGGTAGGTGGCGTTGGGGAAGGTGGGCACCCATTGCCGGCCGTTCAGGTATGTGTTCCAGCCGACGTGATCGATGTGGAGATGCGTGTTGATCACGATGTCGACGTCCTCGGGCCTGACGCCGGCCCGGGCGAGATTGGCCAGGAAGCCCGTTTCGAGGCGGTTCCAGACCGGCGCGTACGGGCGGTCCTTGTGGTTGCCCACGCCGGTGTCGACGAGGATGGTCTTGCCCTCGCTGCGCAGCAGCCAGGTCTGGATCGCGGAATTTACGATATTGGTGTCGGAATCCAGGAAATGCGGGGTCAGCCATGAGTCGCTGTCGTCCCACACTTCCTTCGAGCTTTCCGGGAAGAAGGTGTCGGGCGTCATTTCGACGGAGCCGAAGTATTCCCATACCCGGGTGATGGTGACGTTGCCCAGCTTGATTTGTTCCATGAGGCGTCCTTGGGAATTCGGGGGCTTTCCTGGAACCGTACGAGCAGACTCGGGCACGGGGTATCCGTAACGTGACTGCACCTGTGCCCACAGCCCGGGCACGGGGCGCGGCCGCTGTAGCCTGGATGGAGCAAGGCAAGGCGGCTCCCGTTCGAAGAGCCACAGTTCCTGGAGACTCCGTGGACGAGCGCGCAGGCGACCGCGGTGCGGTCATGGGACCAGAGCCGGATCCGAGTGAGCCGTTCGTCGGCCGGGACGCGGAGCTGGCACGCCTGTTTCATGCGGTGGACTCGGCGTCGGCAAACCCGGTGGTGATGCTGGTCGGTGACATGGGCACGGGGAAGAGCGCGCTGCTGGACTGTGCGGTGCGTCGGGCTGAAGCCGGCGGTGCTCGCGTACTGCGGGCCGAGGGCAGCGAGTCGGAGGCGAGCCTGGCGTTCTCCGCCCTGCACCAGTTGCTGCGGCCGGCGCCGGCCGCGGTGGACGTGCTGCCGGAGAGGCAGCGCGCTGCGATACAGGACGCCTTCGGTGTGGCGCCGTCCACGCCCGGGCATGCGAGCGCACCCGATCTCATGCTGATCGGGGTCGCCGTCCTGAGTCTGCTGTCAGCCCTGGGCGGCCAGCGTCCCGTGCTCGTGGTGTTGGACGATGCGCAGTGGTTCGACCGCGCTTCCCTGGACGCACTGTCCTTCGTCGCCCGAAGGTTGGAAGGGGAACCGGTCACGATGCTGATCGCAGTCCGTGGCGGCGATCACCTCCCGGGATTCGACCGTCACGTGCCGACGCTCACCCTGGGACCGCTCGACAGCGCTGCGGCCAATCGGCTCCTCGACCTGCAGCCGAAGAGCCCCGCCGGCCGCACCAGGACGCACATCCTCGACCAGGCCGGCGGCAACCCGCTGGCACTGGTGGAACTGACGAGGGCAGCCACCGCACACGACGCGGCTACGGGGATGCCGTCGGCAGGTCCACTCCCGCTCACCGATCACTTGGAGCGTATCTTCGCCGCCCGCCTGAAAGGTCTCCCCGCCGCCACGACGCGGGCCCTGCTGCTCCTGGCCGCCATGGACAGCGTCGACACCGCGATCGCCGTCTCGGCCGGGCTTCCGGACGCCGAGGACGAGACCTGGCTGCCCGCCGAGCAGGCCGTCCTGGTCCGGCGGACCGGCCGAGACGTCCGGTTCCGCCACCCGCTGGTCCGCTCCGCCGCGTATCACGCCGCATCCTTGGGCGCCCGGCGCGAGGCTCACCTCGCGCTCGCCGAGATGCTGCGGGACGAACCGGACCGGCGTGCCTGGCATCTGGCCGCCGCCTGCCCGGGCCCGGACGCGGCCGTGTCGGCGGAGCTGGAGCGGACCGCCGCCCGGGCCCGTCGGCGCGGCGGCCATGCGGCGGCGGCCAAGGCCCTGCAGCGTGCCGCGGAACTCGCACCGCGGCGTGAGGACAGCGCCCGGCTTCTGGTCGAAGCCGCTTCTGCGGCCGTGTTCACCGGTGACCTCGCCTGGGTCGAGGAACTGGCCGCCGCGGCACGCACACGCACGGATGACGCGTCGCTGCTGGCTTCCGCCGCGGTACAGGCCGGGCGACTGGCGATCCTGACCGTGCGCCACACCACGGTTTTCTCCCGACTGACCGACGCCGCCGAGGAGTTGGCGGTCTCCCAGCCCGCCGCAGCGCTCGACCTCCTGGCCGGCGCCGCCGTGGTCCGCTTCTACTCCGGAGAGGACACCCATCGCCACCGCATCCAGAACATCCTGGGGCGCCTTCCCGAGGACGCCGCACCCGCAGGCTTGCGCACCTGGGTGAGGGCCGTGTCGGACCCCTTCGACGGCCGGGCCCATCTTGTCTCGCTGCTCCCGCAGTTGGCCGCCGAGGCGGAAGCCAGGCCGGAGCAGCTCACCACCGTCGGGATCATGGCATGGCTCCTGGACGAGACCCCGCGGGCCGTCCGTGCCTTCGACGAGGCCTTCGACCGCTGGGAGCTGCGGGGACCGCTGCCGGAGGGGCTGGGCGGCGCGGTCGCGTGGGCCTATGTGGAACGAGGAAGGTGGGACCAGGCCCGTGAGGCCTGCGCCCGCACCACCGCGGTCGGCCGGGTGACCGGCCTCGACCACGCCGTGGCCTGCGCGGCCACGGTGGATGCCACCGTGCTGGCCTACCAGGGGCACGCCTCAACGGCCCGGGCACGGGCCGATGAGGCGCTCGCCCTGACCGATCCGCTGGAAAGCCGCTCGGTCTGCGTCTATGCCCGTCGTGCGCTCGGCGCCGCGGCAGCCGCGGAAGGTGCGTACGAGACGGCCTACGACCAACTCCGCATGGTCTTCACGGCAGACGGCGCCCCTGTGCATTACCACGCCTCCTACCCGGCCCTCGCGGATCTGGCCGCCGCCGCTGTGCGCAGTGGTCGGCGCGAGGAGGCCGCCGCGATCGTCGAGCGTTCCGCACGCGCGCTCGCGGACGACGCCTCACCGCGCCTGCGCGCGTTGATCAGCCGGGCCCGTGGCCTGCTGGCGGACCCCGAGGATGCCGAGCCGCACTTCCGGGCGGCCCTGGCCGACCCGGTCCTTGAGCACTGGCCCTTCGAACGTGCCCAGACCCTGCTGGACTTCGCCGAGTGGCTGCGGCGGCGTCGGCGCATCGCAGAGGCGCGTGGGCCGCTCACCGAGGCCCTGGAGATCTTCCGGCGCCTGGGCGCGCATCCGTGGATCGAGCGTGCCCGGGCCGAATCGCGGGCCGCCGGCCTCGGCGTCACGGACACGGCCCCCGACGCGCTCGCCGAACTCTCCCCGCAACAGCAGCAGATCATCCATCTCGCCGCCCGAGGGCTGACCAACCGCGAGATCGGCGAGAGGCTCTTCCTCTCCCCGCGCACGGTCAGCTCGCACCTCTACCGCAGCTTCCCCAAGCTGGGCATCACCGCCCGCTCCCAGCTGCGCGACCTCATCGAGGGCACCCTCGCGACGGGCGGCCGCCAGGAATAAGGGAACGCCTGGGCCGTGGAAGCAGTCACCTGACGCATACCGCCCGCCATCCCGCCGGACCAGACTGGCCACAAGGGCGAGGGAGCAGCAACTCGTCAGGTGGCCCCCTTCGCCCTGCTATCCCGATGCCCCCGCTTGGTCCAAGCCCCTGCGCACACGCAGGTCCGAGGCCGGTGGGCCCGGGCTGCACACGGCCTCGCTCGTCGCGCTCGGACGGGGAGGGCCCACCACGACGAAGGAACGGAAATCCACGGTGGCTGCGAAGGCAACGTCGCTCTGGGACCGGTTTGCCGCCGCCGACCCGGGGCTGCTGCGTCTGACCGCCGGGCTGCGTGCCGTCGTAGGCCTCACGCTCACCCTGGCCGCGCTGACGGTAGGGGACCAGTCCTCTGTCGTGCTTCTGGCCGGCGGCTTCACGGCGGTGGTCACCTCGTTGGCGAGCAGCGACCTGCACCGCCGCAACCAGTTCCTCACTCTGCTCGCCGGGGCACCCGTGACCCTTGCCGCCTTGACGGCCGGGGGCCTGCTGGCACCCTTCCCCCTCGCGTCCCACCTGGCCTTCCTGCTGCTGATCTTCGCCGCGGTCTATGCGCGCCGCTTCGGCCGACGGGGCCTGGACCTCGGGATCTTCGCCTTCATGGCCTACTTCCTGTCCCAGTTCGCCGGGATCCAGCCCCACCAACTTCCGCAACTGACCGGGGCGTTGGCCATCGCCTTCGCGGCAGCAGCAGTCACGCGCTGCTGCCTGGTGCCCACGACGTCCTACGCAAGCCTGAAGCGCCTGAAGGTGGCATTCAACAGACGCCTTCGAGACGCGCAGCAGGCCACGTCGGGTCTACTGGCAGGCGACGGAGGCGGCGTCCGCAGACTCGAACGGCGTCTCGACCGGCTGCATACCTCCGCGCTGCTGCTTCAGGAATTCCTGTACGAGGCTCCGGCCGGACTGCTCCGCGACACGACAGCTGAGCTGGAGCGGACGGCACGTGCGGACGCAGCCGCGCAGCGCCTCGGAGTGCTCGCGATCCGAGCATCGAAGGATTCGACGGCGCCCTCCGCCAACACGCTGCGAGATGCGGAGACGGTGGACCTGACGGATCGAACACGGTGTGACCGTGTGGCACTCCGCCTAGGTGGCGCACAGTCTTCAGGCTCGTCGCGGCATACGACGCGGCAGGCGTTCCAGGTGACCGTCGCGGCCGCTCTCGCGGTACTCGGCGGGCATCTGATCTCCCCGCACCTGTGGTACTGGGCCGTCGCCACGGCATGGGTCGTCTTCATCAAGGCCGAGCACACCGGGGACATCCTGCTGCAGAGCGGCCGGCGGCTGATCGGCACCGTCGCCGGGGTGCCGTTCGGATACGTCCTGGCCGTCCTGGCCGCCGGGCACACACCCGTGGCCCTGGCCTTTCTCCTCGCCTGCATCTTCGGGATGTTCTACACCCCCTCCGGCAGCTACTGGGCGGTGACCTTCTTCATCACCGGCTCGCTCAGCATGGTGCTCGCACTCCTGCATACGCTCTCCCCGGAGCTGCTCGCCCTGCGCATCCAGGAGACCGCACTGGGGGCCGGCTGCGGGATTCTGGCAGCCGCGCTGGTCGTCCCCACACGTGTCCACACCGTCGCCGAAATGCGTCTGACGGAGTTGCTCGTCATTCTCGACCATCTCGCGCACTGCGCGCCGAAGGCCGGCGCCCCGAAGCCCGCACCCGCTGCACCTGACCTCGATCAGGCGCTGGAGGCCTTCCGCAAGGCCTGCCGCCCTCTGATGCACCCGCTCAATCCCCGACGCGCCGAACGCGCCCGGGTCCGCCGCGTACTCGAACACGTGGAAGCCACCTCCTTCCACACGCGAAGCCTCGCCACCGAGACCGGACGTGCACGAGACGCAGCAGCGTGGCCCGCGCCTCAGCGCTCGTCAACAGCTCGACAGAACCGAACGAGCCAAGGCATCTTGCCCCCGCAGCCCTGTGCACCCTGCCCATGCGCCGCCCGACCAGACAGCTGAATGCGGCCGCAACCCGTGCCCGTAGCCCTACCTGTCTGGGATTCGCGTACGGATTCCCGCGCGGCGCGGCTCAGGATTTTGCGAACCTGTGCGCTTCCAACTGCCGGGCGGACAAGGGCTACCAGGGCGCAGGCGGCACGGTCCGTCTCCCTTACCGTGGCCGGTGGCGCAGCCCCTCCGTCGGCCAGCCGGCCGTCAACCGATCCCACGCGAAGGTCCGGGCACTGGTCGAACCAGCCATCGCCACCCTCCAGTCTTGGCGGCTCCTCCGCGAGCTCCGCTGCTCTCCGACCCGGATCACGAGCCTCAGCCAGGCTGTCCTCACCCTGCATCTGGCCAGCTCGGATTGAGGATGGAAAGGCTCAGTGCCAAGGACCTGCGAGTCGGTGTGCGGTCGGTTGTAGTGGCACGGCTGAACAGCCGTCCGGCTTCGAGGTGCTTCGCCGCTCTGGCGAACTGTTACACGGCAGAAAGCTCCTCCGGGCGTCACGGGCTTTGCCCTAACTGCACTTTTTGACCGAGTAGATGATATCCGGGCTTAGGCTGGCGAAGGGGACCGGCTGTACGGCGTGGATGTCGATGTAGCGGGCGGGTGCGGATGGGGCGTGAGCACCTGCCGGGCGGGAGGAGCGCAGGGCTGGGGTGAAGTCTGGGTTGGGGAGCCTGTCCCATTCCCGCAAGCAGCGGTCCCCCTCCACCGGACGGTTGTGCCGGGCCGTAGCAGGGTCGCCAGCGGTTCTCGAACAACGTACTGCCACTACCCGTGACGAAACCGGGCACAGTTGTTGCCCGATGCTCGGGACGTCACCAGCGTGTTGCCGCCCGTGGTTGGCACCCCGGGATCGCACTGCACAGCCAGACGGGTGCCTTGTGCAGGAGACATCCGGTCGGCTGTGCGCCTCTGGTAGCCCTTGGCAGAACCGAAAATGCGCCGCTGACCTGCTATTTCTCTGCCCACTCTCGCGGTGACGTGATTTCGATGACGCATCATGTGGAGTGCGTGGCGATTCTTGAGCTGGTGGAGAAGGGTGCCTGACCTGCGGTTTCGTGCGTGCGTGCCGCTTCGGTCTCGTCCAGGCGTCTGCGTTCGGAGGCTTCGCCGCGGAGCGTGACCTCGCTGTCCGACGGGACTCGCTCGAAGGAGCAGGTGTGACGCACGACGTGAGTGGCACCCTCGTCCGCCGACGCCTCGGGAGCCGCATCCCGCAGGGTGTCTTCCCACCGGCGACGCCATGCTGCCGTGGGGTCAGGAGCGTCGTGGCCCTCCTTGATGACGAGCCTGGCAGAGGGCTTCCGTGCCACCGCATCCGTTGGGCGGCGTCATCGACGGGAGGTAGGGCGTGCCTCGTGGTCGGCCCGGTGGATGTGGACGATGGGAACCGCATGGATCCGGTCACTGCGGCAGGAATCGGACAGGTGCGTTCGTCCCTGCCGGTGGCTGCCCCGGGTGCGCCACAATGGGGGCGATGACCGTCACCACCTCGGCCGATCCGGCTTCCGGGCCGGAGGGATTCGGCCCCTTCGCCCACCTCAGCGTGCCGAACACCCCGCTCTACCGCCAGGTGATGCGGGCGTTCCTCGTGGCCAAGGAGCGGTTCGCGGTCCATCTGCGCCCCGAGGAGGTGCATGCCGCCCTTCCGGCGGACATCCGCCCTGCCGAGCCGGAAGCGGTCGTCGCCGCGCTCGACAGGCTCGTCGTCTGGGGCAATCTGCGGGCCGATCCGGACACCGCGCGGGTCACAGCCGTCGAGGACTTCTACCGGAAGCGGTTCATCTACCAGCTCACGCGAGAGGGGGAGGCCGCCGAGGCGGCGCTGTCCGCCTACGACGAGGCGCTCGGGCGTCGTGGCGCTCTTCAGGCAGTCGCGCTGCACGACATCGTCACCCAGCTTCGCGCGCTCCTCGTCCTGGCCGCCGAGGACGAGCCCGACCCGGCCAAGACACACCTGACGCTCGACGCCTTGGCCAGCCGCTTCGCCGCGCTCGCCGACAACGCCCGGGCCTTCATGGGATCGCTCCAGAGGACCATCGACCTGCACGACGTCGAGGAGGAGGTCTTCCTCGCGTACAAGGACCGGCTCATCCAGTATCTGGAGCGGTTCATCCAGGACCTGATCACGCTGAGCGGGCGGATCGCCCGGCTGATCCTGGAACTGGAGGAGGGCGGCAGGGTGGATCCGCTGCTGAGGGCCGCCGCCGGACGCGAGGCCGCCGACGCCTCGCCGGAGGAGGCCGCCGACGCCGAGCGGGAGGTGTACGAGCGGTGGGCCGCGCGCTGGGAGGGGCTCGGGGCGTGGTTCATCAGCAGGGACGGACGTGAGTCCCAGGCCCGGCTCCTGCGCGGCCGGGCACTGGGGGCGATTCCGCAGCTCCTGACGGTCGTACGGGCGCTGAACGAGCGCAGGGCAGGGCGTTCGGACCGGTCCGCCGACTTCCGGACCCTGGCCCGCTGGTTCGCCGAGGCACCCGACGATGACGCCCGGCACCGGCTGTGGCGAACCGCTTTCGGTCTCTACCCGGCCCGGCACCTCACCGTCGACGCCGACACCCTCGCCGCCCGGGCGGCGAAGCCCGTGCCGGCAGCCACACCGTGGGCCGGGGCGGAGCCGTTGCGGATCAGCCCGCAGCTGCGCCGCACCGGGAGTTACGAGCGGCGTGGCAAGCCACGCAAGGTCGAGGACCGTGGGGCCAGGCGGCGCGCTCTTGCCGAGGCGGCTTCCAAGCAGGCTGCGGAGACCGCCGCCGCCCGCGTCCGGCTCGTCACCGACGGCGTCACGCGCCTGTCCGAACTCGGCGAGCTCGACCCGGCCTCCTTCGGCCTGTTCCTCCAACTTCTCGGCGACGCGCTGGCCACATGGCGCCCAGGGATGAGGCACACCGTGGCCACCGGCAACGACGGCTCCATGGAGATCCGGCTCACCGCGCTCGCCGACGGCACCACCGCAGAGGTCCGTACGCTCGGCGGAGTCTTCAGCGGCCCGGACCATCTCATCGAGATCGTCGACCTGACGGACAGTGATGCCACGACGGACAGGACCCCCGGCCGATGACCACTCCCCTCGCCGAGGTGCTGGACGGCCAGCACGCCGCCGACCTGCGTAAGGCAGCGCGCGCCCTGCTGAAACACCCGCTACTCCTCGCGCGCGGCCGCTACGTCGACGAGTTCCGCCTCGTCCGCCGGCACGCGCCCGAACTCCGTGAGTGGTTCGACCGCAACACCGGCTGGTCCCTCCAGGTGGACGCCGAGACGGCGCGGCTGCGCAAGGTACCAGGCGTCCTCACCGACCCCACGCACCCGGCCCGTGAGGTGAGCCGTGGTTCCGCCCCCTTCACCCGGCGCCGCTACGTCCTGCTCTGTCTCGCGCTCGCCGCCCTTGAGCGCGGCGAGGCCCAGATCGCCCTCGGGCGCCTCGCCGACCAGATCGTCCTCGATGCCGCCGATCCCCGACTCACCGCGACGGGGATCGAGTTCGCCCTGGAACGCCGCGATGAGCGCCTCGACCTCGCCGCCGTCGTACGGCTTCTGCTCGATCTCGGCGTGCTGCGTCGGGTGGCGGGCGAAGAGGAGGCGTACGTCAGCGGGGCGGGCGACGTCCTGTACGACGTCGAACGCCGGGTCCTCGCCGGACTTCTGGCCTCCCGCCGCGGCCCCTCCACCGTCCATGCCGAAACCCTCGACGACCGCCTCGCCGAGCTCGTCGCCGAAACCGCCCTGGACAGCGACGAACTGCGCTTCCGAGCGATGCGCCGCTCGCTCACCCGCAGGCTGCTCGACGACCCGGTGATGTACTACGACGACCTGACCGACGCCGAACTCGGCTACCTCACCCGGCAGCGCGGCTTCCTCACCGCCCGGATCACCGAACTGACCGGACTGGTCGCGGAGGTGCGGGCCGAGGGGATGGCCATGGTCGACCCCGATGACGACCTCACCGACCTCCGCATGCCCGAACAGGGCACCCACGGCCACGTCACCCTGTTGCTCGCCGAGCACCTGGCCGGCGCCGACGGCCCCGTCACCCTCGGCGAGCTTGCCCTCCGGGTCCGTGAACTCGCGTCCCAGCACGGTGGCTTCTGGTCGAAGTCCGCACGGGAGCCCGGCATGGAGACCGAGCTCGTGGAACAGGCCGTCGCCCGGCTCACGGCGCTCGGTCTGGCCTCCCGTACCCCGGACGCGATCGTGGCCCGCCCCGCCCTCGCCCGGTACGCGGTCGGCGAGACCGTCATCCGCGCACCCGGCTCCGCCCCCGTGCCTCCGCAGCGAAAGGCCACCTCGTGACCCGCCTCCCGACCCCGCGGCGTTCCCGCTGGCAGCCCCTGCGTGTCGGGCTCGTCGACCTGTTCCACTACGACGTGGAGGAGTTCCACTTCCGGGACGGGCGCCTGCTGCTGCGTGGCAACAACGGAACCGGCAAGTCCAAGGTGCTCGCCCTGACCCTGCCGTTCCTGCTCGACGGCGACCTCAGCCCGCGCCGCGTCGAACCCGACGGCGACCCGGGCAAGCGGATGGAGTGGAACCTGCTCCTCGGCGGCGAGCACCCGCACTCCGAACGGCTCGGCTACACCTGGGCCGAGTTCGGCAGGCTCGACGACACGACCGGCGAGCAGCACTTCCGTACGCTGCTGTGCGGGCTCAAGGCCGTCAGCGGGCGGGGCATCGCCAGGCACTGGTACGCCGTCACCCGCCAGCGCGTCGACCACGGGTCCACCGAACGCACGGAGGAGACCTTCCGGCTGCTCGACGCCACCGACACGGCCCTGTCCCGGGACCGCCTCGCCGAGGCCGTCGCCGGGCACGGCATGGTGTACGACCAGGCCAAGACGTACCGCAGAGCGATCGACGAAGCCCTCTTCGGCCTCGGCGAGCAGCGGTACGCCGCCCTGGTCGACCTGCTCATCCAGCTACGCCAGCCCCAGTTGTCCAAGCGGCCCAACGAGGCGGCCCTCTCCCGCGCACTCACCGAGGCGCTGCCGCCCATGGACCAGGCTGTCATCGCCGACGTGGCCGAGGCGTTCCGTTCCCTGGACGAGGAGAAGGACGAGCTCGCTGCCGCGTCCGCCGCCGAGCGGGCCGCCTCCGCCTTCCTGGAGCACTACCGACGGTACGCCCGGGTCGCCACACGGCGCCGCGCCCGTCTTCCGCGCGCCGAGCACTCCCGCTACGAGCGCGTGCAGCGAGATCTGGCCGAGGCGCAGGAACTGCGCACCCGCGCGGAGGAGCAGCGAGCGGCAGCCGAAGAGGAGATCGGCTCCCTGGCCGGGACCGGGGAACGCCTGAGGGCCCAGGAGACAGCGTTGCGCGAGGCGCCCGAGATGCGCGACGCCCGGGAGCTTGAGCACGCCGCGCAGGCCGTGACGCGAACAGCGCAGGCGGCGAACCGGGCGAAGGGGGACCAGGGGCAGGCGGATGGCCTCCACAACAAGGCGCTCGGGCGGCTCGGCGCCGCCGAGAACCGGCTGCGTGCCACGCGGCTCCGGGTCGAGGAGACCTTCGCCCACGCGCGGGAGCAGGCAGCCGCCGCGTGTGTCGTCCTGCCGGTGGACGACCGGCTGCCCGAGCACGGACTGCGGCGCGCCGTCGAGGACGCCGCGACCCGCGCCCAGCGAGCCCTCGCCCACACCGAGGGCCTCCTCGAAGCCTCCGAGCGGGCCACCGACGCGCACCGCCGCGCGTCGGGCCGTCTTGACGAGGCGGAGACCGACCTCGCGCTGGCCGCTGAGACACACGGTACGGCGGAGGAAAACGCGGCGCGGGCAGGCCGGACCCTCCTGGACGCCGTACGCGAACGCGCCCGCGCCTGGAAGGAGCTGGCCTTCTCCGACGAGACCGGCCTCCTGGACGAACTCCAGGAATGGACCCGTCACCTCGACGGCCCCTACCCGGCGCGGGTCCATGCGACCCGGGCACACACCGCCCGCTCGGCGGACCTCGCCGACCAGGCGGCCGAAGCCGCCCGCAGGACTTCGGAGCTGGCGGCGCGCACCGACGAGGCACGGCGGGAGCTCGCCGCGCTGGAAGCCGGCGGCGGACGCGAGCCCCAGCCCCCGGCGACGCGCACCCCCGGCCTTCGCGAACGGCTGCCGGGCGCGCCGCTCTGGCGCCTGGTCGACTTCCGTGACGAACTGCCCGATCCAGAGCGTGCCGGGCTCGAAGCGGCACTCGAAGCCTCCGGCCTCCTCGACGCCTGGGTGCTGCCCGACGGCTCCGCCCTCGCCGTCGATGGGCACGACGTCCTGCTCTCCCCGTCGAGCGGACCGGTCAGCGGCCCCTCGCTGGCAGACGTGCTGTGCCCGGCCGTGGACCACGGCGGTGGACAGGCCGCTGCCCTGGACGGGACGACCGTGACCCGGCTGCTCGCCGCCATCGGTCTCGACGGCGGGGGAGAAGCCGAGACATGGGTGGCACCCGACGGACGCTTCAGGGTCGGCGCACTCACCGGCACCTGGGCCAAGCCCGCCGCCACGTACGTAGGCGAGGGCGCGCGCGAGGCGGCGCGCCGGGCCCGCGCCGCCGTGCTCGGCATCGAACTCGTTTCCCTGCGCGAGGAGTCGGACACACTCGCGGCTCGGACCGAGGTGATCGCGGCACGCCGTCGCACACTCGACGCCGAGCTCGCCGACGTCCCCGACGAGTCATCGCTGACCAGGGCACACGCGCTCGTGAGCGCCGCCGCCGAGACCGTACGCAAGGCCCGCACGCGGTACGAGGAGCGTGCTGCCGAGGTCACCGAGGCAGGCGGGCACGCCGAGAGGGCCGCCGCCGAACTCGCCGAGGTCGCCGCTGATCTGGGGCTGCCCGCCGACCGGGCCGGACTCACCGCCGTGCGTCACGCCCTCGGCTCCCTCGCCACCACGCTGGCCGCTCTGTGGCCCGCGCTACGCGAACGAGGCGAGGCCGTACGGCAGGTGGACGACGAACGTGCCGAGGCGGCCGAGGCTGAGCAGCGGGTCGTCGACCTCGCCGAGCGGGCCGAACTCGCGGCGCGCGAGGCGGCGGCGGCCGACGAGCGCCACCGGACGCTGCGCTCCACCGTCGGCGCCGCCGTCGCCGAACTCGAACGGCGACTCGCCGAGACGGCCGAGGCGCAACGGATCTGCCAGACCGAGCAGAAGAACGCCCGACGGCGTCACACCGAGGCGGACCGGGAGGCCGTGCGGGCCGAGGGGCGGATCGAGCGGATGGAGATGGACCTTGCCGAAGCCGTCGACGCACGCGCGGAGGCCATCGCCGCGCTCCAGCGCTTCACGGCCACCGGACTCGTCGCGGTCGCACTGCCGGAGCTCGCCGTCCCCGGCTCGGACGACGGTCCCTGGGCCGCCACCCCGGCCATCGCGCTCGCCCGCGCCATCGACTCCGGCCTGTCGGCCACCGACGACACGGATGCCGCCTGGGAACGCGTCCAGCGACGGCTCGGCGAGGAACTCAAGACGCTGCAGGACACCCTGTCCCGGCACGGGCACAGCGCATCCGCCCGCATGGTCGAGGACGGCATGGTCGTCGACATCGTCTACCAGGGCCGCGAGCGGGCCGTACCCGAACTCGCCGACGCGCTCGCCACGGAGGCCGGAGAGCTCACCCGCATCCTGTCCGCGCACGAACGTGAGATCCTCGAAACCCACCTGATCACCGAGGTCGCCGGCACCCTCCAGGAACTCATCGGCACCGCTGAACGGCAGGTGCGGGACATGAACACCGAACTGGAGGACCGCCCCACCTCCACCGGCATGAAGCTCCGCCTGGTGTGGCGGGCCTCACGCAAGGCCCCGCCCGGACTCGCCCAGGCCCGTGACCGGCTGCGCCAGTCCGCCGACGCCTGGACGGCCGAAGACCGCACGGCGGTCGGCGAGTTCCTCCAGGCCCAGATCGCCCGCCAGCAGTCCGACGACGGCTCGGGCAGCCGGCTCGAACACCTCACAGCCGCGCTCGACTACCGCTCCTGGCACGAGTTCGGTGTCGAACGCCACCAGCACGGGCGGTGGGTCCCGGCCACCGGCCCCGCCTCCGGCGGCGAACGCGTCCTCGCCGTCTCCGTACCGCTGTTCGCCGCCGCCTCCTCGCACTACGCCAGCGCGGGCAGCCCGCACGCGCCCCGCCTGGTCACCCTCGACGAGGCGTTCGCCGGCGTGGACGACGACTCCCGCGCCAAATGCCTCGGCCTGCTGAGCGTCTTCGACCTCGACGTGGTGATGACCAGCGAACGGGAGTGGGCCTGCTACCCGCAGGTGCCCGGCATCGCCATCGCCCAGTTGTCCCGGATCGACGAGGTGGCGGCGGTCCTCGTCACCCGCTGGGAGTGGGACGGTACGCGACGGCAGCGCCGCGAGGACCCCGTACGGGACGCGCGCCGGCTGGAGGAGCCCGAGCCGTTGTGGAACTGACACACGGGCCTGAGCCCGGGACCGGAGCGATCGACGGCCCCCGGCTCGCCCGGCTGCTCGGCACACCGGACCTCGCCTGGCTCGTCGAACGAGCGCGCCGACGTCTGGTGGCCGGGCAGCCCCTGACCGGTTCCGTGTCTCTGGGCGATCCCACTGCGGCCCAGCGGGCGGCGGTCGAACGACTTCTCGCCCGAGCCCCCGGTGGCGGCAGGTCTCTGACCGTGCGGCTGGACGCGGTCGACGCCGTACTGCGCCGCTCGGGCGCCAGCCCTGACGGCCTCGCCGTCGCCGTCGAAGCGCTCACCGGCCCTGTCACCCCGCTCGCCCAGGCCCGACAGGAGGAGGAAGCGGCATGGCAGTGGGCGCACGCCCCCCTTGACGAGCTCACCGCGTCGGTCCCTCCGCTGGCGGACTGGGCCGCCCAGGTACGGGCCGATGGCCTCGCGCGACGCCTCGGCCGTGTCCCCGACACCACGCGCACCCTGCTCGCCGGGGCGTGCGCCGCTCTGCGGGTACTTCCCACCGATCCGGCCGTCTCGCTGCCCGCCTTCGCCGCCCAGGTCCTCGGCTCGGCCCACGCACTTGACGACGGCACACCGCTGGCCACGCTCACCCTGTCCGGGGCCCGCGCCCTGACCGGCTTCCCCGACGGCCAGGGCGCCGAATGGCGACGCGAGGTGTGGGCCTCGGCGGGACTGCTCCGCGACGAGCTGTCCTCGACCGTCCTGACTCTGAACCTGCGGGGCACCCCGGCCCTGGACCGGATGGCCGAAGAGGGCGAACCGTTCGTACTCACCCTGCGCCGGCTCACCCGCCGGCCACTCGACATCGCCCCTCCGGCGGTGTGGATCTGCGAGAACCCGACCGTCCTCGCGGCGGCGGCCGACACCCTCGGCCCCGCGTGCCCACCCCTGGTCTGTCTCCAGGGGCAGCCCTCCGCCGCCGCCCTCACCCTGCTCCGAGGGCTGCACGAACACGGAGCGACCCTGCACTACCACGGTGATTTCGACTGGGGCGGGCTCCGGATCGCCGGCGTCCTTCACCGCCGCGTCCCCTGGCGGCCCTGGCGCTACACGGCTGCTGACTACCGCGCCGCCGTGTCCCGCAACACCTCACCCCCGCCGTCACCGCTCGTCGGCACCCCGACCGAGACCCCCTGGGAACCCGCGCTCGCGGCTGCCGTCGCGGAACTCGGCGTACGTGTCGAGGAGGAGAGGGAGCTGGACCTCTTGCTGTCCGACCTCGCGTGAGGTGGCCGGGCACTCGGGGACAGGCGTTGCACGGTCCCGGCGTGGCGTCGCTCAGCTCGTCTGTTCGGCTCAGTTGTGGGGCGGTGCGGCTGCTGTCGGAAACCTCGCACACCAAGGTGGACTGGAGGATCCTTCTCAGCCGGACGGGATCACTGCCGTAGCGGATCGCGTTCGTCACCAGTTCGCTGACCATGAGTTCCGTGGTGAAGGCCAGCCCTTCCAGGCCCCGGGCGGCGAGCCTCTCGGATGGCGCGAGCGCATCGTGGCCGGTGCGGCCGACATGATCAGCAGGCGCGGCCTGAACGCCACGAGCATCCGCGAACTGGCCAAGCACGCCAAGGCTCCGCTCGGCTCGACCTACCACTACTTCCCCGAGGGTAAGGGGCAGTTGGCCACCGAGGCGGTGCGGTACGCGGGCGCGGCGGTGTCCCGCATCCTGCGCGACTCGCTGGACGCGGGCCGGTCGCCGGGCCGCGCGCCTTCCTCGACGTATGGCGCGGCATCGTCGTCTGGAGTGACTTCCGCGCCGGCTGCCCCGTGCTTGCCGTCTCTGTCGAGGAGCCGCCGCTCGATGGGATCCCGCCGGCCCTCGCCGCCGCCGAGGCGTTCGAGGAGTGGGAGCGACTGCTCGCACAGTCGCTGCGCGCGCACGGCGCGGATGCCGAGCAGGCTCCCGGCCTCGCGGCCCTCGTCGTGGCGGCCGTCGAGGGCGCGATCGCCATGTGCCGCGCCCAGCGCAGCGTGCGAGCTGTGGATCAGGTGGCGCGGCAGCTTGAAGCGGTGATCAGCGGCGCTGTCGGCCGGTCGGTCTGACCCGGCTCAGGCGCCGAGCGCTGTGCGGATCGCCTTTGCCTTCTCCTCGGTGAACACGCCGCTCTCCGGGACCGGTGTTCGCGAGAAGCCGGCCGCCGATGGCCATCGCGTCCGGCTCACGCTCCGTGAAGTGCACCTGGAACCCGACCCGCGCGGCCGGTGCGAACTGACCGACCTCGGGCACGAGCACCGCATCGGTCAGCGTCTCGGCCGGCGTGCGGCGCTGTTGCGCACTCAGGCGTCCCTTCGGGGAGTTCACGGTGATGACGGTCATGACCGCCTCCTATGACGATCGTTACAGCGCGATCCTGTGCGAGATCTATAACGGCCGTCATAGCCCGCGAGCATCCTAGGTCGCGACGGGCCATGTGCCCCGAGCGCCATGAGCCCCTCAGGCGCGCGGCAGAAGGACCACCCCGTCGCCGTCGGCATGCAGGACGTCGCCGGGGGCGAACGTCACGCCGCCGAACGTCACCGGCACATCCACCGCGCCGGCCCCCGCCTTCGCGCTCCTGCGCGGATTGGTGCCGAGCGCCTGGATCCCGAGTTCCATTCCGGCCAGGGCCGCGGTGTCGCGCACGGCCCCGTGCACCACGACGCCCGCCCACCCGTTGCTCAGGGCGCGGTCTGCCATGCGGTCGCCGAACAGGGTGGTATGCAGGGAGGCCCCGCCGTCGATGACCACGACGCAGCCCTCGCCGGGGGTGCGCAGGAGTTCGTGCAGCAGGCTGTTGTCGTCGTGGCAGGAGACGGTCCGTACGGGGCCCGCGAAGGAGAGCAGCGACCCGTACGAGGTGAACTGCACGTCGCACACCCGGAGTTGGTCGCCGTACTGGTCGGCGAGGTCGGCGGTGGGGACAGGTGTCGTCGTCTGCATGGGTGCCTCTCGATGGTGTCGCGTCGGTGCGCCCCGGGTCGGCGGGGCGCGTCGAGAGTTTGTATCAGATCGATGTTCAATACAATTCTGCGGGCGTTCCGTGCCGCTTAAGATGAGGCGTCCCATGTCCCCGCCCGAAGAGCGCAGAGGTTGATGTCACGGCCGAACCTGACCACCTCCGTCGCCACTCGCCTCGTGGACCTGCTGCGTCGCAGCGGTCTCGCGGAGGGGGCCCATGTCACCGAGCAGTGGGCGGCCGACGAACTGGACGTCTCCCGCACCCCCGCCCGCAAGGCCATGCTCTTCCTCACGGAAGTCGGCATCCTGCGGCGCGAGCCCAACCGCGGCTTCTTCCTCGACCGCGGGGCGGCCACGCTGACGCGGACCGACCTGGGGGAGGGCGCGGACATCGAGCAGGACGCGTACTTCCGGATCGCCGACGACTACGTGGGCGGCCGGTTCACCGGCCCGTTCACGTCGGCCGACATCGGCCGCACCTACGGCCTCACCCCCCGCCAGGTCGACCGGGTCCTGTCCCGCATGGACTCCGAAGATCTGGTGCGGCGCAGGCCGGGCGGGCGCGGCTGGGAGTTCCAGCAGGTGCTCTCGACGGTCGAGGCGCACGATCAGAGCTACCGCTTCCGCATGATCATCGAGCCGAACGCCCTGCTCGAACCGGGCTTCACGATCGATCCGGAAGCGGCGGGCCGGCACCGCAAGCAGCAGGAGGCGCTGCTGCGCGGCGACATCCTGCTGCTGCCCCGCGCCGAGCTGTTCCACGTCAACGCCTCGTTCCACGAGATGCTCGTGGGCTTCTCGGGCAACCAGTTCCTCCTCGACGCCGCGCGCCGCCAGCACCGGCTGCGCCGCCTCATCGAGTACCGCCACCAGGTGGACCGTTCCCGCCTCGCCGGCCAGGCCCGCGAGCATCTGCGGATGCTGGACATGGTCGAGAGCGGACGCCTTGAGGAAGCGGCGGAGTTCCTGCGCCGTCACCTGGACAAGGTCAGGATCATCAAGACCGGCGGCTGACCGCCCTGCTCCTCCTGGTCCGCTCACCCCTCCGGAGGGCCCCGGGTTCCTTCGGGGTTCCTTCGGGGTTCCTTCGGGGTTCCTTCGGCAAGGTTCCCCGGAAGTTCTCTCGTCCAACGGTTGTATCAATATGCACCTTGAGACAATATGGGGCCCGGCAGTCGCAGGCGCCGCCCTCGCGGCAGCCGTGGACTCCGCCCGTCCCGGAACGACAGCAGGGATCATGACCGCAGACCCCACCCCCGCCAACACCCGCGCCGCCGTCCTCACCATCGACGGCCACGCGTACCGTTACCTCCCCCTGGACCAGCTCCTGCCAGGTGCGAGGCTCGACGAACTGCCGTACGCGGTACGGGTCCTCGTGGAGAACGTCGCCCGACGCTCGCCCGCCGCGCTCGACGACGTTCTCGCCCGCGCCCTGAGCGGCAGCGGCGACTGCGAGGTGCCGGTGCACCCGAACCGGGTCATGCTGCACGACACCACGTGTCTGCCCGCGCTCGCCGACTTCGCCGCGCTGCGGGACAGCGTCGCCGAGTTGGGCGGGGACCCCGAGCGGCTGCAGCCCGCCATCCCCGTGGATCTGACCGTCGACCACTCGGTCATCGTGGAGGAGTACGGCCGCCCCGACGCCGTCGAGCGCAACCTGCTCATCGACTTCCGCCGCAATGGCGAGCGCTACCAGTTCGTGAAGTGGGCCGAGCGCAGCCTGCGGGGCTTCAGGGTCGTGCCGCCCGGCACCGGCATCATCCACCAGGTCAACATGGAGACCCTCGCCCGCGTCGTCTGGCAGGAAGGAGACCCGCGGGACGACGGCCTCCCGTGGCTGCACCCGGACGTGCTCGTCGCCACCGACAGCCACACCCCGATGATCAACGCCCTCGGCGTCGTCGGCTGGGGCGTCGGCGGCCTGGAGGGGCAGGCCGCGATGCTGGGCGAGTCGGTCACCATTCCGTTCCCGCGCGTGGTGGGCGTGCGCGTGACCGGGCGGCTGAGTCCTGGTGTCGGCGCCACCGACCTCGCCCTGACCATGACCGAACTCCTGCGCGCCAAGGGCGTGGTGGACCAGTTCGTCGAGTTCTGCGGCCCCGGCCTGGAAGCGCTCGGCTGGGCGGAGCGGGCGGCGGTCTCCAACATGGCCCCGGAGTACGGCGCCACCTGCGTCTTCTTCCCGTACGACGACGAGACCGCCGGCTATCTGAGGCTCACCGGGCGGGACGAGGAGCACGTACGGCTCGTCGACGCCTACCTCGCCGCGCAGGGAATCAAGCGCACCGCCACCACCCCCGAACCGCGCTACGACGACGTCATCGACCTCGATCTGGCCACGGTGGAGCCGAGCCTCGCCGGGCCCGACCTGCCGCACCAGCGCCTGCCGCTGTCCCACGTCCCGGGCTCCTTCCGGCCCACCGCACACTCAGCTCCCGTACCCGCGGAGATATGTGGGGAGCCACTCCCCGAGGGGCCGGTCGCCATCGCCGCGATCACCAGCTGCACCAACACCGCCAACCCGGCGCTGATCGTCCAGGCCGCGCTGCTCGCCGAGCGGGCCGTGGCGGCCGGGCTCAACACGAAGCCCTGGGTGAAGACGTCCCTGTCGCCCGGGTCCCGGGTCGTCGAGGACTATCTGCGCGAGGGCGGGCTGCTCACCGCCCTGGAGCGGACCGGCTTCCACATCGTCGGCTTCGGCTGCATGACCTGCATCGGCAACTCGGGCCCGCTGCAGGAGGATGTGGAGCGTCTCGCGCAGGACGGCGCCGTCGACTCCGTGGCCGTCCTGTCCGGCAACCGCAACTTCGCGGGCCGCGTCAACCCGCGCATCGGCCAGTCCTATCTCGCCTCCCCGCCCTGGGTCATCGCCTACGCCCTGGCCGGTTCGATCCTGCACGACTTCGAACGCGACCCGCTCGGCACCGACACCGACGGCGCCCCCGTCTTCCTCAAGGACCTGTGGCCCACGGACGAGGAGGTCGCCGCCCGAGTCGCCGCGTCCGTGCGCCCCGAGATGTTCCGCGCGAACGCCGCACGCCTGCGCGAGGGCACCCCGGCCTGGCGCGACATCCGAGCCCCCGGCGGCACCCGCTTCGCCTGGCACCCCGAGTCGACCTACATCCGGCGCCCGCCGCACCTCACCGAGCTGCCCGCCACAGCCCCGGACCGGCTGCGCATCGAACGCGCCAAGGTGCTTCTCCTGCTCGGCGACGACGTCACCACCGACCACATCTCCCCGGCCGGCGCCATCCCGCTGCGCAGCGCCGCCGGGCGCTGGCTGACCGAACGCAACGTCGCACGGCGGGACTTGAACCAGTACTCCACCCGCCGCAGCAACCACGAAGTCATGCTGCGGGGCGCCTTCACCAACGCCGCCGTCACCAACCGACTCCTCGACCCGGCGCACGATCTCTCAGGCGGCCACGCCCACACCGCCGACCGCACCGCAGTCCTGCCCGTGCACGAGGCCGCGCCCACCTATCTCGCGGCGGGCTACGACCTGGTGGTCGTCGCGGGCCGCAACTACGGGGTGGGCTCCAGCCGCGACTGGGCCGCCAAGGCGCAGGCGCTGCTCGGGGTGCGGGCGGTCGTCGCCGAGTCGTACGAGCGGATCCACCGCAGCAACCTGATCGGGATGGGCGTACTGCCGCTGGAGTTCGACGAGGGCGAGGACGCGTCGGCGTACGCCCTCACCGGAGAGGAAGACCTCGCCTTCACCGGCGTCGACGACCTCCACGTCGGCACGAACCGCATCACGCTGCACCTCGCCCGACCCGACGGCTCGCGTACGACGGCCCCCCTCCGCCTGCGCCTCAACTCCCGCCAGGAACTGGCCTATCTCCGCCACGGCGGACTCCTGCCCTACGTGGTGCGCCGTGCGGTCGCGGCGTCCTGAACCGGGCTCGCGACTACGCGACCCACCCTGCCCGCCCGTACATATGCGCCACCACGCTCCCCGGCCCCGCCGGTCTCTCGAAGTTGCTGACAGCGCCGTCGCGCCATACCCGAGAAGAGCCCCCTATGTCTCCCACCCGACCCGGGCCCGCCGCCGCGCCACCCCGCCGCCACCTGTTGCGCGGTGCCGCGGCCGCAGGTCTCCTCGCCGCCGGCGCCGGCACGCTCTCCGGCTGCTCCGGTGACGAGGCGAACGCCGCCGCCCCTCCGGTGCCCGCCCACTACCCGTCCACGTACGGCAAGTTGGTCGACGCCTCACGGCGCGAGAAGAAGCTCCTCATCTACTCGAACACCTCTCAGACCAACTGGCAGCCGATCTTCGACGCCTTCATGGACCGCTACCCGTGGATCACCGACGTCCGCGCCACCAACCTGGGCGGCTCGGCGGTCTACGAGCGCTACTACAGCGAGAACGCCAGCGGCACCTCCCCCGTCGATCTGCTGGTCAACAACGGCGGCCCGCTGTGGGGGGACTACGCCACCCGCAACATCGCCGCCGACTACCGTTCGCCGGAGAAGGACCACCTGCCCCCCTGGGGCGAGATACTCCCCGGAGTCTGGATCATGTCGACCGACCCGGTCGCCGTCCTCTACAACCGCAAGACCATCGACCCGTCCCAATACCCCACGGGGCTCAAGTCCTTGGCCGACATCGTCGAGGCGAAACCGTCCCGCTTCCGCGGCCGGATCGGCGTGTACGACCCGTCGAACGCCTACGGCTACGCCAGCAACCAGGGCTACACCAGCATGGTCCCCGACGGCTGGGACACCTTCCGACGGCTGCTGCCCTTCACCCGCTCCGACCACTCCTCGGGCGCCCTCGTCGAGAAGGTCGTCTCGGGCGAGTACGACTTCTCGATCAACCTCAGCGGCGGCGTCGTCATCCCGGCCGCCGAGAGCAGCGGCGGCCTCCTCGGCTGGAGCTACTCCGAGGAGGGCACCATCGTCATGCCGCGCGGTGTATCGATCGTGAAGACGGCGCCCCATCCGAACACCGCGCGCCTCTTCCTCGACTTCGTACTCTCGGTGAAGGGCCAGCAGTCCGTCGCCGACGGCGGCCTCGTGCCGTACAGGTCAGGGGTGCGGCAGGACGCCACGGACAGCCTTCAGGACATGCGGCGCAAGCTCGGCGCCGACCGTGTCCACGTCTACCGCTACGAGCGAGTACCGGAGAAGACGCAGGAGGCGTACCTCGCGCGCTGGGAGAAGGCGGCGGGCTGACGCCCCTGCCTCCCCACCTCAACTCCCTTTCCTTATTGGCCTGTTCGTATGGAGTTGCCATGGCCACCCACACCCCCGAGGCGCCGAGCCCGTCCCGCGGCAGCGCCCCACGCGCCGGCGCACTGGGCACGCCGCAGTACCGGCGCCTGTTCGGCGCCGGGCGTGAAGTCACCATTCACTGGCTGACGTTCCTCGTCACCGCGGCCCTGGTGCTCGCGCCGGTCGTCCCGATCCTCTACCAGTCGATACGCGATCAGCCGCTGTACGCGGCGGGCGGCGCCTTCACGTTCTCCAACTACGCGCACCTGTTCACCGAGGCGGGCTTCGGCTCGATCATCCTGGACACCCTGTTCTTCGCCGCCCTCACGACGGTGTTCGCGCTCGCCATCGCCGTACCCATGGCGGTCCTGCTCGAACGCACCCGTTTCCCCGCCGCCCGGCTGTTCGGCCAGGTGCTGCGCTGGCCGATCTACATCTCGCCGCTCGTCCTCGCCTTCGGCTGGATCGTCGTCTACGGCCCCGCCGGATTCCTCACCACCACCGTCCGCGAGTCGCTCGGCTGGGCGCCGTGGAACCTGTACTCGCTGCCCGGCATGGCGTTCGTCGAGGCCGTCGCGCAGGTCCCGATTGCCTACCTCTTCTGCGCCAACGCCCTGGCCGCGTCCGACACTTCACTGGAGAACGCTGCCCGCACCGTCGGCGCGGGACCGTTGCGCGTCCTGCGCTCGGTAGTCGTACCGATGCTGCGCCCTCCCATGCTCTACGCGGGCCTGCTGATCTTCGGCACGGCAGTCGAGACCCTCTCCATTCCGCTCATCCTCGGCCAGCCCGCCGAGATCACACTCTTCTCCAGTTTCCTGTACGAGCAGGGCATCGACTCGGTGAACCCGGACTACGGCCTGCTCGGCGCGGCCTCGGCCTTCATGCTGCTGACCACGGTCGGCCTGGTCGTGATGCAGGTTCGGCTGCTCAAGCAGGCTCAGCGGTTCGTCTCCGTACGTGGCAAGGCCAACCGGTCGGGGCTCCTCGACATCGGCGGCTGGAAGTGGCTCGGCTTCGCCTTCGTCGGGATCTATGTCGTCTTCGGTGCGCTGCTGCCGATGATCGCGCTGGTCATGCGGGCGTTCACCTCGCTGCTGACGCCGCTGGTGAACCCGTTCGGCCTGTTCACGCTGGACAACTTCCGGCTGATCTTCGCCTACGCGCCGTACACCGAGTCGATCACCAACAGCATCACCATCGCGTTCATCGGTGCGGTCGCGGTCACCCTGTTCGGCACGGTCGTGGTCCTGGTGGCCCGGCGCTCCGACTTCCGCTTCGCCCGCCTCCTGGAGACCACCGCCCAGTCACCGCACGCGGTGCCGGGCCTGATCATCGGCATCGGCTTCTTCTGGGCGTTCGCCTGGATGCCGGGCGGCGACGCGGTGCGCGGCACGCTCTTCGCCCTGATCATCGCGTTCGGCGTGCGCGCCCTGCCCTCGGCGTACGGGGCCATCTCCCCGGCGACGATGCAACTGGGCTCCGAACTCGACAACGCCGCGCGCGTCGTGGGCGCCGACTGGTGGCGCACGGTCTCCCGGATTCTGATCCGCCTCCTGGTCCCGGCGATGCTCGCCTCTTTCCTCCTCATCTGGACCCAGATGATCCGCGAGTACGCCCCCGCCATGTTCCTCGCCGGGGCCGAGTCCCAGGTCATCGGCACCACCGCCATCGACCTGTGGACCCAGGGCGAGACCGGCTCCGTCGCCGCGCTCGCCACCCTGCAGATCGCCGTCACCGCGCTCGTCGCCGGCCTGGCCGGCCTCCTGCTGCGCGACAGGAATTCCCAGCAGGACAAGAAGTCCGTGAAGCCCATGAAGGAGAAGTCCCATGCCTGAGCTGGCCGTCGAGAACATCACCAAGTCCTTCAACGGCACCACGGTCTTGGAAGGCATCGACTTCACCGTCGCGGACGGCGAGTTCTTCACCCTTCTCGGCCCCTCGGGCTGCGGCAAGTCCACGACCCTGTCCTGCGTCGCGGGCCTGGACAGCCCCGACTCCGGCACCATCCGGGTCGGCGACGAGGTCTTCTTCGACGCGGCCGCGGACAGGAAGGGGCAGGGGCGCACCACCATCCCGCCCGAAGCCCGCAACCTGGGCCTGGTCTTCCAGTCGTACGCGCTGTGGCCGCACATGACGATCGCCGGCAACCTCGCCCTGCCGCTGAAACTCCGCAAGGTCCCCAAGGACGAGCAGCGCCACCTCATCGACGACGTCCTCACCAAGGTCGACATGCTGCACCTGCGAGACCGCTATCCGCACCAGCTCTCCGGCGGCCAGCAGCAGCGCGTCGCGCTCGCCCGCGGCATCGTGTACTCGCCGGGTGTCCTGCTCCTCGACGAGCCGCTGTCGAACCTCGACGCAAAGATGCGCGACCAGGCCCGCCTGTGGCTCAAGGAACTCCAGCGCGACCTCGGCATCACCACGGTCTACGTCACCCACGACCAGATCGAGGCCATGTCCCTGTCGGACCGCATCGCCGTGTTCATGCACGGCCGCCTCCAGCAGGTCGGCACCCCCACCGAGATCTACGAGACCCCGGCCACTCCGCAGGTCGCCGGCTTCATCGGCCGCTGCAACCTCCTCGACGGCCGTATCGACGAGGCGCCCGCGGAGGGCCGGACCATCCGGGTCGAACTCGGCACGACGGGCCAGCACTTGAAGGTGCTACGGCCGGACGGTGCGAGGGCGGGCCAGGACGCGACCATCGGCCTGCGCTCCGAACGCATCACACTCACCGAGCGCGCGGACACAGCCGAGGACGGCGTCAACGTCCTGCGCGCGACGATCAAGCAGTGCTCCTACACCGGTGCCCGCTTCGAGTACCAGCTGTCCGTCGGAGACATCGACCTCCACGCCGAGAGCCCGGTCCGGCACACGGGCCAGGAGATCAACTTGCTGATCCGCCCCGAGGACTGCCTCCTCTACCCGGCGGCAGCGGCCTGAGCCGAAGCCGCATCGCCGCACATCCCGTCAGGCAGCAGGACGAGTTGGCCGTTCACCGGGCCAGGGCTTCGGCGAGTTCCTGCGGGCGGGCGGCGAACGGGCTGTGGCCGCCCGGCAGCGTGCGGACGGTGAACGGCTCGCCCGGCATGGCCCGGTCGGCCTCCGCGATCATCAGGTCCTGTGCGGCGGTCGGCAGCGCCCGGTCCTCCGCGCAGCGCAGGAAGGTACGCGGGATACGGCCCCACCGTGCCGAGGTCAAGGTGATGGGGGTCGCCGGGACGGCCAGCGGCAGGTCGGGACTGAGCGCGGAGCGCCAGCGGTCGAAGCGGTCGGGGGGTGTGTCGTGGTAGTGGGTCTGCCGCAGTTCCTCGACATAGGCGGGGTCCGGCGAGAGCGGGTCGATCCGTACGGCTCCCAGTGCCTGGGGATCACCGAGGTTGAGGTCCTGCCCCCGTGCGGTGGCGTTCTCGGGCGCGCTCAGGTAGTCGAAGAACCGGGGGCGGCCGGCAGGGACGAACGCGGAGAGGTAGACGATGCGGTCGACCAGCTCGGGCGCGCGCTCCGCGGCCAGCGACGCGGGGCCGCCGCCCGCGCTGTGCGCGACGAGCACGACGCGGCCGTAGCGGCGGGCCTGGCGCAGTGTGTCCAGGACCGCGTCGGCGCAGTCGTCCATCGTCACGTCGGCGAGCTGCGACCTCTCGGTCAGCAGACCGGGGCGGCCGGGCAGCAGGTACCCGCTGGGCAGGGGAGCGCCGAAGCCGTGTCCTGGCAGGTCGACGGCAATGCTCGCGGTGCCGAGACCGGCGAGTGCCCGCTGCGTCGCCGCCCACTGCCACGAGCCGTGCCAGGCACCGTGGACGAGAACAAAGACGGTGGTGTCCAGAACGGTGTCCGCGTAGTTCGCAGTGTTCGCGGTGTTCACGGCGTTCACGGCGTTTTGGGTTCTTGCGGTGCTTTCGGTGTTCGCGCTGTTCGGGGAGGGCTGCATGACTCCCATCCCAGTCGGCGACGGCGGATCGATCCAGGGAAAGATATGGCACGCTGGGTGGCGATACTTCGCATGTATGGACGGAGCGGTCATGGAAGCGCGGCATCTGCGGTACGCGCTCGCCCTCGCCGAGTACGGGCACTTCGGCCGGGCCGCCCGCGCGCTGGGCATCGCACAGCCCCCGCTGTCCAAACAGATCGCCGACCTGGAGCGCGAGACCGGGGCCCGGCTGTTCGACCGTACGCGCCAGGGAGTGTTCCCGACCGCCGCGGGCGAGGCGTTCCTCGCCCGGGCGCGGCGGGCACTGGAGGAGATGGCGGCGGCCAAGGTGGACGCCGAACGGGCGGCGCGCGGTGAGACGGGCCGGCTGCGGCTGGGGTTCATCGCCTCCGCGCTGCTCGATCCGCTCCCGGACGTCCTGGGCCGGTTCGGCCGCGAGCGTTCCGGCGTACGGCTGGAGCTGCACGAGATGGCGTCCGGCCGCAGCACCGCCGCTCTCATCGCCGGAGAACTGGACGTGGCCGTCACCCTTGGACCGCCACGGGGCGCCGGGGCCGAGCATCTGGTGTCCGTCCCGATCGGGCACGATCATCTGATCGCCGTCGTCGGCAGCGCACACCCTTACGCCGGCCAGGTGTCGGTGAGCGTGGACCAGTTGCGGCGGCAGCCGCTGATCGTGGCCGCCGGGGACGACGAACCCGCCATCGCCGGCGGGCTGCGCGCCCTGCTGGGGGAGGACGCCGCCGCGCTGGACGGTGCGACCATGGCCAGGGACATGCACACGATCATGGGCCTGGCTGCCTGCGGTGTCGGTGTGGGCCTCGGGCCCTCCCGCATGCGGTTGGCCCCGCGACCGGGAATCCGGTTCTGCGAGGTGACCCCGAAGACGGCGCTGCCCGACCTGGTCCTGTCCTTCGCCGACCGGGACCGCTCCCCGGTGCTGGGTGCCTTCCTCGACACCGTCCGCGCCAACTGCCCCGACGTCGGTGCCGCACTCGACCGGCGGTTGGGCCACGCATGAGTACCGCACCCGGTGCCCTCGCGAAGGCCGCTGATGGCTGTGACGCTTTCTGGAGCCGCTGGGGAAGGGTTCCTGACCTGCGGTTTCAGCCAGGAGTGCAGGGGTGGTGAGCATGCCGCGTCACGATGTACGCGTCCCCGCGGGAATGGTGGACCGGGACGGCGAAGACTCCTGCGGGTGCATGCCCTGACCACGCACGCGGTGACTTCGTTGTCGTCGCCGCGCCGCTCAGGGGGGCACGGGGTGAGGAACGTCGGCCGTGCCTCTCACTCCGGGTCCATCACCTGGGCCAGGCGCGTCTCCTCCGCGTCCAGTTGCTTCTGCACGCGCAGGAGAACGACGTCGTCGATGCGGTGCCGGTCGCGCAGGCCGATGACGGCGGAGCGCTTGTGTTCCAGGAGAGCCAGGCGCAGGGCGGTCTCCTGCTGGTGGCGTCGTACGAGTGCTCCCGACCCCGGGGCGCTCGCGGCGCCGGCGGCGTTCAGGGTGCGCAGGTGGGTTTCGTACTCGGCCCGCAGCCGCTCGGCGACCTCGGCGTCGGTACCGAGGTCGGCCGCCACCGCGGGGAGGGCGTCGAGTGCGGCCTCGGACGCCGTGGTCCGGGCCAGACCGAGTTCACGCTCGGTGTCCGTGTCGCGGGGCAGCCCGGCCCGGCGGGTGACGGCCGGAAGGACCAGCCCCTGCACCACGAGGGTGGCCACGACGACGCCCGCGGTGACGAAGACGATGGCGTCGCGATCGGGGAACGGAGCGCCCGAGCCGACGGTGTACGGCACGGACAGCGCCAGCGCCAGGGAGACGGCCCCCCGGAACCCGGCCAGGGCGCTCACCACACGGGCCCGGTGGCTCATACGGCGTTCCCGCTGCTGGGGACGCCTGTCCAGCGCTCTGATCGCGTACACCGAGACGAACAGGAACAGGAACCGGACGGCGACCAGAGCACCGTAGACCGCTACCACCATGAGCAGAGCCTGGGGCAGGGCGGTGCCCGAGAGGCCCCGTACCGCTGCCTGCGCCTCCAGCCCGACCAGGACGAACAGGGCACCGTTGAGCAGGTACATCGCCAGCGACCAGAACGCCTCCGTCTGCCGCCGGGCCGCTGCCCGGCCCAGGCTCGGCCCGGCCTGGCTCATGATCAGCCCGCACACCACCACCGCGAGCACCCCCGACGCCCCGATGAACTCGGCCAGCAGATAAGCGCTGAACGGGATCAGCAGAATCGTGAGGTTGTCCAGCAGCGTGTCGCCCAAGGCGCTCACGCGGCGTCTGACCCTGACGCCGAGCCAGGCCACCGCCACGCCGACCGCGATCCCGCCCCCGTAGGACAGCGCCACGAGAGCGCTGATGTGGGTGGTGGAGAGGTGTTCGGAGCCCACGGTGACGCCGACCGCCAGACCGTAGACGACCAGTGCCGTGCCGTCGTTGATCAGCGACTCGGCGCGCAGCAGCGTGATGTTGCGGTGGGGCAGGAGGCGGGAGACCACGCCGACCGCGGTGGCGTCGGTCGGTGCGACGGCGGCCCCCAGCACCCAGGCCGGCCCCCAGGGCAGGCCGAGCGCGTGGGCGAGGGCCGCTACCGCCCAGGCGGTGCAGGCCACGAGGAGCGTGCCGGTCAGGACGATGCCGCGCAGATCCCGGCGGATCGTCCGCAGCGACGTGGTGACGCTCTCCCAGTACAGGATCACCGGCAGGAAGACGAGCAGCAGGATGTCCGGCGGCAGCTCCGTCCCGCGCAGCGCCGGCACGAACCCCAGCAGGATCCCGGCGGCCAGTTGCAGGACGGGAGCGGCCACCCGCAGCCGGTGGGCGAGCACGCCGCTCACCAGCAGCGCGCAGGCGAGGATCACGACGAGCTCAAGCCCTGCCACTACTCATCCTCCTTGTCCTTGTCGCGGGCAGGAGGTGATGTCAGGCTTCGGGGATGGCGCGGCCGAACTCGGCGAGGGTGACGTTCTCAGGCTCGGGACCTCCGCGGCGGCCGGTCTCCAGGCCGTCGAGGTCCTTCAACTCGTCCGCGGTGAGCTCGAAGTCGAAGACGTCGGTGTTCTCGGCGATCCGGTGGCGCCTGGTCGACTTGGGGATCACCGAGCGGCCGTGCTGGAGACCCCAGCGCAGCAGCACCTGGGCCGGGCTCCTGCCGTGTGCCTCGGCGATGCCGGTGACCACCGGATCCTGGAGGACGCTCCTGCGGTTCTCGCCGTACCCCGGGTAGAAGGTGATGCCGCCGATGGGGGACCACGCCTGGTTGATGATGCCGTGCTCGGCGTCGAAGTCGAGGACCGCGCGCTGCTGGAAGTACGGGTGGATCTCCAGCTGGTTGACCGCGGGGACGACGGAGGTGGCGTCGAGCAGCGTGGTCAGGTGGTCGACCATGAAGTTGCTGACGCCGATCGCCCGGACCTTGCCGTCGGCCAGGAGCTTCTCCAGCGCGCGGTAGGCGGCGAGGGTCCTGTCGAAGTCCGACGGGAGGGCCTGGTGCAGGATCAGCAGGTCGATCCGGTCCACGCCGAGCTTGGCGGCGCTCTTGTCGAAGCCGTGCAGGGTCTCGTCGTAGCCGTAGTCGCTGATCCAGATCTTCGTCTCGACGAAGATGTCGTCGCGGGGCACGGCGGAGGCGCGGATGGCCTGTCCGACCTCGCGTTCGTTGCCGTACGCGGCTGCGGTGTCGATGTGCCGGTAGCCGAGGTCGAGCGCGGCCGTGACGGCGGCCCGGGTCTCGTCCGGCGGGGTCTGGAAGACGCCGAGCCCGAGGGCGGGCATCTCGACGCCGTTGTTGAGGGTGAGGGTCTGCATCACAGGGACCTTTCGGTGCGGGTGGCCCGCGAGGGCACGATGAGGATGACGACGGCCAGGACCGCGAACGGGAGCAGGACGGCCGAGCCAGGCCAAGCCGGCCGTGGTCAGGGCGACCCGGTAAGCAGCACTTTCGGCCTGCTCACCCGCTCCGGCAACCGCGGCACCTGGACCGCGAGGACGAAAGTGACCAGCGCCATCGGCAGGAAGCCGCTCCACCTGGACAAAGGCGCTGCGCGCACGGTGCTCCTCCAGATCGGCCTCCGGCCCGGTCCAGTTTGGTCCGGTCCGGGTTTAGTCCGGTCTTGTTTAGTCAGGTCTGGTTTAGTTCGGTTCGGTTTGGTTCGTCCTGGTTCGGTTGGTCCGGTCGTGATCGGCCGGGACCTCGGCCTTCTCCAGAGAACCGCGCCTCGGCCCGTACGTGGGAGTCACTGCTCTTCCAGGTAATGGCAGTACCTCGCAGGCACTCGCCGACGGATCTACCGTGAGGAGACCGGCACAGATTCACGACGATCAGAAGGAGCCACCGCATGTCCGCCCTCGCCGCCACCGCAGAAGCTCCGGGGCCTGAGCATGGCTGACACCGACAGGAGGACACTGGCCGCCGAGGTCCGTGAGTTCCTGAGCACCCGGCGGGCTCGGATCACCCCGGAGCAGGCCGGGCTGCCGGTCTACGGCGTGAACCGTCGTGTCGTCGGCCTTCGCCGCGAGGAGGTCGCCCTGCTCGCCGGCATGAGTGTGGACTACTACATCCGGCTGGAGCGGGGGAATCTCACCGGCGCTTCGGACTCGGTGCTCGACGCCCTCGCACACGCACTCCAGATGGACGAGGCCGAACGCACCCACCTCTACGACCTGGCCCGCGCGGCGACGCCGTCGGGCCGACGGGCCACGGTGACCGCCTCCCGTGTGCGGCACACGATCCTGCGGCTGCTCGACTCGATGACCGACGTGCCGGCGTACGTGCGCAACGCGCGCTTCGACATCCTGGCCGCCAACAGGCTGGGACGGGCGTTGTACGCACCCGTCTTCGACTCGCCGCTGTTCGCCCGGCGCGGTCCGGTCAACAGCGCCCGCTTCCTGTTCCTCGACCCCGCCGGCCAGGAGTTCTGGACGGACTGGGAAAGGGGCGCCGACGACGCGGTCGCCTTCCTGCGCACCGAGACGGGCCGGGCACCCCACGACAAGGCGCTCACCGATCTGATCGGAGAGCTGACGACCAAGAGCGACGACTTCGCCCGCCGGTGGGCCCGTCATGACGTGAAGTTCCACCGTTCCGGTGTCAAGAACCTCCACCACCCGCTGGTCGGCGATCTCTCGCTGCCCTACGAGGCGATGGACCTGCCGGCCGATCCCGGCCTGCGTCTCAACTTCTACACCCCCGAACCGGACTCCCGGGAGCGGGAGGCCCTGGGCCTGCTCGCCAGTTGGGCCGGTTCCGGCACCGTCGTTCCCCCCGTGAACGACCGACCACATCCGAGGAGAACAGACTGATGCAGTACCGACCGCTCGGCCGCACCGGCGTCCAGGTCAGCCCGCTCTGCCTGGGCGCGATGATGTTCGGCCCCTGGGGCAACGAGGACGAAGCCGACTCGATCCGGATCATCCACCGCGCCCTCGACGCGGGCGTCAACTTCGTCGACACCGCGGACGTGTACTCCGCCGGTGTCTCGGAGGAGATCGTCGGCAAGGCCCTGAAAGACCGCCGCGAGGACGTGTTCCTGGCGACCAAGTTCTTCATGCCGATGGACCAGGACGACCTCAACCAGCGGGGCGGCTCGCGGCGTTGGATCATCCGCGAGGTCGAGAACTCCCTGCGGCGGCTCGGCACCGACCACATCGACCTCTACCAGGTCCACCGCCCCAGCCCCGACACCGACGTCTCGGAAACCCTCGGCGCTCTCTCCGACCTCGTCCACCAGGGCAAGATCCGTTACATCGGCTCCTCGTCCTACTCCGGCTCCCAGATCGTCGAGGCCCAGTGGGTCTCGCGCGAGCGGAACCTGGAGCGGTTCGTGACCGAGCAGCCGCCGTACTCGATCCTGGTCCGCGGCATCGAGGAGGACGTCCTGCCCACCGTGCGCCGCCACGGCATGGGCACCCTCACCTACAGCCCGCTGTCCGGAGGCTGGCTCTCCGGCCGCTACCGCAAGCACGCCACCGAGGGGCCCGCCTCCGCGGCCCGGCCCCAGGCCCGCTTCGACATGAGCACCCCCGCCAACCAGCGCAAGCTCGACGCCGTCGAACAACTCGCCGTCCTGGCGGAGAAGGCCGGTCTCACGCTCATCGAGCTCGCCGTCGCCTTCGTCATCAACCACCCCGGCGTCACCTCGGCGATCATCGGGCCCCGCACCATGGAACAGTTGGAGGCGTTCCTGCCCGCCGCCGATGTCACGCTGTCGGCCGACGTGCTCGACGCCATCGACGAGATCGTCGCCCCCGGGGTCACGGTCAACCCGGTCGACAACAGCTACGGCGACTTCGAACTCCGCGCCGACCAGCGGCGGAGGTGACGCGAGACGGCTCGGCAGGTCAACGGCACGCCACCCGCCCCGGCCGATGCTCCGCCCCGTCCTCCCACGGGCGCCAGTGGCCGGTGTCGTCGACGGTGCCGAGTTGCTGATCGGCGAAGTGCACGCCGAAGCCGAAGACGCCGTCCTGGGCCAGGAGTTCCACGAGTCGGCGGCGTGAGTGCTCGGCCTGGGCACGGTCGTGGTCGAGGACGGCCTCCCAGTCGGGTCCCGGAACTGCACGGGTGAGTGCATGGCGTCGCCGAAGGCCACGATCCGGCGGCCGTCACCGGTGCCGAGGATCCAGGCCGTGTGCCCGGTGGTGTGTCCGGGCAGCGCCCAGGAACGTACTCCCTCGGCTGTCTCGGTTCCGTCGTGCAGGTGGGTGAAGGCGACCGTCTCCAGCGTGGCCGGGGCCACGCCCAGGCGCTCCAGGTGATCGGGGAGGGTTCCGGCGAGCGGCCCGGGCGCGCGTGCTCGAATGGTCGTGCCGAGACGAGAACCTCCGGCGCGGAGCGTGCATCTGACCTCATGAGCAACGCGCGCGGGTCGATGATGTCCTTTCGGCCGGCGCACCTCCGGGGAGGAGGTGTGCGCGAAGTCCGATGATGGCTCTACCAGTTGCATGGTTACGACATAGGGAAGTTCATGCGTTTTCGTAAGACGATCCCCGCGGTCGCTCTCGGTGTGGTGTCACTGACGGCGTCCCTCGCCGTCACGGGTACCGGTACCGCGGCGACGGCGGTCGAGGCGACGGCGGCGGATTCCACTCAGGTCGAAGAGGCCACGCTCACCGACAGCAAGGGCAAGCCCTCCGGCGCCCTGTCGGCGAAGGCGGCGTCACCGGCCGGGACGGTGTTCTCCACCGGTGAGATCACGGGGGAACGCTTCTCGTCGATCGGTCTCAGTTGGAAGAAGGAGTCCGCCGTCGACAGCGGGCTGACCGCCGAGGCGCGGATCCACCGCGACGGGGCCTGGGAATCGTGGCGGGAGGTTCCGCTGGAGCTCGACGAGGGTGTGGCCGAGGAGGTGAAGCGGGCAGGCGCGCCCGCCTTCTACACGGACGAGGCGGACGGGGTGGAGGTCCGCCTCACGTCTCCGAAGGGCAGTCTGCCGCGGGATCTGCGGCTGTCGTTCATCGACCCGGCGCAGAGCCCGGCCGTCGCCTCCTCGGACCGCCGGCCGCGGTCCGCGCGGACCGCGCAGGCCGGACAGCCGGACGTGAAGCTGCGGAAGGACTGGGGTGCGGACGAGGCGCTGGCCGATCCCGGGTACAAGACCCAGCCTTCGATCAAGGCGGCCCTCGTCCATCACACCGTGACGGGAAACAACTCCTACACCCAGGAGCAGGTGCCGGAGATCATCAACGGCATCTACGTCCAGCACATTCTGGTCCTCGGCTACGGCGACTTCCCGTACCACTTCGTCGTCGACCGCTTCGGTGGCATCTGGGAAGGCCGCAAGGGCTCCATCGAGATGCGGCCCGGCACCGGGATTCCCGGCATCCTCGGCGGCCACGCGTCCGGCTTCAACACCAACACCTTCGGTGTCGCGACGCTCGGCAACTTCGAGCCGAACAGCAGCGAAGGCGGCGAGGACACCGGCCCCGACCCGAAGCCGAGCGAAGCCATGACCAGGAGTCTGGCCGACCTGCTCGCCTGGAAGGCCGGCCAGTACCAGTTGAAGCCGGAAGGCTCGACGCAGCTCGTCTCGGCCGGCGGAGGGGGCACCAACCCGCACCCGGTGGGCGCGGTGCTCGACGTACCGGTCATCTCCAGCCACAAGGACGTGAACGTGACGGCCTGCCCGGGCGGCAAGCTCTACGAAATGCTTCCCGACCTGCGCAAGCAGGTGGCCGACCGGCTCGGCTGAGCAGCGTCAGGGGCGCCCGTGTTCCTCCGGGCATGGGCGCCCATGCCCCGGCCCATGCCCCGGCCCATGCCCCGGCCCATGCCCCGGCCCCGGCCTCAGCCCCGACCGGCCGGATGCGGTGCCGGACCCGGCGGAAGTCCTGCCCTGCGGCCCCGGCCTCGGGGCGGCGGAGTAGGCGGCGGGCGGTCCCCGTCAGGCGTCCGTCAGGTCCAGCAGGACCTTCGAGGCGACCGCCCGGTCGTGGGCGATGTCGAAGGCGGCGTGGGCGTCGGCGAGGGGGAAGGTGTGGGTCACGATCGCGTCGACCGGGAGGCCCTGGGCCAGCAGGGTGATCGCCTCGTCGAACTCGGCGTCGAAGCGGAAGGCGCCCCGGAGGTTCAGTTCGCGGGTGACGGCGATGTTGCCCAGGAGGGGGACCTCACCAGGGGGCAGCAGGCCGAGGAGTACGACGGTGCCGCCGCGGCGTACTCGCTCGACGCAGGTGCGCAGGGCCGGGGGCGCTCCGGAGGCCTCGACGGCGATGTCGAACGGCTCGGCCCAGGCGTCGGCGTCGGTGTCGTCCGCGCGGAGTGTGCGGGTGGCTCCGGACGCGGTGGCGATGGACAGGGGGGCGTCGAGGAGGTCGCTCACGACGACCTCGGCGGCGCCCCTGTGGCGGAGAACGGCGGTGACCAGACAGCCGATCGGGCCCGCACCGGTGACCAGGACGCGTTGGCCGGTCACGTCGCCGGCCCGGTTCGCGGCGTGCACCGCCACCGACAGGGGTTCGGCCAGTACGGCGCGGCGCAGGTCCAGTTCCGCGGGCAGCGGGCGGATCTGCGCCGCGGGTACCGTGACGAGTTGGGAGAAGCCGCCCTGGACGTGGGGCGTACGGGCGGCGCTGCCGAGGTAGCGGGTGTCGGCGCAGATGTTGCGGTGGCCGGCCGCGCAGTCGGCGCAGCGGTCGCACGGGGTGGCGGGGTGGACGGCCACCGGGGTTCCGACGGCCGGTCCCTCGGAGCCGGGTCCCAGGGCGGTGACATGGCCGACGACCTCGTGCCCGAGCACCATCGGCTCCTGGACGGTGAAGTCGCCGACCCGGCCGTGGCGGTGGTAGTGCAGGTCAGAGCCGCAGATTCCGCCGAAGGCGACGGCGACGGTCACCTGACCGGCGCCGAGCGGGGCGGGGGAGCGGTGCTCGACCCGGAGGCCTCCCGCGGGGTGGACGACGCAGGCTCGCATGGTGGGGTTCCTTCCCTCGGGGTGTCCGCGACAGGAGTCCGTGACAGGTGTTCTTCACAGGAGTCTGTGACAGGTGTTCGTGACAGGTGTTCGTGACAGGTGTTCGTGACAGGTGTCCGTCACAGGGGTCTGTGACAGGGGTCTGTGACAGAGGTTCGTCACCGGAGTCCGTCACAGGACGGAGAGCATGCCGCCGTCCACATAGAGCACCTGACCGTTGACGAAGTCGGACGCGGGGGAGGCCAGGAAGACCAGGGCTCCCACGAGGTCGTCGACGGCGCCCCAGCGGCCGGCCGGTGTGCGGGTGCGGACCCAGGCGCTGAATTCCTCGTCGGCGACCAGGGCCGAGGTGAGTTCGGTGGCGAAGTAGCCGGGTCCGATGCCGTTGACCTGGATGCCCAGCGGGCCCAGGTCGGCGCACATTCCCTTGGTGAGCATCTTCAGGCCGCCCTTGGTGGCGGAGTAGGCGGCGATGCCGGGGCGGACCGCCTCGCTCTGCAGTGAGCAGATGTTGACGATCTTTCCGTGGCCCCGGGGTGCCATGCGCCGTGCGACCTCGCGTCCCACGAGGAAGGCGCTGGTGAGGTTGGTGTCGACGAGGCGGTGCCAGTCGGCGTCGGTGAACTCCAGTATCGGGGTGCGGTGTTGGGTTCCCGTGTTGTTCACGAGGACATCGATCGGCCCGGTCTCCTCCTCGATACGCGCGACACCGGCGGCGACGGCCGCCGAGTCCGTCACGTCGAAGGCGGCCGTCCGTACCCGGTCCCCGAAGGAGGCCGCGAGTTCCGTGCCGGTCGCTTCCAGGGCCGCGGCGTTCCGTCCGTTGAGGACGACCGTACAGCCGGCCTCCAGCAGGCCCTGGGCCAGCGCCTTGCCGATACCACGGCTGGAGCCGGTGACCAGGGCCGTCCTGCCGGTGATGTCGAACAGCGGGTGGCTCATGAGCGTGCTCCGGCGGTGCCCGCGGGGGTGCCCGGCACGGCGGGACCGCCGGGGAGCGGGGTGCGGGCGGGGCGTTCGGCGAGGACGTCGAGGATGTTGTCGACCGCCAGGTCGACCATGGCGGCCCGGGTGGCCTCGGTGGCCGAGCCGATGTGGGGCAGCGTGATGACGCGCTCCTCCGCCACGAGGGGCGACAACTCCGTCCCCATCGGCTCGTGTTCGAAGACGTCGAGCCCGGCGGAGTGCAGCCGCCCCTCCTGGACGGCGTGCAGCAGGGCCTCTTCGTCGACGACACCGCCGCGGGAGGTGGAGACCAGGGTGGCCGTGGGCTTCATCCCGGCCAGTTCGCGGGTCGAGATCAGGTGCCGGGTCTCCTCGGTGAGCGGCACGTGCAGCGACACGATGTCGGACTCGGCCAGCAGCGTGGCCAGACCCACCGAGGTCGACAGGGCGTCGTCGGGGGCGTACGGGTCGTGGTGGAGCACCCGCATGCCGAACCCCTGGGCCCGGCGGGCCACCGCGCGGCCGATCTGGCCGTAGCCGATCAGACCGAGGGTGGCCGCGTGGATGTCCAGGCCGAGGTAGTCGTGCATCCGGAACAGACCCCAGGAGCCGTCCGCGAGGCTCGCTCCGGCGGCGCCGAGCCGACGGCGGGCGGCCAGGATCAGGGCGAAGGTGAGGTCGGCGGTGGTCTCCGAGAGCACGCCGGGGGTGTGGGTGACGACGATGCCCCGCTCGGCGGCGGCGGCCCGGTCGACGTTGTCGAAACCCATGCTCGCCAGCGAGACGACGCGCAGCGAGGGGCCGGCCGCGTCCATCAGCGCACCGTCCACCGGGTCGTTCCCCAGCGCCAGCACGCCACTCACTCCGGAGGCGAGGGCGGCGAGGTCGGCGGGCCCGGGCTTCCCCGTCCCGGGCCAGGCCACCACGTCCACGGCCTCGGACAGGCGGTCCAGGCCGCGGCCGGGCAGGTTTTCACGGGTGGTGAGGACACGCTTTTTCATCAGGTCTCCAGTGACGAGCCATGCGGGGCGGCCGGGCGGCTGGTTTCGAGAAAGCTAGCCGGGGCGGTCACCGGAGACAAATAGCGGTTCTGTGTGACGCTATTGGCGATTCTTATTCTCGCCCAGGTTCCCGCCCGGATTCTCGGCCCAGGTTCCCGCCCGGGTTCTCGCCCAGTTTCTTGTCGGGGCCCTCGCCGGAACCCTCGTCGGAACTCTCACCGGGATTCTTGTCGGGATTCTCGTCCGGGGACCCGTCGAAGGCGGTGACCAGTTCGAGGAAAAGATCGTGCACCGACAGGGCGGGTTCCCCGAGAGGCTGATTGTCCGAGGTGACCAGGGACAGCTTGACCTGGATGACGGGATCCACGATGCGGCGCACGGACAGGGCGCGGACGTCGAGGATGGCGCGCGCCGCCGACCAGGGCAGGATCGTGGCGCCGAGACCCGCGTCCACGGCGTTGACGAGCGTCAGCGCGGACTCGACCTCGCCCACCACGTTCAACTGGAGCGATGCCTGCTGGAAGGCGGCGTCCACGACCTGCCGGATCGTGTGGATGCGGCTGGGGAGCAGCAGGGGCACGCTCGTGAGCTCCTCCAGGTTCACCTCCCCCTGTCCCGACGGGGCCGTTTCGCCGGGCGCGCCGATCAGGAACAGGTCCTCCGTGCGTACGGGCTCGAACTGCACACCCCGCAGCGGGCCGGCCCCGTAGATGAACGCCATGTCCATCCGGCCCGTCATGATCGCCTCGCTGATCACACCGCCGAAGTTCTCGTTGATGTGCAGCAGGATGTCCGGATAGCGCTCGCGCACGCTCTTGAGCAGCGGCAACGCGAGCGCAGCACCCAGGCTGTACGGGGCGAGACCCACCGACACGCTGCCGGCGGGGGCCCGGCCGGAGACCTCGACGGCGGCGTGGGCGAGGTCCACCTGGCGGAGGATGAGCTGCGCGTGCCGGTACAGCGCCCGGCCCGCCTCGGTCGGGGCGACCCCGCGTTTGCTGCGGATCAGCAGTTGCTGTCCGAACTGCGCCTCCAGCGCGGACAACTGCTGGCTGAGCGCGGGCTGCGCGATGTGCAGGATGTCGGCCGCGCGCGTGATGCTCCCCGCATCGATGATCTTGATGAACGAGTACAGACGCCTGGTGTCCATGCGGGGCCTTCCGTGGGGAGCGGGGCCTCATCGTAGGGAGGGGGCCGACCCGAAGCGTAGCTTCGGCGGGCCTCCGGTGTGAGGTGGGTCATAACGGTTCTTGATAACGCCAGACCGAACGCATATTGGCGGTCATGCGACCAGGAGATTAAGTTGAGCGAATCATCCACCCGGAACCGACCGGAACATGGAATTCGAGTCGGCCACCGGGGACTCTTCCTGGCCAGACCCTTCCTGCTCGTGATCTGCCCGCGATCTTTCCCGCGATCTTCCCGCGATCGTTTTTGTGCCCGAGGAACGCGGATTCTTTTCCGGATATCACGAAGACGTGGTGGCCCTCTCCTTCCCAGAATTTCCTCCCGGAGGACGTCATGACTCCCATGGTTGATCTCGTCGCCGATCTCGGTGAGGGATTCGGTGCCTACTCGATGGGCGACGACGAAGCCCTTCTGGAGATGCTGACCTCCGCCAATGTGGCATGCGGATTCCATGCCGGTGATCCGCGCATCATGGACGCCACCGTTCGGCACTGCGTGGAGAAGCGGGTGGCCGTGGGCGCCCATCCGAGCTTTCCCGACCTGGTCGGCTTCGGCCGCCGCGCGATGGACCTCACCCCCGAGGAGGTCCGTACGGACGTGCTCTACCAGGTCGGCGCCCTCCAGGCGTTCGCCGTGGCGCACGGCACCCGGGTGCGCCACGTCGCCCCGCACGGACGCCTCGGCAACCTGGTCGCCGTACGCGCCGACTACGCGCGTGCCGTCGTGGACGCCGTCGCCTCCCTGGACGAGTCGCTGATCGTCCTCGCGCAGGACGGCGAACTGGCCGACGCGGCCCGCACCCGCGGACTGCGCGTGGGCATCGTCGGCATCGCCGACCGCGCGTACCGCGCCGACGGGACGCTCGTCCCCCGCTCCGAGCCCGGGGCGGTGATCCACGACCCGGAGGAGGTCTCCCGGCGGACGCTGCGGATGGTCACCGAAGGCGTCATCCGCAGCGTCGACGGCACGGACCTCCCCGTCACCTGCGACACCGTCCTGCTGCACGGCGACAGCCCCGGAGCCATCGCGCTGGCCGGCCGCATCCGCGAGGGACTCCTCGCCGCCGGAGTCGCGATCACTCCGCTCGACACAGTGCTGAACTGTAAGGGCGTCTGACATGAACAGCGACGCCATGAACAGCGATGTCACGAACGACGTCATGAGCAGCAACGTGATGAACGGCAACGTGGTGATCGCGGACTGCGGCGACTCCGCCCTGGTCGCCAAGGTCGTGGGCCTGGGCGCCGAGGACGCCTGGCGGCTCGTCCACGCCCTCGCCGACGCCCTGGACACCGTCCGGCTCAGCGGCGTCCACGACGTGGTGCCCACCTACGACGCCCTGCTCGTGGAGTTCGACTGCGCCGCCACCGACCACGGCACCGTCCGGCGGATCCTGGCGCACGAGGCGGACCGCCTCGGACCGAGCCCCGCGAGGACCGCGCCGCCCCGGCGTTTCCTCGTACCCGTCGTGTACGGCGGCGAGTACGGCCCCGACCTGCCGGAGGTGGCCGCGCGACTCGGCCTGGCCGAGAGCGAGGTCGTCGCCGTCCACTCCGGATCCGATCTCACCGTGCGCTGCCTCGGTGCGCCCGCGGGCGCGCCGATGATGGACGGGCCGCCCTTCCCCGGGCCGGTGCCGCGGCTGGCGTCGCCCCGTACCCGGGTCGACCCCGGATCGGTCGCCGTCGCCGGCCGGCAGGCGGTGATCTGCCCGATGCCCTCGCCCGGCGGCTGGCCGCTCCTCGGGCGGACCCCGCTGCGCGTCCTCGACCCGCACCGCGACCCGATCACCGCCTACCAGCCCGGCGACACCTTCCGCTTCGTCCCCATCACGCCCGACGAGTGGGACGACTACGCCGGCCGGCCCCTGGCGGCGTGCCATGGCTGACACCCTCAGGATCCGGACCGCGGGCATCGTCGCCGTGCAGGATCTGGGCCGGGTCGGCCGCTCCCGCTACGGTCTGCCCGCCAACGGAGCCGCCGACCAGCACTCGGCGCGCGTCGCCAACGTCCTGTGCGGCAACGACGAGCGCGCCCCGCTGCTGGAGATCACGGCGCTCGACTTCGCGTGTGTCCCCTCCAGCGACATCCTCGTCGCCGTGACCGGCGCCCCCGCCGACGTGATCGTCGACGGGGTGGCCCGCCCGCAGTGGGAACCCGTTCCCGTACGCGCCGGCGAGACCGTCCGTATCACCAACATCCGGCGGGGACTCCGCGTCTACCTGGCCGTACTCGGTTCGTTCGAAGCCGAGTACCTTCAGGGCAGTTGCGCCCCCGACACCATTCTGGGGTTCGGCCCCGCCCTGCGCGGCGGCGACGAACTCGTCCTGCGTACCGCCTGTCCGCCCATCGACCACCCTTTCTCGCGGATTCCGCTGTTCCGCCTGCACGCGCCCGTCCCCGCCTTCCCCGCCACCTGGACCATCGACGTCACCGACGGTCCCGACCGGGCCGAGTTCGGAGACACGGGAAGCCGCCTGTTCGACGCCCCCTTCACCGTCAGCCCGCAGAGCAACCACATCGGCCTGCGGCTGAGCGGCGAGGTGCCCCGCCGGGTCACCCGGGGCGAGATGCTCTCCCGCGGTGTCCCCATCGGCGCCGTCGAAGTGCCCGCGGGGGACGAACTCCTCGTACTGCACCGCGGTCGCGGTGTCACGGCCGGCTACCCCGTCCTCGCCGTCGTCACCGCCACGGGCCTGTCCGACCTGGGGCAGGTGCGCCCCGGGCAGACCATCCGCTTCCGCCACCGCACCCTCGACCAGGCGGTCACCGCCCACCGCGCGCAACGTCACGCCATCGACGCCCTGCGGACCCGCGTCCGCACGGCCTTCGACACCCTGCGTATTCGCGCCCCCGCCGCCAGTGCCCCCGCCGCCAGTGCCCCTGCCGCCAGTGCCCCCGCCGGTCACGGCACCGGCTGAACTCCCCGCCCCGCTCAGCACCCAGCACCCCCTTCGCCCGCCCGCACGGAGCCGAACACCCCTCATCCCCAGCCTGCTTGCCAGACAGGAGAGCCATGACCACCGTGGCCGCTCAGCCGACACCCAACACCGTCGACCCCAAAACAGCCCGTAAGGTCACCCTCGCGGGGTGCGTCGGGATCTTCGCCGAGCTCTACGACAACGGCATCTTCGGCTTCATGGCCGGAACGCTCGCCGCCGTCTTCTTCCCCGGCTCCGACAACGCCATCCAGCTCGTCTTCCTCGGCTACGCCGTCTCCTTCTTCTTCCGCCCCCTCGGCGGCATCATCTGCGGCCACCTCGGCGACCGCATCGGACGCCAGAAGATGCTCGTCTTCGTGGTGATGCTCATCAGCGTCGCCACCGCGGCCATCGGTGTCCTGCCCACCTACGCGAGCATCGGCATCGCGGCGCCCATCCTGCTGATCCTGCTGCGCGTCGCGCAGGGCTTCTCCGTCGGCGGTGAGGCGTCGGGCGCCATGAGCTTCCTCGCCGAGCACGCCCCGGAGGGCAAGCGCGGCCTCTACACCAGCTACGCGCAGATCGCCTCGTTCCTCTCCCTGCTCACCGGCACGCTGGTCGCCGCCGGCATGACCAGCGGACTCGGCACCGAACGCATGGAGTCCTGGGGCTGGCGCATACCGTTCCTGCTCGCCGTCCCCCTCGGCATCACCGGCATCTACATCCGCAAGCGCATCAGCGACACGCCCAACTTCATGCGCCTGAAGGAAGAGGGCGGTCTGTCCAAGAACCCCCTCAAGGAAGCCTTCACCTCCGCCGAGCACCGCCGCGCCATGCTGCTGGCCCTGTTCATCCCCCTGATGAACGGCTCCGGTTACTACGTCCTCTTCAGCTACATGCCCACCTTCATGAGCAGCGAGCTCAACTTCGGCAAGGTCCAGGGGCTCCTCGTCACGGCCTCCAGCCTGGTGGCCATCTGTATCGCCATCCCGTACATGGGCCGGCTCTCCGACCGGGTCGGGCGCAAGAAGGTCATCGCCGGCGCCGCGATCGCCATGGCCGTCGTCGGCGTTCCCTGTTACCTCCTCATCGGTACCGGCAACGTCGCCCTCGCCGCCCTCGGCGCCTGTGTCATGGCCATCGTGTTCGCCGGGCACACCGGTGTCATCCACATCCTGCTCGTCGAACTCTTCCCCACCCGGGTGCGCTACTCCGCCTACGGCCTGGGGTACAACGTCTCCTCCGCGCTCTTCGGCGGCACGGCCCCCCTGCTGATGACCTACCTCATCGACCGCACGGGCAACGTCAACATGCCGGCCTTCTACGCCGTGGTCACCGCGCTCGGCACCCTCATCGCCGTGTCCCGGGTGAAGGACCGCGCCCACCTCCCGCTGCGCGACGTCTGACCGGCCGCGCATCCGCACACCCCCCCGCATCAAGGAGCACACCACCATGCCCATTTCCGACTACAGGACGGCCCTCGTCACCGGAGCGTCGACCGGCATCGGAGCCGTGGTCGTCGAGCGGCTCGCCAAGCGCGGCCTCGAAGTGCACGCCGTGGCCCGCAACGCCGACCGGCTCGACGCCCTCGCCGCGGCCACCGGCTGCGTCCCGCACGCCGTCGACATCACCGACACCGAGGCGCTCACCGCCGTGCTGGAGGGCCTGGAGATCGACGTCCTCGTCAACAACGCGGGGGTATCGCGCACCGGCAACATCCTGACCGCCGACGAGTTCGCCATCGACGAGCAGGTCGCCGTCAACATCCAGGCCGTCCTGCACCTGGTGCGCCTGCTCATGCCCGGCATGGCCGAACGCGACCTCGGCCACATCGTCAACATCAGCTCCATCGCCGGCGTCTACAACTTCGGCGGCAACACCATCTACCACGCCACCAAGGCGGCCGTGCACACGCTCTCCCGCCAGTTGCGCGTCGACGGCTACGGCCGCCGGATCCGCGTCACCGAGATCTGCCCCGGACGCGTGGAGACGGAGATCTTCGGCCGCCTGCTCGGCGACATGGAAGAGGCCCAGCGGCAGTTCTACGACGGTTACGAGTCCCTCAAGCCCGAGGACATCGCCGACGCCATCGAGTTCGCCGTCGACACGCCCCGGCACGTCAACATCGGCCACGTCGAGATCCTGCCCACCTTCCAGGTCCCCGGCGGACTCAACTTCGAACGCCGGGAGGGCTGAGACGATGAGCGGCCTCCCCCCTGCCACCGCGGCACGCGTACGCCGTATCAACCCCTCGCCCAGTACGGCGGCGGCCCAGCGTGTGCGCACGCTCAAGAGCCAGGGGCTCACCATCCTCGACCTGACCGTCGGTGAGCCGGACTTCGACACCCCCGAGCACGTCAAGGCCGCCGCGATCCGGGCCATCGAGGCGGGCGAGACCAAGTACACCCCCGTGAACGGCACCCCGAAGCTGCGCGCCGCGATCGCCGGGAAGCTCCGCGAACGCCACGGGCTGGAGTGCACGGACGCCCGGATCGCCGTGGGCGGTGGCGCGAAGCAGGTCATCTTCCTCGCCCTGATGGCGACCCTGGACGAGGGGGACGAGGTCATCGTCCCCGCGCCCTACTGGGTGTCCTATCCCGACATGGTCCGTGCCAACGACGGCACCCCCGTGATCGTCGAATGCCCCGAGGCGGACGGCTTCAAGCTGACCCCGGAGCGGCTCGGGGCCGCACTCACGGAACGTACGCGCTGGGTCGTCCTGAACACCCCCGGCAACCCGACCGGATCCGCGTACACCGTCGACGAACTGCGCGCGCTCGCACAGGTGTTGCTGGACCACCCCCACGTACGCGTCCTCACCGACGAGATCTACGACGAGATCTGGTACCGCGAGGAGGACACCCCGAGCCTGGCGGCCGTCGAACCCCGCCTGGCCGACCGGGTGTTCCTCACCAACGGGGTCTCCAAGACGTACGCGATGACCGGGTGGCGCATCGGCTACGGAGTGGGGCCCGAGGACCTGGTGACCGCGATCAACACGCTCCAGTCCCAGACCTCCTCCTGCCCCTCCTCCGTGAGCCAGGCCGCCGCCGTCGCCGCCCTCACGGGACCGCAGGACTTCGTCCGGGAGACCGTACGCGTCTACCGCGCACGCCGCGACGCGACCGTGAAGCTCGTCAACGACGTTCCCCTGCTCCGCTGCACCGTCCCCGACGGCGGCTTCTACCTCCTGGTGAACTGCCAGGACACCCTCGGGCGGTTCACGCCCGCGGGAGAGCGGATCGAGAACGACGAGGACTTCGCCCGCCACCTGCTCGACAGCGAACAGGTCGCGGTGATCCACGGAGCCGCGTACGGGGCGCCCGGCTACTTCCGTATCTCCTTCGCCACGTCGGCGGAGGTCCTCACCGACGCGTGCGCACGCATCGCGACGGCATGCGCCGCACTCTCCTCCGCCCCGCCCCTCTGATCCGAAAGGCCATCATGATCCGCGTCAGCACCACGTTCGAGCGGCCGGAGCCCGCCGTGATCGAGCGACTGAGCGCCTTCTCCTCCGCGACCATCCACGAGGCACAGGGCCGGCTCGGCGCGCTGGACTCGGCCATCAAGCCGGTCGACCACCGCATGTCCCTGTGCGGCCCCGCCTTCACGGTCCAGTGCGCGCCACGCGACAACCTGATGCTCCAGACGGCCATCGCCTACGCCCGCCCCGGGGACGTCGTGGTCGTGTCCGCCGGCGCCTACGAGGAGGCGGGCTCCTTCGGGGACGTACTCGCCAACGCCTGCCGGTCCAAGGGGCTCGGCGGCCTCATCACCGACACGGGCGTCCGGGACACCGAGGACCTGCGCGCCCTGGGGTTCCCGGTCTTCTCCCGCAGTGTGTCCATCAAGGGCACGGTCAAGGAGACCGTCGGACCGATGTGCGAGCCGATCACCATCGGCGGCGTACTCGTCCGCCCCGGCGACGTGATGCGGGCCGACGCCGACGGCGTGGTCGTCGTCCGCCGCGAGGACGCCGCCGAGGCGGCCATCGCCTCGCAGGAGCGGGTCGACACGGAGGCGCAGTACATCGCCGCGTACCGGGCCGGCAAGACGGTCGTCGAGATCTGCAACCTTGAGCCGCTTCTGGCGGCGAAGGGCCTGGTGATCGAGGACTAGGTCCACCGGGGGCCTGGGCTGCGAAGCCCCGGCCTCAAGCTGCTGTGACGGCTGCTGTACGGCGCCGAACCCTCGGGCTCGGCGCCGTGCCGAACCCCCGGGCTCGGCGCCGTACTCACGCGCACGCTCACGTCAGGACGGCGGGCTCCCAGGCGCGGTCGACCACCCGTACCAGCCCCAGGTCCGTCAGTTTCACCTGCGGGGAGACCGGCAGCGTCATGGTCGAGATGGACATGAACGCGTTCCGGTGCTCCCAGCCCCAGCGGTGCAGGGCGTCACGGATCGCCCCCGCGCCCCGCGCCACCTCTTCGGCGGGGCGGTCGGAGAGAACTCCGGCCACCGGCAGCGGGAGATGCACCGGCTGATCGCCCGCGGCGATCACGCAGATCCCGCCGTGCGAGCCGATGACGCGGTTGGCGGCCTCACGCAGCGCCGCGGACGTGGTGGCGATCACCGTCAGGTTGTGGCTGTCGTGCGCGTACGTGGTGGCCGCCGCCCCGTCCGACAGGTCGAAGCCGACCACCGGGGCGGTCGCGCGCCGGCCGCTGCGGTGGTGGCGTTCGAACACGGTCAGTACCGCGGTCCGGCCCTCCCACCGCACGACACCGTCCCGTACGGGCAGGACGACCTCGGCCGGTTCGGTGAAGGTGTCCACCGGATTGACCCGCAGGGCCCGGAAGACATGCTCGCCGTCCGGCAGGTCCACCACCCAGTCGTGGCCGTCCGCCTCCAGCGGGTCGAGGTGGACGGAGTCGGCGAACGGGTTGCCGGACAGCTCCGCGGGGGCGCTCTCCCCGACCGGTTCGCCGCCGCAGACGACCATGACCGGCGTGAAGTCCGCCAGTTCGCGCAGCAGCACCAGATCCGCGCGGCGGCCGGGCGCCACCACGCCGCGGTCGTCCAGACCGAGCCGGCGGGCGGGGTGCAGGGTCAGTGCGCGCAGCGCGGTCAGCGGGTCCATACCGGCGCCGACGGCGACCCGCGCGATGTGGTCGAGGTGGCCGCGCTCCACGATGGCGTCCGCCGCGAGGTCATCGGTGACCAGGCAGAAGTCGGGCAGGACGGGCAGGGCGGCGAGGCCGCTCACCAACTCCGGGGTGAGGCACTTCTCCTGGAGCATGAGCAGCATGCCGAGCCGGGCCTTCTCGACCGCGACCTCGGGCGAGTTCTTGGTGTGGTCGGAGTCGATGCCCGCCCACAGGTACTCGCCCAGGTCGTCGCCGGAGAGGTTCGGGCAGTGCCCGTCCAGCCGTACGCCCTTGGCGCGGGCCGCGGCGACGATCTCCCGCATCCGCCGGCCGCCGTCGACGACGGCCCGGTAGTCCATCACCTCGCCGAGGGTGGTGACACCCTCCCAGTCCAGCATCTCGGCGATGTCGTCGGCGCCGAGCGCGGCGCCCGCCGTCTCGAACCCCTCCAGGGCCGGTACGCAGGAGGGCACCGCCCAGTGCATGGACTGCTGGGCGCCACGGCCCTGTTCGATCATCCACGCCATGGCCTCGCGCCCGGCCACGTTGACGATCTCGTGCGGGTCGGCGAGCACCGTCGTGGTGCCGCGGGGCAGGGTGATCCGGGCGAACTCGCGCGGGGCGAGCAGCGAGCTCTCGATGTGCATGTGCGCGTCGATGTAACCGGGCGCCACCAGCAGGCCGTCGGCGTCGATGACACGCGCGGCGTCGATCCGTGTGCCGGGGCGCAGCAGGGCGCGGATCCGGTCGCCGGTGATCGCGACATCGGCGGCGGTCAGCTCCCCGGTGTGTACGGAGACCACGCGGGCTCCGCGGATCAGCAGGTCGCAGTGGCTGGGCGCAGGCATCGGGGGTTCTCTCGTTCGGTCGTCGGCTTCGGGGCGGGCGGCGTCGCTCGTGGGCTTCGGCGGGCGGCGTCGGTCGTGGGCGTCGGCGCGGCGCGGGTCAGGTCGGGCCGGTCACGGGTGCGCCGGCCCCGTACGTGTGCAGCAGCCGGGTGATCAGGAAGGCGCGGAAGGCGTCGGCGTCCACACCGGTGGCCACCTTGGCGTTGTGCGGGAGCCCGGTGCGGCCGTGCACATCGGCGATCAGCTTGCCGCGGGAGAACTCGCCGCCGCACTCCACCGTCACCCAGGCGTCGGTCCACTCGATCAGGTCCGGGCGTACGGCGGCGGCCACCGCCAGCGCGTCGTGGACCGCGCAGGCGTCGATGCCGTGGCGCCGCTCGTACCGGGTGGCCAGGTGGTCGAGCATCCGGCCCGCCGCGCCGGTGACCGGCGCACCGTCGGCCAGGAGCCGGTCGATATCGGCGCGGGTGGTCAGCGCCGCGCGGGTCACGTCGAGTCCGACGATCCGCAGCGGCACCCCGGCCTCGGTCACGTACCGGGCGGCCTCGGGATCGGCGAAGAAGTTGAACTCGGCGGACGGGGTGACATTGCCGGGCGCGAAGGCCGCCCCGCCCATCACCACGATCTCCTTGATCGCGGGCGCGGCGTCCGGGTGGGTGTGCAGCAGCGCCGCGATGTTGGTGAGCGGTGCGGTGGCGATCAGGGTGAGGCCGCCGACCGGGCGGGCGCGCAACCGCGCCGCGAGCCAGGCGACGGCGTGCTCGGGGTGCGGCGTCCGCGCCGACGGGGGGAGAGTGACGCCGCCGAGGCCGCCCTCGCCGTGCACGGGTTCGTCCGGGATCCGGACGGCGCGGGCGAGCGGTCCGGCGTGTCCGCGCGCCACCGGCAGGCGCGGGTCCGTACCGATCAGGTCGCACAGGCGCAGCGCGTTGTCGACGACCTGTCCGATGCCCACGTTCCCGGCGACGGTGGTGATGCCGGTGACGTCGAGTTCGGGCGACGCGAAGGCCAGCAGCAGGGCGACGGCGTCGTCGATACCGGGGTCGCAGTCGATGACGACGGGCTCCGGGGCGGCCGTCTCCGGGGCGGTCGTCTCCGGACGGTTCACCCGGACACCTCGCGCTGGAAGCGGTCGACCCACTCGGCGTTGTTCTTCGCGGCCAGCTTCAGATCGGGGGTGGTGAAGCCGTTCGCGGCGGGGTCGGCGGCGGCCTCGCCCACCACCTTGCTGATCTCCTCCGGGATCGCGGCGTCCTTGTTGACCGGCTTGTCGTGGAAGGTCGCCGCGGCCTTCTCCTGGACCTCCGTCGACAGCAGGTAGTCGATGAACTTCTCCGCGCCCGCCTTGTTGTGGGCGCCCTTCACCAGTTGCGCGGTGTTGGAGACCACGTAGCGGCCCTTGTCGAGGGGCGCCCAGGCGATCGGCTTGCCCGCGGTGACGGAGTCGATGGCGAACAGGTCGAGCGCCGGGGCCATCTCCACCTCGCCGCGGTCGAGCAGGCTGACGAGTTCGGTGCTGCGGCTGAAGTACTTCAGTACGTTGGGGGAGTTGGCGGCGAGCTTCTCGAACGCCGTGTCGGTGTCCCCGGGGCCCGAGCCGTAGGTCGCCGCGGTGCTGTAGAGGAAGGGCACTCCGGCGCTGGTCGAGATGTCGGGGACGGCGATCCGTCCCTTGTTCCCGGCCTGCCACAGGTCCTTGATGCCGGGCGCCTTGTCGACCTTGTCGGTGCGGTAGAGCATGCCGAGCAGCTGGTAGGTGTACGCGGGGGCGTAGCCGTCCTTGTCCTTGGCGAAGTCGTGGATCTTCGCCAGGTTGGGCAGGGCCGACGCGTCGACCTTGTCGAACAGCCCCTGCTCGCGGCCCATCCGGGCGAACAGGTCGGAGATCATGACGACGTCGACCGTCGGGTTGGAGCGGTTGATCCTGAGCTTGGTGAGCCGCTCGGCGTTGGCCCCGCTCTCGACCTCGACCTCGATGCCGGTCTTCTTCTCGAACGGCTTGACGATGTTCTTCTCGAACAGGTCGGCGCCGAAGCCGAAGGTGGAGACGGTCAGCTTCTTGGGGTTCTGTTCCCCGGCGACGGATCCGGCGCAGCCGGCGAGCGGCAGGATCAGCAGGGTGGCGGCGGTGGTGACGGCGAGTCGTCTCATGACGTGGGAGTCTCCTGGCTCTGAGGGAGGTCTACGGCGTGAGCCGCGGGGAGGTGGAGGCGCACCCGCTGTCCGGCGGACAGGGCGAAGTCGGTGCTGGTGGCCAGGACGGTGCGGCCCTGGGATGCGGCGGTGACGACGCAGTCGGTGCCGCGGAACCGTACGGCGGTGAGGTCGGCGTCGACCGTGGTGCCGCCGGCGGGTACGGGGGATTCGGGGGCGAGCACCTCGACGTGCTCCGGCCGGATGGTGACCGTACGGCCGTCCGGCAGCTCGACGAAGTTGTCGTAGCCGAGGAATTCGGCGACGAAGCGGCTGGCGGGCGCGCGGAACACCTCGCGCGGGGCGCCCTGTTGGGCGACGGTGCCCCGGTTGAGTATGACCATGCTGTCGGCGAGCTCCAGCGCCTCCTCCTGGTCATGGGTGACGAGGATCGCGGTGAGCCCGGTCTCCTTCTGGATACGGGCGAGTTCCTGGCGCATCTGGATGCGCAGCCGCGCGTCGAGGTTGGACAGCGGCTCGTCGAGGAGCAGGACGGAGGGGCGTACGGCGATGGCGCGGGCGAGCGCGATGCGCTGCTGCTGACCGCCGGACAGTTGCTTCGGCTTGCGACCGGAGAGGTGGGAGAGGCCGACCATCTCCAGCGCCTCGCCGGTGCGGGTGCGCTGCTCGGCGTCGGGGACGCCCCGCATCCTGAGGCCGAAGGCGACGTTCTTCTCCACGGTCATGTGCGGGAAGAGCGCGTACGACTGGAAGACCATGCCGATGTTGCGGCGTTCCGCCGGGAGCCTGGTGGCGTCCTCGCCCTCCAGCAGGATGCGTCCCGCGGTGGGCTCCAGGAACCCGGCGATCATGCGCAGGGTCGTGGTCTTGCCGCAGCCGCTGGGGCCGATGAGCGCGGTGAACTCCCCACGCCCCACGGTCAGGTCGAGGTTCTCGACCGCCGCCGTTCCACCGAACTCCCGGTGGACCGATTCGAGTTGAACCACTGGCTTCATCGTCGTACCCCTCTTGCTCCTGTTGTGGCCCGCCGCGCTCATCGGCCGAAGACCTTGTTGAATCCGACGAGGCGTTCCGTCAGCAGGGCCGCGCCGACCGTGGCGGCGAGCAGCAGGGTGCTCACCGCGGCCACCACCGGGTCGTAGGAGAACTCGACGTAGTTGAGCATCTCGACGGGCAGTGTGGAGATTCCCGGCCCCTTGAGCAGCAGCGAGAGCGGGACGTTGTTGAACGAGGTCAGGAAGGACAGCACGGACGCCGAGACGATGCCCGGCGCCATCACCGGCAGGGTGATCGCGAAGAACGTCCGCAGCGGTCCCGCGCCGAGGCCGCGGGCGGCCTCCTCCAGGGCCGGGTCCGAGAGGGCGAGCGAGGCGCCGGTGACCCGGACCGCGTACGGCAGCAGCAGGACGGTGTGGCCGATCAGCAGCGCGCCGAGGGCGGTGATCCGCAGGGTCACCATGAGCTGCTGGAAGAGCGCGAAGCCCAGGACGAGTTCGGGGACGATCGCGGGGGAGAGGAAGAGGTTCTCCACCGCCTTGCGGCCACGGAAGGTGTGGCGCTGCACGGCCAGGGCCACCGGGATGCCCAGCACCAGCGCGAGCAGCGTCGACACGGCCGCCACCAGCAGACTGGTCAGCAGGCCCTGCTGGAAGGCGGCGTTGGAGAGCGCCAGCTCGAACCAGCGTGTGGAGAGGCCGGACGGCGGGAACTCGACGGTGTCCCCGGCGGAGAAGCCGATGGCGACGACGAGCAGGATCGGCCCGAGGAGGAAGGCCATCGCCAGGGTCGACAGGAGGGTGAGTACGGGGCGTCGGCGTTTCACGACGTGGCCACCTTCGCCGAGATCCTGCCCGAGGCCCAGCCGACCACGAGCACCAGTACGGTCATGAGCAGGGCGACGGCGCCTGCCCCGTTCCAGTCGAGCTTCACGTTCGCGTAGTCGTAGAGCAGGGTCGCCAGGGTCCGGTTACGGGAGCCACCGAGCAGCAGCGGTGTGGTGAAGGCGGTGACGGCCCCGGCGAACACCAGGGTCGCCCCGACCAGGACACCGGGCACCGCGAGCGGCAGCACGATCTGCCGGAAGGCCCGGCCGGGGCTCGCGCCGAGGCCGCGGGCGGCGTCCTCCAGACCGGGATCGATGTGCGACAGCGAGCTGTACGAGGTCAGGATCATCAGCGGCATGAAGAGCTGGGTGAGACCGGCGACCAGGGCGAACTCCGTGTAGAGCAGCTCCGGCGGGCTGTCGGTGAGCCCGGTCGCCAGGACGACGTCGCTGATGATGCCGTTGCGGCCGAGGATGACCAGCCAGGAGAAGGTCCGTACCACCGTGCTGAGCAGCAGCGGGAAGACCGCGAGCGCGAGCAGCAGGCCCTGGCGGCTCTTCGGGGCCCGGGAGATGAGATAGGCCGTCGGGAAGCCGAAGAGCAGACAGACGAGGGTGACGGTGACGGCCACGCGTACGGTCCGGGCGAGGACGCCCAGTACGTAGCCGTCGGTGAGCAGGGAGCCCAGGGTGCCGACGACGTCGGGGTCCTCGGCCGCGGGCGGCGCGAAGAGCGTCGTGACGAAGGGGAACGCGAAGCCGAAGGCCAGCAGGGCCAGTCCGGGCGCGAGCAACAGCCCCAGGGTGGCCTTCCGGGACACGGCCACGCCTCCTCTCGTGAGTCTTCTGTCGGAGTTTCCTACAACCGGTTGCTGCAACCGGTTGCAGCAACCGGCAGTGGGGGACGATACTCATGCTGGAATCGAAGCGTCAACGCGCTCGTGTAAAGATCCCGTTACGCACACCCTGGGGGGCGAGATGGTGAGGCTGTCGGATGTCGCACGCGCGGCGGGGGTGTCCACGGCGACCGCGTCCCGCGCGCTGAGCAGACCCGGCATGGTCGCGGCCGGCACGCGCGAGCGGGTGCGGGCGGCGGCCGAGACCATGGGATTCGAGTTCAACGCCAGCGCCCGGGCGCTCACCACCGGCAGGACCGGCCTGACCGGCGTCCTCGTCCCGAGCCTCGCCAACCCCTACTTCGCCCCCATCGTGACCGGTGTGCAGCGGGCGCTGTCGCAGGACGGCGACAACATCCTGCTCGCCGTCTCGGAGGGGTCACGGAGCAGCGAGCTCGAACTGGCGGGGAAACTCGCCTCCCGCGTCGACGGGCTCGTCTTCATAGCACCGGTGAGCCCGGAGGCGGTGATCAGGGGGTTCACCGCGAAACTGCCGGTCGTCACCGTGGACCGTACGGTGCCCTCGGTGCCCGGCGTCCTGATCGACACCCCCGGCGGCGTCGCCGACATCGTGACCCACCTGGCGGGCCTCGGCCACCGGGCCATCGCCTACGTGGGCGGCCCGGACGGCTCCTGGATGGCCGAACGGCGCACCACCGCGGTCCAGGAGGCGGCCCGCCGGGGCGGCGTCGACCTCACGGTCCTCGGCCCCGTCGCGCCCCGTATCGACGCGGGACTGGCCGTCGCCGAACACATCGCCGCCGAACGGGCCGTCACCGCCGTGGTCGCGTACAGCAGTTACCTGCTGATCGGCCTGCGCCTGGGGCTGCGCGACGCCGGCGTACGGGTCCCCGCCGACATCAGTCTGGCCGCCTCGGACGACCTGACCGCGATCAGCACGGACCGCCCCGACACCACGGCGCTGCGGGTCCCGCTCGAAGAGGCGGGCGCCGCGGCGGTCCGTCTGCTCCAGGAGCCGAACCCGCCCAAGCGCGCCCGGCGGGTGCGCGTCGCCACCGGACTGATCGTCGGCGCCTCCACGGCGCGGGTCGCGTCCACGGCGCGGGTCGCCTCCACGGCGGAGGCCGCCGGGGCAGCGGAGGTCGCCGGGGCAGCGGAGGTCGCCGACGGCGCGGTGTGACCGGCGGGTCAGTCCGCGGACAGGCTCTGCTCGGCCCAGATCGTCTTGCCCGTGTACGTCTGACGGGTGCCCCAGCCCTGGGTGAGCTGGGCGACCAGGAGCAGGCCACGACCGCCCTCGTCGAAGGTGCGGGCCCGGCGCAGGTGCGGGGTGGTGCTGCTGCCGTCGGACACCTCGATGACGAGATTGCTGTCGCGGATCAGCCGGAGCTCGATGGGGGCGGCGCCGTACCGGATCGCGTTGGTGACCAGTTCGCTGACCACCAGTTCGGTCACGAACGCCGCCTCGTCCAGGCCCCAGGCGGTCAGTTGCAGGCAGGCGTTCTTACGGGTCTCCGCGACGGCGGCGGCGTCGCGCGGCACCTCCCAGGTGGCGACATGGGCCGCGTCCAGGGCGCGGGTACGGGCCATCAGCAGGGCCACGTCGTCGGCCGGGCGGTCCGGGAGGAGCGCGTCGAGCACCGCGTCGCACGTGTCCTCCAGGGACGCGGCGGGACGGGCCAGCACCTCGCGCAGCGTGCCGAGGCTCTCGTCGACGTCGCGGTCACGCGCTTCGACGAGACCGTCGGTGTACAGCACGAGGACGCTCCCCTCGGGCAGTTCCAGCTCGGCGGCCTCGAAGGGCAGGCCGCCGAGGCCCAGCGGCGGCCCCGCGGGGATGTCGAGGAACTCCACGGCGCCCTCCGGGGTCACCAGCGCGGGTTCCGGATGGCCGGCGCGGGCCAGGGAGCAGCGCCGGGAGACCGGGTCGTAGACGGCGTACAGACAGGTGGCGCCGGTGTCGCCGGAGACGCTGTCCTCGTCGTCGGCCTCGGCGGACAGGTGGATGACGAGGTCGTCGAGATGGGTGAGCAGTTCGTCGGGCGGGAGGTCGACGTCGGCCAGGGTGCGCACCGCGGTGCGCAGCCGTCCCATGGCGGCCGACGCCCGGACGCCGTGGCCGACCACGTCGCCGACGACGAGGGCGACCCGGGCGCCGGAGAGGGGGATCACGTCGAACCAGTCGCCGCCGACACCGGCCTGGGTGCTGGCGGGCAGGTAGCGGGACGCGACCTCGACGGCGGCCTGCCGGGGCGGCCGTTCCGGCAGGAGGCTGCTCTGCAGGGTGAGGGAGGTACGGCGCTCGCGGCCGTAGCGGCGGGCGTTGTCGATGCACACCGCGGCCCTGGCGGTGATCTCCTCGCCCAGGAGCAGGTCGTCCCGCGTGAAGGGCTCCGGGCGCCGGTGGCGGGAGAAGATGGCCACGCCGAGGGTGATGCCGCGGGCGCGCATCGGCACGGCCAGTACCGAGTGGATGCCGTACTGCCGCACCCGTTCCGCCCTCTCCGGGGCCTCGTGCTCCCAAACGGTCATCCCCTGGGCGGTCACCTTCCGGATCAGCGGCCGGCCCGCGGCCAGGCACTCGGCCGCCGGCGAGGCGTCCGGGTAGACGGCCACCACTCCGCGTGGGACCACCGCCTCGGGGCACCCCTCCAGTACGGACCGGGCGGCGACCCGGCGCAGCTTGACGGGGCTGCTCGGTACCCCGGCGCGCGGGTCCTCGCCGCCCTCGATGGAGGGGAGCAGATCGACGGTGACGAAGTCGGCGAGCTGCGGGACGGCCACCTCGGCCAGCTCCTCCGCGGTACGGGCGAGGTCCAGGGTGGAGCCGATCCGGACGCTGGCGTCGTTGACCAGCACCAGCCGCTCCCTGGCCAGGTGTTCCTCGGTCGTGTCGCGCGCGGAGAGGAGCACCCCCCGCACCGTTCCTCCGGCGTCCCGCACCGGGTCGAGAGAGAGCGCCCAGACGCTCTCCCGCTCGTGGCCCGCCAGACACAGGGCCACCTGCCCCTGCTGCCGCGCGCCGGTCTCCAGCACCCGGCGCATGAGCTGTTCCGTCCGGTCGCCCTGCGGGTCCGCCACGATCTCCGACACGCGCAGGCCCCGCATCGCCTCCTCGGGCAGTCCGAGCACGCGTTCCATGTCCTTGTTCGCCAGCCGCAGCCGCAGGCTGGTGTCGTAGAGCGCCATCGTGGCCGGGGACTGGGCGAACGCCCACATCATGAGTGCCTCGTCGTCCCGGGGTGACGTCGGCGGGCCGGGCAGGGCGGCGACCAGGAGCCATCCGCCGGCCCCGTTCCCGTTCCCGTTCCCGCTCCCGTCCCCGCCGTCCGGTGGGCGCCGGTGGGCCAGCAGGTTCACCGGGAGGCTGCGGCCGTCCCGGTGGAGCAGCGTCACCCTCCCGTTCCACCGCGGCAGCGCCTCCAGGGCACGCACCGTCGGGGCGTGCGGTTCCCCGGCGAGCAGTACGGCGGCGGACCGGCCCACGACCTCGGAGGACCGGTACCCGAGGAGCCGCCGCGCCCCCTCGCTCCACCCCGTGACGATGCCGCGCGGATCCACCGTGGCCCTGGCCGTGGCTGCCCCCGCGGCGGGATCCTCCGGCCGCGGGGGCAGGTCGTCACCGGTGGTTCCCGATCGCGTCATCGTGGCCAGCCCGCCCTCACCTCGGTCTTTCCACCATGGGCCGTGGCCGGGTCCCCGGCAACCGAGAGCCGATTCCGGCGGCGTGAGCGCCCCGGGGGATCCCGCCGCCGGATCCATCACCGCAGACCCATTGACCCCGTGGGGCTCACTTCTCTAGCCTCCGTTCTTGTACGTGGACGATGTCTCTGTATGGAGACGAGCGCTGATCACGCTCCGCCGCGGGAAGCGCCTCGCCCGCGTACACGCCCTTTGCTCCACCGCACGGTTCATCCGCTTGTCCGGTGCACAGTTCAAAGGGGAACCGACCCATGCCACTCGTCGTCGTCGGGATCAGCGTGCTGGTCCTGCTCTTCCTCATGACACGGCTCAAACTGAACGGTTTCGCCGCCCTCCTGCTCGTCGCCGTCGGTGTCGCCCTCGTCCAGGGGATTCCCCTGACGAAGATCCCGGACATCCTCTCCGAGGGCATCGGCGGGCAGATCGGCGACACCATGCTCACCATCGGGCTCGGCGCCATGGTCGGCCGGGTGATGGGGGACTCCGGCGCCGCGCAGCGCATCGCCACCAGGCTCCTCGCCGTCTGCGGCTCGCGCGGGGTGCAGGTGGCCATGGTGGCGACGGCCATGCTCATCGGCGTCACCATGTTCTACGAGGTCGCCTTCGTCATCATCGTGCCCGTCGTCTTCACCCTCGTACGGGTCACCCGGTCGAATCTGCTGTGGGTCGGGCTGCCGATGTCCATCGCCCTGTCCACCATGCACAGCTTCCTGCCGCCGCACCCGGGACCGACCGCGGTGGCCTCGACCTTCCACGCCTCCGTCGGACTGACCCTGTTCTACGGCCTGTTCATCGCCGTCCCCATCGGCGCTGTCGTCGCTCTGGTGTGGCCGCGGCTCGCGTTCATCCGGGCCATGAACCCCTCCGTACCCAAGGGCCTGGTGAGCGAACGCGTCTTCGAGGACGAGGAGATGCCGGGCACGGCCTGGTCGCTGGCGGTCGCCCTGCTGCCCGTCGTACTCATCGCGGGCGCCGCCGTCACCGACATGGCCACCTCGGCGGACACCCCGGTCACCCACTTCGTCGCCTTCATAGGATCGGCGCCGATCGCCCTGCTGCTGACGCTGGTTGTCGCGATCTGGGCCTTCGGGCCGCGGATCGGCCGGGACCTCGCGGAGGTCAGCGCCTCGTGCCGGGGAGCGGCGCAGGCGATGGCGATGATCCTGCTGGTGATCGGGGCCGGCGGCGCCTTCAAGCAGGTCCTCGTCGACGGCGGGATCTCGGACTACATCAAGGACGTCACCGACGGCTGGTCCGTCTCACCGGTCGTCCTCGCCTGGCTCGTCGCCGTGATCCTCCGGGTCGCCCTGGGGTCGGCCACGGTCGCCGTCGTCACGGCGTCCGGCGTGGTGCTGCCGCTGCTCGCGGACAGCGGGGTCCCGCCCGAGATCATGGTGCTGGCCGTCTCCTGCGGCTCGGTCGCCCTCTCGCACGTCAACGACCCGGGCTTCTGGATGTTCAAGGAGTACTTCAACCTGTCGGTCGTCGAGGCGATCAAGACCCGTACCACCTATACGACCGTGCTCTCCGTCCTCGGCCTGGGCGGCGTACTCCTCATGGAACGCGCCCTGGACGTCCTCAACCTGTGAACTCCCCACCGTCCCCGGGCTGTAGGGCCTTCTTCGTGCCGTACGCCCCACCGGTACACCCCCGGTCACCGATCCTGGAAGGACTCGTCCCATGAGCCAGCCCGTCGTCACCGGCTTCTCCGTGTATCCGGTGGCAGGCCGTGACTCCATGGCGCTCAACCTCTCCGGCGCGCACGCCCCGTACTTCACCCGCAACGTCCTGGTCCTCCAGGACTCCCAGGGCCGGACCGGCGTGGGCGAGGTGCCGGGCGGTGAGCGCATCACCCGGACGCTGCGCGAGGCGGAGCCCCTGGTCGTCGGCGCGCGGGTGGGCGACCACAAGCGGGTGCTGCGCGCCCTCGGGGAGCGGTTCGGCGGCCGTGACGAGGCGGGGCGCGGCGAGCAGACCTTCGACCTGCGCACCACGGTGCACGCCGTGACGGCTGTGGAGTCGGCGCTGCTCGACCTGCTGGGGCAGCATCTGGAGGTGCCGGTGGCCGCCCTGCTCGGGGACGGCAAGCAGCGCGACTCGGTACGTTTCCTCGGCTACCTCTTCTACGTCGGCGACCCCGGCAGGACCGATCTGGAGTACGTCAGGGAACCCGGCGCGGACGTGGAGTGGTACCGCCTGCGCCGCGAGGAGGCGCTGACCCCGGAGTCGATCGTCCGGCAGGCCGAGGCGACCTACGCGCGGTACGGCTTCCGGGACTTCAAGCTCAAGGGCGGTGTCCTGCCAGGAGCGGAGGAGGTCAAGGCCGTACGGGCGCTGAAGGAACGCTTCCCCGAGGCGCGGATCACCCTCGACCCCAACGGGGCCTGGTCGCTGCGGGAAGCCGTCGAACTGTGCCGGCCCCTGGTCGGCACGCTCGCGTACGCCGAGGATCCGTGCGGGGCCGAGGACGGCTTCTCCGGCCGGGAGATCCTGGCGGAGTTCCGCCGGGCCACCGGTCTGCCCACCGCGACCAACATGGTCGCGACGGACTGGCGTCAGCTCATCCACGCGATGGCGTTGCAGTCGGTCTCCATCCCGCTCGCGGACCCGCACTTCTGGACCATGCGGGGGTCGGTGCGGGTGGCCGAGCTCTGCCATGCGGCGGGCCTGACGTGGGGCTGCCACTCCAACAACCACTTCGACATCTCGCTGGCCATGATGGCCCATTGCGGGGCCGCCGCCCCGGGGGAGTACAACGCCCTGGACACCCACTGGATCTGGCAGGAGGGCATGGAGCGGCTGACCGTGGAGCCCCCGCGGATCACCGCCGGCGAGATCGCCGTCGACGACACCCCGGGTCTCGGCGTCGAGGTCGACATGGACCGGCTGCTCGCGGCCCATGAGCTGTACCTGGAGAAGAAACTCTCCGGCCGGGACGACGCCGCCGCGATGCGCTTTCTGGTGAAGGACTGGGAGTTCGACGGCAAGCGCCCCTGCCTGGTGAGGTGAACCGGCCCGCAGGAAGTGACGCGTGAATCGACATGCCGTCAGGAGAATGAATGGCGCGGTGAATTCGGTGGCGTCCCCGGTCAATTCCCGCAGGGTGTCGGCAGTTGTCGGGGTGTCGGGTGGAGGGGTGCGGGATCCCGGCAACCCGACGGGACCCATTGATGGGCCTTTGTCGGAATTGACCGTTAGGTGGATATGGGTGTGATTAGTGTGGCTTGCTCTCTCTAACGCCTTTTGCCTGTCCGATAATTCCGTTACGTTCGTGACCTGCGTCATACTCCTGGCGGCGGGTGGGCGGGGCGAGGTGGGCGCTTTCTCTCGCAGGGGAGGAAAGTTGAGTTCCCGGGACCCCTCCGGAAAGGCGATTGCGCCGCCTTTGCGGAACTTGTGCGGCCCTGATTTCTCGCTTACGTTCACGTCCATCCGGATGGACCGCCAAATCCTGCCGCCGTCCGGAATCCCACACACCTATCCGTCAGAAGGCAGGAGCGGGGGACCCAGGTAAGTCGCCGGTCCGGAATTTCCGGAACGGCTCGGGGTGAAGCCGTACGCACCGTCGTACGGCCGGGCATCTCCAGCCCGAACCCGACAGCTCACCTCGCAGGCGACGGAGAGGAATTCGTCGTGCCCAGAAACGCCAAGCACCGCCGTTCCAGAGCTGGCTCCATCGCCCGTCGCCTCGTCGCGGTGGGTGCCGGGGGCGCCGCCCTCGCGATTCCGCTGGTGTCCGCGGCCACCGCCCAGGCGGCGGAGGCCCCCGCCGCCCCGGCGAAGACCACCACCTACGTCGTGGTCTCCGGCGACTCCCTGTCCAAGATCGCGCACGCGCACTCGGTCAGCGGCGGCTGGAAGAAGCTGTACGAGGACAACCGGAGCGCCGTCGGCGCCGACCCGTCGCACGTACTCCCCGGCCTGAAGCTGACCCTCAAGGGGAAGGCCCCGGCCACCGCCGCCAAGACGGCCACCACGGCGAGCACGAAGTCCGGTACGAACGGCTCCGTCACCCAGGCCGCCACGAAGACGTACAGCGACAACCTGGACGGCTGGATCCGCGAGTCGCTCGACGTCATGGCCCAGCACGGGATCCCCGGCACCTACGAGGGCATCCACCGCAACATCATTCGTGAGTCCGGGGGCGACCCGAACGCCATCAACAACTGGGACATCAACGCCCAGAACGGCGTTCCGTCCAAGGGCCTGCTCCAGGTCATCGCCCCGACGTTCCAGGCGTACCACGTGCCCGGTACGTCGACGGACAGCTACGACCCGGTCGCCAACATCACGGCCGCGTGCAACTACGCCGCCGACCGGTACGGCTCGATCGACAACGTGAACGGTCCCTACTAGACCGGACCGGCGTCGCGCAGCGCGCTGAACACACCGGCCCCGGCCCCGCCGTCCTACGACGTCGGGGCCGGGGCCGGTTCCCGTACCCCACGCGACGCCTGTGCCCCACAGGGCACCCGTGTCACACGCGTCGCGCGCGCAGCTCCCGTACCCCCGCCACCGCCAGCACGAGCGCCGTCGCGCCCAGGGACCACAGGAGCTGCGGGCGGGCCGCGTCATCGGTGAGCATCAGGACGAACACCGTCGCGATCGCGGCGAGCGTCACCCAGGTCAGGCCGGGGAAGAGCCACATCCTCAGGACCAGGCGCTCCGGCGCCTCCCGCTCGATGCGCGGGCGCAGCCGGAGCTGCGACACGGCGATCATCGCCCAGACGAAGAGCAGCACCGCGCCGACCGCGTTGAGCATGTACAGGAAGACCGTGTCGGGCCACTTCAGATTGAGCAGTACGGAGACGAACCCGAACGCCACCGACGCCAGCACCGCCCGCCGCGGCACACCCGCGCCGCCCACCTTCAGCAGGGCCTTCGGCGCCTCGCCCCGTTCGGCCAGGGAGAAGACCATCCGGGACGAGCCGTAGAGGTTGGCGTTGAGCGCCGAGAGCAGCGCCACGAAGACCACGATGTTCATGATCTGTCCGGCCGACGGGATACCGATCGCGTCGAGGACGGTGACGTACGGGCTGAGCCCCGCCTTCTGCGCCGTCCAGGGCAGCACGGTCACGATGACCGCCATCGAGCCGACGTAGAAGAACAGGATCCGGAAGACCGCGCTGCGCACCGCGCGCGCCACCGAGCGCACCGGGTCGTCGGACTCGGCCGCCGCGATCGTGACGACCTCCAGACCGCCGAAGGCGAAGATCACGGCGAGCACCCCGGAGGTGACGCCCTGCCATCCGTTCGGGAGGAAGCCGCCCTGTCCGGTGAGGTGGGCGAGACCGGCCGGGCTGGTGTCGGGCAGGACGCCGAAGATCGCGAGCAGCCCCAGAACCAGGAACGCGACGATCGCGAAGACCTTCAGGGCCGCGAAGTAGAACTCGAACTCGCCGAAGTTCTTCACGGCCGCGAGGTTCGCGCCGGTGAAGACGACCATGAAGACCAGGACCCAGGCCCACTGCGGTACGGAGGGCAGCCAGCCGTTCGCGATCTGCGCCGCGCCCGTCGCCTCCACGGCGAGCACGACGACCAGCAGGAACCAGTACAGCCAGCCGACGCTGAACCCCGCCCACCGGCCGAGCGCGCGCTCGGCGTGCACGGAGAACGAGCCCGACGCGGGCATCGCGGTCGACATCTCGCCCAGCATCCGCATCACGCACATCGCGAGCACGCCCGCGATCAGATACGAGACGACGATCCCGGGACCGGCCAGCGCGATCCCGGCGCCGGAGCCGACGAAGAGCCCGGCGCCGATGACACCGCCGAGCCCGAGCATGGTGAGGTGGCGCTGCTTGAGCCCGCCGGCCAGTGGTTCGCCGGACGGGGACGCGGCCGGCGTGGCCGGGGGAGGAGCGGGGAGTCGGTCGTGCATGGGGTGGGTCCAGACTGCTTTCCGGGCTGGTGGCTACGGAGACGGTGCGGCCCTGGCAGTGTCTCCGGACCGCCCCCGTCCAGGCAAAACGATTCCGGAGGCCGGACGCCGGACGACCGGCACGGGGCGGATGCCCGACGACCGGCACCCCGAGATGCCCGCGGGCGTCCGCCTCGTGCCCGCGGGCGTCCGGCTCAGCGCAGCCACGCCTCGTACGACATCACGGAGCCCGCCGTGACCCGGTAGCGGGCGATGTCCCGGGTGTACGTGATCTCCATGCCGAGCACCCGGCCGTCGCGCGGGTCGAGGATCACCAGGCGCCGTAGGGGCTCCCCCCGGTCCGCGGGGGAGTCGTACACATACGCCAGGCCCGTTCTGCCCAGCCGGTCGGTGACCGTTCCCGCGGGGCGCAGGCCGGGCTCGGCGGCCAGGACGCCGACGAGCGCGGCGGTCTCCCGGGGGCCGGGGGTCCACGCCTTGAGGTAGGCGGAGACGGCGTCCAGCAGGGCCGGAAGGCCGGGAGGGTCCGGCAGACGCGCGCCGTGCAGCAGATACGCGCGCAGCCCGGTCACGGTGTGCGGCGGGCTCTCGGGGTACGACGTGTCCGGCGCGTTGCCCGCGAGCCGCGTGGTCTCGCTCAGCACGGTGCGGTCGCCGACCGCGGGTCCGTCGCCGGTGAGGACGGGCCGCCCCGGACGCCTCGGGTCGGTGGCCACCACCGTCTCCGTCCAACTGCCGTCGTGGTGACGGCGCGTGGTCCGCTCCTCGGCCACGGTGACCGGGGCGGCGCTGCCGTCGTCCCGCAGTCCCATGCTCCACGTCTGGACGTCCGTTCCCGGGAGGGGCGCTGCCGTACGGTTCGCCGCCGCCCGGCGGACCCGCTCGGCCAGCTCGGCCAGCGGTACGGCGGGCGCGCCGGCGTCGACGCTCAGCGGGGAGGGCGCATCCACCGCGCTCCTGGTGGCCGCACCGCCGAACAGCACGGCCAGCGCCACCACCGCCGCGGTCGCAGCCGTCGCCGTCGCGAGACCCCACGCGGTACGCCGCCGGCACCGCGCCCGGCCCTCGCGCAGCAGCCGGTTCAGCCGCCGCTCCGCCTCGGCGGACAGCGGGCGGTCCCGCCAGGGGCCCTCGTCGGCGGGCGCCGGGTCGGCGGCCCGCAGCAGGTCGATCTCGTCGGTCATGGGCGCTGCCTCTCCGCGGCGTCGGGAACGGTGGTGGTCGCGTCGGGAACGGCCCGGTGGACGGGCAGCGCGTCGATACGCTCGCGCAGCCGCCGGCGCGCCCGGTGGACGCGCATCGTCGCCGCGTGGGTGCTGCAGCCGACGACGACCGCGATGTCGCGCGCCTCCAGCCCCTCCCAGGCGGTGAGCCGCAGGACCTCCTGGTCCGCCTCCGGAAGCTGGGCCAGCGCGTCGTGCACCCAGTCGCCCGGTGTTCCGGCGGCCGGGCTGTCCACGACGTGCGCGCGGTGCGCCACCGTGTGGTGGCCGATCCGCTGGAGGAGCCGCCGGTGACGGCCCGCCCCGCGCACGGCGTTGGCCAGGCAGTACCGGGCCACTCCGTACAGCCAGGGCAGCGGTTCGGCCGGCAGCTCGTGGCGGCGTCGCCAGGCCACCACGAAGACGTCGGCGACGACCTCCTCCACGTCGGCTCTCTGGCTGCCCAGTCGCCGGGCAACGAAGCGGCTGACCACCCAGTAGTGCGCGCGATAGGCAGCGGCGAAAGGCTCTTCGTCGCTCATGTCCGTCCTGTGTCCGGGCGGCCCCACGTCCTCACCGACCCCTCATTCGTGTGACCCAGGTCTCATATCGCCCGTTCCGGTGAGGGGCGGCCGGGCACCGGACATGACCAGGACATGAACAGCTCCGTAGAACGCCAACAGCCGGGCAATGCGGTCATGTGGTGGTCAACCACCACGGATCGCGGCACGAGCGGCGCGATAGGTCCGAACGCGGTGGCAGGGTGACGGCGAAGGACGCGGCCGAACCCTCGCCGCCCGAGGAGACCGCGGTGGGCCTCCGGCAGATCGAGGGGTACCTCCTGCTGACCGCCGCGCACACCAAGGGCGAGGAGCGGGCCCGCAGGATCGCCGACCGGCTGGAGTGGATGACGGCGGATCAGCGCCAGGTCTTCGAACAGCTCTATCTCCAGGACCACAGGGAGATCACCCAGGAGTCGCTGTGCCGCGTCACCCACCGTTCCGCCGAACTGCGCGCGGAGTACGAGCGGCGCTACACCCGCCTGCGGCGGCGGCTGGTCGCCGGTCATCTGGTGGCGCTGGCGGTCTGTCTGTTCGTGCTGTTCTGACGGTACGCCGGCCACCCGCCCCGGCCGCCCCCCCCGATCAGGCATCAGGCATCAGGCAGAGCGGCCGGGCCGGTGAGCCCTACACGTCGAGCGGCGGCCGGTGACTCGGAGAGCCGGCGATGCTGCCGCCGGTCCTGGTGACCGTGGGGTCGAACTCGGTGATGGTGAGCTGGAATCCGACCGGACGGCGGGCGGCGAGCGGCTCCAGGTGCTTCTCCGCCGCCGCGAACAACTCGTCCGCTATCCGGCCCCTGACCTCCTCGGGGCGGCCGGGTGCGATCGTCAGTCTGATCTGCACATGGCCGTTGTCCGGCCCGGCCTCCGGACGGTCGCCGACCCGGGCGGCGGTCGCCGGCATGGCGAGGGTACGGGTGCCCCAGCGGGGGAAGACGCCCAGGCCGAGGGCGGTCTCGTGCAGGATGTCGAGGAGGGTGTCGACGTCCAACTCCTCGGCCAGGTTCGGGGTGTACTCGACGATGATGTGCGGCACCTTCGGATCTCGCTTTCGTATCCGTACGGGAGACGCCGGCGCCCCGGCGATACCGTGAGTCTGCACGCCTCGCGTACGGACCCGCGTACCGCCGGGGCGAACACGGGCCACCGGATTCCGCGCCGCTCGGAGCCTGTCGCCCGCTCGGAGGTCACCCGACAGGCTCTCAGGCGAACTTGTCGCTCACCGACTCGTAGACCGCCTTCGCCCCGGCGCCGAGGTGCGGCCCCGCCAGCCAGGTCTGCTCGCTCGGACCGATCGACGTGTTGCTCACCAGCGCGGGCAGCCCCTTCGCGTCCTCGATGAACCAGCCGCCGCCGGAGGAGCCCCCGGTCATGGTGCAGCCGATCCGGTACAGCGACGGCTGGTCGTCCCTGACCGAGAGCCTGCCGGGGCGGCCCCGGCAGGTGAACATCCGCTCGCCGTCGAAGGGCGGCGACGCCGGATACCCCCAGACGCCCATCCCCGCGATCTTCGTCGCCGACGGCGCGTCGAACATGACGCGGGACGCGCCGCCGACCGTCTCCTCCAGTGACCCGAAACCGCTCCCCGCGGGCTTCTTCACATGGAGCACGGCGAAGTCGAACGGCGAACCCCTGCCGCCCGACGGGGTCCCCTCGGAGATCCACTGCGGCGAGGTCTGCGCCCAGTCCGCCCACCAGATCCCGAACGGCGCGAGCTGACTCTTGCGCACCCCCGACAGGGCCGCGCCCTCCAGCCCCTCGTCGTTGTAGGACGGGACGAAGACGATGTTGCGGAACCAGCCGCCCTTCGCCCCCGCGTGCACACAGTGCCCGGCCGTCCACACCAGGTTCGAGGCGCCGGGGTTCGCCGGGTCCGTCACCACCGTCGCGGAGCAGACCGAGGGCCCCTCGGGGGTGTCGAAGAAGAGCTTGCCGACCATCGGGGCGTTGTCGCGGTACGAGACGGGCGCGGGCTCGGCGGCGACGGGCTCCGGCTCCGGGTCGGAGACGCCCGCGTCCTCGAACTCCCCGTCCACGGGCCGGTCCGTACTGGTGCCCTGGAGCATCCGGCCCGGAATCCACAGCCCCTCGATGACCGGGTTGAAGAACGCGGCGGCCTCCCGGGCCCAGTCCGCGGCGTCCCAGTCGCGCCAGCCACCCTCGCGCCACCCGTCCGGAGCGTCGGAGCCGACGGCCCCGGCGGGCCCGGTGTCCCCCGCGGACCCGGCGCCTCCGGCGGACCCGGTACCCGTGCTTCCGGCGGGCGCGGAGCAGGCAGTGGCGCAGATCGCCAGTAAGGCGAGCATGCAGGCCATGAGCATCACCGGGCGGTGCCTGGAGCGCATGGATCGTTCCTCCGGTCCCTCAAGTGCGTCGAACGGTGTACGCACGGGGCCCGGGTTGGTACGGAGTCCGGCGACAACCTGTCTTGAGGAGGTAGTACGTGGTGGAGCCCGCCCCGGTTCAAGACACCGCCGCGCGGCGGCCGGAGCTCCTTCGCGGACCCGACTGGGGCCTGTATCGAATGTGCTGGGCACAGCCACTCATTGATGGCCGCTACGAGGACGGTCGCCTCGTAGCGGACCGCGAGCTTGCCGTATCCCGTGGCCACGGCGCGGTGCCTTTCGAGCCGATTGATACCGCATTCAACCGCGTGCCGAGCCTTGCAGTCCTCCGGGGCGAACGTCGGTGGACGGCCGCCGTGGGAGCCGAGTTTCTTGCGGGAGGCGTACGCCTTGTCGGCGCGCACCCGCCTCGGCCGGGTACGCGGTCGGCCCGGCCCCGGTCGGGGCACCCTGATGCGGCCCAGGACGACGTCGAACTGCGGGGAGTCTCCACGCTGCCCGGCGGTGATCACGATGGACATGGGCTTCTGGCCCTGCTCGACGGCCAAGTGCAGCTTGGTGGTCAGGCCGCCGCGCGAGCGCCCGATGCCGTGGTCGTCGGGCTCCGTGGAGACGCCGCCGGGCGGCTCCTTCTGCAAGTCCCCTTTCCTCGCTCCGGCGGCGGAACAGGTCGTACACCCGGCCCCGCGGTCCGTACTCCTCCGGCATGTCCCGCCACGGAATGCCTGTGCGCACTCGGAACCGTATGCCGTCGATCAGCTTTCGTCGGGTCCATATCGGCGGTCGGCCCGGCCTCTTGCCCTGCGGCAACAGGGGTTCCGGTACCGCCCATTGCTCGTCTGCCGGATCTCCACGCGACACGAACCAAGATCATGGCATGGTCAAGATCCTCTCTTGATGCACGACCTCAGTCGAGGAAGTCCAGCACCCGGCGCCAGGTCAGCTCGGCTGCGGCCGGGTCATGGTCGGGAAGGTCGCGGTCGGTGTAGAAGTGGCCGGCGCCCGGATAGCGGAAAACCTCCAGGTCGACGCTCCTCTCCCGTGCCGCTTGGCAGAGCGCGGCAACGCGCTCGGGCGGCGCGAACTCGTCCGGTTCAGCGGCGTGCAACTGCACCCTGAGACCTGGACGAACGGATGCGGGAAGGTCGGCGGTGGCGTGCAGGAGAAGAACGCCGACGGCAGCGGGGCGCTCGGGCCAGAGATCGGCGACGACACCTGCGCCCATGGAAACACCGGCGAGTACGGTCTCGTCCGGCATACCCCTGAGGGCCTGCCGGGCGCGTTTTACCACCGCCGCCCAGCCGACCCGGTCGACCAGCTGAAATCCCTGGTCGAGGGTCACCGCGGTCTCGCCGCCGAAGAGGTCGGGCGTAACGACCTCATGCCCGGCGCGACACAGCCGCTCGGCGGCGCGAAGTTCGGCTGGGCGCAGGCCGAGAACTGAGTGGAACAACGCGATGTGAGCCATGGTGTCATCGTGCCGCACCGCGACTCCAGCCTGCCGCGACTGCCCGCTGCGGCGGCAGAAACCCCGCGTCGGTCGAGATCACCTGGCAAACGGTCAAGATCGCCTGCCAGGGGACACGGTGATGACCTGTCGCAGCCAAGGTTGAGCGTTCATCACTGAATGGTGAGCACCGACCGGGGGAGCGCGGGGCAGTCCTCGGGGCCCTGCCGCCGAAGCTGCTCATCGCGGTGGACTTGCGTCGCGGGAGGCTCTCACACGTTGCGGTGTCCGCCCTGCCCATGTGGGAGAGCCTGGCTGAATGCGCTGATTCAACGCACCAACCAAGCCATCGGTGACCGGGGCGATGGCTCCCGAGCAGGAGGTGTGCGCGGCGGGTGAGCGGTACGAGTGAGCCGAGGATCGTCCCGCTGCACCGGGACCGTGACGGCGATCAGGGGCGCCCGTAGCGCTTGCACAGCAGGTACGTGACCGGGCCGTTTGCAGCACCGTCATCGAGGCAGACTCGCACGAAGGCCGCACCACCGGGAACGTCTGCATCGACGGGGATGCTGAATGTGCCGCTCTTGCCGCACACGTTGTAGAGGCTGTAGTCCTTTCTCAGTTCGTTGCCGGCGCTGTCGAGAGTGAATGCCGTGGTGCCCCGGCAGCTTGCCGGGTCGACCGACTTGTGTTCGCCCGCCACGGTGACCGACCGGTTGTACCAGGTGATCGTGCCCCTCGTGTATGTGTTCCCGAGAGTGACGTCGAATTCGCTGGTCGGGTAGGCGGAGGTCTGGGCGGTGGCCGCGGGCGCGCCCAGGAGCATGCCCGTGGTCAGTGTGACGGCGCTGAGTACAGCGGCGAGGTGAGTGCGCATGAGGTCCCCCGGGAGTTGAGCCTGTCACGGCTGCCGGTTACGCGCCTCTGGGGCGTGTGTCGGAAGTACTCTAAGTTGGCTGACGTGAGTGTGCGGCGGAGTTACCGAAATGTCGGACCGGTCGAGCTGAAGTCTGCGGTCCCGCTTGGTGACGGCGGGTGCCGCATCAGCTCGGCGACTGATTTCGGCAGCTGGATCGCTGAGCGATCGTCGGCGGAGCCGGCCGAACCGTTCACCTTCGTAGTCGGCACGGACGGCGTGCTTCGGCTGGCGCCGCGGCGAAGCGAGCACGTGGCCTGTGCCGGCGGAGACACGGTTCTGGGTGCCGGCGAGATCAGCTTCATGCGCGAGGCGGACCAGTGGGCCGTGAGCGAGGTCAGCAACCAGTCCACCGGGTACTGCCCGGACATCGTCTCCTGGGCGGAAGTCGCCCGCGCTCCGGACGACGTAGAGCTCGGGCGGCCCTCCGGCTTCACCCACGAGGTGGTGTTCCGGCGGTGCCCCGACTGCCAGGAGCACAACATCGTGCGCGAGGACGACTTCGTCTGCGTCTACTGCGACAGCGATCTGCCTGCGGCGTGGAACGTGGACCCCACCGCGTGACGGCCGAGGGTCACACCACTCGTTGATGGCAGCGACGAGGACAGCCGCCTCGTAGCGGACCGCGAGCTTGGCATACCGCGTGGCGACAGCGCGGTGCCTCTTGAAGCGGTTGATTCCGCACTCGACCGCGTGGCGCTCGCGGCCACGCTGCCCGGCCGTCACCACGATCGACATCGGCTTCTGGCCCTGCTCGACGGCCAGGTGCAGCTTGGTGGTGAACCCACCGCGCGAACGTCCCAGCCCGTGATCACCGGGCTCGGCGAAGACACCACCCGTTGGCTCCATCTGCAGGTCACCCCGCCTCCGGGCCCCGGCCGCATGCTGATGGGCGCGGCACACCGTGGAGTCGACGCTCAGGTCCCACGTCATCGCACCCTTTGCGTCGGCCAGGGACTGGAGCCGGGTGAGGACCCCGTGCCAGGTGCCGTTCCGCTGCCATCGCCATCGGCGGAACAGGTCGTGGACCCGGCCCCACGGCCCGTACTCGACGGGCAAGTCCCGCCACGGAACACCGGTCCGGACCCGGAACCGTATGCCGTCGATCAACTGCCGCCGAGGCCGGACGGGCGGCCGTCCCGCCTTCGTGCCCTTCGGCGACAACGGCTCCAGCAACGCCCACTGCTCATCCGTGAGATCTCCCCGCCCCATGAACCGAGATCATTCATCGCTCAAGATCCAAACGAGAGGCCCTAGGAGGGCGGAGGTTCCGGCGCGGGGGAGGACGCGGGGCGCGGGAACGACGGCCGGGACTCCTCCAGCCGTACGAAGGCGATCCGCTCGCCGGCCGCCCGGTACCCCTCGTCGCCGTCGGCCTCGGGGGCCGGGGCCAGTGACGAGCGGAGCGTCCTCGCCGCGCGGGGACGGACCCGCGCGTACCGCTCCATGATCCGGCCGCACTCCTCCGGAGGGACGAAGTGGGCCGTGACGGCGTGGTAGCGGCGGCCGGTCTGGATGGTGACCTGGGGGGTGTGCCGCAGGTTCCGGTACCACTGCGCCGACGCGGCGGATCCGGCGGCGACGGTCCAGCTCCGGGGCGCCGTGTCCTGCTCGACGACCTCGATCACGTCCTGCCGCGTCAGCCCCGAGACCCGCCCGGTATGGATGAGCAGCAGCGTCCGCCGGCCGAACAGCGGTCCGAGGCCCGCGCGGTAGAGGAGGATCGGCAGCCGGGTCAGCTTCCGCCGCCATCCGGTGGGGGGACTCGCGTGCGGCGGCGGGGACGGCTGGTTCACAGCCCTGCACCTCCTGGCACCGGAGAGGCCGGATGACGGCGTCGATTCGGTAACGACGGGACGTTCATGGAGCTTTCACGATGCTTTGACAACAGAACCTTTGCATAGTCTAAACATGGGCGAGGCGGGAGCGGGCATGGTGCGGGAGGACCGATCGGGAGGCCGGTCAGGGGCACCGTCCGGCGCGCGTACGGACACCGGCCCCGGCGAAGAACCCGGCGGCGGCCCGGCCGCCACACCGCGATGGAAGCCGGGCCCGAAGGCGCACGCCCGCACCGCGGCAGCCGACGGCCCGACGACCGGGCGCACCATTGCGGGTGACGACCTCTCCGCCCCCGTTGTCCTGGGCGTTCTGCCGTTCGCGGCGCTCGCCGTCGTCGCCCTGGTGGAACTGCTCGCCGGGCCCAGGATCGGCTTCCTGCCGCTCTTCTCGCTCGGCCCCGCCTTCGCCGGGCTCGTCGGCGGCTGGCGGCGTACCGCCTTCATCGGCGTCCTCGCCCTCGTGTGCTGTCTCACACTCGGGCTGTACGACGGGCTGGTGCAGAGCCGCCGCGGCTACACGGCGTTCGGCTCGGTCGCCGGGGCGACCGCCGCGAGCCTGGTCGCCGTCGTGATGCGCCAGCGCCGCGAGGCCGAACTCGCCAGCGTGCGCTCCATCGCGGAGGTGGCCCAGCGTGCGCTGCTCCGCCCCGTACCGCGCACGGCGGGGCCGCTGCGCGCCGCCGTCTCGTACACCTCGGCCGTGGCGGAGGCCCGGATCGGCGGCGACCTGTACGAGGTGGCCGTCGGGGAGGGGCGCGTGCGCGTGATCGTCGGCGACGTCCAGGGCAAGGGGCTCGAAGCGGTGGAGACCGTCGCCGTCGTCCTCGGGGCCTTCCGGGAGGCGGCGCACGACGAACCCGAACTGACGCGGGTCGGTGCCCGGGTGGAGCGCGCCATGAGCAGGGAGCTGGACGGCGAGAAGTTCGTCACCGCGCTGATCGCCGAGATCGGCGGGGACGGCGGCGCCGTCTTCCTCAACTACGGCATCCGCCGCCCATGCTGGTCCGCGCCGACGGAGCGGTGGAGTTCCCCGAACCCGACCAGTACGCGCTGCCCCTCGGCCTGGAGGCACACGCCACCGAGGGCCCCCGGCCCTTCCGGGCGGAGTTCGCCCCCGGCGATCAACTCCTCCTCTATACCGACGGGGTGACGGAGGCGCGCGACGCGGCCGGCACCTTCTACCCGCTCGGCGAGCGCGCCCCGCTCCTCGCCCACCCCGACCCCGCCACCGCGCTGGAGGCGCTGCGCAGGGATCTCGTACGCCATGTGGCGGGGCCGCTGCACGACGACGCGGCCACCCTGCTGCTCCGGTACGCACCGGAGGGGCAGGGGGCCCCGGCCGGGGCTCAGGACACCGGCCTCAGCGGGCCAGTTCCTTCGTGACGCGGTCCAGCATGAACGCGGAGGACTCCTTCGCCCGCTCCTCCCACGCGAAGACGCAGACCGTCGCGACCCCGTCGAAGTTCATCTCGCGCAGGGTCGAGAAGAAGGTGTTCCAGTCCACCTCGCCCTGTCCGATGTCGAGGTGCTGGTGGATCCGGGCGGCCGTGCCCGGCGGGTTGAGGATGTAGCGCAGTCCGGACGAGCCCTTGTGGTTGAAGGTGTCCGCGATGTGCAGGTGCTGGAGCTTGTCGCCCGCGTACCGCAGCATCCTCGCGATGTCCGCGCCCGGGTCGCCGCCGGAGAGGTGGAAGGTGTGCGGGGCGCAGTACAGGTAGTTCACGTACGGCTTGTTGATCGCCCGGACGAGATCGACCGCCGGGTCGTTCTCCTCGCAGAAGTCGTCCGGGTGGGCCTCCAGGTTGAGCGCGATGCCCTCCCGCTCGAAGACCGGCAGCAGCTCCTCCATCGACCGCCAGAACGCGGCCTCGCTCTGCGCGGCGGCCTCGGGGCGGCCGTTGAACTCGGAGTTCATCAGCGTGCAGCCGAGCTGGGAGGTGATCTCGATCATCCGCTTCCAGTAGCGGACGGCGGTCTGCCGCTCGGTCTCGTCCGGGCTGGACCACTTGTAGAGCGGCAGCACACTGGAGAGCTGTACGCCGGTCTCGTCCAGCGCGCTCTTCAGCTGGGCCACCCGCTCGTCGTCGGCGCGCGGGTGGCGGAAGAAGGGCATGAAGTCGTCGCGCGGCGACAGTTCGATGTACGAGTACCCCAGGTCGGCGACCGTGCGCACCATCTCCCGGATGGGCAGCGCGCGGAGCATGTAGGGGTCGAGGGCGATCTTCATCGGGGGTCTCCTCCGTAGAACGCGGGCCGCTTCTCCAGCGCGTCGACCCGTACGATCGCGCCGGATTCCAGCGCCTCGACGAGCGCGCCGGTGATGACGGTCGCGGCGTAGCCGTCCCACGCCGAGGGGCCGGTGGGCTCGTCGCCGGCCGCGACGGACGCGGCCCACTCGCGGAACTCGGTGTCGAAGGCGCTCTCGAAGCGGCCCTTCCAGTCCTGGAGGACCCCGGTGGAGTGGTGGCCCGCGCGCCGTACGGAGACCGTCGCCGGATCGGGGAGGCGCACCAGGCCCTCCTCGCCGACGGTCTCGCACTGGATGTCGTATCCGTACTGGCAGTTGACGAAGACCTCCAGGTCGATCCTGACCCCTTCGGCGGTCTCGAAGAGCATGATCTGCGGGTCCTGGAGGTGTGCGTGCCGCTTGCTCGTCCTGCGCGGTGTCAGCACCTGTACGGAGCGGATCTCGTCGTCCAGCAGCCAGCGCAGGACGTCGATCTCGTGGACGGCGGTGTCCTGCGCGGCCATCGCCGAGGTGTAGGACTCGGGGGCGCTCGCGTTGCGGTGGGCGCAGTGCACCATCAGCGGCTCGCCGATGGCACCCGACTCGATGACCTTCTTCATCTCGCGGTAGCCGGCGTCGTAACGGCGCATGAAGCCGACCTGGACGAGCCGGGAGCCGTGGGCCGTCTCCGCCTCGATGATCTTCAGACAGTCCTCGGCCTCCGTGGCGAGGGGCTTCTCGCAGAAGACCGGCTTGCCCGCGGCGATGGCGCCGAGGACGTGCTCGGCGTGGGTCGGGCCCCACGAGGTGACGACGACGGCGTCCACGTCGGGCGCGTCGATGACCTCCCGCCCGGTGGCCAGGGCGCGGGCACCGACGGACGCGGCGACCTCCTCGGCCCGTGCGGTGTCGATGTCGAACACCGCCGTGACCCGGGTCCCGGTGATCACCTGGGTGAGCCGGCGGATGTGGTCCTGGCCGATCATGCCGGTGCCGATCACACCGATGCGCACAGTCATGGGGGTGTTGCCCTTTCGGATCAGAGGAAGTCGGTGGGGTTCAGGAGGAGAGTGAGGGTGCCGGGTGGTCGGCCGGCTTGCTGTAGCGGGTCCGCAGCTCGCTCTGGAGCGCTTCGAGCGACCGGCCGCGCGTCTCGGGGACATGGAGTTTGACGAAGGCGATCGCGGCGACGCCGAGGACCGCGAAGACGAAGAACGTCGCGGAGATCCCCAGGGCGTCGACCAGGACAGGGAAGGTCAGCCCGATCGCGAAGTTGACCATCCACAGCACCACCCCGCAGAGCCCCATGCCGAAACCGCGCATCCGCATCGGGAAGATCTCCGCGAGCATCAGCCAGGTGACCGGCGAGATCGCGCCCTGCTGGAACGCGAGGAAGGTGACGGTCATGGCGAGGACGGCGAACGCGCGCCCGCCGCCCTCCGGCAGCACGATCGAGAAGACGCCGATCATCAACAGGGCGCAGGTGGTGCCTATCTGTCCGGCCATCAGCATCGGACGGCGGTCCACCCGGCCCAGCAGCCAGATCCCGACGAAGGTGGCGAGCACCGAGATCACCCCGTTGGCGATGTTCGCGGTGAGCGCGCTGTCGGCGGCGAAGCCGGCGTCGGTGAGGATCTGGGTGCCGTAGTACATGATCGTGTTGACACCGGTGATCTGCTGGCAGATCGCGATGCCGATCCCGACCCAGAGCAGCCGCCGGATCCACGGCGTCTCCCGCAGATCCGCCCAGCCGCCCGCCTTGGCCCGCTCGTCGGCCACCGCGAGCCCGGTGACCTCCTTCAGCTCGGCCCGCGCCCGCTGCTCCGACCTGACCTGCCTCAGTACGTCGAGCGCCTCGGCGTACCGGGTCTGCGAGGCCAGCCACCGCGGGCTCTCCGGCATGACCAGCATGCCGAACCACAGCACCACGGCCGGCAGGGTCGCGATCACCAGCATCCAGCGCCAGATCCCGCCGCTCTCACCGCCGAACGCGGCGATGACCGCGTTGAACGTGAAGGCGGCGAGCTGGCCGGTCACGATCATCAGTTCGTTACGGGTGACCAGCCCCCCGCGCTTCTCGGCGGGCGAGATCTCCGCGAGGTAGACGGGCACGGTCACCGAGGCACCGCCGACGGCGAGACCCAGCACGAACCGGGCCACCACCATGAACTCCGTGTTCGGGGCGAGCGTGCACCCCAGCGCCCCGAAGAAGAAGACCAGCGCGAGCAGCAGGATGTTCCTGCGCCGGCCCCGCCGGTCGGAGAGCCGGCCTCCGAAGAGAGCGCCGAGCGCCGCACCGAACAGCAGCGAACTGGTGACAAGTCCCTCGGTGAACGGGGTGAGCCCGAGGTCGTCCTTCATGTACGGCAGAGCGCCGTTGATCACTCCGGTGTCGTAGCCGAAGAGCAGTCCGCCGAAGGTGGCGACCAGGGTGATCATCCGGAGCCTGCGCCTGACCGCCGGGGGCGGATCGTCGGCCGGTGCGGTCGGCGAGGCGGGTGAGGCGGAGGGTCCGGGCGCGGAGGAGGCTGACGTCTTTGTCATGGGAGGTGGCTCTTTCCAGCGGCGAAAAAGCGGGGGAGGCGGCCCCGATCAGGCGGTTCCGGTCACTCGGAGGTGGGGAAGTTGAAGCCCGCGGTGGTCGTCACCGCGCGCTGCGGCCAGCGGGTGGTGACGACCTTGGCGCGGGTGTAGAAGCGCACGCCCTCGGGCCCGTGGACGGGACTGTCGCCGATGAGCGAGTCCTTCCAGCCGCCGAAGGAGTAGTACGACATCGGCACCGGGACCGGCACGTTCACCCCGATCATGCCGACCTTGACCTTGCGCTGGAAGTGGCGCGCGGTTCCGCCGTCCGAGGTGAAGACGGCCGTGCCGTTGCCGTACGGGTTGGCGTTGATCAGCGCGATCGCCTCGTCGACGGTGTCGACGCGTACCACCGCGAGCACCGGTCCGAAGATCTCCTCGCGGTACGCGTCCATCTCGGTGGTCACCCGGTCCAGCAGCGACGGGCCGACGAAGAAGCCGTCCTCGTGCCCCGCCACCTTCAGCCCGCGCCCGTCGACCACGACGGTGGCGCCCTGCGCGGCGCCCCCGGCGACCGCGCCGATGACGCGCTCCTGCGCGGCGGCCGTGACCAGCGGGCCCATCTCGCTCGCCGGGTCGTCGCCGGGGCCGACCGTGATCTCGCGGGTCTTGCGCTCCAGGACCGCCACCAGCGGATCGGCGGCGGCGCCCACGGCCACGGCGACGGAGATCGCCATGCAGCGCTCACCGGCCGAGCCGTACGCGGCGGCGATCAGGTGCTTGGCGGCGAAGTCGAGGTCCGCGTCGGGCATCACGACACCGTGGTTCTTGGCGCCGCCGAGGGCCTGGACGCGCTTGCCGTGGGCGGTGCCGCGCTCGTGCACGTACCGGGCGATGGGCGTCGAGCCGACGAAGGAGACGGCCGCGACGTCCGGGTGGTCGAGGAGCGCGTCGACGGCGGTCCTGTCACCGTGGACGACGTTGAAGACGCCGTCGGGCAGCCCGGCCTCCGCGTACAGCCGCGCGACGAAGTTCGCCGCCGACGGGTCGCGCTCGCTGGGCTTGAGGACGAAGGTGTTGCCGGTGGCTATGGCGACCGGGTGCATCCACAGCGGCACCATCGCGGGGAAGTTGAACGGGGTGATGCCCGCGCACACGCCCAGCGGCTGACGGAAGTTGTGCACGTCCACATCGGTGGACACCTGGTCGGAGAAGGACCCCTTGAGGATGTCGCCGAGCCCGCAGACGTACTCGACGACCTCCCTGCCGCGGACGATCTCGCCGCGCGCGTCGTCGACGACCTTGCCGTGCTCGGCGGAGATGATCCGTGCGAGTTCGTCCTCGTGCCGCACCAGCAGCTCGCGGAAGGCGAACATCACCTGGATCCGCCGGCTGAGCGAGGTCTCGCTCCAGCTCTCGAAGGCGCGGGCGGCGGCGGCGACCGCGGCGTCCACGTCGCCCGCCTCGGCGAGCCGCACCCGCGTGGCGGACGCGCCGGTGGCGGGGTTGAAGACGGGGGCGGTACGGGAGGAGGCGCCGGGGGCGGGCGCTCCGTCGATCCAGTGGTCGATCGTGGTCATGTCAGGTTCCTCGGAGGTAGGGGTGCCGGCGCCGCGGGCGGCGTCAGAGGTAGTGGCGCTGGGAGCGTTTGGCGTCGCGGTACGTCCCGTACGCCTGCCGGGTCGAGTCCAGCTCGGAGACCTCGCTGACCGGGACGTCCCACCAGGCGCTGCCCGGCGGGTTCGGCCCGTACAGATCCGTCTCGACATGGACGACCGTCGTCCGCTCCGAGGCCCGGGCCTTGGCCATCGCCCGGCCGAACTCCTCGACCGTCGCGGCGGGGAGGACGTCCGCGCCGAGCGAGGCGGCGTTGGCGGCCAGATCGACGGGGAGGACATCGCCGTCGAGCTGCCCGCTCGCACCGTCCCGGTAGCGGTAGCGCGTACCGAAGCGCTGCGAGCCCAGCGACTCCGACAGCGCGCCGATCGAGGCGAAGCCGTGGTTCTGGACGATCACGATGATGACCTTGATCCGCTCGGAGACCATGGTGACGATCTCCTGGGCCATCATCAGATACGAGCCGTCACCGACCAGGACGACGACCTCGCGGCTCGGATCGGCCATCTTCGCGCCGAGCCCGGCGGCCACCTCGTACCCCATGCAGGAGTACGCGTACTCGACGTGGTAAGCCTTCGGATCGCGCGAGCGCCACAGCATCTGGAGGTCGCCGGGCAGCGATCCCGCCGCGTTGATCACGACGTCCCGGTCGTCGAGCGACCGGCGCAGCGCGCCCAGGATCTCGGTCTGCGCGGGCAGCGGCCCGTGGCCGGCGGAGAAGCACTCCTCCGCCGTACGCCGCCACTCGGCCGCCAGCTCCAGCACCCGCTGCCGGTAGGCGTCGTCGGTCTTCCAGCCGTCCAGCTCCCGCTCCAGCGCCTGGAGTCCGAGCCGGGCGTCGGCGACCAGCGGTTCGGCGGAGTGCTTCACCGCGTCCAGCCGGGCCACGTTGAGGTTGACGAACTGCACGTCCGGGTCGCCGAACACGGTGTGGCTCGCGGTGGTGAAGTCGCTGTAGCGCGTGCCGACCCCGATGACGACGTCCGCCTCGGCGGCCAGCGCGTTGGCCGCCGCCGTACCGGTCGAGCCGATGCCGCCGACCGCGCTCGGATGGTCCCAGGGCAGCGCGCCCTTGCCGGCGTGGGTGTCCGCGACCGGGATGCCGGTGGCCTCGGCGAAGTGGCGCAGCGCGGCCTCGGCGCCGGAGTACACGACCCCGCCGCCCGCGACCAGCAGCGGCCTGCGCGCGGTGCGCAGCAGTTCGGCGGCGCGCCCCAGCGCGGCGGGCTCCGGCACGGGCCGCCCGATGTGCCAGACGCGGCGGCGGAAGAACGCGAGGGGCCAGTCGTACGCCTCGGCCTGCACGTCCTGCGGCAGACAGAGCGTCACCGCGCCGGTCTCCACCGGGTCGGTGAGCACCCGCATCGCGGCGAGCGCGGCGGGGACGAGCTGTTCGGGCCGGCTGATCCGGTCGAAGTACTTGGACACCGGACGGAAGGCGTCGTTGACGGTGACGTCGCCGCCCCGGGTGTCCTCCAACTGCTGGAGCACCGGGTCGGCGGCGCGGGTGGCGAACATGTCGCTGGGCAGCAGCAGCACCGGCAGCCGGTTGGTGGTGGCCAGCGCCGCGCCCGTGATCATGTTGGTGGAGCCGGGACCGGTGGACGCCGTGCAGGCGTACGCGGAGAGCCGGTCGCGCATCTTCGCGAAGGCCACGGCGGCGTGCACCATGCCCTGCTCGTTGCGGGCCAGGTGGTACGGGAGGTCGGCCTCACCGGTACGGTCCGCCTGGAGCAGCGCCTGCCCGATGCCCGCCACGTTGCCGTGCCCGAAGATGCCCCAGACGCCCGGGATCAGCCGCTGTTCCCGGCCGTCGCGCTCGCTGTACTGGTTCGCCAGGAACCGTACGAGGGCCTGCGCGGTGGTGAGCCGTACGGTCCGCGTCGACATCACAGCTCCTTCGGGGTGCCGGCGCCGAACGGCAGCCGGGGGTCGGTGGCCTGGTCCTCCCAGGTGGCGCGGACCCAGCCGTGCGCCGGGTCGTCGCAGATCAGCCAGGCGCGGTCCGGTCCGGGGCCCGCCATGACGTTCAGGTAGTAGAGGTCGTAGCCGGGGGCGGCGATCGAGGGGCCGTGCCAGCCGTGCGGGATCAGCACGGTGTCCCCGCTGCGCACCTCGGCGAGGACGTCGAGGGGCCGCTCCGCCGTCCCGTACACCCGCTGGTAGGCGAGTCCGGGTCCGGCGGGTCCGGCTGCGATCTCGAAGTAGTAGATCTCCTCCAGCTCGCTCTCGACGGGGTTCCCGTCCGCGTCGTGCCGTACCTCGTCGTGCTTGTGGGGCGGGTACGAGGACCAGTTGCCGCCGGGGGTGAGGACCTCGCAGACGAGGAGCTGGTCCGCCTCGAACGTGCCGGGCAGACAGTAGTTGTTGACCTGGCGCGAGCAGTTCCCTGCGCCGCGCAGCTCGGCGGGTACGTCCTTCGCGGGGCCGTACCGTACGGTCAGCCGCCGCTCGCAGCGCGCCGACGGGAGGGCGAACCGGCCGCCGCGCTCGCTGCGGACCACGGCGTCGGTGTCGCGGGGCAGGTACGCGAAGTCGGTGACCGCGTCGAAGACGCCGTCCCGGCCCGCGAGGAGGAACGTCCTGCCGTCGGCGGTGACCGTGCAGGACCCGCCGAGCGGCAGCACCAGGTACTCGCTGTCGCCGGTGGCCAGGGAGACCTCCTCGCCCGCGGCGAGTTCCACGACGCGCAGCCCGGAGTGGCCCCAGCGCGCCGACTCGGGGGTGACGACGGTGGTGAACGGTCCCTCGGCGGTGGAACCGGCGGGCAGATGCAGGGTGTGATCACTCACCACGGACTCCTCGTCGTCCCGGTCGATGGCGCTGTCCCTGTTGTCGCTCACAGCAGGCTCACCGCGCGGTCCACGGCGCCGGCGACATCGCCGTCCGCGGGGTAGAGCAGTGAACGGCCGACGATCAGACCCTGCACGGTCGGCAGGGCAAGGGCCTTCTGCCAGGCGGTGAACGCCGCCTCCGCGTCCTTGACCTCGCCGCCGAGCAGCAGCACGGGCAGCGTGGACGAGGCGAGGACCCGCTCCATCTCCTCGACGACCGGCAGCTTCAGCCAGGTGTAGGCGCTGCGCCGGCCGAGCCCGGACGCGATGGTGATCGACTTGATCACCGCGTCGGGGGAGAGGTCGTTACGGATCTTCCCGTCCACCCAGCGGGACAGGAACGGCTCGACCATGGCGATCAGTTCGCGCTCGTTCAGCTCGTCCACGGCCCGCGCGGTCTGCTCCAGCACGGAGGGCGTGGCCGGGTCGTCCAGGCAGATACGGGTGAGCGTCTTGCCGCCGTCGAACCGCATGGCGGCGATGGTCTCGGCGTCGTACCCGGTGAACCGGTCGTCTATCTCGAAGGCCGAACCCGCCAGCCCCGCCCGGTTCATGGAGCCGAAGACGCTCTTGCCGTCGAGCACCCCGAGCAGCAGCAGGTCTTCGAGGATGTCGGCGGTGGCGAGGACCCCGGTCACCCCGGGGCGCTCCAGCGCGGTGCACATCCGGTCCAGGAGCCGGCCGCGGTCGGCCATCGCGGTCGGGTCGGAGCCGACCGTGTTGGCGCCGCGCGCGGGATGGTCGGCGGCGATGATCATCGCCCGGCCGTTGTCGCCGAGCGGCGAAGTGGCCCTGACCCGCCGGGCGGCGGCCTCGGCGATGGCGCCGGGGTTGTTGACCCGCGTCTCGACGATCCGCCGGATCCGGTCAGACACCCTGGACTCCCTGGACACCCTTGCTCTCCTCTTCGATCGTGCTCCCGGTGCTCCCGGTGCTCCCGGTGCTCCCGGTGCTCTCCGCGAGCTTCGCCCCGACCGCCGATGCGTCGGGCATGGCGTCCGAACAGGCCAGCTCACCCGCGACGATCGCGCCCGCGGCGTTGGCGAAGCGCATCATCCGGGTCAGGTCCCAGCCGGCCAGCAGACCGTGGCAGAGCGCGCCGCCGAACGCGTCGCCCGCGCCGAGGCCGTTGACGACGTCGACGGGGACGGGCGGCACCTCGACCGCGGTGCCGGACCGGTCCATGGCCAGCACCCCCTTGGGGCCCTGCTTGACGACGGCGATCCCGACGCCGAGTTCCAGCAGCGCGCGGGCGGCGGCGTACGGCTCGGTCTCGCCGGTGGCGACCTCGCACTCCTCCCGGTTGCCGACGGCGACGGTGGCGTGGGCCAGGGCCTCGCGGTAGTACGTACGGGCCTCCGCCATCACCTCGCCCGGCGGGACGTCGTGGCCGCCCGCGTACGCGCCCTCCCAGAACATCGGCCGCCAGTCGAGGTCGAAGACGGTGATGCCCGCCCGGTCGCGGTGCCGGAGCGCCGCGAGCGTGGCGGACCGGCTCGGCTCGGCGCTCAGCCCGGTGCCGGACATCCAGAAGATCCGGGCCGACGCGACGGCGTCGAGGTCCAGCTCGTCGGGGCGGATGTCCAGGTCGGGGGCGAGGGGCAGCCGGTAGAAGTAGAGGGGGAAGTCGTCCGGCGGGAAGATCTCGCAGAACGTCACCGGGGTCGGCGCGACGCCGGAGACCCCGACATGCGTGGGGTCGACGCCGTACTCGGTCAGCGCGCGCCGTACGTACTGCCCGAAGGGGTCGTCGCCGGTCTTGGTGATCACCGCCGCGTTCCGGCCGTAACGCGCGGCGGCGACGGCGACATTGGTGGGGCTGCCGCCCAGGTACTTGCCGAACGAGGTGACATCCGCCAGCCCGACGCCGGTCTGCAGCGGATAGATGTCGACTCCGACCCGTCCCATGGTCAGGACGTCCAGGACTGCCATGTGTGGGGACCTCCAGCACCTGGCACGCTCGACTAGCGCGCTCTAGTTGCGAGTACGATGCTCGATGTCCATATGTCCTGTCAATAGTTTGTTACATGCGGTTTTCCGTGAAGGGGCGGGGAGGTGAGCGAGGAGATGAGCGGCCTCATGGACCCGGCGGGCTCAAGGGACTCAAGGGACTCAAGGGACGCAAGGGGCTCTGCGGACCCGGGGGACCCGGCGGGCTCGACGGACCCGGTGGGCTCGGTCGGGAAGGTGCGCGGGGCTCGGCGCCCCACGATGGCCGATGTCGCGCGGCGGGTCGGGGTGTCCCGCGCCCTGGTGTCCCTGGTCTTCCGGGAGCAGCCCGGCGCCAGTGACGAGACCCGGCGGCGGGTGCTGGCCGCCGCCGACGAACTCGGCTACCGGCCCGACAGCGCGGCCCGGCTGCTGGCGCGTGGCCGCAGCCGCACCATCGGCGTCGTCCTGGCGGTCCGGCAGACCTTCCAGGCAGACCTGGTCGAGTCCATCTACCCGGCGGCCGAACGCCTCGGCTACGACGTCCTGTTGTCGGCCGGCGCCCCCGGCCGCGACGAACGCAAGGCCGTCGAGGCCCTGTTGAGCCACCGCTGCGAAGCCCTCGTCCTGCTCGGCCCGCTCGCCGGCACCGCCCGCCTGGACGAACTGGGGCGCCGCAGCGCCGTGGCGGTCGTCGGGCGCGCGGCCAGGGGCGCCCGGGTGGACAGCGTGCGCACGGCGGAGGCCAAGGGGGTCAACCAGGTCGTCGGCCACCTCGTGGGGCTGGGCCACCGCCGGATCGCCCATGTCGACGGCGGCCGGGGCCCGGGGGCGGCCGAGCGCCGTCAGGCCTATCGCACGGCCATGCGCCGGCACGGGCTGGCGGACGCGATCCACGTGGTCCCCGGCGCGCACAACGAGGAGGCGGGCATCGCCGCCGGACGGCTGCTGCTCGCCGGGGAACACCTGCCCACCGCGGTCTTCGCGGGCAACGACCGCTGCGCGATGGGGCTGATGGACACGCTGGACCGCGCCGGGGTCGCGGTGCCGGGCGAGGTCTCCGTGGTGGGCTACGACGACAGCCATCTCTCGCACCTCTCCCACATCGACCTCACCACGGTCCGCCAGGACGCCGTCCGGATGGCCGAACACGCCGTGCGCTTCGTGGTGGAGCGCCTGGACGACGCGGCCCTCGCGCCCCGGGAGGCGGTCCTCGACCCGAAGCTGGTGGTACGGGGGACGAGCGCGGCGCCGTCGGCCACGCGCTGACCGCGGCGCTCGTCCGCCCGTACCGGAACGGCGGTCAGACGGGGCCCAGGGCCCCGCGCCGGCCGTCCCCCTTCGGCGCCTTGCCCCTGCCCGTGGCCTTGCCCGCCGGTGTGCCCTTCGTCGCGGCCGTGCCCTTCGCCGTCGCCGTGGCCTTTCTCTTCCGTGGGCCCTTCCCCTCGGCCTTCGCCCCGCTCTCCTCGGCGGCCTCGGCCTGCCGCATCCGCTCGCCCTGCGCGCGCGCCCGGGCGATCAGGGCCGGCGCGTCGCACCGAGGTTGGAGCGCGGTCAGGAGCAGCAGCCACAGATCGTGCAGCCCCTCCTCGATCTGACGGCGCCCCTCCAGCGCGTCGGAGACGGTGTGCAGTCCGAAGAACGCGCAGACCAGTCCGTGCGCGGCCATGTCCGGGGCGATCCCCTCGGCGAGCGCCCCCTCCTCGCGCGCCTCTTCGAGCAGTCGGGTGACCGTCTCCAGCCATCCCACGAAGGGGCGCGGCAGCGTGACGTCGATGGCGGTGCGCTCCGCCCAGAGCCGGGATCCGGCACGGATCACGATGTCGTCGCGGAAAGCCCTGGCCACATCGAAACTCAGTGCGACCAGTCGCTCCAGCGCCGGAAAGTCGGCTGTCCGGTAGCGTCCGATCAATGCGGGCCAGGCGGCGAAATGCTCCTGGACGATGGCCAGCGCGAGATTCTCCTTACTGGAGTAATGGAAATAAATAGCTCCGCTCGTACGACCTGATTGTGTGCTGATATCACTGATACTGGTTCCGACATATCCGCGCTCGTCGAACAGACGTGCCGCCGCCTCCAGCAGAAACCTCCGTGTCGTTTTCGCCCGCACCTGCTCCGCCCGTACCTGCACATCTACCCCGAATTGCCGTTCCGTCACCTGACAGTGAGCAATCTAGCGCCTTTACCGGCGGCCTCAGGGGTGCTACCGCGAGACAGGAGCGGGTGCGTAGGCATGAGAATTACGATGTTCTGGTCGCATGAACACATCGGTTGATATCGACGGGCACGACCGACCGCTGTCCTGGTCGCGCACCGTCGCCCGCGAACTGGTGCACCGCGCCTCCGTCGCCGAGGTACTGCTCACCGACGTACGGCGGGCGAAGGGCGGCGGATTCGAGGCCGCGGCCTCCTGGCCGCGCTCCCATCCGACCTTCCCGCGCGGCGGCGGCGACCTGCACAGCCCGCTGATGATCGTCGAGACGCTGCGCCAGCTCGGTATCTACATCCCGCTGCGGTATCTCGCGGTCCCGCCGTCGGCGAGCCTGGTCATCACCGATCTGTTCTTCGAGATCGACCCCGCCGCCGAACCGCGGCTGGTCTCCGGCGCCACCGGCGTCACCTGCCGCGTGGCCGTGAGCGGCCTGCACCACGACGCCGACGGCGCGGTCGACGGGGTCCGGCTGGACGTCGACTACCTGGCCGGCGGGGTGTGCTTCGCGCGCGCCGGGGGCGGCGCCCGGTTCTTCCGGCCCGAGCAGTACGACGCCGTACGGGAGGGCCGTACGACGGCCACCGCGCCCGCCGGACCCGCCGACCGGATCCGCCCGGAACCGGGCGGGGTCGGGGTGAGCGGGGCGCACGATGTCGTGATCGGGACCGACGGGGCCACCCTCCTGGTGGAACCCGCGGACATGAGGCACCCGTACTTCTTCGACCACGCGACCGACCATCTGCCCGGCATGATCGTTCTGGAGGCGGCGCGTCAGGCGGCGGCCTTCGTGAGCCGCGGCAGACTGCTGCGCCCTACCGCCGGTCGGCTGAAAACGGCGCGCTTCATCGAATACGCGCCGCCCGCCCGCGTGCTGTGTGTTCCGCACCATGCGACCTGCGTTTTCCGCTTTTTCCAGGACGGTCAGCAGAAGGCTTTCGGGGTGCTGCGTTACCAATAAGCAGATAGCGATACTAAATGCGATCGCTTGACTGCCCAATGTTTCCCTCTCTAGCGTAGCGATCGTTATGTTCTTCGGTGGTCGCTGGATCCGGCCTCCATTCCGAGGTCGCGCCCGCCTGGAACCACACCCGCCTCTTCGCGGGTGACCCTCGCGCCCGCGATGTATTCACATCGACGCGGTGGCCAGCGCTACCGCTGTCAGGGCTCTCCTGAACGGAAACAATCGGATGACAGCTCAACGCATCCTTTCCTGGACACCCGCCGCCATCGTCTTCGACTGTGACGGCACTCTCATGGACACCGAATGCCACTGGCAGGACGCGCGCCTCCGCGCCCTGCGCGAGTTCGGACTCACCCCGGCGCCGGGCTTCGCCGAGCGCGCCAAAGGGCTGCACTACACGGAGTGCGGCGTTCTCATGGCCGAGGAGGCGGGCCGTCCCGAGCTGAGCGAGGATCTGACGGAACGGTTGCTCGAACACTTCGGCGCCCTGGTCGCCGACCGGCCCCTGACCATGCCGGGCGCGCGCCAACTCGTCGAACAGACGGCCAGTTTCGCCCCGCTGGCCGTCGCCAGCAACTGCCCGAGAGAGGTGGTGGAGTCCTCGCTCGCCACCGCGGGACTGCTCGACCGCTTCGCGCACGTCGTCGTACCCGACGACGACCGGGGCATCAGACCGAAGCCGCACCCGGACGTCTATCTCACCGCGGCCGGGCTCTGCGGCGCGAACCCCTCCGACACCCTCGCGGTCGAGGACTCCCACTGCGGGATCGAGGCCGCGGAACGGGCCGGGATGCGCATCCTGGGCGTCGGCCCGTGGCCCGACGAGCGCACCATGGCCCTGGTCGACCTGTGGGTGCGCTCACTGGACGAGCCGGAGGTGTGCGGCTGGGCGGGCGACCGCGTACCCGCCCAGATCCCGTGGAATCGGCCTACCATGAACCCCTGAGGACATATCTCTCCTAATAACCGCCGCACAGGGAGATGGCCATCGGATGGACGAGGAACGTGCCGGCCGTCTCGTGTCGTCGCTGCGCGCCCGGGGTGTACCGGCCCATCTCGCGCACCTGGGCGTGTACCAGTGCGGCGTACGGGTCGTCCTGTTCGACGGCGGTGAGGCCGTCTGGGACATCGACGGAGAGCTGGGACTGCGGGCCGAGGTCGTCGAGGACGGGGTGCTCGTCGGCTTCGTCCCGCATGTCAGGGACTCCGAGGACTTCGACGAGGAGCGGCTCGTGGAGGTGATCGCGACCACCCGGTACGACAAGGAGGGACTGCGCCTTCCGGCCGACACGGGCACCGGCACCGCCGACGGGCCCGTCGGCTCCCGGCCCCCCGGAGCGGGCCCGGCTCTCCCCGGGCGCCGCCCCCGCCGCGCCCCCCGATGGCCCCGGTGGCTGCGCCGCCGGTGACCCCGGCTCCGTCGCACTTCCCCCGTACGGGCGTACGGGGGAAGTGGTTCGTACGCGGAGGCGCGCCGTACCCGGAGGCGGGACGGAGGACCGGACCTCACGGCACGACAACGGCCCTGTCAGCAGCGCGCGTTGACGTGTTCCGGCTCTCCCGCCGGAACGACGTCGAGATCCCGCAGCACGATCGACAGCCGGTCGCCCCACTTCTCGCACGCGGTGGTGAAGTCCGCCCGCCGGTACTCGACCACCAGCACCTTGTCGTCGTACGCCTCGGCGTACTCCTCGCACTCGTCGTAGCGCCCGCACTCCTCGGCGACCGCGAAGTCGAAGCCGATCTCGTCCCGCGCCCCGCTCATCTCCACCGCGTTCTTCTGGCCGATCGCCAGCCCCGCCCGGTGGGCGCGCGCCGCCAGCAGATCGGCGAAGGCGACCGCCTGCTCACGGTCGAGCAGGGAGTCCGACCGCAGATACGAGTCCAGGTTGTCCGCCTCGACGGCGTCGAAGCCGTCCCGCGCGCAGCCGTCGATCCACCCGCCGACGAGGCCCGCCAGCCGTTCGCGGTGGTCGGCGGTGGAGACATCCAGCAGCGGCTCGTCCCAGTCCTCGTCGATGACGGTGTCGCCGTCCGCGTCCCGCAGCAGCAGGTCCGGATGGTTCTCCTCCCACCAGTCCACGGCGTCCGGCTGCGCCTGATAGGCGTTGACGTAACAGATGTTGTACGCCCCGGGCGCGGGTTTCGCCGTACGGTCCCTGATCACCGTACGCACCCCGGCGGGCGGGTCGTACGCCCCGCCGAGCTGGTAGTCGAAGGGGTCGTTCGCCTTCGGCTGCTTCACCTGGGGGGCCGAACTCGCGCTCATGGCCGGGGAGTTGTCCGACGAGCCGCCGGGGGAGTCCTCGGTGGTGCCGCAGCCGGTGAGCGCGAGCGCGAGGGACAGGGCGAGCAGGGGAGCCGCCGCTGCGCGGGCGGCCGGTGCGAACGGCAAGGTGGTGCCTCGATCCCGGTGCGGTGTGACGCGGTGTGAGGTGCGGGGTGGTGCGGTGCGCGGTGGTGCGGTGTGACGGCCCCATTCTCCCACCGCCTCCGCCCGGACACGGCTGCGCCCCTGGTCGGAGGCGGTCGCACGGTCACCCGGCGCGCACCGGGCGACCGGCCCGCTCACCCCGTCAGAAGGCTCGGCCTCGCCGCCCCGGCGACCGGCAGGAACGCGTCGGGCACCGGGTACTGCCCCAGCACGAAGTGCAGGACGGCCGCGTGCATCGCCTCCACGGGCGCGATCGCCGCAGCCGTCCCGACCACCGCCTCGTTCCTCACGCTGTAGGTCGAGAGCAGATACGTCTGCGCCGCCTGATCCTCCAACCGAAGGGCCAGCGCCGCGACGTCGCCCACACTCCGGGCCTTGCGCAGCGCGGTGGCGACCTCCTCACGGTCGGAGAGCGGCACCCCCGTGACCGCGGGTCTGTCCGCACCCGCCAGCACCGCGTTCCATGCCTTCGCGTGGTCGGTGTGCTGTGCCAACGCCGTGGTGACGAAGGCCGACACCGCGGGCGGTACGGAGCCGAGCCGGCCCGCCCTGGCCGCCGCCAGCGCCGTCCGGTACGTCTCGACCGCCTGGTTCTCCAGCGCGGCGGCCAGCGCCACGGTCCGCAGATCACCGGTGTACGTGGCCGGGTCCGCGACGGGGTCCGCCGCGGACCCGGAGGGCGGCGCGCCGTCCCTCCCGCCCGAGCAGCCTGCCAGCGCGAACGCCGCCCCGGCGCCCCCGGCGCCCCGCAGGAACCGGCGGCGCCCGGTCTCCGCGGGCCCCTCCCACTCCGTACGGCCGGCCCTGAAACGTTCCGCCAGCTCCGCGGCCGACGCCCGCATGGCGGGCAGGGTCTCGCGGTGTGCCTCGACCGTCTCCCGGGTGAGACGGTCGAGCTGGTCCTCGCCGATGGGCAGCTCCCAGCCGCCGCGCGCCGAACCCGTACCCCTGCCCCTGCCCGTGCTCATCGGATCGCTCCTTCCGAGACGGGCGACGCGTCGGCCGTCGGCTGGAACGCGTCGGGGAAGCCGGCGGAGCCGACCGCCGCCGGCAGCTTCGCGACCTCGGTGGGGATCGCGATCAGCCGCTCCTCCCCGGCGGAGAGCAGCGCCCGTACCGCCAGCAGCGTCGCGCGGTGCTGTGCCTCGACCGGGGCGACGGAGCCGAAGAGCCGGCGCAGCGATTCGCTGCTGACCTGGCCGACGTTCTTCGTGTACGTCTGCGCGGCCACGTCCTCCAGGGAGATGGCCAGCCCGACCACGTCCCCCGGGGTCCTGAGGGTCGGCAGCGACTTCCTGACCACGGCCGCGTACTTCGGATCGGTGCCGGTCTGCGGCTTGCCGCCGGCCCGGACGGCCGCGTCGTTGAACGCCTTGGCGTGCTCCTCGTGGTGGCGTGCGGTCCTGGCGATGAAGGTGGCGACGGTCGTGTTGCCGTTCCTGATGAACGGCAGCCGGGCGGCGCTCCGGTAGACGCTCACCGCCAGGTTCTCCAGGGACGCCGCCGTCTGCAGCGCCATGATGTCCTCCTCGGAGACGACCGGCGCCATCGCCCCGCCCGTGACGCGCCGCGCGTCGATGCGTTCCGTGCCCATCACACCCCCTCTCGTCGGGGCCCGCACGGCCGCGGGCACCCCCACGACACCTTCGCGACAGGGGCTCGGGCAGGACGGGGGACGCCACCGGCCGGGCGGCGGTGATTCACCGGATCGGCCGATTACGCGCCCCCGCCGGCGCCCGTGCTACTCCTTGACGGCCCCCGAGTTGGCGCCGCTGACGAAGTACCGCTGGAAGCAGAAGAACAGCGCGGCCACCGGCAGGGTGGAGAGCAGTGCCGCCGCCAGCTTCAGCGGATACTGCGTACCGCCGCCGAGTCCGCCCGACACGAAGCGCGCCAGGCCGGTGGTGAGGGTCTCGTACTGCGCGGACTGCGTGGCGACCAGGAAGTGGGTGAACTCGTTCCACGACCCCTGGAAGGACAGGATCGTCAGGGTGATCAGCGCGGGCCGCGCCATCGGCAGTACGACGGACCAGAAGATCCGGAACACCCCCGCCCCGTCGACCCGTGCGGCCTCCTCCACCTCGCGCGGCACCGATTCGAAGAACTGCTTCATGATGAAGATGCCCGCCGCGTCCACCATCAGCGGCAGGATCATGCCGGTGTACGTGTCGAAGATCCCGAAGGTGTTGAGCACCAGGAACTTCGGGATGAGCAGCGCCACCCCGGGCACCGCCATCACCGCGAGGACGAAGCCGAACAGCAGCTTGCGGCCCCGGAAGCGCAGCCGCGCCAGCGCGTACCCCGCCATCGAGTTGAACAGCACCCGCCCCGCCGTCACCAGGACCGCCACCAGCGTCGAGTTGGAGAGCCAGCGCAGGAACGGCACCCCGTCCCCGGACTCGCTCAGCCCGAACAGCCGCTGGTAGGCGGCGGTCGTCGGCGTCGTCGGCATGAGCGCCAGCGGATGGGCCGCGGCGTCCGGGTCCGTCTTGAACCCGGTCACCAACTGGAGCGCGAACGGCAGCAGATAGAGCAGCCCCATCCCGACCACCAGCGCGTACCCCACCGCGCGCAGCGGCAGCGGGAACCGGGGCAGTACGGGGCGGGCCCGGTCGCGCACGCGCGTGCCCGAGGCGGTCATCGGTTCCTCCTGGTACGTCGGTTCCCCCTGGTACGGGCACCGCGCTCGCGCAGCACCCAGCGCTGGAAGGCGGTGAGGCAGAGGATCAGGGCGAGCAGGATGAACGCGATCGCCGAGCCCTGGCCGAAGTCCGCGTTGTCGAAGCCCGCGGAGTACGACAGGAACGCGGGCGTCAGCGTCGTGTTGCCCGGGGCGCCCTGGCCCATCACGTACACCTGGTCGAAGACCTGCCAGGTGGCGATCAGCCCCAGGGTGAGGACCAGGAAGAGCACGGGACGCAGCGCGGGGAGCGTCACGTACCGCAGGAGCTGGCGCCGGTTCACGCCTTCGAGCGCCGCGGCCTCCTCCAGCTCCCTCGGGATGTCCTGGAGCGCCGCGAGGAAGATCAGCATGAAGGTGCCCGAGGTGGTCCACACGGACAGCAGGATGATCGTGCACATCGCGACCGACGGGCCCGACAGCCACTCGAACCACGACAGCCCCATGGCGGTGTGCTCGGCCAGCATTCCGGTCGGGTGGTCCGGGTCGACGACGCCCAGGGAGCCGAGGAGCAGGGAGAGCACCCCGCGCGGGTCCGCGAACCAGTTCGGTCCCTTGACCCCGATCCACGACAACAGGGAGTTGACGGCCCCGCTGCCCTGGAAGAGGAAGAGGAAGACCGTGGAGACGGCGATGGAGCTGGTGACCGACGGGAAGAAGAACGTGGTGCGCAGCGCGCCGCGCCCACGCAGCATCTTCTGGTTGACGACCAGCGCCAGGGCCAGCGCCAGACCGGTCTGGAGCGGCACCGTCAGCACCACGAAGTAGGCGTTGTTGCGCAGGGCGGTCGCGAAGAGCGTGCGGTCCAGACCGTCCTGGGTGAGCAGCGTCCGGTAGTTGTCCAGACCGACGAAGTCGGCGTCGGCGGAGAACGGGTTGGACTGCCCGTCCCAGTGCAGCAGGCTCACCCACAGCGCCATCAGGATCGGCAGGACGAGGAAGAGGCTGAGGATGATCACCATGGGGCTGACGAACAGCCAGCCCCAGGCGCCCTCCCCGCGAAGGGCCACGCGCGGGGCGCGGCCCTTCGCGGTCGTACCGGCCGCGCCGGGCGTGTCAGGTTCGCCCGGCGCGCCGGCGGATCGGGGTGCGCGGCTCGCGCGCACCGCACGGCGTGGCGTGGTGCGGAGGGGCATGGTGCTCAGTTGCCCTTCGCGATCGCCTGTTCGCCGTTGCGCTGGAGGTCGGCGAGGATCTTCTTCGGGTCCGCGGTACGCAGCGACTGGAGGTCGGTGTTGAACTGGCTGAGCACCTTGTCGAACCCGGCGATGGTCACCGGACCCTGCGCGTAGGCGCTGCCGTCCACCCACGCCTTGGCCCGGGGCTCCTGCGCGGCGTACGTCTTCAGCGCGCTGGTGCGCGAGGGCATGACGCCGAACGCGTCGGCGAAGGCGAGCTGCTGGCCGGCGGAGGTCAGGTACTTCACCAGGTCGACCCCGGCCGTACGGTGCGCGCTGTCGGAGGCGACGCCCCAGCAGTTGCTGAAGGCGAGCGTGCCCTGGCCCGCCGGGCCCGCGGGGAGCGGGGCGACGGCGTACTTCACGTCCGGGTAGTCGGACTTCATCCCGCCGTCGAGCCAGTTGCCCTCGATGGTCATGGCGGCCCTGCCCTTACCGAGGGCCTCGCCGCCCCAGCTCGTGTCCACCTGCTTGGCGAACTTCATCGAGCCCGACTTCAGCAGGGACCGCACGTAGGAGAGGCCTTCGGCGTTCTGCGTGGTGTCCGCCGTCATCTTCGTCTGGCCGCTGTCGGTGATCCAGCCGCCCGCCTGCTTCATGAAGACGCCGAGGCGCTGGAACTCGTCGCTGGTGACCAGGCCGGTGACGCCGTCACCGGTGAGCTTGTCCGCGACCTTCTTCAGGTCCGCCCAGTTCTTCGGGTAGTCCTGCTCCGTCAGCCCGGCCTTCTCCCACAGGTCGGTGTTGATCGCGAGGCCGAGCGTGGAGGTGTCCTTGGGCAGACAGACGAGCTTTCCGTCGTACGAGAAGGACGTGCGGAGCTGCTGCGAGAAGTCGTCCGCGTCGGATATCTCGTCGCCGTACGCGTAGAGCGAGCCGCCCTTGGCGTAGTTCGCGAACTGGTCGGAGTTGACGTAGAAGACGTCCGGCGGCTTGTGCCCGGCGAACGACTGGGCGAGCTGCTGGTTCATGTCCTTGGCGACCTGGACGTCCACCGTGTTGCCGGACTTCTTCGCGTACGCCGCCGCGGCCTTCTTGACGGCCCGGGTCTCGGCATCCCCCGACGTGGCGATCAGCACGGTCAGGTTCTGCTTGCCGGTGGTGTCCTGGGCGGGCGCGTTGTTGTCGGCCTTGTCGAAACCGGACGAACAGCCGGTGGCGGTCAGCAGCGCCGCGCAGGTGGCGAGGGCGGCGACGGCCGTGCGGGTGACCATGTATTCCTCCAGAAAAGATGAAATGTGCTGCTCAGGATCGACTGCGGGTCCCGGCCGCCCGATGCGGGCGGCCGGACCTGGGAGGTGCGTACGGGTGCGTACGGGTGCGTACGGGAAAAGGCCCGGGGCGGTAACGGGGCGGGCCCGCCCCGGGGGTTCGGGGCCGGGCTCAGCCGCCCGGCGGGGGCGTGCTGTCGCGGATGACGAGGGACGGTTCGAGCAGGACACGCTCGGGCGGCGCGTCGGGGGCCGCCATCCGGGCCAGCAGCAGCCGGACACACTCGCGCCCGACGGCCTCCAGGGGCTGGGCGACGGTGGAGAGTCCGGGGGAGAGGAGCGCGGCGGTCGGCGAGTCGTCGAAGCCGACGACGGCCACGTCCCGGCCGGGTACGGCGTCGCGTTCGCGCAGCGCCCGGTAGCAGCCGAGCGCGAGCATGTCGCTCGCGGCGATCACGGCGGTCGCGCCCGCGTCGAGAAGCGGCTCTGCGGCGGAGTGCGCGGAGTCCAGGTCGTCGACGCTCTGCGCCCGGCGGCCCCGTACGGGCAGACCGTGCCGGCGCATGGCGCGCTGCCACCCCTCGGCGCGGTCGTCACCGACGCCCGAGCCGCGCGGCCAGCCGAGGAACGCGATCTTCCGGTGGCCCAGGGCGACCAGGTGCTCGACCGCGGCGTCGGTGCCCGAGGCACCGTCGACGTCCGCCCAGTCACCGATCTGCCGGCCCGACCACATCCGGCCGAAGCCCACGAACGGCACGCCACGCCTGGCCAGCCACGCCTGCCGGGGGTCGCCGCGGTCGGTGCCGCTCAGCACGAAACCGTCGACCCGGTGCAGGTCGAGCAGTTCCTCGTGGCCGTCGAGTCCCGGGCTGCCGGGCGGTGACGCGAACAGCAGGATCCGGTAGCCGGCCTCGTCCGCGGCCTGCGACAGCGCGTGCAGGAAGCGGTCCATGACCGGGGCGGTGCTGCCGGGGGCGGTGGGGCGGATGCCGTATCCGATGAGCTTGCTGGAGCGGGTGCGCAGCGTCTGCGCGGCCCGGTGCGGGCGGTAGCCCATCGTGTCGATGGTGGCGCGGACCCGCTCCAGGGTCTCGGGCTTGAGCAGCCCCGGTGCGTTGAGGGCGTTCGAGACGGTCTGCGGGGAGACCCCGGCCCGCCGCGCCACCATGGCCAGGGTCACGGGACCCGGCTTGGACGAAGGGGGTTTGGTGGAGCGGGGCATGGCTGTCTCCGGAACCGTTCTCACGCATCGACGGGTGAATCTGGCGGGTGGATCTGCGGATCTGTGGATCTGTGGATCTGCGGATCAGCGGATCTGTGGATCTGCGGATCTGCGGATCAGCGGATCTGTGGATCTGCGGATCTGCGGACCCATGGATCTGTGGATCTTGCGGGTGGAACTTCTGCGGATCTTCTGGTGACTCTACGAGTTTATTGGAGCGTTCCAATGCCATTGTCAACGAGCTGAAGTCGTCGTTAGGGTTCTTGGAACGCTCCAATGACTGAGAGGTTCTGCTCTGTTGTCCACCACTGTCAAGACCCACGACACTATGAACTCCGTCGCAGCGGCCCTCCCGGCGGCCGAAGGACTCCAGCCGTTCCTGCATGACGCCTGCGTCACGCTGTACGCGCCGAGCTTCGCGATATCCCACGCGGACGGGCAGGTCCACGGCGGTGCCGACGGTTTCTACCACGGCGACAGCAGAGCCCTCGCCCGGCTGACCGTCGAGGCCGACGGCATCGGGATCGCGCCGGTACGGGGCGCCCTCGAAGGAGCGGACCGCGCGTCCTTCCGCGCGGTGCTGCGCGGCCTGGGCGAGGACACCCCGGACCCCGCCGTCACCCTGCGACGGCGCCGCCGCATCACCCCCGGGTGCCTGGAGGAGACCCTCGAACTCGCCAACGCGGGGCGGCAGCACGTCCGCGTCACCCTGATCGTCACGGCGGCCACCGACCTCGCCCTGATGGAGCGCGTCAAGCAGGGCGACGCACAGCCCGCCCTCGCCGCCACCGCCACGGACGCCGGGCTCGACTGGGCCAGGGACACCTTCTCCGTACGGCTGACCAGCGCCCCGCAGCCGGCCGCCGTCGACGCGGCGTCCGGACGGCTGACGTACGACGTCGAGTTGGCGCCCGGCGCCGGGTGGACCGCCGTACTGCGCTGCGACGCGGCCCACGAGGACGGCGACCAGTTCCCCGCCCCGTCGGCGCGGAGTGTGCCGTGGCGCACGCCGGTGCTGCGCAGCGCCGACCGCCGCTTCGACCAGTGGCTCGGCCAGTCGGCCGCCGACCTCGACCGGCTGCGGCTCACCGACCCGGTACCGGGGGGAGGCGCCGGGGCGTCCGCGCCGCGGGAGGGGGCCGCGAGCTCCGCCGACTTCGGGCGGCTCACCGCCCCGGGGCGCCCCGCCGACCAGTTCCTGGCCGCCGGAGCCCCCTGGTTCCTCACGCTCTTCGGCCGCGACTCCCTGTGGGCGGCCCGTATGCTGCTGCCGCTCGGCACCGGACTCGCCGCGGGAACGCTCCGTACGCTCGCCCGCCGCCAGGGCGTGCGCACCGACCGGGAGACCGAGGAGCAGCCCGGCAAGATCCTGCACGAAGTGCGCCGCGCCGCCCAGACGTTCCACGACAGCTTCGCCCTGCCGCCCAGCTACTACGGCACCGTCGACGCCACCCCGCTCTGGATCACGCTGCTGCACGACTCCTGGCGCTGGGGGCTCGCCCCCGAGGAGGTCGAGGAGCTGCTGCCGCACGCCGAGGCGGCCCTCGGCTGGATGGCCGGCCAGAGCGACGCCGACGGCGACGGCTTCCTGAAGTACATCGACAGCACCGGCCGCGGCCTGGCCAACCAGGGCTGGAAGGACTCCGGCGACGCGATCCGGCACCGCGACGGACGCCTCGCCGCCTCGCCGATCGCGCTCTGCGAGGTGCAGGCGTACGCGTACGAGGCGGCCCGCGGCGGCGCCGCCCTGCTGCGCGCCTTCGGCCGGCCCGGCGCCGACCGCTGGGAGGAGTGGGCGGAACGGCTGCGCGACCGGTTCCGCAGCCACTTCTGGGTGGAGGACGAGCGTGGCCCGTACCCGGCCGTCGCGCTCGACCGGGACCGCAGGCCGGTGGACTCCGTCACCTCCGGCTTCGGCCACCTGCTCGGCACGGGGCTGCTCGACCACGCGGAGAGCGCGCTGCTCGCGGCCAGGATCAGCGCGCCCGACCTGGACTCCGGGCACGGGCTGCGCACGCTGAGCAGCGACTCCGTGGGATACAACCCGTACGGCTACCACATCGGTTCGATCTGGCCGCACGACACCGCGATCGCGGTCCACGGACTGGTCAGGGCCGGTTTCCCGGACGCCGCGGCGCCGCTCGCGGCCGGGCTGCTCACCGCGTCCGCGGGGTTCGACGCCCGGCTGCCCGAGCTGTTCGCCGGGCACGGCGCGGCGATCGACCCGGTGCCCTCGCCGTACCCGGCGTCCTGCCGTCCGCAGGCGTGGGCGGCGGCCTCGTCCGTGCTGGTCCTCCAGTCCGCGCTGGGGCTCTCCGCCGATGTCCCGGGCGGCACCCTGACCGTCGCGCCCACGTTCACGGAGGCGTACCGGCCGCTGAAGGTCGAGGGGTTCGATGTCGCGGGCGGGCGGCTCGACATCGCGGTCGACGCGGACGGTACGGCGCACGTCGAGGCGCCCGCCGGCCTTGAGGTGAGGAGGGAACACCTCCCGTCCCGTTGAGACGAGGGCGCGCGCGATGTGAGGATGGGCCCTGAAGGGGTACGGGGGCGGGGGCCCATCCCTCCGGTCCCTGTCCGGTGGAGTCCGGGAGCCCCGGAGTCCGGGAGCCCCGGAGTCCGGGGGAGTCGATCGTCACACAGGCGTGGACAGCCGTGTCGTTGATGGGCCGAACGGGTGAGACGCGGGAGGATGACCTGATGCAGACAGAGCGTGCGGGCAGGGTGGTCCGGTGAGCAGGTACGGCCGTTACGACGGATATGACGCCACCGACGAGCAGTGGGAGGGCCTGGCCCAGGTCGTCCCGTTGCGGGGTCGCAACGAGTGGCCCTCGCGGGTGGACCACACGACCGTCCCCCGGGAGCCCGTCGAGGAGCACCGGCGCTTCATCGTGCTGCGGGTCCAGGTGTTCGCGGACGCGCGGGAGGTGGCCGACCATCTCATCGCCCGGATCCCGGTGCTGCTGGATCTCACCGGCGCCGAGACCGATGTGGCCAAGCGCATCCTCGACTTCAGCAGCGGGGTGGTCTTCGGCCTCGGCAGCGGGATGCACCGGGTCGACAAGAACGTCTTCCTGCTGGCCCCGATCGGCACCGAGGTCGAGGGGATCGCGGCGGACACCGTCCCCCGATCGTAGGAAGGTCCCGCAGGCGGAACGGTTCGCCGCCCAGGTCGCCGCATACGGTCCGGCCATGGAAGCCATCCGCCCCGTCCGCCCCGTCCGCCTGAGGTCCGCCGCCGCCCGGCCCCGCCCCGTCGTCACCGAACTCCGGCTCTCCGCCTACACCTCGCACCGCGGGGCGGCCTTCCCGCTCGGTCCCGTGACGCTCTTCACCGGCGCGAGCGGCAGCGGCAAGTCGACGGCGCTGGCGGCGTACGAGTCGCTGGCCCGGCTCGGCGCGGGCGCCACGCTCGGCGAGGTCTTCCCCGACCCGGCGGCCTGCGTCCCCGAGCGGGCCGCGGCCGACGCGCAGGGGCGGCGCGGCTTCCGGATCGGCTGCACCGTCGACGGCCCGGCCGGCCCCGTACAGCTCGACCTCGCCGTCCAGGCCGAACCCGAACTCCGCATCGTCGGCGAGCGGCTGACCGGCGGCGGGCAGACCCTGCTGGCCACGGCGCTGCGCGATCCGGGGCGGCCCTCCGTGCAGGCGGCCTGGCACACGGCGGGCGCGGTGCCCGTGACCCGCGCCCCGCTCCCCGACGACCGGCTGGGCACGGCGCTGCTGCCGCTGCGCGTCGCGGGGCGCACGGAGGGACAGTTGCGGGTACTCGCCGCCGCCGAGCAGACCGTACTCGCGCTGCGGTCCGTCTTCGCCTGCGACCCGCAGCCGCAGCTCATGCGGGTGCCGGTGGCCCGCGGGCAGGGGCGGCTGCGCCGGGGGTGCGGGAATCTGGCGGCGGTACTCGACCGTACCCTGGAGCACCGACAGGACCGCTGCGCCGGACGGTTGGCGGCGGCGGCGCGGGCGGGGTGCGCGGGCCCGGTGACGGAGCTGGCCGTCGAACGGTTCGCTGACGGTACGGTACGGGCGCTGCTGGCCAGGGACGCCTCGGGCGTCCGTCCCGCCACCCCCGTGGACCGGCTCGGCGAGGGCGAACTGCGGTATCTGGCGCTGGCGCTCGTCCTGTTGACGGGCCCGGGAGTGCTGGCGGCGGACCAGCCCGCCGAGGTGGATCCGGCGCTGCGCTCCCTCACCGTCCTCGCGGACGGCTTCGACCGGAGCCTGGACCGGCGGCAGACCGGCGAACTGCTCTCCCTGGCGGCGGCGGTCTGCGCGGAGGACCGGCTCAGGCTGGTGGGGGCGGTCTCGGACGCGTCGTACGCGCGCGGGGCGACCGGCGTGACGGTGGTAGACCTGAACCCGTGACCGAACTCGATGTGGCGGAACTGCAACGGAGACTGGCCGCGTTCGCGGCGGCGCGGGAGTGGGAGCCGTACCACACCCCCAAGAACCTGGCGGCGGCGCTGAGCGTCGAGGCGTCGGAGCTGCTGGAGATCTTCCAGTGGCTGACGCCCGAGGAGTCGGCGCGGGTGATGACGGACCCGGAGTCGGCCCACCGGGTGAGGGACGAGGTGGCGGACGTGCTCGCGTATCTCCTCCAGTTCTGCGGGGTGCTGGGTGTCGACCCGCTCGCGGCGCTCGCCGCGAAGGTGGAGCGGAATGAGGTCCGCTTTCCGCCCAAGAGGCCTGTCGATCATGATGATTGAGGGCGATTGTCACTCTCCGGAGTGGCCAAGTTATGCACAACGAGCCTGCTGTCCACAGATTTCCGCAATGCTCTAGCTTTTTTGCTCCGATGCGCTCACTCTGGGTAGTGGAGTTCATGGGCAGGATTCTCGCGGGAATGGGGACTGCGGATGGATGCGGAACGGCTCATCGGCGTGAGCCGGCATGCCCTGGCGGCGAGCGCGGAAGAAATGGACGTCATCGCGGAGGCGTGGCAGGCACAGGCCCTCGCGCAGGCGATCGGCCATCAGTTGGCGTTGAGGGGTCCGAAGGAACTGCGAGGCGAGGCGCGGGATCTGCGCGATCTGCGGGATCTGTACGGGGACGGCGGGGGCGGCTGCGTTCCGCCGGAGATACCGGGGCTCGGCGTCGGAGCGATACGGGCGCTTCAGCTCTCGGGGGTACGGGACGTGCGGGCGGCGCTGACCGGACTCGGGGCGTTGCTGGGTGAGGTGGGCATCGCGCTGGTCGCGGTGGCGTGTGCGACGGACGAGGAGGCTCTGTACTGGCAGTGCATCGAAGCGATCGACGCGGCGGACGAGTCGAACGACCGGGTGGGTGGGATGCTGCGTCGGCTCCTCACGCAAGAGCGTGAGAGGGAACGGGTGATCGAGCGGGAGCGGGACCGGGAGGAGGAGCGCGTGTGGCCGAGCGAGTGGCGGCGCGAGCGGGGATGGGACGGGATGCCGGCCGGAGGCCGTGACCGGGGACGTGCCGGGGATCACATCCCGGAGCGTGTCCCGGACCGAGTCCCGGACCGAGTCGTGGACCGGGGCGTGGACCATGGCGGGGATCACGGACGGGAGCGGGGCAGAGGGCGCGGCAGGGAGGAGGCGGCCGACTCGCCGGTGGGGCCGCTCTGACGAGGGACGTCGGAGAGGCACCCCGCGCGAAGGTGCAGGATGGAGCCATGGATCTGCGCATCTTCACCGAGCCCCAGCAAGGGGCGAGCTACGACACACTGCTGACCGTGGCCAAGGCCACCGAGGACCTCGGCTTTGACGCCTTTTTCCGGTCCGACCACTATCTGCGGATGGGTTCCGTGGACGGTCTCCCCGGGCCGACCGACGCCTGGATCACCTTGGCGGGGCTGGCCCGGGAGACCAAGCGGATCCGGCTGGGCACCCTGATGACGGCCGGGACGTTCCGCCTCCCGGGCGTCCTGGCCATCCAGGTCGCCCAGGTCGACCAGATGTCCGGCGGCCGGGTCGAACTGGGGCTGGGCGCCGGCTGGTTCGAGGACGAGCACAAGGCGTACGGGATCCCGTTCCCCAAGGAGAAGTTCGCCCGGCTGGAGGAGCAGCTCGCCATCGTGACGGGGCTGTGGGCCACCGAGGCCGGCCAGACCTTCTCGTACGACGGCACGTATTACCAGCTCACCGACTCGCCCGCGCTGCCCAAGCCCACACAGCGCAAGGTGCCGGTGCTGATCGGCGGGCACGGCGCGACGCGCACGCCTCGGCTCACCGCTCAGTACGCCGATGAGTTCAACATCCCGTTCGCCTCCGTCGAGGACACCGAGCGGCAGTTCGGCCGGGTGCGGGACGCGGCCGCGAAGGCGGGGCGCGCGGCGGACGACCTCGTGTACTCGAACGCGCTGGTCGTGTGCGTGGGCAAGGACGACGCGGAGGTGGCCCGCCGGGCCGCCGCCCTCGGACGGGAGGTGGAGGAGCTGAAGGCGAACGGGCTGGCGGGCTCGCCCGCGGAGGTGGTCGACAAGATCGGACGGTACGCGGCCGTCGGTTCCTCGCGGATCTACCTCCAGATGATGGATCTGGACGATCTCGACCATCTGGAGCTGATCTCCTCGCAGGTCCAGTCGCAGTTGAGCTGAACCACCCGTACACGGCGGTGCGCCCGGCCGGGGCCGACCCCGGCCGGCCCCGCCCAGCCCCCCGGCCGCCCGATCATCCGACGCACCTGAGTCCTGGAGCCACCGTGAAGCCCGCCCGCACCCTCGCCGCCGCACTCGCCGAGGGGACCGTCGTCCTCGACGGCGGTCTCTCCAACCAGCTCAAGGCGCAGGGCTGCGACCTGTCCGACGAGCTGTGGTCGGCGAGGCTCCTCGTCGACAGCCCCGAACAGATCGAGGCCGCCCACGCGGCGTATGTGCGTGCGGGCGCCCAGGTGCTCATCACCTCCAGCTATCAGGCGACGTACGAGGGGTTCGCGCAGCGCGGCGTGGGCCGGGACGAGGCGAGCGCGCTGCTGGCCCGCAGCGTGGAGCTGGCCCGCGACGCGGCCGAGGTGGAGCCGCGTGAGGTGTGGGTGGCCGCCTCGGTGGGCCCGTACGGCGCGATGCTCGCGGACGGCAGCGAGTACCGCGGGCGGTACGGGCTGTCGGTGGCGGAGCTGGAGCGCTTCCACCGGCCGAGGATCGAGACCCTCGCGGCGGCAGGTCCCGATGTGCTGGCGCTGGAGACCGTGCCGGACGCCGACGAGGCGCAGGCGCTGCTGCGCGCCGCCGAGGGGTGCGGAGTGCCGGTGTGGCTCTCGTACTCCATCGCGGGGGAGCGCACCCGCGCCGGCCAGCCGCTCGCCGAGGCCTTCGCCCTGGCGGCCGGGAACGCGTCGGTGATCGCGGTGGGCGTCAACTGCTGCGAGCCCGGGGACACGGACCGCGCCGTGGAGATCGCCGCCGAGGTGACGGGCAAGCCCGTCGTCGTCTATCCGAACAGCGGCGAGGAGTGGGATGCCGTGGCACGGGGCTGGCGCGGGGACCCGGCGTTCGACCCGTCCCGGGTGCGCTCCTGGCAGGCGGCGGGCGCGCGACTGGTGGGCGGGTGCTGCCGGGTCGGCCCGGCCGAGATCACCGAACTCGCCGGTTTCACCGGGCGCTGACGACGGAGGGCAAGAGACCCCGGCGGGGGAGGGGGCGGTGGCGCCCGCGGGGAAAACCCCTCGTGGTGGCGGGCCGACCGGGCAATACTCGATCAGGTGTTCCTGACGATCAGTACCACCGGCACCCCAGAATGCCCCGCGACCGACCTCGGGTTTCTGCTGCACAAACATCCCGACCGGGCGCAGACGTTCTCCACCTCCCATGGCACCGCCCATGTGTTCTACCCCGAGGCGTCCGCCGAGCGCTGCACGGCGGCGCTGCTGCTGGAGATCGATCCGGTGGCGCTGGTCCGGAGGGGCAAGGGCAAGGGCCGGGGCGGCGCCCCCGACGCGGCGCTCGCGCAGTACGTCAACGACCGCCCCTACGCGGCCTCCTCGCTGCTCGCGGTCGCGCTGGCCACCGTGTTCAAGAGCGCGCTGCGCGGCGTCTGCGCCGCGCTGCCCGAGCGGGCCGCGAGCCCGCTGCCGCTGCGGATCGAGATCCCCGCGGTGCCCGCGCGCGGCGGCGCCGAACTGGTCGGCGCGCTCTTCGGACCGCTGGGCTGGGCCTCGGTGGAGGCGCGGCCGGTGGCGCTGGACGAGCGGTTCCCGCAGTGGGGCGAGTCCCGTTACGTACAGCTCGTCCTGGAGGGCGAACTGCGGCTCGCCGACGCGCTGCGCCAGCTCTACGTACTGCTGCCGGTGCTCGACGGCGCCAAGCACTACTGGGTCGCGCCCGACGAGGTGGACAAGCTGCTGCGGGCGGGCGAGGGCTGGCTGGCCGACCACCCCGAGCGGAAGCTGATCACCAGCCGCTATCTCGCCCGCCGCTGGGGGCTGACCCAGGAGGCCATGGACCGGCTCGAACTGGTCAGGCTCGCCGAGGCCGACGACATCGAGGTCGAGGCACTCGACAACGCGGTCGAGGTGGAAGCCCCCGCCGAAACCCCTGACGAGGCCGCCGCCGCAGCCGAAGCCGGTGGTGACGTGGCCGAAGCCGGCGACGACATCGCGAAGGCGCCCTCGCTCGCCGAACTGCGGCGCGCCGCGATCCTGGCCGCCCTGCGTGACGCGGACGCGAGCACGGTGCTCGACCTGGGGTGCGGCCAGGGGCAGCTCGTCCAGGCGCTGCTGAAGGACCCGCGATTCACCCGTGTCGTCGGTGTGGACGTGTCCGTACGGGCACTGACCGTCGCCGCGCGCCGGCTCAAGCTGGACCGCATGGGGGAGCGCCAGGCCGAGCGTGTCTCGCTGGTCCAGGGCGCTCTCACGTACACCGACAAACGGATCGCGGGCTACGACGCGGCCGTGCTGAGCGAGGTCGTCGAACATGTCGACCCGCCGCGGCTGCCCGCCCTGGAGTACGCGGTGTTCGCCGCGGCCCGGCCGCGCACGGTGATCGTCACCACACCGAACGCCGAGTACAACGTGCGCTGGGAGACCTTGCCCGCCGGGCACGTGCGCCACAGCGACCACCGCTTCGAGTGGACCCGGGCGGAGTTCCGGGCCTGGGCCGAGGAGGTGGGGCGGCGCCACGGCTACGGGGTGAGCTATGTCCCCGTCGGGAACGACGACCCGGAGGTGGGACCGCCCACCCAGATGGCCGTCTTCGCCGGGAACGCGACGAACGAGAAGGAGGGGAAGACCGGATGACCGGCGAGAACGACAGTCCCATCGAGAACCACAGCGAGAACGACAGCGGGAACGGGATCGGGAACGACAGCGGGATCGGGAACGGCGGCGGGACCGTGGCCACCGGCGGCCCGCGCGCACCCCGCCTCCTCCGCGTGCCCGACCTCTCCCTCGTCGTGCTGATCGGGGCCACCGGATCCGGCAAGTCCACCTTCGCCCGCAGCCGGTTCAAGCCCACCGAGGTGGTCTCCTCCGACGTCTGCCGCGGCCTGGTCGCCGACGACGAGAACGACCAGAGTGCGAGCGGCGACGCCTTCGACCTGCTCCACTACCTCGTCGGCAAGCGCCTTGCGGCCGGCCGGCTCACCGTCGTCGACGCCACGAACGTGCAGGCCGACAGCCGTAAGCAGCTCGTACGGCTGGCCCGCGAGCACGATGTGCTGCCCGTCGCGATCGTGCTCGACCTGCCCGAGGAGGTGTGCGCAGCGCGCAACGCGGCCCGCCCCGAGCGCGCCGGGATGCCCCGCCGGGTGATCAAGCGCCACCGCGGCGAGCTGCGCCGCTCGCTGCGCGGACTGGAGCGCGAGGGCTTCCGTACGGTGCATGTCCTGCGCGGCGAACGGGAGGTGGAGGACGCCGAGGTCGTCCTCGAACGCCGTTACAACGACCTCCGTCACCTCACAGGCCCCTTCGACATCATCGGTGACATCCACGGCTGCCGCTCGGAGCTGGAGACCCTGCTCGGCAGGCTCGGTTACGTCGACGGCGTCCACCCGCACGGACGGACGGCCGTCTTCGTCGGCGACCTGGTCGACCGGGGCCCCGACAGCCCCGGGGTGCTGCGCCGGGTGATGGGCATGGTCGGGGCGGGCAGCGCCCTGTGCGTCTCCGGAAACCACGAGAACAAGCTCGGGCGCTGGCTCAAGGGGCGGAAGGTCCAGCTCACGCACGGACTCGCCGAGACGGTCGAGCAGTTGGGGACGGAGGACGACGCGTTCCGCGCGCGGGTCGGGGAGTTCATCGACGGGCTCGTCAGCCACTACGTACTGGACGGCGGCAGACTGGTGGTCTGCCACGCCGGGCTGCCCGAGAAGTACCACGGCCGCACCTCGGGCCGGGTCCGCTCGCACGCCCTGTACGGGGACACCACGGGCGAGACCGACGAGTTCGGCCTGCCCGTGCGCTACCCGTGGGCCGAGGACTACCGGGGCCGGGCGGCTGTGGTCTACGGCCACACCCCCGTACCGAACACCTCGTGGCTCAACAACACGCTCTGCCTCGACACCGGAGCGGTCTTCGGCGGCCGGATGACCGCGCTGCGCTGGCCCGAGCGTGAGCTGGTCGACGTACCGGCCGAGCGGGTCTGGTACGCACCGGCCAAGCCGCTGGCCACCGAGGCCCCCGGTGGCCGGGAGGGCCGGCCGCTGGACCTCGCCGATGTGCACGGCCGGCGGATCGTGGAGACGCGTCACATGGCGCGCCTCGCGGTACGCGAGGAGAACGCGGCGGCGGCCCTGGAGGTGATGAGCCGTTTCGCGATCGACCCGCGGCTGCTCGCCTATCTGCCGCCCACCATGGCCCCGACGGCCACGTCGAACGAGGACGGCTTCCTGGAGTATCCGGCCGAGGCGTTCGCGCAGTACGCCGCGGACGGCGTCACGCGGGTCGTGTGCGAGGAGAAGCACATGGGCTCCCGCGCGGTGGTGCTGGTCTGCGAGAACGCGGCGGTGGCCGAGGCGCGCTTCGGGGTGCGCGGAGCCACCGGCGCGCTGCACACCCGTACAGGGCGGCCGTTCTTCGACGACCCCGCGGTCACCGAGGAGATCCTGGGCCGGCTGCGGACCGCCGTGACCGCCGCGGATCTCTGGCGAGAACTGGACACGGACTGGCTGCTCCTGGACGCCGAGCTGATGCCCTGGTCGCTGAAGGCGACCGGCCTGCTCCGTACCCAGTACGCGGCGGTGGGCGCCGCGGCGGGCGCGGCGTTCCCCGCGGTCACCGGCGCCCTCGAAGCCGCGGTGGCCCGGGGCGTACCGGCGGCCGGGCTGCTGGCGGCCCAGCGCGAACGGGCCGCCGACGCCGCCGCGTTCACCGAGGCGTACCGGCGGTACTGCTGGACCACGGACGGTCTGGACGGTGTGCGTCTGGCGCCGTTCCAGCTCCTGGCCGCGCGGGGCCGCACCCTCGCCGGTGTGCCGCACGACCGCCAGTTGGCGTGGCTGGACCGGCTGGTCGAGCACGACCCGGCCGGGCTGCTCCAGGTCACCCGGCGGCTGCTGGTCGACACGGGCGACGCGGACTCGGTGCGCGGCGGGGTGGACTGGTGGCTGGAGATGACGGAGCGCGGCGGCGAGGGCATGGTCGTCAAGCCGCTCCAGGCACTGGTGAAGGACGCGAAGGGACGGCTGGTCCAGCCGGGGATCAAGGTCCGGGGCCGCGAGTACCTGCGGATCATCTACGGTCCCGAGTACACCCGGCCGGATAATCTGACGCGGCTGCGCGGCCGGTTCCTCGGCCACAAGCGCTCCCTCGCGCTCAGGGAGTACGCCCTCGGTCTGGAGGCCCTGGCCCGGCTGGCCGACGGTGAACCGCTGTGGCGGATCCACGAAGCGGTCTTCGCGGTGCTGGCCCTGGAGTCGGAACCGGTGGACCCGAGGCTCTGAGCCGCGGCGACGCGGGTTGTCCACAGGGAGGGGGAGGCACTGTCAGTGCCTCCCCCTACGGTGTTTTCCAGGCACGGAGGCGAACACGTGTACCACATTCGCAGCCGTCCTGAAATCGATCCTGCCATTCCGTCGGTAACAGGAGGTTTTGAGGAGCATCATGGTCGAGTTGACGGGGCTGTGACGAGGTCCTAACGTTTCGTCCCCATCAGTTGACCCGTAGTCAAATGTCTTACGTTCAAGGCGACTTGGCGCAAAACAAAGGCACCTTGTGGCGGCTGTTACCGGTGTGACGGCTGTCCGGAAAATGCAATTCTCACGGGGGTGAGTATGAGCCTGTTCGAGCGCAATCGTTCTTTCCTTGACGCCCTCACCCCCCAGGACCGTGCCGCCCTGCTCGCCCTCGGCTCGCTCCGGACCTACGCCCCGGGCGAGGCGATGCTCAGGGAGCGGGACACGACGACCTTCGTCCTGGCCCTGCGGTCGGGCTGGTCCGTCGTCTCCGTCGACACCGACCGGGGAGCCCGGCTCATCCTCGCGCTGCGCGGCGCGGGTGAGGTGGTCGGCGACCTGGCCGCGTTCGACCAGGGGCCACGCAGCGCGACCGTCACCGCGCTCGGCCGGGTGGAGGCCACGGCCGTCTCCGGCGAGCGGTTCCGCAGCTTCCTCGCCGCGCGACCGCACGCCACCTCGCTGATCATGCGCCAGCTCAGCGCCCGGCTGCGCAGCGCCGACGTCGAACGCCGCTCGCTGGCCTCCAGCTCCGTCCTGCAACGCCTCGCCGCCCGGCTGGTGGAGCTGACGGAGCGGGTCGGGCGCCCGTCCGGCGACGGCACCGTGGTCGAACTGCCGCTGCCCCAGCACGACCTGGCGGCGGCGATCGGCGCCACCCGGGAGGCCGTCGCCAAGGCGCTGCGCCTGCTGCGGGAGCAGGACGTCGTACGGACGGGCAACCGGCGGCTCACGGTCACGGACATACAGGTGCTGCGGCTGCTCGCCGACGGGCGGCAGTCGCAGCGGCCTCGTGCGGAACGGCCGGAGAAAACTCCTCCGGCTGTGTAAACGGCTACATCGCCCGCCGCGTTTCGCGGCCAGGCTTGATCTGTCACCACGGCACAGGGGGAACAGTGAGCAGTGTGGGAGCGGTCAGCAGACTGGTGGTCTTCGGCGACGTCAGTGGTTCGGGCACGCTGGGGATGGAAGCCAAGAAGCGGATGCGGAACGCGCTGTACGGGGCGTTCGACGAGGCGTTCGCCGCGGTGGACATCGATACCCACGGCCTCCACCAGGAGGACCGCGGGGACGGCATCCTCGCCGCGCTCGACCCGGGCACACCGTCGTCGCTGATGGTCGGCGGCTGGCTCGAAGCGCTCCACCAGTACCTGCGCGAGCACAACGAGGACAGCGCGCGGCGGCTGCGGCTGCGGATCGGGATGAACGCGGGGCCCGTGTTCGACGACGGCAGGGGGCTGGTGGGCCGGGCGGTGGACCTCGCCTGCCGGCTCTGCGACAGCCCGACGGCCAAGCGGATCATGGCCGACGCGCCCGGCTCCGACCTGCTGCTGGTCGTCTCCGACTGGCTGTACGTGAACGTGGTGGCGGAAGGCGGGCGCCAGGTGGAGCCCGAGCACTACGTGGGAACACAGGTCCGGTTCAAGGAGACGGACGAGACCGCCTGGTTCCACATCCCGCGGTTATCCGCGTCCGCGCTCTCCGGCCTGGCCGGGGTGTCCGGAGCGCCCGACGGGGGCGCGCCCCCGGACGGCGGGGGCGCGGCGCGGCAACAGACCGGCGGTGGGCCGACACCGGGGGACGGCCCACCGCCACCTTCCACGGGGAGGGTCATCACCGCCCAGGGTGACCTCCAGTACTTCGAGAACAACGTGATCCACGGATTCACCGGCATCCGCAAGAGCCGGGGCCCCGCCTCTCCGGAGCCGGGTGAGCCCGCATGAGCGACCTGGACGAGGCACCGGACGTACCGGATCCCCAGGACGAGTCCGAGGACCGGTCGTCCGAGAAGAACGCGGCCGACAGGAAGTCCGACAAGAAGGCCGACAAGCCCGAGAAGGGCGCCGACCGGCGGACGCCGGGCGACGGCCCCGAGCCCCCCGAGCCCAACCCCTTCGACCAGGCGGGCCGCAACCCGCTCGGCAGCTCGGGCGGTACGGGCGGCTCCGGTACGGCGCACGCGGCGCTCCAGACCTTCGCGGCCGGCAAGACGGGACGCGCCATCGGATTCGGCGCGGACGGCCAGTACTACGAAGGCAACACCTTCATCGGCCGGCTCGGCATCGGCGCCGGGCACGCCATGGTCCAGGGCCCGGTCCCGGCCGAGGAGCTGACCCGCCTCGCCGGTGTGTACTGCGAGGCCCCGGACTACGAGGAGATGGAGAAGCGGCTGCGCAAGCGCGGTCTGCTGGTGCTCTGCGGAGAGCGCAACAGCGGCCGTACGGCGACGGCGCTCACCCTGCTCGCGGGCGTGGCGGGGGACAAGGTGACCCGGCTCGACCCCGGCGTCAAGGTCCACGAGATCGAGGAGATCCAGCCGGGCCACGGCCATCTCCTGGCGATCGAGTCCGAGGACACCGGATGGCAGGAGACGGAGCAGGTCAACGGCCGCGCCAGGACCCGGGTCCGGCGGGCGGAGCCGACCGAGCTGCACCTCGACGGCCTGCGCAGCAAGCTCGTCAAGGCGGGGGCCTTCGGCGTGCTCCTCGTGGAGAACGGCGAGCTGGCCGACCGGCTGCTGCGCGGCCGGTACGGAGTGGCCTGTGCCTCGCCGTCCTCCGAGAAGGTCCTCCTCCAGCACCTCCGGGTGCTCCTGGCGGACGCGCCCGACGGCGCCCTGGACGAGGCCCTGGCGCTGGCCGCGGAGGAGGACGTCACCGCCGCGCTCGGCCTGGACGAGCTGCGCCCCGGCGAGGCCGCCCGGCTCGCCGACCATCTCGCCCGCCGCCAGAAAGGAGAACTGACCCACCGTCAACTCCTCGCCGACTGCGCGACCTTCGTCGACGCGCAGGCCAGGACCTGGTTCGCGGGCGCGGACCGCCCCGGCACCCTGCCCGAGGCCCTGCCGACCCTGAGCGCCGCCGCGTTCCGTATCGCCGTCGCCGTGTTCAACGGTTCGCCGTACAGCCTCACCGCGGAGGCGGGCGAACAGCTCGCCTGGGAACTGGCGGTCACCCTCGACCCCGGGACCCCCGCCGGGCGCAGGCTGTTCGGCACCCACGCCGTGGCCAGGCCCGTCGCCGCCAGGTCCGTGCTCCAGAACGGTGAGCTGGACCTCGGCTACGCCAAGGTGCCGGTACGGGCCATCCGCTTCCAGGGGGAAGCCCTCGCGACCGCGGTGCTCCGGGAGGTCTGGGACGGCTACCACAACGCGCGCGGCCCCCTCGTCCGCTGGCTGCGGACCCTGTGCGACGACCCGCGGCCCGTCCTGTGGGTACGGGCGTCCATCGCGGCCGGGGTGCTGTGCTCCTGGGACCTGCCCTACGTGTCGGGTGAACTGGTCGTGCCCATGGCGGCCTCCGACAGCCCGTTCCAGCAGATGTCGGCGGCGACCGCGCTGGCGGAGGCGGCGCGTGAGCCGTCCGTACAACCCGCGGTCGCCGCCCTGCTCAAGGAGTGGGCCAAGAGCGGTCACGAGGAACTGCTGACCACCGCGGTCCTGGCGCACGGCTACGGGATGGCGGCCGGGTCCGTCGCCGCGTCGCTCGACGCCCTGGCCAAGGTGGCCGTCCGCGCGCACGACGACACCGACTCCGCCCATGACACGGACATCCTGAACGACGCGTCGTTCAGCGTCGCCCGGCTGCTGGCGGGACCGGAGCCGGAGGTCGTCGTCCAGCGTCTCGACACCTGGCTGCGCGGCACCCGGCGGGGGCCCGCCAACCTCGCCCTGATGACCGTGATCAAGGCGCTGCGCACCCGTACGACCTTCCTGTGGGGCCTCCATGACATGCCCGACTTCGAGGCGCACGGCAAGCGGATGCTGGTCTCCGCCCTGCTGGAGACCAACCCCGAACTGACCGGGCGGCTGGCCTCCCTGGTCCGGCGGGCGCTGGCCACCCCGCGCGCCGGCGCCGCGACCCAGGACGCCCTCGCCCTGCTGCTGCCCCAGGCCGCCGCGGACAGCCACCAGTTGGACTTCGTCTGCCGCCTCCTGGTCCGGCTGGCCGAGGAGCGCAGGGACCGCGACCGACTGCGCCACCTGCTGGCACGACTGGTCAAGGACCCGGACGAACCGTTGGACAAGAGCGCGGCCCGCACGATGTGGGACGCGGTGGGAGAGGGGGCCGAGGCATGAGCCCGTCACCGTACGAAGAGCGATCCGCGGAGGGGAACCGTGACCGCCGCGGCGAAGAACAGTACGCGCAATGGCTGCACGAGGAACGGCCCCGCCGACGCGCCGGCGAACAGCGCGCCGACGATCCGCGTGAGGGGGAACGACGCAACGGTGAGCAGCGGTACGGGGAGCGGCGCCCGGGGTACGGGGCGCCGGACCGGCGAGGCCCGGACCTGACGGAACAGCCGGTGGACGGCGACGGGGTGGAGCAGTACCGGGACAGCCCGGTCGGCCCGCTGGTGCGCGAGCGCAGGCCTCCCTACCGGCGCGAGAGCGGCCAGATCGCCGCCGTACTGCTGTACCAGAACGGCGGGCACAGCGTGGTCTGGCCCGACCGCAGGGACGACCACGACAAACCCAGACTCCGGCCCCCGTACACCGTGTTCGAGGTGCTGCTCGGCCGGAACGTGACCTCGTTCGAACTGGCCCTGCCCGCCGCGGGCGACGCCCAGTTCTTCGAGGCCAGGGCCGAGGTGCACTGGGAGGTCGAGGAGCCGCACACGGTCGTCATGAAGCGCGTCTGGGACGTACGCGAACTCCTCCACGGCGAACTCCTCCTCGCGCTGCGCCAGCTCTCCCGCCGCTTCCGGCTCACGGACGCGCAGCGCGCCGACGAGGCGGTCCAGGAGGAACTGGCCAAGGGCCGTATCGACCTGGGACGCGATCTCGGACTGCGGCTGCGCATACACGTGTTCATCGATCTGAGCGATGTCGTCCGACAGCGCAAGAGCGAGCGCGACGACATCGACTTCGACATGTCCAGGGACGAGGCGCAGGCCGAGGCCGACCGCCGCAAGGACGCGATGGAACGCAGGCTCGTCAGGGAGCGCGCGGCCGAACTCGAAGCGGTGTTCCGGCGGGGCCAGGAGGCCGAGATCATCCACCTCATGGCGCGCAACCCCGCCAAGGAGTGGGAGATCCGCGAGGCCATCCGGGAGCAGAAGCGCGAAGGACAGACCGACCTCATCAACCTCTTCAACCGGCTGCTCGACACCGGACACCTCGAACGCCACGACATCGGCGACCAGATGTTCGAAACGCTGCGGCTGCTCCGTGAGAGCGGGGGAGCGGTGCTCGGCGGCGTCACGGACCAGATGCTCCTCGGCCAGCGGCCGAGGCACGAGCTGGAGGAGGGCCCCGCCGCCCGCCGCCGCCGCGAGGAGGCGCCCCGCGCCCACCGGACGGACGACGGGGACGGCTTCGGCGACGACGCCCGGAGCGGCCACCGGGACGACCGGGGGAACGGCTACGCGGACGACCACGGCGAACCGGACCGCCCCCCGTGGGACGACGAACCGCGGGTCTACCGGCCGACCAGGGTCGAGTCGTCCGCGGAACGCGACCGCGACGCGCGCCGCGAGCGCGCCGACCGGGGCGACGAACACGGCAGCGCACGGCGCGGCTCCAGGCCCAGCGCCGACTTCGACGACTGGGGGGACGAATGAGCGGCGGAGTCCCGGCCTTACGGCCGGAAGGATCCGACAGCGCCGATGTCAGGTATCTGGCCGAACGCCTGGTCGTCTCGGTCCGCGAGGACATAGGGAGGGCCGACACGAAGGCCGCGATCCTGCTCTCCGGGGCCATCGCCTTCTGCGCCGTCGCGTTCACCAAGGACGGACTGCACGAACCCCTCGCACCGGTGAGGCTCTCCCTGCTCTCCGCCGGCGGAGTCCTCTGCGTCGCCGGACTGCTGATGCTGATCGCGGTCGTCCTGCCCCGCACCCGGATAGGAGCGGAGAGCACCTTCCTGCACGACCTGCTCTCCGGCACCCCGTCCGACGAACTGCTGGTCCGGCTGAACACGACGGGCGAGGACGTCGTGGGCTGGCTGCTGAGCCAGGCGACCGTGCACGCCGCGGTGCTGGCCGCCAAGTACCGCTGGCTGCGCATGGGGGGCTGCTCCCTGATGCTCGGCGCGGTGCTGGTCCTACTGAGTGAGCTGTGGTGAGAGACGGTGCACATGAGAAACACGACGCGCGCGACACACCTGGCCGGAGTGAGACATCTGGCCGGAGTCCTGCTCGCCCTGGCCGGACTGCTCGCCGCCACGGGGGCGGCCCCGGGCCACGCCACCGGCGCGCCCGGCCGGGTCGGGGCGGTGGCCGAAGGTGCTGATCCGATCGACTTCGCCGTGGTCGTCGACCAGTCGGACAGCCTCTCCGAGGACGACCTGAACCGTGAGGTGGAGGCCGCGGCGCTGATCGCCCAGGGAGAGATCTCGGACCGTTCACGCGCCACCGTCATCGGCTTCGGCAGCTCCGAGAAGCCCGGCCAGACCCCCGTCGACGAGGTGTGCCCCCCGACCGTCGCCGACTCCTCGGGACGCTCGTACCTGAACGGCTGCGTCAAGGAACTCTCCCGCCGCGACGCCACGATGGGCCCTGGCACCGACTTCCCGGCCGCCCTGCGCCAGGCACTGACCCGGCTCACCGAGAAGGGCGCGCCCGACGCGCCGAAGGTGATCTTCCTGCTCACCGACGGCAAGCTCGACGTCCGGGACAGCCCGGAGTACGGCGCCGACGCGGCCAGCCGCCAGACCGACGCCGCCCGCCAGCTCGGCGAACAACTCGCCCGCGCCCGCGAGGAGTCCGTGCAGATCTGGCCGCTCGGCTTCGGCGACGCCATCGACCGGGACGCCCTCAAGGCGATGGCCGAGGGCGGCTTCCGCAACGGCTGCGCCGAACTGGCGTCCGCCACCCCGCGGCTGCGGGTGGTCGACAGCGCCGCCGGGATCGACAAGGCGCTCCAGGAGACCTTCGCCGCCGCCCGCTGCGCCCAGGTCGTCCAGGGCACGGAGGGCAAGCCGCCCGCCGACCTGTACGTGACCATCCCCAAGATCGCCACCGACGGTTCGATCACGGTCAGCAAACACGATCCGAAGGTGAGCGCGACCTACTACGATCCGCGCGGCCGGAAGGTCGTCACCGACGGGTCGTTCGACGGCTCGACCTTCGAGATCACCGGCCAGAGCGGCCCCGTCGAGGCGCTGCGGGTGAAGAATCCACGCCCCGGACGCTGGCGCGTCCACCTCGACGCGCCCGAGGGACACCGGGAACGCGTCGTCGCCGTGCGTGCCATCTGGCAGGGCCGGCTGCGCTCCTCCGTCATCCTCGACCCCGCGTCTCCCCGCCCCGGCGAGAAGACCTCCGTCGAGGTACGGATGCAGACCCGGCGCGGCGTCGTCATCGACGACCCGGACGAGCTGAAGGGCATCACGGTCGCGGCCCGGCTCACGGGCAGCGGCTTCGAACCGGTGTCCGTGCCGCTCACGGACGACGGCAAGGCACCGGACGCGCACGCGGGGGACGTCCGGTTCGCCGGGACGCTGACCGTACCGTCCAGCGCCGACGGCGACCTCGCCCTGACCGCCGAGATGTCGGCGCCCGGAGTCACCGGCGACCACCGGCCGTTCAACGCGCGCATCACCTCGGGCCCCCCGCCGGTCACCGCCGCGCTGACCGTGGAGCGGGACACCGTGCACCCGGGCGGGACGGTCACCGGCCTCCTGAAGGTGGACAACAAGAGCAAGGAGACGCGTACGGTACGGCTCGCCCTCGCCGATCAGCCGCCCGGCAAGGAGCTGACGATCAGCCCCGCCCAGGTGGAGGTCCCCGCGGGCGAGGGCAAGAGCGTCCCCTTCCGGGTCGGGATCGGCTCCGGCACCGCGCCCGGCGAGATCGACGCCCGGATCACGGTCGCCGACACCGACGACGGGGGACGCGTCCTGGACAACACGTTCCTGGAGGTCGACGTCGACCCCGTGCCCACCTGGTGGGACCTGTGGTGGTGGGTCGTCGCCGTGGCGGGCGCCGTGCTGCTGGCCGTCGCCGTGTTCCTGGCGGTGCGGTACGCGGCACGGCGCCGCCGCCGCGATCTCGTCGGCGTGAAGCTGGAGTTGCGCGGTGAGGGGATCCGGTCCGACGAGCTGACCGTACGGGCGGGACAGAGCCCCGGCGGAGAGTTCCACTTCGTGATCGACCGCGCCCGGGGCGGCGCGCCCTCGCTCCAGCGCGGCGGCCCTGGCGCGGCGGCCTCCCACCGGCTGCGGCGCACCGCGGCGGGGGAGTTCCTGCTCAAGCCGCCGCAGGGCCGTGAGCGCGCGCTGCGTCCTGAGGAGGCCGCCGCGCTGGGCGACGGGCTGGAGCTGGTGGTCCACGACCGGCGCGCCGCCGCAGGCCGGGGCCGCGGCGGCCGTGACCGGACCAGGGACGGCAGGGGAAGCCGTACCGGCGACCGGGACAGGGATCGGGACAGGGACAGGGACCGCAGCAGGATCCGGGGCAGGAACCGGGACCGTACCGAAGGCCGGGACGGCGCCCGCGTCAGGCCGCCCCGTACGCCCGCCGGGGGAGAGAACAGACCGTCGGGCGACGGCGGCAGCGCTTCTCCCGGGGAGGGGGAGCAGCGGGCGGGCGCGAGCCGGTTCGACCCGAATTTCTGAGTTCTGAGTGACGACGGGCCGTCGTCGCGACGCGGCGACGGCCCTACGGGAGACGACATGAAGATCTACCAGCCCATGCTGTTCGTCGGTCTGGGCGGCACCGGAGGCAGAATCGGCGCCGAGCTGGAACGCGGTCTGCGCCGGGAGCTGTGCGGCCCCGACGGTACGAAACTGGTGTCGGACGGCCGGCGCGCGCCCTTCCAGCTTCCGGACTGCCTCCAGTTCGTGTACGCCGACTTCAGCGAGTCCGAGCTGAACCGGCTGCCGCATCTCAGCGCCAAGGGCACCGAGGCCGCGGCGTACGCGCGTACCGCGCGCGTGATCCACGACCTGCTGCCGGCCAACTACGACAGTTCGCCCGAGGTGACCCGCATGCTGCGGGTCGCCCTGCACGACGAGACCCACGACTGGCTGCCGCCCCAGGACCGGCAGCCGCGCGTGGCGCCGCTGCACAACGGCGCGGGACAGCTCCCCACGGTGGGCCGCGCCGCGCTCTTCGCGACACTGCGCAGCGGCCTGGAGCCGGTCCTGCGCCAGCTCCGCGCCGCCATCGGCACGATCTCGGGATCGGCCGGTGATCTGCGCGAGATGGGCGGCCGGCAGATCCGCGGCTGCGACGTGTTCGTGGCGTTCTCCGTGGCGGGCGGTACCGGAGCCGGTATCTTCTACGACTTCCTCCACCTCATCGGGCACGAGTTCCGCAAGTCCAAGGTGCCCGGGGTGAAGATCTATCCGCTGGTGGTCATGCCGTCCGCGTTCCCGCCCGAGGCCGGCGGCGGCCGGGAGGCCGAACTGAACTCGGCCCGCGCGCTGGTGGACCTCTCCCGGCTGGTCGACGACCAGAACGTGCCCGACGCGCAGGACGACCTCGGCGATGTCGCCCAGCGCGGTGTGCTCGGCGTCCGCTACCCCGGGGACGGTTTTGTCGCGCTGCGCCCCTCGACCGTACAGACCGCGTTCCTCTTCAGCCGGCCCTCCGGCATCCGGCCCGAGGACCTGCGCCGGTCCATCACCGCCATGGTGCTCTCCCTGATCGGCACGGAACTCGGTGACGAGAACAGCCAGGGGCGCGCGGAGGGCGACCACCAGTCGTTCGCCGCCGGTTTCGTCAACAAGAGCGTCGAGCGCTCCACCCCGTCCCGCTCGGGCATCGGCTACCGGGGCATGTCCACGAGCCTGGCGGCCTCCCTCACCGTCCCCGTCGACGACCTCGCGGAGATCGTGGCGGGACGGCTGCTGGCCCAGGCTGTACGCGGCATGGCCGAGGACGCCCGGCGCCACGACGAGGACGGCACCCAGCTCGTCAGGGACCTCTTCGACCGGTCCGGCATCGGACGGCTGTGGACGCGCGAGTCGCCCGAGGTGCCCGCGCCCGACCCGCTGCCCAAGGGCAGCCGGGCGATCAGCCAGGCGCTGCGCGACCGGATCGGCGACATGGAGGACGGGCTCGGCCGGCTCGACCGGGAGCTGGACCGGGAGATCCCCCGGCTCGTGGAGGACTTCAAGCCGGGCACCGGCGCCCGCGAACTGCTGGGCCTGCTCGGCCCGTTCCGGCTGGAACGGGTGATCGCCGGGCTGCCGGGACACCCGCAGCGCCCGGCCGAGGCCGGATTCGCCGGGATGCTGGACAACCGGAAGAACGACCCGGAGCGCCCCGAGGGCGTCGAGCCCTCCGCGCCGCAGATCCCCCGCATCAGGCGTTCGGCGGGCGGTATGGTCCCGGCCCGCTGGGGCGACCCGGACGTACAGGACGCGGTGGAGGAGCAGGACGCCTGGTACCGCTGGCGGGCCAACCGGCAGTGGCACCGCGGCTGGAAGGAGCACGAGGCCCGCTGGCGCCCGCCGCTGATGCGCTCCATGAAGGAGGTCACCGAACTGGTCCGGGCGCTGCGGGCGCACGAGGAGGACGAGCGCAAGCTGTTCGCCGAGCGCCGCAAGGAGCTCTACCGCGACGACCGCACGGGCGTGTCGTACCTGCTGCCCCCGCAGAACAACCTCCGGGCCTTCTACGACGATGTCTTCGACCGGCTGGCCCAGCACGAGAGCCTGCCGGAGAACGCCGACGCCGCCGGGCTGCTGAGCAGGCTGGTCCACGCCGAGGACTGGCAGCGCGCCCTGGACGCGGTACGCCGCTCCCCGCGTGCCGCGGTGAAGGAGATCAAGCAGGTCGTGGAGCGCCGCGTCAAGGCGCTGTTCGGCGAGGCGAGCGTGCTGGACGACCGTCCCCTGCTGCCCTCCCTCGGGGTGCTGCTGCGCGCCGCGGCCGGGGACGAGGACGCGGTGGCCACGGTCGACAGCCGCTGGCTGGAGCAGTTCCGCTCACAGCTCGCCGGGCTGCTGCCGGTGGGCTTCACCCCGGACGGCAGCGGCCCGCTCAAGGTGCTCATCGTGCACCCGCAGAGCGAGGCCGACGGACGCGCCGCCCGCTACCTCCAGCAGGAGCTGAACCTGCCCAGGGACCCGGGCATCGCCCCGGAGTTCCGGGCCGTGGAGGCGGAGTCCATCACGGTCGTGCTCTTCCGCAGCGGCATGAGCCTCACCGACGTCTCCGAGGTCCGGCACGCGCTGCGGCTGTGGGCGGAGGCGCGCGAAGCCTCCGGCGGGGACGACTTCCTGCACTGGAGGCAGCGTCTCGGCCACCGCGACGACTGGCTGGCCAGTACGGAGGAGGACCGCACGCGCATCCTGCACCGGCTGCTGTGCGCGATGTGGAACGACCGGGTCGACATCGAGGGCGACCCGGCCTCGCCCGGGCTGATCCGTATCCGGCTCCAGGACGGCGACTCCGCGACGATGACGCTGCGGCTGGACTCGTTCGACGGAAACGTGTCGAGCTGGGCGGGGCTGCTGCGCGCCTACGAGCAGTGGGCCCTGCTGGACGAGGGGCAGATCATCGAGGACTTCTGCGACCGGCTGATGCGGACCCAGCCCACCGGCCTCTCGACGACGCCCGCCCCGCCCTCGCGCATCTTCCGCAGGCTGGTGCACGAGGTGGCGCCCCGGCAACTGGCCCTGCTGAACGAGTTGTCGGGGCAGTTCACCGCGGAGGACGAGGAGTGGCTCGTACCGCTGCGGCACTTCTGGGAGGAGACCTTCGCCGCCGCGCTCGACCTGCGCTTCCCGGGCGCGCAGCGGCCCACACGGCCCACGCTGCGCGCGCTCGACCAGCGGCACACCCAGGGCCCGGGGGCGGGCAGGGGAGCCGCCGCCAGGACCAACGGCCACCGCCGCGCGGCGCCGTCCACGGAGCAGCGCGAGGAGGAGCCGAGGGTCGTCAGGCCGCGCCACGAGGAGCCACCGCGCCACGAGGAACGGACCCGCCGCGAGGAGCCGGTCCGGTACGACGAGGACTCGCGGTACGAGGCGGACCGGCGGTACGACGAGGGGCCCCGGTACGACGACGCGCGCCACGAGCCGCCGCGGTACGACGACACGCGCCACGACGACACGCGCCACGACGACACGCGCCACGACGACACGCGCCACGACGACGCGCGCCACGAGCCGTCGCGGTACGACGACGCGCGGTACGAGGACACGCGGAGCGAGTCACGGCGGTACGAGGACCCGCCGTACGAAGACCCGCCGTACGAGGAGCCCCGTGACGAGCGGCCGCGTGTCGAGGAGCCGCGTGACGAGCGGCCCCGTTACGAGGAGCCGCGTGACGAGCGGCCCCGGCGCACGGGGTCCCGCCACGACGCGTCGCGGTACGAGAAGCCGGCCCGGCACCGGGAGCCCAAGCCCGACGAGCGCGGGGGCGCGGCGGCCCCGGCACGCGGGGCGGACCCGTGGGACGACGACGAGTGGGGCGACGGCGAACCCGACGACATGGGGCGGGGCGCGCCGCGCCGGCGCGACGACGGACAGGAGGGGACCAGGCTGTGATCACGGACCGACTCCAGGCCGGGGTGGTCTGCCTCGACCTGCGCCACCGCGGCGATCCGGCCGACGCCCCCGCCGCCCTCCACGGCGAGGTGGGCGATGCCCTGGCGCGTACGCGGCAGTCGGACGTACGGCGCTTCCTCGTCCTCGACGACGCCGCCGAACTCGTCGCGCACCAGCTCCTCTACGAACGGCTCTACGCGTACGGACCGGCCCAGGTGCTCTGTCTGGCGCAGGGCGGCGGGGGCGACCGTGCCCTGCGCCGCCCGCACGCGCTGAGCCCGCCGTCCGCCGGAGTGCTGTGGATCCCCGACGTGTTCGCCGGGGCGGGCGGCCGGGACGGCGGACCCGTACCGTCCCCCGGCGAGGCCGACGAAGCGCTGCGCCCGCTGGTCGAACTGCTCGCCGACGCCTCCCTCTTCGACACCGTCCTCGGCGAACTGGGGGAGGTCCTGCACAGCGTCGCGGTGCCCGCCGCTCAGGTCCTCGAACACGATCTGACGGAGGAGGCCAGGACCCGTACCTGGCGGCGGACGCTGGAGAACCTGGCGGGCCAGGACATTCCGGCGCCCGTCCTCGTCACCGACGGCTCCCCCTCGGGCGCGGGCGACTCCGTCCCCGCCGAGCTGGCCCGCTTCCTCGGCGACGTGCAGTCGGGGACCCTGGCCGACGGCTCCTGCCTGGTGCCGGGAGGCCCGGCCGACGAGGCGCGACGGGACGGCGACCGGGCGCTGCGGGACGCCGAGGACGGATACGAACAGGTGCGCCGCCCCACCTCCCTGTTCACCCCGCGCGCCCGCGCCGTGGACCTGCCCGAGCGGCTGGAAGCGCTCTCCGAGGCGCTCGGCTCGTACCGCGACACCATCGCCGGCGCCCTCAGTGACGGGGGCGGCGACCGGCTGCGGCCTGAGCAGCGCGGCCGTCTCCTCAAGCGGGGCATCCGGCTGCCCGAACTCCCCGAGGCGCCCCGCGCCGATGTCGGCCCCGGCCTGCGTACGTACACCGAACGGCTGCTGGCGTACGGGCTGCCGCTGCGCTCCGTCGCCGCCCGGCTCGGCGCGGTCTCGGACCTGTCCGCCCCGGCGGGCAGCGCGGCGCGGCTGGCCAGGCTCGACGAGATCTGCCCCGGCCGCCGCGTGGCGGAGCTGGCCGTGCCACCCCCGTTCACGGTGCGCGGCTCGCCCTTCGCGCACGCGGCGCCCGTCTTCCTGCTGGCGTTCGTCGCCGGGCTGTGGCCCCTGCTCGGCTGGGTGCTGGGCCCGCTGACGGGGTTCGCCGCGGCGGCTCTCACCCTGCTCATGGTGCGGCGCAGGCCGAGCCGCTCCTACGACGGCCGTCTCGACGGCGGCGGCAGCACCCGCTCAGGGCTCCGACTGATCGCGGGCCTGGTGGGCGGTGCCGGCGGCGCGCTGACCGGACAGTTGCTCGATCTGCCGCTCTGGGCGGGGGCGGCCGGGCTGGGCGTGGCGCTGATCGCTCTCGGGCTGCTCGTGGCGCGGGACTGGACGGACGCCGTCGACCTGTGGTGGCGGGAGACGGAGGCGGAGTTCGCCGCGGACGCCCTCTTCGCCGTCGACGGGCTGCTGACCGAGACCGTCCTGCACGACTGGCTCTTCGCCGACGCCCGCTACCACTGCTCGGACGGGGCGCGCGCGGTCTCCCTGATGGTCCGGGGCCTCGCCGAGACGGTCGAGGAACGGCTGATGACCGCCGCCGCGCCCTCCGCCGCCCGGGGCGGAGCCGAACGCACGGCCGGTCAATCGTCATACCTCACGACCCAACACCCCACCACGGAGGGCGCCTTCGGCCAGGACGGTCCGGCTCATCATCCCGGCGACGCCTGGAACTGGGACAGTTGGGGCGACAGCTCCGCCGACGACGGCTGGTCGGGCAGCGTGGCGGGTACGGAACCGGCGGCGGCCCCCCTGGAGTACGACCTCCCCGAGGACCCCTGGCACCCCGCCGCACCGGCCGATCCGCCCTGGCTGGAGCGGGAGTGGGGCGACGGCGGCCCGGCGCTCGTGGACACGCTCCTCGCCGACCTCGCCCACGGCGTCCGGGGGATCCTCGCCGGACGGTGGGCGGCCGTCGAGCGTGACCCGGCCGAGGCAGGCAGGGTCTCCCTGCACCGCCCGCTCCTCGACGTGCTCGACGAGGAGCACTCCGTCCTGCTGCGCGACGGCGGCACCTCGGCGCCGCACTTCGCCCGCGATCCTGAACTGCGCCCGGGAGCCGCCGAGTTGCTGGGCGTGGAGGCCGACCACGCGGCCCGGCTGATCGCCACCGCCGACGAGGAGGACGAGGTGGTGCCGTTGTGCGCCGCCGAGGACCGCAGGATGCTCTCCAGGGATCCGACGGGCATACGGCGGGTCAGATTCGCCCCCGAGGCGATGCGCCGGGGCACCGAACAGGATCCCGCGCACGACGGCGGAGCCGGGGCGGGCGAAGACGTGGTGTGGACACCCGGAGGCCGGCACGCGGGCGTGCTGCGACTGGTCCCGCTGCGCGGAGAGATCGTCAGGACCGTCCGGGCCGAGCAGAGGGACGCGCCATGATCACAGGCAACGACGGCACGAGGAAGGGCAACGACCCCACGGCCGGGGGACCCGGCCGCGCAGGCCCCCGCGACAACGGAGGCAACGCAGGCAACGCAGGCAACGCAGGCGACCCCGGCGGAGGCGGGGCCGGCGCCACCTGGGCGCACGGCGACTCCGTGGAGCTGGAGTTCTTCACCCACGGCGGCGAGGCCGTCCGCTTCGCGGCCCGGCTGCACAGCGACCTCCGGATGCCCGAGCCCGCACCCCTGCTGGCCCGTCCCGTCACCCTCGGCGAGGGATGGCGCGTCCTGCAGTACCGGCTGCCGTACAGCGCGCAGAGCGACCCCGCCGCGTACAGCGCGCTGGAGCGGCAGGTGAGCGCCGGCGTCGCGATGGAACGGCGGTACGGCTCCGAGCGGTACGGCGAGGTCTTCACCCGCATGATCGGCTTCGACCTGGAGGCACCGGAGCCCTTCGTCCTCTACCGCGTCCCGGACGGCGAGCCGATCGCCCGCCGCCAGGGCACCCTCACGGTCGAGGAGCAGGGCAAGGTGATCGCCCAACTCGTCCTCGCGGTACGCCTGCTGGACGAGGTGGGACTGGTCCACCGGGCCATCACCCCGTACACCGTCCGCTGGGACGGGACCCACGTCCGGCTCGCCGAGCCGTACGGCGCGCTGCGCGCCGACGAGCCCCGGGAAGCCTACGGCGCCGCGCCCTGGGCCTCGCCCGAACAGCGGGAGGGCACCGGCAGGACCGACCCCAGGGACGACCTCTGGTCCGTCGCCCAGCTCGTCTACTTCCTGCTGGCGGGGCGCCCGGGACCCGGCTCGGGGCCACCCGCGGACCTCGGGGAGTTCCGCCGGCTCGCGGCGCTCCACGAAGGCGGCGCCTTCGCCCCGCGCGCCGACCAGCGCCCGTCCGCCGGTGAGCTGATGCGGCTCCTGAACGTCCCCGACCCGCTCGCGCACGCGTCCGGCGGCGCGGACGTACTCAGCAGGGCACGCGCCGAGTTCGACATCCAGCGCGCCAAGAAACGCCAGGAGACCGGGCGGGACGACCCGCCCGAGGAGGCGGCCGAGGACCGGACCTACTACGAGTCGCCGCCCCCGCGCCGTTCCCTGCGCTCCTGGCTGACCGGTACGGACCCGGCCCCGCCGCCCCGGCCCGTCGAGCACACCCCGCGCCCGGCGCAGCCGCTGCGCCGCCCCACGCTCTGCCCGCACTGCCTGCTCCCGGTCTCCTTCGACCAGAGCCGGCTGGTCACCCTCGACTCCAAGAAGGTGGCCAAACCGCTGGACCTCAGCGCGGAACGGCGCCCCATGCACTACCAGGACGCGCTGCGCCAGGCGTACCAGGCCTGCCCGCACGCCCCGGCGGCGGCGCCGCACTATCTGCCCGTGCCCTACCTCAACAGCGGCGAGCCGCTCACCATCGCCCTCGTGGGCAGCTCGGCGGCCGGCAAGACCCATCTGCTCGCCGCGATGCTCGGCGAGATCGAGCAGGGCGGCCTCGAACCGTACGGACTGAAGTGCCTGCCCCTCAACCCCGACACCCACCGTGAGTTCCTTCAGGAACGGGTCCAGCGGCTGCACCGCGGCAAGGTGCTCGAATCCACCGGACACGCCTCCTTCGCGCACTTCACGGACGGACTGCTGGTCACCGGGGCCGACGGCACCCGGCCGGTCGTCTTCTTCGACCTCGCGGGCGAGGACCTCGCGCAGAACGGTGAGGTGACCAGCTTCCTCATGGGCGTGGGCGCCTTCATCTTCGTCCTCGACCCGCTGCGCGCCCTGCGGCTGCCGTCGCTGGACCCCGTCCGCGTGCGGACCAGACTCCAGCAGCGCGATCTGGGCGACGAGGCGTTCACCACCGTCCTCAACCGGATCCCGCGGCTCGGCGCCTACATCGAGGCGCCCGCCGCCGTCGCCCTCAACAAGAGCGACCTGATCCGCTTCGACCCGTCCGCCGACCGCTGGCTGAGCCGCGCCCTGCCCGTGGAGCTGGACGAGGAGACCCTGCGCGCGGAGAGCCGTGACGCCTACGCGTTCGTCGCCCACCACGGCAGCCCCGCCTGGCTGAAGCCGTTCGACGACTGCGCGCGCTGCACGCTCCACTTCGTGGCGGCGACCGGGGCGCAGGAGCGCGGCGACGTCTACCCCCACGGCGTCAGACCGCGCCGGGTCCTGGCACCACTGCTGTCGATCTTCGCCATGTGCGGGCTCCTCCCCGGAGCGGAACTGAGAGAGGTGGGGACCTGATGGCCCTGATCACCCGTCAGGAGGACCTGGTGGACCAGATCGTCTTCCGCTGGGACACCGAGAACAGCCTGGGCACGACCGGATTCGGCCCGGTGGCCTGGTCCTGCGACCGGGACACCGCCGAGAGCCTGTTCAACGGCGCCGCGCCGCTGCTGCGCACCACGGCCTCCGAGACCGTCCCGGCCCTGGTCAAGCTGGAGAGCCGGGGACAGGTGGTGCTCGTGCGCCGGGCCCCCGTACTCGACCTGGACGGGCACTCGGGGGCGGTGTGCCACGCGCTCTTCGGCCCGGCCAAGACCCTCGACCCCGAGACCTGTCTCGGGCTGCACGACTGGGCGTGGGAGGGCGGTGGGCTGCCGCTGGGCGAGGTCAGGGGCGTACTGGAACAGGTGCGCGTGGCCGGGTTGCTGGCATCGGCCGAGGACGGACAGCGAGTGCTGCTCGCCGGACTGCCCGAGCTGGCGGAGCCCCTGACCACGATGGCCGCGGAGCTGCTCCGCCACCCGGGCCAGCGGTTCACGGTGCTCGACCGGCACGGCGGCGACGCCCCCTGCCGGATGCTGTGGGGGCTGTACGGCATCTTCAGCGGGCTGTTCCCCGAGGGCTGGACGTTCGCGACACACGACACGGTCGAGACCCCGGCGACCCGCTTCGTCTTCGTACGGCGCTGGCCCGGACCGGCCCCGCAGTCCACGGAGCGGCTGCGGACGGACCCCGAGGAACGGACCGACGACCGCGCCCAGGCGCTGGCCGCCGGGCTGGTCGGGCACTATCTGCGCCGGGTCGAACGGGGCGAGGGCCGCGAGTACGAGGTGGCCGAGGCCCTGGCGGCGATCTCGGGCCCGTGGCCGCCCGGCGCCCGCGGCACTCTCCTGGACACGGCGGAGGACGCGCTCGCGCGCCTGGCCGAGCGGCAGCCGCGCGGAAGGGGACGGGACCCGAGGGAACGCGACCTGTGGGAACAGGTCCCGAGGGAACAGGCCCCGAGGGAACGCGACACCAGGGAGCGGGATCCGTACGAGGAGCGCCCGCCGTCCCCGAAACGGGTGCCGTACGACCGCGACCGCCCGGAGGAGCCGCGGGCCCCGTACGAGCAGGGCGACGCGTACGACCGCCACCGCCGCGACCGGTTCGGCGACGGCGACCGGTACGGCGACGGCGACCGGTACGGCGATGACGACCGGTACCCCGCCCCCTACCGCGACCGGCGGGACGACCGGCACGACGACGGTTACGCGCCCTCGTACACCCAGGCGCCCCCCGTACAGCAGGCGCCCGAGCCGCGGCGGCAGGGACGCCGGATGTTCCGGCCCGTTCCGCCCGAGTGGCCGGTCGCGCCCGACTCGGCCGGGTTCTTCGCGACCCGCCGCAAGATCACCGTCGAACTCGATCACCTCCTGGCCGTGCTGCACACCTTCCAGGAGCCGAACGCCTCGGCGCGCAACGTCAAGGAGGCACTGCGCGGCAGCGGCAGCAAGAGCCTGATCGCCGCCGTGGGGGAGGACGGGCTGCACTACGCGGCGGTCACGGCCCTGGTGGGCGAGATCGCCACGCGGTACGCCGAGTGGCCGCGGAACCGACGCCAGGAGCTGTGCGAGGCCGTGCTCAAGAGGGAGCTGTTCGTGGGGGACCGGGCCTGGCCGGCCGCCGTGGGCCTGCCGTCCCGCGAGACCCGCGCGGCCAACGCCGCCGCGCTCTACGGCTGGGCGGTGGGACCGCTGGCGGGCATGGCGCCGGTCAGGGCCAGGCTCCTCGAACTGCTGCCGCGGCTGAGCGGCGACGCGGGCGGCGCCGGCCGGGCCGCGGTCGAACAGATCCTGGAGGGGGAGAAGGACCCGGGGCTGGGCAAGGACGTCTGGCTGGCGATCGTCAGGTCCGGATGGCGCGACAGCGGACCCTCCCCGGTCGCTTCCTTACCGCCCACGCCACCCGGTACGCCTCCGTACGCACCGCCTCCGTACGCACCGCCACCGCCACCACTGCCGTCGCCACCACCGCCGTCGCCACCGAATTCGCCGCCCCCGCCCCGGCAGGAGACCCGTCCGGGTGTCGCGGCCGGCCCCGGCGTGCCCGGCCCTCCTCCGTACGAGCCGCCCCGGCCGGAGCGGCCCCCGGGCCGTCCTGCCGGCCCTCCCCTCCTGCGCCGCCTCGCCCGCTTCTTCGGAGCCGACGCCACCGCCGGCCCGGACGACCGGCCCGAGCCGGGGCCCGAGCCGGGGCCCGAGCCGGGGCGGCGACCGCCCGACGGCCGGAACTTCGTGGCCGGTCTGATGGTCGTCTTTGTCGTATTCGTCGTCTGTCTGGTGATAGCGCTGTTCCACTGATCGGGCGACGATGGGGGCATGGGATTCCATGTCGACTCCGAGACCGGGCGGCTGCGCCGCGTCATCCTGCACCGCCCCGATCTGGAGCTGAAGCGCCTCACCCCCGGGAACAAGGACACGCTGCTCTTCGACGACGTGCTCTGGGTGCGGCGCGCCCAGGAGGAGCACGACGCGTTCGCGGCGGTCCTGCGTGACCGGGGGGTCCAGGTCCACCTCTTCGGGGATCTCCTCGGCGACTGCCTCGACCTGCCCGAGGCACGCGGCCTCGTACTGGACCGGGTCTTCGACGAGAAGGAGTACGGTCCGCTCGCCACCGGCCATCTCCGGGAGATCTTCGACGGGCTGCCGACGGCCGAACTGGTGGAGGCGCTGGTCGGCGGGGTGACGAAGCGGGAGTTCCTGGAGCGGCACGAGGAGCCGACCTCGGTCCGGTTCCATGTGATGGCCCTGGACGACTTCCTGCTCGACCCGCTGCCCAACCACCTCTTCACCCGCGACACCTCCGCCTGGATCTACGACGGCGTCTCCATCAACGCGATGCGCTGGCCCGCCCGGCAGCGCGAGACCGTGCACTTCGAGGCCATCTACCGGCACCATCCGCTCTTCGCCGCGTCGTCCGCCGGGGCCTTCCACCACTGGTCGGAAGGGCAGGACGACTACCCGTCCACCATCGAGGGCGGCGATGTCCTGGTCATCGGCGCGGGCGCCGTACTGATCGGGATGAGCGAGCGCACCACCCCGCAGGCGGTCGAGATGCTGGCCCGCGGGCTGTTCGCGGCCGGTTCCGCCACCACCATCGTGGCGCTGGACATGCCCAAGCGGCGGGCGTTCATGCACCTCGACACCGTGATGACGATGGTCGACGGCGAGACGTTCACCCAGTACGCGGGGCTCGGCATGCTCCGCTCGTACACCATCGAACCGGGCGGTGACGGTACGGAGCTGAAGGTCACCGACCATCCGCCGGAGCACATGCACCGGGCGATCGCGGCGGCGCTGGGGCTGCCGGAGATCCGGGTGCTGACCGCGACCCAGGACGTGCACTCGGCGGCCCGGGAGCAGTGGGACGACGGCTGCAACGTGCTGGCCGTCGAGCCCGGTGTCGTCGTGGCGTACGAGCGCAACGTCACGACCAACACCCATCTGCGCAAGCAGGGCATCCAGGTGATCGAGATCCCCGGCAGCGAGCTGGGCCGGGGCCGCGGCGGCCCCCGTTGCATGAGCTGCCCCGTCGAGCGGGACGCCGTGCAGCGGAGCGGGCAGTCCGTATAGCAATACAGGTCATCGTATAGAGTTCCAGTCTCCACCATGACCGTCCCTCACGATTCGCGCCCCAGGAGCAGCCACCATGGCCATACACCTCGAAGGCCGCCACTTCCTCAAGGAGCTGGACTTCACGGCCGAGGAGTTCCGCGGCCTGATCGATCTGGCCGCCGAGCTGAAGGCCGCGAAGAAGGCCGGTACCGAGGTGCCGCGGCTCCGTGGCCGGAACATCGCGCTGATCTTCGAGAAGTCCTCGACGCGTACGCGCTGCTCCTTCGAGGTGGCGGCGGCCGACCAGGGCGCGTCGACCACGTACATCGACCCGGCGGGCTCGCACATCGGCTCGAAGGAGTCCGCGAAGGACACGGCCCGCGTCCTCGGCCGGATGTTCGACGGCATCGAGTTCCGCGGGGCGGACCAGGCGACGGTCGAGGAGCTGGCCGCGTACGCGGGCGTCCCCGTCTTCAACGGTCTGACGGACGACTGGCACCCCACACAGATGCTCGCCGACGTGCTCACGATGACCGAGCACAGCGCCAAGCCGCTGCCGGAGATCGCCTTCGCCTATCTGGGCGACGCCCGGTTCAACATGGGCAACTCGTATCTCGTCACCGGCGCCCTCCTCGGCATGGATGTACGGATCGTCGCGCCGCGCGCCTACTGGCCCGCCGACGAGATCCTGACCCTGGCCCGGGAGGCCGCCGAGGTCAGCGGCGCGCGGCTCACCCTCACCGAGGACATCGCGGAGGGCGTGGCCGGCGCGGACTTCGTGGTCACGGACGTCTGGGTGTCGATGGGCGAGGCCAAGGAGGTCTGGGACGAACGGATCGCGGCGCTCGGCCCGTACGCGGTGACCATGGACGTGCTGCGCGCCACCGGCAACCCGGACGTGAAGTTCCTGCACTGCCTGCCGGCCTTCCACGACCTGGGGACGGTGGTCGGCCGCGAGATCCACGCGCGGCACGGGCTGACCGAGCTGGAGGTCACCGACGAGGTCTTCGAGTCGGCGCACTCGGTCGTCTTCGACGAGGCCGAGAACCGGATGCACACCATCAAGGCGGTGCTGGTCGCGACGCTGGCGAAGGACGAGACCGAGGCCGGGGCCTAGCTAGGCCGAGGGCGAGGCCCGGGGAGAGGCCTGAGGGCGAATCGCCCCGGCCGGGTGGCGCGTTCCCGCTCAGACCGCGGGCAGCGTGAACCAGACCGCCTTGCCCTGGTCCGTGGCGCGGTGGCCGCAGGCCGAGCTGAGCGTGCTGATCAGCAGCAGGCCGCGGCCGTCCTCCTGCCAGGGGTCCGGCATGGACCCGGGGTGCGTCAGATTGCCCGGCGGCGCCGGGTCGCAGTCGTGCACCTCGACCTGGCAGCCGGTCGGCAGCAGCTCCACGACCAGCTCGATGGGCTCGTCCCCGTCGGTGTGCTGGATGGCGTTGGCGACCAGTTCCGCCGTGAGCAGTTCCGCCGTGTCGCTGTGGATGGGCTCGGCCAGGTGCGCCAGCGCCGAGCGGACCATGGCGCGCGCGAGCGGCACAGCTTCGACGCTGTGCGGCAGCGTGACCCTCCAGGGGGAGGGTCCGGCGGCTTGTGGCATGCGGGGCGTTCCGATCGGGGCACGGTGGGGGCCGTGGTGGGGACGAGGGAAATTGCTATCGCGTTCAACCATACGGAGCGTGAGCAGGTTGACAAGGGGCGGCGGCCTGCCGGACTTGGGACCTATGTCCTGTGTCGCCCGGGACCTTTGGCAGCCTACGGGAGGGATGTCGCGGTCACGTCACGGGTCTATCGCGTACTCGTGACGGAAGTCACGAAGGGGTGATACGGTTCTGTGGCGAGGCTGTGACGAGGGCCGTACATCGGTGGTGGCCGCCACCGCGAGCCCACGGCGCTCGCCGAGGGAGGCCGCTCCATGAGCCCGTTCTCCGGTTCCGCACCCCGCACCCCGGACTGGCGCCACCTACGGCTCACGCGCCGTGACGACGGGGTCGCCACCGTCACCCTCGCCCGCCCCGCGAAGCTGAACGCGCTGACCTTCGGCGCCTACGCCGATCTGCGCGACCTGCTCGCCGAGCTGTCCCGGGAGCGTTCCGTACGGGCCCTGGTGCTGGCCGGCGAGGGGCGCGGCTTCTGCTCGGGCGGCGACGTCGACGAGATCATCGGCGCGACCCTCGGCATGGACACCGCCCGGCTCCTCGACTTCAACCGGATGACCGGGCAGGTCGTCCAGGCGATCCGCGCGTGCCCCTTCCCGGTGATCGCCGCCGTGCACGGGGTGGCGGCCGGCGCGGGCGCCGTCCTCGCGCTCGCCGCCGACTTCCGGATCGCGGACCCCTCGGCCCGCTTCGCCTTTCTCTTCACCCGGGTCGGTCTCTCCGGCGGCGACATGGGCGCGGCCTATCTGCTGCCCCGCGTCGTCGGCCTCGGCCACGCGACCCGGCTGCTGATGCTCGGCGAACCCGTCCGGGCCACCGAGGCCGAACGCATCGGCCTGATCAGCGAGTTGACCGAGGAAGGGCGGGCCGACGCGCGCGCCGCCGAGCTGGCGGGGCGGCTCGCCTCGGGTCCCGCGCTGGCGTACGCGCAGACCAAGGCGCTGCTCACCGCCGAACTGGACATGCCGCTCGCCGCGGCCGTCGAACTCGACGCCGCCACCCAGGCGTTGCTGATGCACGGCGAGGACTACGCCGAATTCCACGCCGCGTTCACCGAGAAGCGGCCCCCGAAGTGGCAGGGGCGCTGACCATGCACCCGACGCCGACACGGAGCAGAGGCATGCGGAGCAGTGCCGCACAGAACAGCCCCCGGAGCGTGACGCGTGTCGCCGTCATAGGCGGCGGCCCCGGCGGCCTCTACGCCGCGGCCCTGCTCAAACGGCTCGACCCCGCCCGCGAGGTCACCGTCTGGGAACGGAGCGCCCCCGACGAGACCTTCGGCTTCGGGGTCGTCCTCTCCGACGAGACCCTGGGCGGTATCGAGGACGCCGACCCCGTCGTCCACCGGGCGCTCCAGGCCGAGTTCGTCCGCTGGGACGCCATCGACATCGTGCACCGCGGCCGTACGCTCACCTCCCGCGGCCATGGCTTCGCGGCCCTCGGCCGGCGCAGGCTGCTGGAGATCCTGCACGAGCGGTGCGTGTCCCTCGGCGTACGGCTCCTCTTCCGTACGGAGGCCCCGCCCGCCGGTCAACTGGCCGCCACCCACGACCTGGTGATCGCCGCGGACGGCGTGCACAGCCGCACCAGGGAGACCCACGCCGAGGTCTTCGCCCCCACCGTCACCACCCACCGCTGCCGCTACATCTGGCTCGCCGCCGACTTCGCGTTCGACGCGTTCCGCTTCGAGACCGCCGAGACCCCGCACGGGGTGATGCAGCTCCACGGCTACCCGTACTCCCCGCACCGCAGCACCGTCATCGTCGAGATGCGCGAAGAGGTCTGGCGGGCCGCGGGCTTCGACGGCCTCGACGAGCGGCAGTCCACCGAGCGGTGCGGCCGGATCTTCGCCGACGCTCTCGGCGGACGCCCGCTGCGCTCCCATGCCTCGGCCTGGACCGCGTTCCGTACCGTCGCCAACGCCCGCTGGAGCGACGGCCGTACGGTACTGATCGGCGACGCCGCGCACACCGCGCACTTCTCCATCGGCTCCGGCACCAAGCTCGCCGTCGAGGACGCCCTCGCGCTCGCCGCCGCCGTCGAGGCCCACCCCGACCTCCCGGCCGCGCTCGCCGCGTACGAGAGCGAACGCCGCCCCGTCGTCGAGTCCACCCAGCGCGCGGCGGCGGCCAGCCTGCGCTGGTTCGAGGAGCTGGCCACCTACACCGGACAGCCGCCCCGCCGGTTCGCCTTCGGGCTGCTCACCCGCAGCCGCCGCGTCACCCATGACAATCTGCGGCTGCGCGACCCCGGCTTCACCCGGGACGTGGAGCGGGACTTCGGCTGCCCGCCCGGCACCCCACCGATGTTCACACCCTTCCGGCTGCGCGGACTGACGCTGCGCAACCGGATCGTCGTCTCGCCCATGGACATGTACGCGGCGCGCGACGGAATGCCCGGCGACTTCCATCTCGTGCACCTCGGCGCCCGCGCGCTCGGCGGCGCGGGCCTCGTCATGACCGAGATGGTGTGCGTCAGCCCCGTGGGCCGGATCACCCCGGCGTGCACCGGGATCTACACCCGGGAACAGGGCGACGGCTGGCGCCGTGTCACCGACTTCGTCCACGCGTCCTCGCCGGGCACCGCCATCGGTATCCAGCTCGGCCACTCGGGGCGCAAGGGTTCCACCCGGCCGATGTGGGAGGGCATGGACGAACCGCTTCGGACGGGCAACTGGCAGGTGTGGGCCGCCTCCCCGCTGCCGTACCGCCCCGGAGTCAGCCAGCTCCCCAAGGAGTTGAGCATCCGCCAACTCGACACGGTGCGCGAACAGTTCGCCTCCGCCGCCCGACGGGCCCGGCGCAGCGGCTTCGATCTGCTCGAACTCCACTGCGCCCACGGCTACTTGCTCTCCGGTTTCCTCTCCCCGCTGACCAACCGGCGGACCGACGCGTACGGCGGCTCGCTGGAGGGCCGGCTCCGCTTCCCCCTCGAAGTCTTCGACGCGATCCGCGCGGACTGGCCCGACGACCTGCCCATGACGGTACGTATCTCCGCCACCGACTGGGCGCCGGGCGGCACCACCGCCGAGGAGGCCGTCGAGATCGCCCGCGCCTTCACCGCGCACGGCGCCGACGCGATCGACGTGTCCACCGGTCAGGTCGTCGCCGACGAACGCCCGGAGTTCGGCCGCTCCTACCAGACGCCGTACGCCGACCGGATCCGCAACACCCTGCACGTCCCGGTGCTGGCGGTGGGCGCGATCTCCTCCTGGGACGACGTCAACTCCCTGCTCCTGGCGGGCCGTACGGACCTGTGCGCCCTCGGACGGCCCCATCTCCACGACCCGCAGTGGACCCTGCACGCGGCGGCGGCCCAGGGGTATACGGGACCGGGCGCGCCCTGGCCGCTCCCGTATCTGGCGGGCAGCCGCCCGCCCCCGACCGGCCGGAGCGACCCACCGAAGCCGCGTCTCACCCCGCGCTGAGGGGCGGCTGCACGAACGCGAGCCCCGCGTCCCGCAGCCGTGCGTGCAGTTGGGCGAACACCTCGGCGGAACGTTCCCCCGGCCAGTCCTCCGGCAGGAGTTCGGCAGGCAGGCCCGGATCCGCGTACGGCAGGCGCCGCCAGGAGTCCAGGGCCGGCAGATAGTCCCGGTAGGCGTCCCGTGGCGCGTCCTCGGCCGCCCCGGGGGGCCCGTTCTCCCAGCGGCGCAGCACCGGCTCGTGCACCGCGAGGAACTCCTCGTGCCGGCCGGCGATCGCCGCCAGGTCCCACCAGCGCGCCACGGCCTCGGCCGTCGCCTCGAAGCCCAGATGCCGTCCGCTGAACAGATCGACGTACGAAGCGAGTTGGAGCCGCTCCAAGGTGTGGCGCGTCTCCTCGTGGAGCCGCGCGGGGGCGATCCAGACCCCCGGCGCGACCGTCCCGAAGCCGAGCCGGCCCAGCCGTGAGCGGAGCAGATGGCGCTTGTGGCGCTCGGCCTCGGGGACGGTGAAGACCGCGAGCACCCAGCCGTCGGCGAGCAGCGGCGCGGGACGGGCGTAGATCCTGCGGTCCCCGTCGTCGAGGAGCTGGCGCGCCTCGTCCGACAGGACATAGCCGGCCGCGCCCGCCGCCGTACGCTCGGAGAGCAGCAGACCGCGCCGCTTGAGCCGGGAGACCGCCGAGCGCGCCGACGGCGCGTCCACCCCGACCGCCTCCAGCAGCCGGATCAGCTCCGCGACGGGGAGCGGCGCGTCGTCCGGCGCCCGGCCGTACGCGCCGTACAGGGTGACGATCAGGGATCGGGGGGTGTGCTGGTCGGCCACATGGTCACTTTAGGCCAGGGGCCGGCGGCGCGACCGGGCCCGGGGTGCGCAACAGGTAGCGCTGGAGTTTGCCGGTGGGGGTACGGGGGAGCGCGTCCCGGAAGACGAACACGCGCGGGCACTTGTACGGCACCAGCCGCGCCCTGACGAACTCCCGCAGCGCCGACGCCATCCGCTCGTCGCGCGCCGCCCCGTCCCGCAGGACGACATACGCGGCGACGATCTGGCCGCGCAGCTCGTCAGGGCGGCCGACGACCGCCACCTCCAGCACGTCGGGATGGGCCAGCAGGGCGTCCTCGACCTGGGGCCCGGGGATGTTGTAGCCCGCGGAGATGATCATGTCGTCGGCGCGGGCGACATAGCGGAAGTAGCCGTCGGGCTCGCGTACATACGTGTCGCCGGTCAGATTCCAGCCGTCCCGCACATACTCCGCCTGGCGCGGATCGGCGAGATACCGGCACCCCACCGGACCCCGTACGGCCAGCAGCCCCGGCTGCCCGTCGGGCACCGGCGCCCCAGCCCCGTCCACCACGCGCGCCTGCCACCCGGGCACCGGCACGCCCGTCGTGCCCGGTCTGATCGCCTCGTCCGCCGCGGAGATGAAGATGTGGAGCAGTTCGGTCGCCCCGATGCCGTTGATGATCCGCAGCCCGGTGCGGCGGTGCCAGGCGTGCCAGGTCGCGGCGGGCAGGTTCTCGCCGGCCGAGACACACCGCCGCAGACTGGAGACGTCGTACGGTCGGGCACCGGCACCGTGGGTCGTTTCCGCCGCGTCGAGCGCGTCGAGCATCACCCGGTAGGCGGTCGGCGCGGTGAACAGGACCGACACCCGGTGCTCGCCGATCGCCGCCAACAACGCCTTGGGCTGGGCCTGTTCGAGCAGCAGCGCGCACGCCCCCGCCCGCATGGGGAAGATCACCAGACCGCCGAGGCCGAAGGTGAAGCCGAGCGGCGGGCTGCCCGCGAAGAGATCGCCGGGCTCGGGGCGCAGCACCTCGCGCGAGAAGGTGTCCGCGACCGCCAGCACATCGCGGTGGAAGTGGACGCACCCCTTGGGCCGCCCCGTCGTCCCCGAGGTGAACGCGATCAGCGCCACATCGTCCGCCGCCGTCTCCACCGCCGCGTACCGCTCCGGCTTGCGGCGGGCCCGTAGCAGCAGATCGTCCGGCGCGTCCCCGCCGTACGCCATGATCCGCAGCCCGGGCACCCGTGCCCCGGCCAGATCGTCCAACGACCGTACATCGCACAGGGCATGGCGGATCCGGGCGATCTCGCACATGGCCGCGAGTTCGGGCGACCGCTGCTGGGCGAGCACCGTCACGGCCACCGCGCCCGCCTTCAGCACCGCCAGCCAGCACGCCGCCAGCCAGGGCGTCGTCGGGCCGCGCAGCAGCACCCGGTTGCCGGGCACCACCCCGAGGTCGTCGGTGAGCACATGCGCGATCCGGTCGACGTGGCCGCGCAGTTCGCCGTACGACCAGACCTCACCCGCGGCGGTACGGAAGACGGGACGGTCCCGGCCGGACCGTTCGGCCGTACGGTCCAGCAACTCGACCGCGCAGTTGAGGCGTTCGGGAGTGTGCGTCCCCTGTGGGAAGGGGAGGAGCCGGGGCCACTGCTCCGCCGGAGGCAGCTGGTCGCGGGGGAAGGTGTCGATGTGGGCGGACGGTGTCAGCTCCATGGTTCGCCCCCTGGTGATGTGTGGGGTCGCCCATCGAGCGTATCGTGAAGTTGACGACAGTCAACGGCGCGTCATAGGCGCGCTGGAGGTGGTGCCCGGATGTCCGTGTTCTCGCTCGATCCGGTACGGACCGCGTGGTGCGCGGAGCTGCGCGCCCTGACCGCGCGACGGCTGCGCCCGCTCGCGGAACGGGGCGAGCCGGGCCGGGTGAACCGCCCTCTTGTCGCGGAGCTCGGCCGACTCGGTCTGCTCGAACGGGTGTTCACCTCTTCGGCGCTGGACCTCTGTCTGCTCAGGGAATCCCTCGCCCAGGAGTGCACGGAGGCCGAGACCGCGCTCGCGCTCCAGGGGCTCGGTACGTACCCCGTCGTCCTGGCCGGTACGGAGCGGCAGCGCGCCCGGTGGCTGCCGGAGGTGTGCGCGGGGCGCGCGGTCGCCGCGTTCGCGCTGAGCGAGCCGGGCGCCGGGTCGGACGCTGCGGCGCTCGCGCTGCGGGCCGCACCGGACGGCCGGGGCTGGCGGCTCACCGGGGAGAAACGGTGGATCTCCAACGCGCCCGAGGCGGACTTCTACACGGTCTTCGCCCGAACGGCCCACGGCGCGGACCCGGCCGGGGCCCCGGACACGGCCGGGGCCCCGGACACGACCCCGGTCGCGGGCACGGCCCCGGAACACGGCACGGCACCGGCACCGGCACCGGCCCCGACCCCGCGCTCCGGGTCCCGGGGCGTGACGGCCTTCCTCGTCCCCGCCGACCGTCCTGGGCTGACCGGATCGCCCCTGGAGATGCTCTCCCCGCACCCCGTCGGCGCCCTCGCCTTCGACGCCGTGCCCGTGACCCGCGAGGACGTCATCGGCGAGGTGGGCCGGGGCTTCCGTACCGCGATGACCACCCTGAACCTGTTCCGCCCCAGCGTCGGCGCGTTCGCCGTCGGCATGGCGCAGGCGGCCCTGGACGCGACGCTGGAGCACACGTCCACCCGTACCGCGTTCGGCGGCCCGCTCAAGGACCTCCAGAGCGTCGCGCACCAGGTCGCGGAGATGGCGACCAGGACCGAGGCGGCCCGGCTGCTCGTGTACGCGGCGGCTTGCGCGTACGACACCGGCGCCCCGGACGTGCCCGCCCGCTCGGCCATGGCGAAGCTGTACGCCACGGAGGCCGCGCAGTACGTCGTCGACGCCGCCGTCCAGCTCCACGGCGCCCGCGCCCTCCAGCGCGGCCATCCGCTGGAACACCTCTACCGGGAGGTCCGCGCGCCACGGATCTACGAGGGCGCGACCGAGGTCCAGCGCACGATCATCGCCAAGGAGCTGTACGGATGAGCCCGGAGCGCGTCAACCCCGCAGGCCTCGCGCCCGCCACCGGCTTCTCGCACGCCGTGGTCGCCACGGGCGGGCGGATCGTCCTGCTGGCCGGGCAGACCGCGCTCGACGCGGGCGGCAGGATCGTCGGCGCCGACCTGCCCGCGCAGTTCGCCACCGCCCTCGGCAACCTGCTGACCGCACTCGCGGCGGCGGGCGGCGCGCCGGGCGATCTGGCCCGGGTCACCGTCTACGCCACCGATGTCGCGGACTATCGCGCCCACACCGCCGAACTCGGCAGGATCTGGCGCGAGTTGGCGGGCCGCGACTACCCGGCGATGGCGGTGATCGGAGTCGTACGCCTGTGGGACGAGCAGGCGCTGGTGGAGCTGGACGGCCTCGCGGTCCTGCCCTGAGACGGCCCGTACCTGTGCGGCGGGCGCCGTACCCCCGTGCACCACGACGGGCCGTGACGGCGACTCCCCGGCCGGAACCGGTGCGCGGTCCCGGCCGGGGAGAGTCGTTACGGCCGGGGAGAGCCGTCGGCCGTCACGAGTCGATCGGCGTCGTCTTCGTGCAGTTGGTGAACGGGACCCAGGGGCGTCCGCCGCCGCTCTGCGGGCCGGTCGCGTACGTCGGGTTCCCGGTGATCTTCTGGTTGCGCTCCTCATGCGTGATGTCGATGCCGAAGAGCTTGAAGCCGAGGGTGAACTGCCCGGCGGAGACACCGAATCCGATGCCGAGCGAGGCGTTCCACCAGTCGGTGTTGGCCTCGTAGTCCAGCCGGGTGAGCTTCCCCTTGTCGTGCAGCAGCCGGTCGATCGGGCCCGCGTCGTCGGTCAGCGGCTCGGCCGCCGAGGTGGGGGAGGGGATGGACTTGCCGGCCGGGTTGTCACCGCGCCCGCGCAGCCAGTCCTCCACCGCCTGGCTGTCCGCGTCGTTGTCGAGCTTGACCTCGGCCGACTCGGTGTGGACCTGCGACTTGATGGTGCCGCCCCCGCCGCCGACGTCGATCGTCACCGGACCCGCGTTGGCGCCCCCGCCGACCTGGACGCCGGGGCCGTCGCCGCTCTCCTGGCTGGAGGTGATGACCAGCTTCTCCGGGTGGTGCGGCTGGTCGTCCTTCTCCTCCTGGTCGTAGGCGGCGGCGTCGTACGTGATGGCTATCTGCTGCATCCGGCTGCCCTTGGCCTGCGCGACCGCGCCGACCGTACCGTTCAGGGAGAAGGTGTAGATGAAGGTGATCTTCCCGGCGTCGGGCCCGGTCTTGGTGCGCATCACCACCACGTCGTTGCTCATCGCACCCGCCAGCCCGTCGGCGGAGACATTGCCGACCTCCTTGGTGTCCTTGGCCGAGCCGATGACGCTCTTGCTCTGGGACTCCTTGATGAGTTTCTCCAGCGCCTCACCCTTGACCTTCGGGTTGTTCTTGGTGACCTCCTTGGCGATGTTGTCCTTGAGGGCCTTGACCGCCTTGTCGTCCTTGGCGAACGACTTGCCGAAGCTCACCCCGCCGGACAACTCCGTGGAGGCCTTGGTGATGTCGACGTCCGGCGCCTTCTCCGGATCGATGTCCGGCCTCTTCTTCTGCGCTTGGTGGCCGCATATCATCCCCAGCTCGGCGGAACGGGCCCCGGCGGGACGGCTCTGACACTTCTCCGCCGCCTTGAGGAATTCGGCGAACTGCTTGGCGTCCTCAAGGTTCGCCTCCAGGTCCGCCTGCGCGTCGCCGCTCTTGTTCCCGTTGAACAGCCACTGGCCGCCGCTGCCGCTGCTCTTCATGTAGCTGCCGCTCAGCGAGGCGCTGCCGCCCCAGTCCTTCAGCCCGGGGATCTCCGCCGAGATGCTCGCCGTGACACCGCCCCCGGTCTCGGTGACGCGCTCCAGGGTGACGGTGCCGTCCGACCACTGGCTGACCTTGATCTGCTCCGAGCTGCTGATCTTGATGAAGAGGATCTGCACCACGACGGTGGTCTTGGTCTGGTCGACGGAGAGCAGGCACTTCGCGGGCTGGAACGGATCGTCCACGGGGACGATCGGATCGTCGCCCTTCCCGTCCCCACCACCGCCGTCGTCGTCCTTGCCGTCCCCGTCCCCGTCCTTGCCGTCTTTTCCGTCCTTGTCGTCCGAGACATCGACCTTGGCGCAGGACTCGGCCCCGCCCCACGGGTTCATGGCACGGCACGCCGCGTACCGCAGGCCCTCGTTCTCCGCCCTGGACAGGGCCGCCACCGAGATCCCACCGATGAGCAGGACCACCACACCGAGGAGGGCGAGGTACTCGATCCCGGTCTGGCCTCTGCTGCCGCGATAAGGGTGACAGGCCGAATATCCCGGATATCCGTCCTGCGTGTGCCTCTCGCGCACCCCTCGGGAGCGCCTCATCCGTACTCCTCACCCGTGCCGTCGCCGTTCCCCCGAGCGCCGGTAGCCTAAAGATGAACATGGGCCCAACGGCAGGGTCCGAGGGCCCAGTTCAGGGCCCAGGTCCAGACCTATGACCGGGTGTCGCATAGGCCCTGAGCAGCCCGGCGAGGGCCGGCGGCGGCGCGGAGGGGCACGGGACGGTGTGGGCCCGTGCGGGCCGGCGCGGGGAAAAAAATCGGATCCGGGCACTCCGCGAATGAACCGGCCGGGGCCAACTCCCGTCTTCCGGGCCGATCCGGGTTGGTCAAGTCTTTACTTCATCTCTTTACTTCATCATTGGGGGAGAGTTGCACCGAAGCACACGCAGAGCCGGCGCGGCCATGGTCGCGGCACTGCTCACCGCGGGACTCACGACCGGGGCGGCCGCGGCCGGCCAGGACACGGCGGGGACGGCGGGGAACACCGCCGGGGACACCACCGCCACCCAGGCGTTCGAGGCGAAGGCCCGCCAGGCAGCGCGCGGTTCGTCCGTGGTCACCCTGATCACCGGGGACCGGGTGCATGTGGACGCCAAGGGCCGGGTGGCCCGTATCGAGCCCGCGCAAGGGCGCGAGGGCATACGGATATCCGTCAACCGGGTCGCCGGTGCCACCTACGTCGTCCCGTCCGACGCGAACGCGCTGATCGCCCAGGGCACGCTGGACCGGCGGCTGTTCGACGTCACGGGGCTCATCAAGAACAAGTACGACGACGCGCACCGCTCCACACTGCCGCTGATCGTCTCGTACACGAAGGACAAGGCGCGGGCGAAGTCGGCCATCTCGGCCGCGGACGTCTCGGTCCGCCGGAACCTGCCCGCCGTCAAGGGCGAGGCCGTGACCGCGCCGAAGACGGACTCCGCCGACGTGTGGCACGCGCTCACGGCGTCGTCCACCGCGCGCCGCGGCGCCGACCGTACGGTGGCGACCGGCATCGAGCGGGTGTGGCTGGACGGCAAGCGCCGGGCGAGCCTGGACAAGAGCGTCCCGCAGATCGGCGCGCCCACCGCGTGGAAGGCCGGCTACGACGGCAAGGGCGTGAAGATCGCCGTCCTGGACACCGGAGTCGACCAGACGCACCCGGACCTCAAGGGTGTCGAGATCGCGGAGAAGGACTTCTCCGGCTCGGGCAACATCGTCGACCACGTCGGCCACGGCACGCATGTCGCGTCGACGGCCGCCGGTTCCGGCGCCAAGTCCGGCGGGAAGTACAAGGGGGTCGCGCCCGGCGCGAAGATCCTCGACGGCAAGGTGCTCGACGACGCCGGCTTCGGCGACGACTCCGGCATCATCGCCGGTATGCAGTGGGCCGCCGACCAGGGCGCGCAGGTGGCCAACCTCAGCCTCGGCGGCGGGGACACGGCGGAGGTCGACCCGCTGGAGGCGGCGGTCGACAAGCTCTCCGCCGAGAAGAACATCCTGTTCGTCATCGCGGCGGGCAACGACGGTCCCGACGCCAGGACGATCGGCTCGCCCGGCAGCGCGGCCTCCGCGCTCACCGTCGGCGCGGTCGACCGCAAGGACGCGATCGCGGACTTCTCCAGCGTGGGCCCGACGGCCGACGGCTCGCTCAAGCCCGACCTCACCGCGCCCGGCGTGGACATCGTCGCGGCGAAGGCGGCCCAGGGCCAGCTCGGCGACCCGGCCGCCGACGGCTACGTGGCCATGTCCGGTACGTCGATGGCCACCCCGCACGTGGCGGGCGCAGCGGCGATCCTCGCCCAGCAGCACCCGGACTGGAGCGGGCAGCGGATCAAGCAGACGCTGACCGCCTCCGCCAAGCCCGGCACCGGCCTGACCGCGTTCCAGCAGGGCACCGGCCGCACCGACCTGACCAAGGCGATCACCCAGACCGTGGTCAGCGAGCAGACCTCGGTGAACTTCGGCGCCCAGCAGTGGCCGCACACCGACGACAAGCCGGCGACCAAGAAGATCACCTACCGCAACAGCGGCAAGGCGCCGGTCACCCTCGACCTGTCGGTGGAGTCCACCGGCCCCCAGGGCAAGCCCGCCCCGGCCGGCTTCTTCACGACGGGCACCGGCCGCGTCACCGTCCCCGCCGGCGGCACCGCGACCGTCGCGCTGACCTCGGACACCCGGGTCGGCAGCCTCGACGGCACATACTCCGGCGCGCTCGTCGCCAAGGCCACCGAGGGCGGCCAGAGCGTCCGTACCTCCTTCGGTGTGAACCGTGAGGTCGAGTCCTACGACCTCACCATGAAGTTCATCGACACCAAGGGCAAGCCCGCCGTGTCGGCGGCATCCGTCTACGGCCACGACGGCGACGTCTGGGAGAACACTCCCGGCAACGGCAGCGTCAAGGTCCGGCTGCCGAAGGGCACGTACCTGCTCGAAGCCCCGGTCGAGACCCCGAAGGCCGGCGGCGGTGACCCGGACCTGGCCGTGATGGCGCAGCCGAAGTACTCCGCCACCAAGAACGGGACGGTGACCTTCGACGCCCGCAAGGCGAAGCCGATCTCCATCACGGCGCCGGAGTCCGCGAAGTCCACGGACGCCTTCCTCAACTACGCCCTGGAGACGCCCGACACCAGCTACGGTGCCACCTACTTCCTGGGCAGCTTCCAGGGCATCCGGACCGCTCAGGTCGGCGCCGCACTGCCCGCGAAGCAGTTCGACGCCCAGGTCGGCGGCCTCTGGCAGAAGGGCGGCACCAGTTACAACCTGCTCTACACGCGCACCGGTTCGCTGTACACCGGCTTCAGCCACAAGACGGCTACGAGCGAACTGGCCCAGCTCAACCTGAAGATCGGCTCCTCCGCCAAGAGCCGCTACGGTGTCGTCAACCCCTTCTGGTCCACGCCGTCGTACGGCATCGGCATGGTGAGCGACCCGTTCGCGCTGCCCGCCACGGCGAAGACGTATGTCACCGCGCCCAAGGGCATCAACTGGGAGTTCTTCGTCAGCCAGCAGGGCCGTACGGAGGACGGCGGCGAAGCGTACCTCGGCGCCGACCCGGCCAGGACGTACGCCCCGAAGAAGACGTACGACCGGACGTACAACGTCGGTGTGTTCAGCCCCAAGGTGGACGAGAACAACCTGGCCCAGCGTCTCGGCAACGAGATGATGGTCTGCGTCGAGGAGTTCAGCGACGGCGCCGGGCACTCCGGGTCCTCGCCGGTGACCAAGCAGCAGACCGTCATCAGCGCCGACGGCAAGAAGCTCGTCGACGTGAAGGAGCCGCTCTGCCAGTACTCCGACGCGCTGCCCTCGAAGTCCTCCCGCTACGTGATCAGCACGGACGTCTCGCGCTCCACCAAGGTCGCGGGCGTCACGAGCCGCCTCACCGCCGCCTGGTCGTACACCTCGAAGAAGCCCACGGCCGACACGCCGGTGACCCTGCCGCTCTCCACCGTCCGCTTCGCCCCGAAGCTGGACCTGGCGAGCACCGCGGCGGCGGGCAAGAAGCTCACCGTTCCGCTGTCGATCCAGGGCCCCGCCGCCGGGAAGGGCTTCAAGTCGCTCTCCGCGCAGGTCTCCTACGACGGCGGCGCCACGTGGACCAAGGCGCCGGTCACCACCGCGAAGGACGGCAGGAAGAGCCTGTCGCTGACCCACCCGAAGAAGGCCACCTCGGTCTCCTTCAAGGCGAAGCTGACGGACAAGAACGGCAACACCTACGACGTGACCGTCCTGAAGGCCTACCTGCTCAAGTAGCCAGGACGCACAGGGAAGTTACGTCACCATCCGCGCCCGGGGAACGAACACCGTTCCCCGGGCGCGGCCCTTTTCCGGCCTCGCCGCCGGACGTGAGTACGGGTACTCAGCGGCCCGGCGCCCGAGTTGAGTACGCAGGCCGTGCCGCCCCGCCTCCCCTGCCGCGAAGCTGACGCCATGGAGCTGAACACACGTGCCCTCGCCGCGGCCACCCCGGCCGGCCGGGACCGGTACATCGATCTGCTGCGCGTGGCCTCCCTGGGCACCGTCGTGCTCGGGCACTGGCTGATGGCGGCGGTGACGGTCGACGCGGACGGCCGCGCCGGGGTCGGCAATCTGCTGGCGGTCGAACCCTCGTTGCAGCTCCTGACCTGGCTGCTCCAGATCATGCCCGTGTTCTTCTTCGTGGGCGGCTTCTCGCACGCCCTCTCCTACCGCTCACTGCACCGCCGGCTCGAAGGACAGGGTGTGTACGCGGCCTTTCTGCGGGCCCGGCTGCGCCGGCTGCTGCGGCCGGTCATGCTGTTCGTCACCGTCTGGGGCCTCACGGCCTTCGCACTCCAACTCATCCTGCCGGAAAGCCAGTTGGCGAACATCGCGGCACGGCTGGTCGCCCAGCCGCTCTGGTTCATCGGGATCTATCTGGCGATGGTCGCGCTCACCCCGCCACTGCTGAAGCTGCACGAGCGTTACGGATGGGCCGCGTTCGGCGCGCTCACCCTCGCCGCCGCCACCGTCGACCTGCTGCGCTTCGCCCTCGCCGTACCCTACGTCCCGTTCCTGAACTTCGCGTTCGTCTGGCTCGCCGTCCACCAGCTCGGCTTCCTCAGGGCGGACGGCCGGCTGCGCACGCCCCGGCTCCCGGCCGCGCTGGCCGCGACCGGGCTGATCGCCGCCACCGCGCTGGTCGCCCTCGGCCCGTATCCGCTCTCCATGGTCGGCATGCCGGGGGAGAAGATCAGCAACATGGCGCCGCCGACGTTCGCGCTGCTCTGCCACGGCGTCTGGCTGGTCGGCGCCGTCGAACTGCTCCGCGCCCCCGCCGCCCGGCTGCTGGCACGCCCCCGGGTGTGGCGTGGGGTCGTCGCCGCCAACGGCGTCGCGATGACCGCCTTCCTCTGGCATCTCACCGCGATGCTCGGGGTGTACGCGCTCGCCCTCGGGCTCGGCGCGCCCTTCCCGGCGCCGGGGACCGGGGCCTGGTGGGCCCAGGTCCCGGTCCGGCTGGCGGTCGCGGCCGTAATCACGGCACTGCTGGTCGCCGTCTTCCGCGCCGCGGAACGCCCGCCGGGCCCGGTCTCCGCCCGTACGGTCGCGGTGTCCGGCCGTACCACCGCGGAGCGCGCCCGGACCGTCCGGTGGGGCGGTCCGGGCGCGGCCCTCGGTGTCACACTCACCCTGTTCGGTGTGCTCGGGCTGTCGGCGGTCGGCTTCGCCGGGCTGCTGGAGGGGCACTCCGCGGTGCTCGTCGCGGTCCCGGTCACCGCTCCCGTCGCCGTGGCCATGACGGCCGCGGGCTGGCTGCTGGTCGAGGCGGCGGGCCGGCAGCCGTCACCCGGCGGGACATCAACTCACGGTGCAGGCCGAGCCGTTCAGAGTGAACGCCGCAGGCTTCCCGTTGGTCCCCGTCCATGAGGCCGTGAACCCCACGGCGACCGTGGCGTTCGGTGTGATCACCGCCGTGTAGGAGGCGGCGGCGACACTGACGGCGGCCCCGCTCTGGGACGCCGTACCGCCCCACACGTTGGTGATCCGCTGCCCGTTCGGGAAGGTCCAGCCGAGCGTCCAGCCGTTGACGGTGGAGCCGCCGGTGTTACGGATGACGATCTCCCCCTGGAACCCGCCGCCCCACTGGCCGCTGACCGTGTAGGCGACCGCGCACGACGCCGTCGACCCGCCGCCCGGCGCGGTGGTCACCCGGACGGTCGCCGACCGCGCCGACCGGTTGCCCGCCGCGTCCCGCGCGTAGACGGCGAAGTCGTAGGCCGTGGCGGCCGACAGACCGGTCACCGTCACCGACGGGGTGGCGGAGCTCGCCGCGCTCGTCTCGGCCGTCCCGCTGACGCGGACCACGTCGTACGCCGTCACCCCCACCGCGTCGGTGGACGCGGCCCAGGACAGGGCGACCGAGGTGGCGGTGACGTTCGAGGCGGTCGGTGTTCCGGGGGCGGTGGGCGCCGTGGTGTCCCCGCCGGGCGAACCGCCGTACACCGTCGCCTGCTTGGCGGTGGCGGCGATCCCGTTGGCACCCCGGAAGATGCGCTGACCCCATGCGCTCAGCGCGTTCGGGTCGAAGCCGGTCGCCATGTCGAGATACTCCACACCACCGCTGTTGCCACTCCACGACCAGCCCAGATAGCCGAGGCCCAGGGACTGGGTGGTGGACATGATGGCGTCCTCGTCCGGATCCCCGTCGGAGTGCAGTTGGCCGAACTCGCCGACCAGGATGGGCAGTCCGGCGCCGACGAAGGTGTTCAGGTACGAGGAGACCTCGGCCGCCGTGTCGAAGACGCCGTACATGTGGATCGAGAACATGGTGTTGCGGGCGGGGTCGGCGGCGAAGACCGACGCCGCGTTGTCCCGCATGGTGAAGGACCAGTCCTGGCCCCAGTTCGGCGCGTCGACCATCAGGGTGTGCTCGAAACCGGCGCTCCGCAGCCGCTGGATCGCCGCTTTGGTGTCGGCGGTCCAGCCCGCGTAATTGGTGTTGCCGTACGGCTCGTTGCCGATGTTGACGACGACGTAGTTCTCCTGGCCGGTCAGCGCGCTCTGCACACTGATCCAGTAGTCGGCGGCGCGGGAGAGGGAGACCGCGGCGCTCTGCTCGCCGTAGCCGGTGGTGTCATGCGCCTCCAGCACACAGATCAGCTTGTTCTGCTTGCACTGCGCGACGATGTTCGCCACATCGGTGGCGTCGTTCCTGGTCCACTGGTCGCCGGTGCTGAGCACCACCCGGACGGTGTTGGCACCGAGCGCCTTGATGTCGCTCAGCGCGGCCGTGGTCCGGCTCGGGAACCAGGTGTGGGCGTGGTTGACGCCCCGCATGACGAAGTCGTTGCCGTTGCCCTCCAGCAGCCGCCCGTCGCTGATGTGCAGACCGGTGGCGCGGACGGCCGCCTGGGCGGGCGTGGCGGCCAGACAGAGAGCCAGGAGCGAGAGGACGGAGAGCAGCAGGCCGAGGAGTGTGGCCGTGGACGTTCGGGTGGGGGGTCGTGGACTCATGGGGTGTGGACGCATACGGGTCTCCTGATACGTGGACGGTGCGGGTGTGCGCGGCTCAGGCGCGTCGGACCGGTGAACAGCCAGGTCGGCGCGGAATCAGGCGCGTTGGGCGTACGTCGCTTCAGCCGGCGGTGCAGCCGCTGACCTGCGCGGCGGGCGTGGCGGTCCCCGGCCGGGTGGCGATGAAACCGAAGGCCGTGGAGGCGCCGGAGGCGAGCGCGCCGTTCCAGGACACATGGCCGACGGTCGCACCACCGGTGGCCGTGGTCAGCACCCCGTTCCACACCTGGGTGATCGTCTCACCGCCCGGCAGCGTGAGCCCGACGGACCAACCACGCAGCGCGGAGGCGCCGTTGTTCACCACGGTCACCTCCGCCTGGTAGCCGCCCTGCCAGGACGAGACGGTCCTGACCGACGCACCGCACCCGGCGCCGCCCGGATCGCCCGGGGTCGGCGTGGGCGTCGGGGTCGGGGTGCCGGGCGTCAGCAGCGCGGTCAGCGCCGGATACCAGCGCGCGGCGATCTTGGTGTCGCCGGAGCTGTTGGGATGGACGCCGTCGTTGGTGTCGGCGGCGGTGCTGAAGCCGGTCCACTGGTCCACGGGGATCACCGGCGAGCGCTCGGTGGTCCGCGCGGCGGCCCAGGCGGGGATACGGCTGTTGAGATCCACCACCCGCTGGGCGCACTCGGCGCAGGAGCTCGGGTTCATCGGGATGAGCTGGGCGACGAGGACCTTCATGTCGGGGTTGCTCGCCCGCATCTGGCCGACGAGCGTGTCGTACGCCGCCAGGATCCGGTCGGGCGCGATGTTGCTCCACACGTCGTTGGTGCCGAAGTGCATGACAACGATGTCCGGGCGAGTCGCGTCCAGCCAGCCGGGAAGCTGGTTCTGCGCGGCCACATTGGTCGCCTGGAAGCCTCCGTGGCCCTCGTTGTCCCCGTCGTACGGCTGCCCGCACCCCTGAGGGCCGAGCGTGCCGACGAAGTCGACCGAGGTGTAGCCGGAATCCTGGAGACGGTTCCAGAGTACGGAGCGCCAGCAGCCGGGAGACCCGGTGATCGAGTCGCCGAGCGGCATGATCCGCACCGGATCGGCCGCCGCGGAGGCGGCGGTGCCCGGGTGCGTGACCAGCGCGGCGAGCAGGGCGACGGTGAGCGCGAGGACGGCCAGGAGTGCCCGTGGAGCTGTGCTGTTCCGCATGGCCAAGGTCCCTTCTCGTGTATGCGGAGCGAGAGGACGGCGGCCCGTCGAAGAGATATGGGAGCGCTCCCACTCGCGGCCGGAGTGGTCCGCGTTCCGTTCGGGGGCCTGGGCACATCAATGCACCGTTGTCGAAGGCACGTCAAGAGTTCCGGCACACATGGCCGCCGCCTGGTACCGGCTCCGAGCGCCGCCGGGTACCGGCTCCGCGCACCGGTCGTCGGTCGTCGGCTGAAGGCCCGCTCAACCCGCCGAGGCGATCAGACCGTTCAGCAGAGCCAGCAGGGCCCGGCGCCCAGGAGCGTCCCGGAGATAGAAATGGCCCCCTTCCACCACGGTGGTCCGGCTGGGACCCGTGGTGTACCGCGCCCACTCGGAGAGCAGACCCGGATCGAGGTCGTGGGAACCGCCCATCACGTACAGAGGGCAGTCCGGTACGGGTCCCGGCGTGGGCCGGTAGGTCTCCGAGACCGACACGTCCGCGCGGAAGGAGCGCATGAGCAGGGTGCGTACGGTCTCGTCCAGCAGGAGTTCCGTGGGAACGCCGCCGCCGTACCGTTCGTCGATGGCCGTGAGCAGTTCGGCGTCCGGCAGATCGCGCAGTCCCTCGTCCCGGGGGTGGTGGGGCGGGGCGCAGGACGAGATCACCAGGAAGCGCGGCCCGGCGCCGCCCCGCGCCACGATCCGCCGGGCCGTCTCATAGGCCAGCAGGCCCCCCATGCTGTGGCCGAAGAAGGCGAAGGGCGGGGTGAAGTCGACCTGGTCGAGCACTCCGTCCAGTACCTCGGGCAGGGTGGTCAACGCCGCCGCGCCCGCATGGGAGCCGCGCCCCGGGAGCTGGACGCCCCGGAGGGTTGCGCCCGGCAACTCGTCGGCCCAGCGCAGGAATTCCCCCGGTGATCCGCCGCTGTGCGCGAAGCAGTACAGGGTCAGGCCGGCTTCGGCCGGTGTCCTGCGGCCCACCAGCCAGGGGGTGGTGGGTTTCCTTCCGGTGGTGGCGCGGTTCATCGTGGTGTCCTCGCTCGGAGAGGGTCGGCCGACAACCGGACCTCCGTGCCCGCGCCTTCGGCCCGCGCGCGCCGCAGGACGGACCGTGCGGCGACGACGTCCTGTACGGCCAGGCCGAGCGAGGCGAAGACGGTGATCTCCCGCGCGGAGGTCCGGCCCCGTACCGTGCCGAGCAGCACCTCGCCGATCTCCGCGCGCAGGTGCTCCTCGCCGATGATCCCCTCCCGGATCGGGACGAGCAGGTCGCCCGCCTCCGCGAGGGCGGAATCCCGGCTGTCGGTGAAGACGGTGGAGCGGGCGACCAGCGCGCTCGTCAGTTCCCGCCGGGAGGGGAAGACGGCTCCCACGGCGTTGATGTGGGCTCCGGGCGCCACCGCCGCCACGTCCAGTACGGGCTCGCTCGCGGCGGTGACGGTGCAGATCAGGCCGGCGCCCGCTGCCGCCTCGGCCGCGTCGGGGAACGTCACCACGGAGGTGTGCCGTCCGCTGCCGGCCAGGATCTTCCGGCAGTCCTCCGCGAAGGCGCGCGCGTGGCCGGGTGTGCGGCCCCAGACGCGGATCTCCCGGCACGGCCGTACGAGGCAGAGGCTCTCCACGTGACTTCGGGCCTGGGCCCCCGTACCCAGCACCGCGAGGACGTCGGCGTCCGGCGCGGCGAGCAGATCGGTGGCCACGGCCGAGGCCGCCGCCGTACGGATCAGGGTGATGCTGGTCGCGTCCACCAGCGCCTCGGGGGCGCAGGTGTCGGCGTCGAGCAGCAGGACCACTCCGGGGTGCGGGTCGAGCCCCCGCGCGGGGTTCGCGGGCTGTACGGCGATCGCCTTCAGCCCGAACCCCGCCAGGTCCGCGCCGGACATGTCGCCGGTGCCCGGCGTGGCGGGCGCACCCGGTGTGGCGGGCGTGCCGGAATCGGCAGACGTACCGGATGGGGCGGGCGGCGGCAGATAGGCCGGCATGGCCGCGAGCACCTCGCCGGAACCCTCCCCTGGAGTCATGACACGGCGGGGCTGGGACGCCCGTCCCGAGCTGTAGAGCAGGAAGGCGGCCCGCATGTCCTCAATGGCCCGGGACATGGGGTAGAGCGCCCGCACCGCGGTGTCGTCGATCACGATCATCGTCGCCTCCTCAAGGGCTGTACGCGGCAGGACCGGGCCCGGACCAGGTCCGGAACATGCTCGTACCGCGTCCGGATCCGACCGCTACAGGGGCAGGGACTGCCCGATGATCTCCTTCATGATCTCCGTGGTGCCGCCGTAGATCGTCTGCACACGCGCCTGGGCGTAGACCCGGCCGACGAGGAAGTCCGTGGTGAAGCCGTACCCCCCGTGCAGTTGCAGGCACGTGCCCACCACGTCGTTGCACAGTTCGGAGTTCCACCACTTGGCCATGGACGCCTCCTCCACGCTGAGTTCGTCCCGGTCGAGGGCGCGGACACAGACGTCCGTGAACGCCCGCGCCACCCGCACGGCCGTGGCCATCTCCGCCAGCCGGAAGCGGTTGTGCTGCATGTGCCCGATCGGCTGCCCGAAGGCCCGCCGCTCCCGGCAGTACGCCATCGTCACCTCCAGCACGCGTTCGGCGAGCGCCAGGGAGGTGACGGCGATCGACAGGCGCTCCCTGGGCAGGTTCTGCAGCAGATAGAGGAAACCCATACCGGGCCGCCCCAGGACATCGCCCGGCTCCACCCGTACATCGGTGAAGGACAGCTCCACCGTGTCCAGGGAGTGGAGGCCGATCTTCGCCAGGGGCTTGCCCACCAGCAGGCCGTCCACCGGAGGGCGCAGCACGACAAGCGTGCAGGCCGGCGGGCCGTTCGGCCGGCGGGCGCCGGGGTCGAGCGCGGCGACGATGACGAGCCCGGCGATCGAACCGTGGGTGACGAAGCTCTTCCTGCCGTTCAGCAGGAAGGAACCGTCGCCGCTCGGCGTCAGCCGGGTGCTGATCGCGGCGACATCGCTGCCGGCCTCGGGCTCGCTGATGGCCACGGTGCTGATCAGCTCGCCGGAACAGAAGCCGGGCAGCCAGCGGCGTTTCTGCTCCTCGGTGGCCAACTGGGCGAAGTAGCCCCCCGCCACCTCGCTGTGCAGGTTGAAAGCCGGGCTGAGAGTCCCGGCCCGCGCCAACTCCTCGCCGCGCACCACGTGGTAGCGGTAGTCGCCGACCCCTCCGCCGCCGTGGGCGACGTCCATGTCGGGCGCCAGCAGCCCGTGCTTGCCGGCCGTGCGCCAGACCTCGGTACCGACGCTCCCCGCCGCCTCCCAGGCGGCGAGGTGCGGGGTGATCTCGCGCGCGACGAACGTCCTCACCACCTCGCGGAACGCCTCGTGGTCCGCGGTGAACAGATCACGCGCCACCGGGTCCCCCCGCGTCGGGTACGGATGCCGCGGCTTCCCGACCGGGCAGGCAGGCCGGGAGCAGGGTGCGCAGACGCTGGATCATGACATGGCAGTACCCGGCGTTCTGTTCCATGGTGCGGTGCCGGGGTACAGGCATCTTCCCCTGGCCGGGGTGCTCGAACCGCAGCTCCGACGGGGCCGGCGAGCCGTCGGGGAGCAGGCCCAGTTCCACCGGAAGGTTCTCCAGCCCCGGAGGCAGCCCGATCGTCAGCGACGTACTGGTGGCGCCCGTCAGCCGCGCCTCGGCGAGGGCCAGCCCGGGGCGCTGGACGGGCTCACGGTAGATGTAGGGACGCGCCACCAGATCGAGGTCGAGGGCGAGCCGCGCGGCGGGATCGGACCACCAGGGCTGGGCGCGGGCGAACTCGCCCAGCAGACGGTCGAATGCGGCACGGTCGGAGTGCAGGACGAGGTGCGCCGCCTTGCCGATGTTCAGCAGGTCGTAGTTGTCCGCGGTGGAGACGCTGTCGGCGACGAAGCGGCTGAGGGCGTTCCTGGACCGCTGCCAGTACCGGGTCGCCGCGGCGAAGAACTCGTCGTACGGCTGAATCCCGGAGCGGTCCAGGTAGCGGGCCAGCCAGAAGGCGCCCCGCGCGTTGTAGAGGCTCTGCACGAGGTAGTAGAACCACGCCCCCTCCTCGCAGTCCGCCCGGTCGACCCAGCGGGTGGCGACGACGACGTCCGCCTCCGCCGCGGGATCGGGCGCGCGCTCCGTCTCCACGCCGAACGTCTCCCGCTGGTCGTACAGGGCCGTGTTGTGCAGCAGGAGTTGCGGGTACACCGTCAGGGTGTCGGCCTCCATACGGCACAGCCGTGCGATGCCCCTCTTGAAGGTGGCCAGACTCTCCCCGGGCAGCGGCCAGATCAGCTCGATGAAGGAGCTGATGTTCTTGGCGTTCAGGCTGCGCTGAAGATCCGTGTACGTCGTCTCCCGGATGTTCTGGCGGTCGATCAGGTGCAGCGCCTCGGTGTTGACGGTCTGCAGGGAGATGGGCTGGCTGGTCACCAGCCCGCCCCGGACCAGGATCTCGGTGATCTCCGCCACCCGTTCCGGCCGGTTCTTCGCCGCCGCGATCACCATGGAACTCGGGAAACCGTGCTCCTCCTTGCAGCGCACGATGTGCCGGCTCAGATCGACGTCCCTCGGCGACAGGCCCCAGTTGGCGTCCGCGATGAAGACGCTCGACACCCCGTGCTCGGCGATCCACTCGATGTCCCCGCGGACGCGGTCCTCCTCGAACTTGTAGACCTTGGAGTTGGTCGCGGCGCCCCAGAAGCAGAATCCGCAGTGGAAGGGGCAGCCCCGGTTCGTCTCCAGGACGGTGAAGGTGTACTCGCCGTCGTCGAAGAGCTTCTGGGCGAAGGGGGAGGGCAGTTCGTCCAGCGTCTTCATACGGGGCGGCTGCTCGGTGGTACGCAGCTCCCCGTCCTCCCCGCGGTAGCTGACGCCGCTGACCCGGGAGAGATCGGGGCGGTCCGAGACGACCTGGTGCAGGAACTCGTAGAAGGGCTGCTCGCCCTCGCCGTTGCAGACCACGACGTTGCGCGCGTCCGGGCCGATGTACTGCTGCGCGTGGTTGATCACCTGCGCCCCGCCGAGGATGATCCAGGCGTCGGGCCGCCGCGCCACGAGCTGGTCGAGCAGGACGCGGACCAGTCCCATGTTCCAGATGTAGCAACTGAACGCGTACACATCGCTGTCCCGGGCCAGCAGGTCGTCCAGCAGCTCGTCGGGGTCGGTGCGCAGGCCCCGTGTGAAGAACTCGAACGCGCAGGATTCGGCGATCCGGCTGTCCTGGGTGGCGTACGCCTGCAAGTAGCCGGAGACCAGAGGGACCGTGTTCTCGTAGACGCTCAGCTCGACGAAGGTGACGCGGCGCGGCCGGGCGGGGGCGGTGAGGGTCACGGGGATGCCTCCTCGGGGGCGGAGTGCGGTGCCGGAGTCCCCTCGGCGGGGGGAGCGACGGCGCGGGCGAGATCGGCGAGTACGGGATGGGCGTACACGTCCTCGGGACGCAGTCGCAGGCCCTGTCGGCGCGCCCGGCTCACCAGACGGATGACCCGGAGCGAGTCACCGCCCACCTCGAAGAAGTCGTCCCCCGGCACGGCGGACGGGGTGCCCAGAACCTCGCACCACAGCGGTTCGAGGACGTCGAGGACCGCCGCCGCCGGGCCGTCGGCGCGGTGTGCGCCGGGGGAGTGCGCCGCCGCGAGGGGCCGCCGGGAGAGCGCGGCCCGGTCGACCTTGCCCTGCGGGGTGAGCGGAATCTCCGGGACGACCGTGACGAGGGAGGGCAGCAGGAACTCCGGCAGGCGGCGGGCGGCCCAGTCGTGGATCTCCCGCGTCCCCACGCCGTCCCGGAGTGTGGTGACGAAAGCGGCGAGCCGCGGCTCCGGCTCGTCCGTACCGACGACCACCGCCTGCGCGAGGGCCGGATGAGCCCGCAGTACGGTCTCGGTCTCGGCGGGTTCCACCCGGATCCCCCGGATCTGGATCTGGTCGTCGCGGCGGCCGAGGTAGTGCAGAACCCCCTCGGCGTCCTGCCGGACCAGGTCCCCGGTGGCGTACAGCCGGGCACCGGTACCGGGCCGGAAGGGATCGGGACGGAAGGCGCGGGCGGTGCCGGCGGGGCGCCCCGCGTAGGCGTGGGCGAGCTGCGGGCCACCGAGATGGAGTTCCCCCGCGGAACCCACCGGGACCGGGGTCCCGTCCGGGCCGAGGACATGGGCCGTCACCTGGGGGAGCGGCCTGCCGATGGGCGGGGGCTCCACACCCTCGGCACCGACGGCACCGTCGGTGGGTGTCACCGGGCAGTCGTCGGCGGGTGACACCAGGCAGCAGGTGGCGACGACGGTGCACTCGGTGGGGCCGTAGTTGTTGTGCACCCGGAAGGGCAGTCCGGCGGGTGGCCTGCGGTGCATCCGGTCCCCGCCCACGAGCATGTCGCGCAGCGCGCACGCCGCCCCGGGGGCCGGCCAGTCCAGCGCGAACAACTGCTCGGCCAGCGGGGTGGGGACGAAGGAGAGGGTGATACCGGTGTGGCACAGCCAGTCCCGCAGCAGTTCGGGGTCCTTCAGCGCCTCGTCCGGTGTGATGTGCACCGAGGCCCCCGCGCACAGCCCCGTCCAGGTCTCCAGCACGAATGCGTCGAAGGTCGGCCGCGCGAGCTGGCTCAACCGGTCGCCGGGACCCGCGTCGTACCGCTCCTGGAACCAGTCGACGAGGTGGGAGAGGCCCTCGTGCCCGATGACCACCCCCTTGGGTCTGCCGCTCGAACCGGAGGTGTAGTTCATGTACGCCGCAGCCGCGCCCCCGCCCGGCGGGCGCGTGGGCGCGGCGGTGCCCGGTTCGGATCCGGCTCCGAGGGGGCCCAGCTCCACGGGGGGCGGCGGGCGTCCTGGCCCGCCCCGTACGGCCGGCGGGACCGCGCCGACGACCGCCCGCGCCCCGCTGTCGTCCAGCAGCGCCCGCAGCCGCTCGGCCGGGTGGGACGGGTCCAGTACGAGATAGGTGGCGCCCGCCGCCATGACGCCCGCGCAGGCGGCCACCGTCTCGACGGAGCGCTGCCCGCAGACGGCGACGATGTCGCCGGGGCGCACCCCGCGCGCGCCCAGCCGGCCGGCCGCCGTCCGCATGGAGGAGAGGAGCGCGCCGAAGCTGAGCGTCCGCGTCCCGTCGACGAGGGCCGGGGCGTCCGGTCGCCGCGACGCCTGCGCGGCGATGCGCTCGGCCACCGTGGAGTGGGGGAACGGGGGAGTCGTCGTGCCTGGAGTCGCGTCGAACACTCCGGTGCCTCCTCGGGTGAGATCTCCTCTTCGGGCTTCGCCGCGGTCGCCGTCGACCACGCCTTCCCCGCTCGGCACCACAGGGGACGCACACCTGTGCCCGCCGGCACGACAGGGAGAAGGAACAGCGGGCACAAGTCTGAGCCGCGACCGGGACCGCCCGCCATGGGACCCAGGTCCCGGGTGGCCGCTGCGAGTGGCGCACCGGCCTCCCCGGGTGTGTATGGCTCACTCGGTACTGGTGTGACGGCGCCGATCGCTATAGGCAGGGGTGGTGGTTCCGTCAGCGCGAGCCGGGGGTGGTCGTGGTGTACGCGTCAGGCATGCCGGGGGACTGGTTTCCGCGAAGGGGGCGGCCCGGGTCACCGGCCGCGTCCGGAGTACGGAGCAGCGCGCACGCTCCCCCCGAACTCCCGTCGGCGGTACGGCTCTTCTGCTTCCCCCACGCCGGCGCGGGGGCCGCCGCGTACGGGCGGTGGGCCCGCGCGGCTCCCCCGGGCGTCGAGGTACGCGGGGTGGAACTGCCGGGCCGGGGTTCGCGCTTCGGGGAGCCACCGCGCCGGAGACTCCACGAGGTCGTGGACGCCCTCACCGCGAAGCTCCCGCCCCTCCTGGACGCACCGTACGTCCTCCAGGGGCACAGCATGGGAGCGCTCCTCGCCTTCGAAACGGCCCGCCGACTGCGCGTGCTCGGGGAGTTGGACGGAACCCGGCAGCCCTCGGGACTCGTGGTCTCCGGCATGCCGGCCCCGCCTCGGTGGCCGAACCGGCCACCTCTGCACCGCCTCGGACGCTCCGCGCTGCTTCTGCGCGAAACGGAACTGGGGATCCCCGCCGAGGTGTGCGAGGACACGGACCTGCTGGATCTCCTGCTGCCCGCCCTGCTGGCGGACCTGGAACTCACCGAGACCTACCGCTACCGGCCTCCCGCCGAGGGGCGCCCCCTGAACCTGCCGCTGACCGTGCTGAACGCCACCCGTGACCCCCGTGCCCCGGCCGGGGGAGCGGCCGCGTGGGCGGCGATGACCGAAGGCGCCCTCGGCATCCGCACCTTCGAGGGCGGGCACTTCTTCCTGCACGAGCACGACGGCGTTCTCGGGGCGCTCCTCTCCACCCCCGGTCTCGCCGCGGCCGGCCGGTCCCCGAGCCCCGGCGAGCGGTGAGGCGGATGGACGGCGAGGCGACGGCGGAACTCCACGAGAAGGCCCCGGAGGACGACGCCGGCCCCCACCGGGACCGGGCGGTCGCCTTTCCCGAGCGGTTCGACCACTGGCTGCGCCTGGCGGGCCTGGAACGGCTGAAGCTGGCCGTCCGGATCGCGGAGAGCGAGGGGCGCGGACGCGGGGACGGCGAGGGCGACCCCGACTCGGTCGGCCAGGCGGTGCGGTGGCTGTGCGAGGGGCGCGACGAGGTCGTACCGCCCCTCGTGCTCGAACACATCGCCACGTACACCAGGACCGTCGACGACGAGGCGAGGCGCGACACCCGGCGCGCCTCCCAGCTCACCGCCGCCACCGCCGCCCTGATGGAGAGTGCCGAGGCGACCCGCGAGGATCGGTGCGGCGACCCCCTCGGGACCGGTCACCCCGCGAACCTCACGGACCGGGAGTACCAGGTGCTCCTGCTCATCGGCGCTGCCCTGAAGAACCGTCAGATCTCGGCGTCCCTGCAGATCTCCGAGAAGACCGTCAAGAACCACATCACGTCCCTCTTCGCGAAACTGGGCGTCTCCGACCGGACGGAGGCCGTCATCACCGGGCTGCGCGAGGGGCTGCTCACCGTCCCCGACGACGGGCGGACGGCCGAGGAAGAGGACGAGGTACGGCCACGCCGCCGGCGCGGCCACGGCGCGCGGTGACACCCGCCCGGGTGGGCCCGGGGTCCCAGACGGGCGGCCACCGGGCCCGTCGCCGGGGGGCGGCGGAAGCCTCTTCCGGGACTTTCAACCCATGGTCGCCCTGTCCGCCCTTCCCACACACTGAAGCTCGATCCGGTGCCGCACGCAGCCGGGAACGGCGTGCCGCGCCGCGGGAGATCCCGGGAGCTCCCACCTTCGGGAGCTCCCACCCAGGACGGAGGGAACCCCTTGCCAGGCGATCAGCGATACCCGGGCGATCAGCTCTGCACGGTCGTGATCAACGAGGAGCTCCAGTACGCCACGGTCCCCGCCACCTGGCCCGTACCAGCAGGCTGGCGGCAGACCGGGGCGAGCGGCACCGAGGAGGAGTGCGTCCGCTATGTCGAGACCCACTGGACCGATATGCGCCCCCTCTCCCTGCGCCGGGCGATGGAGGAGGACACCGTGACGCCCCGGGAACACCGATGACCCCGCTCGTCCGGCGGCCCGCCGCGCGGGTCCTCGCCGGCGGACGAACGGACGGTGAGCTGTGAGCACAGCACTGCGCTTCGGACAGGGCCCGCTGCACGACGTCGATCTGAGCAACCCGGTGGTCCACGCCGAACGCGACCTGCGCCCGGTGTGGCGGCTCCTGCGGGAGCGCACCCCCGTCGCCTGGCACCCGCCGACGCGCGGCGGTCCCGGCTTCTGGGTCGTCACGCCCTACCGCCTGGCGATCGAGGTCTTCGGCGCGACCGACCGCTTCACCTCCGGACACGGAAACAACATCGCCACCCTCCTGCACGGGGGCGACCCGGCCGGCGGCCGGATGCTCGCGGTGTCCGACGGCCCCCGGCACAAGCAGTTGCGCAGGGAACTCGGGCGGGGCTTCACCGCGGGGGCCCTCGCCCCGTACGAGCGGCGGATCGCCGCGAACATCGACGGGCTGGTGCGCGACGCCGTCGCGCGCGGGGACAGCGACTTCGCCCGCGAAGTGGCCAGGCCCGTCCCCATGGCCGTGGTCTGCGACCTGCTGCGCGTTCCCGAGGCGGACCGCCCGGCTCTGTACGAGGACGCCAGCGCCGCCCTGGCGTCGGAGGCGCCCGTCCCCGCTGACCTGGACACCCGGCTCGCCCGCAACCAGATCCTGCTGTACTTCGCCAAGCTGGTCCGCTCCCACCAGAAGCAGGAGGACGACCTGCTGGGACTGCTGGTCCGGCTGACGGAGACGGCGGTCGAACTCAGCGAGGACGAACTGCTCTACAACTGCTACAGCGTGCTCCTCGGCGGCGAGGAGACGACCCGCTTCGCCATGAGCGCCTCCGTCCAGGCCCTCGCCCAATGGCCGGGCGAGTGGCGCCGTCTCGTCCGAGGCGAGGTGACGGTCGCCTCGGCGGTGGAGGAACTGCTGCGCTGGACCACCGTGTCGATGCACTCGGGCCGCACCACGCTCCACGACACCGAACTCGGCGGTGTCCCCATCGCCAGGGACGACATCCTCACGGTCTGGAACAGCGCCGCGAACTTCGACGCCGGCCAGTTCCCCCACCCCGACCGCCTCGACCTGGGCAGGGACCCCAACCGGCACCTCAGTTTCCTGCACGGGCCGCACATCTGCCCGGGCGCACGGCTGGCCCGTCTCGAACTGACGGCCCTGCTGCGCGCACTCCTCGACCACGCCGACCACTGGGAGCTGACCGGTGAGCCGACGCCCGTCTACTCGACGTTCATGAAAGGGCTGTCGGGCCTGCCGGTACGGTTCACCCCCCGCCGGGGCCCCCGTCCGCGGGCGGTGCAGGCGGCTTCGTCCACGCCGACGACACCGTCCACACCGACCACGCCGACCGCACCGTCCACGTCGTTCACGGAGGGAGCCCGGTGACCGCGGACGTGTCCACTCCCAGCCCCGGCCCCGGTGCCGGGGAGTCACCGCCCCTGCTCCTCCACGAGCGCTTCGCCGCGGTGGCCCGCGCCCTGCCGGACGCCCCCGCGATGACCTCACGGGAGGGAACCGTCGGATACGCCGCCCTCGCACGGCGCGCCCGGCACCGCGCGGCCTGGCTGCGTGCCGCCGGGGTGGGGCCGGAGGCGATCGTCGGTATCCATCTGGACCGCTCCGCCGAGGCCGTGGTCACGATGCTCGCGGTGCTGGAGGCGGGCGCCGCCTATCTGCCGCTGCCGCTCGACTACCCCGCCGCGCGGCTGACCCTCATGGCCCGGGAATCACGGATGCTGACGGTGGTGGCGCGCAAGGAGGCACCCGGCCCGTTCACGGACGTGGCGGCCCTCTTCCTGGAGGAGGAGCCGGCCGCCGAGCCGGCAGAGCCGCCCCAGCCGCCCGAGCCCGTGGCGGTCCACCCCGACAACCTCGCCTACCTCGTCTACACCTCCGGCAGCAGCGGCGCCCCCAAACCGGTGGGCGTCACCCACCGGAGCGCGGTCAACCTCGTCGACCCACGCCAGGACTACGTGGACTTCCGCCCCGGCGAGACCTTTCTCCAACTCGCGCCCCTCGCCTTCGACGTGGCCGCGTTCGAGATCTGGGGCGCGCTCACCAACGGCAGCCGACTGGTGGTCCCCGCCCCTTCCTACCAGGCGGTCGAGGAACTTCCCGATGTCCTGGTCCAGGAACGGGTCACGACCATGCTGATCACCACCACGCTGTTCAACGTGCTGTGGGACGCGCGCCCCGAGGCCCTGGACAGCGTGCGGCGGCTCATCGTCGGTGGCAGCGTGATGTCCGCCGACCGGGCCAGGCAGTTCCTCGAACGCCACCGCCGACGAGGCGCGGACAACCGGCTCATCAACGGCTACGGCCCGTCGGAGGCGACGACGCTGGACAGCGCGTACTCCATGGAGACGCTCCCGGAGGACGAGGACAATCCCCCCCTGGGCACCGCGATCGACGGCGTCTCCCTGCGGCTGCTCAACGACCGGCTGCGCCCGGTCCGTACGGGCGAGGAGGGGCAGATCTTCATCGGCGGGACCGCCGTCACCCGGGGCTACCTCCACCGTCCGGGCGCCACCAGCCTGCGCTTCGTACCCGACCCGTACGCGGTCGGAGCGCGGATGTACGCCACCGGCGACAAGGGGCGGCTCCGGCGGGACGGGCTGATCGAATTCACCGGCCGCTTCGACGACCAGGTCAAGGTGCGCGGATACCGGGTGGAACTGGGCGAGGTCGAAGCCGTGGTACGGGACCACGCGCGGGTACGCGACGCCGCTGTCGTCCTGGTCCGGGGGGACTCGGGTGCGGAACGGCTGGTGGCCCACCTGGTCCCGCGCACGCCGGGCGCGGACCTCGGCGCCGCGGTGGCCGCCCATGTCGCGGACGTGCTGCCGGAGTTCATGCGGCCGGCGTCGTACGTCCACCACGAGGTGATGCCCCGAGGGCTCACCGGCAAGATCGACCGCGAGGCGCTCGTCCGGCTGAGCGTCCGTGCGCGGGACGGCGGCGGGGGGACAGGCTCCGCCGGGCGGATGTCCCGGACCGAGGCGGTCCTGGCCGGGATCTGGTCGGAGCTGCTCGGGGTGGAGGAGGTGGGCAGGGAGGACGACTTCTTCGACCTCGGCGGTGACTCGCTGCTGGCGGTGCGCGCGGTGCTGAAGGCCGAGGAGCGGGGCGTACCCGTCACCCTGGCCCAGGTGTTCACCCTCACCGGACTGGGGGAACTCTGCGAGGAGCTGGACAGGAACGAGGCCGCGGGGACGGGCCGCGAGAGCGCACCCTCCGGCTGACGGCCCGGTCGGGTCACGGAGCCGGACCGACGGGCCGCAGGGTCCCGTCGGTCCCGGCTCCTGTGCCGGGTACGAGGTCGTCCAGCGCGCTTCAGGATTCCGCGAGCGTACGGAGTTCGTACTCCTCGCCGTACTCACGGTGCGCCCAGCGGTTGAAGGCCACCACGCACAGATCGCGGAACCCGCCGCTGTCACCGGTGCATTCGATGTCGGTGGCGTGGTGCCACATGGCGCTGTCGTCGAAGACCAGTGCCTGTCCCGGCTCCAGCGTGATCTCGAAGAACGGCTCACCGCCGCCCGTCGGCAGCAACTGGCTGACGCCACCGGAGACGTTCTTCCGGCCGAGTACCGCGATCATGCTGAAGTCATGACCGTCGCGGTGCGGCCCTTCGGGCACCGCGACGCTTTTCTCCCCGGGGAAGGCGAGCAGCCGGTTCTGGTGGACGTTCAGTTGCCAGCTCTCGTTCCGGTCGAGCTGGAGCGCGTCCGCCCCGGCGGTGATCAGCGGGGCGAGATCCACCCGGATCGGCTCGAAGTGCCGGCGCACACCACCGGCGAAGCCGTTGACCCGGGCGGACTGCACGAACGGCCGGTGCGGCAGGAGTTCGAGCGCCCGGCCGCCGTCGGTACCGGCCTCCATGCGGAACTGCGAGAACCGCCGGTGCCGCTGCCGGCCCCCGGCGTACGGATCGAGGGGCAGCGTCGCGTAGTCGGCGAGCGTGCCGGGCTCGGGCGGCGGCAGATCGATCACACGGTGGAAGCGGTCCGGGAACGGTGTCATGGTGCCTCCTTGTCGAGGTCGCGCACGCGGGTGGAGCCGGGGGAAACCAGCCGGGGGACACCCCGGCTCACGAGCCACAGGACACAGCCCAGGCCGATCAGGACGCCCGTCCGCACGTACACGTCGGCGGACCGCCCCACCAGAGGGCTCGCCAGGCACAGACAGGTGACGACTCCGATCACCGGCAGTACGGTGGGCGCCCGGTAGTGCCGGTGGGCCACCGGATCCGCGCGCAGGACCAGCACAGTGGCGTTGAGCACGGCGAAGACCGTCAGCAGCAGGAGCACACTGGTGTCGCCGAGCCCTTCCAGCTCACCGGTGGAGACCAGGACCAGGCCGATCGCCGCGCTCAGCAGGATGCCGGTCACCGGGGTACGCCGTACCGGCAGCACCGTGCCGAGCGCGCGCGGCAGGACGCCTTCCCGGGCCATGCCGTAACAGAGCCGTGAAGCCATCATGAGGTTGATCAGCGCCGAATTGCTCACGGCGCAGAGCGCCATGAGGGCGAACAGCCAGCCGGGGAACGCGGAGCCGGCCACCTCCATCACATGGAGCAACGGCGCCGACGATCCGGAGAGTTCGCGGGCGGGCACGAGAACGGAGGAGACGAGCGCGATCAGTACGTAGAGCAGGCCGGTCAGTGTCAGCCCGAGCAGGATGGCACGCGGATAGTCCTTGACCGGATCTCTCGCCTCCTCCGCCATGTTGACCGAGTCCTCGAAGCCCAGGAAGGAGAAGAACGCCAGGGCGGACGCGGAGAGCAGCGCGGGCAGGAGCGCCTGGCCGGAGGGGGCCGCGAAATCGGTCAGCCGGGAGGGGTCCCCCGCTCCACCGGCGACCGCCACCGCGCCGACGCCGAGGACGGCGAGCAGCCCCAGCACCTCGATGACGGTCAGTACGGTGTTGGCCTTGACCGATTCCGAGACGCCTCGCAGACAGAGGACCGCGAGGCCGACGACGAACAGGAGCGCCACCAGCGTCGGGGACACCCGCACCAGTCGCTGCATGTAGTCGCCGCCGAAAGCGCGGGCGGCGGCGCTCATCGAGGCCAGCCCGGAGCAGTACACCATGAAGGCGATGAGGAAGGTGACGAACGGCCGGCGGAAGGCACGCTGTACGTACACCGCGGCCCCGCCCGCACGCGGGTACTTCGTGACCAGTTCGGCGTACGAGACGGCGGTCAGCAGTCCCACCGCGTACGCCACCAGGAACGGCAGCCACAGCGCCCCGCCGGAGCGCCCGGCGACTTTTCCCATCACGGCGTAGACGCCGGCGCCCAGGATGTCACCCACGACGAAGAGGACGAGGGTGCGCCGCCCCATGACGCGTTTCAGACCGCCCGGCCCGGCCGGCCCGCCCTGTCCTTCCCGCCCTTCGCCCTCCTCGGACCCTTTGCCCCTCTCCGACCCTCCGGACCCGGCAGCACTCACAGCGCTCCTCCTTCGTCGGCCGTGACCAGTGGTGGCCGTTCGGCACCAGGGGATGAGACCGGCGCGGGCCGAGCGCCGTGGAGGTGATGACTTCCCCGGACCGGGGCGGCATAGCCGGGACGGATCGGCGAAGTCCGGAACCGTACGGGTGCGAGGAGGGCACCGCCCTCACATGAGCGCGGCCATGAACGTCCCGAGCCGGGCGATGCCTTCCCGCAACTCGTCCGCCGACGCCGCGTACGAGAGACGGACGTGGGTGTCGGCGGTGTGCGTGCCGAAATCCCGGCCCGGGGTGAGGGCGACACGCGCCTCCTGGAGGGCGCGCTCGCAGAACTCCCAGGACGTGAGTCCGGTACCGCCGACGTCGAAGTAGACGTAGAAGGCGCCGTCCGGAGGGACCGGGACCGGGAGTCCGATCCGGTCCAGGCCGTCGAGGACGAGCGCGCGCCGCTGCGCGAACTCGACGCGGCGGGCCTCGCAGACCGCCAGGGATTCCGGGGTGAAACAGGCCAGAGCCGCATACTGCGCGGGCGCCGAGGCACAGAGGAAGTAGTTCTGGGCCAGGCGCTCCATCGCCGGTACGAGCGCGTCCGGGACGACACACCAGCCCAGCCGCCAGCCGGTCATGCCGAAGTACTTCGAGAAGCTGTTGACGACGATCGCGTCCGGGTCGTACGACAGGGCGCTCCGCGGCGGCCGGCCCCAGTCGTCGCGGTCGCTCAGGTCGAGATAGATCTCGTCGACGAGACGCCACGCCCCGCGCTCGCGTGCGAGGCGGCAGATCGCCGCCAGTTCCTCGGACGGAACCGAGGTGCCCGTCGGGTTGGACGGGGTGGCGACCATGACCCCGCGCGTGCTCTCCGTCCAACTCGCCCTCACCGACGCCGCGTCGAGCTGGAAGCGGGTCTCGGCGGTGGTGGGCACGAGAGCGACGCGGGCGCCGAAGCTCTCCACGATCTGCCGGTTGCAGGGATACGACGGGTCGCCGATGACCACCTCGTCACCGGGGTCGACGAGTGCAGCGGCGGCCAGCACCAGCGCGGCCGAGGCCCCCGCGGTCACGACGACGCGGGAAGGAGCGACATCGACGCCGTGCCGGTCCCCGTAGAACCGCGCGATCGCCTGCCTCAACGCGGGGAGCCCGAGCGCCGCCGTGTAGGGCAGGGGCCTGCCGTCCATGACCTCGCGCATCGCGGTCAGCACGGCCGGGGGCGCGCCGAAGTCCGGTTCGCCGATGCTGAGTTTGACGACATGGTGCCCCCGCGCCTCCAGAACCGCGGCCTGCTTGCCGAACTCCATGGCGTAGAACGGGGATACGGCCTGGGCGCGTCGCGAGATCCTCATGCTCCGGCCTCCGGTTCGATCGCGGCGAGAAGGGCGAGAAGGGCGAGAAGGGCGAGAAGGGCGAGAAGGGACCGGTTGGCCGGGACGTCGATGCCATGGCGTTCGGCGGCCCGGACCACGGCTCCGGTGAGGGCGTCGTATTCGAGAGGCCGGCCGGCCAGGCGGTCCTCCCGCGTCGAGGTGGTGCTGCCCTCGGGGACGTGCCGGAGCCAGTGGAGGGCGCGGTCGACGTGCGCGTCGGTGAGCGCCGCGCCGTCCGCCCGGCCGGCCAGAACGGCTTTGGTCATGAGGCGCCGGGCGACGCGCTCGATGCCGGGGTCGCGCATCACGTCAGCACGCCGGCCGGTCAGGGCGGTCAGGGGATTCGCGGTGTTGTGCCCGGCGGTACCGGCCGGGTCGGTCACGTGCTGGACGGGCCAGGTCTCCGCTGTGCCGTCCTCGGTGACCTCGATCCGGTCGACGGGCTCGCGCCCACCGCAGACCGTGATCGACCGGCCTGCACGGGCGAGCGCGGAGGCCGGTGAGAGGCCGATGGCGCCCGCGCCGATGAGCGCCACAGGGGGCTCGTTCGCGGAGGGTTTCATGTCGTCTTCCCGGTGGGGAGGCCGGCGGACGCCCTGACGGGTGACGGGGGCGTGACGGCCGGGGCGGATGGGGCCTGTACCCGACGGCGCTGAGCACCGATGGGCGTGCTTGCGCTTCTTCTGTGCATCCCCCTGGTGTACTGACCCGTGAGGTTGGGGACGCGGGTGGCGGGTGGTTGGCCCTTGAGCGCGGTGTGTCCGCGGTGGTGATTGTAGGTGTGCAGCCACCGCGGGTAGGCGTCGCGTCGTTCCTGCTCTGAGCGGTAGGTCTTCGCGTAGGCCCATTCGTCGAGGAGGGTGCGGTTGAACCGCTCGACCTTCCCGTTGGTCTGGGGCCGGTAGGGCCGGGTTCGCTTGTGTGAAATCCCTTGTTCAGCAAGGGCGTTGCGCCACAGGTGGGACTTGTAGCAGGAGCCGTTGTCGGTCAGGACCCGCTGGACGGTGATCCCGGCGTCGGTGAAGTATGCGTGGGCCCGCTGCCAGAATCCGACAGCGGTTTCCTTCTTCTCGTCGGTGAGGATCTCGCTGTAGGCGAGGCGGGAGTGGTCGTCGACCGCGTTGTGCAGGAAACTCATGCCGGCGCCTGCCCGGTTCTTGCGGCCCGCTTGCCGGCCGAGGACCTTGTGGCCGCCGCCGTCGGGGATGTTGCCGAGTTTCTTGATGTCGACGTGGACGAGGTCGCCGGGGCAGCATGTTCGTAGCGGCGGATCGCGCGGCCGGTGGCGCGGTCCAGGTGGGCCATGCGGGCAAGTCCGTAGCGCGTCAGGACGCGGTGGACGGTGGCCGGGTTCAGGCCCAGGAGGTAGGCGATGCGGGCAGGTCCCCAGCGGCGCAGGGTGCGGACCTTGATGATCCGGCGCTCGGTACGGGTCGGGGTCCGGCGCGGGCTGCGGCGGGGCCGGGAGGAGCGGTCGGTCATCCCGGCCTCCCCGAGTTCGCGGTAGCGGCCGGCCCACCGCTGGGCGGTGGTGGGCGAGACCTGGAAACGCTCGGCCGCCCGGCGCAGCGGCCAGTGGTCGTCGACGACGCAGCGGGCAAGCCGCAGACGTCCGGTCTCGGTCAGGGGTGCATTACGGTGGGGCATGAGGGCCTTCTGATCGTTCGTGTAGATGTCGCAATCCACACCGAACCCGGAAGGCCCTCACTCGTTCAAGATCACCCAGCCGTGATCACTGTCACCAACCTCCGTGGACAGAACACCTAGTGTCCTGCGCCGGAAATCCTGGCGATATATTTCGCTAATGAGTTGAGGATTTCGTCGGCGCTCTTGGTCCATGCGAACGGTTTGGGGTCCT
>NZ_JBITHL010000013.1:0-223673 GCF_044457965.1 Streptomyces sp. NPDC050509 | reverse complement strand
CCCGCGGAGCGGGATATGCAGCGCTGGCGCGCTGCATAGTGAACGAATTGCGCAAGCGCAATTCGAATTCCCGCGTAAACGCGGGAATGGAATTCCGTAAACGGAATTCCGGAACGGAATGCAATTCGCGCAAGCGCGAATTGGGGGCACCCGCGCAAGCGCGGTTGCCTGGGCTGGCAGTAAGGGAGGGTGCATCGCGTGCGGGACTGTGTAGGGTCCGGGATTCCCAGCTACCACCTCTGCAACGCATGTGACGGATCGCTGGCCTGACGAAGTGCCAGCCCCCACCGTAGTGACGGGCTCCGCTGCGCTCCACCCGAACCCCTCCCCCGTTCTCAACTGCCCGTACGCAACCCCACCGAACCTCGCGAGCATACACCCCGATCGGTCACGGGAAGGTGGGAATCGGTCATGTGTCACCCTAGGGTGCGGAAGTTGACGCAAGAGTGATGCATCATACTCATGCACTGTGTAGAATCTGGGAACAGTCAGCATCACCCCTGGGCCATTCTCCGCTCCGGGAATCTCCATTCTGATACGCGCCTCATACCGCGAAAAGGAGAAAAAGGGAATGGCCGTGAAACTACGTGACCACCAGATCGAGGCCGTTGCCGCCATTGTGCGCGGTCTCGATATCCCGCCGGGCGGGATTCCTGGGAATGGCCTGCGCGGACAGGTACACGCCGCGTGCGGAACGGGAAAGACCATCATCGCGGCTGCGGCGGCAAAGCGGCTCGCGCCCAAGGGCCACATTCTCGTTCTGGTGCCGACGCTGGATTTGCTGTCCCAGACGGTTCAGGCGTGGAATGCCGCCGGGCACACGGGTCCGGCGGTCGCGGTGTGTTCTCTCCAGGACGACCCGGAATTGTGGAATCTCAAGGTCCGGAGCACAACGAATCCGGTACAGCTCGCCCTGTGGCATGGGCAGGGGCCGGTCACCGTCTTCGCGACATACGCCAGCCTCGATGTCCTTTCCGAGGCGTTCGAGGGCGTCTACGGGCAGCAGTTGCCTCCCATGGACCTCACGGTGGTTGACGAGGCGCACAGGACCAGTGGCTCGATGGGTAAGGCCTGGGCCGCGGTGCACGACCAAGGGGTCATTCCATCGGCGCGCCGGCTGTACCTGACGGCGACGCCACGGATCTGGGAAGAGCGGCTGAACCGCGAGGTCGCTGAGGGGGTGCGCGACCGACTGCCTCGGGAGATGGCGGCCTCCATGGACGACGAGAGGGTCTTCGGGCCCGTCCTCTACAAGCTGTCCCTCGCATCTGCTGTGTCGCGCGGGCTGCTGGCGCGGTACCAGATCATCGTCCTGGAGCTCCAGGACCCCGTCGTCACGCCCGAGCGGCTGATGGGTGAGGAGCGGAGCAGTGAGGAGGTGCGCGGTCAGCGGCTCGGGGCCTTGCAGGCCGCGCTGTTGCACACGATGGCGCAGCACGACCTGTCGACGTGCATCACCTTCCACCACCGCACCATCGAGGCACAGGCGTACGCGGAAGGCCTGGAGCGCGTGGCGGCCAAGCTGCACGCCGACCAGCCTGAGCGGTACCCGGCGCAGATCTGGGCCGACTGGCTCTGCGGCGAGCACGTGCCCGAGCGCCGGCGCGGAGTCCTGGGAAAATTCGGCACCACGGCACTGCGTGCCGTTCTCTCGAATTGTCGCGTATTGGGTGAGGGCGTTGATATTCGTGCCGTGGATTCCGTGGCTCTCCTGGATCCCAAAGGCGCGCCGCATGACATTGTCCAGGCTATCGGGCGCGCTTTGCGTCAGAAGCCGGGACAGGGCAAGATCGCCTCGCTGATCGTGCCGGTATTCCTCCAGCCCGGGGAAAAGCCGGAAGACATGTTCACCTCGGGATCGTATCGCCCGTTGGTGAAGGTATTGGAAGGCCTGCGCGCTCACGACGAAGAGGCAATCGAATTGCTGGCGATTCCCCAGGAGCCGCAGAAGGACGTCGCGCAACCGTCCCAGCACATCGGTACGCCGCCCGGGGAAGGCGAGGACGAATCCCGCCTGCTGCTCCGTTTTGCGGCGCGGCGCGACCCGGTGATGGTCGCGGACTGGGTGTCCTTCAACGTCATCGACACCGAACGCCAGGACTGGGCCCGCGGCTGGGCGAAGCTGAAGACATACGTCGAGCGGGTCGGGAACGCGAGGGTGCCCTACGGACACCGCGAGGGCGCGACACCTCTTGGACAGTGGGTGGCGGAGCAGCGACGGGCGTACGGAGCCGGGGAGATGAACGGGCAGCGCGCCCAGCGGCTGGAGCGGCTCGGCATGGTGTGGTCGATGGCCGATGAAAGGTTCCAGGAGAACCTGGAGGCCGCCAAGGCCTACTACGACCAACACTGGACCCTCTGCGCCCCCCGCACAGCGGCCATGCTGGACAGACCCTTGGGAATGTGGCTCGCGAATTTGCGGCGTCCTGGTGCGCTGGACGACCACCCCGAATGGAAGACAGCACTCGAAGCCGTCGACGAAGACTGGAACCCCGAGTGGCCAGCGGACTGGCAGCGCCACTACGCCGCACTACGCGAACTCGTACGCGATGAGGACCAGGCGGAGGTCCTTCCCGGCGTCACGGTCCACGGCATGGACATCGGACGATGGGCCGCGAAACAGCGCCAACCGGTGGTGTGGGCTTCGCTGATGGACGGGCAGCGCGAACGCCTGGAGCAACTCGGCATCACGCCTCCGGCCCCGGAGCAGGAAACGCCCGCGAAGCCGTCCACGACGCCCCTGGGAGCCTTCGAGCGGGGTATTGCAGCCCTGGCGCAGTACAAGACCCGGGAGGGCTCCGTGACCGTCCCCAGAGGCCACACAGAGCAGTTGGAGGACGGGGCAGAAGTCCGACTCGGAGTGTTCCTCAGCAACAGCAAAAGCCGCCGCGCGAAGCTCACCGTCGACAAACTCGCCGCGCTCGCCGCGCTGGGGTTGGAATGGGCACAGGAAGGTTAAGGAGTGGGATAAGTTTTTGGTTAAGCCGTATCGGGTCCTGATGTGAAGGTGCAGGGAATGGCATCTGAGGAAGAGCTGTTCGCGTCCGTTGACGCTCTGTTGAACGAGGAGCCGCATCTCCCGCCTCCGGCGGAGCGTGCCCGGCTGCGTGAGGCCGCCGGTATCACGCAGGCCCGTCTCGCCACCGCGTTGAAGACGACGACCCAGTCGGTGAAGAACTGGGAGAACGGCCGCTCGGAGCCAAAGTCGCCGCGCCTGGATGCCTACCAGCGGCTGCTGAACGGGTGGGCCGCGAAGTACCCGGCCCACGGAGCTCCCGCTGTCACGCCCGCCCCGGCTCCCGCGCTCAACCCGGAACCGGTTGCGGAGACGTTCACCGGCCCGGCCGTGCCCGAGGCGCCCGCCGTAGTGGAGGTGCCCGTCGTCCAGGCTGAGTCGGCGACGTCGCGCCGTCCGGCGAAGAAGCATTCCGCGCCCGTAGCCGACTCGCGGTTCCCGCATGGTCCGCTCGCGGTGCTGGACGGTGACGGCAGTGCGTACGGCGTGGGCGGCATCGTGTTGGACTGCCCGGCGACCACGGTGGTGGAGCTGGTGGAGTGGACGCTGCGCGAGTCGGGTCTCGGTGCGGCGAAGCTGAACCGGTACGGCAAGGACAGTGATCCGCTGATCGTGCTCACCGCGGCGGCCGCCGTGAAGCTGGGGCTGCCGGAGCGCCTGGAGGGCCACGAGCAGCGCCGCTCCCTCCGACTGCCCGAGGACCATCCAGTGGTCAAAGAGGTGGCGAAGGCGAAGTGGCAGCTGACGCAGCGCGGGTTCGGCCCGTGGGCAAGGGTCTACCGCAAGGCACAGGGGCGTGAGCGGCAGTGCGTGCAGCTCGCGATCCTGTCCTGGGACGCCCTCGATGAGCGGTCCTGGCCCGGCGTCGCGGACCTCGAGGCGGCCGACATCGCCCGCGTCCTGGGTGTGTACGCCCAGCGGGTCATCACCCCGCGCGGGTCGACGGCCGTGTCCGGGCTGGAGTTGATGACGGCGCTGCGCCCGCCGACGAAGGCCGTGCAGGACCCGACGACCGGGAACTGGGTGTCCGGCTACAACGCGGGCTCGTTGGGGACGGAGCCGATGGACCCGGCGCCGCCGGAGGCCACCCCGGAACATCCCGTGGTCGTGAACTCTGGCTGGAGCGGCGGGTTCCTCAATGAGGAGGCGTACCAGTGGGTGCGGTCGGTGGAGACGTTGTCCGATGAGGAGTGCGTGCTGCCCTTCGCGGTCGGCCTGGACCTCAACACCGCGTTCCTCGCCGCCGCGGCCCGCCTGGTCGTCGGTCTCTCCGCCCCCGACCACTTCCACACCCCGGCGTTCAACCCGAAGATCCCCGGGAGCTGGCTGGTCGACCTCTCCCACATCGAGCTGGACCCGCGCCTGCCTTCGCCGTTCACGCCGGACGGCAGCCGTCCGACGGGACCGGCCTGGTACCAGACGCATACGGTCGCCTACGCCCAGGAGCTCGGCTACGACGTCCACCCCATCGAGGGGTACCTGCGCCGCGAGACCGGCGCCTACCTGGACCCGTGGCACGACCGCCTCAAGACCGCCTACGTCGACACCCTCGCCGACCTCGGCGTCACGAAGGACCTGGACGACCACCAGTTCCTCGCCGCGATGGAGCAGCACAAGCAGGCTGACCCGGCGATGGCCGCCGTCCTCGCCGCCATCAAGGCCACGGTGAAGGGCGGCGTCGGGAAACTACGGGAGCGCCCGCAGGGCAAGTCCTACAAGGACGGCGAGCGGTGGCCGGCCCTGGAACGCCCGACCTGGCGCCCCGACATCCGCGCCGCCGTCATCAGCAAGGCCCGGGTCAACATGCACCGCAAACTGGGCAACATGGCGAAGATGACGGGCCTGTACCCGCTCGCGGTGCTGTCCGACTGCGTCGTCTACCCGTCGCCGGGGGAGAGCCCGCTGGACTTCCTGCCGTACGCGACGTCCGGGAAACCGCAGCCCGGCGGTTTCCGCCTCGGACCCACGCCCGGCCTGGCGAAGCTGGAGGGCGTCCAGTCGATGCTGTGGGCGGTCGACCTGATGGAGAAGGGCCTCAACCCGGCCCGCCGCATCAAGGGCGGCGACGCCGTCCTCGACGAAGGGGAGTAAGGCCGTGGGGGAGATCGACGACGCGATCGAGCGGGCCGACCGGGAAAGCTTCACCCGCGAGCCGCCGAAGACGTTGAAGGGTCAGATCGGCTACCTGATCCGGCAGTTGGGCAGCGCGAAGGCCGTCGCGCAGGAGCTCGGGGTCACCGCCGACTCCGTCAACCGCTACCGGCGCGGCGCCCGCAAGCACGCCCGCGCCGACGTCGCCGCGAAACTCGACAACGCGGTACGCCAGCGCTGGCAGCCACAGGTACGCAAGCGCCGGCAGAAACAGGCCGCCACCGCGAGGGGAATCACGGTGGAGACCAGGGCCCGCTTCGGGTACACCGCACCGGTCGGCACGACCGACGACGGACGCTTCCGGCGCCTGACCGTGCACCTCCCCCCGGCCTACGCGCAGCGCCTGTTCGACGCCCGCAACGCGGGTGCCAGCGACCAGGAGATGCGGGGGATCATCGCCGAAGGATTTAAGGACGTCTATTTCCAGGACGGCGGAGGCCGCGCCGCAGGACTCTCCGACGTCACCCTCAACGACATCGACTACCTCGACCTCGACTACTGACCTGACACCGGCCGACGGGCCCGGCGCCTGCTTGTTGAGCCGAAGGACGATAAGTGTCACAAGCGACGGGATGGGTGGGGAAGCTGTTGCTGGCCGCGGGTGCTTTTCGGGTGTCTCCCCTGCAGGGTGAGATGACGCTGTCGTTCCTGGGGCGGATCGCGGACAGGTACGGCCTGACGGTGCGGAGTCTGCTGTCGTCGGTTACCGAAGTGGCTGGCCAGCAGGGCGTCGTCCGGGCTCTGCAGGGCGACAGCGAGGTGTTCTTGAACGCCGCGGCCCGGGACCGGGTCGCGGCGCTGTGTCGTGTGCCGCAGGTGGGCTTACGCCATGCGTTGCCGGCCTGGACGCGGGAGGAGCCGCTGGGCCCCTCGAAGGAGCGGCCGGCGGCGCGGCTCTACAACGGGGTGGAGACGGTTGCTGCCTGGGGTCCGGCGTGCCCGGGCTGTGTGGCTGCGCGGACCGGTCGCGTTGCACCAGCCCGGGTGTACCTGGCGGCGCACCAGCGAGTCTGCCCACGCCACCGGTGCTGGCTGATGAACGTGCCTGGCAGCGGGGGCCGTGTCGTGGGGTTGGCCGGATGCCCGGAGGTGGTCCAGGCGCAGGCGGATCACCGCAGGCTGCTGCGCCGCTCCCCCGTCGCTGATTCGGCGTTCGAGGTTGCGGAAGCGGTCACAGCCTGGTGGTGGGCGCAGGAGTGGCCCGAGGAACATCTGTGGCCGATGCGGCTGGATGCGGCCATGCCCGCGGGCGAGGATCCGCAGCGGTGGCGGATCCTGGCGCGGGATCTGGTCACCTACCCCGAGACCGTCGCCCTCGCCACGCTTCTGGCAAGCCGGGCCTGGCGGCTCCGTGTCGCTGCTGACGGTGGTGGTCACCTCCCTTACCGGTTGGCTGATGTGCCCTGCGTGCCCGGCGAGCTGGGCCATCGCTTGGGGCGTTCGTGGCTCACCGAGCGTCTGGTCGGCTGTACCCACGGAGCGCTGTTTGCCTGGACGTACCAGTGCATCCGTACCGAGGGCGGCAGTGGAGACGACGAACAGCGGCTGTGGCAGGTCCCCTTGGCGCTCCGGCCCCGGCCTCTCGCCGATGTTCTCGCGGGCTACCAGCGTCGGCAGACCGCGGGCACAGAGGGTCTGCCGGCTCAGAAACGGCTGCGGGGTCACAGCGTGCACGCCGAGGGCGCCTTCGCCGCCGGCCTGGCCCACGCGCGCACCTACGCCGCCCAGCACGGCCACCTCGCCACCCAACGCGACACCCGAGTCGGTTCCTTCGCCCTGGGGAAATGGGTGCACAACCAGCAGTCCCACGCCTTGGTCCTGCCTGAAGAAAAGGCCGCCGTCCTGAAGGAGGTGGATCCGTGGTGGAACATCCCCTGGTCGGTGAAGTGGCAGCGCTCCTACTACCGCGCCCGCGACCACGTCAGACGCCACGGCCCCCTCAACGCCGCCGACGGCTTCCCCGACACCCACATGCTGACCGGGGAATGGCTGTACCTGCAGTGCACCGACTACAGCTCACTCCACCCCGAACAACGCCGTCTGCTGGCCGACATCGGCCTCACGGCCCAGGCCGCCGGTAGCGCACGCCCGCGCCGAACGAGCCGGACAGCAGGCATCGATAAGGCTGTTGCCTGTGCGCGCGCCTTCGCCGCCGAACACGGATGCCTGGCCCTGGCCACCAAGAACATCTCGTACCAAGGGTTTTTGCTCGGGAAGTGGCTCACTGCCCAGCGTTGCCTCACCCGCCGCCAGGACGAACCCGGCGCGCACCTCCAGGTGCTCGACGCGATCGACGTGTGGTGGAACCCGCCGTGGCCCCTGGCATGGCAGCGAACCTGGCATCTGATCCGCGCTCATGCCCGAGACCGGCACCAAAAGGCTACAGAAGGTGGCTGGCCGGACGGCAGTGACGGCTGGGCCACATGGCTGTCCGTACAGTGCACCGGCTACAAGCAGTTGCATCCGCTGCAGCAGCGTCTGCTGGCGGAGATCGGCATCACCGCCGAGACCGCCGCCGCTCGCCCCCACGAGATCATCGCCCAGCTCTGCGGTACGGGCCCCGGGCTGGCCCACGCGCGCACGTACGCCGCCGCACATGGCCACCTCACCACGCCCCTGAAAGCTTGTCATGAGAGGTTTCCGCTGGGCCGGTGGCTGAGCGAACAGCGCCGCCAGGCGCGGGAGCACCATCGCAGTACAGGCGGGACATGGCCGGTCAGCACGCTCCTCGCAGCGCTCGATCCCTGGTGGAACCCGACCTGGTCCTTGGAATGGCAACGCAATTGGACTCGCGTACGCGAGCAGTCAGAGTCCGCGTCCGCAGCCGACGGTGGTGGTACCGGCATTGCGGACCTTGAGAAGGAGCTGGCCGACTGGCTGAAGCGTCAGTGCACCGACTACGGCACACTCCACCCCGAACAACACCGCCTGCTGACCAAAATCGGCATCACCGCCGAAACAGCCCGAGCCTCCCAACCACCGGCTCCCCGCGCCGAGCCCGGTCTGCTGGACACCGCGCTCACACAAGCCCGCGCCTACGCGGCCGAATACGGCCATATCGCCGCGCCCGTCAGCACCGTCCTCGACGGGTTCCCGCTGGGGAAGTGGCTGGCCTGGCAACGACGACGCGCCGGTCAGGGCCGCCTCTCCCCCACCCGGGCCGAGGCCCTGACCATGATCGATCCGTGGTGGAATCCGCCCTGGCCCCTGCAATGGCAGCAGGCCTACCACCGCCTCCGCACAGCAGCTACGGGTGCCGACGGTGTACCGGCCACGAACCTTCCCCGAGGCCTTTGCCGCTGGATCCGTGTCCAGCAGGAGTCCTGGCAGCATCTCCACCCCGGCCAGCAGGACCTCCTGACCGCCCTCGGCATCACACCCCACGCTGTCGTAGGCGAACGGCCCGCCCCGGCCACACGCTCCTACCCCGCCAGCCCCGGAATCGACCACGCACGCGCCTACGCCGCCCGACACGGCCACCTCACCCCGGACAAGCACACCCGACAAGACGGCTTCCCCCTCGGCAGATGGCTGGGCCAGCAACGCCGCAAAGCCCGCGCCGGCACCCTCTCCACCACCACGGCAGCCGCTCTCACCCACCTGGACCCGTGGTGGAACCCATCCTGGCCCTACACCTGGCACCGCACCTGGCAGCAATACCGCACCCTCGGCTCCGCAGGCGGCCCCGTCCCGGAGAGCTTGCGGCACTGGGCGCACCTGCAGATCGCCCAGTGGGACCGGCTCCACCCGCATCAGCAGGCGCTGCTGACCACCGCGCGCATCACTACTGCTCCGTGACACTGACGGGGAGAACACTTGGCGCGTGTAGAGGTCCGAGATTCGGTCGTCGGCGTAGCGGCGCGCTCGCCTCTGGCGCGGAGAACGCCCCTTTCGGGGAGCATAGTTCGGCTCTCAACTGGCATTCTCCACCGCGGCGGCGGCCACCCATCTCGCCAAGATACTGAAGGCGGCGAGCTGCTCCAGTGCCTCGTTCTCTTCCAGTTCCTCATCCTCTTCGTGGGCGATGGGATTGCGGATGGCTGAGTAGACACCCCTTGCGAAGTTTCCTGCACCGTCGTGGCGGTTTTTGAATGTGTCGCCCCCGCCGTTCTCGCTGAGGCGCAAGCGTGGGTGCCCTGGGGCGGGTTGGTTGGTGGAGAAAGCATCGGAGAGGAGCTTGGCCTCGGAGGCGTCCCGTCGTCCAAGCTTCGCCTGGGATTGAACGTTCACTGCCCTGGCGGCAGCGCCGACCGCCTCACGGAAGTGGCCGCTGCTCCACAGGCCCTGCACGCTGCCCCAGACCCATGGGTGCAGCGTGGCTGCGTCAAGCTGGGGCGCGCCACTGCCGAGATTTTCCTGCAATTCCTGTTCTGCCTCCAGGAAGGCGACCGCGCGGTGGGCCGCCTCCCGGTGGCGCCACATCGGCTGTCTCTTGGCTTCTTCCCAGTCTGCGGATCGCCAGTCAGGGATCACCCGGTCCAAGATCTGCTCCGCGATGTGCGCAGCAGCCTGCGCCTCCGGCTTGGAAGAATTCTTGAACTTGAAGCTCCCAGCACTCACCATGCCGTGTGGTGGCGCGACCCACTCGACTGCTGCGGTGTGGAGGAAGCCCTTGAGCTTCTCGATCGCCCACTCTCTGTTCATCTGCGTCATGCTCTGATGCTGCCGCACACCACCGACATCGCCTCACCTGCACCGAGACTCGACGGCCTGCGGTCAGGATCACCGGAGTCCTGACGGGACGGACACGCCGTCATGACGGAGCACCGTTCACCCGTTCGGGTGGCGGATTCGGATCACGGCGTTCAACAGGCTTGCGTGCGCTTGGGTGTTGGGGATGGAGGGGCACGGGCACAGCAGGTTGGTGCGGCAGGCTGCCGCAGGGGGAAGCAGTGCGGGAGTCGAGGCCGCCTTCGCCACTGCTGCCGGACAGGCGACACAGCTGGCGTGGGATCAGGCGGCGATGTCGGTGCGGTTCGAGGACCTGGCGCCGGTATCCGCGTTTCCGGTCGTGCCGGGCCGCCGGTGGGGGCCGGGCTGGTGGTGGTCGGCGACCACCGGACGGCACGTGGTGCACGGTTCGGCCGCGATGCTCATCCAGCTGATGATCCTGGACCGGGATCCGGACGTGACCGGCCTGTCCGCGCGCCCGGTACGGCTGCTGTGGCGGGATGCCGACGGGCGGGTGCGTTCGTGGGTGCCCCAGCTGTTCGCCCGGTACGCGGACGGCACCGGCCTGCTCGCCGACTGCCCCGCCAGCCCGGCCGCCGGCGGAGACAGGGCACAGCGGGCGCGGGTGGTCCTGGAAGCAGCGTGCGCGCGCGTGGGCTGGGCTTACCGGCGCCTTGAGCCGCCTCCGGCGGTGGTGGCGGCGAATCTGCGGTGGCTGGCCGGCTACCGCCACCCCCGCAATCAGGGCCCGCCCGGGCTGCGGGCCGCGCTGGCCGAAGTATTCGCCGTGCCCTGCCCGCTGGCCGACGGCGCAGCCGCGGTAGGCGATCCCCTGCAGGGCCTGCCGGCTGTCTATCACGCGCTGTGGTGCGGACATCTGACGACGCCTCTTGATGAGCCGCTGCACGAGGAGGCGCTGGTCTGCGCTGATGCAGAACGCAGTGGTGAGGGTGTTGAAAAGCGGCTGGGCGCCGGGAGCGGCCAGGGAAGGGGCGAGTGCAGTGGGCGGCACACACGGTAAGAGCCAACGGCCGGTGGTGGAGGTCGGCGCGCACGTCACCTACCGGGGACAGACCTGGCAGGTTGCCGCCCTGCAAGGGCCGCGGGTCTACCTGGTGCAGGAGACTGGCGCCGAAGTGAGCCTGCTGCTGGGGCGGTTGTTCGCCGATCCGGGCTTCGAAGTGGTGGGCGCGCGGGCGCCGGACGCGGTGCCGCAGTGGGGGCTGTTCGAGACCGTTCCGGTGGCGGCCCAGCAGCGGGCGCTGGCCTGGCTGCCCCACATCCGAGAGGTGGAGACCGGATGGCCGCACCCTGAGGGTGGCCGTGATGGCCAGACGATGCGGCCGGAGTACGACCCCGCGCGGTGGACGCTGGCGCAGCGGGATGCGGCCAAGGCGCAGGAGCTGGCGGCGCTCGGCTTCGCGCGGGTGACGCGTACGACGGTGGAGCGGATGCGGTACGCCTACCGGAAGCAGGGTTTGTGGGGGCTGGTCGACAAGCGCGTGGTGCCGGCCCGTGGCCGTCATCCGACGGGGTATGCCGACGAGCGGGTCGTGGCCGCTGTGCTGGCTCTGCGGCGCCAGCGTGGCCGGTCGAAGGGGACGGTGAAGGGACTGCAGGTACTGGTCGGGCAGGTCCTGGAGGACACCCATGGGCGCGGGGTGGTGGAGATGCCGTCACGGTCGACGTTCTACCGGCTGGTGAGTGTGCTGGCCGACCCAACCGAGCGTCCGGGACGTCCCGCACGCACCGCCACCGCCCCCACCCGCGCCTCATCGTCGGCGCCGGTGGTGCTGCGGCCCGGGGAGCAGGTGCAGATCGACACCACCCGCCTGGACATCATGGCCGTCCTGGAGGACGGCACGCTGGGGCGGCCGGAGCTGACGATCGCCGTCGACGTCGCCACCCGCTCCATCCTGGCCGCCGTCCTGCGCCCGCACAGCACCAAAGCCGTCGACGCCGCACTGCTCCTGGCCGAGATGGCTGTTCCGCATCCTGCCCGCCCCACCTGGCCCTCAGCGCTGCATCTGTCGCGGGCTGAAGTGCCCTATGAGCGGATGCTGTCGCTGGACGAGCGCCTGGAAGGCGCGGCCGCCCGTCCAGTGATCGTGCCCGAGATGATCGTCGTCGACCGCGGGAAGATCTACCTCTCGCAGGGCTTCGTCGCCGCCTGCGAAACACTCGGGGTAAGTGTGCAGCCCGCTCCACCGAGGCGGCCGCAGGCCAAGGCCGTAGTGGAGCGGACGTTCGGTGCGATCAACGACCTGTTCTGCCAGCACGTCGCCGGCCATACCGGCTCCAACCCGCAGCGCCGCGGCTCCGCGACGGCGGCCGAGACACGGTGGACGATCCCGCAGCTGCAGGACTTCCTCGACGAATGGATCACCTGTGGCTGGCAGAACCGGCCCCACGACGGACTGCGCCACCCCGTCCTGCCCAAAACCGCCCTCACCCCGAACCAAATGTGGGCCGCGCTGATCACCATCAGCGGCTACGTGCCCGTCCCGCTCACCGGGGCCGACTACCTCGAACTACTGCCCGTGCGCTGGCAGCCCATCACCGAACGCGGCATCCGCCTCGACTACCGCACCTACAACCACGACATCCTCGACCCCCACCGCAGCCAACACTCCCCTGTCGCGGCCAGGGACGGCAAGTGGGAGGTCCACCACAACCCCCACGACGCCCGCCAGATCTTCATCCGCCTCACCGACGGACACCTCCACGAAATCCCGTGGATCCACCGCGACCACGTCCACCAGCCCTTCAGCGACGCCATCTGGCGCCATGTCCAGGCCGAGGTCGAACAACGCGGGGATCGTGAGCAGCATGAGGCCGACCTCGCCGACGCCCTCGACCAGCTCCTGCGCCGCACCCGCCACCCCGCCGAGACCGAGCAGAAAACCCGCCGCCGGAGAGCCTCCCGCTCCGGTACGGCAGCACAGTTGCCCGATCTTCCAGGCCAGCGGCGCCCACTCGACGCAGAGACCGCACCGGCCCCGGCACCAGACTGGAGCGAGAGCCTGGACGACCTCATCAGCGTCGGCACCGCGGCCGAGACCGGCACGAGCGAGCCGGAGGGCGCGAGCGTGCTGCCGGCCGAGGCAGGCGGGTACGGGCTGTGGGACGCCGAAGCGGAAGCCGAGCAGTGGTGAACGCCCCGCCGGGCACGAGCGATGCGCCGGTCGGCGGGTCCTCGTCGACAGCGCACCGGTCTCCCGGTGCCACGGCAAGCGCCGACGGCGACGCCCCTGATCCGCAGCCACAGGCGGTGACCACCTGGGACGGCTTCCAGGCCTTCGCCTCCACACCCGTGGCGGCTCCTCCCCCACCCGGCACGCCGCACCGCAGCCTTGAGGAACGCCTGGCCTATCACTCGCGGTTCGTCACCGTGCGCACCCCCGCCATCGACACCCTCACCAAGAACGTGCGCACCCTGATGATCCTCGGCCGCCACCAGGCCGTCACCGCACGGCCTTCCCTGATCGTCACCGGCCCCGCCGGCGCCGGGAAAACTACCGCCCTGCTCCAGGTCGGCCGCGCCTGCCACCTCGCCCACATCCGCCGCCACGGCGCTGCAGCAACGGCCGAGCATGTTCCCGTCGCCTACGTCCTGGTCCCGCCCGCCGCCAGCGCCAAAACCCTCGCCGCCGAATTCGCCCGCTACCTCGGCATCCCCGTCGCCGCCGGCATGTCCCAGGCCCAGATCACAGGGGCCGTCTGCCACACCTACACAGCCGCCCGGGTACAGCTGGTGATGATCGACGAAATCCACCGCCTCAACCCCCGCACCACCACCGGCGCCCAGAGCGCCGACCTGATCAAAGACCTCACCGAACGCATCGGCGCCACCTTCGTCTACGCCGGAATCGACGTCACCACCACACCCCTGTTCACCGGGGTACGCGGCGCCCAGCTCGCCGGACGCGCCTCCCTCATCGACTGCGACCCCTTCCCCGCCCGCCTCGGCGACGAAGAGCCCTTCCGCGACCTCATCACCGCCATGGAGAGCGCGCTCGACCTGCGCCACCACCGGCCCGGAACCCTCCCCCAACTGGCCCCCTACCTGCACGAGCGCACCGCCGGCCGCATCGGCAGCCTCGCCCGCCTTATCCGCCAAGCAGCCATCACCGCCCTCATCGACGGCACCGAACGCATCACCAAAACCACCCTCGACGCCATCCGCCTCGACCACCTCGCCGAACAGCACTACCGCCCCCACACGCGGCCGCGAAGCCGGAGTACCGGCACCTCGTGAGCCGGACAGACGTCACGACCCGTGCCACAGCAGGGGCCGGCGCCGCACAGCGAATCGTCGTCACAGGGGCATGGCTGCGGATCCCGTCAGCCGCACCAGGCGTGCTCCGTGTACGGCCAGTGGCCGGCGAAGCAACCGCCTCCTACACCCAACGCCTCGCCGACACTTACCGGCTGACTTTGCCCCAGCTCCTCGATAGCACCGGCATCACCCTCCACCGCCACGGCACGCTGCCCGCAGCCGAACTCCACCTCAACCACAACGCGGCCCAGCACCTCGCCGTCCTGGCCCGCACCCCACTCCCCCACCTGACGCGTGCCCTGCCCCACCTCGCCCTGCTCGGCGCCGCCCACGGCACCGGAGCAGCCGCGCACTGGAAGCGGCTCGAGACCGAGCAGCAGCCCGTCCGCGCCTGCACCCTGTGCACCCGCCACCACAGCCACGGCGCCACCGACACCGCCTGGGTCCACCCGGCGCCGCAACGGCTGATGTGCCCACGCCACCACCAAGCCGCCCCCGACCCACGACTCACCACCACCATCCGCACCTGGGCCGCGCCCGAACTCACCGCCGCGCACCACACCCACCAGCGACTCCTACGGCACTCACGTGCCAACACCGCCTGGACCGCGGCGCGCGCCATCACCACACGCTGGTACGACCACCAACAACACCTCACCCACCGCTGGCACACCCGCCTGGCACGGCTCTGCACAGCCAACCCCCACCTCGCCACCACCAGCAGCGCCTCCCCCGCACTCCTGGCACGCGACCTGGTGATCTACCCGGAAACCGCCACCCTGGCCCGCGCTCTCGCCGCTCTCCCGAACCGGCCACACCGCGACACAGACAAAGCCCTCAACCTCATCGCCCGCCGACTCGGACTGCCCCGCCTGGCCAGCAACGCGAACGACCCCCTCCGCGTCTTCCTCACCCACACACGCCACTGACCAGCATCATCCGGAACCCCAAACCCCTAGAGAACACAGCCGCCTATAGACGTGCCACCACACCTACCAGAAACCCAAGATCAATCCCACACAACTACCGGACCGCAGGTCAGGCACCCGAACAACCAAACCGAACACGCCCCCAAGCCACGCCCACCACGCCCAAACGCAACCGCTCCAGCCGTCCCGAATCCCATCCCCAAAAACGAAACACCAGACCAAAGCAGCCCAGCCCTCTGAAGATCACCGCTCCGTCACACCAGGCGGCTGCGGCTTCCCAGGCGGGCTGACAGCCGCCAGGGAAGCGGCCCGGAAACAGGGGCGGTTTGCCGAGTGCGGCAAGAAGGTCGTGGGCGAGGCCGGTCTCGCTGGTGGTTCCCGGGCCGGGGTGCAGGGTGATCCGGCCGGACGGCAGGTGGTGGGCGGCCAGGGCAGTGTGCGTGTGGATCGCGTCGTCATGGCGGTCGATGACCACGGTAACGGGCGGCGGTGGCGCGGCGAGGGGCATGGCGGTGTGGTGGTCAGGCGAGGCGACTGAAGGCCCAGCGCAGCAGTTCCTGGTCGACGCGGGGGCGGCCGGTGCGGGCCAGGGCGGTGCGGGTGTGGGCGGTCAGCTGGGCCCAGGCGCGGAAGTTGCCGTGCGCGGCGCCGGTGTCGAAGCGCATGGCGTTCTCCTGATGAGCCACATGGCCACTCCCCGGCAGTTGGCGGAGGAGTGCGCCCGGCTCGTGGAGTACGGGGCGAGCGGGGTGGGGATTCTCGACTCCTCCGGTCACTTCCTGCCGGCAGCCGTGACGGAACGCGTCGGCGCCATCCGCCGGGCCGTCGACGTACCGGTGATGTTCCACGGGGGTCCCGGCGTCACGGCGGAGCAGGCGCGCGGGCGCATTCACCAGCATCAGGTCGGCCTCCCCCGCACCGCGCGGCAGACGCCTGCCCAGCTCGAGGGCGTCCGCGAGTACCCGGCGCAGTTCCGGAACCGTCAGGTGCGCCCCAACGTGGACCCGACGGACCCTGGCCGGGTGCGGTAGCTGGGACAGGGCGTACTGCAGCGCGACGGTCTTCCCCTGGCCGGCGTCGCCGTACAAACACACCACCGCCCCGACCGCGGCGGCGTGCGCGACCGTCCGCAGCACCGACCGAACGGCAGGTGCGTGCACCACCTGGGCATCCGGGACCAGGACCGGGACCTGCGCCAGGTGCTTCTGCTCCCGCAGAAACACCTGCCCACCGACGCCTTTCTCAGCCACCACGTTCAGGCCCGGCTCGCTGAGGGGATCCGGCCTGCGCGGCCCGGCCACCTCAGGCTCCCGCCCGGTCAGCAAAGCCCGCCCCGCCCATCGGTCCCTACGGATCACCCGGTGCAACGTCGATGCCGACGGCACCCCGGTCCCTCCACCGGTGGCGGCCAGCCGGCGTCTCAGCTCGGCGACATTCCCGCCCACCTCACCCAGCAGCGCCCACACCTCGTCCGACACCGCATACCCCTGCCGGACCGGCGCCTCCGCCCGCCCGGTCGCCTTCGCCTGCTCCAGCCAGCGCCAGACCGTTGTGTTCATTGACGCTGTCAACGTCAGGATTCGCGATGGCCAAGCAGCGAACAGGCCGATCTGCGTGGCCCTGGCAGTCACCGCCGAAGGGCACCGCGACATCCTCGGCCTGTGCCCCGGCGACGGCGGCGAAGGCGCGAAACACTGGCTTCGAGTGCTCTCCGAGCTCAAGAACAGGGGCGTCGAAGACGTCCTCGTGCTGGTCTGTGACGGCTTGGAGGGGCTGCCCGACGCGGTCGGCGAAGTCTGGCCGCGAACTGTGGTGCAAACATGTGCGGTTCACCTGCTGCGGGCGTCATTTCGATACGCGGCCCGACAGGACCGGGACAAGATCGCCAAGGCGCTCAAGCCCGCCTGCACCGCGCCGAGCGAGGACGCGGCGCTACGACGCGGTTCCTGGAATCCGCCGGGACCTGGAGCAAGAAGTACCCGGCGATCGTCCGCCTCCGGGAGTCCAGCCGGCCCGAGTTCACGCCGTTCCATCAGTTTGATGCAGAGATACGCCGCATCGTATGCACAACGAACAGCATCGAGAGCGTCAACGCGCCCATCCGCAAGGCCGTCCGCGCCCACGGACACTTCCCCACCGAGCAGGCCGCCCTCAAGTGCGTCTACACGGCCGTTATGAGCCTCGACCCGACCGGCGCCGGCCGCAAACACTGGACGATGCGCTCGAAGAGCGCCATGAACGCCTTCGACCTGGCCTTCGACGGCCGCCTCACCGCAGACCAGCTCCAGCCACACCAAACCCACTTACACCGCCCGCTTTACAGACCCGGCTCCGCAAAAACCGCGCCTACCTGCGCCGCCGCAGGATCCGATGCACCATCCCGGACAAGGTCGACCAAGCGCGCAACCGCCAGAAGCTCGGCTCCCGCGGCGGCCGACCTCCGCGCTTCGACCCGGCCGACTACCGCGAGCGCCATGCGGTCGAGTGCGGGATCAACCGACTCAAGGGACACCGCGCTATCGCCACGCGCTACGACAGGCTCGCCGTCCGCTACGAGGCGACCGTCCTCGTCGCTGCCATCAGCGAGTGGCTGTGACCCTCGGTCGTCACGCGGTGGGATCCACGTTCCACGCCGCGGGGAGATCGCTGCCGCAGAAGACGCAGACGAAGTCGTCCTCACGCACGATGTTGTGTTCCTGGCAATCAGGGCACCGCCGGAATACAACCTCGTGGGTGAAGCCGGAAGGCCGCCCGAGCTCTCCAGCGTCCAGAGCACGGGCGGCCTCCGCCCAGGAGCTGACGTCCGGGCAGTACCCGGTGGACTGGTTGCTGACCTCGCTCACGGTCCACCGGTCTGGCTCGCGCATGAAGCGGATCTCGCCGGCACTCAGAACCAATTCTCCGCCGGCACAGGCCACATGCTCGCTCCGCCGCGGCGCCGGCCGCAGCACACCGTCCATACCGACCACGAAAGTGAACGGTTCGGCCAGATCCGCCGCCGATTGCTCCACGATCCAGCCACCGAAATCACTCGCCGAGCTGATTCGACGCCCGCCGTCACCAGGCCGGACCGCAGCCTTCAGCTCCTCCGGTCCGACATATCGGTAACTCCGCCCCCACCCACTCACGTCATCCAACCCAGAGCACTTCCGACACACGCCCTAGCTGCGGATGGCGATCGTGGCGTCGAGTTCCACCAGCGCGCCCTGGGGCAGTACAGGGGCTGGCAAGGCCGTTCGAGCGTGACGACCCGCGTCGCCCAGTACGTCGAGCAACAGCTGCGAAGCCCCGTCAATCACTGTTGGCTGGTCGACGAAGGTCGGTGAACTTGCCGCCCAGGCGTTGAGCTTCAGTATCTGCTGCACGTTGTCGAGTCCGACTGCGTCATCTATACGCGCCAGGAGATTGAGCGCAGAGGTTCTCGCGGCGGTCACCCCGTCGGCCAAGGTGGCGTTGTCGCCCAAGCGGCCCCGCAGGGTCTCGCCCGAGGCTGTACGTGAGATCTGGCCGGACACGAACAGGAGATCGCCCCATCGGGTGGTCGCCTCGTAGGCGTAGCGGGGCGCACCGAGTACGGGAAGCTCGATGGACAGCGCCTTGAGGCGTTCGTGCACGGCAGTCATGGTGTATCCCAGTTCAGCACGTTGGACGAGTGGTTGGTTGCATGTTCTGAGCGGTGAGCCGGCCCTGGTCCCTGCGGATGATGTGGTTGTTGGGCGGCTTGTCCGTCATCGCTTGCTCACGATGTAGGTGCGGTCGCGTCCGATGTACCAGAGGTCCTCGGTGCCGATCGCCGCGTTCTCGTAGCGCCACGGGATTTCGGCGGCACCGTACGAGCCGACTCCGAGGACGTGCTTGTAGCCGGGGCGCAGTTCGTTGGCGAAGGATTCCTGCTTGCCCATGAGGTGGCCGACGTTGCGCTTGCGGTATTCCGTGTTGAAGTCGATGTCCGTGCCGAGCATCCCTATGGCGACCATCTGTTCCAGGTGCGGCGCCAGGTAGCGCAGGGTTCCTTCGTGGACGTCCTCGCAGACCACGCCGGGCTTGAGCTGTCCGATGATGCCCTCGCGTACAACGTCGAAGAAGAACGCGTAGGCCTCCTTCGCTGCCGTGGTGCGTGGCAGGGAGCGGGCCATGTCGGAGGTGGCGACATTGACTCCGTCGAACACGATGCGTACTCCGGCATCGAGTTGGATGCAGGTTGTCTCGTTGTTGATGGGGAAGTCGACCGGTGGACCGGGGAAGAGCATCCGGTTCGAGGAGTGGAGGTTGGTGAAGTACGGCTCGATACCGAAGGGGATCTCGTTCGCCGTGCGGAACTCGGCGACCTTTTTGACGTACACGTCGTTGATGTCGAGTTCGGTGAACGAATGGCCGGCGTCGAGGCCCTGCTCTGCCCAGGCCAGTGCTTCCTCGATGGCGAACACGCTTGCCCGGGCGGCGACCACCTGGAAGGCGAGGTCTTCGTGGTCGCGGATGTCCCGCCAGTGGCCGAGGTCCGAGGAGACCGGGACCAGTTGCGCGCCCTCGCGCTCCAGTTCGCGGGCCAGGCCGAGACTGATCCATTCCTCCTCGACGCCGGTGCGGGCTGTGCCTGCCAGCGCGCGGGTGGCGGCGCCGGTGGACGGGAACCGGCCGATGTCCGCGCCGGACACCTTGTCAGTGCCGTCGGGGGTCAGCACGATCAGCCGGTTCGAGTTGGCCAGCCACAGGGCGACCGCGCCGTCCGGCTGGGGGATCCCGGTGGCTTCGGTGAAGTTGGGGGGCGCGGCGAGCAGCAGCGCGTCCAGGGCACGGTCCTCGACGAGCGTCTTGAGGGCGGAGTACCGGCTGTCCTGGTCGGTGGTGAACTCTGCCGCGAGGCCGTCGAGGTGTTCGATGTTCTCGATGAGCTGGCGCGCGGTGCGCACGCCCGTCTCGCGCCACGCCGTGAACCTGCTCAGGACCTCGTCGGGGTCGATCTCGTAGGCGGTGACCGGGGTGGGGTCCTGGTCGGTGACGGTCAGTTCGACGGAGCCGGACAGTGCGAGGAAGTGGCTGTACACGACGTCGGCGGCGAGGTTGACGGGGTCACCGTCGGCGAGTTCCTGCACCAGGGTGGTCAGGGATGCCGAGGCAGGGGTGTCGGCGACGATCCGGGGGTCGATCGTGACCCAGGGAGCGTAGAATCTGATCTGGTCTTTCGGGACGCCGGCGGAGAGGGTGTTGCCCTGTTCCTGCTGGCGGACGAGCAGGAACTGCTCGTTGTCCTTGCGGGCGATCAGCGGTGCGACGAACGGGTGGGAGTCGAGGCGGATCGCGGAGAACAGAAGGCTCTTGCGTGCGTTCAGTCCGTAGGTTGCTTCGACTTGCGAGGCGTCTGCGACGATGCTCAGCATGGATGCTCCTGTGGTGTCGGTTTCGGTGTCGTCGTCCAGGTGTGGGGCGGTCAGCTGATTCCGGTCACGACTCCGATGTGGGATTCGATTTCCGTGGTGTAGTCGGAGAAGGGCTTGGAGAACCGGTGCTCCTTGCCTCGCGGCCGCGGGAAGTCGATCGTGATGTCGGCGACGATCCGGCCGGGGCGGTCGCCGACGACGACCACTCGGTCGCCGAGCCAGACTGCCTCGGAGATGCTGTGGGTCACGAACAGGACGCTGCACCCTGTGGTCTGCCAGATGCGCTGGATCTCGAAGTTCATCGAGTCGCGGGTCATGGCGTCGAGCGCGCCGAAGGGCTCGTCCATGAGTAGCAGCGAGGGGTGGGAGACGAGGGCCCGGCAGATGGCCACCCGCTGCTGCATGCCTCCGCTCAGCTCGTAGGAGTACTGCTTGGCCTTGCCGCCCAGTCCCACCATCTCGAGCAGTTCCTGGGCGTAGTGGCGTGACTGGGCGGTGCGGGTGCCGCGGAATTCCAGGGGGAGGAGCACGTTGTCGATGTTGTTGCGCCAGGGCAGGAGGACGGGGCTCTGGAACACCATCGCGATGTCTTCGATGCCTTCGCGGATGGGCCGTCCCTTGACGAGGATCTCGCCTTCGGTGGGTTCCTGGAGTCCGGAGATTGTCTTGAGCAGTGTGGTCTTGCCGCTGCCCGACTGGCCGACGATGGAGACGAACTGGCCGGGCTTGACGTGGAAGTCCAGCCCTTTGAGCACGGTGTTGCCCTGGCCGTCGCGGGTTCGGTAGGTCTTGCCCACGTTGTTGACCGAGATGGCGTACTCGTTGTTCATGTGGCTCTCCGTCCGGCCGTCACGGGGCCTGAATGCGCTTGTTGGGGTTCAGCGGTGTGAGGTAGGCGTTGCTGTACGTGTTTTCGGGGGTGCGGTTGCTGCCCTGTTTCAGGCCGAGGTATTTGTGGGCGACGTCGATGATCTTCTGGACGCCCTTGTCGTCCATGACGCCGTACTGGTCCGCCGCCTCGCCGGTGCCGTTGTTGAGACCGCACTGGGCGTCGATCGCGAGGGTGATGGTTTTCGTCTCGTAGCCGGAGACTTGTTTCTGGAAGTCCTTGGCGGCGTCGTCCGGGTGCTGGCACGCCCACAGGTATCCCTTCTGCATCGCCCGGTTGAATCGCCGGATCTGCTGGGGGTCCTTCTTGAGCTTCTCGTCGGAGGCGACGATCCCGTTGCCGTAGAGGCTGATGCCCAGGTCGGACCATTTGAGGACGATGGCTTTCCTGCCGAGGGCGTCGATGGTCGGCGCGTCGGACACGTACAGGGCGAGGTTGGCGTCCCATTGGCCGGCCAGGAGTCCGGGTATCTTCGATGCGCTCGAGGCTGGGACGATGTTGACGTCGCTCTGTTTGAGGCCCAGTTTGTTCATTGCGAGCGGCCACATGGCGGTCATCGCGCCACCGCCCTCGGTGGCGAGGGTCTTGCCCTTCAGGTCGTCCCATCCCTTGATTCCGGTGTCCGCCAGAGCGACGACTGCGTAGGCGGACCTGGCCTGCAGGAGGTTGACCTGCTTGACGGCGGCGCCGCGGCCCTGGGCTGTGACGGTGGCACCGAAGTCGGCCCAGCCGACGTCGACTTTGCCGGTGACGACGGAGGTGACCGTGTTGGTCGATCCGGACCCGGGCATGACCGTGAGGTCGATGCCCTCGTCCTTGAAGAAGCCGCGCTCGACGGCCGAGATGAACGGGGCGTGTTTGGGCAGGTACCCCACGTCGAGCATGAGGGTCATCGAGTTCTTCCCGCCGCTGCCCGCGCAGCCCGACACGGCCATGAGGAGCGCTGCCCCGGTGATCCCTGAGATTCTGCGGATCGAGTTATGCATGTGAGTCTCCGATCCGCGCGATCACTTTGCGTGGTTCTTCCACGGGGCGAGTTTGCGTCCCGCGAAGTCGATGACGAAGAACAACGCCAGGGCGATCGCGGCGAGCACGATGAAGGCCGCGAACATCGACGGGAGGTCGACCTGGCTGTTGGCGAGGAGGATGACGTATCCCAGCCCCTTCGAGCCGGCGATGAACTCACCGACGACGGCTCCGCCCACGGCGAGTGAGATGGAGATCTTTGCTCCGGAGAAGATCGAGGGGATCGCGTAGATGAAGTCGATCTTCGTCATCTTCTTCCACGGTGACGCCTTGTTGATGCGGGCGAGTTCCTGCAGTTCGTGGGGGACCGAACTCAGGCCGTCGTAGGTGTTGATCACCAAGGGGAAGAAGGCGATGGCCATCGCGACGAATGCTTTCGACTCGAAGCCGAACCCGAACCACACGATGAACAGCGGGGCGAGTGCCACCTTGGGGATGGTGTCGATGGCGATCAGCGCGGGGTAGAGGAAGCTGCGCACGGTGCTTGAGTAGTGCAGCAGTGCGCCGCACAGAATCCCGAGCCCGGTGCCGAGCGCGAATCCGGCGAGCGCCTCCTGCAGGGTGACGAAGGTGTTGCTCGCGAAGTACTCGGGTCGTTCGGCCAGTTCGGCGAAGGCCGAGAGCGGTCCGACGGCAAGGTATTCCGGCGGGTCGAAGACGATCACCAGAAGCTGCCAGACGGCGAAGAGTCCGACGATGCCTGCGACCGCTTTCGCGCCGGCGGCGATCGAGTCACGGTTGAGCATCTTCGGCTTGGGCGTCTTGGGGGCGTCGAGCTCTGCCCCGGGCAGAGGTCGGCGCAGGTCCTGCGACCCGGCTTCGCTGACTTCAGGAGAGGCCATCACGGAACCTCCGCCCACAGGATGCGCTGTGCGCGGGCAGGGCCGCGGCCAATTGAGAGTGGGTGCGCCGGCAGGAACCTGTGGCGCGGTGCGACGCGGCCGGGGTCCGGCGCGACGATGGGGACGGCGAGAGCCATCGCAGTGTCATTACGGCCTCACAACATTGGAAGGGTTGCCACTGGGCAGTCGCGGGTGTGGCCGACGTGGCCGGGCCTCGGCCGAGGCGGAGGAACGCTCGGCCCCGGCCGGCCGGTCAGGGGACGGTGTCGGCGGAAGAGGCGCCTCGACCGGGTTCACCGTCGACTCGACGCCATACACCAAGCGGGTTTTCGTCACGAAGCTCAGCAGGCAGCAGCGCGGATGGCACGTCCTGATAGGCAACGGGGCGCAGGAAGCGCTCGATCGCGAGCGTTCCGACAGATGTGCTGCGTGGGTCGGTCGTGGCCGGGAACGGCCCGCCGTGCACCATCGCGTGTCCGACCTCGACTCCGGTGGGCCAGCCGTCGAACAGGACGCGGCCCGCGCGCTCCTCCAGGAGCGGCATGAGCTTCGCGGCCAGGGGGTGATCGGCCTCGTCGGCGTGCAGGGTCGCGGTGAGCTGGCCCTCCAGCGCCTCGACCGCCTCGGTCAGTTCCGATGTGTCCGTACACCGGACGATCAGGGACGTCGCGCCGAAGACCTCGGTCTGCAGCTCCGGGTCGGCGGCGAACCGGGCACCGTCCACGGCCAGCAGCCGGGCATGGCCGCAGGCCGCGCTGTCGGGTCGGCTGCCGCGCGCGGCCTCTTCGACGCCGTCCCGGGCCGCGAGGGCGTCACCGGCGGCAGCGTAATGGTCGGCGATGCCCGGGGTGAGCATGGTGGCGCCGGCGTCGGCGGCCACGGCGTCGGCGGCTGCCTTGACGAACGCGTCGAGTCCGGGTGCCTCGACGGCCAGCACCAGACCGGGATTGGTGCAGAACTGTCCGGATCCGAGTGTCAGCGACTGTGCGAAGGCGGTACCCAGCTCGGCGCCGCGGGTCTCGAGCGCGGTGGGGAGCAGTAGCACCGGATTGATGCTGCTCATCTCCGCGTACACGGGTATCGGCACCGGTCGGGCGGCAGCCATGGCGGCGATCGCCAGTCCGCCGCTGCGGGACCCGGTGAAGCCCACCGCGCGGATCCTCGGATCCTGGACGAGTCGGGCGCCCACCACCTCGCCACTGCCGACGAGCTGGGAGAAGACCCCCTCGGGCATCCTCGTATCGGCTGCCGCCTCGGTGATCGTCCGCGCCACCAGCTCCGCGGTGCCCAGGTGTGCCTGATGCGCCTTGACGATCACCGGGCACCCGGCGGCCAGTGCCGACGCGGTGTCCCCTCCGGCGGTGGAGAAGGCCAGGGGGAAGTTGCCGGCACCGAACACCGCGACCGGGCCTAGTGCGATCCGGCGCTGGCGGATGTCGGCACGTGGAAGCGGCGCGCGGCCGGGCCGGGCCGGATCGATGCGGGCACCCTGCCAGGCCCCGGTCCGCAGCTCCGCGGCGAACAGGCGCAGTTGTCCGCTGGTGCGGCTCACTTCGCCGGTGAGTCGTGGCCGGGGCAGTGCGGTCTCGGTGTGGGCACGCTCCACCAGCGGATCCCGGCGTGCGTCGAGCAGCTCGGCCACACGGTCGAGGAACTCGGCGCGGCGTTCGGCGCCGAGGGCCCGGAATTCGGGGAAGGCCCGCTGTGCCAGCGCGCAGGCTCGCTCGATGTCCTCGGCCGACGCCTCGCGGAAGCCGGGATCGAGAGCCGCACCGGTGCGGGGATCGACGGATCGGATTTCCTCGCCCGTACCGATCACAGGTTCGGCTCCGATGGCCATGGCGCCTGTGGGGCCGGTCAAGGGGAGAGCGGACACAGGTGTCTCCTTGCACTCGGGCGGTTCGGTGGAGTCAGGCGATGGCGGCGCGTGAGGCTTCGATGACACGGGCCAGCGATGCACGCTCGGACTCGTCGAGATCCGTCAGCGGCGGCCGCACCGGACCGGCCGGATGCCCGGACAGATCCATGCCGGCTTTGACGATGCTCACCGCGTATCCCGCCTTACGGTCGCGGATCGCGGTGTAGGGCAGTACGACGTCGGTGAGCAGTCGGCGCACCTTGGTCCGGTCCCCCGCTTGTACAGCGCTGTAGAAAGCCAGGGCGAACTCGGGCAGGAAGTTGAAGATCGCCGAACTGTAGGTCGTGACACCCAACTCCAGGTACGGCAGCGCAAAGGCCTCCGCCGTCGGCAGCCCGCCGATGTAGACCAGACGGTCACCCAGGCGGGAGTGGATCCGCGTGATCTCCTCCAGGTCGCCGACACCGTCCTTGAATCCGATCAGATTCGGGCAGTTCTCGGCAATCTCTGCCACTGTGTCCGATGTGTACACCGCATTCGCGCGGCTGTAAAGCACCACACCGAGCGAAGTGGCTTCGCAGACCGCGCGCACATGCGCGACGAGACCGTCAGCGGAGGCCTCGGTGAGGTAGGGCGGGAACAGCAGCAGACCGTCGGCGCCCGCCGCCTCGGCGTCGCGGGCCATCTCGACCGCCTGCGCGGTGCCGTGCCCGGCGGGGGCGAGGACCGGCGTGCCCTTGGGTGCGCCGGCAACAGCGGCCCGGACCACGGTCCCGACCTCCTGGGGGGTCAGGGAGAAGAACTCCCCCGTCCCGCCGGCCGCGAAAAGGCCGGCTATCTCGTACTTGCCCAGACGGGCGACGTTCTCCCGGTAGGCGGGCTCGTCGAACGCCAGGTCGCGGGTGAAGTGGGTGACGGGAAACGACAGCAGCCCGGAGCCGAGGCGCTCGGCAAGCTCGGTCTGGGTAAAGGCGGGCATCAGTGTTTCCTCTCGGGGGCATTTTTGAGACAGCGACTGCGAGAACCATAGAAACCAAAACGATGCGTGTCCAACACTTCTTAGGGATCAACCGATACCTATCATGGATCGATGTTCACCCTGAATCAGCTTGAGAGCTTTGTGGCCGTCGCCGAAACGCTGCACTACGGGCGCGCGGCGGAACGGCTGTCGATGACCCAGCCCCCTTTGTCCCGCCGGATCCAACTGCTGGAGCGCGAGCTGGGCGTCGAACTGTTCGACCGGATCGGCAGATCCGTCCGGCTCACCGCGGCCGGACGGGCGTTCCTGAGCGACGCCCGGCGCATTCTCGGCCTCTCCGAGCAGGCGGCGCTGTCGGTACGCAGGGTGCCGGCAGGCGAAATCGGGACAGTGGCACTGGGTTTCACGGCATCGTCGGCACACTCGGTACTCGACGCCATCGTCGGCGACATCCACACCCGGCTGCCGGGGGTCGACCTGCTCTTGCGTGAAAGGGTCTCCAGCACCCAGATGGAGGAACTGCGCTCCGGAGAGCTGGACCTCGGCCTCGTCCGTCCGCCCGTGCCCGGTATCGGGCTCGATCACCGCCCGCTGCACCGGGAAGCCCTGCTGGCCGCTATCCCGGCCGGGCACCCACTGGCCGCGCCGGACCGGAAGCCGCACGTGCGCGATCTCGACGAAGAGCCGTTCATCATGTACTCACCGGCCGAGGCCAGCTACTTCTACGAGGTGCTCGTCGGTGTCTTCCGCGGTGCCGGGATCGCGCCCTGGTACCTGCACCATCTCAGCCAGGTGCACACGATCCTGGCGCTGGTACGAGCCGGACTGGGGCTCGCGCTGGTACCCCAGGCGGCTGAGGCGCTCAGACTGGACGGCGTCGTGCTTCGACCGGTGATCGGGATCGAGGGCGAGCCGGTAGAACTCGTGGTCGCCTGGCGGACGAACGACGACAACCCGGCCCTGCACGCTGTCCGGGACCTGGTGATCGACCTGGCCGACCGAGGCATCTCCTGACCGTCACGCAAGAACCACCGGCACCCCGTCCAGGGCAGGATGAGGTGACCCCCGGAGTGTGGACACAGGGGTTCATGCTGCAAGTGAGAGTTTAGCTGTCCTGTGGTGCTGCTGTTCGAACTCCAGCGGGGAGAGGTAGCCCAGCGCGCTGCTGCGGCGGCGGGCGTTGTAGTGGGTGAGCCACTGGAAGATCTCCAGTCTCGCCTGCCGCATCGTCAAGAACAGCTTCCTGTGCATCGTCTCCCTTTCCAGTGCCGTGACCGGCAATGTTTGCCCCGAAGGAGCGTCGTCCGGTGCACTGCGCTCGCTTCGCCCGCTCCGTCTCGGCACTTTGATTCAGCCTCCGGATGCCGAGCGCGATCGCAAGGCGGCCGGGAGCCCTTGTAGCGGAGCTACCAGGGCTTTTGGCCAGCGCCGCGAGCGTGCGTGCTGGGCGGCGCGACGGGGCAAAGCTTGCCGGGAGGGGCACCAGCCCCTGCCAGAAACTCTCGGCGAGGGCGTTGTCATAGGATGTGGTCGTGGCGGCCGGCGGTGATGCCGTGAGCGTGGCCAGGCAGCCCAGCCCTGGCGCTGCCACCAGCCGATCGCCTTACGCGCGATGGACAGGTCCCGGTTGACGGTGTCGGCGTCCATCGTTTCTCCCCCGCGCCGGTGGCCGGAGTGAGCAGAGCGGCGGCCCCGCCACCCGGCCATGTCCCCTCAACGCATTCCTGGGGGCTTGTGTCGAGTTCGCGCTGCACGCCCCATTTCCGGAGGGGTATGCAGCGCTGAGACCCGACTCGATCCCCTTTGGGCATCAGCTCCAGGGGTTCGCCGGTGAGTCGTCGATGTAGGCCCAGAACCGCACGCCGCCGGGCAGGTTGCCGCTCGCCCAGAACGACCAGCCGCCGCCGTCGTGGAACTCCGCCATCCGCCATCCGGAGCCGAAACTCGCCGTACATAGCTGGTTGGCCCGCTCAAGGCTGGTCAGCGCCGAGCCGACGACGGGCGCGGTCACCTTGACCATGCCGTGGAACCAGGAGTCGTACGTCCCCAGCGGCACCCCGGGGGCGGGGGCCCGTCCGTCGCGGAAGACGCAGAGCAGGGGCAGGACGGCCGAGGGCCGGGTGTCGCCCTGGTAAGGGTTGGTTCCCGCGTCCGAACCGACATGCACCACATCGCCGGCACGCTGCTCCAGGGTCCGCCACGTCATGCCCCAGTGGCCCTCGGCCGGCGCGGATTCCGGCAGTCTGCGGAACGCCTCAAATGTGATGTTCCACTGCTGGTAAGAGCCGTTGTTGCAGGTCTTGTTGACGGCGATCTTCGAACCGCCGAAGTTCTTCGGCGGGTTGTCGATACAGATGCCGGTGGCGACGTTCTTGAGCCGGACCCCGTTGTAACCGAAAGGGGGCGTCCCATCCGCCGCCTCGAAGGGGGTCACGTACCACTGCTGCCACGGGCCGCCGTTGCACGTCGTGGTGTAGAGCCGGGAACCGTTGGTGTCCAGACAGGAGTTCAGCAGGGTGTCCTCGTGGATGGTCTCCATGTCACTGGTCCCGCCGGGCACCGGCTCGAACCACCACGTGGGGGTGAAGCCGACGCCGCAGAGCCGCGGCTCAGGGGCGTTGCCGCCCATCGGGACCATGCACCGCTGCTGCTTCTGGTTGTGAATCCAGGTCTGCGGGTACGTGTCCGCCGACGCGGCGCCGGCCGGCCACAGCAGCAGGAACGACAGGGCGACACAGACCGCCAGCACTTTCCGTACATACGTCATGAAGTCTCCAGGAACCGGAATCGGTGTTCGATGGGGACGCGCGCGGCCGGCCGACCGGGTCAATCATCGGACGCGGGGACGGCGCGGGGATATCCCAGATGTCTGGGAGGCCGCAGGTACACCGGGCCGAGGTCAGTCCCACACCACCGGGTTCTGCGAGGCAACGAGGTGAGCGACGAACTCGCGGCGGCTGTGTACCCCCGCCTTGGCGAAGACGGACTTGAGGTGGTCCTGCACGGTGAGTGTCGTCATGCACAGCGCGCGGGCGATCTCCCGGGTGTCGTGCCCCCGCAGCACCTTCAGCGCGACCTCGCGTTCGCGCGCGGTCAGCCCGTACGTCGCGAACACCACGGGCATCACATCTGCGGCGGACGCGGCGGTGATCACCACAGCCACGGACGGGTCATCGAGGCCGCCCAGGATCGAGGTGTTGAGGACGAACCACGCCCCGCTGCCGGTACGGACCCGCAGTGGCGGCGGCACCCTCCCGGCCGCCTTCGCCCCGCGCGCCGCCTCGGCGGCCATGACGAAGGCGGTGGGTACGGCGAAGACGCCATCCGCATCGTCGGCGAACTCGCAGAGAAGGCGCTCAGCCTGTTCGTCGATGTGCGTCACCCGATGGTCGGCCCCCAGCAGCAGCACGGCCGGCGGCTGCGGAGCGATCGGCACGTCAGCCAGCGGCAGTTGGCTGCGCCGCAGCGCGCTGCCGAGGATCCGTGCGGCACGCTCGGCCAGCGCGAGCTGCCCGGGCCGGTACGCGCCCCGGTCGGGCGCGCGCATGAAGGCGGCGCACCCCCAGTAGCCGCCCGCCGTGTCGAAGAGGACCCGCAGCTCGTCACCGAAGCCCGCAGGCGCTATCTGCTCCCGGAACCGGCGGCTCAGACCCGGTCTGCCGTTGGTGGCGCGGCTCAGGGTGTCGGCTCTGTGGCCGCTGCGGCGGATGTCGGTGAACTGGGTGACATCGTTGGTCCAGATCTCCAGCTCCATCGCCTGACGGAAGTCCTCCAGCCGCAGGTCGTCGGTGAGCACCGAGGTCACCAGACCACTGGCCGGGTCGGTCCCGTGCCAGCACACCCCGTCGTAGCCGAGGGCATCGCGCAGCACCTCGTCGGCACCGCGAAAGATCTGTGGAGCGGTCAGCGGGCGGCGGGTCAGGTCCTGTAAGTCGGCCAGCGCACGGCGTTGTTGGTCCCTTTGCGATGTCATATGTCCAGGCTACGGGCGTGCACCCCTTCAACTTGTGGCTTTCTGTTCGATGGTTCGTCAGTCCGGCACGAGCAGGTTGGATGGGCAACGGGCCGTGCTGGCAGCCACGTTCGCGGCGGCTCTTCCGCGTCTCGACGAGCGGCAGCGTTGCTTTCCGACAGGGGCGGAGGCCTACTCCCTCGGCCACGGCGGGATCAGAACAGCCGCCCCAACCGCCGGTGTCCGTGAGGCCGCTGTGCCTGTCGGAGTGCGGGAACTCGACGCTGGAGAAGCCCGTTGGGACGCATCCGCCCGCCCGGAGCATGAGGGTGATCGTTGACAGCTACGAGTTGTCGGACCGGCAATGCCTCGTGTCCACGGCCTTGTGGTGGCAGGACCGGTGCTGGCAGGGCATCGCGACCCAGGCCGATGCGGGTGACGTCGCCCACGGCCCGGCTCCGTGACGCAGGGGCGGTAAGGCAAGTTCCGACGGCCTGTGAGTGGGTTCCCGATCATCGGAGTGCATTGGGAACGCTCAGCGCAGTGAGCGCGTGGGTAACGGCCGCAGTCGGTTTGCTGGTTCCTTCCCGCGGCGGCCGCCGGACTCCCGAACTGCTGGAACGGATCACCGCCCGCCGTGCGGAACTGGACGAACTTGAAGAACTTCTGGCCAAGCAACTGGCGGAGGTGCGGGCCGAGCAGGACGAGCTCGCTGTCGCCGAACGTGTCCTTGCCCGGGTGAGCGAGCAGCTCGCCGAACCGCTGCGGGGGAGGCTGGTCAGACTCGTTGATCGCGGCTGGCTGCGCAGACTGCCCGCCGACCGCTCGACCACCGGTCCGTGACCAGAGACGCTACCGCCCCGGAGTAGTGCGCCACGGGCGTAACCACAGTGCCCTGGGCGGCCGTTGGAACTGTGTGACGAAGACCAAAGACCGCTCCGAGGCACCTGCCCGCTTGTCCACCAGTGCCGTCTGTCGCTGTCCACGCGGACCGTCAACCACCTCGCCGGTCTTCTGCGTCGCCAACGGCCTGCACTTCCTCTCCCTGACAGACGAGAAGGGCCGCCTGCTCTGGATATCCGCTGCCCGACCTGGCCTCACTCACGTCATCACCACCGCCCGCCACGACCACATCCTGGCCCGCCTGCCCGCCTGCCCGCCTGCCCGCCTGCCCGCCTGCCCGCCTGCCCGCCGCAGGCCTCGGCGCCCTCGCGGACCTCGGCTTCCGCAGCCTGGACAACGACGTACGCGTCGTTCCGACGAACCCCGAAGTCAAGCGCTGACAGACGGACCTACTCCACAGACTTCCGCCCACAACCAGGGCGGACACCCCGGAAGACCATCACACCATTCCTTTCACCTCCACTCGAAGCCCACAGCGCTTCACCGCGCAGCCAAGATCCCCGACAGCGTCGGGTGGTCAGCCGAGCGCACGTAACACCATCCGCATCAGTGCCATGGCCCCTCGCCCGATCCACCCGAGCAGCCCTGTCTCCACGACCAACTCGGCGACATCCGCGGACGTTTCCGCCCGGTCCGCCCCCGAACGGCACCGGGAGCAGGATCGAGGCCAACGACGCTTTCGCTCACCGCACTTCTTACACATCGACATGACCGCATTCTCACACTCCCCCGCAGCGCGGACCGCACGAGACGGACGATCAAGGTGTGGTGACGGGAAGCGCCCCTGGAAGGACCGCCTGGACAAAGCACTCTTTTTGGCTCCGCGCCCGTTCCGGACGGGCTTGCCCCGGCTCTTCCGGACCGTATCGACGATCTGCTGCAGCGGGCGCGGCACGGCTGCACCCCTAACAGCAACGCCCGGGTCGACGAGAAACCTGAGTCCCTGCTCACCGCGCTTCAGCGCAGCCCCGGCTGGAAACCGCCGGGCAGCGGTTACTTCACTGTGCTGCTTGAGCACCTCCTCCGGTTCCTTGACGACCGCTTCGACGGACCGGCCGACCTGTACGGTGCGCGCCCGGGAGCTCTCCGGGCATCGTTCCCCGGCACGCCGGGTCCTCACCACACAGCTTCAGCCGGTTGCCTCCGCATACTTCGGGGGCGACTGACTCGCCGTGCTGGATCACCTTCAGGCGCCACCTCACCCGGGAGAGGCAATCGTCACTGCTCTGCCCGAGCCGCGCCCGTATGCGGGAATGTCCCCCAGGTGACTGGCATGGCAACCGAGACGGGTATCGCGGAGGACGAGAAGCACGCGATACTCACGGCCCTCCTCGGCGGCAGGAGCTCTCCGTTCCCTGTGGAGGAACGCGTCACGGCCCTGCGGTACTGATGGGCAGGCTTCGGCCAGGCGCATGCGGACCGGTCACGGGATGTGCCGTCCTTGGTGGGCCTGGTCGATCAGGACCGGATGAGTCCGCACGGTACCGAGCAGGGGTTCACGCCTCAGCTCTACCGGCAGCGTCTGCCCGTCGGCGTCCGGGAACAGGTGGGGCTGCTGTGGGAGACCGTGACGCAGCGGCACCCCGGCTGCATCGTCAGCAACCGGCGGCCGCACCCGACGACGGCCGCCGACCTCGGTCCAGTTCTCCCGATTCACCACCGCAGCAGCCAGCCACTGGACCGGCGGCGATCTGGGAGCGCTGCGTCTGTCGCTGCCAGGATGGGCGGGCATCTCCTTGGTTGTCGGTTGCCTCGCTGTGATCACCATGCCTTCACGGAAGGCCAGGCCGCGGCGAGCGGTCACCATCGGACTCCGTACAGGCCCCGAGACACCGTGCTTTTCGGCACCACCCTCATCCGGCCCGGGACATCGTGCCCAGCAACGACCACACGAAGTGCCGCTCGGCATCGGACAGTTCATGGCTCCGTACCACCCGGCCACGATCCAAAATACAGATCACACCGAGCCGCCGCGGAACTCTGCCGAGGATCTCCGACGAGACCAGGCACCCTGTCTCGTCGGTTCCGATCCTTGTACAGCGGGAGCGGATCGGTTGCGGCTGGCCAGATCGAAGGCCGGCCGGCCCAGGGGCTCCTGGAGGATGTCTGGTCCCTGGTCATGGACCCGGAGTAGGTGCCGGAGCAGTTGGTTGTCAGTACCAGCGCTAAGGCGGATTCGCAGGTCACACCTGCTTTACCGGACGTCGGTCGGCGGTCCCGCTGCGCCGGCAGCGCCTCCCGGACACCCTTTTCGAGTGATGTGGATCGCTTCCAGAGCTGCTCTGGGTTTACGCCGTCCCCGGCCCGGCAGACCCACACGTCGAGCCGTGTAGGCCGCCCCCTTCCCTGGCGGTCGGCGTAGGCTCCCTCTTTCCGTCCCGAGTTCCGCGTGTGACGACAGTGGCATCTCGGCATCGAACCGGTGCGGGCTTCGATGGACCTCCTCTCGGCGGTGTGCCTGGCGGGTCGGGAGTGCGCTCCCGTACCCGTGAACGCCACGGCTCCACGCGCCCCATCATCAGATACGGAGGTCCTTGGTGACGGTGGAAGCAGGGGTGGTCAGGACGGCGTCGAAGGCGTCGACGACGGGGGTGCGCACATACGTGCCCTGTAGTCGGATGCGGTCGGGGTGGTCGGAAGCCTCCGTGCGTGCCCTGCGGAGATCGGCGATGCCGAGTCCGAGGCCGGCGTCGGCGAAGGCGTCCTCGACGCTTCCGGGTTCGGGCGGTTCCAGCGTCGTGTCGCCGAGGGTGAAGCCGAAGGGCGCCTTCTCGTCGCGGTGCATGTCCGCTGTGTGGCCGGCGACGCTGGTCAGGCCGAGCGCGAAGTAGCCGTCGCTCAGTGCACGCTGCAGTTGCTGTCCCATGGGGAGCCCCGTGAGGCGCCCGTCGAAGGAGATGGGCGTCGTCTGGATGTGGGCGTTGTGGGCGGCCAGGACGATACGGCTGCCAGGATCGAGGTGTTCCAGGTGCCAGAGGACCGAGCTGGCCATGTAGGCGTCCCGGGCCGAGGTGTCGGCGGTGAGGCCGTTGTCCGCGAACAGGCCGGCCATCGCGCGGAAGGTGTAGTCGCCGTGGCAGGCGCCTTCGAGGCGGTGCAGGGCGAGGTCGTAGTCGTGCCGGTCGCCGCGGGTGGCGTACAGCGGTTCGAGGGAACGGAAGCGGACGAGTAGGCGCGCGAGGATCGCGGTGAGGGCGTCCTGTTCAGTGGCGGGCAGGCGCGCCCAGGCCGGTGCGGCCACGGCTGCGGAGCCGCCTGCGAACGATGCGGCGATCCGCATGGCCGTCTCGACCGCCGGAACGGTCTCGGGGTCGATACGGCGCAGGTAGTCGGCGACCGGGGCCAGGGAGGGCAGCAGGGAACCGCCCGCCGCCGGGATGTCGATGCCGGCGAAGCGCACCGGTGGTGACGCCGTGCGGTTGTGCCGGCGGACCCATTGCAAGGGCTCGGTGAGCCCTACGGGTATCGCCGTGGCGAGGTGGACCGTCAGGTCCTCATCTGTGCCCTCTCCCCGGGCCCAGGCGTCCAGCGGGAATCCTTCGCTGAAGCCGTATTCGAAGGCCAGGACGGTGAAGCCACAGCGTTCGACGAGGAAACGCAGGAGACGGCGCCGCAGAAGTGCGAACTCTTCGATGAAGTGGGAGTGTTCGCCGATCGCGACGACGCGTGCGTCTCCGATGATGCCGCGCAGCGGTTCCAGGTCGTCGAGCGGCGCCTGGGGGTCGAGGTGGGTGAGCGGCACGGCGTGTGTCTGCAGCCAGTTGGTGAACGGGGTGCCGGGTGAGGAACGGGGCATGCTGGCGGCTCGATTCTCAGTGCGGGGAGGGGCCGGGGGCTGCGGCCTCCAGGGCGTCGACGGTGCCGGACATGATCGTGGGGAGACGTTCGGTGAGGTGTGGCAGGGGCCAGTCCCACCAGGCCAGTGCGAGGAGGCGGTCGATGTCGGCGTCACTGTAGCGGCGGCGCAGCAGCCGGGCGGGGTTGCCGCCGACGATGCCGTAGTCGGGGAGGTCGTCCACGACTACGGAGCCGGAGGCGATGATCGCTCCGTGCCCGATACGGACGCCGGGCATCACCGTGGTCCGGTACCCGAACCAGACGTCGTTGCCCACCGTGGTGTCACCCCGTCCGGGCAGGCCGGTGATGAGGTCGAAGTGGTCGGCCCAGGAACCGCCCATGATCGGGAAGGGAAACGTCGAGGGGCCGTCCATCCGGTGGTTGGCGCCGTTCATGATGAACCGCACGCCCTCGCCCAGCGCGCAGAACTTCCCGATGACGAGCCTCTCGGGCTCGTAGTGATACAGGACGTTGCGGTTCTCAAAGGCGGTCGGTTCCTCAGGATCGTCGTAGTAGGTGAACTCCCCGACCTCGATCAGCGGTGAGGTCACCAGTGGCCTGAGGAGCACGACCCGAGGCCGGTCGGGCATCGGATGCGTCAGGGTCGGGTCGGCGGGAACGGGCGGCACCTGTGATCGCTTCCTTCTCGGCAGGGCGTTGGATGTCAGGCGTGGCTCTCGGGGGCGCCGAACCAGCGGGTGAGCGCTTCGCGCAGCGCCCGCGCGGCGTTCTCGGAGGACTCCTCGAATGCCGCGGCCCAGGCGATGTGCGCATCAGGCCGGATCAGGATGGCGTCAGCAGGGCGGAGGTCGTCGGTCTTGGCGGTGTGGACGTCGATGCGGGTCCGCCAGTCTCCGGCCGCCCGGCGGAGGTCCTCGCGGTCGGCCAGATCCAGGAGGAGGGGCCGTGCAGTGTGCAGAAGTTCGCCGACGCAGGTCACTCCCCGGTCGCTGTGCAAGGTGAGGTCGGGGACGAACACCCCGGCCAACGGGTGGTGGCCCGATGGTTCCGGCATCGGGTAGCGGATGTCGGAACCGGCGACGAGCGACCCCATGCGGCGCAGCGGCTGCTCGTCGGCGAGCAGCTCCTGGAAGACCTCGCGGAGCGCTTCGGCGGCCGGGTCGGTTCCGCGCCGCAGCGCCACCTGGGCTCGGGTGTGAAGCATGGTGCGCGCGCCGGCGAAGTGCCGTTCGTCGTGATAGGTGTCCAGCAGTCCGTCGGGGGCCCAGCCGTGGATGACGGCGGCCAGTTTCCAGGCCAGGTTGACCGCGTCGAGCATGCCGGCGTTGATCGCCACACCGGTCGCGGGGAAGAGATGCGCCGCGTCACCGGCCAGCAGGATCCGCCCTTTCCGGTAGTGCTCGGCGTGCTTGGCCTTGAAGGTGAACCGCGACAGCCGGATCGCTTCGGCCACCGGGAGATCCGCGCCCAGGACGCGCCGAAGGCTGTCCTGGAATTCGGTCACGGACATCGGGATGTCGTCGTCGTACTCGCCGGTCTCGTCCTCGGTGGTGTAGAGGGAGACCACGGATGAATCGGTCGACGCACCAACGCCGAGGAGACCGCGGTCCGTCCTCGTGAAGCCCCCGCGGACCGTGCCGAAGCCGGCGACATCGAGATCGCCGTTGCCGAGCACGGTCACCGTGTCGGGCAGGGTGACTTGCGCCAGCCGGTTGACTTCCGGATAGGTGGTGCCGGGGAACGCGATGCCCGCCGCGTCGCGCACCCGGCTGTGGGCGCCGTCGCAGCCCGCCAGGTACCGGGCGGTCACCCGGTACGGTCCGTCCGGGCCGAGCACCTCCGCGGTGACGGCTGTCTCGTCCTGGACGACTCCGGCCATCCGGTGCCCGCGGCGGATCTCGACACCGAGCTCACCGGCGCGTTCTTCGAGCAGCATTTCGAGCCGCTGTTGCGGGAGCGGTAGGGCGTGCAGCGGAGGGTCGACGAGCTGGGTCAGGTCGAGATGGACGCCGCCGAACGGGAACCGAGGGGCTGGGACGGGGCCGGTGCAGGCGGCCTCGCAACGTTCCAGCAGGCCCCGGTAGCGCAGCAGTTCCAGGATCTGTCCGCCGAGGCCGCCGGCCTTCGGGGTGTCCCGGCGGTGCGGATGGCGCTCCAGCACCAGCGGGTGCACCCCGGCCAGGCGCAGTTCGCACGCCAGCATCAGGCCGGTCGGACCGGCTCCCACGATGATCACGTCGGTATCCATGCACTTCCCCCTCGGAACGGCACGTGTCGTGCCGCAAAGGAGAACGCACGGGTCGACATCTCGTCAAGTACGGCACGTGCCGTGCCGGTAAGGTGGCGGCATGACCGACCCCCACCGCGGCGCCGCGCGAACCGAGGCCATCATGCGGACCACGCTGGAACTGGGCCAGGAGATCGGCTACGCCAAGCTCAGCATGGAAGCGATCGCGGCCCGGGCCGGCGCGGGAAAACACACCATCTACCGCAGATGGCCCTCCAAGGGCGCCCTGCTCCTGGACTCCCTGCTCTCTCTGCACAAGTCCAGCCTGGACTACCCCGACACGGGCGACATCGTCGCCGACCTGCGCACACAGATCCACGCAGCCGTCGATCTGCTGGGCAACCCGCCCTTCGGCCCGCTGTACCAGGCCCTGGTCGGTGAGGCCCAGTACGACCCACAGGTCGCCAACGCGCTCAACGAGCGCTTCATCACCCCCCAGGCGGACATGACCGTCGCCCGGTTGAAAGCGGCACAGGACCAAGGCCAACTGTCGCCCGCCTTCGACCTGAGCCTCGCCATGGCTATCCTCTCCGGCCCGCTCTACTTCCAATTCCTGATCACCCAGGAACCCCTGACCCACGAGTACGTCGACCGTGTCCTCCACGCCCTCTTCACCGGCATGGGCAAACCCTCATGAAGCCCGTTGTACGACTGCGGTTTCCATCAGGCCGTAGACATCTGAACGACTCCAGGGCGCGGGCGCCCTCATGGGCTCCAGGACGTCCGCGGTGTCCGAGCAACAACTTCGCGAGGGCCGGAGCGGTGCCCGAATGACATCGAGCACGTCGGCGAGGGTGATGAGGGGCAACGTGCCGCAATTTTCGGTACCCGAACGACCGTTCTACGCAAACCAGACTATCTGGGAGAGTCATGACAAGCAGGTTTACCGAGTTGACCGTTGACTGCCGTGATCCGGAGAGGCTCGCGGCGTTCTGGTGCGCGGTCCTGGACTTCAAGGTGATCGACCGGAGCGAAGGCAAGGTCGAGATCGGATCCTGGGTACCGACCGTCGAGGATGTGCGGGCCCGCCAGATGCCGCCCACCCTGCAGTTCATCCAGGTGCCCGAGGGGAAGACCGTCAAAAACCGACTTCACCTCGACGTCAGCCCGATCGACGGCAGCACCGAAGACGAGGTGACCAGGCTGCTCGGACTCGGCGCCGTCACGACGGATACAGGCCAGGGCCCAGGCCGGAGCTGGGTGGTCATGGCCGACCCCGAGGGCAACGAGTTCGACGTCCTGCGCACCCTGGCACCGCAGCAAAACTAGCCTTCCGAGTCAGGAACTCTGTTACTCAGGAGCCGGATGCCGGGGTTCTGGATTGTTGCGCAGCCGCTGTCTTCCGGTTGGGACAGATGGAGGCCCCGACGAGTGCCTCGACGTCTATGTCCAGTTGCCGGATCTGAACTGCGTCCGCGGCGCGGAGTTCACTTGGCTTCGTGATCTGCCTTCGGAGTCGCTTCCCGTGTTCTGGGGTCCGTCCCGCCCCTGCGCGGACTCTGTCGCATCTGTCTGATCTGTCTGAGGCGCAGAGGCCGTTGGCTTTGTTCATGAGACCTGATTCTGGCGCAGCTTCGCTGATGCGGCCCACTCTGAGTGACAGCCGGGCTGCTCCAAGCCGTACGCGAAGTCGCCTGAAACTGGCCCGTGGGCAGGGCGTTGGGCTGACAGTTCGGGGGGCGTGGAAGAGGTCGTGCTCCGGCTGAAGGAGTTGTTGTTCCCGGCGATCGCGGACATCGCGACGAAGTCGGTAGACGTGAACAACGGGATCGTGCGCGTTGATGCGCGGAGCATCGCGGACGGCGCCGTGTACCCGGTCTGCGGTGTCCGGTCGAACCGGGTTCACGGTTCCTACCTGTGATATCCCGCATGTTCCGAGCGGAGGCCGACGCAATGTTCTCCAACTGAGGGTACGTCGCTTCGCGTGCCGGAACTCGGGCTGCACACGCCGTACCTTCGTCGAGCAGATACGGGGCTCGACACACCGACACGATCAGCGGACGGAGCGGCTACGCTCGACCGTGGCCGCGGTCGGTCTGTGCCTCGCGGGCCGTGCTGGGGCGCGCATCGCCCGCGTTCTCGGGTTGTCGGTCAGCCGCAGCACGGTGCTCCGGTGGGTAAACGCCCCTCCTGAGCCCGACGTGACCGCCCCGCGTATGGTCGGGCGTCGACGAGTACGCCACCCGCAAGGGCCGGCACTACGGCACCGTCCTGGTCGACATCGAAACCCGCCGCGTCATCGATCTGCTCCCCGACAGGGAGGCGGCCATGCCAACCGGATCAAGATGCTCAAACGCCAGATGTTCCGCCGCGCAGACTTCGGGTTGCCGCGCAAGCGGGTACTGCTGGCTCGCCGAACTGCTGCCCCATCAAGAATGCGCTCGACGAGAGAAGCAGCCCGATGGACCCTCGTATACCCCGCGTGCGACGCAAGCTGGCCGCGGCGCCATTTCACCCACGGCGCAGCCACTCCTTTGGAGAAGAGCACCATCAATTCCGCCTCGGCTTACGGCTGGCCGAGGGCCGGATCGCAGCGTTCGAGTCAGAGAACGCGGTCACTCTCCCCGCCTCGTACCGACAGTTCCTTCTGCATGTCGGAGGATCGGGCGTAGGACCTCTCTATGGCCTCAAGCCTCTGAAGGGCTGCACTCTGTTCATCATGCAGCCGAACTCGACGCCGGACTCCCCGCGAGGCTTCGATGAGGCGAGCAGCACAGGGGAAGGAGATCTCTTCCTGCATATCGTCGAGATGAGTTGCACGGACGTCTGCCTGCCGGCTCTGACCGGGCCCCTCGCAGGCCGTGTCGTCATCGGCAACAGCGACGGGTACTGGGGCCCCAACGTGTCATCGGCACCGGACTTCCTCGCCTGGTACGAGCGGTGGCTCGACCATATGTCCCAGGGTCGGGACGACCGAGCGCTCGAACTTACCTCGCCGCAGCTCCGCAGCCATCCACACCGGTCTCGGCCGGCACCCAAGATCTGACTCTTCGTAGTCGCACCACAGAAGCTGAGCCAGAACCCGAGAACCGGCAGCATCTGTACATGGGTTCGGGAGGCGTCGGCGTGCGTTGTGTTCGATGTTCATGAGAAACGACAGCCCCAGTACACCCCCGCCGTCGTAGCGCCGCGATCCGGGAAGTCCCGACGACACCCCAAGTAGCCCTGCGTGGAGTCTCCGTGGCATCCGGCCACGGAGACTCCGCGAAAACCCGTTGGGGACGAGGGCGACCACTGCTACATTTCCGGAGGCCGTGCGAGAGATCGAGGAGGTGGTACCCGTGGACGCAGTATCGACGTGGGTGCTCCCCTCCGGGGTCACGGTCGGGCGATAGGCAGGTTGTCCGGGAGCGCCGTTCCAGCGCACTCCCGAAAGGCACGACCATGCATGTCACTTCCGAGCGACGCCTCGATGACGGCGTCATCGAACGCGAATTCACCCTCGGGGAGATCCCCGGCATCCTGTGGACACCCGCACCTGCACCCGCCTCGGCACCGGCGCCGCTGATCCTGCTCGGCCACCCTCCCCTCGGGCTGCGCAAGATGTACCCCCGGCTGGTGGCCCGGGCCCGGCGCTCCGCGGCGGAGGGCTTCGCCACCGCCACCATCGAGCTCCCCGGAAGCGGCGACCGGCCCCGTTGGCCCGCCGTCGAGCAGGCCCGCGCCGACCTGCGCCGGGCGATGGAGGCCGGCGAGCGGGTCAGCGACGAGATCGTCGACGCCCTCGTCCTCCCGCTGGTCGACAAGGCGGTCCCGGAGTGGCAAGCCGCCCTGGACGCCCTCCTTCCGCTGCCCGAGATCGGTGGCCCGGTCGGGTACTCGGGGGGAGTGATCTCCATCGGCATCCGGCTGGCGGTGGTCGAGCCCCGCATCTCGGCCGCCGTTCTGTTCGCCGGGAGCTTCGTGCCTCGCGCCCTGTTCGAGGAGGCCCGGCAGGTCACCATTCCCCTGCACGTCCTGCTGCAGTGGGACGACGAAGGGAACGACCGGCAGGCGGCCCTGGACCTGTTCGACGCCTTCAGCTCCAAGGAGAAGTCCCTGCACGCCCATCTCGGCGGGCACACCGGCGTCCCGCAATTCGCGGGAGACGCCGCGGCCCAGTTCCTCACCCGACATCTGAAGTGAGGCCGGGCCAGGCCGTCGGACCGGCAGCACGCGGTAGCTGATCTCGGCCCCTCCGCAGCTCTCGCGCCTCGGGCCCCGCTGAACTCCCAGCAGGGGTCCGAGGGAGTTCCGAGGCGTGGGCGCCGTTGCTGGTGGCGGGCACGGCGCTCGCCCGGTCCGGGTTGGAGCGGAGCGCGGCGGACAACTCCTCCACCGCTCGTCCGACATCTGCCGGGGCCGGCGGCGTGAGACCTTCGGGTTGTATCGGAGCCAGGCCTCGCCCCGATCCGGATCGAGCGGATTGTGGTGAGCGTGCCGGAAAGGATCGCCCGCACCGGCACGTCCTCTGGTCAGAGCAACGGTAGGGAGGCGCGGTGCGTCTGTAGGGGGTGGGGCACCATCATCCGGGCGATCTCATCAGGGGGCGACGTGGTGCATGGCGCGGAGCGAGAGCGCAGCGAGGAGGCGGAATTGAACGCGTACGAGCGGGTGCTCGCGGAGGATCGGCGCGTGCTTCGCGAGCTGCTGCGCTCCAGTCGGGGCGCGGCGCACTGCGGTCTGGTGCTGACCTCTGTGGCTCTCGGGGTGGTCGGCTACTTCGATGGCCCTCGGTGGCCGTTGATCATCGGTGGTGTCTTCGCAGTCTGGTTTGCGCTGGCGCTGACAGTCGTCCGCCACCGCGGCGGGCGGGGCTGGAAGTCGATTGAGCGCGCGTACGTTGCGACGTTCGGCTGGGCGCAGTGGCTCTGACGGGCATCAGGATGAACGGTTGGCACACGGTGGCACTTCGGAGGGCACCCGCAGCTTGACTTCGTGACGGGGAAGTCCTGTTCTCCGTGGCCCGGGACTGACGGATTCGGGGTTGAGGAGCCTCGGACGAAGCAGTAGCAAAGCTGGGATTCGGGCCGCGGCCGTACGATCGCAGGAGTCTGGGTCAGCACGGCGAGGATGTCGTCGACCGGTATGTCACCGTCCGAAGCGCCAGTACTTGGTGAAGCGTTCCCGTGTCCGCCTGGCGTCGATCCCCGTCGTTCCACGCCCCGGCGAGCCAGAGCGGACCGTGTCGAGACGCTCGTACCACGAAGCTCTCCGGCTGGTGCGTCAGGTAGCAGCGGCTCTCATCTGCATGGCGGACTGGATGCGCGGGAACTACGGCTGGAGCACCACCACCGGCCGTTACACCCGTGCTTGAGTCTCGCCGAAGAGCGTCCCGACTGGGATGGACGACATCGTTATCCGCAGCGACGCCTGAGGAGAGAGCGCTCCACCTCGGATGCCGCCCCTACCAGACGTCCACCGCACTCCAGTACCGGAACGGGAGATCACCGAACGGCCGGCCCGGCCGACCGGGAGCGTCGTGCGCGAGAAGGAGGACGCGAGAATTGAGGTTGTCCCCTGCGGTCGTGGTCGACCACGTCGCCGAACAGCTCGGCCCGGAGCCCGCTGAGTTCGCCGGGTACGGAGCGATGGAGCACCGCTGGGACCACCAGGACCAGGTCCGGGGCGCGTACGGGTACACCACGTTCGGCTTCGACCAGTGGCCGTGCCGGCCCGCTGGATGTACCAGCGGGCGTGGATCGGCTCCGAGCGCCCGATTCTCCTGTACGACCCGGCGAAACGGCTGGTCGAAAGGTGCTGGCGCCGCCTTGCCGAGTGGACCGAGGCCGGCGTGTGGCCCCGGCTCCACGCGGTTCTCCTCGCCAGGCTTCACAAGGCGGATGGCCTGGACTTCTCACGGGCTGCCGTCGACGGCTCTCACCTGCGGGCATTGAAGGGGGCCCAAGACGGGAGGAAGTCCTGTCGACCGGGGCTACGACCACGACACGTACCGTCGACTGGTCCAGGTTCTTGGTGTGAAGCGCTGATTGCCCGCCGCAGCACCGAGCACGGTTCCGGCCTGGGCACCCGACGCCGGGTCGTGGAGCGAGCGTTCGCTCATCTGTACTCGCGGCTCCGCCCCGAAGGGGCAGCGCATCCGATGCGAGGTTCTCGCGCGGGATGCGACTCCGCAGCCCGGTGGCGTCCGCCCTGTGGAGCGTGGGTTCGGAGCAGCCGCTCGGGCGGCTGCTCCGAACCCACGGCTGGTCAGTTGACGGCCAGGACCGCCGTGTTGTTCGTGAGGTCGGGGTCGAAGTCGAAGGGGTATTCGCCGAACTCGCCGAACGCGGGGTGGATGCTCACGGCACCGGTCGCGCCGGGCACCACGGTGTCGATGCGTACGGAGAACGCGAACGTGCGCCGGGTGTCCTCCAGCACCCAGTACCGCAGGTTGCAGTCGTAGCGCGGGGCGCCCGTCTGCTTCGGGTAGGAGCCGCCCTCGAGGGTGCGCGGGTAGCAGCCGGACGGCACGCCGGTGACCGTGGTGCCCTCGGGCACGATCAGCCGGACCTCGGCGGCCGGGTCGCCGGAGCCGAGGTTGCCGAGCCAGGCCGGGCCATTGTTCTTGAACGTGAGTTCGGCCATGGCCGTCTCGCCCGCCGCGCCGGAGATGGCGTCACCGGTCACGGAGAAGTCGGCGGTGTTCTCCGCGCCGATCTGGAGAGCCGCGTAGTCGTTCTGGGAGTCGATGTCCTGGGCGCCGCCGCCCGGCTCGACGCCGATGTCCAGCCGCTCGTTCAGCGCGTGCGGGGCGAGTCGCACCGTCAGCGGCTCGGGCAGCTCGAAGGAGTCGCCCGGCGCCAGCACCCGGTCGAACGTGCAGACCGCCCTGGTCGACGGTGCGTAGTCGTCGCCGTCCGTCGTGGTGTAGGCGCAGGCGTCGTACCGGGCCAGATCCGTCAGGCCGTACGTGGCGTACAGCTTGACGGTGAACCCGTTCGCGCTCTCGTTGCCGTGGTTGGTGATCTTGAACGGGATCGTCCGCTCGTCGCCGGGTCGACCGTCCTCGATGTCGGCGACGGGGTCGATGGCGAGGTCGGGCCCGGAGCCGACGGTGAGCGTGGTGTCGAAGCTCTCGTGCGGCGCGGTGAGGGTGCCGTCGGGCCCGCCGGTGGCCGTCGCCTCGTAGGTGATCCTGCCCTGCGCGCCGGCTTCGGCGCCGTCGGCCGCGCGCACCGTCAGGAACACCTGTTCCTTGTAGTCGCGCCCGATCGCGGGCACCACGGGGATGTCGCACACCGCGCTCGTGCCGCTCGGCGTGCAGTTGCCAGGCCAGGTCACCTCGGCGACCCCGGCGAGGTCGGAGACGTCGACGGTGAGCCTGCCGTCGGTCACCGTGAAGTTCTCGTTGTCGTGGTAGAGGCCGACGCCGAGGGTGCGGGACTGCGGCTGCCCTCCGTCGGTGCCGAGCGGCAGCGTTTGCTCGTACGGCTCGTTGATCCACAACTGGTCGGTCTGCGGCGGGTCGTCGTCAGCGAACGCGGGCGCGGCGAGGCCGGCAGTCAGCAGACCGGCCGCCACCGCCACGGCGGCGCCGGATCTGAGACGTACCGGGCGTCCAGCGGAGAACAGTCTCATTGCTACCCCCCAAGGGTGTGGTAACGCGACTGACGCGCCGGCAGCCCCGGCGCGCCGGAAGGATCATCACATGGCAGGGGATCCCGCCGCGCCCCGGTTTTCCGGCCTTGTTGGAGAGGGAATTGGAGAGGGAGGGAGGGGAAGAGGGAGGGAGGAGTTCAGGCTCGTCCAACCGGCGACGGTCCGTCCATCACATCTCGCCAAACAGGCGGACTCAGGCGGACTCGGCTACCGGCCGCCGACTCGTGTTCTCCGGGCGTCTCCTTGTACGCGAGGTGTTCGACGGCGACTCGCGTCCGGCTCCGCCGGCGGGGCATCTCCCCCACGCGATCCCCGAGCGGGCCGACCAGGTCCGCGGCCGCCTCAGCCACGGCCGTCGCGACAGCCGCGGCAGCCCCGGCAGTCGGCCCCCGGCCTTCGACCAGCAGATCTACAAGCGGCGCCACGCGGTCGACCCGATTCGAGTCCGCGACACCGCGCCATGCACAAGCCGCTCCTCGTCTGCCGACCGTCGTACGGCAGGATGGGGCCATGAGTGTAGTCAAGATCAACGTACTGACCGTCCCCACCGAGCAGCGCGAGACGCTGGAGAAGCGCTTCGCCTCGCGCGCACATGCGGTGGAGAACTCCGACGGGTTCGAGTGGTTCGAACTCCTCCGCCCCGTCGAAGGCACCGACAACTACCTCGTCTACACACGGTGGCAGGACGAGGAATCCTTCCAGGCCTGGATGGAAGGCCCCATGAAGGCGGCCCACCAGGGCGGCGACGCGGGGAGCGGGGAACGTCCCAAGCCGGCCGCGAGCGGGTCCGCCCTGTGGTCCTTCGAGGTCGTACAGCAGGCAACGCCGACCAACTCGTAGAACAGGCAGGCCGTCGCGCGGACAGCTCCGCCGGCGCCTTCGCCTCGCGGTACCCAGCAGGATCAAGGCCCGGCCCTCGGCGGAGCGGTGCGCGTCGCGGGCCGGGGTCTCAGCCGCTTCTCCCGGACCGTCCACGGCAGTGGCGGCCCCCGTCACGGACCGCGGTTACGCGTATGTCCATACGAAGAACCGCTGGCTGGCTTTCACCTGGCACTTGTTCTGGACGATCGCCGCACGCTGCGCCGTCGAGCCGTTCAGGACATCGAGACACTTTCCGGCGGCGGTCCTCAGTTCGATGTTGTCTCCGTCGGCCCGTGGCATGAACTTCTGACTCGCTCTGCGGTCGCAGGTGTTCTGGACGATCGGCGTACGGTCGAGCGTGCTGCCGCCGGAGACGTCGAGGCACAGCCCGTCGAAGTTCTTGATCTCGATCTTTCCGTCGCTGAGGGTGGTGACCCACATCGACTGGCTCGCGCCGCTGTCGCACCTGTCCTGGACGATGGGCGTGCCCGGGGCCAGGTTGTCGTCCGGAACGTCGAAGCACAGCCCGGCGAAGGTTTTGATCGCCTTCTGCCCGTCCGTGACCGGCGCGCGCAGCGCGGATCCCGCAGGCCCCGTGAGGGCCGGGCCCGCGAGGGCGGGGCCCGTGGTGAGGGGAAGGGCCATGAGTGTGGCGCAGGCGAGAGCCCGCATCGTCGTCGTCATGCACCTGTGGTAGCCGCTCCGGGCGGTCACCGCAGGAGATTGGGTTCCCTGTCACTCCCTGGTGCGGAACAACCGTCCGCGTGGCACAACGGCCGACGACACCCACCCCGGACGCCGGATGCCGTCCATGACGGGCGGCACACTGCCGGGGGCCGGTGTCAGCTCGCCTTCGTCGATCCGCCCGGGCGTGGCCCGGTGTCCGCCGCGGCTTCCCGGCCCCGGAGCGCGGCGTTCCGGCTCGGTCGTCCGCCGAAGAGCAACGCGAGTTGGGCGTCGAGCAGCGCGACGGCGTCCTCCTCGGCGTACTGCTGCGACAGCACCTGCAGGCCCAGCCCGTCGACGAGCGCGAGCAAGCCGGCCGCGGCACGTTCGGGGTCCACGCCGTCGGCCGGACCGGCGGCCCGGAGCTGGTCGGCGGCATGGTCGACGCCGAGGTCGCCGGCGTGCTGTTCACCGCCGCCCCGCTCACCGGCTCACGGAGCGCGTCCGTCGTGGACGCCGCTCCCGGACCGGGTACGGCCGTCGTCAACGGCGAGGTAGAGGCCGACCACCACGTGCTGGACGGCACGGGCCCCGAGGAACGCGGCTCCCTCGCCCCGAACCGTCTGAAGGAGCTCCGCGCGGTTGGTGAGCGGCTCCAGCACGGACTCGGCGCACCGCAGGACGCCGAGTGGGCGTACGACCGCGACGGCACGTTGTGGCTCCTCCAGTCGCGGCCGATCACCACGCTGTTCCCGGCGCCTCCCGCGAGCGAGAAGCCGGGGCCGCGGCTGTACGTCGAGTTCGGCCACGTCCAGGGCAGGCTCCAGCCGGTGACACCGATGGGCATGTCGACGCTGAAGGGGCTGCTGGCCGGCATGCTCGCGTCGTTCGGCATGACGGTCGACGTCGTCGACATCGGTGGGCGGCTCTACGGCGACCTGACCGACACGATGCGGGACCCCTCCGGGAGACAGCGGCTGGTGACACTCATGGCGGTCGACTTCGGGCCGCGGGCGCAGGCCGTGGTGGAACACCTCCTGGACGACCCGCGGTTCACCCCGGAACAACGCACCCGCCTACGCGGCACGGCCACTTCGGCGGCGGGGCCGAAGGCCGTGGCCGGGGTCCTCGGCACGCTGGCCCGGCCGACGGCCGCGCGAACACGCGTGCTCGGCACGATCGAACACCTCCGGCGACAGCCGGTCGCCGACCCGCCGACCGCCGCGGAGCTGCTGCCCCTGGTCGAGGAGGCCGAGCAGCCGGACACCGGCCTCCGGGCCATCATCTGGCCGGTCGTCACCGGGCTCCTCATCACCGCGGAGCTGCCGCCGCTCCTCGAAGGCATCGCGAGCGACGACGAGATCAGGACCGTACTCGGCGGCATGCCGCACAACGTCACCATCGAGATGGACCTGGCGCTCTGGCAGGTCGCCCAGCGTGCGGCACCGCATCGAGAGCTGCTGCTACGGGCCTCGCCGGACGAGCTCGCCACCGCCCATCTGGCCGGGGAGCTCCCCGACTTCGGCCTCGCCGCGTTCCTCGACGCCTACGGTCACCGTTGCGCCGCCGAGATCGACGTCGGCGTTCCACACTGGTCGGAGGACCCGGCCCCCGTCTTCGCGATACTCGCCAACCACCTGCGGAGCACCGATCCGCACCAGTCCCCGGACCTGCGGTTCGAACGCGCAGCGGCCAGGGTGGAGGCGATGCTCGCCGAACTCACCCGCCGGGCTGTACGCGCTACGCGACCGCCGCCGGCGCCTCCTCCTCATCGGCGCCGAACTTCAGGCGAAGGGAATGCTCGAAGACGCCGACGACGTCAGGTTCCTCACGCTGCCCGAGCTGCGCACCGCGGTGGACGGCGGCGACCCGCGTGAGAACGTCGCCGGACGCCGGTCGGCGTACCTGAGGGAACTGCGGCGCCCTACCGTTCCGGTCGCCCTGCTCTCCGACGGGACCGACGCGGAGACCCTGCTCCCGGCCCGCACGCCGGACGGCCGCACGCTCACCGAGGTGGGCGCCTCCACCGGGCGGATCAGCGGCTGCGCCTGTTCCGCACCGCGGGCGGGCTGGTCACCGAGACCGGCGCGGTGACGGCGCACGGACCGACAGCGGCAAGGGAGTACGGTATCCCGGCCGTGATCCGCGTAAGGGGCGCCACCGAACGGATCCGGACCGGACAGATGATCACCGTCGACGGCAGCACGGGAACCGTCACCCTCGACGAGCCCGTCACGGCCGACACCACCGGGACGCCCTGACCCGAGCGGCATCCTCACAACGTGGTGCCGGTCGGCCCGTTTCCGCCGGTCCCCGGCGGGCGCGCCGGCTGCCACGGCGCGAACGCGCCGGCGCCGCGCGGCATGAAGGTCGCCAGCTCGGGGCAGTGCCGCAGAATGACGCTGCTCATGCCGCCGCGTTCGATCCAGTCCATGCCCAGCGGGGTGTAGACCTCGGGTCGGAAATCGACGGTCAGGAAACGGTCGCTCTGCAGCCTGCGGGACGCCATGAGAAGGAAGACGCGGAACGCCGTGTCGCTGAACCCGAAGCCCTCCGGCGGGTTCTCGGCGAACAGCCCGACCATGGTGTCGATCTCGTTCACCGAGGGGTAGACCCGCTTCAGCCGCGCCAGCAGATCCGGGTCGTCGGTGAGGTCCTCGAAGCGGCGGATCCGCGGCTTGTGCAGGCCGGCCCGGAAGTCGTTGTAGCGGGGCACTCCGCGGCGGCGGGTGCGGACGAGGTCGATGACGGACAGGTCGATGATCTCGTCGTCCCGCTGGAAGCGCTGGAGGGCGCGCGGGTAGTTCCGCAGGGTGATCGCGCCCGGGTTGGCGATGCCGAAGGAGTACAGGCAGTCGGTCAGGCCCGTGCCGCGCATGATCCGCTCGGCCGCCGCGCCGAACACACCGTCGAAGTCGGAGACATGGAGGCGCCGGGCCGCCTGGTGGTCGTACAGCTCGAACACGTCCGGGATCAGCGGATGCATCCGGTAGACGGTGACGAAGTCCTCCGTCAGGGAGAACGGCGCGGTCCCGTGGTCGGGCGGTGTCCGGGTGATGCCGGTCCGCCCGCTCTCTTCGAGCAGCCACACCCACAGCCGCCTGAGCCAGCTCTCCGGATTTCCCCGCCACATGATCTCCCCGCCGCTCGCGATGGTCCTGGTGGCCAGGATCGCCGGGGTCCACTCCAGGATGTGGATCTTGACGATGAGCGCCGACACCACGAGCCGCGCCGTGTGGTAGACACGTGTGTCGTTCATGGCCGGGTACTCGCGGCGCAGCGCCGCGCACACCGCGTTGTGCTCGCGGGCGAAGAGCGTGTGGAGCAGGCTCAGGCCCAGCCACCAGTTGTCGTGGAAACCTGTCCGCGGGATCCCGCCGGGGCCGCTGGGCAGGTAGCCGTCCTCCAGACGCAGGCCACCGTCCGGCCCGCGCAGCCTCCGGGCGCTCTCGTGGTCGCCGCCGTACACCTCGGACCCGTCCCACCAGTGGGAAGCGGTGTTACCGAAGGTGACGGCCGACTCCTGCCCGTCGGTGCGCACACCGACATCGTCAGCGAACCGCATCATGTGCTCCACGGGTCCGCCGGGGGTGTTGCGCCAGTCGACGCCGGGCGGGAGCGGCACCTGTACGGTCCTGCCGCCCGGCGGGCAGCGCCGGTGCTGGGTCCAGTCGTGGACCTGGAGCTGGACCCACGCGGCGGCCAGCAGGTTCAGGGAGCGGGCCGGCAGGAACTCCTCCCGGTCGAGCAGTTCCCTGCTGACGGTGTACGCGCTGGGCTCGTCGAACAGGTCCGGCCGTGGCACGGGCGGCAGATTGCGCCCGAAAGGAGCGCCCACGGCGCCCATCCGGGGCGCCGACAGGTCGTTGAACGAACCGTCGGTACTCCTGGCGACCCGCAGGGCCTTGTCGACCGGGGGCGGTACGGGCCCGGGGCGCGGCGGGGTCTGGTGGGTGTCGGTGTCGATCAGGTTCACCCGGCGCAGCACCCGGCGGAGGAAGAAGAGGTTGGGAAGCTGGAGCGGCCGGGGCAGCCGGTACCAGGGGACGACGCGGTTGACGCCGCGGAACACGGCCTCGGCGGCGGCGCCCAGCACCGCCTCGCGGCGGGACGGCTCGCTGAGGAAACGCTCGCCGAGCCGCTGTGTGCTGCTCGCCTCGTAGACGGCCTTGCGGGACCGGTTGAGATTGCCCAGCGGGCGGAACTCCTGGGTCGTGTGCCAGGGGTTGAACGCCAGCTCCTCCACCCGGTGGGTGGCCGCCAGCGCCTCGGGGGTGGTGGCGTCCTGGCAAGGGATGACGAGTGTGGCGACGGGAACAACGGGCGCGTCCGCCTCCCGCCATTCGACCGAGGTGTCCTCGATGGGGGTGCGCTCGGCATCGGCGTAACGCTGCACACACAGCTCGAAGACGACATCGGCCCGCCGCAGCCGCCGCTGGAGCTCGTGGCACAGGTGGTCCCGGTCGGTGCCGGACACCTCGGGTGCACCGGGCGCGCCCGGTGCGGGCCGCAGGAGGTAGTGCACCGGACCGGCGTCCCCCCACAGGATGGCGCTGCGGCTCCAGTACGTCTCCAGGGCGAAGCTGCGGACGGTCCGGCGGGTGGCGGCGATCGCGTTACGGCGCATCCGCGCGGCCGCGGACCAGCCCACGACCAGGGGAAGCCGGACGAACAGCGCGACCGCTTGCTGCCACCGGCTGCGAGCCCCCGCCGTGACCATGGCGAAGGTGACGAACTCGCGGGCGTCGCGTGCCAGGCTCACCGGGAAGCTCGACATGAGCAGATCGTGCGTGCCGTCGACCGCGTCGACGCGGAGCGCCATCCCGCGCAGGTCGGGGGCGGCGTCGGCCTGCTCGTGGCTGTTGGCGTTGGAGAACCGGACGGTGACCGGGTACTCCGCGCCGGGCCGGACGAAGCCGGTACGCAGTACGGGCGGGACGTCGTCATGGATCAGCAGCCGGGCGTTCTCGACCCCCAGAACGGCCTTCGCGTGGAAGGCGCGGGCCACAGCGACCCGGCCCTGTTTCCCGGCCCTGACCTGGAGGCGCATGATCTTCCGGGCGAGTTCCTCGAAGATCAACCGTTCCGCCTCGGGGCTGCCGCCCTGGTACGTCTCGTGCCACTTCTCCCCGCCGTCCGCCTGAGGTCCCTGCATCGGTGGCTCCTTCTCTGCCGTCCCCTGCGACGGCGCGCGAACGGCATGGTCGTGGAGTCCGGGGAGGGGCGCGGGCGCCGCGCCGTGGTCAGCCGCGCCGGGAGGGTGAGCAGACGGCTCGGACCGGGTCGGGATGCCGCGGCCCCGGGTCGGGCAGGCCGCCGGAGTGACGCGGTCGCGCCACCGGCGGAACGGACGCGGCCCACGGCGGGCGTGTTCTCATGCCGATGTTCGCACAGCCGATCAACGGCCGCGCGGCGGCGGGCGGATGCAGCGGCGGCGTCTCGCGCCGCTCCCGCGGCGGCGTACCAGCGGTGGGTCCCACGGGCGGTCGCGGTTCAGCGGGGCGGGCTGCAGGCGGTGATCCGGTGGTCGCGGGGGCTGAGTCCGTAGGCCGCCTTGAAGGAGCGGCTGAAGTGGGCCGAATCCGTGAACCCCCACCGGTGGGCGATCTCGGTGATCGACCAGGATGCCTGGACCGGGTCGGACAGGTCGAGGTGGCAGCGTTCCAGGCGGCGTCGGCGGATCCAGCCTGCCACCGTCATCTGCCGGTCGGCGAAGAGCTTGTGCAGATAGCGTACGGAGACGTGGACCGAGGCGGCGACCGCGGACGGGGACAGCTCGTGATCGCCCAGATGGGCGTCGGCGAAGCTCTGGGCCCGCAGGACGAGGGCGTCGGTGACGCCGTCGCCCAGGTCGGGCCGGTCGCACAGCAGGTCGCCGACGTAGGCGGTGATCAGCTCCACGCAGCTCCGCCCCACCCGCTCGGCGGCGGCAGGGCTCAGTTCCCCGGTCTGCTTGCACAGCCGGCGGAGGTAGAAGGTGGTCAGGCTGCCGATCCCGTCGTCCGCGGGCAGTTCCGTCGCGAGCAGATGATCGGTGATCCGCCCGGTGTGCAGTCCCAGTGCCGAGCGCGGCACGGCGGTGAACATGATCTGGAACGGCCCGTACGAGGAGGTCTGCCTGCGGGTGGGAATGGTGGCGTCCAGCAGGGTCGGCTGACCGGGCCGGAGCAGTACCTCCCGGTCCCGCTGGACGACGTGGTGGAAACCGACGAGCGGCATGACGACCGTGTAGAGGTCGGACTCGTCCACGGAGACCATCTCGCCCGTCCACGGCCTGCGCGCCGAGATGTCGGTGACCCCCATGGTGACGGGGCCGAGCCGGTTCTCCCGCAGGGTCATCGAGAAGCCCGGACCGGGATCGGGACCGAGGGTGCACGGCGGAAGGGCGCCACGTTCCTGGAATGCGTGGCAGATCTGCTGGTAGTCGCTGAGTCTGGTCACTTTCCACATGGTTTTCGCCCGCTTCCACGGTCGCCCGTGTCTGCTGCGCCCCTGCCTCCGCCGTACCGAGGGTGTGGACAGCCCGCACTCTCGACGGCCGCATCTCCAGTCTGACAGTAAAGGACTCCATGGATCCATTTGTACGTATATACCGATCACCTCCTTCTGCGTGGTCCGGGCCTCACCGACGGTGGTCGGCACCGCTGTGACCACGGACGACACGGTCTGTGTCGGCGCGGGCCGGCCCGCTTGCCGCGGGCTGGATCCGGCAGGGCCCGGACCGCCCCGCGGACTCCCGGGGCGCGTAGGGGGCCGCGTCGACATGGTCGCCGTTGTCCGGGGCCCGCGCTTGCCACTCGGCGCACACCGGCATGTCCGTGGCGGCACAGTCACACGGAGCGCCGGGGGCCGCCCGGCCCGCCCCCGCGCCGGTGTCTCCGGCGGGCGACCGGTCCCATCAGCGCGTTCTCCATGACCGTCGCCGGCCCGGGGCGGGCGTGCCGGGCCGCGTCCGCCGAAAGGCCCGGCGCGGCGGGCCCGTACGGTCAACCGCTGTGCGCTGTAAGGAAAGGCGTGGGAGCCCGTCCCGGTGAGGCTGGAGACACAGCGAACATCTGCCGGGAGGTCATCATGACCATCTGCGTCCACGAACCGATCACGGCACACGACAACAACGAGCCGCCCATGGTCCCGGGCAGCGACGTGCGGGTGTGGAAACTGGACGGCCGGCAGCCCTCCCCGGCCCTGGCCAGGAATCTGGTGCGGGCCGTGCTCGGCGAGTTGTCCCTGGCCGCCGACATCGCCGAGGACATCATCCTGGCCACCAGTGAAATCGTCGCCAACGCCTACGAACACGGCGCGGGCCCCTGGGAGCTGAGGCTCAGCGACACCGGCGAGACGCTGGTGTGCGAGGTGGTCGACTCCGACGTCGAACACTGGCCGGGGCTCTCGGACCAGGAACCCGACGACGGCGACGCGGACGAGCAGCGGAGACCGGACGACGCGGACCTCGACGCCCTCCTCGCGGGTATCGGCGAGCGGGGCCGGGGGCTGGGTCTGGTGCGGCGGCTGTGCGACAGGTGCGGCGTCCACGCGACGGTGCTGCTGACCGAGTCGCCGATGGCCGGCAAGGGCGTGTGGTTCGCCCGGGACCACGGCCCCCTGTGCGGCGAACTGCCCGGCTCGGGCCTCTCGTTCGGATAAGGCCCTGCAGGTGGCGCCGTCCGCGTGCGGACGGCGCCACCCCGTACCGCCTGACGGTGGACGGCCGGGCGCTCACGGTCAACCGGGAGTGCGCCGAGAGACAAGACCTCGTCCTCCCTTTTGGACAGGCTGGAACACGTAACGCGGCCGGACCACTTCGGATCCGGAACGCGCCAATCCCCCATCGATCCAGACGACTTCCAGGAGCCCCCGTGCGCAACCACCAGGAAACCATTCCCACGCCGGCCGGACTGTTCACCTCGGGCGATCCGGTCCGGGCGTGGACCGTCAGCACCACCAAGCCGATCAGCTATCAGGTCTCGTTCGCGCCCCGCGTGCTGGACCCGGACAACCCCGCGCTCGTCTCGGCGGGCGCCACGACGGGAGCCGCCGCCCGTTCCACCACGGGAGGCGCCCGGACACGCCGGCTGCTGGTCGTCGAGGCCAGGGTGTACGAGCTGTACGGGGACCGGATCCGCGCCTACGCCGACGCGAACCGGATCGACCACACGATGTACGTACTGCCCGCCCACGAGCGGCTCAAGACGATGGAGTCGGTCTTCCGCGTCGCGGCCGCGATGGACCACTTCGGTATCGCCCGCCGATGTGAGCCCGTGATCGCCGTCGGCGGCGGGGTACTGCTCGACATCGTGGGGCTGGCCTGCAGCCTCTACCGCCGCTCGACCCCCTACGTCCGGGTGCCCACCACCCTGATCGGGCTGGTCGATGCCGGGGTCGGCGCCAAGACCGGGGTCAACTTCGGGCCGCACAAGAACCGGTTGGGCACCTACCACCCGGCCGACGCCACCCTGCTGGACCCGTCGTTCCTCGCTACCCTCGGCCGGCGGCACCTGAGCAACGGCATGGCGGAGATCCTCAAGATCGGGCTGATCAAGGACCGGTGTCTGTTCGACCTGCTCGACCAGCACGGCGAGCGGCTGATCGCCGAGCGCTTCGGCCGTACGGCCCAGGGCGGTGGCCCGGGCGACGAGGTGCTCGCCCGAGCCGTTCACGGCATGCTCCAGGAACTCCAGCCCAACCTGTGGGAGCACCAGTTGGAGCGGGTCGTCGACTACGGCCACTCCTTCAGCCCCACGCTGGAGATGCGGGCGCTGCCCGCCCTCCTCCACGGCGAGGCCGTCAGCCTGGACATGGCCCTGACCACGGTCGTCGCCTGGCAGCGCGGGCTGACCGACGCCAGCAGACGCGACCAGGTCCTGAACCTGATGAGCCGGCTGCGGCTGCCGGTCTGGCACCCGCTGTGCGAACCGGGCGTGCTCGCCGACGCGCTGGCCGACACGGTGCGCCACCGCGACGGCAGCCAGCGGCTGCCGCTGCCCGTCGGCATCGGCGACGCCGTCTTCGTCAACAACCTCACGGCATCCGAGATCACCAGCGCCGCCCTGCTCCTGCGCGAACACCAGCGGCGGCGCGACACGGCGCGGGAGGCCCGCCATGCGTAACGCCGTCATCAGCGCGGACGTCCACGCACCGGCCGACGTCCACGGGGTGCACGCCGCCGGGGGGCACTCACGCTGGGCGTGCCTGAGCCGCCGTACCGGACTGCACGGCGCCTGGGAGGCCGTGGAGTGGGCCTGGCTGCCGCCGGGAGGCGTCAGCGGGGAGCACCGGCACACCCGCACCGAGGAGCTGTACTTCGTCGTCTCCGGCCAGGGTGAGATCACCCTCGACGGCCGCCCGTACGCCGTGGGCACCGCCGACACCGTCCTCACCGGGCTCGGTACCCGGCACGGCCTGCGCAACACCGGCGACGAGCCGCTGGCATGGCTCGTCATCGAACTCCCCGCCCCTGCCGACCAGCGGAAGGAATCCACCGTGAAGGCCCCGAACAGCGCTGTCATCCCCGATCTGTACGCCAACGGGCCGGTGGACGCCTCCACCGTGCTCACCGGCCCGCTGCGCACCGTACGCCTCGCCCGGCTGCTGCCGGCCGACGAGACGCACCTGCACGCCGAGGGCGTCGAACACACCGTCTTCGTCACGGCGGGCGGTGGCACCGCCCGCGCGGAGGAGACCACGGTCCCGCTCGCTCCCGGCCGGTCCCTGACCCTGCCGCTGGGCAGCCAGGTCAGCCTCCGGGCCGGGATCCAGGGGCTGGAGTACTTCCACGCCGTCCTGGCCGTACCGGAAGGAGACCACGAATGATCACCGTGTCCCTCGCCCGGCCCACCGTGCTGCTCGGCCCGGGCAGCGAACGCGTCCGCGTCCGCTGCCTGGCCCGGCGGGGCATGCTGCACAGCGAATGCGAGGCCGTGGACCATCTGCGCCTCAGCCCCGACGCCCACTTCGACCTGATGGGCCGCGACGGCACCGAGGCCGCGTGGTACGTGCTGAGCGGCTCCCTCATCCTCGACCCGGACGGGCCGGATCCGGCCCCCGGCACCGGCTCGCGTCCTCGGGCGACGCTCGGCGAGCGCGGCCTGCTGGTCGCCGCGCGCGGCGAGGACGTACGCCCGCGGGCCGGCCCCCGGGGCGCCGAACTGCTCTGCCTGACCCTCACCCCCGACGCCGTGGCCCGGCGACTGCCGTGCCGCGTCCCCGACACCACCGAGGAGCACACCTCATGAACCGCCCTGATTCCCCGGAGAACCGGCTGCGGGTGCCCGGCGCCACCGCCGTGCACCACGTCGCCTACACGGTGCCCGACCTCGACCAGGCCGTCGCCTTCTTCACCGGCGTCCTCGGCGCCCGGCTCGCCTACCGCACCGGCCCGATAGCCGACCCGGACGGCGACTGGATGGCCCGCCAACTGGGCGTCGACCGCCGGGCCACCGCGCACATCGCCATGCTGCGGCTCGGACCGGTCACCAACGTGGAGCTGTTCCAGTACACGGGCCCCGGCCGACGGCGCCGCATGCCACGCAACAGCGACTGGGGCGGGCATCACCTCGCCCTGTGGACCGAGGACTTCGACGCCTCGGCCGCCCATCTGCTCGGGTATCCGGGAGTCCGGATGCGCGGCGAACCGCAGACCGTGAAGGAGGGACCCATCGCCGGCACCCGCTGGGTCTACCTCACCACCCCGTGGGGCCTCCACCTGGAACTCGTCCAGGGCCCGGAGCACGTGCCCTACCAGGACGACACGGCGGTCCGGCTCTTCCAGCCCGCCCCCGGCGCACCGGGAGGCACCGGATGACCGGCGACATCTTCGGCCCCGGCACCCCGCCCGTGGTCCGGCGCCACCAGGACCGGTACGACACCGACGTGGCCGTCATCGGCTCGGGCGCGGGCGGCTCCACCCTGGCGTGGGCGCTCGCCGGCACCGGCGCACGCGTCCTGGTCGTCGAACGCGGCGGCTTCCTGCCCCGCGAGGCGGACAACTGGTCACCGCAGGCCGTCATGGCCGAGGGCCGGTACAAGAACGCCGAGACCTGGCGGACCGCCGACGGCACCGGCTTCACACCGAGCACCCACTACTACGTCGGTGGGACCACCAAGGTGTACGGCGCGGCCCTGCCCCGGATGCGCGCGAGCGACTTCGAGGAGACCCGGCACCCGGACGGCCCCTCCCCCGCCTGGCCCTACGGCCACGCCCAGTTGGATCCCTTCTACGCCGAGGCCGAGCGTCTGTACCGGGTGCACGGCCGGGCGGGGTCCGACCCCACCGCCGCGCCGCGCTCCGGCCCGTACCCCTTCGCACCCGTACCGCACGAACCGCGGATCGGCGAGCTGGCGGAGCGGCTGCGCGCGCAGGGGCTCCACCCCTACCCGCTGGAGCTGGGCATCGATCTGGCCGACGGCGGCGCGTGCGTGCGCTGCGGCACCTGCGACGGCTTCCCGTGCCGGGTCAGCGCCAAGAGCGACGCGGAGACCCGGGCGCTGCGCCCGGCGCTGCGCGAGCCCACCGTCCGGCTGCTGACCGGCACCTACGTGTCCCGGCTGCGCACCGACCCGGCCGGGACCAGGGTCACCTCCGTCGAGGCGGAACGGGACGGGCGCAAGGTCACCATCCGCGCCGGTACCGTCGTCGTCTCCTGCGGCGCCGTCAACTCCGCCGCGCTCCTGCTGCGCTCGCACAGCTCCGCGCATCCGGACGGGCTGGCCAACGGCAGTGGCCTGGTCGGGCGCAACCTGATGATGCACAACAACACCGTGCTGACCGCGATCGACCCGCTCCGCCGCAATCCTGTCGTCTTCCAGAAGACGCTGGGGGTGAACGACTTCTACCAGCCGGGCGACCACACGCCGCGCCCGCTGGGCAACCTCCAGCTCATGGGCAGGCTGCCCACCGCCGCGGTGGCCGCCGCCCGCCCTCGGACACCGCGTCGGCTGCTGGCCGCCGCCACCGCCCGCAGTGTGGAGTGGTGGGTCATGTCCGAGGACCTGCCGACACCGCGCAACCGGGTGGTTCTCGGATCCGGCGGAACGATCACACTGCACCGGCGGCCCACCAACACGGACGCACACCGACGTCTGACCCACGCCGCGGCCCGGATGATGCGCCGCGCCGGATATCCGCTGGTCCTCGCCGAGCGGATGGGGGTGGAGGCCACCGGCCATCAGTGCGGGACCACCGTCTTCGGGACCGACGAGGCCCGCTCGGTGCTGGATCCGCTCTGCCGAAGCCACCAGGTGCGCAACCTGTACGTCGTCGACGGCGGGTTCTTCCCGTCCTCCGCCGCCGTCAACCCGACCCTGACCATCGCCGCCCAGGCCCTGCGCACGGCACGCCGTGGCGCGGTGCTGCCCTGACGGCCGTTCACCGTCCGGCTCGGCAGTCGCCGGACCGTTCACCGTCCGGCTCGGCAGTCGCCGGCCGCCCTTTGAGGAGTCACCCATGCCCATCGCCACAGCCGCCGTGGTCCGCGCCGAGGGCGACGGCTTCACCCTGGAGGAGATCGCCGTCGACCCGCCCCGCCCCCGTGAGGTGCTGGTACGCATGCGCGCCGCCGGTATCTGCCACACCGACCTGAGCGTACGCGCCGGGGCCACTCCCTTCCCCCTGCCCGCGGTGCTGGGACACGAGGGGGCGGGCACCGTCGAGGCCGTGGGGTCGGCCGTCACCTCAGTGGCCCCCGGCGACGCGGTCGCGATCAGCTTCGCGTCCTGCGGGGAGTGCCTGGCCTGCCACAGCGGGCAGCCGGTGCGGTGTGCGCACTGGTTCCGGCTCAACCTGTCCGGGGGCAGCCGCCTGGACGGCAGCCCGACCCTGCGGGGCACCGGCCGGCACGCCCGGTCCGCGCTCCACGGCCACTTCTTCGGCCAGTCGTCGTTCGCGACCCTCGCGCTGACCGGCGAGCGCGGTGTCGTACGCGTCCCCGCCGACGTACCGCCCCGGATCGTCGCGCCGCTGGGCTGCGGGGTGCAGACGGGGGCGGGGGCGGTGCTCCATGTGCTGCGCCCCGCCCCGGGGGACGTGCTCGCCGTGTTCGGCGCCGGCTCCGTGGGACTGTCCGCCGTGATGGCGGCGCGGCTGACCGCGGCCACCCGGGTCATCGCGGTCGATCCCCGGGAGGCGCGGCGGGAACTGGCCCGCGAGCTGGGTGCCACCCACGTGGTCGACCCCGGCGCCGAGGACCCGGCCGAGGTGATCGCCGGGCTGACCGGCGGCGCCGGTGTGCAGTGCGCGCTGGAGACCAGCGGCCGCCCGGAGGTGCTGCGCCAGGCCGTGGACGGCCTGGCCGTGGGCGGGGTGTGCGGGGTGGTCGGGGCGCCCCCCGCCGGGGCCGAGGCGCACTTCGACGTACCCCGGATGCTCGACCGCGGCCCCCGGATCGTGGGGGTGAATCAGGGGGCGGCGGTGCCGCGCCGGTTCATCCCCGCCCTGATCGACCTGTACCGGGCCGGGCGGCTGCCGGTGGACCGGATCGTCCGGGACTTCCCACTGGCCGCGATCGAGGAGGCCGCCACCGCTGCCGCCACCGGCCAGGTCGTCAAGCCGGTCCTCACCATGCCCTGACCGCGCGCCGGCCGGTGCGCGGGCCCGCCACCCGGCGCGCGGTCCGGTGGGTATCGCCGCCTGCCGGCACGACGGCACCACCGACGGGTTCGCCGCTCACCTGCGCATCCGCGCGTTGAGCCGGGCGGCCTGTCGTGTGAGGTGGTCGCGTTCGGGGAGGTTGGGCGCTGATCGGGCGGCTTGGGCGTAGAGCCGTGCCGCGGTCACCGGATCACCGTCACGCTCGTGCAGGTACGCCGCGACGGCGGTGTGCCGTGGCAGGGAGGGATCGAGCCCCGCCAGGGCGGCCAGGCCGGCCCGCGGACCGTCAGCCTCGCCCACCGCGACGGCCCGGTTGAGGCGGGCCACCGGGCTGTCGGTGAGCCGCACCAGTTCGTCGTACCACTCGACGATCTGCACCCAGTCGGTCTCCTCGGCGGTCCTGGCGTCGACATGCAGCGCGGCGATGGCCGCCTGGGCCTGGAATTCGCCCAGGCGGTCGCGGGCGAGGGCGGTCTGGAGGATCTCGACGCCCTCGCTGATCAGCCGGGTGTTCCACAGACCGCGGTCCTGCTCGGCGAGCGGCACGAGCCTGCCGTCGGATCCGGTCCGGGCCGGGCGCCGTGCGTGGTGGAGCAGCATGAGCGCCAACAGGCCCGCGACCTCCTCGTGGTTGGTCCTGGCCGCCAGTTCGCGAGTGAGCCGGATCGCCTCGGAGGCGAGGTCGACGTCGCCGGAGTAGCCCTCGTTGAAGACCAGGTAGAGCACGCGCAGCACCGTGGCGACGTCACCGGGCTGGTCGAACCGGACGCCGGAGACGGTCCGCTTGGCCCTGCTGATCCGCTGGGCCATCGTCGCCTCCGGCACAAGGTAGGCCTGCGCGATCTGCCGCGTGGTCAGACCGCCGACCGCGCGCAGCGTGAGCGCGACGGCCGAGGCCGGGGTCAGGGACGGGTGCGCGCACAGAAAGTACAGATGAAGCGTGTCGTCCACCGCCTCGCCCGGGTCGGGCGTGGGCTCGGCCTCGACCAGCTCCTCCCGCCGGCGCCGGGAGGTATCGGCGCGGACGGCGTCGAGGAACTTGCGCCAGGCCACCGTGACCAGCCAGCCCTTGGGGTCCCGAATGGGGTCTCCCCTGCTCGAACGAAGCCGAGAGCTTGGGGAAGAGTCGTCCGGCCACGCGCGCACGGCCTCGACCAGGGCGTCCTGCACGGCGTCCTCGGCCGCCGCGAAGTCCGCTCCGCGACGGACGAGAACACCGATCACCGCAGGCACCAGCTCGCGGAGCCGCGACTCGTTCACTCGGTGGCCGTGGGCTGCTCGCCGTAGAACGGGCGCAACTCGAGCCACTCGTGGATCGGCTTCCCACCCGCACCCGGAGCCGCGGACAGCTCACCGGCCAGTTCGAGCGCGCGCTCGTAGGTCTCGACGTCGATCACCATCCAGCCGGCGATCAGGTCCTTGGTCTCCGCGAACGGCCCGTCGGTGACCGGCGGCCGCCCCTCGCCGTCGTAGCGGACAAACGTGCCCTCGGGGGAGAGCGCCTGACTGTCGACGAACTCGCCGGTGCCCTCAAGCCGAGCGGCGAAGTCGCGCATGTATTGCATGTGGGCCGAAACCTCCTCCGGCTCCCACTGGTCCATCGGCACGTCGTTGACCGACGCCGGCGCGCCCCGGTAGTGCTTGAGCAGCAAGTATTTGGCCATCATGTTCTCCTTGGGTGAGGCACGGCCCGTTGTGTACGGCCCATTGTGGCTGTGTTCGCTCCTGGGACGGAGCCGCGCGCGGGTTCTCGACATCACCTCGCGAAGTTCTTCGGCGGACTTCAAAGACTCCGCTATTCGGCTGCCTCGCGCTCGTCATCGTGTGGGAGACCCCGGCTTCGCCGCGCCGGAAACTCGGATGCGGGTGCCGTACGGCCACCCCTAGGCTGCGCCCGCGGGGAGGGCGAGGCGCCCTGTCGACCATCAGTGGATCGGAGATGCACGAGGTATGACCAGTCAACTGTTCGCGATCTGCTTCAACGCGACCCGGCCGTCGGACTTGGCGCACTTCTGGTCCGGGGTCCTGGGCTGGGAGTTGACCGACGGTCCGGACGACGTCGCGATCCTGCCCCCTGATACCGCCGGGTTCCGCATTCGTTTCCTGCCGGGCCAGGAGCCGAAGATCGGCCAGAACCGGGCGCACTTCGACCTGACGAGCACCTCCCCGGAGGACCAGCACCGGACGGTGGCCAGGGCGCTGGAACTCGGCGGGAAACACATCGACGTGGGACAGCTCCCGGAAGAGGGGCATGTGGTGCTCGCCGACCCGGACGGCAACGAGTTCTGTGTGATCGAGGCGGGCAACAAGTTCCTCGCCGACACCGGCTTCATCGGAGCGCTGGCCTGCGACGGTACGAAGAAGGTCGGTTACTTCTGGAGCGAGGCGCTGCGGTGGCCGCTGGTCTGGGACCAGGACGAGGAAACCGCCGTCCAATCACCGAACGGCGGTACGAAGATCACGTGGGGTGGTCCTCCCGTGGCTCCGAAGACGGGAACGAACAGGCTGTACTTCGAGCTGGCGCTCCCCGCCGAGGCCGACGGGGAGGCGGAGGTCGACCGCCTGATCTCGCTTGGCGCGACGCGCACCGACATCGGTGAGGGCGACGGCGTCCGGGTGCTGATGCTCGACCCTGACGGCAACGAGTTCTCCGTACAACGGACGTCGTTGCCGTCGTACTCGTAGGAAGTGACCTTGCCCGTCGGGTCCTTCAGCCATTCTCGTGGATTTCGCCAGGAATTGCCGCGGATCTCCCCACAGCCCAGGGCAGGGCCCAAGCGGGGAGACTCCGTGCTGTCCTGCCGTAGCCGGTCTCAGGTCCGGCGCAGCGCGGACCACTGCAGGACGGCGAAACCGGCGACGGTCAGCGCCTGCACCGGGATCCAGACGGCGCCGGCCGTGGTCGGTTCGAACCAGAGCGCAAGCGCGGCGACGCTGAGCACGGCCCACAGCAGATTCGCGTCGACGACGGCCTTCACGGGCAGTCGCGGCGGCTGCCGGCGGGCGGCGAGACAACCGACTCCGACCGCGAACAGAGTGAGGAATACGCCCAGTCCGACCAGGACGGCGCCGTCGACCCCGAGCAGCCGACCGAGCGGTCCGGACGCCGTGACATACGCCAGTCCGTTGACACCGGTGACCAGGGCGTCGAGAGTGAGGAACCGGCGCAGCATCGTCTGCGGCTCAGTGGTGCGGGAGATGCCGGCGAGCAGGGTTGCGGACATGGCGAATCAGCCTCCATCGAGGTCGTACGGGCTGGTCGAGGGCCTGAACTCGGACGGAGTGCGCCGCCCGGGTTCAGGTACCGCAAGGGTGCCGGGCGAAGCGGGTGGCGTCGATTACGTGCGAGGTAATGGAGGCGGGGTTCACCGTCCGGCAGCGGGGCGAACGCAGGCTCCTGACCGAAGTTGACGACCGGCAGGCGCAGGTCGAGGGAGGGATGTCTCCGGCCACCCGACCGCATCATGAACCTGATCCGGAATCCATGGTTTCCCCCCGATCCGTCCCGCCGATCATGGTTGATAGCCTCCGGGAATGACTGCGATTTTCGACGAAGCCGTCCGTGCCCGGCTGCAAGCCCCCAACATCTGGTACGTCGGCACCGTGTTCGCCGACGGAGCGCCGCAGGTCAGTCCGATGTGGGTGGATCTGGAGGGAGAGGGCGAGCTGACGTTCAACACCTCGATGGGCCGGGTGAAGGAGGAGAATCTGCGCCGAGACCCCCGCGTCTACCTCTCGCACGCGGACGCCGTCGATCCCTTCGACCGCGTGCAGATCAGTGGCGAGGTGGCCCGCTTCGTCGACGGCCAGGAGGCGCACGACCGAATGGACCGGCTGGCCCGGAAGTATCTGGGCAGCGAACGGTTCGAGTGGATCATGCCTGGTGAGCAGCGGGTCGCGGTGATCGTGCGCGCGGTCAAGGTGCGGCACATCGTCGGGGTGGAGCGGTTCCGGCCCGGCGGCCCCGTCCCCGCGCCTTGACCGGCCCGACCGAGCGCCGCGCGCTCTCCGCGCAGATCGACTGAGTACGCATACCCACTGCTTGCCGGGTATCCGCGCCCATCCGCGGCGCTCCCCCGCCGGCATAGCGTCCCGGTATGCCGGCAGAGATCGCACCGACCAGCAGCACCCCCGCCACGACCGAGTCCAGGCCCGCCTCCTCTGTCCTCGGGGCCATCGGATGTAGCTGCGTCGCGTTGGTCGTCGTACTCGCTCTGGCCGTCCCGCTCGTACGGGGATCATGGGGGTCGACGGACTTTCCCCGTGTCACGCCCGAGGACATGGCGAGCCGCGCGTTCCAACGCTCGCAGGAGGCGTACGACGTCCTGGGCTTCACGCGCACCGTAGAGCCGGGAGTCGTGGACATCGGCGTCAGCACGGAGAACACGTTCAGCTCCGGCTTCTGCTACGACGGGGGCCTGCTGGGGCTGGAGGACAAGACCGTCGACGGCGCCTACCGGATGAGCCACAGTTGGGCGCTGGACCACGTGCCCGCGAGTCGGGCCGTCTCCGGCCTGCGCCGACTGCACCACCACCTCAAGGACAACGGCTGGACGGTCTCGTCCTACCGTGACGGCGCAAAAGGCAACTGGGACCTGTTCGTCCAGCGGAACGACGGGGCCGAGCGGATGTCCTTCACCTGGTACGCGGACCGGGAGTACTTCACCGGCGGCGCCAGTGTCCCCTGCGCCTACGACCCCGAGTGGGAGGACGCCGACATCGGCCCCGCCGGGGAGTACCAGAACCCACCCGTCCTCGGTCCCGCGCAGCGGGGCTGGGCCGTGTGAGGGAACAGGTCCCCGACCACGCTCCGTGCCGTCGATGGCATGGGCCGCCGTCCCGATGATCCTCCTCGGCACCGGAGCACCACACGGTCGCCCAGGCCCCGCACGGTCCAGGGCCTGGGCGACCGGCGGCTGCCGGGCCGACCAGGAGCGCTTCCGTACGCGTCCTAGAGCTGCTGGGCGGTCCTGGTCCGGAGGATCTCGTCCATGGACTCCTCACGCCATCGCTTCAGGAGTTCGTGGAAGGCGAATGCGCCGTAGGGGTAGCCGCTCGGCCCGTTCGGCCGGCCGCGTCCCTCGCCGTTGTAGTAGCCGGGGGTGCACTCGGCGTGGAACCACTCGTGGTCGGGGGCGTCCTTCGACAGGAGGGCGATCCAGTCGTCCTCGGCCTCGCGGGACGGTTCGACGAGGGCCCCCTCGGCTTCGGCCGCCGCGACGAGGGCGGCGGCATGGACGGCCTGCTCGTCGAGGATGTGCGTGTAGTTGACGCTGCTGGCGTTCTGCACGGATCCCATCTGGATCAGGTTCGGGAAGCCGTTGCTGGTGAAGCCGTGCAGGGTGCGCGGACCCTGTTGCGCCCAGGCGTGGAGCAGTTGGGTTCCTTCCCGGCCGTGGACGGGGAGCTTGCCGGAGAGGACGCCGGAGGTACCGACGGAGAAACCGGTAGCGAAGATCAGGCAGTCGAGCTCGTAGCTGGTGCCGCCGACCACGACCCCGTGTTCGGTGACGCGCTCGATGCCGTGGGTGTCCGCGGTGTCGACCAGGGTGACGTTGGCGCGGTTGAACGCCGGGTAGTACTTGTCGGAGAAGGTGGGACGCTTGCAGGCGTACCGGTACCAGGGCTTGAGCTTCTCCGCCGTGTCCGGGTCGGTGACGGTCCGTTCGACGCGGGTGCGGAGTTCGTTCATCTTGGCGGCGTCGGCGGCCTCGTAGGCTGCCTCGAAGGTCTCCCGGTCGCCCTGACGACGGAAGCTGGGCAGGAGCTTCTCCAGGAGACCCGCCGACATGGTCCAGCGGTCCGCCACGAGATCCTCTTCGGCCGGCTCACCGGAGACGATGCGCAGATAGTTGTCGCGGCGTTCGCGTGCCCAGCCGTCGTGGTCGGCGCCGACGTCCTGAGCGGTGGTGCGGCGGTTGGCGCGTACGTCCACGGTGGAGGGGGTGCGCTGGAAGACGTAGACGTGTCCGGCGTCCTCGGCCAGCATCGGAATGACCTGGATGCCGGTGGCGCCGGTGCCGACGACGCCCACCCGCTTCTCCGAGAGCCCCGACAGGCCGCCGTCCGCGGTGCCGCCCGTGTAGCCGTAGTCCCACCGCGACGTGTGGAAGGTGTGGCCCTTGAAGTCCTCGATACCGGGTATCCCGGGGAGCTTCGGCTGGGAGAGGGTGCCGGTGGCGGTGACGACGTACGTGGCCCGGAACGCGTCGCCGCGGTCGGTGGCCACGATCCACTTCTCGGATGCCTCGTCCCAGGTCAGCGAGGTGACCCCGGTGGAGAACAGCGCGTCCGGGTACAGGTCGAACTTCTGCGCGATCCGCACCGCGTGGCGGCGGATCTCCTCGCCGGGCGCGTACTTCCACTCGGGTACGTATCCGGTCTCGTCGAGCAGCGGCAGGTAGACGTGCGACTCGATGTCGCAGTGGATGCCCGGGTACCTGTTCCAGTACCAGGTGCCCCCGAAGTCGCCGCCGATCTCGACGATCCGGACGCGCTCCAGGCCCTGCTGCCGCATCCGGGCCCCGGCGAGGATGCCGCCGAATCCGCCGCCGACCACGGCGACGTCGACGGTGTCCCGCAGCGGCTCGCGCCCGGCCACGTCCCCCACGTACGGATCGGCGGCGTAGTAGCCGAACTCGGCGTCGGTGGGCCGGTACTGGCCGGCGCCGTCGGGCCGTACCCGCCGCTCGCGTTCGAGGTGGTAACGCTGTCTCAGCGCGGCGAGTTCGTCGGAGGTCGGCGCTTGAGGAGTCGTCATGTGGGGGTCCTCGATCCGGTTGGTCCGCTGTTGTGCCGGCCGCCCGGGACGAGCGGCCTTCCGCTACGGTAGCAACTACCGGACAACGCTGTCCGGTTGGAGTGCGGGTGCGTACCGCGGCACTCGGAACGAGCACGTCCGCCCTCCGGCGGGCCCACGCGCGCTTCCTGCCGACGGCACCCGCAGAAATACGGACAGGAAGAGTGACCCCCCATGCGACGACTCCCGATCCGATCCCTTGCCGTGCTCGCCGCGATCGGCACGCTGGCGCTCACCGGATGCGGCACGGACACAGGCGACCCCGGTGACCGCGGGGACACGACGGCCTCCGCGGGCGCGGGCCGGACCATCCGCGCGCAGAAGGTCATGCAGCTGACGAAGGTGCACGAGGAGACCGGGATGACCCTGCTGGAGGGTCCGACCTTCGACGAGAACGGTGACCTGTTCGTCGTCGACGTCACCGCACCTGAGGGTGAGCCGAAGGTGATACGCGTCAACATCGAGAAGAAGACGTCGAAGGCGGTCCACACCGACGGGCGAGGGGCCTACACCTCGGCACAGTTCAGCCCGTACGACGGACGGCTCTACCTGAGCGACTACGCCCACGGCGAGGTCGTGAGCCTGGCCCCGGACGGCAGCGATCCGCGGGTCTTCTTCTCCGGCGAGGTCGAGGGGGCGCAGATGAACCTCGACGACATCGCCTTTGACAAGGCAGGCAACCTGTACCTGAGCGACACACGCGGCCTGGCGGAGGGCAAGGAGCACGGGCGTGTGGTGCGGATCGACCGCGACGGCAAGAAGGCCACCGTCCTGGCCGAGGAACTGGCCGCGACGAACGGTATCTCGTTCGACGTGGACTACCGCGGGCTGTGGATCAGCGAGCTCACCCAGAACCGGATCTCCTACCTCAGCCTCGACGCGAAGGGAGGGGTGACCTCCCGGCACACCGCCATCCGCGTCGACGGCGGGATCGCCCAGACCGACTCGATCGCTGTGGACGCGGACGGAAACCTCTACGTGGGACTGTCCGGCCGGCCCGCGATGGCCGTATACGACAAGCACGGTGAGCGCCTGGCGACCGTCGAGGTCCCGGGCCGCGCCGAAGGGCTGGAGCTGGCGACGAACGTGGCCATCACGCCCGGCGGGAGGAAGGCGTACATGACCGTCAGCGGGCCCGCCGGAGGGTACCTGTACACCTTCGACGCACTGGCGAAGGGCATCCGCCAGTCCAACGGCGGCTGACACCGCTCCGCCAGTCACCCCTCGAACGGCCGCACCGGTCCCACCTCGACGTCGAGCAGCCGCCAGGCCGCCAGCGCCCGGTGTTCCCGCTCCTCGCGCGTGGGGCCGGTGACGGCGCCCGAGACCATGGCAACGGCCAGCATGAGATCTTGCGCCGCCCCCAGCCGATGACCGTCCGGCAGGTGTGCCCGCAGGGCCCGCTCGACCCGCTCGGACAGGGCCAGAGCGTACGCGCGGACGTCGGAGCGGCTGTCCGCGTCGGCGTGCAACAGGCCGATGAAGGCCGCCGACTCCGTCAGATGCCAGGTCAGCACACCGAGGACTCCGGCGAAGGCCAGATCCTCGGTTGCGGCCGCCTTCTCGACCTGCCGCACGTTCTCCTCCAGAACCGCGGTCGCCACGGCGGCCCGGTCAGGGAAATGCCGGTACAGGACGCCCTGCCCGACCCCGGCCCGACGCGCGATCGCGGAGAGCGGAGCGTCCAGACCGTGCTCCGCGTAGATCTCCCGGGCAGCGGTGACCAGAGCGGCCCGGTTGCGGGCAGCGGCCTTCGGCCCGTGGTTCGCGGGCCGCCGCTCGTTCGACATGGGGTGCTGCGTCACTACCGAAGGGTAGCCCCCGGCAGGGCATCGCGGCACTTCCCGTCCCCCCGCGGAGAGGCCCGGCGGACCGGAGCCCCGCGGTTCCCGGCGGTCAGCAGGCCGAGTTGGTCTGGGTGAGCAGACCGAGCCGCCACGGCAGTGTGTTGTAGTCGCCGCTCGCGCCCGGGTTCAGGCCCTGGTACACGTACTGCAGCTTGCAGGCGGGGATCGTCAGCGTCTGGTCGTAGCCCGCCCGGATCATCTCGCCGTGGCTCACGTCCCTGGTCCAGGACCCGGCCGGGAAGGTGACGTTGTTCGCCCGGGCGAAGGGATTGCTCTCCGAGGCGGCCAGCGCCGTCCACGAACCGCCGAGGCCGGTGGCGGTCCAGGACCGGAAGTAGCGCCGGCCGTCCGATCCGATCGCCTCCACCAGCAGCAGATACTGATTGCCGCCCTGCACCTTGTAGACGTTGGCGGCTTCGAACAGGGCGTACTTGTTGGCGTCCTGGGCCGCGATGACGGTGTTGGTGAACCCGTTCGGGAACTGGGACACGGTCGTCTGCGAGCGGTACAGGTGCCCGTTGTCGTCGGAGGAGAACAGGTAGCAGTTGACGCTGTCGCAGATCACCCACATGTCGACCCAGTAGCCGTTGCCGATGTTCTGCCTGATGATGTCGGGCATCGAGGCGTAGAAGTTGCGGGGCGCGCTCCAGCCGTTCGGATTGCTGATGTCCGGGTTGGTGGAGAAGGAAGCGTTCCCGGTCTGGTACACGAGGTACCACAGCCCTTGCGGGGCGTAGTAGAACACCTGCGGCGCGGCCCGGTACCCGGTTCCGATCGCGCTGCGGTCCAGGTAGTGGTGGGTGGCCGAACCCGCCTGGGACCAGTCGCTGAAGCTCAGGTACACCAGGTTGTAGCCGGAGGCGCTCGCGGCGCTGGCGAACACGTGGTACTTGCCGTTGTAGTAAACGACCGACGGGTCCTTGATCCCGGCGATGTTGTGGGCCGAGTCCGGCTTCGGGGCGATCAGCGCGCCGCTGGAGCTCCAGGAGAAACTGCCGGGCAGGGCCGACGTGGAGGAGGACGAGCGCGTGCTCGCGGTGGGTGCCGCCGTGACCGCGCTGCCGCCGAGGCCGGTCAGCGTCGCCTGGTAGGCCGCCTTCTTGTTGCCGTTACGGTCGAACAGCAGCGGGTTCTCCCCGCTGCGCCAGGAGTCGCTGTCCCGGATGCCCCACACGGTGATCCCGGTGCACCGCGCGACGTTCAGGCACGCCTGGACGGTGTTCGTGTACGCGGCCGCCGGCGCCTGGGCGATGTCGAGTTCGGTGATCTGTACGTCCACGCCGAGGGCGGCGAAGTTCGCCAGCGTCGTCCGGAAGCCGGACGGCGGGCCGCCGGTGCCGAAGTGCGCCTGGAAGCCGACACAGTCGATGGGCACGCCGCGCGCCTTGAAGTCGCGCACCATGCGGTACACGCCCTGGGTCTTGGCGTCGCTCCAGTTCTCGATGTTGTAGTCGTTGTAGCAGAGCTTGGCCGCCGGATCGGCGGTCCGCGCGGTACGGAAGGCCTGCTCGATGAAGCCGTCGCCGAGCAGGTTCTGGAACACCGAGGGGCGGTGCTGACCGCTGCCGCCGTCGGCGAAGGCCTCGTTGACCACGTCCCAGGCCTGGACCTTGCCCTTGTAGTGGTTCATCACCGTGGTGATGTGGTTGTTCATCACGCCGCGCAGTGTGTTCGCGTCCGTGAGGGAGCTGACCCAACTGGGCAGTTGGGAGTGCCAGACCAGTGTGTGGCCCCGTACGCGCTGGCCGCGCGCCGAGGCACGGTTGACGATCTGGTCCGCGGGGGCGAAGTCGAACGAGCCGCGGGACCGCTCGACGGTGTCCCACTTCATCTCGTTCTCGGGCGTGACCGAGTTGAACTCGCGGTCCAGGATCGTCGCGTACGTCCCGTCGCCCAGTTTGCCGGCCGCCACGGCGGTCCCGAAGTACCGTCCGGACTGGGCTGCCTGGGCGCCCAGGGTGCTCGCCTGGACCGGTGCGGACTCGGCGGCGGGTGCGGCGGCGGCGACCCCGGTCGCCAGCAGCGCGAAGGCCGTCAGCAGGCCTGACATCGAGGCACGGCGCCTGCCGCGTCGCGTGGGGGGATTCATGGCTCTCCTCCTGTGCGCTTGTTCGCGCCATGACATACCGGTCGCTCCTTCTCGCCATGACGCGAAAGGTTTCGACATGGTCGCCCGAAGTGCCGAAGCAGCCTGGCCTGCGCGGTGCTGTGACATGCCCTGCCACGCGCAGACCGAACCGGGTCCGACGCGGTTCGAGAGCCGTACGTTCGAAGTATCGGACAGTTACCGGCACTTCGGGCAACCTGGATGATAGAAGCCTCAGCGGGAGCGTCAATACCCCTCGCATCATTCGGACTTGGCAGCGAAATGTTTCGAGGGGCGGAGAAGGTGCGCTACCCGTGTCAGCCGAGGTGCACAGGGACCACGATCATCTCGGCGATGTTCACATGGGCCGGCGCCGTGACGGTGAAGGCGACGGACTCGGCGATGTCCTCGGCGGACAGCGGGCGCGGACCGGTGCGCATCCGGGCGAGGGCGGCGCGCATGTCCTCGTTGAGCATGTCGTCTCCCAGCTCGGTCGCCGTGACGCCGGGTTCGATGGTGTGCACCCGTACATGGCGCGGTCCGAGCTCGGCTCGCAGGTTGCGGGTGAGGTGGGCGACCGCGGCCTTGGTGGCGCAGTAGACGGACCAGTTGGGGTAGAGGCTGTGGCCGCCGACGGAACCGATGTGCACGAGATCGGCCGGACCGTGCTCCGCCGCGGTGAGCAGGTCGTCGACGAAGGCGCGGCCGGTGTGGAGCAGTCCGCGCAGGTTGACGTCGAGCATGCGGTCCCACTCGGCGGTGTCGGCGGTCTCGAACGGCGCGCCCAGCATCGCGCCGGCGTTGGCCACGACCAGGTCGACCCGGCCGAGCCGGGACCGTACGGACGCCGCCGCCTCGGCGAGAGACCGGGTTTGGGAGAGGTCCACGGCCACGGTAAGGATCTGGCCGGAAGCGTCCGGGCGCAGCTCCTCGGCCAGTTCCGTGAGCCTGTCCTCGCGGCGGCCCATCAGGGCGACAGAGGCGCCGCCGAGGGCCAGCTTCCGGGCGGTGGCGGCGCCGATGCCGCTGGTGGCCCCGGTCACCACGGCCACCCGCCCGGCGAGGGGACGACCGGATTCGGCGGCAGGGGCGGAGCGTGTGGATACGGCCGAGGCCGATGCGGAAGAAAAGGTCATGCCGCAACCATCGGGCGATCCGGCGGCTCCTGCCAGGCAGCGCTTCACCTGGGTGACCTCACCCTGGGAGTGCCACGGCCACCCTCGGCCGGAGGCGCCCCACGGAGGAACGCGGGGCGACCGTTCGGTCAACTGCTGTGTCGCGAGAGGCTGTAGAGGAGGATCAGTACAGCCGCGGCCATCACCAGCACGTGTAACCACGCGGGGGCGGCGGAGGCGTCGGCGGCCAGGGTCGTCGTGAGCGAGGTCATCATGATGTCTCCTTCAACGCGGTCGTCCGAGACGGAACCGCGGTCGTCGTGTGTGTCCTTGCCGCACCGGAGCGGGCCCGGATCGGCCCGTCGGCGGCTTCGGAGGACTCACTTCGGGTCATGGTGCCGCGTGGCGGGCGGGGCGCTCGTCCACTCCCACCTTGCGGAGGGTGCGAGTGCCCGTCCGGCCGGAGTCGCGGTCAGGTCACCGCCGGTCGGAGCGCCGTCCGTTGCCGATGCCCGCCCTGTGCGGGGCCGGCCGCGCCGGGCCGGGCGGCAACGTTCATCAACGGGAGGACGTCGTTCGACGTGAGGTCGGCGGCGCGGGTCAGGAAGGCGATGGCAAGCAGTACGCGGCTGTCCCAGCATGACCGACTCCTTCGGCAGTTGGTCTGCGTGTGCCCCCGCATCAGGGAGGTAGGCCTGATCCGGCCCGGCGGGGCGGGCCGGAGCGGGGAGGAGGGCCCGACGGGAGGCATCCGCACCGGGGGAAGTGGCGCGTACCCGCCGCTCAGTTCGTTCCACGGAAGGTGTTGCGGTAGGTACGTGGCGACACTCCCAGCGCCTCCCTGAAGTGCTGGCGCATCGCCGTCCCGGTGCCGAAACCGGTTTCCGCGGCGATCCGGTCCACCGGCTCTTCCGTCCGCTCCAGCAACAGCCGCGCATGCTGCAGCCGCTGTTCGGCCAGCCAGCGCATCGGTGTCGCTCCCGTCTCCTGGAGGAAGCGCCGGCTCAGGGTCCGCACGCTCATCGCCGCTTCCCGGGCCAGATCCTCCAAGGTCAGCAACTCCCCCAGATGACCGAGGGCGTACGTCCGGGCGGCGGCCGTCGAGTTGACTCCCGGCCCGGGCACCGGCTGTTCGATGTACTGTGCCTGTCCGCCCTCCCGGTGAGGCGGTACGACGGTGCGCCGCGCGACGGTGTTGGCCACTTCGGCGCCGTGATCGCTCCTGATCATGTGCAGGCACAGGTCGATCCCCGCGGCGACGCCGGCCGAGGTGAGCACGCCCCGGTCATCCGTGTACAGCACGTCGGGGTCGATGTCGATCTCCGGGTACAGCGTGCGCATCTCGTCGCACGACTTCCAGTGCGTCGTCGCCCGCCGCCCTGCCAGGAGCCCGGCCGCGGCCAGCACGAACGACCCCGTACAGATCGAGGCGACCCGCGCGCCCGCCGGGATCCGGGCCAGCGCCCGGCGCACCGGTTCCGCGAGCCGCCCCCGCTCCTGCGGCCGGTAGTCCTCCTCGGCGGCGGGCACGAGCACGGTGTCGGCGCTTTCCAGCGCCTGCGGACCGTGGGCGATGTTCACCGTGAAGTCCGCGTCCGTGGTCAGCTCGCCGGGCTCCGGCGCGCAGGTCACCACCGAGTACAGCGGCTGACCGCCGCCGTCGACCGCCGTCCCGAACAGCCGGTGGACGATGCCCAGCTCCATCGGCAGCAGCCCCGGGCGGACCAGGGTGACCACCCGGTGCACCGGTTTCTCCCTCACCACAGTCATGGCCGGATTGTTTCACAACATGACCATCTGGCCAGTGGTCCGCGATCACCGGTCCTCGAAGGATGGAAAACATGGAAGAAACGACCGGACACCGCACGAGTCACCGCGCCTGGTGGGTAGCGGCCGCCGCGGCCCTCGCCATCGTGGTCGCCGGAGCCTTCTCCACCATGCCCGGGATCCTCCAGGGCCCCCTCCAGCAGGAGTTCCACTGGTCGCACGGCACCATCGGCCTCGCCTCCTCGGTGAACATGGTCCTGTACGGACTGACCGCGCCGTTCGCCGCCGCCCTCATGGACCGCTTCGGCATCCGCCGCGTGGTCGTCGCGGCCCTGAGCACCGTCGCGGCCGGTTCGCTGCTCACCACCGTGATGAACGCGTCCTGGCAGTTCACCCTCTTCTGGGGCTTTCTCGTCGGCCTCGGTACCGGCTCCCTGGCCATGACCTTCGGCGCCACCGTCACGAACCGCTGGTTCACCACCCGGCGCGGCCTGGTCACCGGCGTCCTCTCCTCGGGCAGCGTCTTCGGACAGATGGTGTTCCTGCCCGCACTGTCCTGGACCATCGACCACTACGACTGGCGCCCCGCCCTGGTCACTCTCGCGCTCGCCGCGCTGGCCGTCGCGCCCGTCGTCCGGCTGATTCTGCGCGACCACCCCGCCGACATCGGCCGATGCCCGTACGGCAGCACGGTCTTCGTTCCGAAGCCGCCCCCCGTCGACGGCGTCGCCCGCCGCACGCTCACCGTGCTCCGCGACTCCGCGCGCACCGCGCCCTTCTGGCTGCTGGCCGGCGCCTTCGCGATCTGTGGCGCCACCACCAACGGCATCATGTGGACCCACTTCACCCCGGCCGCCCACGACCACGGCATGGCCGTCACGACCGCGTCCACCCTGCTCGCCCTCATCGGCGTCTTCAACGTCGCCGGCACCATCGGCTCCGGCTGGCTCACCGACCGCCTGGACGCCCGCCGCCTGCTCGCCGTCCACTTCGCCCTGCGTGGTGCGCTTCTCGTGTCGCTCCCCGTCATGATGGCCGCCACGGTCAACCCGGCGATCATGGTCTTCGTGGTCGCTTTCGGTCTCCTCGACCTCGCCACCGTCCCGCCCGTCATCGCCCTGTGCCGCACGTTCTACGGCAAGGACAGTGCGATCGTCTTCGGCTGGGTCAACGCCGCCCACCAGATCGGTGCCGCCCTGGCTGCCGTCCTCGGCGGCGTCGCCCGCGACGCCTTCGGCAGCTACGACCTGGTCTGGGTGGTACTCGGTGCGGCCTGCGCCACCGCCGCGCCGCTCTCCCTGCTCATCCGCGCCACCCCCACCGCGTACGGCACGGCCCGACCGCCGTCCCACCGCGAGACCGTGCCGGCGGACAGGTCCGCGGAATGAGCGCGGCCGGAGACGAGCACTGCCGGTGGAAGACGTGTTGCTCCGCGGATCGGGTCTCAGCTGGTTCTTTATGGTCTGACCTCGAACGATGTCCCGAACGTGATCGCTCGTACGAGGATTCCGGGGACGTGAACACGGCCTTCGTCTGATCCTGTGCTCCGACCAAGAGGTACTTGATGCCGCGACTGTCCAGGCCACCGACCGCTACGGGACCGCTCGCGTGCTGGCCTGGGACCGCGTCCACCCGAGGCTGACTACCCGCTCCGCGTGGATCGACCACACCGGTGAACTCCCCGTCATCGAGGGGACACTGATCCGCCTGGAGGTTGACCATCTGCCCGGTGGCCACGATCCGCTCCCGGTCTGGCTGTGGTCGTCGGCCACCGGGACGACCGGCGAGGACGTCGACCTGCGCTGGCAAGCATTCTTGCGCAGATTCGATCGTGAACACACTTTCAGAATGATCAAGCAGACCCTCGGCTGGACCCGTCCGAAGCTCCGTACACCCGAGGCGGCGGACCGGTGGACCTGGCTGATCGTCGCCGCCCACACTCAACTCCGCCTCGCCCGCCCGCTGGCCGCAGACCTCCGCCGCCCATGGGAGAGGCCGGCCGAGCCCGGTCGACTCACCCCTGCACGCGTCCGCCGCGGGTTCAGGAACCTCCGCCCACATCTCGTCTGCCCGGCCCGTGCGCCGAAACCCAACCGGCCCGGCCCCGGACGCCCGCTCGGCTCGAAGAATCAGCGCCCTGCCACCCGCTACGACGTGGACAAGACGACCAGACGCCCCGGCACCATCGCCGAACGTGACCAGGTCAGACCATGAAGGACAAGCTCAGCCGGCGAGCAGGGCGTGCACCCACTGGTCTTCGCGTTGCTCGATGTATTCGGCGTCGTTTCGCCAGGCGTCACCGTGGCCTTCAGCCCACAGCCTTGCCCAGGGCTGGACACCTTGGGCTGCCTGAGTTCGCAGGAAGTCGTGCATGGAACGCGTACGGCGCCCCAACAGAGGGACCAACCGACGACGTTCGGACTCATCGAGACCGTACGCGTCGGCGAAGACTCGCAGTCGTTCCGCCGCGTCCGGGCGCTGCCAGTCTGGATGTGCGGACAGCGGGATGAACCCGTGAATGGCGTATGCGACATCCCACAGAAGGGAGCCGGGACCTGCTGCGTCCCAGTCGATGAGGGCCCATCGCGTCTCGTCTGCGACCACGAGGTTCCAGGGGGCCAGGTCGTTATGGGCGATGATGTCGCTGCCCTCGGGAGGGATCAGTGTCTGCCAGTGCGCGTCGGACGGGGGCGTGAAGTCCTGCACGGCATCGTGGAAGTCGCGGATGAGGCGTGCAACGCGAGCCAGTTGTCGAGCGGGTTCCATCAGCGAGAAACGGTCGGGCCAGACCACATGTCCCGGCATGAAGGTCAGGACCTCACGTCCTTGATCGTCAATGCCGAGTGGGCGAGGCGCCGCGCTGAATCCCACCTCGTTCAGGTGGGCAAGCAGGGCATGCACGGAGGGAGTCCACGGTCCGGCCGGACGGCGAACGGTGTCTCCGACGCGAACGACACCATCACTTACGTTGCCGCCAGGCAACGGCTGTTCATCATCGTGCTGCATCGAACCAGTGTGTCGGACCAGCTCGCCATGATCACCCCATTAACAGGGGAACGTCAGAGTGCGGACAGAGGTTAAGGAACAAGCTCAGAGGTGCGCGCGGCCGATTCGGCGGATCTCCTCCAGCGGGTACGGGGTCTACCTGCTCTCGTGCCGGAGCTTGCGGAAGAAGTCCGCCATCACCGCGGTGAGCGGCGCGTCGCGGGCGAGGATCGCCGCGGCCACCCGCGGGATTCCGGTGGGGCGCTCCCCCTGGGCATACGCGCGCACCTGCGCCTCGCGGTCGTCTCTTCCGTACCCGTACAAGGCGGTGACCAGCCAGTTCACCAGGTAGGCGGCGGCGTAGCAGCGGTCGTAGCTCTGATGTCGGTCGAAGAAGCCGGCCTCCTCCTGGGACAGTTCGAACCGGGAGGAGAGCGCAAGGCCGTAGTCCGTGAAGAACAGGCGCCGTCCGTCGGTCAGGATGTTCTCGAAGTGGGCGTCGAAGTGCAGGAGTTGGCGGTCGTTCATGAAGGAGATTCCCGCGTCCAGCTCCCTTTCCACCATCGCGCAGGCCCGGTCGGCGGCCTCGCCGCCGATGTCCATCTGCCGGCCCAGCCATCGGTGCAGGTTCTGCGGGATGTACTCAAGGAACAGCGCGACACTCGCCGAGGACTGCTGGAGGGCCTCGATCCGGCGGCGTACCGGCGAACCGCCGCCCCAGTAGGCAACAGCCCTGTCAACGTCGGCCAGTTCCTCGGGCAGGGGCGTCGAGTCCGGCAGTACCCGCCAGTGGTACATCAGGGGGAAGCCCTCGGACTCCCCTGCCAGTACCCAGTCGGTCGTCATGGTGTGCACGGCAAGCTCTCTCCAGGCCCCGAAGCCAGGACCGCCGATGCCGTACTGGCAGAAGACCGGCAGCCCGAACACGTTCGCCGTGGACCGGACGCCGTCCGGGTGCCTCTCCAGGTCGGTGAGAGGCACTCGCTTCACGAAGACCGGGGTTCCGGCGATCTCCAGCAGCGCCGATGTTCCGCCGATCCCGGACCCGAGCGGCTCGGCGGTGTCCACGAGTTCGCGCAGGGCGCGATCACCGTACAGGGCCAGAGAGGTGGAGACTGCGCCGTGGGTGGCAAGACGCGCACCGTGCGACGTGTCGGGGGACTTCATTGCCGCCTCCACCTGTACAGCCACCTGTCGCTCAGGAAGTATTTTCCGACCCAGAGCCTACTTGAAGAATATTCTCCTCCAAAGAGCGCGATCATGGAGTAAGAACAGAAACACTTTCGGGCATATTTCGCCTAATCTTCCCTCTTGCAAGAAGGAACGTGAGAGGGATCGATCAATGGACATGACGACTGTGGCGGCTTTCCTGGCAGTGGATCTGCTGCTGGTCCTCACTCCCGGCGCGGACTGGGCCTACGCGATCTCGGCCGGGCTGCGGGACCGGTCGGTCGTTCCCGCCGTCGCCGGCCTGATAGCCGGGTACGCCGGTTACACGGTGCTCGCCGTCGCGGGTCTGGTGGTGATCGTGGCGAGTTCGGCGACCATCCTCACCGCGCTGACCGTCGCCGGGGCCGCCTACCTCATGTGGCTGGGCTTGGCGGTGCTGTCGCGGCCCGCGGTGCTGGGGGCGTCCACGGAGAGCATGGCCTCCTCGCGCGGGCGGATCATGCTCAAGGGAGCCGGGATCAGTGGTCTGAATCCCAAGGCGCTGCTGCTGTATTTCTCGCTGTTCCCGCAGTTCATCGACCCCGCGGGCGGCTGGCCGGTCGCCGCGCAGACCGGGCTGTTCGGCACGCTCCACATGGTGGCCTGCGCCGTCGTCTACCTCGTCGTCGGTGTCCTCGCCCGCACCGTTCTGAAGACGCGGCCTTCCGCGGCCCGGGCCGTCACGCGCGTCTCCGGTGCCATGATGATCGTCATCGGCGGGTTCCTGCTGGTGGAACGGCTCGCCGGCTGACGCCCCCGCACCACCCTGTTCACAGACCGTGATGTCCGTCGGAGGAGAGCACGTGGAAGACCAGACGCCGCAGGAGCACGACCAGGCGAGCCCCGAGGTGCGGCACCGCATCCGAACGAGCTTCGACCGCCAGGGGCTGATGACTCATCTCGGTGCGCGCATAACCCACATCGGCCCCGGTCGCGTGCACATCGCGCTCCCGAGCCGCCCCGAGGTGACCCAGCAGCACGGCTACTTCCACGCCGGCGCCACCAGCGCCGTCGCGGACACCGCCGGCGGCTATGCGGCCTTCACGCTGTTCCCCGAGGACACCGAAGTGCTCACCGTCGAGTACAAGATCAACCTCCTCGCGCCTGCCATCGGCGACCACATCGAGGCGGTCGGTACCGTCCTGAAGCCCGGACGCACGCTGACGGTGTGCCTGCTCGAAGTGTTCGGCGTCCAGGACGGACGGCGGAAACTCGTGGCCAACGGACAGCAGACGCTGATCCGCGTGAACCGGCCCTAGGGTCTTTCGTTTGGATCCGGCCGGGGCAGGGAGCGCCCGCCGCGTCAGCGGCTGATGTCGCCGCACGGCTCCTGGGCCGCGCCCGACAACGTTGTCCGCAATTGGTCTGGACTTGTCTCCGGGTGAGTGCTGTGGTGTTCGCGCAGCAAGTTCCTCCCGTGCCGGGCACGTTCCGCCGTCCCGCGGGTGGGGTTCCTCCGTGCGTCACCGAGACCTGGAGCGATCACTGTGCTGAGCCTCCCCCCGCAGCGGGAGCGTCCTCGAAGCGGCCGTCCCCCACGGGCGGCCGTCCCCTATCCCTTCCGCGTACGGCCCCCATGGAAAGGCGGTACGTCATGTCAGCCCGGACCCATCCCGTCATCGGCACTTTCCTGGCCCTGTTCCTGGCACTGACCGGCCTCGTCGCCCTCCCCGCCCCCTCCCATGCCGTGACACCGGTCTGTGCCCTGGCGTGCGACACCCTGGACCCGTCGAAGGCACGGCAGGACACCTTCCCGGTGCCGGCCAGGACCATCAACGGCCGGATCCTCCGGCTGCACGTCTCCGACCCGGACGGCATGGCCTGGGCGAGCGTCGACAACGGCGTGGGCGGCGACTCGGTCTGGCTGGACCGGTCCTGGGACCGGGGCGCCACCTGGGAGCCGCTGCTCGGCAAGGCGAGCGTCCCCGGCACATGGACCGGTACCCGCACGCTGATGTACAACATCACCGACCCGGTGGGGCACCGGCGCGGCTGGATCCGTGCCTGTGGCGACGCCGCCGCCGTCACGTGCACCGACTGGGTGTATCCGACGGTGTGCGACGGCTCGTTCTGCGACGGCGCCGACCCCGCCACCGCGTCGGGCGACGACACCCCCGTACCGTCGGTCACCCTCTTCGGGCGCGCCATCAGCCTCCATGTCGACCAGCGCAGCGGCCTGGCCTGGGGCGTCATCTCAAGCGGCGGCGCGGGCGACGAGATCTGGCTGGACCGCTCCTGGGACGGCGGTACGAGTTGGCCCGAGGGTTCCTCCCTCGGCCGTACGAGCGTGTCGTCCGGGGCGGCTTCGGCCCGGACCGCCATGTTCGCCACCCGGGACCCGCGCGGCCTCCTGTACGGCGGGGCGGTCCGTGCCTGTGGCCGCGAGGCCGCCCACCAGCAGGGCGGCTGCACGGCCTGGGTGAGGCCGGCACCGACCCGGGCGCGCGCGGCGGCGGACGCGCTGATGGCGTCGTACCGCACCGACGAGGGCTGGTGGCGGAGCAGTTGGTGGAACTCGGCCGTCGCGATCACCTCGGTCGTCGACTTCGCCGAGCGGACCGGGCGGCACGACTACGACTGGGCGATCTCCCGTACCTTCGAGCAGAACCGGGGCGTCTTTCCCGCGGGCGTGCGGAGTTCGGACCCGATCGAGGGCCATTTCATCAGCCGCGCCGTCGACGACGCGGCCTGGTGGGCGGTGGCCTGGCTGGCGGCGTACGACTACACGGGCGAGCGGCGCTACCTGGACGAGGCGGTCACGATCACCTCGTACGTCCAGCAGCACTGGGACACCGGGACGTGCGGCGGCGGGGTGTGGTGGGACCGGGAACACACCTACAAGAACGCGGTGACCAACGGGCTGTACCTGTGGCTGACCGTCTCGCTGCACGAGCGGCTCGGCGGCGACACCGTGTGGGGCGGCCGTGCGGCCACGGCAGCGGACTGGTACCTCGCCAGCGGGATGATCAACTCCTCGGGCCTGGTCAATGACGGGATCACCACGGGCTGCGGCAACAACGGGCAGACCGTGTGGAGTTACAACCAGGGTCTCGCCATCGGCGCCTTCACCCAGCTCTGGCGGTCCACCGGGAGCGGCCGGTACCTGGACACGGCCCGGCGCCTGGCCGACGCCGCGATGTCCTCGCCGGTGCTGACCAGCGGCGGTGTGCTGACCGAGTCCTGCGACATCGGTACGAGGTCCTGCGACGACAACCAGAAGCAGTTCAAGGGCATCTTCATGCGGCACTTCTCCGACCTGGCGGACGCCACCGGGTCGGCCGCCCACCAGGCGTACATCGAAAAGCAGGCCGACTCGATCTGGGCCACCGACCGGGACTCCCTCAACCGCCTCGGCCAGCGCTGGTCCGGCACACCCCCCAACCCGGCCGACTGGCGCACCCAGGCCGGCGCGCTGGAAGCGCTGACGGCCGCGGAGGGTCTCCGGGGCGCGGGCTGACGGCTGTCAGGCGCGGGCCCCGGGGGCCCAGGCGGACGCGGGCCCCGGGACCGCCGGGGCGCCGGTGGGGGGCGCACGCCCGGGCCCCGCGCTCAACGGCGGGCTTTCCAGCAGCCCCAGGCGAGGAACGCGAGGAGCGCGGTGACCGCCAGATCACCGACGCCGATCGGCGCCCCGGGCTCCTTGGAGGCGATGCTGCCGACGGCGAGCGCGGCGAAGAGCACCGCCAGCCCCATCCAGAATCTCGTCACGGCCACCCCCACGCGGATCCGACAGCCACCGTACCGCCCGGGCCCCCTGACCGGCGCGGGCGGTCGGCTGTTCCGTGAGGCCGAGGTGCCGGCGTCATGGCCTCACGGCGGGGTCCCGGGCCGGTCGCCGTGCCGGGGGGCCTCGTCCGCCCGTACCGCCGCCGGACCCGCTGATTCGATCATGGCGCAGGAGTTGCGCCAGACGACGGACAGCACACAGCCGGGCACGACGGCCAGGCCGAGCAGCGGCGCCTGATTGACGATCACGAGGGTGACCGCGAGCAGCCCGAGGTTCATCAGACCGAGCGGCCAGCGGCGTATCAGCGCGTACGGCGCCACCAGGAGGGGGTGTCTCCTGGTGTGCGGGGCGTCGTACGCCAGGCAGGCCATCGCCACGACGCCGGAGCCTCCCGTGACGAGTACCGCCACGACGAGCAGCGGCACCAGTGCGAGCCCCCACGCGGAGTCGCGCAGGACGAACACGTCGGTCGTGGCCATGGCGATCAGCAGTACGCACGGCGTCCAGAGGAGCAGCGCCCGGCCGAACAGACGCCGGTAGGCGCGCAGCAGTTCGGCGACCGGGGCCCGCTCGTCGTCGTCGGCCCGGCGCAGATAGCCGAACACGGCGGCGAGCGACGGCCCGATGCCCAGGGACAGGAGCCCGAAGAACACCGGGTACCGCCACGGCTGGTGGGCCACGTACAGGGCGACCAGCAGAGGCAGGTTCGCCGCCGCGAGGCCGAGGTTGACCACCAGGACCCGGTGGACGAACGACCAGATCAGGTCCCAGGACCCGTACCCCACATTGAGCCGGGGCCGTCGGCCGGTGGCGGATGCGCCGCTCATCGTACGCACCTCACTTGATTCCGCTGGTGGCGATGCCTCGCACGAAGTAGCGCTGTCCGAAGAGGAAGATCACCAGGATGGGCAGCACCGACAGCACCGAGCCGGTCATGATCATGGCGTACCGGGTGTCGTACATTCCCACGAACTGACGCAGACCGAGCTGCACGGTCCAGAGGTTGTTGTCCGTCAGGTAGATGAACGGCCCCATGTAGTCGTTCCACGTGTTGACGAAGGTCAGCAACGCGAGGCTGGCGAGCGCCGGCTTGGAGAGCGGGAGGATCATGCGGGCCCAGATGCCGTACTCGCTGAGCCCGTCCAGGCGCGCGGCCTCGCTGATCTCGTCCGGAATGGTCAGGTAGAACTGGCGCATCAGAAAGACCCCGAACGCGCCGAACGCCTGAAGAAGGATCAGCGAGAGATGGGTGTTCACCAGCCCGAGCTTCTCCATGATGATGTACTGCGGAACCATGTACGCCTGCCACGGCACGGCGATCGTCGCGATGTAGCCGAGGAACAGCGCGTCCCGTCCGGGGAACTGCATCTTGGCGAAGCCGTAGGCCGCGAAGCTCCCGGTGAGTACCTGGAGCGCGGTGATGGTGATGCTGAGGAAGAGCGAGTTGTTCAAGTAGGTGAGCAGCGGGATGTCGGTCCAGATCTGGGAGAAGTTCTCCCAGTGGAACTCCTTCGGTATCCACTGGATCGGAACGGTGAAGACGTCGTTGTCCGCCTTGACCGAGGACGTCATCATCCAGGCGAACGGCAGCAGGATCGCCGCCGCCAGCGCGATCAGCCCTGTGTGGAGGAGAACCTGGCCGGCGATCCTCCCCGCACCGCTCCGGCCGCCGGACCGACCCGGTTCCGGGGCGGCCGGTGGCGGCGTCCCGGTCGCCGTGCTGTCCTTTCGCAGCGTGGTCGTGTTCATCGGTCGGACCTCCGCTGGAGCTGGAACTGTACGAGGGTGATCGTCAGGACGAGGAGGAAGAGCACCAGGGAGATCGCCGAGGAGTAGCCGAATCTGCCCTGGGTGATGCCCTGCCGGAAGATGAGCTGCGAGAGCACCAGTGTCGAGCGTCCCGGTCCGCCCTCGGTCATGACCTGGACCAGGTCGAAGACCTTGAAGCTGGACACCGTGAGCATGACCAGCACGAAGAAGGTGGTGGGCCGGAGCCCCGGCAGCGTCACATGCCAGAACCGCTTCCACGCGCCGGCGCCGTCCATGCGCGCGGCTTCGTAGAGTTCACCGGGGATGGCCTGGAGCCCGGCGAGATAGAGCACCATGTAGTACCCCATGTCCCGCCACACGCTGGTGATGATGAGCGCGGGCATCGCCCAGTCGGTGGAGGTCGTCCATCCCGGCGGATCCGCGACGCCCACGAATTTCAGGAACTGGTTGACGGGCCCCACTTCGGGGCTGAGCAGCATGTTCCATACGACGGCCACCGCGACCAGCGAGGTGATGTACGGGAAGAAGAAGGCCGTGCGGAGGATTCCCACGCCTTTGAGCTTCTGGTTCAGCAGCACCGCGAGGCCGAGGGCCGCCGCCAGGGTGAGGGGGATATGACCGGCCGCGTACCACGAGGTGTTCTTGAACGCCGTCCAGAAGTTGTCGTCGTCGAGCATCCGCCGGAAGTTGTCGAGCCCGATCCACTGTGGCGTCGAGTACGAATTCCAGTCGGTGAAGGCCAGCAGCAGCGACCCGATCACCGGGATGAGCGTCAGGGCCGCGAAGCCCAGGAAGTTCGGGAGGATGAAGCTCCAGCCGACCAGTGTGGCGCGCCGGCGCCGGCGCTTGCCGGCGGTGGTCTCCGAGAGTGTGGTCACTGGACTTCGGACTTCACTCGCTTGTTCATCTCCTCGATGCCCTTCTCGACGGACTTGTCACCCGTCATCACGAGTTCGTGCTCCTCGTCGATGATCTGGTCGATGTCGGAGGTCTTGTCGCTGACCGGCATCTCCAGCTTCACGGCGTCCGGCTTCATGGCCTTCCTGGACAGTTCGTCGGACGGCATGCCCTGGACGCCGAAGTACGACTTCATGACCGCGTCGCTCGTGTACGACGGGACGACACCGATCTTGGCGATGGCCTCCGCGCCCTTGGGGCCCGAGGCCCACTTCACGAACTTCTCGGCCTCCGCCGATCGCCTCGCGTTCTTGTTCACGGCGAACGCGGTCGGCGAGCCGAACGTCGTCGTCTTCCCGTCGGCCGCGATCTGCGGCAGCGGCGCTATGCCCCAGTCGACGTCGGTCTTGCCCTGGGCCTTGTCCGCCAGGAGGCCGGCGGCGAGCCAGCTCCCCATCGGCACCATGCCGACCTTGCCGCCCTCGAAGATCGTCTTGTACGTGACCTTCTGGCTCTTGGCCGTCGCGAACGGCATCGTGGCACCGGCCTTCTGGAGGTCCAGGGCCGTCTCGTACTGGTCCTTGAAGAAGCCGTAGTCGCCGCCCAGCAGGTCGCCACCGGTCTGGGCGGCGGCGGTCGCCTGGACCACCGAGCGCCAGGTCTCCAGATAGGTGCCGTAGACCTTGGACGTGCCCTCGCCCTTGGTGATCTTCTTCGCCAGCTTGGTGTAGTCGGCCCAGGTGAGGTCCGACAGATCGGCGCCGGTCGGCTCGACGAGCGCCTTGTTGTAGAAGAGCACCCAGAAGTCGTGCCGATAGGGCATCGCGTAGTAGTGACCGTCCAGATCGAACGGCTCCAGTCCGGTGTAGGACGCCTTGTCGAGCGCCTTGACCTCGCTGTCGAGCGACTTCAACTGGCCGCGGGTGGCGTACCGCGCGTAGTCGGTGACGTTCTTCATCGTCAGGACGTCGGTGGAGTCGCCGCCCGCGAGCATGGTGGTGACCTTCTCGGCGTAGGTGTCGGCCAGGATGTCGACCGGCTGTACGTCGATCTTCGGGTTCTCCGCCTCGAAGCCGTCGATCAGCGCCTTGAACTCGGGGGTGGTGTCGTAGTTCCACAGCGCGATCTTGACCACCGTACGGCCGTCGGAGGTGGTGTCGGAACCGCCCCCGCCTCCGCATCCGGCGGCGAGCAGGCTCACGGCGACGGCGGCCGTCAGGGCTCTTGCTGGGGTCTTCCTCATGATGTGCGGCTCCTTCGAGTTGTCTGTTCTTGCCGGATGCGGCGCCGTGGGTACGCGCCCGCGCGGGTACCGAGGCGCTCAGGTACTCAGGCGCTCAGTCCGAGGGCCCAGTTCTCCGCCGTGATCTCCGTCCGCAGGGGCTGCCGGGCGGACAGGCGGGCCAGTTCGTCCATCGCGTGGTCCGTGAGACGTCCGATCTCCGAACCGAGCGAACCTGCCACATGGGGGGTGATCATGACACGGGCCAGTCGCCGGAGCGGAGAGCCGGCAGGCAGCGGCTCGGGCTCGGTGACGTCGAGGATGGCGAAGAGGCGGCCCGCCGCGCACTCCGCGGCCAGTGCGTCGGAGTCGATCAGGCTGCCGCGCGCGGTGTTGATCACCGTGGCGCTGTCGGGCAGCATGCTCAGCTCCGCGGCGCCGATCAGCTTGCGGGTCTCGGGCAGTTCGGGCGCGTGCAGGGTCAGTACGTCGACCCGCGGCAGCATGTCCGCGAGGTCGACCAGGGTCGCGCCCGCCCGGTCGACCTCGGCCGGATCCGCGTACGGGTCCGCGACCAGGCAGGTGGTGTCGCCGAGGACCTTCAGCAGCTCGACGACCTTGCGGCCGATCCGGGAGAACCCCACCACCCCCACGGTTCTCCGGAAGTTGGACAGGTCCCCGTAGCCGGTGACCGTTCCCCAGCCCTCGTAGGCGCGCAGTTCGTCGGCCGCGAGGAAAGGAGCCTTCTTGCCGGCGAAGATGATGGCCGCCAGCGTGTATTCGGCGACCGGAGTGGCGTTGGCGTCGGCCCCGCTGGTCACACGGATCCCGCGGCGCCACACCTCGTCCCCCACCAGACCGCGCACACTGCCCGCGCAGTGCAGCACCGCCTTGAGGGCCGGCGCCGCCGCGAGACGCTCCGAGGTCAGCCGGGGCGCGCCCCAGGACGTCAGCATCACCTCGACGTCCGCCAACCGGGCCCGTACCGAGGTGGAGTCGAGGTCGCCGGTCCACACCGGATCGCCCAGTTCCACCAGACTCGCCAAGCGTTCGAGTCGGGCTGCGTCGAAGTGCGCGTCGAAGCTCTGCCTGTCCATCACGACCAGCGCCTGGGGCTTCGTCTGCATCGGGTGTCGAATCCTTCCCATGGGCGCGGGCCGTGGCCGGCGCCGCCCTGTTCGTTGCCGTACCGGCAGTTCCTTGCCGAACGCGTGGGAATAGAGATAGTGGTGTGACGTACGGATTCACTAGAGGTCGTACACGAACGAAGCGAAACGTTCAGAGTCGAACAGGCGCGTGGAACAGGCGCGTCGCACAGGTACAAGGACAGGTGGCCGGATGACGGATGAGCGGCTCTTCGCCCTGCAGCGCCGGGAGCGGCTGATGGACGAGTTGCGTCGGCACGGTTCCCTGCGGGTCCGGGACGTGGCACGGAACCTGGAGGTCAGCGAGCTGACCGTACGGCGTGACATCGCCGCGCTCGCCGCCCGTGGTCTGCTCACCCGGGTGCACGGCGGCGCCACCCTGCCGACCGATCTCGACGCGGTCCCGGCGCGCCGCCCCCGCCCCGCGTCGACGCCGTTCACCATCGGCATGGTCGTGCCGTCGCTGGACTACTACTGGCCGCAGATCGTGAGCGGCGCCCGGAGCGCGGCCGTCGCGCTCGGCGTACAGATCCAGTTGCGCGGATCGAGCTACGACCAGGCCGAGGACCGCCGCCAGATCAGCCGGCTGATCGCCGCCCAGCAGGTCCAGGGGCTGCTGCTCGCACCGAACCTGGAGGGCGAGGGGCTCGACGAGATGATCGACTGGATCGGCGACCTGCCGGTGCCCGCCATCCTCGTGGAACGGCAGATACAGCGGTGGACCCCGACGCCCCGCCAGTTGGGATGGGTACGCAGCGATCACGCGCTCGGCATGGAGATGGCCGTGCGCCATCTCCACGAGCACGGCCACCGCAGGATCGGACTGGTGCTGTCGAAGGGCAGCCCGACCTCGGCCCATCTCGCCCAGGGGTGGCACAAGGCGTGCGCGGAGCTGGGCCTTCCGGACGGGTTCGTGGTCAGGGAGAGCGTCGCCCTCGACGTCCCCGGCCACCGGGAGATCATCAGGTCCGTCCTGGACCGGTCCCGGACGTCACGGATCACCGCCCTGATCGTGCACAGTGATCCGGACGCGATGTCCGTCGCCCAGTACCTGACGGAGCAGGGCCTGACCATCCCCGGGGACATGGCGATGGTCAGTTACGACGACGAGGTGGCCCACCTCGCGGAACCGGCGATGACCGCGATCCGCCCGCCCAAGTCCCGCGTCGGCCGGATGGCGGTCGAGATGATGGTGTCCCGGCTGCGGGAAGGGCGGCGCCATCCGGCCCAGCGGGTTCTCGTCCTGCCGGAACTGGTCCTCCGTAACTCGTCGGTCAGGACGGCGACGGGCGTCTGACCGTACGCCGGCTCAGCGGGCCCGTTCGATCCGTACCCGGGGTGGGACCGGCGCTCCGCCGGGGGCGCGGGACGGGTCGGTGGTCAGGGTGAGCCGGGTCAGGCGGTGGCCCCAGGAGCGGCGCAGGGTGGGGTCCGCGATCGGCTGGTGTTCGAGAGCGCCGGTCAGCAGGGCGGGATCCCAGGTGAGCCGGAGCGTGCCGCCGCCCGCCGTGTCGACCACGGCCCGGCCCTCGTGGAGCCGTACGTCACCGGCGATGATGTGCCGCAGCGCGAGCACGGCGGGTCCTTCGGGTCCGGCGGCCGGTGCGTCGGTGACCACGATGTGCGCCGGTTCACCGGCGGTGGCGCGTACCAGCCGTACGGTACGGCGCAACGCGCCGAGCAGACCTTCGGGATAGGCGGGCGCGAGATCCGCGTACCACTCGGTGGCGCGGTCGCCCACCTCCGCCCGTACGTCGCGGGCGCCGTGCCTCGCACCCGGCAGTTGCCCGGCGCCGGGGTCGGGCACGTTGTGCCAGGCGCTGCGCAGCGGCCAGGCGTCGTACCGGTCGGGGCCGAAGCTGGCGGCCGTGTACGTCGGCTGCCCGATGTCGACGATCACCGGCTCGCCGTCCAGGGCGACCCAGTAGGAGCCGACGTCGAGATGGTTGTGGCGTTCGTCGTTGTGACCGCCCTTGACGGCGAGGGCGAGCCCTTCGGTGGTGCCGGCGCGCTCCCTGGCGACGAGCACCTGCACCCGCGGCAGCCAGATGTCCCGGGGCAGCCAGGCAGCGTCCTCGCGCGGGCCGGGTTCCTGGCCGGTCGCGGCGCGCCAGGCGGGGTCGGAGAGCCCGGCCAGGGCGCGGCCCAGGCCGTCCTCGTGGCGCGCGGTGACGCCGCGCGCCACGCCGCGGGCCAGCGCGTGGGCGCTGACGTCGGGGTCGCCGAGTCGTGTGCCCCAGCGGTACAGGACGTGCCAGGGCTGCTCGTCGGGGAGGCGGGCCGGCGCGTCGCCGACGTTGACGTACCAGGGTCCGCCGAAGTGCATGCGGTAGGGGTAGCGCACGAGTTCGGCGAGCACCGGCAGGCCGCGCGCGTCGCACGGCGTCCCGCCGACGGCGGCGAGCAGATCGAGCGCCTCCATCAGCCGGCAGGCGCCGAGCCACCAGTAGGCGACGCCCTCGTCCACGCCTCCGTCGTCGGGCAGCACCTCGACGAAGCGGTCGAGGCCGACGGCGACCAGCCGTACGAGCTCGGCGCGCTCCGCCTCGTCGTCGCAGAGCAGGAGAGCCGCGGTCAGCACCGAACCGTGCACCCACGGGTTCCAGTTGTGGGCGTCGCCGTCGAGGCCGATCCAGTGCCAGTCCCTGATCCGCAGGAAGGGTTCGAGGACGCGCAGCCGGACCTCGCGCCGCAGCCTGCGGCGCAGCCCGGGAACCCGCTCGTCGAGGTGGGGGCCCAGTACGTGATCGGCCCAGGCCAGCAGCGAGGCGACCTCGGCGGCGCCGAGGTCGAGGAACGGCTCGTCGGGATCCGGTACGACCTCGCCGCGCCGCGTGGTGAAGCGGTCGTGCGGCGCCCAGCACCAGGTGCTCGCCTCGGCGAGCGCCATGAGCGCGTCGGCCGCCGCGTCGAGGTACGGGGCGGCGCCGGGCGGTGCCTGCGCGGGCGCGGACTCCCCGGTCAGTACCGCCGCGAGGACGAACAGCGCGGTGCGGTGACGCAGCGCGCGGGCCTGGTCCTCGTACTCCGTGCGCACCCCGTCGCGGAAGGCGCGGGCCCAGTGGGAGGCGCGCAACACCGGTGCGGGGCGGCCGAGTTCCTTCTCGGCCTCGGCGAGGAGCGACGTGCGGGTCGCCCCGTCCACCGCGTCCCAGGTTCCGCGGTCGGTCACCGGGGGAACCGGTACCCGCCGGGGTGCGTCCCGCAGTCTCGCGCCGAGGTCTTCGGCCTGAGCTATGTTTGCTACCGATCGAAAATGTTCGTTCACGTCGATGAGTATGGTGGTTCTCTGCGCTTTTGACCCTCCACCCTGTCGAAATGACAGGCGTCGCATCTCGGCGCGCCCGTACCGGGAACGCTGGTCCACTGCTACCGGCGCTGTCCTACAGCACTCCCTTGCGCCATTCGCGGATCAGCAGATACCCGAGGTACGCGCCCCCGATGGCCAGCGTGTAGATGCCGACCGGCAGGTCCTCGAAGAGCGGCAGTTGCTGCGCGCAGAGGTCGGCGAGGACCAGCAGCAGGGCTCCGACCAGGGTGGAGAGCATCAGGTGGGGGCCCGAGCCGCGGGTGAGGCGTTTGGCGATCTGCGGGGCTGTCAGGGCGATGAAGGCGATCGGGCCCGAGACGCTGACCGCGCCGGCGGAGAGGACGATCGACAGGACGACGGCCAGGGTCTTCGTGGTCCTGGGCTCGGAGCCCAGTCCCCCGGCGATCTCGTCGCCCATCTCGGCGATGTCGAGACGGCGCGCGATCAGCGCGGTGCAGGGGACCACGACGAGCAGGACCAGCCAGATGGTGCCCGCGTGGTCCCAGGCCCTGGCCGCCAGGCTGCCGTTGATGTAGGCGGTCAGGACGGCCGCCTTGTCGCGTTCCACGGCGTAGACGACGTACTGGGTGACCGCCGTGGCGATCGCGGCCACCCCGATCCCGGCGACGACCAGGCGTCCGGGGTTACGGAATCCGCTGCCTGTGGACACGTACACGAGCGCCATGGCGAGCACGGCGCCGAGGAGGGCGCCGAGCGGTACGGGTACGGTGCCGGGCAGCAGGAGCGCCACGATCGCGGCGCCCGCTCCTGCGCCGGCGCCCAGCCCGATCACGTCGGGGCTGCCCAGCGGGTTGCGGGTGACGGACTGGAACAGGGCGCCCGACAGTCCGAGCGCCGCGCCCGTGCCCACCGCCACGGTCAGCCGCGGGCCGCGCAGCCGCTCCAGGACGAACACGTCCGTACCCTGGGCCCCGCCGGTGACGGCGGCCGGGAGATCCGCGAGCGCGATCCCGAGCCGCCCCAGGGACAGGGTCGCGATCGCGGCGGCCACGGTGAGGACCACCGTGACGAGGGCGACGACGACGGACCTGCGCCGTACCGGCACCGCCACCGTACGGCCGAGGGTGAGAAAACCGCGCGGCGCTGTGGTGCGGACCATGGTCTGATTCCCCGTCATGTGTTGCCCTTCATCCTGCGCACGGCCACCAGCAGCGCGGGCGCCCCGACGAACGCCGTCACCACGCCGACCATCAGCTCCTGCGGACGCAGGACGATCCGGCCCAGCACGTCCGCCAGGAGCAGCAGCGCGGGACCGGCTATCGCCGAGAACACGATCTGTATCCGGAAGTCGACGCCGACGACGGCGCGCACGATGTGCGGCACAGCGAGGCCGACGAAGGCGATGGGGCCGACCGCGGCGGTCGCCGCCGCGCTCAGCAGGGTCGCGGCGACCAGCCCTCCGGCGCGGACGAGCGCCGGGTTCGCGCCGAGGGAGGCGGCCGAAGCGTCGCCGAGCGCGAGCGCGTTGAGGCCGGGTCCCAGCAGCAGGGCCAGGACGAGACCGGTCGCGGCGAACGGCAGCACGGACCAGAACACGTCGAAGTCCCGGCCGCCGAGCGCCCCGACCACCCAGTAGCGGTAGCTGTCGAAGACCTTCGGCCTGCTCAGGGTCACCGCCTGGATGAACGCCATGAGCACCGCGGAGAGCACGGCTCCCGCCAGCACCAGCCGTACCAGGGAGGTACTCGCGCCCGCGGAGCCGATGACATGGACCAGGAACCCGGCCAGCAGAGCGCCGGGCAGCGCCCACCACATGGTGTCGGAGCGGCCCGTCGCGCCCAGGAAGGCCGTCGCGGCGACGACGCTCGCCGCCGCGCCTGCGTTGATCCCGAGCAGCCCCGGGTCCGCGAGGGGGTTACGGGTGACCCCCTGCATCAGTGTTCCGGCGACGGCGAGGCAGAGGCCCGCGAGCACGCCGAGCGCCGTCCTCGGGTAGCGGCTCTCGACGACGGTGGCGACATAGGGGTCGGCGGTCCCCGCGAGGACGTCCATGACATCCCCGAACGACGTGGTCCTGCTGCCGAACATCACGCTCGCGATCACCGCGAGGGCAAGCACGACGACCCCGGCGAGCAGGGCGTACACCCGGCGGGCGGTACCGGCACGCGAGGTGCCGGTACCGCCGGTACGGGCCGGTGCGGTGGTGGTGGTCATCCGGTTTCCGTACGCCTTACTTGTCGAGCTTGGTGACGGCCTTGTCGATCAGCGGGAGGTAGCGGTCGATGACCCAGGGAACGGTGAGCGGGTTGATGATCGACGACGCCGTGACGAAGGAGGGGTCGACGCCGGCGACGAGGGAGTCACGCTTGACGGCGGGGATCGCCGAGTACAGCTTCTGCGCCTCTATCTCCTTGCGGGTCTTGGCGTCGGAGTAGAAGGTGAAGACGAGGTCGCTGTCGGAGAGCTTCTCCGCGTTCTCCAGACCGATGAGCGCCGAGTCGGTGCCCTTGGTCTCCTTGAACGTCTTCACCACCGGGTCGACGGTGAGACCGAGGGACGAGACCATCTCGACGCGCTGCTCCTCGGGGAGGAAGACGCCGAGCGTGCCCGGGCCGGAGGTGTAGATGTACGAGAACGAGACGTCCTTGTACTTCGGCCGGGTCGCGGCGGCGTCCGCGAGCTGCTTCTTGATCTTCGAGGTCAGCTTCTTCGCGTCGTCCGGCTGTCCCAGCGCCTTGGAGATGATCTCGATCTGCTCGTCCCAGTTGGTGCTCCACGCCAGCTCGGGGTAGGCCACGGTCGGCGCGATGTCGGAGAGGATGTCGTACTGCTCCTGGGTGATGCCCGACCAGGGTGCGAGGATCACATCGGGCTGGAGTTCGGTGATGGCCTCGAAGTCGATGTCCTCCCCGCCCGCGAACTGGGTCGGCAGTTTGTCGCCGGACTTCTTCACCGCGTCGTGGATCCACGGCAGATAGCCGGACTTGTCGCTGCCCCACTCGTAGCTCTCGATACCCACGGGCGTGTGGCCGAGGGCGATGGCGGTCTCCGCGGACCCCTGCCCCAGGGTCACGACCCGCTCGGGCTGCTCGGTGATCTTCGCCGATCCGAGCGCGCTCTTGATGGTGACCGGGAACGCCCCGTCGCTCGCGCCGCTCTTGGCCGGAGCACCGGAGTCCTCCTTCTCGGCCGACGAGCAGCCGCCGAGAACGAGTGCGAGCGCGGCGGCGGTGGCCGTGACGGCGAGAGTCTGTCGACGCGCGCGGGTGAACCAGGATGGCATGGGTGTTCCTCAGGTTTCGTGGACAGCGTAGATCGCAGAATCTTAGGCAAGCCTAAGCTAAGTCGCATTTTCCTTTCAACTGGCCGGTGATGGGCGCTTCGCGCGGCCGCCCCCTCGGACGCCGACGCGACGCGGCACGCGCGGCGGGTACCTCCGGGGCGCCGGCGGGTCCGCCTCCCGGGGGCGACACCCGCGCGAACACCCCTGTCCGGAGGGTGTGAAGAACCCCGGGCGAGGATTCACAGGATTCCCCCCGGATCCGATTGAACACGTGGCACAGTGCTTTCGTATTCAAGGACGTCCGGCTCGATGAAATGGGATCACCGGCCAGGGCATCACGGCGCCGTGATGCCGAAAAGGAGGTCATGGCCGGCGTGCAGAGCGAACCGATCACCGTCACGACCGCCTACCGTGTCGCGCCGGGACGCGAAAGCGAGTTCCCTTCATGGGCGATGGCCGTGCTGGGTGCCGCGGCCCGCGTTCCCGGCTATCTGGGAGGCGGAGTTCTCGCCCCCGGTGAGGCCGGCTCGGAATGGCATGTCATTCACCGGTTCGACTCCGCGTATTCCGCGGCGGCCTGGGAGGAGTCCGCCGCTCGGACCCGGTTGGCGTCGTACGGGGATCAGCTCGCCCGGGAGACCGGGCACCGGAGGATACGAGGTCTCAGAGCCTGGTTCGAGGGCCCGGCGGAGGTGGCGCAGCCGTCGCCGCCCCGGCCGCCGCCGAAATGGAAGTTGTGGTTCGTGAACATGGGTGCCGTCTTTCCGCCGGTGCTCGTCTTCAACCTGACGGTGATTCCCTACCTAGGCGGTCTCAACGCACTCGTACGGACACTCATTCTCTGCCTGAGCGTGACGGCCATTGTCACCTGGGTGCTGATGCCGCGTCTTCAGCGCTTTCTCAAGAAATGGCTGTATCCGCCTCTCCAGGCGTTCCGCGGACGGCACAAGCGCCGGGCCGCGTAAGGGGAACGCGCGGAGAAACGGGCACGGAACGAGGCACGGAACCGCACGGCCCCGGAAAGACGAAAAGGAGGTGGGCCGGGTGAAGACTCTGCTCATCGACAATTACGACTCGTACACGTACAACCTGTTCCAGCTCATCGCCGAGGTGAACGGCGAGGAGCCGGTGGTACTGCTCAACGACGCGCCGGCCGGCGCGGAACTGGATCTGCGGACCTTCGACAACGTCGTGGTGTCCCCGGGGCCGGGGCATCCCGGCACGGCGCGCGACTTCGGCATCGGTACGGCGCTGCTCGCCCGGTCCGGGATCCCCGTTCTCGGGGTGTGCCTCGGTCATCAGGGCATCGCGGTGGGCGAGTTGGCCCAGGTGGTGGCGGCGCCGCGCCCCCGGCACGGCCATCTCTCGGTCATCCGGCACGACGGCCGGGAGCTGTTCCGCGGGATACCGCAGAACTTCACCGCCGTGCGCTACCACTCGCTCGCCGTACGGGAACCGCTGCCGCCGACCCTGGAGGCCACCGCGTGGGCCGAGGACGGGGTGCTGATGGGGCTGCGGCACCGTACCCGCCCGATGTGGGGCGTGCAGTTCCACCCCGAGTCGATCCTCACCGAGTTCGGCCACCGGATGCTCGCCAACTTCGCGGAACTCACCGCCTCCTGGTCGCGTACGGACCGCTCGCGCACCGGAGGGCGCAGGACCGCACCGGCCTCCCGCACCCCGGCGCGGACGAAGGTGAGGGCGGGGACGGGGGCGCCGTCCTCGGGGGCCGGCCGGAGCCCGGTCTCAACCACCGGGACCGGCCGCTACCGGCTGCACAGCAGGATGATCGATACGCCGGTGGACCCCGAGGCGGCGTTCACCCGGATGTGCGCCGACGCGCCCCGCGCGTTCTGGCTGGACAGCGCGCGGATCGAGGCGGGGCAGTCCCGCTTCTCGTTCTTCGGGGACGGTACGGGCCCGCTCGCCGAGTTCGTACGGTACGACGTCGAGGCGGGGCGGAGCGAGGTCGAGCGGACCGGACGGCCCGTCCGCCGCGTACCCGGCAGCGTCTTCGACTACCTCGGACGGCAGTTGGCGCTCCGGGCGGTGGACGCCCCGGAGCTGCCCTTCGACTTCACGGCCGGCTATGTCGGCTACTTCGGGTACGAGATGAAGGCCGACTGCGGGTCCCCGGGCCGCCACCGGGCCGAAACCCCCGACGCCTGCTGGCTGTTCGCCGACCGGATCGTGGTGGTGGACCACCAGGAGGGCACGACGTACGCGGTCGCCCTCGCCGAGCACACCCCCCGCGCGGCGCGGGAGGCCGCCGAATGGCTCGACTCGGCCGTGGCGCGGTTGAGTTGTGTGCCCAGCGCCCAGACGCCCGCGGCGCCGCGTCCTGACGCCGCCGACCTCGGCGCCGCCGAACCGTGGCTGGAGCGCGACCGTACGGCGTATCTCGCCGACATCGAGTCCTGCCAACGGGAGCTGGCGGACGGGGTGAGCTACGAGATCTGTCTCACCAACGCCGCCGACCTGCCGGCACCGCCCGACGCGTACGACTACTACCGGGTACTGCGCCGCCACAACCCGGCCCCGTACGCGGCGTATCTGAAGTTCGGCGAGGTCGACGTGGCGTGCTCGTCGCCCGAGCGGTTCCTGCGCATCGGGCGGGACGGCACCGTGGAGGCCAAGCCGATCAAGGGCACCGCGCCGCGCGGCGAGCTCCCCGAGGAGGACGCCCGGCTGCGGGCCTCGCTCGCCGCCGACGAGAAGACCAGGTCCGAGAACCTGATGATCGTCGATCTGCTCCGCAACGACCTGGGCCGGGTCTGCCGGACGGGCACGGTACAGGTGCCCCGGCTGATGGCGACCGAGACGTACGCGACCGTGCACCAGTTGGTCTCCACCGTTCGGGGACGGCTCCGGGAGGACAAGGACGCCCTGGACTGCGTACGCGCCTGCTTCCCCGGCGGTTCGATGACCGGGGCGCCGAAAGTGCGCACCCTGGAGATCATCGACCGGCTGGAGACCCGGGCCCGCGGGGTGTACTCCGGCGCCCTCGGCTATCTGAGCTGCAACGGCGCCGCGGACCTCAACATCGTGATCCGTACGGCCGTGTTCAGCGGCGGCCGGATGCGGCTCGGGGCGGGCGGCGCCATCGTCCTGGGCTCCGATCCCGCGGCCGAGTACGACGAGATGCTGCTGAAGACGGCCGCCCCCATGCGCGCCTACCTGGACCGCACGGTCCGGGCCCGCGCCCCGCACCCCGCTGTCCCGGTCGCCACAGTCCCCGTAGCCGCTGTCCCCGTAGAGGAGCCGGTCCGATGACGCCCCCCACCACTCTGCGCCCGACGCCCCGGTCCGCCCCTCGTCCCCCCGCCGCCCCACCGGAGCCCGCCGCCGTGGCCGCCCCGGCCCGGGGGCGTACGGGCACGGCCAGGACCTGCCCCGGCAATCTGGCGGCCGACCTCGCCGACCTGGCGGAGCGGCACGGCTGGACCGACCGGCCCGCGTTCCACCAGGACCACCGGGTCTGGACCCATGGCGAGGTGCACGCCCTCGCCGCGCGCGCCGCCACCGTACTGGCCGACCGCGGGGTCGCGCCGGGCGACCGGGTGCTGCTCGCGCTCCCCGACTCCGTCGCGTGGGTGACCACCTTCCTCGCCCTCGCGCGGCTCGGGGCGACCGCGGTCCTGGTCAACCCCGAACTGCCGCGCGCCGACCATGACTTCATGGCCGAGGACGCCGGGGTCACGCTCGGGGTGACCGGCCCCGGTCTGGAGGACCGCCTCCCGCCGGAGCAGCGGCTGTTCGGCGACCAGCTCCTGGCGCTCGCCTGCACGGCAGCCCCGGCCGACCCCCGGCCCGCCGGGTCCGGCACGCCGCTGTACGTCCAGTACACGTCCGGGACCACCGGGCACCCCAAGGGGGTGGTGCACCATCACGGGGACCCGGAGGCGTACTTCGAGTTCATCGGGAGGCGGCTGTTGCGGATCGGCCCCGACGACGTCACCCTCTCGGTCTCCAAGCTCTTCTTCGCGTACGGCTTCGGCAACGCGTTCGTCTTCCCGCTCTTCTCCGGTTCCTCCGCCGTCCTGGTCGGCCGGCGCCCCTCCCCCGCCGCCGTGGACGAGCTGATCGCACGCCACCGGGTGACCCTGCTGTACTCCGTGCCGTCGGCGTACGCGGCGCTGGTCGCCGACCGGGCGGACGGGCACGCGGCGTGCTTCGCGTCCGTACGCGCCGCGGTGTCGGCCGGCGAGGGAATGCCCGCCGGGCTCGGGGAGCGGGTCACCGAACTGCTCGGCGTGCCCGTTCTGGAGCAGATCGGCTCGACCGAGGTCGGTCACGCCTTCTGCGCCAACAGCCTCTCCCACAACACACCGGGCACCGTGGGCCGTCCGGTGCCGGGTTACGAGATACAGCTCCGGGACAGCGACGGGAGGCCGGTACCGGACGGCGAGGAGGGCGAACTGTGGGTGAAGGGGCCGACGTTGACCACCGGGTACCTCAACCTGCCCGAGGACAGCGCCCGCGCCCTGGCCGGCGGCTGGCTGGCCACCCGGGACCGGGCCCGGCGCGATCCCGACGGCACGTACCGCCATCTCGGCAGGACGGACGACCTGGAGATGGTGGGCGGGATCACCGTGTCGCCGCTGGAGATCGAGAGTGTGCTGCGGACGCATCCGGCGGTCCGTGAGGTCGCCGTGGCGGCGTTCACCGACGACGAGGGCGCCACCCGGCTGCGGGCGTTCGTCGTCCCGGCCACGCCGGTCGAGGACGCCGAGGCCCTGGAAGCGGGGATCGTCGCTCTCGCCCGGGAGCGGCTCGCCCCGTTCAAGGTGCCCAGGACCGTCCAGGCCGTGGAGTCCCTGCCCCGCACCCCCACCGGCAAGCTCCGCCGCCCTCTCGTGCGCCAGGGCTCCTGGTGAACTCCCCTCGTGTCTCTAGACGTTCAGGAAAGAAGGTCACCGTGCCCCACCCCCTCTTCTCCGAGCGCGGATTCTCCCTCGGGCTGATGTTCCACCAGGCCGCCCGCCGGTACGGCGCGGTCCCGGTCACCCTGGACCGGCCGCTCGACGTGAGCCCGGAGGCGGGGCTCGACCTGAGCTGTCCGGAGCTGGCCGACCTTGTGGACGATCTCTCGGCACGGCTCTGGGCGGCGGGTGTCAGGCCGACCGAGCGGGTGGCCATCCACAAGTCGGACAACGTCGACATCGTGGTGCTGGCCTGCGCCGTCTCCCGGATCGGGGCCGTGCCCGCGCTGCTCTCGCCGGGGCTGCACGGCCGGGTGGCCGGTGAGCTGCTGGACCGGCTGGACCGGCCCTGGCTGATCACCGACCGGGCCACACTGGAGGGTTCGCTGCGCGACGCGGGGGCACCCGCGGCGGACGGCGCCGCGCCGGGTTCACGCACCCCCGGGGTCACCGGTCTGGTCCGGCAGGTGCTCACCGTCGACCGGGCCACCGGCGGAGAGGACGGGGCGGACGGCTCCGTACCGCTGGACGCGTACGCCGGCGCTCCGCCGCACGCGCCGGTACGGCTCCATCCGCGCGAACCCTCGCTGATCACCCACAGCTCGGGCACGACGGGGGTGCCGAAGCTGGCGGTGCACTGCGCGCACACGATGTGGAACCGGCTGGTCCCGCAGAAGGCGATGGGCTGGCCCACCCGGGGCGAGAGAGCGGCGCTGCACCTGTCCTTCGTCCACTCCCGCTTCTACCATCTCCTCGGTGTGCTGCTGCACTTCGGCAGCCCGCTGCTGCTGATCGTCGACCCCGATCCGGCCTCGGTGGGGCCGCTGCTCGCCCGGCACCGGCCGGGCATCGTCGAGACCCACCCCAACACCTTCGTGCTGTGGGAGGAGTTGGCCGACGCGCCCGGGGCACCGCTGTCCGGGGTGCGTGCCTACGGGTCCACCTTCGACGCCATCCATCCCCGTACCGTGCAGCGGCTGCTGGGCGCCTCCCGGCGGCGGGCACCCTGGCTCGTACAGCTCTACGGGCAGAGCGAGACGGGTCCGGTGGCGTTCCGGTGGTACTCACGGCGCGGCGCGGCGAAGGCGGACGGCAGACGGGTCGGGACCGCGATCCCCGGATTCACCCGGGTACGGATCGCGGACGGCGCAGGACGGCGGGCCGCCCCCGGCACCCCGGGCCGGATCGAGGCCCGCACCCGGGGCCTGGTCCTCACCTATCTCGGCGCGCGGGAGAGTTACGACCGCCAACTGCGGGACGGCTGGTGGCAGATGGGGGACATGGGGTACCGCGATCGCTGGGGCGGGCTGTATCTGACGGACCGCGAGGTCGATCTGATCGACGCGGTGCACAGCAATCTGGCGGTGGAGGACGTCCTGATGTCCCGGCTGGAGGAGCTGCGCGAGGTCGTGATCGTGGCGGGCGGCGAGCGCGAACCGGTCCCGGTGGTGTGTGTCCGGGGCGACGAGCCGCTCGACGCGCGGCGGTGGAGCGAGGCGACGGCGGATCTGCCCGTGATGTCGGCGCCTCTCCAGTGGCGGTTCGACGATCTGCCGAGGACCTCGACGTGGAAGATCAAACGGTTGGAGATCACCGCCATGCTGAACCGGGGCGCCCTGCCCGCCGTCCGCTTCGGGGGCTGAGATGAACGCTGTCATGGTGGTGGGCGCCGGGCCCGTGGGCCTGTCGGCGGCGCTCGCGCTGCGCGCGGGCGGCCTGCCGGTCACCGTACTGGAGGCGGATCCGCGGGGCCGTGAACGGCCGGGCAGCCGGGCCCTGTTCGTCCATCGGGAGACACTGCAGCTCCTGGACCGGATGCGGCCGGGGCTCGCGGCCGAGATCGTCGCGTACGGCAGGACCTGGCGCACCAGGCGCACCCTGTACCGGGGGCGTGAGGTGTTCTCGCGGACCTTCCCCGAGCCCTCCCCCGCGCCGAGCGGGGCCGGCGCCGCTGCCGTGGGTGGCGCGCCGTTCACGAGTCTGCGGCAGGTGGACACGGAGAGGTTCCTGCTCGCGGCGTGCGAGGCGGCCGGTGTGCGGTTCGAGTGGGGTGCGCGGGTGGAGCAGGTACGGGTGTCGAGGAACGGGGTCGGCATCACCACCGGGGACGGCAGGGACTGGTCGGGCGGCCATGTGATAGCCGCGGACGGCGCCCGCTCGACGGTGCGGGCGCAGCTCGACATCCCGATGCAGGGGGTCCGTACGGAGGGGTTCCATGTGGTGGTGGACGTCGCCGACATTCCGGGGGCCGAGCTGCCGCTTGAGCGGGTGTTCCACTACGAGCATCCGGGGGCGGGCGGGCGCACGGTGATGCGGGTGCCGTTCACCGGGGGGTTCCAGATCGATCTCCAGTGCCGGGACGACGACACGCCCGAGGCGTACGGGACGACGGAGGCGGTACGGGGATGGCTGCCCCGGCTGGTGGGGGACGGCTACGCGGAGCGGGTGCTGTGGGTGTCGACGTACCGCTTTCTGCGGAAGGTGGCCGCCGAGTTCACCGATCCGCGCCGCCGGGTGCTCTTCGTCGGCGAGGCGGCGCACCTCTTTCCGCCGTTCGGCGCGCGGGGTATGAACAGCGGTATCGCGGACGCGGCGGCGGCGGCCGCCGCGGTCGCCGCCGGGATCGCCACCGGGTCGCCGCGCCCTGTCGAGGAGTTCGCCGCGGCCCGTCGGGAGGCGGCCCTGTTCAACAGCGCCGCGGCGGGGGCGGCCCTGGACCATCTCCGGCCGCGGCGGACCCTACGGGTCAAGCAGCGCGCGGCGGCGGCGCTCTCCCCCGTGCTGCCGTGGTGCGGCGAGTGGCTGGAGCGCGCGCCGTACGGTCCCCGGCACGGGGTGGCGTTCGGCGCCGGCCGCCGGTACTGACAGGCTGGGTGTGATGGACGACAGGAGGTATGACCGGATGGCGGCAACACCGACCGATCGCGCGGAAGCGGTCACGGAGCGGGTTCTGGGCTGGGAGCCGGGCCATGGCCTCACCGTCATGGCGGAGAGGTCCGGCGGTCCCGCGGGGTCCGGCGGCGGCGCGGGCGGGGTCGGCGGCGTGCTGCCGGCCGCGGACTCGTGGCTGGTCGCGGACGGGCGGGTGCGCGCGCTCGCCCGGCACCGCGAACGGTTTCTGCGCGCCTGCGCCGAGACCGTCGAGCTGCCCCACGGCCAACTGGCGGCTTTCTGGCAGGACATGACGGCCGCGCTGCCGCGCGAGGGGGCGTGGTTCCCCCGCGTGGAGCTGGCGCCGCCGGGGCAGACTCCCCTGCTGAGGCTGCGGCTGCGGGCGGCTCCGCCGCTCACCTCGGAGGTACGGGTGTGGGCGGAGGGCCAGCCCGATCCACGGGCGGTCCCCCGGCGCAAGGGCCCGGACCTGGACACGCTCGCGGGGGTACGGCGCCGGGCTGCCGCCCACGGCGGCGACGAGGCGCTGTTGACGTCCGCCTCGGGGCTGGTGCTGGAGGCCGCGTACTCCAGTGTGATGTGGTGGGAGGAGGAGACGCTCTGTGTGCCCTCCCCGACTCTGCCGGTGCTGGCGGGGGTCACCGCGGCGGTCATCCGCGAGCGGGCCCGGCGGGCCCGGATTCCGTTCGTCGCCTGTGAACGTACGGTGGCGGATCTGGAGGGCCGTGAGGTGTGGCTGGTGAACGCGCTGCACGGGATCCGTCCGGTGACGGCCTGGACGGGGCGGCCGATGCGGGCGGGGGCGGCGACCCGCGCGCCGGAGTGGCGGGAATGGCTGGCCGGAATCACCGAGCCGCTTCCGGTGGACTGGCCGTAACTCCCGCCACCCGTTCGGAAAAAGCGTCCGGCGGGTGAACGGGGTCCGGGGGCAGGGAAATTGACTTCGGATCCGACACCGGGCGCGGATATCGCGCCGGGCCGCATTCCACGGCCCGGCGCGATATCCGTTGTTCAGGAATTCCCGGGGACCGGCTGATAGGCGCCCGGGGTCATTCGGGTGGCGATGGCGATGCGGTTGTACGCGTTGATGACGGTGGCCGCCCAGATCAATGCGGCGACCTGTGCCTCCTCGAACACGGCGGCGGCCTCCGCGTAGACCGCGTCCGGTACCTGGCCGTCGTGCACCAGGGTCACGGCCTCGGTCAGCGCGAGGGCGGCGCGCTCGCGCTCGCTGAAGAACGGTGTCTCACGCCAGGCGTTCAGCGCGTAGATACGGTGTTCGTCTTCGCCCTGGGCGCGGGCGTCCTTCGTATGCATGTCGAGACAGAAGGCGCAGCCGTTGATCTGCGAGGCGCGAATCCTGATCAGTTCCAGGATTTCCGGCTCGATCTTGGCATCACGCGCCGCGGAGACGGCGGCGGAGTGCAGGGCGCCCATCGCACCGGAGACGTCCGGGGTCAGTTTCTTCAGCGGTACACGGGGCGCGGATTCATGGCTAGTCATACCCGAACCCTATTCCCCGGCAGGGCGGCCGGGGAACGGAATCGCGAAATACCGGAATGGTGTTTTCGGGGGATGCGGTGGCCCGGAGGGGTCCCGGGGGCCGCCCGGCGCCCGGATGGCTGAAAACCGTCGCCCCCGGAGCTCCCCTTGGGAATCGCTTTACCTTCTGGGGTAGTTCTGGTGGCGCCCCACACCCCGCCGGTCCTCAGCGGGGATCAGTGCAGGGAACGACAGAAGCATATGAAGGAGTGGACGCCACGATGGTGTTCAAGAAACTGCTCGGAGCCGTCGGTGTCGGCGGTCCCTCGGTCGACACGGTGCTGGACAGCACGACCGCCGTCCCCGGCGGTCCCCTGACCGGCCGGGTGCTGCTGCGCGGCGGCCGGGCGGACGTGGAGATCGAGCAGATCACGCTGGATCTGGTCGCCCGGGTGGAGGCGGAGGGCGAAGAGGGGGAGAGCGAGGGAACCGTCGTCTTCGACCGTACGGTGGTCGGCGGCGGCTTCCGGCTGGCCGAGGAGACCGAGCACGCCGTGCCGTTCTCCCTGACCCTTCCGTGGGAGACACCGCTGACCGAACTGTACGGCCAGCCACTGGGCGTGGTGCTGGGCGTACGGACCGAACTGGCGGTGGCCGGAGCGCGCGACAAGGGCGACCTCGACCAGCTCGGGGTGGCGCCGCTGCCGGTCCAGGAGGCGGTCCTGGAGGCTCTCGGGCAGCTCGGCTGGGGTTTCAAATCGGCCGATCTGGAGCTGGGGCACATCAACGGCACCGGTCAGCGGCTGCCCTTCTACCAGGAGTTGGAACTCACCCCGCCCGCGCAGTACGCGCACACGGTGAACGAGATCGAGGTGACGTTCCTCGCCGCGCCCGACGGGATGGAGGTCGTCATCGAGGCCGACAAGCGCGGCGGGCTCTTCTCCGGTGGCCACGACACCGTCCACCGGTTCACGGTCGCGCACCACGACGTGGCACGCACGCAGTGGAACACGGAGGTCGACGGCTGGCTCCGGCAGGTCCTCGACGCGCACGCGTCGCGTACCGGTCCCTACGAGGCGCAGGGGCACGGCGGGTACGACGGTCACGGCGGGTACGCGGACCACGGCCATGGCGAGCACCACTCCGGTGAGCACCGCTCGGGTCCGAGCACCGGAGCCGTGGTGGCCGGCGTCGCGGCGGGTGTGGCGGTCGGTGTCGTGGGCGGCATGGTCGCCGCGGAGATCGTCGACGAGATCGGTGACGCCTTCGAGGGCGACGAGGACGAAGAGGGCGACGGCGGCGACGCGTAGGACCGGCCGGTCCCAAGGGACCGGGGAAGGAAGAAGGCCCCGGCTGGACGGGGGATTCCAGCCGGGGCCGTTCCGTTGTGGTCGCGGAGGGCGGTCCGCCTTGCGGCAGTCCCGGGCGCTCGGGGGGAGGCCCGGGGACACGGTCCCCTCCGTGCCCACATATGTATGAACGGAAAACCATCCCTCGGGGTTCCCTTTCCGTGTCACGTGTGGATATGAGCCGGGTCATACCGGCCCGCTCCGGCGCTGCCGGGCCCGCCCACCCGTTGCCGGGCCCGCGCCGCTCACCTCGGGGAGCGGCGGGCCCCGTAGCGGCGGAAGCGCACGGCGGCGCCCGGCGGCATCTGCCCGGCGAGGGGCAGGTCGTCCGCGTGGACGACCCCGATGACCGGATAGCCGCCGGTGACCGGATGGTCGGCGAGGAAGAGGATCGGCCGTCCGTTCGGGGGTACTTGGAGGGCTCCGCGGACCATGCCCTCGGCCGGGAGCTCGTCGTCCCCGGCGCGGACGAGGGCGGGGCCGTCGAGCCGTACACCCACCCGGTTGCTCCGGCTGGTGGCCTCCCAGCGCTCGCGGTAGAGGGCCCGGCGGGAGGCCTCGTCGAACCAGTCGTCCCGTGGTCCCGGCACCACCCTGAGGGTGAACTCCCGCGGCGGGACGGCGCACGGCGCCAGATCGACGCCGGGCATGGCGCCCGTGGCCGGGGCGACGGGCACCGTGTCGCCCGCCGTCAGGGGCGGCGGGCCGAGCCCGGAGAGCAGGTCGGCCGAGCGGGAGCCGAGGACGGGCGGTACGTCGAGCCCGCCCCGTACGGCGAGATAGGTGCGCAGCCCGGAGGCCGGCGGGCCGAGTTCGAGCAGTTGGCCGTCGGTCACGGCGAGCGGGGCGTTCATCCCGGCGGATCCGCCGTCGAGGCGGACGGGGCAGGGCGCTCCGGTGAGGGCGAGGTAGAGCACGGCCGGTGCTCCGTCCGGGCCGCGTGAGTGGATCCGGGCGCGCAGCCCGCCGAGGGTGATCTCCAGCGCGGCGGAGTCCTCCGGGTTGCCGAGCAGCCGGTTGGCGAGGGTGAGGGAGCCGGTGTCGGCGGCGCCCGACGTCGTGACGCCGAGGTGGGCCCAGCCGGGCCTGCCGAGGTCCTGGACGGTGGTCAGCGGGCCGGGGGCGAGGATCTCCAGGTGGCGTACGTTCATCGGCCGACCGCCCGGAGCCGGACGGCTCTGCCGGGTACGAGCAGCGCGGGCGGGTCGCGCCGCTCGTCCCACAGGGTGAGCGAGGTGGTGCCCAGGAGATGCCAGCCGCCCGGTGAGGGGCGGGGGTAGACCCCGGTGAAGCCGCCCGCCACGGCGACGGCGCCCGTCGGTACCCCGGTGCGCGGCTCGGCGCGGCGGGGCAGCGCCAGCAGCGGGTCGGTGCCGGTCAGATAGCCGAAGCCGGGCGCGAACCCGGCGAACGCCACGGTGTAGCGGGGCGCGGTGTGACGGGCGATCACCTCGTCCGTGGTCAGCCCGGTCCGGCGCGCGACCTCGTCGAGATCGGGGCCGTCGTACCGTACGGGAACGGTCAGCTCGTCGTGGTGGGCGGCCGGGTCGGTCCGTACCGTACGGGGTGTCCTGGCGCGGCGGATCACCTCGCGGGCGAGCGTGTCGTGTCCGGTGACCGCGGGGTCGTAGGTGATCAGCAGGGTGCGCGCGGCGGCGACCAGTTCCCGTACGCCGGGCGGGGTGTCGTCCGCCAGTTCGGCGCGCAGGGCGAGCACCGCGTCGAGTCCGTCGAGCTCGGCGAGGAGCGCCGCGCTGCCCATCGCCCTGAGGACGGGACCGGCGGAATCGGCGGGCGTGCTCATGGGGTGGTGAAGGGCCGGGGGCCGTGGCCCGTGCGGGTGAGTTCGTCGCGGAGCCGGCGGGCGATCGCCACCGCGCCCGGGGTGTCGCCGTGGACGCACAGGGAGTCGGCGCGCACGGGGATGTCGGTGCCGTCGACGGCGGTCACGAGCCCTTCGGTGACCATGCGCAGGGAGCGCGCCACGATCACGTCGGGGTCGTGCAGCACGGCGCCGGGTTCGCGGCGGGAGACCAGGGTGCCCCGCGGGGTGTACGCGCGGTCGGCGAACGCCTCCTGGAAGCAGGGCAGTCCGGCGTCGGCGGCGTGGCGCAGCCAGGCGCTGCCGGGCAGGCCGAGGGCGGCGAGGGAGGGGTCGTAGCGGCGTACGGCCTCGGCCACGGCGGCGGCCTGTGCCTCGTGGTGGACGATGGCGTTGTAGAGCGCGCCGTGGGGTTTGACGTAGGTGACGCGGGTGCCGGCGAGGCGGGCGAAGCCGTCGAGGGCGGCGATCTGGTAGACGACGTCGTTGACGAGTTCCGGCGGGTCGATGTCGATGAAGCGGCGGCCGAACCCGGCGAGGTCGCGGTAGCCGACCTGGGCGCCGATCGCGACACCGCGCCGGGCCGCCTCCTCGCACGCGCCCCGCATCACGGTGGGGTCGCCGGCGTGGAAGCCGCAGGCGACGTTGGCGCTGGTGACGAGGGTGAGGAGGGCGTCGTCATCGCCGAGGCGCCATGCTCCGAAGCCTTCGCCGAGGTCGCTGTTGAGGTCGATCGTCATGGGTCACACCTGCCGGGTCGGGGGGGTCGCGCGAGGAGGCCGACGGGTCGACGGCCCCCGGTGGAGCGGGTGGTCCGCTCGTGGACGGGGCGGTCGGCGCCGGGCGGGCCGCCTCGGGCCGCCCGGTACACGGCTTCGGTGATCACGACGGGTGGTTCCCTCTCTTCCCTGTCCGTACATGTCGTCCCTCTCCGCACACGGCTCCAGGCCATGACCGTACGTCCGGCCGCCGGCCACCCGGCCATCGCCTCACCCTTGGCGGTTCGTTCCATCATTCCCACCCCGTTCGGCATCATCGACCTGTGCGCCGCCCCTTTTCCGCGCCGCGCTCATTGACCGCTTGACGTGTCCATGCGACGCTCCGGTGGGAGCGCTCCCACTCCTGTTCGAGCCGCCTGCGAAGGGGTCCCCCACCATGCCCGTTCCGACGTATCCGCTCCGCGGCCCACGCCGTACCGTCTCCTGGATCGCCGCCGCGGCGCTCTCGGCGGCGCTGCTGGTCACCGGGCCCGCGACCACGTCCGCCGTCGGCGCCTCCGGGGCCGACGTGTCCGCCGCGGCGGACACCACGGTGCGTACCAACCAGCTCGGCTATCTGCCGGACGGTCCCAAGCGCGCCACCGTCGTGACCACATCGGCCGCGCCGCTCACCTGGCAGCTCAAGAACGCGGCGGGCGCGGCCGTCGCCTCCGGGACCACCACCGTCCGGGGCACCGACACCGCCTCGCGCGAGGCCACCCAGCTCGCCGACTTCTCCTCGTACACCGGTACGGGCAGTGGTTTCACCCTGGTCGTCGACGGGCGGAGCAGCCACCCCTTCGCCATCGACGCCGGGCTCTACAAGGCCCTGCGCTCGGACGCGATGTCGTTCTTCTACCAGCAGCGCAGCGGTATCGCCATCGAGGCGTCGCTCGCGGGCGCGGCGTACGCGCGGCCCGCCGGGCACCTCGGGGTCGCGCCGAACAAGGGCGACACGAGCGTGCCCTGCCAGGCCGGGGTCTGCGACTACAGCCGTGATGTACGGGGCGGCTGGTACGACGCGGGCGACCAGGGCAAGTACGTCGTCAACGGCGGCATCACCACCTGGCTGATGGTCAACGCGTACGAGCGCGCCGGACGGGCCGGTACGGCGGCGGCGCTGGGCGACTCCACCCTCAGGATCCCGGAACGGGGCAACAGCGTCCCCGACGTGCTCGACGAGGCACGCTGGGAGCTGGACTTCCTGCTGCGGATGCAGGTGCCCGCGGGAAAGCCGCTCGCCGGTATGGCCTTCCACAAGATCCATGACGCGGCCTGGACGGCGCTGCCCACCCGCCCCGAGCAGGACGCCGAGCAGCGCGAACTGCACCGGCCGTCGACCGCCGCGACCCTCAACCTCGCGGCGACCGCCGCCCAGTGCGCCCGCGTCTACGCCCCGTACGACGCGGCGTTCGCGGCGCGCTGCCTGGACTCGGCCCGGCGCGCCTGGACGGCGGCCCGCGCCAACCCCGCGATGATCGCACCGGATTCGGACGGGACGGGCGGGGGCGCCTACGGTGACCCGACGGTGAGCGACGAGTTCTACTGGGCCGCCGCCGAGCTGTATGCGACGACCGGGGAGGCCGCGTACCGCGACGCCGTCACCGGCTCGTCCTGGCACACCTCCGCGAACGCCTTCCCCGGGGCAGGGTTCGGCTGGGCGGACACGTCGGCGCTCGGCCGGCTCACCCTGGCCACCGTTCCCACCGGTCTGTCCGCGTCCGACACGGCCCGGGTCCGCGCCTCGGTGACCGCCGCCGCCGACGGCTATCTGTCCCTCATGGCGGGCCAGGGGTACGCGGTGCCGCTCCCCGCGACCGCGTACGTGTGGGGCTCCAACAGCCTGGTGGCCAACAACGCGGTGGTGATGGCCGTCGCCCACGATCTGACGGGTCAGCAGCGCTACCGCGCCGGGGCGGTCGAGACGCTGGACTACCTGCTCGGCCGCAACACCCTCGACCTGTCGTACGTCACCGGGTACGGGACGCGGTCGTCCCAGAACCAGCACCACCGGTTCTGGGCGCACCAGGCGGACGCCTCGCTCCCCCACCCGCCGGCGGGTTCGCTCGCGGGCGGCCCCAACTCCGGGCTCCAGGACCCGGTCGCGGAGGAGCAGCTTCCCGGGTGCGCGCCCGCGGCCTGCTACATCGACGACATCGGTTCGTACTCCACCAACGAGGTGGCGGTCAACTGGAACGCCCCGCTGGTCTGGCTCGCGGCCTACGCCGCCGAGCCGTCCGCCGGAGGCGGCGGCGATCCCCAGCCGGGCGCGGGGTGCGCGGTGACCTACCGGGTCGACTCCACCTGGAGCAGCGGGTTCACCGCGACGGTGACGGTCAGGAACACGTCCACGACCGCCGTCGACGGCTGGACGCTGGGGTGGACGTACGCGGGCGGCCAGCGGGTGACCAGTGCCTGGAGCGCCACCGTCGGCCAGAGCGGTGCCACCGTCACGGCGAAGGACGCGGGCTGGAACCGGGCGATCGCGCCCGGCGGGACGGTGCGTTTCGGCTTCCAGGCGTCCGTCACCGGAGCGAACCCGGCGCCCACCGCGTTCACCCTCAACGCGAGCGCGTGCGGCTGAGCACCGGGCCGCCGTCCTGCTCGTACGGAGGAGGTGGCGCCCCCGGCCGTGCCGGGGGCGCCGCCTCCTCGCGGTCCGTCCGGGGTCAGGCGTGGAAGGAGTGCTCCGTCGTCGACCGGTAGGTGGTGCCCGGGCGCAGCACGGTGGAGGGGAAGGAGGGCTGGTTCGGGGAGTCCGGGAAGTGCTGGGTCTCCAGGCACAGGCCGTCGCCCTGGCGGTAGATCCGGCCGGAGGTGCCGACCAGGGTGCCGACGACGAAGTTGCCCGAGTAGAACTGCACTCCCGGCTCGGTCGTCGCGATCCGTACGGTGCGCCCCGAGCCCGGGTCACGGAGTGTGGCGGCGAGCCGGGGTGCGGTGGTGAGGCCCTTGTCGAGCACCCAGTTGTGGTCGAAGCCCTGGCCGCGCAGGAGTTGGGGGTGGCCCACGCGGATGTCCCGGCCCACGGGCTTGGCCGTACGGAAGTCGAAGGGGGTGCCCGCCACCCGTGCCAGTTCCCCGGTGGGGATCAGGGTGGTGTCGACGGGGGTGTAGCGGGAGGCCTCAAGGGTCAGTTCATGGCCGTAGACGTCGCCGCTCCCCTCCCCCGCGAGGTTGAAGTAGGTGTGGTTGGTGAGGTTGACGACGGTGGCCCGGTCCGTGGTGGCGGCGTAGTCGATGCGCCAGGTGCCGCGTGGTGTGAGGGTGTACGTCACCTTCACCTTGAGCGTGCCGGGGTAGCCCATCTCGCCGTCGCCGCTGACGTACCGCAGCACGATGCCCACCCCGGTGGCGTCCGTGAAGGGTTCGACGTCCCAGACCCTCTTGTCGAAGCCCTTGGTGCCGCCGTGCAGGGTGTTCACCCCGTCGTTCAGGGGGAGTTGGTACGTCCGGCCGTCGAGGGTGAAGCGGCCCCCGGCTATCCGGTTGCCGTAGCGGCCGATCAGGGCGCCGAAGAAGGTGGTCGCCGTGAGGTAGTCGTCGAGGTTGTCGAAGCCCAGGGAGACGTTGGTGTACCGGCCGCGGCGGTCGGGGATCTCCAGCGACTGGACGATGCCGCCGTAGCTGAGCACCTTCAGCCGGGTGCCGCCGTTCTCCAGGGTCCAGCGGTGCACCTTGGTGCCGTCGGCGAGCCTGCCGAACAGCTCGCGGGTGGGGGCCCTGCCGCCGCTGGAGGCCTGGGCCTGGCCGGTCATGGCGGCGGTGAGGCCGGCCGCGGCGGCGCCCGCCAGTACGGTACGTCTGGTCGCCGGGCCCCTGCCCGTACCCGCGCTGTCGGTGGTGGGTCGTGCTTCTGTGTGCAGCGGCTCAGTGGTCATGTGTGCGGCTCCTGCCGGAGGGGAGGGGTGAGGTGGTGGGGTGCGTACGGTGGTGTGCCGGGTGGCCCGGCACACCGGTGGGTCTCATCGGAGTCCGAGCCGTACGAAGGTGATCGAGTTCGGCGGGAAGGTGTGGGTGAAGTGCGCGCCGACCCCCGTGAGGGTCGAGGTGCGCGGGGTGATCGGCAGGTCGTCGGCGGTGTTGACGGCGTCCGGGTCCCCGCTGAGGGTGGTCAGCCGCGCGGTGGGGGCGACGCGGGCGCCCCGGCCGAGGTCGATCGTGGTGCGGGCCGCGGCGTCCTGTGCGTTGACGACCTTGACGACGAGGTCCTTCCCGTCGCGCGTGACGACCTGCCGGAAGGGTTCCGCCACCTTGTCGTCGGTGAAGCTTCCCCACTCCTTGCCGTCGAGGAAGAGGGTGACCTGACGGCCGCGGACCGAGACGCGCAGGTCGTACGCGCGGCCGGTCTCGATCGTCGTGCCGTTCTCGGCCATCGACTGCTTGGCGCCGCCGACCGCCTTCTCCACCGCGGACCTGCTGTTGTTCCAGCCGCCGAGGTTCCACCAGTAGTAGTTCCCGGTGTCCTTGACGCCGAAGGCGACCAGGAAGCCCTCCTTGCCGGAGCGCTTGGTGGCCTTCACGTTCAGGTCGTAGTTCCGCCACGCCGGGTCGCCCGCCGTGACCAGGGTGTTCTCGGCCGCCGCGTCGGACTGGACGTACCGGCCGTCCTCGACGGTCCAGGCGCCGGTGCCCGCCGCCTTCGTCCACCGGCTGTCGCCGCCGGAGAAGTCCTCGTCGAACAGTGTGGCGCCGTCCTCGCCGGTGACGCGCACGTCGTCGTAGGCGGCGCTGGTCGCCCAGGTGGAGAGGCCGATCGCGCCCTCGATCGGTCCGGAGAGGGCCGGGGTGGCGCTCGCCGTACTGGGGACGACACGGTCGCCGACATTCGTCATGAACAGCTTCTGCGTCTCGTAGCTCGTCGAGCCCCACGACCGCGTGTTGTCGAACCAGATCATGTCGGGCCGCCACTGCACGGCGCCGGTGTGGGCCAGCAGCGGGGCGTAGGAGGCGAGTTTGACGATGTCCGCGTTGCGTTCGAGGCCGGTCATGAAGGCGGCTTCGGCGAGCGAGTTGCGGAAGCGGTTGTCCTGGGAGGCGTACTCGCCGAGGAACACCTGGGGCCCCGAGCGGTCGTAGCCGTCGTAACGGTCGTTGTTCTCCAGGAACCACTGCGGGCTGTTGTAGTAGTGCTCGTCGACCATGTCGACCTTGGCGTCCCGGTTGAGCTGCCAGGCCCGGTCGAAGGTGGAACCGCTGTCGTCGGGGCCGGAGTTGGAGATCACCGTGATGTCCGGGTACCGGGCCTCGATGGCCTTCCTGAACTCGGTGAAGCGCTCGAAGAACGCGTCGGGCAGGTTCTCCTCGTTGCCCACCTCGATGTGCGTGAGACCGAAGGGCTTCGGATGGCCCATGGCCGCCCGCTTCCTGCCCCAGGCCGAGGTGGCGGATCCGTTGGCGAACTCGATCAGGTCCAGGGTGTCCTGGATGTGGCGTCGCAGCAGGGCCGGGTCGTCGGTCGCCTGATTCTGGCCGCATCCGGTGACGAGCGCGGGCACCACCGGGAGAGCCATCGCGCCGATGTCCTGCGCGTACTGGAAGTACTCGTAGTAGCCCAGGCCGTAACTCTGGTTGTAGCCCCAGAAGTTGGCGTTGGCCGGGCGCTGCTCGACCGGGCCGATGGTGTCCTTCCACTGGTAGGACCGCTTGCGCTGGAAGCCCGAGGCCTCGTCGTACCCCTCGTGGCTGCCGGTGTTGACGAGGCAGCCGCCGGGGAAGCGGACGAACCCCGGCTCCAGGGCGGCGATCTTCTCGGCGAGGTCCTTGCGCAGCCCGCCGGGGCGGCCCTTGTAGGTGTCCTTGGGGAAGAGCGAGATCATGTCGAGCCGTACGGTGCCGGCGCCGCCCGCGGTGACGGCGAGGCGCCCCGCGGCGCTCGTGGCGGTGGCGGTGAAGCGGCCGGTGTACTTGGCCCAGGTGTCGCCGCGTGCGGTGACCCGCAGCGGGGGCGCGAGCGCGGCGCCGTCCGCGCCGCGCAGGGCGAGCGTCAGGGGTGTGCCGGCCGGCCGGTCGGTGCGCGCCCACACGGAGACGTCGTACCGCTTGCCCTCGGCCACCGCGATCCCGGTGCTGTAGCCGGAGTTGACGACACCGGTGCCCTCGGCCGACCCGTCGGGGTCCAGCCGCAGATAGGTCCGGTTGCGCTCGTTCAGGCGGTTCCCGTCGTCGACGGCCGCCACCGCGCCGGTGCCGGTGGGGGTCCACGCGGTCATCGGGGTGTACGAGGCGTTGTCGGCCCTGCTGTACTCGAACGACCGGTTCTGGACGAGCTCGGCGTACAGGCCGCCGTCCGCCGCGCGGTTGATGTCCTCGTAGAAGACGCCGTACATGGTGTCGTCGATCCTGGGACCCTTACCGCGGGTGTTCACGTCCAGGGTGTAGTCGGTGGTGCCCTGCGCGTCGATGGTGTCCTGCGCGGCGGTGGTGTCCTGCGCGGCGTTCACGGCGGTGTCCCGCGCCGTGTTCTGCACGGCGCTCGCGGGCGCCTGGAGTGCGTTGGCCGTCATCAGGAGCGCCACAGCCGTGAGAGCCGGCCTCCAGCGTGTGCGTGGCATGAGTGTCTGCGGCTCCTCGTTCGATATCTCGGACGATGGTCAGAACTTCGAACGGCAAGATAAGGAGGAGCCCGCAGAGGCGTCAATGGTTCGCGCAGAGCCGGATGAATCCGGGGTGGTGTGCGCGGACGCGGCGATGCCCGGACCGGTGTGGTCCGGGCATCGCCGGGTATCGACCCGGTGGCGCTACGGGGTGATGGTGGGGGCGGGATCCGGGACGAGGGGCCCGGGGTCAGACAGCGAGGAGGTCGTGGGTGTGGACCGGCAGCCCGGTGGCGAGGGACTGGTTGGCGGCCAGCCCGGTGACCAGCGACCTGGCCCCGTCGGCGGCGTCCGCCGCCCGGCCCAGCGCGTCGTCACCGGCCCCTGTCGTGCCGAAGAGGTCGGCGAGCATCCGTACGTCCCCGCCCCCGTGCCCGCCTTCGCCGGTCGCCACCTTCACCTCGCGCGGCTCCGCCCAGAACGGCCGCAGCAGCAGTTCCGTACGCCCGGCGGTGTCTCCGGCGGCCGCCCCGTGCATCACGGCGCTGCCGCCCGCCGCGCGCGCGGCGGGCCTGGTCCAGGTGGACTCCTCGACCAGCAGCTCCAGCCGGCCCCGGCTCCCGTTGAACGCGATCCGGTACCCCTCCCACGGGGCGTACGCCGTCAGGTGGTAGGTCAGCGTCGCCCCCGAGGCGTAGCGCACCAGCACCGCCATGTCGTCCTCGATGGTGACCCCGGGGGCGAACACGTTCTGGTCGCGGTGGTAGCCGTCCTCGCCCTCCGCGTCCAGATACAGGGCCTTGAGCACCTCCGAGTCCGCCAGACGCACGGCGAAGGGGTCCCCCTCGGCGGCCGGTGCGCCGTGCGCGCGCGGGTAGTCCCGGGCCAGCCCGCGGCGCTGCCCGTTGTCGGCGCCGTAGAAGAACAGCCCGCCCTGCGCGAAGACCGTCCACGGGGTGCTGTCCAGCCACCAGTTGACCAGGTCGAAGTGGTGGGTCGCCTTGTGCACCAGCAGCCCGCCGGAGTTCGCCTTCTCCCTGTGCCACCGGCGGAAGTAGTCCGCGCCGTGCCGCAGGTCCAGCAGCCACTCGAAGTGCACCGACCCCACCTCGCCGATCGCGCCCGAGGCGAGGGTCTCCCGTACCGCCGCGTGCACCGGGTTGTAGCGGTAGTTGAACGCCACCCGCACCTCGCGCCCCGTCCGGCGCTGCGCGTCGAGGATCCGGCGGGCCCGGTCCGCGTCCGTCGTCATCGGCTTCTCGGTGACCACGTCGCACCCGGCCTCCAGGGCCTCGACGATGTAGCGGTCGTGCGTACGGTCCACGCTGCACACCACCACGAGGTCCACCCGCTCGCGGCGCAGCATCTCCCCGAACTCGTCCTGGCCGTAGGCGGGTACGGGTGCCTGTCCCGGGCGGGCGTCGGCCAGCCACGCGTTGTGGACGGCCATCCGGTGCGCGTTGACGTCGCAGAAACCCACCAGCTCCACGCGGTCGGCGTACTCGCCCACCAGTGCCCGGGTGAACAACTGCGCCCGGGCGCCCAGCCCCACCACGGCACAGCGACGACGCACGGTGGGGTCCTGCATGGGGATCTCCGCTCGCTCGGGTCAGGAAACCGGGATGTCAGCGGCAACGATTGCATGCGGGTGCGTCACCGACAAGGGCACCGTCCGGCTGTGTGTTCGCGGCTGATTCCGGAGATTTCATTGACTCGATCGTTCTTGCGGGCGTAACTTCCGGGCCAGTTGGAAACTCACTGGCAACGTTTGCAGTCCCTCGCCCCCGTCGACCGAAGGGCCCGGAAGTGCGCAGGTCAGCCCCGGCCGACGACGGACGTCGAGCCCCGTACGACGAGGTGGGTGGGCAGGACGCGCTGCAGGGGTTCGGCCCCTTCGACCGCCGGGGTGCCCAGGATCCGGAAGAGCAGATCGACGGCGGCCCGCGAGCCGTGGGACTTGGGTACGGAGACGGTGGTCAGCGGCGGGGCGGCCATCCCGGACAGGGCGATGTCGTCGCAGCCGACCACGCTCATCTCCTCCGGCACGCGTACGCCGCGCGCCATGAAGCGGCTGATCAGTCCGAAGGCGACGATGTCGTTGAAGGCCACCACCGCGCTCGCGCCGCTGGCCAGCACCACGTCGGCCGCGCCGGTGATGCCTCCGTCGAAGTGTGGTGCGACGCTCCCGACATGGACGATCTCCACCTTTCCGGTCTCGGCCATCATCTCGATCCCGGCCGCGCGCTCCCGCGCCGCCCAGGTGGAGCGTGGTCCGCCCACATACGCGATCCTGCGGTGTCCGAGCGCGTGCAGGTGGGTGAGCGCGTCGCCCATGCCCTCCACGAGATCGGCCGTGACACTCGCGAAGCCCGGCTCCTTGCGGTGCAGCAGCACGATCGGCTTGGCGGTCAGCCCGGGCAGCGACGCCAGTTCCTCACCGCTGAGGTGCGGGGAGCACAGCACGATGCCGTCCACCTCCGGGGCCAGGGTGCGGATCGCGTCCAGCTCCAGGCCCTCGTCCCGCTCCGCGTCGCTCACGAACACGGCGTGGCCGAGTCCGCGTGCCCGTGCCTGCACCCCCTTGCAGATGTCCGCGAAGAACGGGTTCAGCAGATCCGGCACGATCAGCCCGAGGTGCCCCGTACGACCGGTGATCAGGCCGCGTGCCGAAGGGTTCGGCTGATAGCCGAGCCGGTCCGCCGCGGCCCGCACCCGCTCGCGGGTCGCCTCGCTCACCGTTCCGTCCGGTGCCAGAGCCCGGGACACCGTGGACGGGGAGACCCCGGCCACCTTCGCAACCTCTCGAATTGTCACCTGCACGCCCTGAGGTTGGCACCCCTCACCACAGGCGTCAATCAAGGTCGGTTTCCATCCGAGGAGCACGCATGCCCCAGCACTCCGCCCGTCTGCGCGCCGCCGTCGTCGGCACGGGCGCGATCGTCACCGGAAGCCATCTCTCCGCCCTGCGGGCCCATGCCGACCGGGTGGAACTGGTCGCCGCGGTCGACGTGGACCAGGAGCGGCTCGACGCGTTCCGTGCGACGGCCGCCGCCGACGGCATGACGGTCGAGGGGTTCGGCTCGCTCGACGCGATGCTCGGCGCCGTCCGTCCCGACCTGGTCCTCATCGGCACCCCGCCGTCCCTGCACCGCGCGCAGACGGTCGCCGCGCTGGAGGCCGGTGCCTGGGTGCTGTGCGAGAAGCCGCTGACCCTGACGCTGGCGGAGTACGACGAGATCGCCGCGGCCGAGGCCGCGTCCGGCGCGTACGCCTCGGTGGTCTTCCAGCACCGGTACGGCTCCGGGGCGGTGCACGCCCGGGAGCTGATCGCGGGCGGCGAGCTGGGCGCCCCGCTGGTCGCGCACTGCCAGACCACCTGGCACCGCGACAGCGCGTACTACGCGGTGCCGTGGCGCGGCCGGTGGTCCAGCGAGGGCGGCGGCCCCACGATGGGGCACGGCATCCACCAGTACGACCTGCTGCTGCATCTGCTGGGCGAGTGGACCGAGATCCGCGCCATGGCGTCCCGGCTGGTGCACGACACGGAGAGCGAGGACGTCTCGACGGCGCTGGTGCGGTTCGAGAACGGCGCGCTCGCCACCGTCGTCAACAGCGTGCTGTCGCCGGACGAGGTGAGCCGGATCCGGATCGACTGCGCCGACGCCACGGTCGAGCTGACGCATCTTTACGGCCATACCAACGCCGACTGGGTCTACACCCCGGCCCCGCATGTCGGGGCGGAGCGCGCCGACGCCTGGCGCGCCCCGGCGACCGATGTGCCCAGCTCGCACGCCGCGCAGCTCGGCGCCGTACTCGACGCGATGGGCGCCGGGGTCCGGCCGCCGGGCAGCGGCGCGGACGCGCGGCGCACGGTCGAATTCGCGGCGGCACTCTACAAGGCCGCGTTCAGCGGGCAGCCTGTGCACGCGGGCGGGATCACCCCTACGGACCCCTACTACTCGGCCATGCACGGCGACCACCCCGACTGGAGCCCTCAGCGATGACGATTCAGGTCACCCACACCCACGGCGAGCGGATCTCGGTCCGCCACGGCGGCGTCGAGCTGCTGTCCTACGTCTACCGGCCCGATCCCGACCCCTTCGAGGCGCGCAAACCGTACATCCATCCCTTGCGCACCCTGGCGGGTCGGCAGGTCACCGGCTACCGCCCCAACGACCACCGGTGGCACAAGGGGCTGCAGATGACGGCCAGTCATCTGTCGGGGCAGAACTTCTGGGGCGGCAACTCCTACGTCCACGGCGAGGGGTATCTGCCGATCCGTGAGCGGGTCGGTTCGATGCGCCACGACGGTTTCCCCGAGTTCGTCGTGGAGGACGGCCGGTTCCGGCTCGCCGAGGAGCTGACCTGGGTGGAGAACGGCGGGGCCGAGTGGGCCCGTGAGGAGCGCGGCATCACCGTCCACTCGGTGGACGAGGACGCCGGGGCCTGGGCGCTCGACTGGACGATCCGGCTGACCAACGTACGCGACGAGCCGCTGCTGTTCGGCTCGCCGACCACGGCGGGCCGCGAGATGGCCGGGTACACCGGGCTCCAGTGGCGCGGCCCCCGCGACTTCACCGGCGGCGCCGTCCTCGGCCCGCGGGAGGAGGACGAGCCCGTGAGCCTGATGGGGACGCAAGGCCCGTGGCTGGCCTTCACCGGCGAGCACGACGACGTCGACGCGCACTCCACGCTGGTCTTCGCTCACGCGCCGGAGAACGACGAGGACAACGGCGCGATCCACGCCTCGCACTGGTTCGTACGCTCCGAGCCGATCCCGACCGTGGCGTTCTCCTGGGCGTTCTTCGAGGAGTTCGCGCTCCCGCCCGGCGCGTCCTTCGCGTACCGCTACCGGGTGGTCGTCGCCGACGGCGCCTGGGACCGCGAACGGGTCGGCGCGCACCTCAAGGGCCTGCCGTGGTGAGCCTGCCGCACCCGCTGCCGGGCGCCGTCGGACTCTCGCACCTGAGCGCCTACGACTGGGAGGCGGCCGACGGGGTGTGCGGCGGCAGCCCGCATCTGCATCTGGTGTGCACGGAGGCGTACGTCGTGACCGGCGGCCGGGGAGCGGTGCAGACACTGACGCCCGAGGGCTACCGCGAGACGCCGCTGGAGGCCGGCCGGGTGGCGTGGTTCACGCCGGGCACCGTGCACCGCATGGTGCAGGGCGGCGATCTGCGCATCACGGTCCTGATGCAGAACAGCGGTCTGCCGGAGGCGGGCGACGCGGTCTTCACCTTTCCGCCCGATTACCTCGCCGACCCCGAGCGGTACGCCGCAGCGGCGGCGCTGCCCGCCAAGACCGGCCCCGAGGCGGAGGCCGCCGCGCGGCGGCGCAGGGATCTCGCGGTGAGTGGCTATCTGGTGCTGCGGGAGGCGCTGGAGGCGGGTGACAACGGCCCGTACCGGGAGTTCCAGCGGACCGCCGCCCGGCTCGTCCGCCCCAAGGTGGCGGTGTGGCGGGAGCTGTGGCGGGCCGGGGCGCTGGCGACGGCGGAGCGCACGGGCGCGCAGCTCGACGCGCTGGAGTCCGGCGCGCCGGAGTATCTGGCCGGTTCCGGTGCGTACGACAGCGGTCCCAGCCGGGAGGGCGGTTACGGCATGTGCGGGCGCCGCGACGAGTACGAGCTGCCCGGTACGACGCTCCCCCACCGGGGCGAGTGACTCCGTGGACGACCCGGCGCATGCCGGCACGTACAGGGAAGGGAGAGGTGGGTTCCGTATGCCCGGAAACAGGACAACGAGGTCCTGGGCGCTCCTCATGACGCTCACGCTCAGCGCCCTGCTCACCGCCTGCGGCGGTTCCGAGGGGACGAGCGGCGGCGGGAAGGTGACCCTGCGCTACACGTGGTGGGGCAACCCCGACCGGGCGGCCCGTACCGACGAGGCCGTCGCGCTGTTCGAGAGAAAGCACCCCGGGATCGACGTACAGACGTCGTTCGCCGGATACGACGCGTACAAGCAGAAGCTCGCCACGCAGGCGGCCGGCGGCGACGCGCCCGATGTGATGCAGCTCGACTACCGGATGATCGACCAGTACGCGACGGGCGGGGTCCTGCTGGATCTGGGCACGCAGCCGACGGCGCTCCACACGGACGAGATCGACCCCGGGCTGCTCGCCACCGGGGCGGTGGACGGCACGCAGTACGCGCTCGTGCAGGCGCGCGGCACGGAGGCCGTCGTGTACGACGCCAAGGAGTGGCGGGCGGCCGGGGTCGCCCCGCCGCGTACGGGCTGGACCTGGGACGACTGGGCGGACGCGGTGCGTGAGCTGACGGAGCGGACCGGGAAGCCTGGCTCCGTCGACCCGGGCCAGAGCGAGGACTGCTTCGAGGTGTGGCTGCGCGGCCAGGGCAAGTCCCTCTACACGAAGGGCGGCGGGCTCGGTTTCACGGCCGACGACCTGACGCGCTGGTGGACCTTCGCCGACGGGCTGCGGCGCGAGGGCGTCGTCTCGCCCGCGGAGCAGACGACGCAGCTCGACGGTTCGGTGGAGAACACCCCGCTCGGGCGGGGCAAGGCCGTCTCCGACTTCAACTGGGACGCGCCGGCGAGCGGTTTCACCGCGCTCGTGACGGACGGGGTGACCCTGGCGCCGATGCCGTCCGGCGCGGACGGGACGCCGGGGCAGTACTTCAAGCCGTCGATGTTCATGGGGGCCGCGGCGAACACCGGGCATCCGGAGGAGGCGGCCCGGCTCATCGACTTCATGATCAACGACAAGGACGCGGCGAAGATCCTCGGCGCGAGCCGGGGCATCCCGGTCAACGAGTCGATCCGTGCGGACGTGGTCCCCGGGCTCAAGGACTTCGACAAGACGGTGGCCGACTACCAGGCGTCGGTGGAGGGCGTTCTCGACGATCCCCCGCAGGCGCCGCCCTCGGGTGACAGCGCCCTGCAGACCACCTTCAGCCGCGACTACGACCAGGTGTCGTTCGGGCGGATGTCGCCCCGCGAGGCGGCGGAGAACTACGTCACCGAGGCGAAGGCGGAGCTGAGGTAAATGACCACCACCGACATACCCGCGCCCCGGGCGCGCGGCGGGCCCTCCCCCGCGCCGCGGGGGCCGCGCAGGCGCCGGCGCGAGGGCGCCGCCTGGGTCTTCCTCTCCCCCTGGGTGCTCGGCGCGAGCGTACTGACGCTGCTGCCGATGGCCGTCTCGCTCTATCTGTCGTTCACCGACTACGACATGTTCAACGCGCCGAACTGGGTGGGGCTGCGCAACTACACGCAGATGTTCACCGAGGACCCGCGCTACTGGCGTTCGGTCGGCGCGACCCTGGGGTACGTCGTCATCGCCGTACCCCTGCAACTGGCGCTCGCGCTGGCCGTCGCGCTCGCGCTGAAGTCCGTGCGGCGCGGCAAGGGGTTCTACCGGTCCGCGTTCTACGCGCCCTCGCTGCTCGGCGCGTCCATGTCGATCGCCCTGGTCTGGCGGGCGATCTTCAACGACGGCGGCACGGTGGACGAGCTGCTGGGCACGGGCGGCTGGGTCACCCGGCCCGGCTGGGCGCTGCTGGCCGTGGCGCTGCTGACGGTGTGGCAGTTCGGCGCCCCCATGGTGATCTTCCTGGCCGGGCTCCAGCAGATCCCGTCGGAGCTGTACGAGGCCGCGGCGGTGGACGGGGCGAGCAGGGTACGGCAGTTCCTCTCCATCACCCTGCCGATGCTCTCGCCGGTCCTCTTCTTCAATCTGGTGCTCCAGACCATCCAGGCGTTCCAGGTCTTCACCCCCGCGTTCGCGGTCAGCGCGGGGAAGGGCGGTCCCGCGGACTCCACGCTCTTCTACACGCTGTACCTCTACGACCGCGGCTTCGTCGCCTCCCACATGGGCTATGCCTCCGCCATGGCCTGGGTGCTGCTGCTCGCGATCGGCGCCATCACCGCGGTGCTGTTCCGTACCTCGCGCACCTGGGTCTTCTACGCCAACGAGGAGGCCCGATGACCACCCTGCCCCCTGCCGCGCCCGCGCTGTCCCGCAAGGCGGTTCCCTGGCGCCGGGTAGCCCTGCACGCCGGGTGTCTGGCCGCGCTGCTGGTGATGCTGTATCCGCTGGCCTGGCTGCTGGCCACCTCGCTGAAGCCCGCCGACGAGGTGCTCGCCAGTCTCCGGCTGCTGCCGGGCCGGCTGGAGTGGTCGAACTACACGACCGCCCTGGAGGGCGTGAACGACGTCACCGTGTGGCGGTTGCTGACCAACTCGCTGCTGATCGCGGGCGGCGCGGTCCTCGGCAACGTCCTGAGCTGCTCGCTGGCGGCCTACGCCTTCGCGCGGCTGCGCTTCCGCTTCCGCGGACCGCTCTTCGCGTTCATGATCGCGACGATCATGCTGCCGCACCACGCGGTGCTGATTCCGCAGTACATCCTCTTCAACCAGATGGGGATGGTGAACACCTACTGGCCGCTGATCCTGCCGAAGTTCCTCGCCACCGAGGCGTTCTTCGTCTTCCTCATCGTGCAGTTCATGCGCGGGCTGCCGCGTGAGCTGGAGGAGGCGGCCAGGATCGACGGCTGCGGTCCGTTCCGCAGCTTCTCCTCGATCATCCTGCCGCTGATCAGGCCCGCGCTGATCACCACGGCGATCTTCACCTTCATCTGGACGTGGAACGACTTCTTCACCCAGTTGATCTATCTCTTCTCCCCGGAGAAGTTCACGCTGACGCTGGCGCTGCGGTCGTTCGTGGACGCGTCCAGCCAGTCGGCGTTCGGCCCGATGTTCGCGATGTCGGTGATCGCGCTGCTGCCGATCGTGCTGTTCTTCCTCGCCTTCCAGCGTTTCCTGGTCGAGGGCATGGCCAACTCCGGGATCAAGGGATGAGCGCGGCGCCGGCCCGGGAGCCGGGCGAGATCTTCGGGCCGCGCACGACGCTCTTCGCCGATGTGCTGAGCATCGGGCTGATCACGGCCGTGGCCTGCCTGCCGCTTCTCACCGTGCCCGCGGCGCTCTCCACCGCCTGCGAGGTGCTGCGCGGGGGCCAGCGGGACCGGCCGGCCACCGCGGGACGGTACGTCACCCTGCTGCGGGAACGGCTGCGCCCCGGCGATCTCGCCGCGGGGGCGCTGGCCCTCGCGGGGGCGCTGCTTCTCGTGGCGGATCTGGCGCTGGCCGGCGCCGGGCTGCCGGGGGCGCGGGTGTTCGCCGTGGTGGCGGGGGTGATCGGGGTGTACGCGGCGGTGACGGGTCTGCGCGCGTGTGCGCGTGCCGAGTCGCTCACCGACTGGCGTACGGCGGTGCGCCGGGCGGCCGGGGACGTACCCCGGGACCCGGGCGGCAGCGCGCTGGTGCTGCTGGCGCTGGCGGCGGCCGTGCTCTGCGCGTGGATGATGCTGCCGCTGGCCTTTCTGGTGCCGGGGCCGCTCGCGCTGGCGCTCACCGCGATCGATGTACGGGAGCGGGGCGCCCGCCGCTGACGTACCGGCCGTCGTACGGGGAGGCGCCGCACCGGTCGGGGGTTTCTCCCCATCCGTGCACTGAACATCCATCTCTGCTTCACAATTGACTTGCCTTCAGGATCCGTTGGCGGATACACCTTGGGGACGACCTGGGGAGGGCGTCATCGCTGACGGGGCAGCACCCGCCGTGCCACGCGCCGGCGGGTACGCCGCGGTCGCGTCGGGGCACACCATCGCGCCATCGCCGCTCCCCCGGTGCGTCCGCACTCTGACTGGAGGCTGTATGTCGACTCCCGCGAGACCCCGGGCCCGGTGGCACCGACGGATCACCCTGCCCGCCGCGCTCACCTGCGCCACGGTGCTGACCGGTGGCGTCCTGGCCGGCCCCGCCTCGGCCGCCGAGGCCGAGGGCGGGCCGCAGGGCACCGTCACACTGCCGGTGCCGAGCGCCGACGACCGGCCCGCCTTCACCGTCCCCGACCGCGGCTCCGCCAAGGCCAAGGCGAAGGGCGCCGGTTCGGCCCGGGCCGGGGCCGCGCGCGCCGCGGTCAACCGCGCCGACTTCAACGGCGACGGCTTCGGCGAGATCGTCTACCGGACCAACTACGGCTCCGTGTGGGTGGACTGGTCCACCGGCGGCGCCGAGGTCATCTCCGAGGACGACTCCGAGGTCAAGGACCTGCTGCTGCCCGGCGACCTCACCGGTGACGGCAGGCCCGACCTGCTCACCCTCTCCCCCACCGGCGCCCTGCGGCTGCACAGCGGGGCGGATGCCACCAGCGACGGCGGGATGACCTCGTACACCACGCTCTCCACCGGCTGGCAGGCGTACAACAAGCTGCTCGTCCCCGGCGACCTGAACGGGGACGGCAAGCCCGACCTGCTCGCCCGCAGCGCGGCGGGGCTCTTCCTCTTCCCCGGCACCGGTACCGGCTTCGGCGCCGGGATCCAGGTCGGCGGCGCGGGGTGGAGCCAGTTCGACCAGCTCATCGGTGTGGACGACCTGGACGGGGACGGTCTGGCCGACCTCCTCGTGCGCAACGCGACGGGGCTGTACCTCTACCCGGGCAACGGCAGCGTCACCGGCTACCCGTTCAAGGACCGGATCCAGCTCGGCGGCACCGGCTGGCTCCAGTACAACCAGATCGCCGGCGGCGCCGACCTCAGCGGCAACGGCACCACCGACCTGGTGGCCCGCTCGTACGACGGCACCCTCTACTACTACGAGGGCAACGGCGACGGCACCCTCGCCGCGCGGGAGACCATCGGCGAGAACTGGGGCACGCTCACCCAGCTCGCGGGCACGGGCAACCCGCCGTTCTTCGGCAAGGACGGGGTGTTCGCCCGTACCCCGGGCGGCGACCTCTACTACTACTTCGCCACCGGTACGGGGCGCCTCAGCGAGCGGTATCTCGTCGGGGAGGGCTGGGACCCGGCCGACTCACGGCTGACCCACTCCGTGTCGCTGCGGGCGAACGGCATCTCGGACCTGATCGAGCACAGCACGTACGACGGGGCCCTGTACAACACCGGCCTCTACGCGGCCGACAAGCCGCAGATCGCGGGCGGTTCGAAGGCGTACAACCTGGTGATCGGCCCCGGGGACCTCGACGGCGACGGCAGGAGCGACCTGCTCTCCCGCAGTTCCACCGCGCTGTACTTCAACGCGGGCAGCGGCAACGGGCTCTCGGTGAAGGCCCGGGTGCAGGTCGGCGGCAGCGGCTGGATGCAGTTCAACACGATCGTCGGCGCCGGCGATCTGACCGGTGACGGCAGCGCCGACCTGGTCGCGCGCAGCTCCGAGGGCCTGTTCCTGTACGCGGGCACGGGCGACGCGAGCGCGCCGTTCGGCCCGAAGACGCAGGTGGGCGGTGCGGGCTGGAGCCAGTACAACAAGCTCACGGCTCCCGGCGATCTGAACGGCGACGGCCGTGCGGACCTGCTGGCGTCCAACACGGCGGGCGAGCTGTACTTCTACGCGGGGACGGGCATCGCCGCCGCCCCCTTCAAGGAGCGCGTGCAGATCGGCTCCGGCGGCTGGAACCAGTACGCCGACCTGGTCTGACCATCCGGTCCGACCGGACCACGCCCCGCACCGGGGCAGTACGGGCGCCCCGGCCGACGCACCTGTCGGCCGGGGCGCTCCGTCATGTCCGGGGGCCGACAGCGGCGAACCGTCTACCACGCCCCGTGAACCGACGGAAGAGTTCACACCTCACCTTGGCCGGATCCACGGAACGCCGCTCAATTCCGGCCAACGATCAGCTACTTCAGGGGCCACGGGCAACCGGAGTGCACGTCATCGGATCTCACAGGTTGCTCACAGCTTCGTTCCGGACGTATCAGGATGTTCCGGTACGAAACGCGAGCCTCTCACCCCCAACCCTTGCCCTTGTGGCAGATGCAGACGAGGAATCGATGACCAGACACCTTCCCCGCCGCGCGCGGCGTTCGGCGATCGCCGGCGCGGCAGCGCTGGCCGTGGTCGCCGGCGTGGCCGGAGCCGCACCCGTCGCCGGAGCGGCCACCGCTGCGGAGCCGACCGCTCCGCAGCTCAACCTGATCGCGGCCTCCACCTCGGTGACGCTCGACCGGTGGGAGGGCGAGCCGGGGGTGTACGTGGACCTCGGTACGTACGTCACCGTCGAGGGCGGGCCCCTGGAGTTCCGGGTGAAGCGGGCGGCCGACTACAAGACTCCCGTGGTCGCCCAGCAGATCATCCACAAGGGCGGCACGACCCGCGTCAAGACCCTCCCGAAGGGGATGGTGACGGACTTCTCCGGCCTCCAGGGCTTCCTTCAGGTCACCTACACCGACGCGGCCGGCAAGACGGTGCTGACGACCGACGAGAGCTTCTGCCCGAACAACGCGTCGGGGCGGATCCGGCCCGACGCCCCGGCGACCTCGAAGTATCCGGAGAGCTGCCCGACGAACCCCTTCACCCTCGGTTCGGTGTGGGGCGTCGAGAACGGCTGGGCGACCAACACCAGCCGGCAGTACGACGGGGAGCCGGTCGACCTGGCGGCCGGCGAGTACACGGCCAAGGTCTCCGTGGCGAAGCGTTACCGCGATCTGTTCGGCATGCCCGACAAGCCGCAGACGGTCAAGGTGACCGTTCAGGAGATCAAGGACGGGGGTGAGGGCGCGGGCGTCGCGCCGTCCGCGCGGAAGGGTGCGGCGTCCGGGCACTCCGGCCACACCATGTCCGGCCACACCATGTCCGGTCAGGCCGCGTCCGGTCACTCCATGAGCGGTCACGCCATGGGTGCCGGCTCGCCCGCCGCGGCGCCCTCCGCGGCACACGGCGGTCATCACGACGGCCGGGGCGCCGACGCCCCCACGCCGCCCGAACTGCCGCACGTCCTGAAGAACGGCGGCAAGGCCGTCAGCAGGTCCGCGGCGCCCGGCGACGGCACCGGCAGGACCGACGGATCGCGGATCAAGCCCGGGCTGAAGGCCGCGAAGGCCCGACCGACCGGCCGGGCGAGCGTCCCCGACGTCCCCAAGCCCGACCTGCGGGCCCTGCCCGCCTGGGACATCGCCATCACGGACGGCGAGGACGGCGACATCGCGGGCAAGGACTATCTGGCGTTCAGCGCCAATGTGTGGAACGCGGGTCCCGCGCCGCTGGTGGTGGACGGCTTCCGTTCGCCCGGCAAGGACCTGATGGACGCGTACCAGTACTTCTACGACGCCGACGGCAAGCAGGTCGGCTACTCCCCCTCCGGCACGATGGAGTGGGACGCCCGGGTGGGCCACGAGCACTGGCACTTCACCGACTTCGCCAGCTACCGGCTGCTCAGCGCCGACCAGAGCGAGATCGTCCGCAGCGGCAAGGAGGCGTTCTGCCTGGCCAACACCGATGCCATCGACTACACGGTGGAGAACGCCAACTGGGCTCCGTACAACACCGATCTGTCCACCGCCTGCGGTGTGCAGAACTCGATATCGGTGCGCGAGGTGCTGGACGTCGGCTCCGGTGACACGTACACCCAGTACCGCCCCGGCCAGTCCTTCGACGTCACGGACCTGCCGAACGGCACCTACTACATCCAGGTGATCGCCAACCCCGAGCACCGGCTGCACGAGACCGACCTGTCCAACAACGTCGCGCTGCGCAAGGTGGTCCTGAGCGGCGAGCCGGGCGCCCGTACGGTGACCGTGCCCCCGCACCACCTGGTCACCGCTCCCTGACCGGAGCCCGCTGAACGCCCCGGTCCCGCGCTGCCCACACCGCCCGGGGCCGGGGTCGCACACACCCGCCGCACCGGTTCCGGCCTTGAGGGCCGGTGCAGAGGACGCCCGTCGCCGATCAGGCGGCGGGCGTCGAGCGCTGTCAGCCCACACCGCTCCCGCCGTGCTTCCAGTAACCCAGGAAGGACACATGGGACTTGGGCATCTCGCGCTCCTTGACGAGGAAACGGCGCAGCCCGGTGGCGAGCCCGCTCTCCCCCGCGACCCAGGTGTGGAGCGGGCCCTGAGGCAACGGGGTGGACATCACCGTGTGCAGCGCCAGCCGCCCCGGCACCCCGCCGCGGCCGTCGCGGTGCAGCCAGCGCACCTCGACGCCGGGCGGCGCCGTGACGTCACGGATGTCGTCGGGGTTCCGCCAGCTCGGGGCCCGCGAGGGTGAGCGTCACGAAGCTCTCGCTGGTCCGTACCGTGCGTGCCACCTCCGCGCGCACCATCCTGCGGCGCGCGGGGGCCTTCACCTTGGCCATGAAGCCTCCCATCGAGTAAGGGTAGGCATACCTTAGTTTATGTGACCGTGGGGTGGCCCCTCGCCCCGCGTCCGGACCGGCTCAGCCGCCGAAGCCGATACGGGCCAGACGCACCGGGCCGTTGAGGGTGACGCGCAGCCCGGCCACGCCGCTGAGCGGCGCATCCGCGCGGAGCGTCGTGTAGTCGTACGGGCCTCCGCCCGTCGGCGGGACGTCGACGAACGCGACGGCCCCGGCGTCGGCGAGGGAGATCTCCACCGAGCCCTCGCCCGCCACCTCGACCGAGACGGCGGCCACCCCGTCCCCGAAGTCGCAGTGGCTGAAGAGCAGTTCGCCCGAACCGTGCAGCGGGGTCACCGCGTCGCCGGAGATCTTCGTACGGTCGACGATCGCGGTACCGCTCTGCTCGTCGTAGTCGGCGGCGGACAGGCCGTTCTTCACCACGGGGCGTGGGCGCGGGGACTCGCCGTCGACGGCGACCGGGACCGAGCAGCGGACGTCCGTGCTGGAGGCGGCGGCCTCGAAGACATACGTCCCCGCCGGTACGGTCCACGCCCCGTGCGCCACGTCGTAGTGGCCGAGGTCGGCCGTGGGGACGGTCAGCTCGACCGTACGGGAGGCCCCGGGGTCGAGCCGGATCCGGGCGTGGCCGACGAGCCGCCGGTGCGGGCTGTGCGGACGGGGCGCGGCCTCGCGTACGTAGAGCTGCACGACCTCGTCGGAGGCGCGGGGGCCGGTGTTGGTGACCGTGACCCGGGCGCGGACGGTGGCGCCGAGGGCGCCGGGCGGGTCCACCACCAGGTCGTCGTAGTCGAAGGACGTGTACGACAGGCCGTGGCCGAAGGCGTAGAGCGGCGCGCCGTCGAAGTAGAGATACGTCTGCCGGCCGCCGATGATGTCGTAGTCGAGCAGAGAGGGCAGGTCGGTGTCGGCCGCGTACCAGGTCTGCGGCAGCCGGCCCGCCGGGGAGACGTCGCCGGCCAGGACCCGGGCGAGCGCGGTGCCCGCCGCCTGTCCGCCGTGCGCCGTCCACAGCAGCGCCGGGAGCGTGGCGTGCGCGTCGGTCACGGCGTAGGGGTACGCCGAGGTCAGCGCGAGGACGGTACGCGGATTGGCGGCGTGGGCGGCGCGCCACAGCCGGTCCTGGTGGCCGGGCAGGGCGAGGGTGTCGCGGTCCTCGGTCTCGCGGCCGTTGATGTGCGGGTCGTTGCCCGCCACGACGACGACCACGTCCGCGTCGGCCGCGGCGCGGGCCACCGCCGCCTCCCCGCGCTCGGTGATCACGATCTCGAAACGCTCGCCCCGGTCGGCAACCTTCAGGCCGTCGGCGGCGACGGAGACATATCGGCCGGTTCCCAGGTGGAGGAGGAGGTGTCCGTCCCGATGCTCTTCGATCCTGAAGGTCTCCTGGACGACCCAGCCGCCGGGCTGGTCGGCGGCGGCCCGTACGTACCCGTCCTCGGCGACCGACAGGTAGCGGCCGTCGGGGGCGCGCAGGGTGAGGATCCCGCCGCCCCAGTCGATCAGGGCGAGTTCGGCCGCGTCCGCTTCACGCTCCGTGCGGGTCAGCGGGGGCAGATCGGTGCGGCCCGCGAGCAACGCCGGGTCGAGGGCACCCTGCGCGCCACGCGCCGTGGTGTGCGTGGCCTCCGGTGTGCCGGGGCCCGGCACCGCGACCCATCCGCCGGACTCCGCGGCCCGCAGCCGAACCCGGTCCGCGCCCTCGGCGAAGGTGACCCGGTCCGCGCCGAAGCGCTCACGCATGCCGTCGAGCGGGGTGGAGCGGTGGATCAGGGTGCCGCTGTACCAGTCGAGTTTGCACTCGTCGGCGAGGAGTCCGACCACGGCGATCCGCCGGCCCGCCGCGAGGGGCAGCAGGCCGTCGTTCTTGAGCAGGACGACGGCCTGTTCGGCGGCCTCCTGGGCGAGGGCCCGGTGTTCCGGTGTGTCCCAGCCGTCCTCGGGCGTGATGTCCGCGTACGGGTCGAGGTCCGGGTCGAACTCGCCGAGCGCGAAGCGGACGGTCAACTGGCGCCGTACCGCGGTGTCGATGTCGTTCTCGTCGATCAGCCCCCGCTCCAGGGCGCCCCGGATCCGGGCGGTCATCACGGAGGCGTCGGTGCCGTGGTCGGTGAAGCTGTCGACGCCCGCGCGCAGCGAGGCGGCGGTGGCCTCCTCGTGGGTGGCGTAGTACGCCTCGGAGTCGACGAGGTTGCTGGGCGCGCCCGCGTCGGAGCAGACGAGGAGCTCCTGGTCGGTCCAGGTGCGCAGGTGTTCGCGCAGATGGGGCGAGACGTGGTTGGGGCGTCCGTTGACCAGGTTGTACGCGGGCATGACACCGGCGACGGCGCCCGCCTCGACGGCCGTGCGGAAGGCCCGCAGGTCGTACTCGTGGAGCACGCGCGGCCGGACCGAGGAGGAGGTGGTGTCGCGTGCGGTCTCGTTGTTGTGCGCGAGCCAGTGCTTGAGCACCGGCGCCGTACGCCAGAAGTCCGGGTGGTCGCCGCGCAGGCCCCGGGTGTAGGCGACGGCGACAGCGGAGGTCAGCTTCGGGTCCTCCGCGTACCCCTCCTCGTTCCTGCCCCACCAGGGGTGGCGCAGGAGGTTGACCGTGGGGGCCCAGACGTTGAGGCCGACCCGGTCGTCGCGGGTGCGCATGGCCCGTACCTCGGTGGAGACGGCCTCGCCGATCCGGCGCACGAGGTCCTCGTTCCAGGTGGCGCCGAGCCCGACGGCCTGGGGGAAGACGGTCGCGGGTCCCATCCAGGCCACGCCGTGCAGTGCTTCCTGTCCGGTACGGAAGGCCGCGACGCCCAGGCGTTCCACCGCGGGCGCGTACTGGTGCAGCAGGGCGGTCCTCTCGTCGGGTCCGAGCCTGCCGAGGAGGTCGTCGACGCGTGCGGCGCGGGGCAACTGCGGGTCGCGGAAGGGCGGCTGGTCTGGCGTCACGGGCGTGTCCCCTTGGCGGTGTTCGAGGCTGGCTCTCGGGTTGACGTACTTTCGAAGCGCTTCGATGCTCCGAGTCCCGTCGTCGCATGTCAAGGCGTACCCCGGCACCGGTCCGGTGTCTCCGGGGGGCCACAACACGCTCTGTTCCTGCCCCTGTTGATAAGGCACGACGCGTCGTCAAGGAATCTTGGGATCGGCTCTTGTGCCCCTCGGGGCGTTGATTTAACCTCGCAGCAACATCGAAGCGCTTCGACAGTTTCGACAGTTCCTGGCCGGCCTCCGGGATGGCCCTGTCGTGCACCACCGCTTCGGATCGGCCGGATACACCGCTCACGCCCGTTCCACGTATGACATCGCAGCCGACCGGCGGCCCTCCGCCGGGTGTTCCGGCGCACCACGAAGGGTTGACGCAATGACGCCGAAGTCCTCCTCCGCCCCCAGCCGGAGAAGCTTCCTCGCCTCCACGGCGGTCGCCGCCGCCGCGGTGGCCGGCGGGGCACCGCTGCTCACCGCCTGTGGCGGCGGGCAGAGCGGGAAGAAGGAGGGCACCACCTCCGGGAAGGACGCGCAGAAGATCCTTCCGACCTTCGTGGCGCAGAGTGTCGTCCCGCCGGACATCCCGTCCAAGAACGGCTCCTCGGCGGGGTTCACCCAGGTCATCCCGACCGCCGAGCTGAAGGCCTCCCTCCCGGAGAAGCTCGGCAAGGGAAGCACCATCAAGATCATGTCCCCGTTCTGGGGCACGCCCCCGGCCGGTTCGAACGCCTACTACAAGGCGATGAACGAGGCGATCGGGGTCGAGACGGTCTGGCAGAACCAGGACGGCAACACCTACGACGAGAAGCTCGGCGCGGTGCTCGCCTCCAGCGACATCCCCAACATGGTGATCCTGCCCGGCTGGAATCTGACCGGGAAGATCCCCGGCGCGGTCAACGCCAAGTTCGAGGATCTGGGCCCCTATCTCTCGGGGGACAAGGTCAAGGACTTCCCCCACCTCGCGGCCGTCCCGACCGACGCGTGGCAGCGCTCGATCTTCGGCGGCGCGCTGCGCGGCATCCCGATGCCCGCCTCGTACGTCGTGAACATCGCCCCCTTCTACCGCAAGGACATCTTCGACAAGAAGGGCTACGAACTCCCCACGACGGCAGACGAGTTCCTCGCCTTCGCCAAGGACCTCACCAGCGCCAGGTCGAAGGTGTGGGCCTGCGACGACCTGAAGTGGACCGCCTTCAGCGTGTTCGGTGTGCTGTCCGGCAGCGACAAGGCGCTGTGGTGGGACCTGGTCGACGACAAGCTCGTCAACCGTATCGAGACGCCCGAATACCTCGAAGCGCTGGAGTGGATGCGGAAGCTGTACGCGGCCAATGTCGTCCACCCGGACGCCAAGGCGGTACAGGGCGACGCGGGCAACCGGTTCACCTCGGGCCAGGTGCTGATCTACAACCAGGACCTGTCGCACTGGTACGCGAAGACCGTCGAGCAGACCGGCAAGACGAAGGCCGAGTTCGAGATGGGCGCGATGGACATCTTCGGCCATGACGGCGGGGACCCGCGGCTCTACGCCGTGCAGCCCGCCAGTATCTGGGCCTTCGTGAAGAAGGGCTCGTCGGAGAAGCTGATCAGGGATGTGCTGGCCATCTCCAACTTCACCGCCGCGCCGTACGGCACCAAGGAGCGGATGCTCACCGACTACGGCGTCGAGGGGACCCACTACACGGTGAAGGACGGGCTGCCGGTCAAGAACGACCAGGGCAACATCGACGTGGTCGGTGCCTTCGACTACACCGGTGACCCGGCCCCCTACATCGCCCACCCGGACCGCTCCGACATCGCCACGGCGCAGGTGGAGTGGCAGCAGCGCATGGGGGCCTTCACCAAGAAGACCGCCTTCTACGGGCTGACCGTCACCGAGCCCAACCGCTGGACCAACCTCGCGGACAACTTCGAACAGTTGGAGGACGACATCGTCCGCGGCCGGAAGAAGGTCGGTGACATGCAGCAGGCCGTCTCGGAGTGGAAGAGCCAGGGCGGCGAGAAGCTGCGCGACTGGTACAAGAAGCTGCTCGACGAGTCCGGCTCAGCCGCGAACTGACGCACAGGACGCAAGGAGTTCACCGTGTCGCACAGCGCAGTGCCGGACGCGCCGCCCGCCGGGGACGGCGATCCGGCGGGGACGGCGGAGGCGGCGGACGTACCGCGGTCGCGGGCGAAGGCCCGGCTCCCGGCCCCGGGCAGGAAGCCGGGCCGGGGGATGGAGAAAGGGAAGGGCAAGGGCAAGGGGAAGGGGAAGGGGCCGAGGCTGGGGTTGCGGATCCGGCTGCGACGGGACCGGACGCTCATCCTGATGACCCTGCCGGCGCTGCTGCTGGTCCTGGTCTTCAACTACATACCGATCCTCGGCAATGTCGTCGCCTTCCAGGACTACGACCCGTATCTCAGCGACAACGGCTTCGTCGCCATGGTCCAGAGCCCCTGGGTCGGGTTCGAGCAGTTCCAGCGGATCTTCGCCGACTCCGCGTTCTGGGCGGCGGCGCAGAACACCCTGGTCCTCTTCTTCCTCCAGCTCGTGCTGTACTTCCCCATCCCGATCGTGCTGGCGCTGCTCATCAACAGTGTGATCAGGCCCCGGGTGCGGGCGGTCGCGCAGGCCGTCATGTACCTGCCCCACTTCTTCTCCTGGGTGCTGGTCGTCACCGTCTTCCAGCAGATCTTCGGCGGCGCGGGGATCATCGCGCAGACCCTGCGCCAGCACGGTGTCGAGGGCTTCGACCTGATGACCGACCCGGGCATCTTCAAGTTCCTGGTGACCGCCGAGGGCGTCTGGAAGGACGCCGGGTGGGGCATCATCGTCTTCCTCGCGGCCCTCTCCTCCGTCAACCACGAGCTGTACGAGGCGGCGGCCATGGACGGCGCGGGCCGCTGGCGGCGGATGTGGCATGTCACCCTGCCCGCCCTGCGCCCGGTGATCGCCCTGCTGCTGGTGCTGCGGGTGGGCGACGCGCTGACCGTCGGCTTCGAACAGATCCTGCTCCAGCGGGACGCCGTGGGGCGTGACGCGGCGGAAGTGCTGGACACCTTCGTGTGGTGGTCGGGCATCAGGAACCAGGACTTCAGCTACGCGGCGGCGGCCGGTCTGATCAAGGGCGTCATCGGGCTCGGGCTGGTCCTCACGGCCAACAAGGTCGCCCATCTCATGGGTGAGCAGGGGGTGTACAAGAAGTGAGTCTCACCGACACCGGTACGGACCCCGCCGCACGCGCCGCCGGGGGCTCCGGACGCTCCGGTACGGGCGGCGGGGCGCCGCGCCCGCCGGGCCGCTGGGCCGCACCGCCGCGCCCCGTCTGGGAGGAGGAGCCGACCAGGGCGGGCCTCGCAGGCAAGGGCATCGCACTGACCGCCGCCTGCTTCGCGATCCTCTTCCCGCTGTGGATCGTGATCGTCACCAGCCTCTCCTCCCGGGACACCATCAACGAGGCCGGCGGGCTGGTGGTCATCCCCCAGGACATCACCTTCGTCGCCTACCAGGAACTCCTCGGCGGCGGCCAGGTGCAGCGCGCCGCCCTGGTCAGCCTCGGGGTGACCCTGGTGGGCACGCTGTTCAGCATGACGGTGTCCGTGCTGTGCGCGTACGGACTCGTCCGTACGAACTCGCTCGGGCACCGCTGGATCCTGATGACCCTGCTCGCCACCATGTTCTTCGGGGCCGGTCTGATCCCCACGTATCTGCTGGTGCAGGCGCTCGGGCTGACCGACACCTATCTGGCGCTGATCCTGCCGAGCGCGGTGAGCGTGTTCAACATCCTGGTGCTGCGCTCGTTCTTCATGAACATCTCTCCGGAGCTGATGGACAGCGCGCGCATCGACGGCGCGGGCGACCTGCGGATCCTCTGGCAGATCGTCATGCCGCTCTCGCGGGCGGTCATCGCGGTCATCGCGCTGTTCTACGCGGTCGGTTACTGGAGCGCCTGGTTCAACGCGTCGATCTACCTGACCGATCAGGACATGATGCCGCTGCAGAACGTGATGATCCAGCTCGTCCAGAAGCAGGAGCCGCCGACGGGACTCGGCCAGCAGATCAAGACCGGGCAGCTCTCGCCGCTCTCCGTGCAGATGGCGGTCATGGTGCTGGCGCTGCTCCCCGTCGCGGTCGCCTCGCCGTTCGTCCAGAAGCACTTCAGGAAGGGCATGCTCACCGGCGCCGTCAAGGGCTGACCGCGACCCGGCCGCGTTCCGCCTCCTGTCCCTACCCCTGCCCCTGCCCGCGCACCACCCGGCACACCACCCCGCTCGTCCGCTCCCCCACCGACGGAAGGTGACGTCATGTCCGAGCCGCACCAGGGACACAAGCGACGTACCGTGCTCGCCACCGCCTCCGGCGCCGCCGTGGCGCTCGCGCTGAGCGGCGCGTCCGCCGCGACGGCCGCGCCCCGGCCGGGCGCCGCGCGGGGTGAGGCCGCCGCGGTGGCCGCCGCGCAGGCGTACCGCTGGCGCACCGCGGCCATCGGCGGCACCGGGTTCGTCACCGGCGTGCTCTTCCATCCGGCGGTCAAGGGCCTCGCGTACGCCCGCACCGACATCGGCGGCGCCTACCGCTGGGACGACGCCACCGCGACCTGGACCCCGCTCACCGACCATCTCGGCTGGGACGACTACAACCTGCTCGGCGTCGAGGCCGTCGCCGTCGACCCGGCCCAGCCCGACCGGGTCTATCTCGCGCTCGGCGCCTACGCGCAGTCCTGGGCGGGCAACGGCGCCGTGCTGCGCTCCACGGACCGGGGGGCGACATGGAGCCGCAGCGATCTCACTGTGAAGCTCGGCGGCAACGAGGACGGACGCGGCACCGGTGAGCGGCTGCTCGTCTCGCCGCTGAACAGCGACACCCTCTACCTCGGGACCCGGCACGACGGGCTCCTCAGATCGACCGACCGGGGCGCCACCTGGTCCGCCGCCGCCTTCCCGCCCGCCCCGAACGCCTCGGGCCAGGGGATCACCCTGCTGGTGGCCGCCGGGCGGGTGGTGTACGCGGGGTGGGGCGACGGCGGCAGCGCCCTCTACCGTACGAGCGACGGGGTGACCTGGGAGGCCGTACCCGGTCAGCCGTCCGACGCGGCGGCGCGGGTGCCGGTCCGGGCGGCGTACGACGCGAACACCCGGGCGCTGTACGTCACGTACGCCAACACACCGGGACCCAACAACCAGACCGACGGCTCGGTCCGCCGGCTCGACACCGCCACCGGTGTCTGGACGGATGTGACCCCCGTCAAGCCCACCGGAGGTGACGCCTTCGGCTACGGCGGTGTGACCGTCGACGCCCGGGTCGCCGGTACGGTCGTGGTGTCCACCAACAACCGCTGGGGGCCCGTCGACACCCTGTTCCGCTCCACCGACGGCGGGCGGACCTGGACCTCGCTCAAGGACACCGCGGTCCTGGACGTACGGGATACCCCGTACCTCAACTGGGGTGGATCCGCGCCCAAGTTCGGCTGGTGGATCCAGGCCGTCGCGCTCGACCCGTACGACTCCAGACATCTGGTGTTCGGGACGGGCGCCACCCTGTACGGGACCCGCGACCTGGTGCGCTGGGCACCACAGATCCGCGGTCTGGAGGAGTCCGCGGTGCGGCAGCTCATCTCGCCGCCCACCGGGACCGCCCCGCTGCTGAGCGGCCTCGGGGACATCGGGGTGATGTACCACGACTCGCTGACCGCCTCCCCGTCCCGGGGCATGGCAGCGAACCCGGTCTTCGGCTCGGCCACCGGGCTGGCGCTGGCCGCCCTGAAGCCCGCGTACGTGGTGCGGGCGGGCTGGGGCGACGCGGGCAACGGGGCCTACTCGAACGACGGCGGGCGGAGCTGGGCGCCGTTCGCGGCGCAGCCCGCGATCGCGTCGACCGCGCCGGGGCCGATCGCGGTGAGCGCCGACGGTGCCACGCTGCTGTGGTCGTTCGTCCACTGGGACGGTACGAAGCACCCCGGTTTCCGCTCCACGAACAACGGCGCGGCCTGGAGCGAGGTGACCACGTTCCCCAAGGGCGCGGTGCCGGTCGCCGACCCGGTCGATCCCCGGCGGTTCTACGTGTACGACACCGACGGCGGCGCGGTGTACCGGTCCACGGACGGTGGCGCGACCTTCGTGAAGGGCGCGTCGGGGCTGCCGTCGGGGGACGTCCAGTTCCGGATCGCGGCGGCGCCGGGCAGGACCGGCGACCTCTGGCTCTCCGCCAAGTGGAACGGCCTGTACCGGTCCACCGACGGCGGTACCACCTTCACCAAGCTCACGAGCTGCTGGGGCTCGTACGCCCTCGGCTTCGGCAAGGCGGCCCCGGGGGCCTCGTACCCCGCCGTCTTCCAGACCGGCGCCACGGAGAGCTTCGTCGGTGTGTACCGCTCCGACGACACCGGCGCCACCTGGATCCGGATCAACGACGACGCACACCAGTGGGGGTGGACCGGAGAGACCATCACCGGCGACCCCCGTGTCCACGGCCGGGTCTATCTCGGCACCAACGGCCGTGGCATCCAGTACGGAGACCCCGCCTGATGCCTTCCCTGAACGACTCCACGCGCGGCCGGGTCCTGTTCGGCGGCGACTACAACCCCGAACAGTGGCCCGAGGAGACCTGGTTCGAGGACGCGCGCCTGATGAAGGAAGCCGGGGTCAACTCCGTGACGCTGGGCGTCTTCTCCTGGGCGAAGCTCGAACCGCGCCCGGGGGCACGGAACTTCGGCTGGCTGGACCGGCTGATGGATCTCATGGACGGCAACGGCATCGGGGTGATCCTGGCCACCCCGACCGCCTCGCCGCCGCCGTGGATGGGCTCCCGTCACCCGGAGACCCTGCCGCGCGACGAGGACGGCAGAACCGTGTGGTGGGGCTCGCGGCAGCAGTTCTGCGCCAGCTCCTCCGTCTACCGCGAGTACGCCGCCGCCCTCACCGAGGACCTGGCACAGCGGTACGGCGGCCATCCGGCGCTGCGCATGTGGCACATCAACAACGAGTACTGCACACACTGCTGGTGCGACGGGACGGCCCGGCACTTCCGTACCTGGCTCCGGGGCCGGTACGGCGCTCTGGACGCGCTCAACGAAGCCTGGGGGACGGCGTTCTGGAGCCAGGGGTACGACTCCTGGGAGGAGATCATCCCGCCCCGGCGCGCCCAGTACATGAAGAACCCCGGGCAGGCCCTGGACTTCCGGCGCTTCACCTCCGACGCGCTGCTGGAGTGCTACGTCGCCGAGCGTGACATCGTCGGGCGCCACACCCCGCACATCCCCGTCACGAGCAACTTCATGCCGTTCTGGATCGGTCAGGACGCCTGGAAGTGGGCGGAGCACGAGGATGTCGTCTCGGTCGACATCTATCCGGACCCCAAGGACCCCCACGGCGGTCAACTGGGCGCGATGATCGGCGACATGACGCGCTCCCAGGCGAAGGGCCCGTGGGCGGTGATGGAACAGGCGGCGGGCCCCGTCAACTGGCGGGGCGTCAACCACCCCAAGCCGTACGGGCTGAACCGGCTCTGGTCGCTCCAGTCCGTGGCCCGCGGGGCCGACGCGATTCTCTACTTCCAGTGGCGCCAGTCACGGCAGGGCGCCGAGAAGTTCCACTCGGGGATGCTCAGCCACGCGGGCGAGCAGGGCCGCACCTTCCGGGAGATCAAGCGGATCGGCGCGGACCTCGCCCTGCTGGGACCGCAGGTGTCGGGCACCCGGGTGACGGCGGAGATCGCCGTCCTGCACGACTGGGACTCCTGGTGGGCGGACCAGCAGGACGGCCGGCTCTCCGCCCACCTCGACCACGCGGCGATCGTACGGGCCTGGCACCGCGCCCTGTGGGAGTCGAACCTGCCCACCGACTTCGCCCGGCCCGACCACGATCTGAGCGCGTACCGGCTGGTGGTCCTCCCGCATCTGTATCTGCTCGACGACACCGCGATCGAGAACCTGGTCGGCTATGTCGCGGGCGGTGGCACCCTGGTGTGCGGCTTCCTCACCGGGATCGCCGACGAGGACGACCGGGTGCGCGACGGCGGCATGGACGCCCGGCTGCGCGCGCTGTTCGGCATCGCCACACTCCACGAGTGGTGGCCGCTCGACGCGGACGAGAGCGTGGAGTGCGACGAGTTCCGCGCGGGCCTCTGGTCGGAGGAGCTGGAGCTGTCCACGGGCGAGGCCGTCGCCTCGTACCGCGGCGGGGAACTGGCCGGGCTGCCGGCCGTCGTCCGCCGGGGCAGGGCCTGGTACGTCTCGACGCTCCCCGAGCCCGCGGCCCTGCGCGCGCTGCTGGCGCGGGTCGCCGAGGGCGCCGGGGTCTCCCCCACGCTGGAGGGGCTGCCCGAAGGGGTGGAGGCGGTGCGCCGCGGCGAGCTGCTCTTCCTGCTCAACCACGGCGAGAAGGCCGTCACGGTCCCGGTCGCCGGCCGCCGTCACGAGGTGCTCGGCGACCGGCCCGTGGACGGGGCGGTCGAGCTGGACCGCTTCGGCGTCGCCGTCCTGCGCGCGCTCCCGGCGTAAGCCCCTCCTTCCGTACGGCATCACCCCGCACCACACCGCCCCAGCCCACGACCTTCGCCGGCACCCCCACAGCCCTCCGTGCTCCACGGGCCCCACCGGCCGGCGAGGCCGCGGCTCCGCTCCGGGGCCGCGGTACTCCCCCACCCATGGAAGGGACACCATGGCACCGCGTATCTGGAAACGACTGCTGCTCGCCCCGGTGGTCGCGTTCGCCGCGCTCGTCGGCTTCGCCGCCGCACCCGCGCAGGCGGCGATCTGGTCCTCGTCGGACCAGTGGGGCAACTACACCACGTCCGACAACTACATCCTCTACAACAACATCTGGGGTTCGGGTGCGGGCGCCCAGACCATCTGGGCCAACTCCTCGTCCAACTGGGGCGTGTGGGGCAACCACCCCAACACCGGCGGCATCAAGTCGTATCCCAACGCCAAGAAGGTGATCGGGAAACCGCTGAACTCGCTGTCCTCGCTGCGCAGCAGCTACAACGTCACCGTGCCGTCGTCGGGTGCCTACAACACCTCGTACGACATCTGGGACAGCAACTACGACTACGAGATCATGCTCTGGATGAACTACCGCGGCGCGGTGGGCCCGCTCGGCACCTCGCAGGGCACGCTCACGCTCGGCGGCCACTCCTGGACCGTCTACAAGGGGTCCAACGGCTCCAACGAGGTGTTCTCGTTCCTGCGCACCTCGAACTCCACCTCCGGGACGGTCGACGTCCTGCCGATCCTCAAGTGGATCAAGGACACCAAGGGGTGGTGGGGCAATGTGACCGTCGGTGACGTCCAGTTCGGGTACGAGATCACCTCGTCCTCCGGTGGCCTGGACTTCACCACGAACAGCTTCTCGGTCAGCGGGAGCTGACGACACGTCAGGGTCGGAGCGGGTTCCCGGGTGCCGCCCGGGGACCCGCGCTCTCCCGTACGGTCAGCTCCGGCTTGATCAGCACGACCTCGTCCGTGCCGCGCCCCGCGAGCTTCGCCACGACCTGCTCGACCGCGCGGCGCCCCATCTCCTGCGCCGGGACGGCGACGGAGGTCAGCGGGACCGAGGCGTGGACGGCGACCTGGTCGGGGCAGATGGCGACCACCGAGACGTCCTCGGGCACCGCGCGGCGCTGCTGGCGCAGCAGGGCGAGCAGCGGGTCGGTGGCGGCCTCGTTCTGGACGATGAAGGCGGTGGTGCCGGGCCGTTCGTCGAAGATCCGGCCGACGGTGGCGGAGACCGCCGCGTAACTGCCCTCGCAGGGGCGGTGCAGCACCCGCAGGCCCAGCTCCCCGCTGCGCTCCCGCAGTCCGCTCAGGGTACGTTCGGCGAAGCCGGTGAGCCGTTCGTAGAAGCCCGGGGCCTCGCCGATGACCGCTATCTCCCGGTGCCCGAGCCCGGCGAGGTGCTCCGCGCAGAGGGCGCCCGCGGCGGCGAAGTCCAGGTCGACGCAGCTCAGTCCCGCGGTGTCGGCGGGCAGTCCGATCAGGACGGCGGGGCGGTGCGCCTCACGCAGCGGCGGCAGCCGGTCGTCGTGCAGCTCGACGTCCATCAGGATCATCGCGTCGGCGAGGGCGCTGCCCTCGACGCGGCGCACCGCGGTCGGGCCCTCCTCGCCGGTGAGCAGGAGCACGTCGTACCCGAAGGTGCGGGCCGTGGTGGCGACGGCGAGGGCGATCTCCATCATCACCGGCACATACATGTCGGTGCGCAGCGGCATCATCAGGGCGATGATGTTGGACCGGCTGCTGGCCAGGGCGCGGGCCCCCGCGTTGGGGTGGTAGCCGAGCTGTTCGATGCTGCGCTCGACACGCTCCCGCGTGGTGGCGGAGATGGACCGCTTGCCGCTGAGGACGTAGCTCACCGTGCTGGCGGAGACTCCGGCATGCTGAGCTACATCGGCGAGGGTGACCATTCAGCTCTCCAAGGCGGGCTGTTGTGAGGGTGAAGCGCTTCGACAACACCGCCTTCGAGAGTAATTGGCAGGCCCATGAACTGTCCATAGTCCGATCGAAGCGCTTCGACTCACTGCCCCGCCCCGGGGCGTCACACATGGAGAAGCGGGCCCGGCCGGAAAGGGCCGGGCCCGCTCGGGGCCACGTGTGCGCGGGGGATGACAGTGCGTCGGGGGATCGTCCGTCCGGAGGCTCCGTGGGGTGTACGGTGCCGCGCCCGCCGGTCAGGACGTGGGCCGGCCCGTCGCGGGGGCGGGGGACGCGGCGGGCGCGGCCGGGCGCCTGCGGAAGCGGCGCCGGCGGCGCGGCTCCTGGTCGGGCAGCCAGCCGAAGGCCATGGAGCTGCCGATGACACCGAGGAGCAGACCGACGAAGAACCCGCCGAGGTTCGAGGTGACCCAGGAGCCCAGCGAGGTCAGCACCCCGATGACGGAGTAGAAGAGCCGCTGGGCGGGGTTGAGGATCAGCAGCAGCCCGCACACCGCCATGATCAGCGGGAGGACGTACGCGGCGACGCCGCCCGCGCCCGCCTGGAGGACGACGGAGATGGACGCCTGTTCCGTCAGCAGGATCTCGCCCCCGCCGAGCAGCAGCAGGAGTCCGCCCCAGAACGGGCGGCGTCTGCGCCAGGTGGCGAAGGATCGCCGACGGCGGCGCCCCCCGGCCGGGACGGTGGTCCCGGCCGGGGGGTCCGCTTCGGGCGGGACCACGCTCAGCAGCCCTTCGAACTGAAGTTGAGATGCAGGTTGGGCAGCGTGAACCGGGCTGCCGTGGTGGCGTAGTTGGTCTGCCGCAGGTTGGTGATGACGACGCTGTCGGCCTGCTGGCCGAAGACGCCGAGCGGCCCCTTGACGCCCGCCTTGGTGAAGGTGCTGGCGTCCCCGCCGATCTCGATGTTGTCGAAGTCGGCCTTCTTCCCGCTGAGTTCGGTGGAGTCGGTGGTCAGGTCGGTCGCGGACACCGGGGTGCCCTTGTCGCCCGCGGTGATGTGCAGATACGTACCGCCGAGCTCGACGCTCTGGCACAACTTGGTGAGCTTGGCCTTCTTGATGGCGGAGACCACGACCAGCACCTGACCGCCGGTGTCGCCGGCGTTGGGGCTGCCCTCCGCCATGCTGTCCAGCGCGCCGAACTGCTCGAAGCCCTGGGCGTCCAGACGGTCGGCGGTGACCACGAAGGGCATGCCGGAGATGGCGAACTGCGCGGCGATGGCGCCCTGTGCGGTGAGGACGACGAGCGCGGCGGCCACCGCGAACGCCGGCACACCCATGACGGCGGCCCGGCGCAGCCGTACCCTTCCCCGCCGCTCGGCTCTCTCGGGCGTTTCACCGCCGGTGATCTCGGACGTGGCCATGAGCTGCTCCTGAAGGTGTGGTGACCGGAACGAGCTTGCGCGGCGGGGTCCTGGCGCGGACGGCTCCCGGCGCCGACAGGGCTTCCCGGGGTGGCGACGGCGCGGCCATGGGAGTCGAGGTGAAGTTACTCCCAGGTATCGTCGGGGTCAACAGCCTTGTGAAAATTGGGTGTTGTTCGTGTGTGCAGCGAGGCGCGGTGCGCTCACGCGTCCCCGCGGGTGCCCTGGCCGGACGCCGACCGGCGCACCCGAGAACCCCGCTGACGTCCGAGTACCGTGGGTAACTTTACTCGGCGACTTCCCTCCCGGGGCCTTGACTCGGTCCACCGGACAGGTCTACAACGCTCTTGGGTTTCCTTCCGTGCCGCGCTCCTTCCCGGCACGGGAACGGGTCCATGGCGCTGGGCCCGTTCCGTTCTTCTCCGCCCCTCCCTCACCGCCCCTCCCTCACCGCCCCTCCCTCTGCCGTTCCGGAGCACCGTTCTCCCGCTCCGTCACCGCTGTGCGGGCCCGTCACCCGGCCCGCACGGCCGGATCCGTCCCGTGTGTGCGCCCCGTGGCCGAGCCGCGGCGGGGCGCACGGCGCGCTGCGCCTCCGCCGCCCCCACCCGGGCACGTCTCCGCTTCACTCCGCTCAACTCGCCCCTCGCGAAAGGGACTTCGCATGCGCGCACGACGCACTCTTCTCTCCGTCGCCGGCCTCACCACCGTGGCCGCGCTCGTCGCCATGGGCCCGGCCTCCGCCGCCGGGACCTCCGCGGAGGCGGGCAATGTGCTCACCTACGGCAGCGCGGCCGGTTCCGCCGTCGCCGTCGGCGATGTGCTCACGTCCTCGCTCAGGTCCGGAACGACCGTGGCGATCCGTACCACCTCCGGCGGCACGACCGGCATCACCTGCACCAGCTCGCAGTTCACCGTGGCGGTCACCGGCAACCCGGCCGCCCCCGGCACCGCCACCGAGTCGCTCACCGGGCACACTTTCGGTGGGTGCACCAGCAACATCCTCGGCACGACCGGGGTGCAGAGCATCACCGTCGAACATCTGCCGTTCACCACATCCGTCACCTCCGCCGGGGGGCTCACGGTGGCCGCGGGAAGCGCCGGCGTGGTGCAGACGACCGTCAAGCTCAGCACCATCCTCGGCACGACGACCTGCGTCTACACCTCGACGGGGCTGAACGGCACGACGTCCAACACCGACAATTCCATCACGTTCGCGAACCAGTTGTTCAGCCGGTCGTCCGGGCCCATCACCTGCCCGGCCTCCAGCTACTTCTCCGCCAAGTACGGCCCGGTCAAGGACACCAGCCAGTCCGGCAGCCCGAGCGTGTACGTCAACTGAGCCCGGCGCGGGCCCCGTCCGTCCGCCGGCCGCCCAGGGCCGGGGGACGGACGCGGGCCGCCCGGGGCCCCGCGGTCGAGGCCGGCCGTCGCGGCGGGGCGCCCCTTGGGCAGACGTATACCACCGCATACGCGAAGGAGGCGGGGTGACCACGCCGTAGACTGTCCCCCTTGCGGGGGCCGTCGGGGGTTGTGGTAGGAGATCGCATGCATGGCCGACCCGGTGTGCCGGACCTGTCCGCACACCCAGGGCCGCCCGCCGGTCGGCTCGACGAGCTGCTCTATCTGGTCGGCCGGCAGGCCTGGCGGCCCGACGTGGGGGTCCAGGGAGTCATCGACTGGCTCCACCGGCAGCTCGGCACGGAGGTCGCCCTCGTCGGCCGCGCGCACACGGTGGAGCTCGCGACCCCCGGCTTCCCCCGGGAGATCCTGCCCTCGCTCGAACCGGTGCTCACCCGGCTGGCCACCGGCCGGATGGCCGCCGCGGCCACCGAGGTCGGGGCGGTACGGGTACGGCTGGAGGGGGTCGGATCCGACGACCCGCGCCGGGTCCTCGTCCTGGCCGGGACGGACCGGCTGACCGGCCAGGAGGCCGCCGCCGCCTCGCACACCGGCCACATCATCGCCCTGCTGGACCGGGCCAGGGCGGCCGACACGGTGTACCGCGGCTACCAGGAGAAGGCCCACCAGATGCGGGTGGCCCTCTTCATGGCGCTCATGGCGGGCGACACCGTACTGGCCCGGCGTATGACCACCGGGGCCGTCCCCGAACTGCTGGGCGCCGACCGGATCCGCGTCCATCTGCTGCGCTGCGCGCCCGCCGACCGCGACCGGCTCACCCAGGCCCACCAGGACCCGTCCGGCTACCACGGCCGGGCCATGATGGTGCGCTGCCCGGTCTACGACGAGCATCTGATCTGCATCGTCGCCGAGGACGCGGACACTCCGCCGGAGCTGGGCGGCGTACTGCGCGAACTGGTCGCCGAGAGCGAGGAGTACGCCCTGGGCATCAGCGCCCCGCACCCGCTGCGCGCGACGGCCGAGGCGTACGAGGAGGCCAGGAACGCGCTGGCGGTGGCCGGCAACACCCCCGGCAGGGTGGCCGGCTACCGGGGCCGGGAGCCGCTGGAGCGGCTGCTGCCACGCGAGGAGGCACTCGCCTGGGCGCGCGCCCTGCTGCGCCCCCTGCGGTCCCTGCCGGAGCTGACCGCCGAGGCCACCCGGCTCGCCCTCTTCTTCCCCCGGTCCGGGGTGGCCGCTCTGCTGGGCATCAGCCGCAACACCGTCACCGCCCACCTCGCACGCTCCGAGGCCGCGCTCGGCCTCGACCTCCGGGACGTCCGCGCGCGTGCCGCGCTCGCCCTGGCCCTGGCCGTCACCGCGCTGCACCAGAACGGCGAACCCGCCGACGTGCCACCGCCGCCGGCCGGCGCGGAGCCACCGTCCGGCGGCGGGACGGCCGCCGCGTGGGCCGCGGAATTCCTCGGTCCGCTGCACGACGCCCGCCATCGGCTCGTCCGCGACACGCTCCGTACCTGGATCGAGTCGAACACCGACGCGCAGCGGACCGCCCGGCGCCTGGGCAGCAGCCGTACCACCGTCGCGGCCCGGCTGCGTCTCTCGGAGCGGCTGCTGGGGCGGGATCTGCTGTCCACCGGCTCGGGCGTCCACGAGCTCGTGTACGCCTTCCACTTCTCGGGAGAGAGCCCGCAGTTCACGCGGTGGGGCCCGGCGACCCACGGGCCGGACGGTGCACCGTGACCAGGACACCGCCCGTCGGCCCTGCGCCGCGGCACCGGATCCGCGCCGGGCTGTGCACCGTGCACACTCCGGCCCCGGATTTGGGCACCGTGACCACCGAAACTCGCTTTCGCACAGGCGGGCGATCGCGGTGTACTCGTTCCCGGCGACGTTTCCGGCCGCCCCGTACGGGGGTCAGGGCGGTGGGGCGCTCGCCGGTGCGCGGCAGGTGGACCGGACCGGGTCCGCCCGCCGCGCGGATCAGATGCGCCAGCCGCGTATCCGGTCCGCGGCCTGGTAGACGCCGGCCTTGCCCGACTGGATGGCGCGCACCAGCTCGACGAGCGCCCCGTACGGCGGGTCGATGCCCTCGCCCGAGGCGTGCATGTACGCGGCGGCCACCTGGCAGGCGTACAGGCTGTTGCGGTACGGCAGCGGCTCCAGCCGTACCAGGGTGTGGATGAGAGCCGCGGCGCGCCAGGACACGTCGGGTTCGCTCGTGGCCGGGCGCGGGATGCGGGTCTTGTGCCGGGCGACGGCCGCGACGAGCGCGGAGTAGTCGGCCACGGACACGTCCTCGGGGACGGCCTGCTCCTGTACGTCAAGGAGCCAGGCCACGTCGATGTACAGGACGGGCATCAGGCGGCTTCCACCTGCCGCCCGGCGCCCGGAGCCGGTGGCACCTCGCCCGCGAACGCCTCGTCGAACTCGCCCCTGTGCTGCTCGCCCCACGCGACGGCGTAACGGACGAACTGCAACCGCTGCTGCTCGCGCAACGGCAGGTCGTGGACGTACTGCTTGAGCGACTTGCCCTCGGCGGCGGCCGCGGCACGGACGGCCTCGAGCTCGTCGTCGGTGAAGCTGATGTTGAGTGACGGCATACCCCCACGGTACCTAATAGGTACCACGCCGGGAAAGCGGGCTGTCCGCCACCTTCCGTCACGCCTCGTCGGGCAGGTAGTACGCGAACTCGATCCCGCTCAGATTGCAGCGCCCGTCGTGGTTGTCGTAGATCCGGATCCGCCGGTACGACGCCCGCCGCTCCAGCCTCGCCTCGTACCACCGCGCGGTGTCGACGCCACTGACGGTGTACAGGTCGTGCCAGATCACCCCGTCGTCGGAGCCCTTGACGACGGTGCCGTTGGCGCGGGCGAGCTGGTTCGACCGGGGCAGCAGCCGGATCGTGTCGATCACGACGGGGCCCGCGTCCCCGGCGTCGACGTCGATCCAGCTCTCCGCCGCCAGGGTGTCGGTGTACGTCGCATCGTCGCCGTCGAAGGCCCGCCAGCCGTTCGACGCCTTGGTGCCGGTGCCCGGCCACTGGACCGTCGACGCCTCCACCATCGACGGGGTCACCGGGAACGTCCGCAGCAGGGTCTCGACCGGGACCAGCAGGTCGTACGCCGCGTACACCGCGTCGATCAGCGCGTCCTCGCCCGCGCCGGGCCGGCCGGCCGCCGTCCGGATCCGGGCCAGCTCCGCCGTGAACGCGGCGAAGCTCTTCCTCGTCCACTTCTCGGCCGTGACGGCGTCCGCGCGCGCCAGTACCGCCGCCGGACTCTCCGCCCTGGCCTCGGCCGGCTGCGCTGTGCTCCGTGAGCCGCCGCCCACCGTCGTGGCGACCACCTTGTGGTAGCGGATGCCGTGCCGCAGCGATCCGTCGGTGTACGCGAGCTCGCGCGTGCCGGAGATCAGGGTCTCCCAGCCGCTGGGGCGGGTCGCCGGATCGGTACGGGCCGTGCGCGCGTCCCCCGTACGGTGCAGGGTGAAGGTCAGCGCGTCCTCCGGCTTGTTCCAGCGGACCACGGCCGCGTCCGCCTTCCGCTCCACGAAGGCGAGGACGGCGGTGAGGTCCACGGCCGCCACGGCGACCTGGGAGAACACCGCGTCCCCCGTCACCCCGAGCCCGGCGTGCACGGTGTACGGGAAGGGCGTGAACAGGGAACCGACCGAGGTCCACAGGGCTCCGTCGGCGGAGACCAGCGCCTGGACCCGGTGCGTGGAGAAGTCCCGGACGAGCCGCAGGTACGGGGTGGCCGCCGCGGTGTGGCCCTTCAGGTCCACGGTGAGCGGGCTGCGCCGGTCGTCCTGCCAGTCGTGGCGGCTGTCGCGGGTGCGGTTCTCCAGGACGAGGCCGCCGTCGTGGCCGACGCCGAAGTACACGTAGCGGGTGTCCGCGGCCAGCCGGTCCCTGAGCATCAGTCCGGTCAGCGCCCCGCGGTGGGCGCCGACGCGCGCGGTGAGCGAGAAGCTGCCCGCGCCCGGACGGCTGACGTAGTGCAGCGCGTCCTCGATCTCCCGCCCCGCGAGCCGGTAGTCGTCGCCCTCGCCGAGCCCCGCGCCCCGCGCGCCCAGCACCCGGATCGTGGCGCCGCGCACGGTGGCCGAACCCCGGCGTGCGGCGCCGAGCGCGTCGTCGCGCCAGCCGGAACGCGCCGTACCGCTGGAGGCGGTGGGGGGCAGTTCGGCGCGGACGGCGTGGGAGGTCCAGCCCGTTCCGTACCGGTTCACACCGGTCACGGTGTAGTGGTAGGTGACGCCGGTGCGCGCCGTACGGTCGAGGAAGTGGCGTCCCGTCGCACGGCCGGCGAGGAGGGTGAACGGGCCGCTGCTCCTGGTGGCTCTGCGGATCTCGTAGCGGGTGGCCCCCGCCGTGGTCTGCCAGGTGACCGCGAGGGCCCCGTCGCCGGGCAGGACGGCGACGAAGTCGACGTGGGCCGGGGGGAGTTCCCGCTCCCGGTCGGTGGAGAGCCGCAGCACCAGGCCGCTCTTCGGGCCGATCTCGACGGCGCCGGCGCGGACCGGGAGGTGCGTGCCGGAGACCAGGTCGAGCACGGTCGCGCCGCGGTGCCCGGCCGGCAGCTCCACCGCGAAGGTGCGCTCGTTGCCGTACACCGCGCGCGTGGTGTTGAACGCGAACAGATACCGTCCGTAGCGTGCCGTCAGCAGGTCCGGGTAGCCGGAGTAGGCGTGGTCGACCTCGAAGTTCTCGCGGCGTACGGTGCCCACGCCCGGCTGGTACGTGACGGGGGCGATCTCGCCCGCCAGGGCCTGCGGGGCGGCGGAGTCGCCCGTCTGCTGGTCCTCCATGAAGTCGACGTCGATGTTGTCCATCCGCGCGTAGTAGTCCTCGTACCGGAACCGCCCGTTGGTCTGGATCTGGACCACATGGTCGTGGGTGCCGTGCAGGACGTGGAGGCGGCCGTTGCGGGCGAAGCCGCGCTGGCGTTCGTTGAGCTGGCCGAAGAGCCGCAGATCACCGTCGCGCATCGAGACGAACATGCAGTCCACGTCGACCCAGGCGAAGCGCTCGTAGTCGGACGGCCGTACCCCGAGCGCGGCGATCTCGGCGGCGGTGTAGCAGGCGAAGTCGGTCTGGGGATGCACGACCCCCGCGGGCGGCTGCTTCACGAGGTACGCGTAGGTGTCACCGAGCGCGAGATCGTACTTGATCTTGCTCATGACCGCGGGGAAGACGTTGAAGTACTGGTGGTCGGCGAGCTGTTGCTGGAAGAAGCCGACGGCGGCGCGCGCGTGCTCCCAGGTCTCGCGCCACTCCGCGCCGCTGTACCGGCCGGGGTTCTCCCTCATGTGCCGGGCGAGCGAGACATAGCCGAGGAAGCGTCCGCACTCGGACTGGCGCAGGGCGTAGCCGGGGAAGCCCGGGTAGTTGGTGTTGCGCTCGTCCACCACCATTTCCATGCGCATCACACGCTTGCCGTTGTCGTCGAGGCTGGTGTGCCGGGCGTAGCCGCGGGCGTGCAGATTGCGCAGGGCGATTCTGAGGATGTGGTCGTTGAGCGCCTCGTCGCCCCGGTGGCCGAGGGTGCGGTGGAACCACTCGGGCAGGTAGTTGGTGGACTCGCCGTAGTTGGCGACGTAACCGTTCTCCCGGGTGTGGCCGGCCTCGGTGACGGTGGTGAAGTGCCGGCCCAGCGGCACCCTGCGCACCACGTCGCCTTCGCGGTCGAGCTTGCTCCTCGCCAGGCCCTTGACCACGTAGCGGCGGTAGTCCTCGGTCCAGCGGGCCGTGGTGTCGTGGTAGAAGAGCGAGTGGAAGAGGTCCAGGTCCTGCCCGTCGGGGCCGACCAGCACCTCCTCGCCGAGGAAGGGCTCCCAGCCCAGCGCCTCCCCCGCGATGCGGTGGCTGCGCGCCCTGCCCTCGTAGAACGGCGAGCCGATCACCCGCAGCCCCTCGTGCGCCTCCCACGCGCCTTCGTAGGTGTACATGACCTGGTTGAAGATGTACGAGAGGCGGGAGCGCGCGTAGTCGAAGTTGGCCTTGAGCACCCGTTCCCAGGCGCCGCGCCGGGTGAGCCGGCCGCCGTCCCACCCCACGCCCTTCAGCGAGGTCTCGCCCTCGCTCGTACCGGTGGTGAACTCCTCGTCCAGGAAGGTCTCGAAGGCGGCGCGGCCGAGGATCTCCGGGTCGGCGATGACGTTCTCGACGATGTACAGGGCCTCGCCGAGCGCCCCGTAGAAGCCGCCCCAGTCGCCCTGATGGCCTCCGCGCGCCAGCAGCATGGTGTTGGCGTAGTAGTCCCTGGTGTGGTTGTCGACGGCCTTGAACACCCGGGCGAGGGCGGCCTTCCGCTCGGCGGTGGTCCGCGCCGGGCACCAGCTCGCCGTGGCCAGCGCGGAGCTGTAGAAGCGCAGTTCGTCCTCGTAGCGCACGAGGGAGAGCCGGCCGTTCGCGCTCGCGTCGACCTTCGCCGAGCAGTCGTCGAAGAGCGTGACCTGCGCGGCGGTGAATCCGTCGACGAGCCGCTGTTTCCCGGCGTCGTCGAGGTCGGGGACCGTGTCGGTGGTGGGGCGGAAGTCGCCGAGCGGCTCCCCGCTCACGTCGAGGTAGGCGCCGGTGTGGGTGTAGACGGCGTGGTACCCGCGGGAGGACGCCGTCACGGGCGCGCTGAACCCGGCGTCGTAGGTGCGCAGGGTGATCTCGGCGCGCTCCTGGCCCCGGGTGGACTCCAGGGGCAGCATCACGGTGGCGAAGTGGAAGCGGCCCGGCAGCGGCTTCACCGTGCCCGGGTTGAGGGCTTCGTAGTCGCCCGAACGGCGGTAGCCGATCTGTTCGCCGTTGATGTACGCGATGGTCTTGTACCCGGAGGTGTCCCCGCCCCAGAACTTGACCGTCAGATAGTTCTGGTGGACGGGATCGACCGCCATGGTGAAGGTGAGGTCGCCGCCCTTCAGGGTGGGTGGGTCGAGCGGCCTGGCGACCCGGGCCCTGTCCCCGGCCTGGCCGTCGGTGATCTCCGAAGGTCCGGTGCGCAGGGCGTGCGCCGTCTCGGAGTCCGGGGCTCCGAAGTCGAGTCTGTCCAGCGGCCCCGCGGCGTCCCCGCCGGGATCGGTGTGCCCGGCGAGGGGCGTGGCGGCGACGGCCGGGCTCCCGCCCCACAGCCCGCTGCCCACGACGGCCGTACCGGTGGAGACGGCCGCCGTACGGAGCACGTTCCTCCGGGTGAACTCGCTTGCCATGTCTGTGGTCCTCTCGGCGGACAGTGCGGACAGGAGGGAGCAACGGAGAGGTGGGGGGTGCCAAGATGCCGTACGGGACTGGCTACTTGAGGCTGCCGAGGGTGACCCCGGAGCGCCAGTAGCGCTGCATCGAGATCATCAGGATCACCATGGGGATGAGGGAGACGATGGAGCCGACCACCACGAGACCGGTCAGGTCCACGGAGCTGTCGACCTTCACCTTGAGCCAGGAGTAGAGACCGAGCATGACGGTCCACTTCTCGCTGCTGCGCAGGAAGACGAGGGGACCGAAGAAGTTGTTCCAGGCGCCCACGAATCCCAGCAGGAAGATCGTGGCGGCCCCGGTCGACATCAGCCGGGCGCCGATCCGGAAGAAGATCCGGTACTCGCCCGCGCCGTCGAGGCGTGCCGCCTCCAGGAGTTCGGGCGGGATGGCGCCCTCCGCGTACACCTTGGCGAGATAGACGGAGAAGGCGTTGAAGAAGCCCGGCACGATGATGGCCCACGGTGTGTCGATCATCCGCAGGTCGGTGTAGAGCAGGAAGGACGGGATGGTCAGCAGGGCCCCGGGGATCAGGAAGGAGCCGATGACGCAGCCCATCAGGATGGAGCGGCCCCGGAACTCGTAGAGTGCGAGGCCGTAGCCGCAGGCGACGCAGATCACGGTCATGCCGATGGTGCCCGCGAAGCCGTAGAACAGGGTGTTGCCCATCCACTTCAGGAAGATGCCGTCCTGGTAGGTGAAGAGCGTCCGCACGTTCTCCCAGAGGCGGAAGTCCGAGAACCACAGTCCGTTGGTGGTGTAGAGGTCGCGCTGGCCCTTGGTCGCGGCGACGAGCAGCCACCACACCGGGGCGAGGGAGTAGAGGGTGAAGAGCGCGAGCCCGATGAGGACGAGTGCCTTGGTGCGGGTGGTGTGCCGGACGACACCGCCCGTCGTACGGCGGCGCACCGAGGGGGAGGCGTCCGGGGTGTCCGGGGCCGCTGCCGGCCCGGGGGGCCGCGTCGTCGTGGTCATGAGGTGGGCGCCTTGTTCGTGAGCCGGTAGAAGACAGCGGAGGCGGTGCCGACGACCAGTGCGAGGATGATCGAGAGCGCCGCCGCGTAGTTGAAGTCGCCCTGCGCGAAGGCCCAGTCGTAGATGGCCATGATCGGGGTGAAGTCCCGGGTCACGGTCTCCGGTGTCATCGACCGGAAGAGCATCGGGTCGCTGAAGATCTGCAGGGTGCCGATGATGCTCAGTACGGTGGTGAGCACCAGGGAGCGGCGGACCAGCGGGACCTTGATCGACCAGGCCATGCGCCATTCGGAGGCTCCGTCGACCCGGGCGCTGTCGAAGAGTTCGCGCGGTACGGACTGGAGCGAGGCGTACAGGATGAGCATGTTGAAGCCGATCGCGCTCCAGGCCATCAGATTGCCGATGGACACCCAGATCATCGATCCGCTGTAGAAGTTCGCGTCGATGCCGAGGAGCGAGAAGAAGGGGGTGAGCGGCCCGACGACCGGGCTGTAGAGGTAGACCCAGATCAGGGTGGCGACGATGCCGGGGATCATGTACGGCACGAGGAGCAGGATCCGGAAGCGGCCGGCGACCCGCGCCGTGACCGAGTCGAGCAGCAGGGCGAGCCCGAGGCTGGTGAGCTGGATCAGTGGGATGCTGACGGCGGCGAAGAGGGCCACCCGGCCCATGGAGCCCCAGAACTTGGCGTCCTCCAGGCCGCGCAGGAAGTTGTCGAGCCCGGAGAACTCGACCGTCTTCGCCCCGAATCCGAGCCCCGAGCCCTTCTCCGTGTAGAGGCTCTCCTTGAGGGCGATCACCACGGGCACCACGGTGAAGAGCAGGAACCCGAGAAAGAAGGGGAAGGTGAAGGAGGCGCCCTTGAAGGCCATGACGCGCCGCCACTTGAGGGGCGTGGCACGCGCCGGTGCTGGTGCTGGTGATGGTGCCGGTGCTGGTGTTTCCACGGCCATGGATCAGCCCTCGACGTTGATGTTCTTCGACTTCAGATCGTCGACCGTGAACTTCTGCAGGTGTTCGAGGGCCTGGCGGACCGTGATCTTCTTGGTCACGATCTTCGCCCACTGGTCCTGGAGTTCGGTGAAGACTCCGGTGTAGTTGGGGCCGACGACCCAGGTGTCCCTGGCGCCCTTCACGGCCTTGAGGATGACCGGCCTGGCCTCGCTCTTGCGCTCGCCGAAGAGCTTGTCCGGGACGACCGAGTCGACCCAGGGCGACGGGTCCTTGACCGCGCCCGGCCAACTGTACTGCTTGGTGTCCTTCTGGTAACTGGCGTCGATCCCGGCCTTGGTGGTGCTCATCCACACACCGGCGGCCACGGCCTCCTCGGGGTGCGCGCAGCCCTTCGGGACGAGCAGCGCGGTGCCGTGGGCGGGCGCGGTGAACCGCAGCGCGTCGGTGAACTGCGGGAGGTCGACCGGCTGCCAGTCCCCCATGGACTTCTTGTAGTTCAGCTCGTAGGTCGGGAGCTGCCAGGCCTGGGTCGGCAGGGAGACCATCCTGCCGGAGTCGAAGTAGTTGATCAGCGCGGGACGGTCCATGTAGGTCTGGTTGGCGACCAGGTCGTTGTCGACCAGCCGCTGGACGACATCACCCGCCTTGAGGGACTCGGGCGAGAGGAAGTCGACCTTCCAGGTGTCCCCCTCGGTCCTGTACCAGCTTCCGCCGGCCTGCTGGACCAGGTTGACGAGGGTGGAGGGGTCCTCGCCGGCCAGGTTCATCACCTGGACGCCGTGCTTCTTCAGCTCCTTGCCCGCGGTGATCAGCTCGTCCCAGGTCCTGGGGACGGCGATGCCGTACTCGTCGTAGACCTTGCGGTTGATCACCATGAAGGACGGCTGGTAGCCGATCGGCACACTGTAGTAGCGGCCGCCGGCCTGCGCGGACGGCAGCGAGGCGTCGTTGTAGACGCCCTTGTCGACGTACGGCCGGACGAAGTCGGTGACGTCGTCCAGCAGGCCCTCGCCGACCAGTCCGGGGATCTCGCCGAAGTTCTTCACCAGGCAGGGGACGCCCTTGCCCGAGGCCACCACATTGCGCAGGTTGGCGGCGGTGCCGGGGTTGTCGGCCTGCTTGACGACCTTGATCCTGATGTTGTCGTGCGTCGCGTTGAACGTGTCCGCGACGGGCTGGACCACCTTCGCCTCGTCCCAGGTCCAGTACTCGACGGTGACAGGGCCCTTGGCGGCGGTGTCGTCCCCGCCGCTCCCGCCTCCGCAGCCGGCCAGGACGACGGACAGCACCACGGTGGTCGCGGCGGTCACTCTCAAGTGCGTGCGAGGCATGACACCCCTCCTCGGGAGGTTCGGGCATGGAAGAGGAAGCCGACTTCCTGATCAGCTCCACGACGACATAGAAATCGGTCTCTACGGAAGCTAAGCGCAGCGTCCTCATGGGGCAAGGTGTCGGGCACGAAAATCTTTCGTGACGACACGCCTTCGCCCCGTACCAGCGGCTCGTTACAGGGCGTCAGGGGTGAGCGGAGGCGGCACCACACGTCCGGACATGGCTCCGCCCACGACTAGAGATCGGTTTCTAATCGTGGGCGGATTACCGTGGATCGGAGGGGTGGGACTCAGCGGCCGGGACGCACCGTGGAGCCGCGTACGACGATGTGCGTGCCCAGCATCTGGTGCTGGGCGTCCGGGAGTTCACGCCGGTGCAGGGCGAGCCGTACGGCGGTGCGGCCCAGCTCCTCGTGCGGGATGCTGACGGTGGTCAGGGCCGGGTGCAGGTCGATGGCGACCGGGATGTCGTCGTACCCCACCACGGAGACGTCCCCGGGGACCCGCACACCGCCCTCGCGCAGCGCCTGGAGCACCCCGGCGGCCACCATGTCGGTGGCGGCGAACACGGCGTCGAACTCGGCGCCCGACGCCAGGAGTTCGCTCGCGGCGCGATACCCGAACGAGCGGGTGAACACACCGTCGACGATCAGCGCGGGATCGGCCTCCCGGCCCAGGGTCTCGTGGGCGCGCAGGAACCCCTCGACCCGCTGGCTGCTGGTGGACAGGCCGGGGACCCGCCCGAGGAAGGCGATCCTGCGGTGTCCCAGGCTCAGCAGGTGGGTCGTCATGGCGAAGGCGCCGTTCTCGTTGTCGTACTCGACCACGGTGGCGGGCACCCCCTCGCCGAGCGGGGGCCGCCCCACGAGCACCAGGCGTGAGCCGGCCCGGTCCAGGGCGTGCGCGAAGTGTGTCATGCGCTCCTGGTACTCCTTGTCGTCCCAGGCGCCGCCGACCACGATGACGGCGTCGGCGCGCTGCTCGCGCATCATCTCCACGACGGCCAGCACCCGCTGCGGGTCGCCGTGGGTCGTGCACAGCATGCACAACCGCCCCTCGGCGGACGCCTGTTCCTCGACACCGCGGGCGACATGGGCGTAGAAGGGGCCGGTGACGTCGTCGACGACGAACGCCACCGTCTTGTTGGTGGATCCACCGAGCGCCCGCGCGTGCGCGTTGACGACGTAGTCCAGCTCACGCATGGCGCGGAGCACCCGGGTACGGGTGGCCGCGGCCACCGGATAGGTACCACCGAGCACCCGGGAGACCGTCGAGGCGGACACCCCGGCGCGTTTGGCGACGTCCCTGACCGTCGAGGCGTCCTTACCGGTCGAACCCGTCGCGTTCATGTCCACGTGTGTGTCCCCTCGGCCTGCCGCCTGCGTTGCGCTCACGATAGTGGAGCGGCGGCACGGGAGAGCCGCAGCAGACGGGCCGACGGCGCCCGCGGCAGATCGACCCGCAGCCGTCCTCTCTCCGCGTCGAGCACCGCGCCACCGGGCGCCACCCGCGGATAGACGGGGACGACGCGGTGGGTTCCCGCCGGGACGGGCAGCTCGCACACCTCCTCGGTGCCGTCCCTGCGCCAGATCGCGAGCAGTGTCTCCGTACCGGTGTCGAGGGCGAGCGCGAGCCAGTCGTCACGCCAGCCGGGCAGTCCGAGCGGCCAGGAGGGTACGGCGTGCGCCAGGGTGCGGCGGTAGCCGCGGTAGCTGTCGAGCGCCTCGGTGACCAGGGCGAGCCGTTCCGGTGGGAGCAGGTCGATCCTGCCGCTGAGGTGGACGCGGCCGAGGAGCGCCGACACCAGGGTGAAGACGATCTCCTCCTCGCTCTGCCCCGGCTGCGGATACGCCCAGACCGCGCCCTGTTCCGGCGGTACGGCGACCGGCGCGGCGGCGGCCACGGCGGCGAGGAGCAGGGCGTCCTGCTGATCGGTCAGGGACTGTACGGGGACGTGCGCGAGGGTGGCGTGGTCGATGCGCATGCCGCCGGCCGCGCAGCCTTCGAGGACGAGGCCGGGGTGGCGGTCGTGGACGCCGTCGAGCCAGTCGAGGTAGGCGCGGTTGTGGGCCAGCAGTCCCTGGCCGGGGCCGTGCGGGCCGCTGTCCGTGCCGGCGCCGATGTCGATGTTGTGGTCGAGCTTCAGGTAGCCGAGGCCGAACTCGGTGACCAGCCGGTCCACGGTGGCGTCGAGATGGGCGCGCGCCGCGGGGTGGGTCAGGTCGAGCTGGTGGCGGCCCCACTCCGTGAGCCGTACGCCGTCGCGCCGGAAGAACGCGTCGTCGGGCAGGGTGGACGCCAACGGGCTGCGTACGCCGACGACTTCGGGCTCCAGCCAGAGCCCGGGGATCATTCCGGCGGCCTTGACGGCGTCGGTGACCTCGGCGAGTCCGCCGGGGAAGCGGGAGGACGAGGGCTCCCAGGCGCCGACGGAGTCCCACCAGCCCGGCACTCCCCCGGGGCCCTCGCCGGCCCGCTCCTCGTCGTACCAGCCGGCGTCGACGACGAAGTACTCGCAGCCGGTCGCGGCGGCGGCCCGGATCAGGGGCAGCAGCTTCTCCGTCGTGGGGTCGCCCATCAGACAGTTCATGAAGTCGTTGAACACCACGGGGAGTTCGGTGGTGTCCGGGTGCGGCCGGCGGGTGGCCCGGCGGTGGCCGGTGAGATGCGCGATCGCCGTGTCCCGGTCGGGTGCGAGCGCCACGGTGACGGGCACGGTGGTGAAGCTCTCGCCGGGCGCGAGCCGCAGCGACCAGGCGTGTTCGCGCCGGGTGGGCCCTGACAGCAGCAGGAGGATCTCGTCGAACCGGTCGGCGACCTCGGCGTGCCAGGAACCGTTGTGTTCGATCTGCCAGGCGAGGACGGCGGAGGGGCCCGCCAGCCACCCCATCGGGAGGTGTTCCGAGGAGGGCCACGCTCCGGTGCTGGTGCGGGTGATCCGGTTCTTGGTGCCGGTCTGGCCGAAGCGGGTCATGCCGGTGTCGACCAGTCCCGCGTCGCCGAGCGGGGCCCCGCTCCAGCGGTACTCGCCGCCCCACGGGTTGGCCGCGGTCCAGATGCTCACGTCGCGTTCCCACTGCCCGGGGCCGGGCGCGCCGAGCAGCTCCGCGATTCCGGCCAGCACGAAGGACGACACACTCTCCACGTCCAACGGGCTTGCCCCTGCGGTCACTTCGGTCCAGGTGTGCAGCACGGGCGCGCCGTCGTCGAGCCGGTAGTGGGTGGCGGCCCGCAGATCCGTCACGGGGTCGTGGGTCCGTACGGTGAGCTGCCCGTCGGCCGTGGTGTGGCCGACGTACCGCAGCCGCCGGGAGACGGCGCCGTCCACATGGCGCTTGCCCGAGGTGCCGGTACGCCCGTGTCCGGCCAGCTCGATCTCGACGAGCGGCAGGGCGGCGCGTCCGGGTGCGGCGCCGAGGGCGAGCCGCGGCGGGTGGTCGGCGTCGGTGGTCAGACGCAGAGTGAGGGCGTCGGTGCCCCAGATGATGTCGGGGTGCGGGGTCATGCGGCTCTTTCCAGTTCGGCACGGTCGACCTGGTGGGAGAGCGGCACCCCGCGCAGCAGCCGCTCCAGTTCGTCGATGACGCAGAGGCCGAGCCGGTGCAGCTCGTTGCCCTGCGAGCCGGCGATGTGCGGGGTGACGAACGCGTTGGGCAGGTCGAGGAGCGGGGAGTCCGGTGGCAGGGGCTCGGGGTCCGTGACGTCGAGTACGGCGCTGATCCTGCCGCCGCGCAGCTCCTCGACGAGCGCCGGGGTGTCGACGAGGCTGCCGCGCGCGGTGTTGATGAGGACCGTGCCCGACTCCATCAGGGCGAGTTCGCGGCGGCCGATGAGATGCCAGGTCTCGGCGGTCGCGGGTGCGTGGACGGTGACGATGTCGCTGGTCCGCAGCAGTTCGTCCAGGTCCAGCAGGGTGACGCCGAGTCGCGCGGCCTCGGCGGCGTCGACGTACGGGTCGGCGAGCGCGACCCGGAAGTCGAAGGGGCGCAGCAGTTCGATGACACGGCGGCCGATGCGGGACGCTCCCACGATGCCGATGCGACGGCCGTAGTTCCCGATGCCGGGGATGACCTCGGCGAGGGTGAAGGTGCGGTCGGCGCGGTAGCGCTCGCGGGCGGCGAGGAGTCCCTTGCCCACGAGCATGATCATGCCGAGGGTGTACTCGGCGACGGGCAGGGCGTTGGCGTCGGCGGCCGAGGAGACGACGAGTCCGCGCTCCCAGCAGCCGGGGGTGATCAGGCTCTTGACCGAGCCGGCGGAGTGCAGCACGGCCCGCAGACCGGGGGCCGCCTCCAGCACGCCGGTGTCGATGGCGGGGCTCCCCCATCCGGTGATGAGGACCTCGGCCCTGGCGAGGGCGCCGGCCACCCGCGGGTCGTGGAAGTCCTCGGCCACCAGGGTGGGGTCGATGTCCACCGAGGCGCGGAGCCTGGCCAGGGCGTCGGGCGGAAAGAGCTTCGGCAGGTTCTCTGCACTCATGGCGAACAACGCCAGGGGACGCTCGGGCAAGGGAAGTGGCCTCCGGCTCGGGTCTGTGGCTTCGGTATAGCAACCGATCTCTACGCTAAGCACCCGCGCCTGAGAGGGTCAATGGCGCGGTATGACAGAAACGGCGCCTGAGGAGGGAGTTAAGCGTCACTGCGGGACGCAGCGGGCACGCCCCGCGTAGAGACCGGTTTCCGAATGGATCGGCCGGATCGTGCTGTCGTACGGCTCAGAGGCCGGTGAGCGCGAACCGGTCGAAGTCCGCGGTCACCCGTGTTCCACCGAGGTCCTGGGCGCAGACGCCGACGAAGGCGCCCGTGAAGCGGAGCCGGTCGCCGTAGTCGTCGGAGAGCTTGCTCGCGTCGAGGACCGGGCCCACCCGGGTCCACTCCGCGCCGTCGGGCGAGGCGCTCAGACGCAGTGCGGCGCCGTCGAAGTCGGCCCGGAGGTGGAGCAGCGGCCAGTCCTCGACGGAGAGTTCGCAGTCGGCGGGCTCGGAGTACGCGCCGTCGTCGGAGACGGCCAGGCCGAGCACCCGCCCGCGCTCCTCGGAGTGGGTGACCCGCAGGTAGTAGTGGGTGGTGGTGTCGTACCAGCAGATGAGTCCGGCCTGCTGGTCGAAGCGGGTGGGCCGGAAGTCCAGGACGGTGGTGGCCCGGCAGTGGACCGAGGTGAGCCGCCGGGCGACCAGGCTCTGGTCGAAGAGCGAGTGCTGGCTCTGCCGTCCGCGCAGCCGCAGCCAGCCGGGGCGTTCGGTCAGGCTCAGCCAGGAGGGGTCGACGGGCACCCGCAGCGAACTCCAGGCCGGGCCGAGAACGGGCGCGTCGAAGTCGTCGCACCCCTCGGCCGGGCCCTCCCCGGGGGCAGCGGCGGCCCCGGCCACGGCCGCGCCGGACGATCCGCCGTTACGGGTCGCGCGCGGCGCGGGGACCGACAGCCGGGGCCGGTTGTCGCCGTGCGCGAGTCGCAGCCAGCCGTCGCCGGTCCACTCCACCCGTTGGATACAGGTCTCCCGGCCCAGGATGCAGCGCGGCCCCTCCGGCGTGGCGACGGGCCGGGACGCGAGATGGGCGAGGTACCACTCGCCGTCGGGCGTGCTGACCAGTTCCCCGTGGCCGGCCTTGAGCAGCGGGGCGTCGGGGGCGTCCCGGGTGGTCAGCAGCGATCCGGCGGGGTCGAGTTCGTACGGTCCTGTCAGGGTGCGGGAGCGGGCCATCAGGATGCCGTGGTTCCATCCCGTACCGCCCTCGGCGAGCATCAGGTAGTACCAGCCGTCGCGGCGGTAGAGGTTGGGGCCCTCGACGAGTTCGTCGTGGCGCAGGAGGAGAACGGGCTCCCCGGCGAGCGCCCGCGCCCCGGGGTCGTACTCCTGGAGCACGATGCCGGCGAAGGAGGGGCGGTCGGGACGGTGGTCCCACCGGAGGTTGACCAGCCAGTGGCGGCCGTCCTCGTCGTGGAAGAGCGAGGGGTCGAAGCCGGAGGAGTTGAGAAAGACCGGCTCCGACCAGGGGCCCTCGATCGAGTCGGCGGTGACCAGGTAGTTGTCGACGTCCTTGTACGGGGAGCCGACGGTCCGCACCAGGGAGTGGACCAGCCAGAACCGGCCGTCGTGGAAGGAGAGCGAGGGGGCCCAGACCCCGGCGGAGTTCGCGACGCCACGCAGGTCGACGGTGTCACGGCTGTCGAGGAGATGTCCGGCCGGTTCCCAGTGGACGAGGTCGGTGGAGCGGTGCACGGGGACGGCGGGGAACCACTCGAAGGTCGAGGTGGCGAGGTAGTACGTCTCCCCCACGCGCACGATGCTGGGGTCCGGGTGGAAGCCGGGCAGTACGGGGTTCCGGAGGTGGTCCACGGTCATTCGGGGCCTGCCTTTCACGACACGTTCACGACATGGGTCCGCTTCGGACGGGCCGCCCGCCGGGCGGGGCCCGGCTGCGGGCGGGGCGCCGCCGGTCGCGCGCCCCGTAAGGATCGGTCGTGCCTCGTACGGCCCGTTACGGCCGCGTGGGGACGCGCCGCCGCGCCGCCGCGACGGGTCCCAGGGGGCGGGCCGTCCTTGCGCGGGGGCCGCGCGGCCCCGACACTGATCGGGCGCGGGCGGGCTCCTCAATGTAGAAAACGGTTGCTGTCCCAGTCAATGAGCCGGACAGGCCTCCTGGGCCTCACCGAGTTGATTTTCCCTGTCCAAAGGGGGCGACGAGGCGGGGATCAGTCACTTACGCTGCACAGAAACCGCCTTCTACCGGACCCCCGCACCGCCCTCGAAGGGATAAACACTCCGTGCCCAGCGACCGTCTCGACCACGCCTCCCTTGACTATGTCGAAAGCCGCGATCCGGGTCAGGGGCGGCTCGCCCCCCGGGCCCGGTACCGGTCGGATGCCATGACCCTGGACCTGGACGGCGATTGGCGCTTCCGTCTCGCCGACTCCCTGCACACCCTGACGCCGGACTTCGAAGCGCCGGATCACGACGACACCGGCTGGGAGCACATCCCCGTCCCGTCGAGCTGGCAGATGCAGGACGTCGCCGGCACACCGCGCTTCGGCACCCCCGCGTACACCAACATCGTCTACCCGTTCCCCGTCGACCCGCCGCGCGTGCCCGACGCCAACCCCACCGGCGAGTACCGGCGGGAGTTCACACTGCCGCGGGAGTGGCCGGGCACCGGGCGCGGTGTGCTGCGCTTCGAAGGGGTCGACTCGGCCTTCGCGGTCTATCTGAACGGCGTCCGGCTCGGCGACGGCAAGGGCAGCCGGCTGCCCACGGAGTTCGACGCGACCGACGCGCTGCGCCCCGGTCGCAACGTTCTCGCCGTACGCGTCCACCAGTGGTCCGCGGGCAGCTACCTGGAGGACCAGGACATGTGGTGGCTGTCCGGGATCTTCCGTTCGGTGGCCCTGCTGCACCGGCCGGAGGCCGGCGTCGGAGACCTCTTCGTCCACGCCGAGTACGACCATCTCACCGGCGAGGGCACCCTGCGGGTGGAGGCCGACGCCACCGGCCGGGTCACCGTGCCCGAGCTCGGGCTCGACCTCGCGGTCGGCGAGCGGGCCACGGCGCCGGTCGAGCCGTGGACGGCGGAGACGCCCCGGCTGTACGACGCGGAGCTGACCACGGCGGGCGAACGGGTCCGGCTGCGGATCGGCTTCCGTACGGTGACGGTCTCCGGGGGCCTGCTGCGGGTCAACGGCACGCCGCTCCTGCTGCGCGGGGTCAACCGCCACGAGTGGGACCCGGACACCGGCCGCACCCTCACCACCGAAACCATGCGCCAGGACATCGAGCTGATGAAGCGCCACAACATCAACGCGGTGCGCACCAGCCACTACCCGCCGGACGGCCGCTTCCTCGATCTCTGCGACGAGCTGGGGCTGTGGGTCGTCGACGAGTGCGACCTGGAGACCCACGGCTTCCACCTCAACGACTGGCGCGGCAACCCGAGCGCGGACCCGGCCTGGCGCGAGGCGCTGCTCGACCGGATGCGCCGCATGGTCGAGCGCGACAAGAACCACGCCAGCGTCATCATGTGGTCGCTGGGCAACGAGTCGGGCACCGGGGACAACCTGCGGGCCATGGCCGACTGGTCGCACGAGCGCGACCCGGGCCGCCCGGTGCACTACGAGGGCGACTGGGACAGCGGCTATGTCGACGTCTACAGCCGGATGTACGCGGACCACGCCGAGACCGACCGGATCGGCCGCGGTACGGAGGACCCGACGACGGACCCGGCGCTGGACGAGCACCGCCGCGCGCTCCCCTTCATCCTCTGCGAGTACGGCCATGCCATGGGCAACGGCCCGGGCGGTCTCAGCGAGTACCAGCGCCTCTTCGAGCAGCACCCGCGGCTCCAGGGCGGCTTCATCTGGGAGTGGATCGACCACGGGGTCCGCCGCCGTACCCCGGAGGGCGAGGAGTTCTTCGCGTACGGCGGGGACTTCGGCGAGGTGGTCCACGACGGCAACTTCGTGGCCGACGGGCTGGTCTTCCCGGACCGCACCCCCTCCCCCGGGCTGATCGAGTACAAGAAGGTCGTCGAGCCGGTGGCGATCCGGGTGGACACCGCGGCGCGCACGGTGTCGGTGCGCAACGGCCTGGACTTCGCCGACACCGGTCATCTGCGCTTCCACTGGCAGGTGGAGGACGAGGGCGTCCCGGGCGGACAGGGCGAACTGACCGTGCCCGTCGTCGCGGCGGGCGACTCGGCCGTGGTGGGCTGGCCGCGCGAACTGAGCGAGGCGGCGGACGCCGGTGCGGCGGGTGCCGAGCGGTGGCTCACCGTCGGCGCGCGGCTCGCCAAGGACGAGCCGTGGGCCCCGGCCGGCCATGAAGTGGCCTGGACGCAGGCGGCGTTGACCGCCGGGGCGCCCGCGCCGATACGCTCGGGGGCGGGCGCCGCACCCCGGGTCGACGGTGCGCGGATCACCCTCGGGGACGGTGTCTTCGACGCGTACACCGGACGTCTGGTACGGCTCGGCGCGCTCCCGGTGCAGGGGCCGCGGCTCGATGTGTGGCGCGCGCCCACGGACAACGATCTGCGGGGCTGGCGTGGTTCCGACGCCGAGAAGTGGCGCGCGGCGGGGCTCGACCGGCTGGAGCACAAGGTGCTGTCCGTCGAGCCCGGGGACGGGTCGCTCACCGTGACGACGCGGGTGGCCGCCGCGGGCAGCGACGCCGCGCTGTCGGCGGTCTACCGCTGGAGCGCCGCACCGTCCGCCGGGACCACCGGCGGCGCGCTGCGGCTGACGCTGGAGGTCCGGCCGATCGGCGCCTGGGACGTGACGCTGCCGCGGCTGGGCCTGCGCGCCGCCGTACCGGCCGCGCTGTCCGCGGTGAGCTGGTTCGGCGCCGGACCGCACGAGGCGTACCCGGACACCAGGGCCGCCGCCCGCGTCGGACGGTTCGCCTCGGACGTGGACGGCCTCCAGACGCCGTACCTCTTCCCGCAGGAGAACGGCAGCCGTACCGATGTCCGCTGGGTGCGGCTCGCACCGGCCGGTGGCGGGGCGGGGCTGCGGTTGAGCGGCCCCACGCCCTTCTCGTTCGCCGCCCGCCCCTGGACGAGCGAGGAGCTGGACGCCGCGGCCCACCCGACGGAGCTGGTACGGGGCGATCTCGTCCACCTCACGCTGGACGCGGCGCGGCACGGTATCGGCAGCGCGTCGTGCGGTCCCGGTGTGCTGCCCGAGTACCGGCTCCTCGCCGCTCCGACGGTCTTCACCGTCGACTGGGCGGTCGAGGGAGCGTAGGACGTAGGGCATAGGACGGTGACCGGCCTCCTCGGGGAGGCCGGTCACCGTCCTACGACCACGCGCGAGCGCGGGTCAGCGCTTGATCTCCTTGATGCGGAGCATGCGCGTGATGACCTTGTCCAGCTCGTCGTCCTCGAAGACCTTCTTCCAGTCGTCCTTGACGATCGACTCACGGCCGTAGTCCATGGCGATCAGGCAGGCGTCGGAGAACGGGTTGTCGCCCTTGAGGGTGTTGGCGAGCGCGACCTGCGTGTGGCCCAGCAGCATCGCGCGGGCGGCGGGCTCCGGCACACCGACGGTGTGGACCGTCTCGTGCAGGGCCTCGGTGAGCAGCGCGCCGACCATGCAGGCGATGGTCTCGACCAGGGTCGGCTCCAGGACGGCGAGCTGCTTGACCGTCACCCAGTGCACGTCCACGACGGGCGCGTACATCGTACGGATGACGGCCTCGGCCAGTTCCCGCACGGCCGGGTCGGGGCCCTCGAAGGCGGCGACGACCTCCTGCGGGGCGGCGATGCCGCCGAAGGTGTCCGCGTACTCCTCCTTGGTGGTGCGCTCCAGGAAGACGGACGGGTGGCAGGGGTGGGCGACGGCGTTGTGCACGTCGTCGCGGCGGGTCAGCAGGCCCGCGTAGGCCGCCGCCGGGTCGAGGGTGAGCAGGACCGCGCCGGGCTTCATCAGCGGGACGAGCTGCTCGGAGACGACACCGAGAACGACGTCCGGCACGGCGAGGATGAGGACGTCGGCCTGCTTGGCGGCCTCGTCGGAGTCGGTCAGCTCGCGTCCGAGTCCGCGGACCAGCTCCTGGCCCTGGGGCGAGTTCTCGGAGAACAGCGTCCGGAAGTCGCTCCTGACCAGGTTGTTGGAGACGCGCTGGCCCATCTTGCCAGCGGCGCCGATGACGGCGACGGTCTTGTTCTCGGTGGCCATTACTTACTCCTCTGAAGGGTGGTGATGCAGTGCCGGGTCCACTGGGCCTCGATCCGGGCCGTGGTCTCGAACCCGTCGTCCTGCCACGGGAGCCAGTGCTCCACGATCTGGTTGAGGGACCGCTCGTGCGGCCGTACGGTCTCGACGAGGTGGGCGTGGTCGAGCAGGCCCTCGCCCAGCGGAGCGCCGGCGTAGGTGAAGCCGACCCAGCCGTCCCGGCGGCTGAAGGCGAAGTCCTTCACATGAATGTTGACGACGTACGGGGCGGTGGCCTCGACGACATCCCGGGGGCGCTCCAGACGGGCGACGCAGTTGCCCGGATCGAGCACGACGCCCAGGTGGGGGTCGTCGACGGCGCGGACGACGGTGAGGAGGTCGTCGGTGGAGACCTGTTCGTAGGTCTCCAGGCCGAGAGTGACGCCCTGGGCCGCGTACGCGGGGACGGTGCCCCGCAGCAGTTCCGTGGCCTCCGCGGTGCCGGGGCGGTGGTCGGCCGTGTTCATCATCGAGCGGACGAGGGTGACACCGAGCTTGCCCGCCAGGTCGAGGTAGCGGGCGAGATGGTCCCGGCCGACGCCGCGGGTGCCGAGTTCCAGGGTGATGCCCAGGTCCTCGGCGGTGGCGCGGAGGCCGGCGAGGCGGGCGTCGTCGAAGGTCTCGATCAGCGGGTAGTCGCAGATCTGGAAGACGTCGCCGCCCAGTTCCCGGGTGTCGCGGAGCATCTCCTCGACGGTCAGCGGGACCGGGGCGCGCGAGGAGATCCGCCAGAAGTAGGCGTAGGTGCTCAGTCCGTAGGCCATTACGCGTCCGCCTTCACGGTCCGGTCGCTCAGCTCGTCGAGGATCTGTTCGACTGCCCGCGGGTCGTGGGCGAAGCGCCCGAGGAAGAGTCCGTCGACGCCTTCGCCGAGGGTGCCCAGGAGCCCGGGGCCCGCGCTGCCGCCGTAGATGACCCGGCTTCCGGCGTACGCGGGACGCTCCCCGAGCCAGGCGGTCAGGGCGGCGCAGACGCGGGTGATGTGGTCGGGCGAGGCGGGGCGGGGTGCGCCGATCGCCCACTGCGGTTCGTACGCCACGACGACCGGGCCGTGTTCGCCGCCTTCGTGCGCGGCGGTGTCGAGGATGCGTGCCAGCTCGGCGACGGTGCGCTCCGCGGCCTGGGCGGGGTCCGCGCGGTCGAGTTCACCGACGCAGAGCACGGGGGTGAGGCCGTTGCGCAGGGCGGCGGCGGTCTTCGCCGCGACGACGGTGTCGCCCTCGCCGAAGAGGCGGCGGCGTTCGGCGTGGCCGACCTCGGCGTAGGAGCAGCCGATCTCCTTGAGGTACGGGCCCGAGACCTCACCGGTGAAGGGACCCCGGTCGTCGGTGGCGAGGTCCTGGGCGCCGACGGCGACGCCGGTGCCGTCCAGGACGGTGCCGAGCGGGACGATCGCCGGGAAGGCGGGCAGCACGAACACCTCGGTGAGGCCGCCGGTGACGGCCGGGTGCCGGGAGGCGATGTCGCCGATGCGGCGGGCCCAGTTGAGGGTCTCGTGATGACCGAAGTACATCTTGAGGCTCACCCCGAGCAGGGTGGGAGCGGACATCAGGCGGCGGCTTCCTCTTCGGTCTCGTAGTCGTTCATGAGCTGCACCTTGGCGGCGGAGGCGGACGACTCGTCGAAGCGGTACGTCAGCCACTCGGCGGCCAGCCGGCGGGCCAGTTCGACGCCGACGACGCGCTGGCCGAAGGTGAGGACCTGCGCGTTGTTGGAGAGGACGGCGCGCTCGACGGAGAAGGAGTCGTGGGCGGTGACGGCCCGGATGCCCTTGACCTTGTTGGCGGCGATCGCCACGCCGAGTCCGGTGCCGCAGACGAGCAGGGCGCGGTCGGCCTCGCCGCGCGCGACCATCTCGGCGGCGGCGATGGCGATGGTCGGGTAGGCGGTGTGGCCGTCGGCGTCGACACCCACGTCGGTGACCCCGGCGACGAGTTCGCTGTTCTGGAGGTCCTTCTTCAGTATTTCCTTGTAGTCGAAGCCGGCGTCGTCCGAGCCGACGACGATCCGCAGCTTGTCGCTCATGGGGGGGGTGCTCCTCGGTGGGTCGGGTTCAGCGGGTGACGAGTACGCCGTGGACGGCGCGGACGATCAGGGCGAGGGAGTGGGCGCCGGCGTCGGGGGTGCCGAGGGACCGCTCGACGTGCGGGCGGGCGCGGCCGATCCGGGGGACGAGGTCGGCGGTGGCCTTCGCGGCCTGTTCGGCGGCGGTGGCGGCGCGGTCCCACGCGTCGGCGAGGGCGGCGCCCTCGGCGGTGGCGTCGGTGAGGGTCCGCGCGAACGGGACGAGGACGTCGACCATCGTCTTGTCGCCGACCTCGGCCCCGCCCAGGCGCTGGACGGCGGCGGAGGCTTCGGCGACACCGTGTGCCACGGTCCGCGCGGTGGGCTTCTCGGTGTCCCCGAGCGCGGTGCCGACGGCGTGCAGCAGGACGCCCCACAGGGCGCCGGAGGTGCCGCCGGCCCGGTCGGACCAGGCGTCGGCGGCGGCGTTGACCGTCGTACGGGCGCCGGCGCCCGCCCCGGCGGCGGCGACGGCGGCGAGCCGGGCGGCCTCGGAGCCGCGGCGCATGCCGATGCCGTGGTCGCCGTCGCCGGCGACGGCGTCGATCCGGCCGAGTTCGTCGGCGTGGGTGTCCACGATCTCGCTGATGGCGGTGAGTGCGGCGAGCGCGGTGGCCGCCGCCGTGCGGGACTCCTCGGTGGCGGCGGGGATCCCCGCGTCCGCCTCGCCCGTCGCGTCGGACGGTGCCGGGTCCGCGACCGGAGCGGCCTGCGCGGTGACCGCGCCCTTGCGGTAGGCGGGAGTGTCGGCGCCGGCGGTCCACAGGGCTTCGAGGTCCTCGTCCAGCCAGCAGAGCGTGAGCGAGATGCCCGCCATGTCGAAGCTGGTCACCAGCTCGCCGACCTCGGGTTCGACGGCCTCGACGCCGGCCTCGGCGAGAAGCTGTGCGACCCGGCGGTAGACGACGAACAGCTCCTCGTACTTGACGGTGCCGAGGCCGTTGAGGATGACGGCGGCGCGCGCGCCGCGCGGCCGGTCGACGCCCTCGGGGAGTTCGGCCAGCAGCGTGGAGACCAGCAGTTCGGCGGCCTCGTCGGCGCTCGGGACGTCCTGCTCGCCGATGCCGGGCTCGCCGTGGATGCCGAGGCCGACGGCCATCCGACCCTCGGCCACGGTGAACAGCGGGTCCTCGGCGCCGGGGAGCGTGCAGCCGCCGAAGGCGATGCCGAAGGAGCGGGTGCGGGCATTGGCGTGCCGGGCCGCCTGGACCACCTCGTCGAGGGAGCGGCCCTGTTCGGCCGCCGCGGCGGCGGCCTTGAAGACCGGCAGGTCTCCGGCTATGCCGCGGCGCTTGTCGCGCTCGTCCGCGCTCGCGCTGGAGATGTCGTCGGTGACGGCGACCGTACGGGTGTCGACGCCTTCGGCGGTGAGCTGCTGCGCCGCCTGTCCGAAGTGCAGTACGTCGCCCGCGTAGTTGCCGTACATGAGGACCACGCCGCCACCGGCGTGGGCGCTCTGCGCGACGGTGCGGACCTGCCGGGCCGACGGCGAGGCGAAGACGTTGCCGACCGCCGCTCCGTGCGCGAGTCCGGGGCCCACCAGCCCCGAGAAGGCCGGGTAGTGGCCCGAGCCACCGCCGATCACGACGGCGACCTGTCCCGGCGCGGTCGGCGCGGACCGTACGACACCCCCGGAGACGGGGCGCACCCAGCGGCGGTGGGCCGCCACGAACCCTTCGAGCGCCTCGTCGGCGAAGGCTTCGGGAGCGTTGAACAGGCGGGTCATGTCAGTGCACCTCAAGAAGCGGCTGGTCCGCGGGGTCGGAGGGGTTGGCGGGCCGGCGCCTGGCGAGCACGACCATCAGGACGGCCGACAGGAGCATGAAGCCGCCCACCACGAACATGGAGAGGGTGTACGAGCCGCTGAAGTCCTTGAGCCAGCCCGTGACATAGCCGGCCGCGAAGCCGCCGATGTTGCCCGCGGTGTTGATGAGGGCGATGCCCGCCGCGGCGGCGGCGCCGGTCAGGAAGCGGGAGGGGATCGACCAGAAGACGGGCAGCGCGGCGAAGATCGCGCACGCCGTCACGGTGATCACGGCGATGGTCGCGGCCGGGGAGTCCATGTAGAGGGCGATCGGGATGGAGACACCGCCGACGACGGCCGGTCCCGCGACGTGCCAGGTCCTGGTTCCGTGCCGGGTGGCGTGCCGGGACCAGAAGAAGAGGACGACGGCGGCCGGCAGGTACGGGATGGCGGTGATCAGCGCCTTGTCCATCACGCTGAAGGAGGTGCCGAAGCTCTCCTGGAAGCCCTCGATGATCGTGGGCAGGAAGAAGGCGAGCGCGTACAGGCCGTAGATGAAGCCGAAGTAGACCATCGCGAGGATCCAGACGCGGCCGTTGCGGAACGCCTCCTTCAGCGCGGCGCGGCCGTGGCTCTGGTCGGCGCCCGTCTTGGCGGCGTTCTCCGCGGCCAGCTCGGCGGTCAGCCACTCCTTCTCCGCCGGGGTGAGCCACTTGGCGTCGGCGGGCCGGTCGATCAGGTAGAACCAGGCGACGACGCCGAGGAGGATCGCGGGGATCGACACGAACAGGAACATCACGCGCCAGCCCTCAAGGCCGAACAGCCCGTGGTGGCCGATGAGCCAGCCCGCGAGCGGGGCGCCGAAGACCGTGGTGAGCGGCTGGGCCAGGTAGAAGAGCGCGAGCACCTTCGTACGGTGCCGGGTGGGCACCCACTGGCTCAGGAAGAGGATCGCCCCGGGGAAGAAGCCCGCCTCGGCGACGCCGAGCAGGAAGCGCAGCGTGTAGAGCTGCTCGCTGCTCTGCACCCAGGTGAACAGCAGGGACACGATGCCCCAGGTGACCATGATCCTGGCGAGCCAGCGGCGGGCACCGAAGCGGTGCAGCGCCATGTTGCTGGGGACTTCCAGAATGATGTATCCGATGAAGAAGACCCCGGAGGCGAATCCGAACTGCGCCGCGGTGAGCGCCAGGTCCTGTCCCATACCGTTCGGCTCCGCGAAGGAGACCGCCGTCCGGTCGAGATAATTCACGAAAAACATCAACGCGACGAACGGGACGAGCCGGATCGAGATCTTCTTGATCGCGGATCGCTCGACGGCGGATGACGCGGATGGCAACGCGGTGGCACCCATGGTGACTCCCTCGGCAGCGCCGGACAGCTCTGTCCGGACTCGGGTCACAGTCGGCGGCGATCATGGCTGAAACAGAGCGCAGCACCCGCTCCACCGGCTGATGTGTCTTCAACGTAACCCCCAGAAGAAAATTGGTCACCAATTGACCAATGTGGCGAGCGTCACTCTTAAAGTGATGCACGCCACTCTTGACAAAGGGCGGGGCGACTCGGCTACAGGCGGGTTCAGGACACCTTTGAACAGCGGGAACACCCATCTGGTGTACTGGTGACCGTGACCAGTCAGCCTGATCAGCAATCGCCCGCCTCGCCGGATCTCGCCCAGCTTCTGCGCCCCGTCGTGCGCGAGTCATCGGTGAGCGAGGTCGCCAAGCGGCTTCTCGACCACCTCTCCGCGGGCGACATCAAGCCCGGCACCCGGCTGCCCGCCGAGCGTCAGCTCGCCGAGGCCCTGGGGGTCGCGCGGTCCAGCGTGCGGGGCGCCCTCTCGGCCCTCGACGTGCTCGGCATCATCGAGATCCGCCCGGGCTCCGGCTCGTACGTGCGCGAGGGGACCTCGGAGTTCCTGCCGCGCGCCATCAACTGGGGGCTGATGCTCGGGCAGCGGCGCACCCAGGACCTGGTGGAGGTCCGTACGCACATGGAAGGTGTGTCGGCGCGGCTGGCGGCGGAGCGCGCCACCGCGCAGGACGTGGCACGGCTGGAGGAGCATCTGCGGCGGATGCGGGACGCCGGCACGGACGTCGCGGCGTTCATCGACGCGGACATCGCCTTCCACCTGGAAACGGCGAGCATCGCCAGGAACTCGGTGCTGAGCGACATCCTGCACTCCATCCGCGCGCTGCTCCAGGTGTGGATGGAGCGGGTCAGCGATCTGGAGGGGACCGTGAGCGGCACGCTGTGCGAGCACGACGCCGTCCTGGCGGCGATCCGCGCCCATGATCCGGACGCGGCCAACGAGGCGATGGCCGAGCACATGCGGATGGCCAGCGCACGACTGCGGGAGTCCATCGGCACGGCGGACGGCGCGGCGGAGCAGGACGCGTGAAGCGCCGCCCCGCGGCAGGCGGGGCGGCGCTCCGGAACACGGATCACCGAACGGCGGTCAACCGGGTGACCGTCACCAGTCGTACGGACCCCTGGGGCCCGCGCCCCGGTGCGACCCCGGCGCCGAGGTGGGCGCCGGTGGCGGGGTGTACGTAGGCGCCGGGGTGGGCGCCTGGGCCCTGCCGCCGTTCACGTCCCCGTACGCCGGCGGCGGGACGGGCCGGGACCCGGCACCGTTCCGTACGGGCTTCTTGCCCATCGGCCGGTCCCACTCGCCCTCGCCCAGGACGAGGAGAGGGTCGAACATCACCACGACGCCCGCCAGCACCAGAAAGACCGCGGGGCCGAGCAGCAGCGGGAACATGATCGAGGCCGGTGAACCGCCGCCCGCGGAGCCACCGGTGGCGCCCTGGAGGTGCACGCTGATCGCCGCCATGCCCGTGTAGTGCATGCCGGTCACGGCGACGCCCATCACGAGGCTCGCGCCGAGGCTGGGCAGGAAGCCGTGGATCGACACGGCGGCCCAGAGCGCGGCCGTCGCGGCGACGACGGCGATGACGACCGAGAGCACGACGGTCGTCGTCTCGTAGTCCAGCCGTCCGTGCAGCCGCATCCCGGACATGCCGATGTAGTGCATGGCCGCGACGCCGAGGCCGGTGATCGTGCCGGCGGTGGTCAGCGTGGCACGGGTCGCCCCTCGGTAGCCGACGATGAAGATCCCCACCCCGACCATGACGATCGCCACGAACAGGCTGAGCACGGTCGTGGGTACGTCGTAACCGACCGGCGCCTCCTCGACCTGGAAGCCGATCATGGCGATGAAGTGCATGGTCCAGATGCCCGAACCGATGGATGTCGCACCGAGCGCCAGCCAACCGGGCTTCCAGCCCTGCTCGGTGCGCAGGGACCTGGTGGTGCAGCGGAGCCCCAGGGCCCCGCCGAGAACTGCCATGAGATACGCCGCCACCGGTGTGACGACGCCGTAGTTGAACCCATCGACGGTGCCCTGCATACGTGAGCGCCCTTCCCCCGTGAGATTTTTGTGCAGAAAACGTGTGCACTCGTGGCGAGACTATGACTATGAGGAGTGGCGCAAAACATCCGCCCCATTACTTGTTGATAAAGGTGCATGGCCCCGGAGAGCCCAAGAGCCTCTATATCGGCCGATATCGGCACGTGTCCCGCACCCCGCTCAGTCCCGGAACCCTGGCCGGAATCGGCACCCCGGCCGGTCCCGGCACCCCGGCCGGATCCGGATCGACGGTGCGTCAGAAACCCTCGGTGCGCAGCCGGGACAGCGCCGCGGCCGTCATCGCCGTAATGCCGGTGGGCAGCGCGGTGCGGAGGTCGGGGGCGAACTCCGGGGAGTGGTGGGGCGGGAGGACGGCGAGCTTTTCCTCGGCCGTGCCCGGCGTCCGTGCCCACACCTTCGGGCCCACCACCCCGAACATCCAGTACACCAGCGCGATCCCCTCCTCCCCGTGGACGGGGAGGCCCGCGTCCCCGTACAGCGGAAAGTCCTCGGTCGCCATGGACGGGGGCCAGGACGCCACGCGCTCCGGGCCGAGGAGACGTACATGGGCGTGGCGTACGACGGCCGTGGCCGCCGGGTCGGGATGGGTGACCGGGGAGCGGGAGACGGTGCGGATCTCCGGGTCCCCGGGGCAGCCGGAGGCGGCGCACTCCGCCCGGACGATCCGCTCCACCGAGGCCGTCATCCGGTCGAGTGTGCGCTCGGACAGGGCGCGGACCGTGATGCCGAGCGTCGCCCGGTCGGGGACGAGGTTGCCTGCCGTTCCGGAGTGGAGGGACCCGACGTTCAGCAGGGCCGGTTCGGTCGGCGCGCACTCGCGGGAGACCACCGTCTGGAGCCGCAGCACCGCCGCGGCGGCGGTGACCAGCGGATCGACCGCGAGGTGCGGGGTGCCCGCGTGACCGCCCCGGCCGTGCACGACGGCCTCGATACCGGCGCTCCCCGCCAGCATCGGTCCGTACGCGTGGGCGACCATGCCGGCGGGCAACAGGGCCGTGTGCTGGGCCAGTACGGCGTCGGGCCGCCCGAACCGCTCGTACAGCCCGTCCGCCAGCAGGGCCCGCGCCCCGGCGAGGGTCTCCTCGGCGGGCTGGCCGACGACCACGACGGTGCCGCGCCAGCTCTCCCGGCCGCGGGCCAGCAGGGACGCGGCGCCCGCGGCGGCGGCCATGTGGAGATCGTGGCCGCAGGCGTGCGCGACGGGGCCACTGCTCGTGTACGGCAGGCCGGTCCGCTCGGTGACGGGCAGCGCGTCCAGTTCCGTACGGATCATGACGCGGGGGCCGTCGCCGTTGCGCAGCACTCCGACGACGCCGTGCCCGCCGATGCCGCCCGTCACCCTGTACCCCGCCCCGCGCAGCCACTCCCCCAGTCTTGCCGCCGTACGGCGCTCCTCGCCGGAGAGTTCGGGGTGCTGGTGCAGATCGAGACAGAACGCGACGGCGGGGCGCAGGACGTCCCGCAGTCCGTCCAGGACGGGGGTGTTCTCTCCGGGGTACGCGACGGGGCTCACCCGGTCCATCGTGCGGTGCCCCGGCCGCGTACCGCGTACAGACCGCTGACACGACCGGTCAGTGGAAGACCCGCCGGGGTGGCAGTGGGTTGGCAGTGGGGTCGGCTGGAATACGAGGGCATCACGGCACCGCCGCGGAGCAGCACGGCACAGGACCACCGGGGAACCCCTCGGGGCCTGGCGTGGAAACCAAGGAGTCACCATGGCCGACAAGAACGCCCTCGCCTCGCTCGCCGACGAGATCATGGAGCTGGAGTCGGAGACCTTCGAGATCTCGGACTACTCGGACGCCAGCGAGGTCGTGCTCGCGGGCTCCACGAGTTGCAGCTCCACGTCGACGTGCTCCTCCACCACGAGCACCACGTCCTGCAGCGCCTGATCCAGGCCGCGCCGTGAACCGGACGGGCGGCACCCGCGATCTTCCGCGCGGGTGCCGCCCGTTCGTGTGCGTGCGTGCGTGCCCCGGCGGCCTCTCAGGGGAAGGGGTGCGGCACGAGCCGGATCTCCCGCTCGGTCAGCTCCCGAGTGCGCAGCCCCGCCCGGTGGGCCGCGGTGCGCAGTCTCGGCATGCCCGGGGCCCGTCTGCGTGACCAGCCGAAGTCGATCGGCAGCAGACCGGGGACGACGGTGGCCACCGTGCGCAGCCCCATGCGGCGCTGCTCCGGTGTGGTCTGGTCGACGACGATCACGTCGTGGCCCGCGCGGACGAGTTCGTCGCGGCAGTGTGTCACGTCGTCGAGCAGGTCCCCGGTACGGGGGCGCAGCCGCTCCTCCCAGGTCCGGTAGATCTCGTCCGCCGGGCGGACGGCGGGCGGTTCCAGGTAGCCGCGGACGTGCTCGGCCATCCGCGGCAGCCCGTAGAGCTGGGCGTGGTCCTTCAGGTGCAGGACCTTCCCGAAGTCGTCGGCCATGGCCTCCAGTTCGGCGCGGCGCTCCGTCACCTGGCGGGGCAGGTGCGGGATGTAGGTGAGCACTTCGGAGAGGGCGCCCTCCAGGGCCGCAGCCGGGTCCAGGCTCGCGCCGGCGCCGAAGGAGAAGGTGCCGGGGCCGCCGTCACGCCGTACCGCGAGACCGGTGACGACCGGTACGGCGAGATCGATCCGGTTGTCGAAGGCGTGGACGTCGTAGCCCTGCGCCGCGGCCCGGTCGATCATGGTGCGTACCGTACGGTCCCGTACCGAGCCGAGGTCGATCTCGGTGAGCGGGGTGGCGCCGTACCAGGCGAGCAGGAAGGCGTCCCGCTCGATGAGTTCGAGGAGACCGCCGAGGATCGCCTCCTCCAGGCTGCCGCCGATGGCGCAGCCGTTGGAGCACTCGAAGACGAAGTTGTCGGAGGCGAGGCCCGCGCTGTAGTGGACGAGGCGGGCCGGGACGAGGATCGGGCGGTGGTCGCGCAGGGAGTGCCCCCGGACCCAGGGGATGGGCCGGTCCGGGTCGAAGGGGCTGACCAGCGGGTCGTCGCGGTAGGTCTCGGGCGGGTAGAAGCCGCAGTCGGCGGGCGAGAGGGCCGTGTCCCCGAGGTCGCGGTAGGCCGCGACGACGGGGGCGCCGCCGGTGCGCCGGTGGGTGCCCGCGTACCGTTCCAGACCCTCCAGGAAGGCGAGGTCGCGGCTGGCGTCGAAGCCGTTGGCCTGGCCGCTCCAGGTGACGTCGGTGAGGCCCGCGTAACCGCGCATGAAGACACTGCCGGCGACCGGTGCCGTGGTGGGCGAGGTGACATTGATCCAGGTGCCCGCGCCGAGCACCCCGGTGACGGGGTTGGCGAGCGCCGTCACCGGCATTGGGTACGCCGACGCCGGGCGCAGCCGGTAGACGCCCGGGGCGGGTTTGGGCCGGCTCACGAGGGTGAGCGGAGCCCCGCCGTCGGAGTCGGCGTCCGTACCGGCGGCGCGCGGCCCGCAGTGCGGGCAGAGCGGATCGGCGAGCAGGGGGTACGTCCGTACCTCCAACGTGGCCAGATCCAGCCGTGACACCTGGGGCAGGGACCGGTCGGCGGCGCCGGGCCCCGGCGGGGCCACCCGGTCCGAGAGGACGGCGGCGCGGTACAGCGCGTCGACCGCGTCGAGTAGGTAAGGGGTGAGATCCGGCCAGGGCCCGGCCGCGCGGGTGGCGGAGCCGGTTTCCAGGGCGTCGCGTTCGGTACGGGTGCGCAGCCGCTGCCAGCGCATCGCCAGGCACTGGCCGCAGGCGGGCGCGGTGCCGTCGCCGCCCCAGGGGCCCACCAGTACGTCACGCGAGGTGAGATGGACGGTGGCGGCGGGGCGGACCGCGGCGAAGGGGTCGCCGCCGCGGTGACCGAGGACATCGGCGGCGCCCAGCGGAACCACCGTGGGCGGCACCGGCACCGGCACCGGACCGGGCACGTGCACCGCGCCCGGTCCGGCGGCCGGCGTGTGGCGCGCGGTGAGGGCCCGCTGGAGCCGGAGGCGCGCCGCCGCCAGGGGGGTGCGGTCGCCGGGGGGCGACTGCGAGGGGCCGGCCGCGGCGCCCGCCGTCCGTACCGTGTCGGCCGTCATGCCGCGTTGCTCCAGCGGAACGTCTTCAGCGCGAGCGCCCCGAAGACCACGGTGAACACGGCCAGTCCGCCGCAGCCCAGGGCGATGTCGCCGCGGTCGCCCCGGCCGGTGAGGGCCGCGGACGCCGCGTCGTTGAGATAGCGCAGCGGCAGGACCCGCGAGAAGGTCTGGAGCCAGGACGGCATCATGTCGAGCGGCAGGAACGAGCCGGAGACGAAGGCCATCGGCACCATGAGGCAGTTGGCGACGGCCGCGACCGCCTCGGGGGTACGGGCGTACGAGCCGATGACCACGCCGATGGTGAGGAAGGCGGTGATGCCGAGCACCAGCACGGGCAGCGCCAGCGGCCACCGGGCGTCCAGCTCCAGGCCGAAGAGCGGCAGCATGGCCACCACGACGAACACCACCGCCTGCACGACGCCCACCCCGAGGGCGAGGACGTAACGGGAGGCCAGGACCGAGAGGAGCGGGGTCGGGGTCATCCGGATCAGCCGGAGCAGATCGTCACGGCGCCACTGCATGAGGGTGAAGGCGATGCCGAAGACGGCGGCGTTGGCGACACCCCAGGACATCACGCCCGGCGCGATGTACGAGATGTACGGGCGGCCGGTCTCCTCGACCTCCTGGCCCCGGAAGATCAGCCCGAAGACGACCAGGAACAGCAGCGGAAAGGCGAAGGTGAAGAAGAGGGTGGCCTTGTCCCGGATCTGCGCCCGGTAGCCGGCCCCCGTCAGGCTTGCGTACGCGCTCATCCCTGCTGCTCCGTCGTGTCGGTGTGGGTGGTGTCGGTGTGCGCGGTGTCGGTGTGGGTCGTGTCGGTGTGGGTCGTTCCGGCGGAGGTCGTTCCGGTGTGCTCGGCGCCGGTGAGCTGGAGGTAGACGTCCTCCAGCGTCGCGGTGCGGGTCTGGACACCGTCCAGGCCGATGCGCGCGTCGACGGCCTGGAGGACCTTTCCCGACGACGCCGTCTCCAGGACCAGGGAGCCGCCCTGCACGGTGACCCGGTCGACGCCCGGGAGGGCCACCGCGTCCTCCTCGGTCATCCGCTCGACGGGGATCATGAGGCGGGTCGGCGTCGCGGCGGCGGTGACCAGGCGGTGCGGGGAGTCCAGGGCGACGACGGAGCCGCCGACGAGGATCGCCACGCGGTCGCAGAGCGCTTCGGCCTCGTCCAGGTGGTGGGTGGTGTAGACGATGGTGCGGCCCTCGCTCTTGAGTCCGCGCAGCACCTCCCACAGATCGCGGCGGGCCTGCGGGTCCAGCGCGGCGGTGGGTTCGTCCAGGAAGATCAGCTCGGGCCCGTGGACCAGGGCGGACGCGATGGCGAGGCGCTGGCGCTGGCCGCCGGAGAGGTCCTCGACGCGTACGTCGCGGCGGTCGGTCAGCCCGACCGTCTCCAGGGTGCGGTCGGCGTCCTTTCGGCCGGCCCCGTACAGGGCGGCGACAGTACGGAGGTGTTCGCGGGCGGTCTGGCGTACGAAGAAGGCGGACGACTGGGTCTGCACCCCCAGCCGGGGAAGCAGGGCGACATCCCGGGGCCAGGGGGCCCGGCCGAGCACCGTGACGGTGCCCGAGTCCGGACGGCGCAGGCCCTCCATGATCTCGACCAGGGTGGTCTTCCCCGCGCCGTTGGGGCCGAGGAGCCCGAAGAACTCCCCGCGCCCGACGCGCAGGGAGACGCCGTCCACAGCCTGGTGGCCGCCGTATCGTTTACGTATCTCCTCGACGACGATCGCCGGATCGGCGGCTGACTCGTGCGGCACGGACGCCATGGTCCTGGCCTCGCTCATGTGGTTCTGCGCCCCTCTGGGGTTGTGGTTCGGTGAACTGGTGGTTCGGTGAACTGGTGGTCCGGTGAACTGGTGGTCCGGTGAACTGGTGGTCCGGTGAACTGGCGGATCAGTGAAGTAGCAGGAGAACGAGCCCCGTTGTCAGGGCCGCCAGGATGAGTGCGACGAGCAGGGCCGACCCCACGGCATAGCCGAGGTAGAGCGTCCTGGCCCGGCGCGGATACGCGGCGGCGTCCGGTCCGCCCCGCAGGCGCAGCCGCAGATAGCGCCCGCTCTCCGGGGCCAGAGCGGAGACGCGCAGTGCGTGACCGAGCATCGTGTAGCCGTCGAGCGGTGGCAGCGGAAGGAAGTTGACGAGTGCCTGGACGCTGCCGAGCAGCAGCAGTCCCGACAGGACGCGGCGGGTCGGGTCCCCCGGCGGGAGCGCGGCCCACCAGGCGAGGAAGGGCAGCAGGAACAGCAGATTGGCGAAGGCGCCGGCGCCCGCGACGGCCATCTGGCGCCGACGGCCGCGCAGATAGCGGTAGTTGTCGACCGTGCAGTACATGAGGGCCACCGGCAGCCGCCAGCGCACTCCGATCTCGCCGACGGTCCCGCCGTGGTGCCGTGCGGCGACTCCGTGGGCGAGTTCGTGCAGCGCGGTGGAGAGCCAGAGCAGGGTGCAGACGGCCACCAGGGGGACCGGCTGCCGGACCAGCCACCAGGCGTCCCGGGCCAGTTCGGGCAGATGGGTGGCGAGCAGGACCTCCATCGCGACCGTCAGGGCGGCGAGCGGGAGCAGGACGGGGGCGCGCAGCGCGGGGCGCAGCAGCCGGTGCAGCCGGGTGGTGGTGGCGTGGGCGTCGGCGACCAGCCGCAGGGTGCCCCGCAGCACGGTGCCGTCGAACGGCCCGCCGGTGGGGGGTTCCGGAGCCGGCCGGGGCGGTCCTCCGGCCAGCAGACCCCGGGTGCCGAGCAGGTGGAGCAGCCGCTGCCAGTGCGGGGCGGCGAGCCGTCTGCCGTATGTCCGGGCGTACTCGTCGCCGATCTCCGCGAGGCTGCGGACACCGTCGAGCCGGGAGATCAGGAAGTACTCCTTCTCCCCGACCTCGAACGACGCGCCCGCCGCGGGCTCCTTGATGAGGTGCACGGTGGCGGGGCCGTGCAGCAGTGCGGGACTGAGGAGGATGTCCGGTCTCAACGCCGGTCTGTGCGAGAGGAGTTCCCCCGGGGGCGTACTCATCGGACCGCCGCCCGGCCGCCCGGGCCGGGAGTCCCGTCGGGGGCCGTGTCGGGAGCCGCCCCCTCGCGCAGGACCCGGCCGAGGACGTGCGACAGGTACGCCTCGTCGCGGATGGTGACATGAAGCCGGTTGTTGGTCATGTGCATGTACGGGGACAGCAGCAGCGGCAGTGCGACGGCGGGGTCCGTCACCCGCTCGTCCCGTGTGCCGTCCCAGGAGCGGAACACCAGCTCACCCTGGACCGTCAACTCCTCGGCACGGGCCCGTAGTTCGAGGCAGTGGGCGGCCCAGCCCCGCAGGAGGACGGGGAGCCGGTCCAGCTCGCCCGTACGGACGGCGTGCCGAATGCCGGAGAAGCGGCGGGCGAGCCCGGGGGCCATGTCCGCGTAGTTCCGGTCGTACTCCTTCGAGCCGATGAAGCCGGTGCCGGGGAACGCGGTGTGCCAGAACTCGTAGTAGCGGTCGAGATAGGCGCCGAGTTCCTCCCGCTCGGGCAGGAAGCAGCCCGCCATGACCATCATCAACTGGGCGGCGGTGCCGAGCAGCACGGTGCGCAGATGAAGGTTCATGGTGTGGAAGGCGTCCATGACGAGGGTGCTGGAGTGGGCGAAGTGCCATTCGGCCAGCTCGATCCCGGCGGGTCCGCCGTACTTGCCGTACTCGGGCTCGTACGGTTCGTGGGAGAAGGAGTTGTTGGGGCGGAGGTTCATCCGGCCCTCGGCGTCCATGAACGCGCCGCGGTCGCCCTCCGGGAACTCGATCTCGAACAGGGTGTTGTAGAACTCGTTGAGGAAACCGGAGTCGACCTCGTAGAGCGCGGGCCGGGTGCGCAGGAAGCCACCGATGGCCTCCTCGGCCCGGCGGACGACCTCGGGGGTGGCCGCCGCGTCGGCGGGCTTGAGCCGGAGCCTGACGTGCGGGCCCTCCAGCCAGTAGTTGATGAAGAAGTGCCCGGCGAGCAGGCCGTCGGCGGTCAGTTCCGCGACCAGGGGCCGGACACATCTCACCAGCAGGGGCTGCGGGTTGGCCGCGTAGAAGATGTGGAGGGCCTGCCAGTCGCCGGAGGGGCCGGCGCCGGGGGCGGGGGTCAGCTCTGGCATGTCGGTGTGCCCTTGGTCGGTCGGTCCGGGGTCGAGGCCGGGTGCGAATGAGCAGTCGTGGTCGTGGGCGCAGTCACGGTCGTGGCCGTGGTGAAGGTTTCGACGGCCAGTTCCGCGACGTGGTGTCCGCGCGCCGAGCGGACGTGCAGACCGTCCTCGGAGGGGAGCATCTCGCGCAGGACGATCCGGTCGTCCGGGTGGTTCGGCAGTGCCTCGAAGGCGGTGAGCGAGAGCATGCTGTCGAAGTCCACGTACTGCGGTTTGGCGCCCGCGCCGCCCCGGGGGCCGCCGGACACCGTCGCGAAGACCCGGTCGGGCAGTGCGTGGGCGCGCCGCCAGCGCTGCCAGTCGAGGAACCGGTCCTGGTCACCGGAGCCCGAACCTGAGCCTGACGCCGAGCCGGAGCCCGACCCGGAGCCCGACCCGGCAGTGGCGCCGAGGCCGGGGCGGCGTACGGGCAGCGCTCCGGCCGTCGTGGCCCAGCTCCGGCGGCTGAGGACGACCTCGCCGTGCGTCACCCGGGGCCGCGAGGTGACCCCGTCCCGCGCCACGCCCTCCGGGACGCCGCCCCACACGTCCAGGGGCGCCATCGAGGTCGGCGACATCAGCAGCAGGGTGCGCGGTATCTCGGGCAGGGCGAGCGGCACGAGGTAGCCGAGGTACACGGGGATCACCTCGCGGCCGAGCCGTGTGGAGCGCAGGACCAGCCGGTCCGTGGCGGTGTCGTGCTCGACGTACAGATCGTCGAGGTGGATACGGCGCTCCACCGGGACGGAGCTGGACTCGCCGGGGCAGACGATCTGGTGACTGGTGAGCGGGCTGTGCAGATTGAGGTTGCTGGTGACCGCTCCCCCGGTGATCTCGGCCAGTACCGCGCCGTCGGGGGTGACGGCGGAGGCGGTGTCGCGCAGCCCTGCGGAGAACGCGCCCGGCCGCCCCGTCCCGTCCGGTGTGTCGTAGACGTGGGTGAAGCGGCTGAAGGGGAAGGAGAGTCCGCCGTAGGAGCGGTTGAGTACGATCAGCGGCGCGCCGTCCCGCTCCGTCCGCGCGAGTTGAAGATGGTGGCACTGGGGTACGAAGTCGCCCGCGACCGGGGCGAGTTCGTCCGCGACGAGGCTGAGGTCCCGCTCCCCGAGCCGGATCTCCGCCGCCTCGTCGCCGCCCTGCTCCCACGCCTGTCGCATCCGGTCGACGAACACCCGCCGGGCCGCGTCGAGGGCGCGGATGCCGGGCAGGCCGAGCCAGTTCTCCTCCGGGACATAGGCACCCCGGTCGTCGAACGGCCGCCTCTTGGCGGCGAACGAGAGGTACTGGTCGAAGAAGTCCTCGTGGAAGTCGTGGACGAGGCCCAGGAGATCGTCGCACCGGCCGCCGCTGCCGTGGCGCGCCAGGAAGAAGCCCTTGAAGGTGACGCGTTGCGGGAGGGTGAGGTCGAAGGCGGGCAGGATCCGTTCGACGGAACGCAGGGCCCCGCCGGCGAGCCCGCCGTCCGGTCCGGCCCACGCGTCGAGCCCGCAGGTGAGGTCGCGGCCCGCGCTGACGTCCTCGTACAGCAGGGTCTGCGGCAGTGTGGCGGCCTCGCCGCCGCTCAGCCCGCGCTGCGCGGCCCGCAGTCCGGCGCGCAGTTCCCGCAGCAGTTCGCCCCGCCCGGCCCGGTCGGCGGCGGGGAAGCGGTCGATGGCGCGCAGCGGGGCTTCGAGGGCGGCGGCGAGTCCGTCGGCCCAGGGGCGCCCGAGCGCGGTCAGGGCGTTCCGGAAGGAGCGCAGCGGATCGGGGCTGTGGACATCGGTGTCCAGGCACGGCACACGGATCATGCCGAGTTGGAGGAGGGCGGCCACATAGGTCTCGCAGTGCGCGGGGTCGGCGTCGTGCTCGGTGCGGAGCCGGTCGACCAGGTCGCGGTAGCGGGGTTCGGCGTCCCCGTCGAAGAGGCCGAGCAGTTGGTCCAGTGTGCCGCTGCGGCGCAGGAAGAAGAGCCGGTCCTTCACCGCGTCGAAGGTGACGGCCGCCGAGTCGTCGCCCGCGGTGATCCACTGGCGTACGTATCTGACCCGGTCGCCGTCGCGCTCCCAGCCCGAAGCCAGACGTACGGGCAGATCGCCCCGCCGGTCCGGATCGGCGAGGACGAGTTCGGCGAACCGCGCCAGCACGACGACATTGAGCCGGACGTGGCTCGTCCACCGCTCACCGAGCACGACGGCGGCCGGGCCACCAGGACCCTCGTCCTGGTGATCACCGGCGTCGTGGCCCGCGTCGTCGGCCGTGGCACCGTCGTCGAAGGTGCCGGCGGCGACGGCGGTGAAGGTGCTGAAGGGGCTGGTCTTGCACGCCGTCCGGTAGACGTACGAGAGCACCGACCGCTCGATCTTCCGCATCCGCCGGTCGGGAACCGCCCCGGTCCCCGACTGCGCCAGGTAACCGTCGAGTTGCCCCTCCAGGGTCGGGGAGGCGAGCTGGAGGCCGTGGCGCAGCCGGTCCTCGGCGAGCAGCCCCCGCAGCGCGGCACGCGTCCTGGCGAGTTCCGCGGCGAGCAGCGGTACGCCCTCGGTCCGCAGCTTCTCCAGCAGACGGCGCTCCCGCAGCCAGTCGGCGGTCGGCTCCACCGCGCCCGGGTCGAGCGCGCCGACCAGGCGCAGGGCGCCCTCGGGGTCGGCCGGCAGCCGGTTGTTGAAGATCTGGCGGCGCAGCGCGAGCAGCTGCCGGCGGTGCGCCGCGCCCTCTCCGTCCGGGTCGGTGTCGGTGGTGCGCACGAGTGCGTGGAGGAGGTCGCCGAGCGCGGCGCCCCGGCCGCGCAGCCGCTCCTCGGCCTCCAGGACCTCGTCGGCCCAGCGGCGGCTGTCCGCGCAGCGCAGCGCGCGGACGGACTCGACCGGCAGTCCCGCGACGCGCAGCATGAAGCGGCGCCCGGGTTCCCAGGTGGTGCGCGCCGTGCGCGTATCCGTGCCGGGTGTCATGACAGTGTCCCCCATTTCCCGGTCAGACGATCTCGTAGCGGAAGTCGGCCGGGTGCGGCCGCTCGTTGCCGAGCAGCATGATCAGCAGTGGTTGTTCACCGGTCCGTTCGAGGCCGAGTTCCTCGATGTACGAGATGTTGTCGAAGCCGAGCGCGACACCGGCTCCGAGCCCGAGCGCCGTGGCCACGGTGTAGAAGGTCTGGGCGACGGCCCCGATCACCCCGTTGACCAGCCGGTATCCGCGGTCTCCCACGGCGTCGAGGACGGCGGCGGTGCGGATGGTCGGGACGATCACCACACCCGCCTGTTCGAGGTTGTAGTTGGAGAGGAAGTAGGTGCGCTGGAGGAAGGGGCCCGGCGGTCCCGGCACCACCGGGAGCAGGGTGTGGGCGGTGGGGTCGTAGGCGTACGCGCCGGGCTCGACGCCCTCGACATGGTTGACGAACGCGTAGTGGGTGACGAGGCCCGGTGTGCCGGTGGCGGACGGTGGTGCGGGCCGCTGCGCCTCGCTGCCCAGCGAGGCGGTGGCGCAGGCGGCGAGGGTGGCGCCCAGTTGGGCGGGGGTGACGGGGCGGCCGGCGTCGAAGCGTCCGAAGCTGCTGCGGCGCTCGCGCAGGGCGTCGCGGACGCTCACCGGCGGCAGTTCGGCCGGGGGCAGCGGGACGGGGGCGCCGGTCGTCCTCGGTGGTACGGCGGCGGCCGGGGCCAGCGCACCGGGTGCGGGCCGGTCGGTGGCGGCTTCCGTCGTCGCGTGGTGGATGTGGCGCAGGGTCTCGAAGTCCAGCACCGTACGGGAGCGTTCGCTGTCGGTGTGCCGTACGGCCGGGGCCGCGGCGGTGGGCGGCAGGGCGGTGGGTCGTGGCGCGGGGGCGAGGGCGGGGGGCTCCGCGCCGTCCCAGGTCAGCGGGACGACGGCGAAGACGCCCTCCTCCTCGTTGTTCACGCCCAGCAAGCGGCTCAGCCTCATCTCGTCGAACCACAGCGCGGGTTCGACGCTCAGCCCCTGTGCGCGGGCCCAGAGACGCCAGGTCCCGAGGATCGCGCCGAGATCCATGGTCACCGCGTGGAAGGAGAAACTGTTGTATTTGAAGGCGTTCTGCCAGTACTTGATCCCTAGGACGAGGAACTGGTCCTGGCGCCCGTCCGCGTCGCCGAGTGCCGCGCGTACCTCGTCGCTCACGTCGCCGGTGAGCAGCCGCTGCATGGCGTGGTGGGGCGCGCTGTAGTAGTGGATACCGGGCGCGCGCGGCCCGCTGGGGCCGGAGATCCAGTACACACTGACCGGGTACAGTCCGCCGCCCGACGCGGTGCCGCGTGACCAGTTGGCCTGGGTGTAGTGGGGAAGCGCGGCGAGGTCGGTGTTGGTCTGGACGGCGAGCCTGCGTCCGGTCAGCCCGTACGAGTCCCGCAGCATCCCGGACAGCGTGTCCAAGGTGAACGCCCGTGCCGGAACCGCGGATTGATCCGCACCGACGGGTCCGTTCCGGCCCAGGCAGCCCGCCGCAACGGTGGCCTCGGCGGGGATGTCCGGGTCCGGCAGCGGGAACGACTCGACACCGGGGTAGAACTTCGTCTTCCTGGGCCGGTCCGCCCAGTCGGGGACGAAGTCGGCGGGCTCCATCGGGATCCGGCCGCGCTGCATGATCGCGGCCGCATAGTCATGGGCGTAGCCCACGGGACCCTCCTTTCTGCTGAACGGCTGGGTGGGTCATGGGAACGGGTGGGGGGCCGGGTTGACGTCCTCGGGCCGCAGGTCGTGCTCGCGCAGCCCTGCCGTACGCAGGGCGGTCCGCAGCCGGGGCATGGTGCGGGCGCGCTGCCGGGACCAGCCGAAGTCGATCGGCAGGAGTCCGGGGACCAGCACACTGACGGTGTGCAGGCCGAGTGCGCGCTGTTCGGGCAGGGTCTGGTCGACGACGACCACATCGAATCCGGCCGAGGCGACCGCGTCGACACAGCGCCGCAGGTCTTCCCCGAGGTCCCGGGAGGCCGTGGCTCCGGAAGGGTCCGGCCAGCGCAACTCGCTCACGGGGCGCGGCGGTTCGGCGGGGACGCCGCGCCGGTGCGGGCTGTGCGGGTCGAGGAGGAACCCGGCGTGCTCGCCCATCTCCGGTACGCCGTAGACGAGCGGGTGGTCGTGGAGCGCGGCCACCCGGTCGAAGTCCTGGGCCATGGCGCGCAGCCGGGGCTCGTCGCGCTCGGTGCGGCCGGTGAGGTTCACGGCGTCGGTGGCGATCTCGCAGAGCGCCGAGTCCAGCGCCGATTCCGGGTCGAGCCCGGCGCCCGCGCCGAAGCACATCCGGCCGGGGCCGCCGTCGAAGCGCTCCGCCACGGCGGTGACGACCGGGACGGGGAAGGTGATCCGGGTGTCGAAGAACCGGGCGCGGTAGCCGTACATCGCGAGCCGGTCGACCATGTGCCGGGTGGCGGGACGGGCGCTGGTGGCCGGGTCGATCTCGGGCAGGGGCTGCTGCCCGTACCAGGCGAGCAGGAACGCGTCGCGCTCGATCACCTCCATGAGCCCGAAGTAGATCGCCTCCTCCGGACAGCCCCCGGAGGCGCAGCCGTTGGAGCTCTCCTGCACGAACCGGTTCTCCAGACCGGGTGCATGGTAGTACGTCAGCACCTCGGGGACCAGGCGGGGCCGGTCGTCGCGGAGCGAGTACCCCCACACCCAGGGGATCTCGCGGTCGGGCGCGAACGGGCGGACCCGGGGGTTGGCGCGGTGGAACTCCTCGGCGTACAGGCCGACTTCCCTGGGGTCCACGGCGTCGGAGCCGAACTGGTCGAGGGTTCCGGTGACGCTGGTGACCCGGGAGCGCGCCCGCATCCCCGCGTACCGTTCCATCCCCTCCAGTACGCCGATGCGGTTGCTGCGGTCGTACGAGTCGGCGTGGCCGCCCCAGAACGTCTCGCGGAGATAGTCGCCGGCGCGCATCGAGAAGCAGCCGATGGTGGCGGAGGTGGAGGTGGAGGAGATGTCATGGACGACGGAGGGCCCCAGCGCACCGCACACCGGGTTGGCGAAGGCCGCGACGTCGATGGCGTACGACTCGACAGGGCGCAGCCGGAAGGCACCGGGGCGGTGTTTGGGTGCGGGGCGCGGGGTGATCCGTACCGCCTCGGCGCTGTCGGTACGGGGGGTGGCGCAGCGCGGGCACTCCGGGTCGGGCACCAGCGGGTAGCGCCGGACCGTGAGGGTGCGCAGATCCAGGAGGCGGATCTCGGGGAACGGCCCTTCGGTGGACGCGGGTTGGGCGGCCAGTGCGGTGATCAGCGCGGCGAGGGCGTCCACCGCGAAGGGCGTGGCGTAGGGCCATCCGCCCGCGGCCCGGGTCTCCCCGCCGCGTTCGAGGGCGTCGCGCAGCGCCACCGACCGTACGGCCTGCCAGCGGCGGGCCAGGCAGTGCGCGCAGCCCGCCGGACCCGGGGCGCCGGCGGCCGGTGGCAGGGGGCCGACGACGGCGTGCCCGGCGTACACCTGGACCGGGACGGCCGACTCGGGGCCGCCGGGCTCCGGGAGGTGCGTGTCCTCCGCGGCGCCTCCGGGCGCGAACGCGTCGCGCGTGCCGAGTGCGGTGACGGTCACCCCGGGGCCGCCGAATCCGTCGAGTGCGCGGCGGAGCGGGCCGAGCAGTGCCTGCCCCGCCGGGATGTCCCGCCGGGGACGGCGCGCCCGTCCGTCCGGGCGGGCGTCGAGCGTGCTAGACGCCACGGGGTTCCTCCGTGGTGAGGAGTACGCGGGCGGTCCTGATGCCGGCGGTGGCCAGGTCGGCCGAGCCGGTGTCCACCCTCAGGGCGTCGCGGCCCGTCGCCTTCAGCCGGTCGAGCACCTGGGACCAGGGAGTCCGCGTACCGGCGACGACGGGGGCTTCGATGTCGGTGTGACCGGCGGGTCGGATCGTCGACGCGTCGAGGTCACGCAGGAGTGGGTCGCCGGTGTCGAAGGGTACGGCGGTCTCCTCCCGGCCGAGCTGCACCCGGCCGAGCAGGTCGCGTACGGCGGCGACGGCGGCGCGCTGCCGGCCGGTGTCACTGCCGACGACCCAGAGTCCCGCTCCCCTGGCGAGCAGGACATGGACGCCGGAGCGGTCGCCCTCGCCGAGGTCGAGCAGTTCCAGGCCGATGTCGAGAACGGCGGCGGACCGTACGAGGAAGGTGAGTTCGGCGTCCTCGCCCTCCGTGAGCGCGGCCGGTGCCATCCGGTGTGCCGGGGCGCCGCGCAGGGTGCGGGAGAGCGCGTCGTGGGCGAGGGCGGAGAGCAGTCCGTCGGCGGCGGCCTCGGCCGTCGACATGCCCGCGCCGGTCCCGGCGCCGGTCGGTTCAAAGAGCCGGTCGGTGTTGTGCGGTCCGAAGGTCCGTACGGCCCCGGCGGGCACCAGGACCCGTTCCCCGGTGAGGAGGGAGGTGGCCGGGGTCCAGGCGGCCGTCCGCCCGCCGGCCGCTGTCGCGCCCGGGCCGATGGCGAGCGCTCCGGGCTCGATGACACGCAACCGCTCCCGCGCGGAGCCGAGTGGGCGTTCCGTCACCACATCGGTGGTGGGGACGACATGTTCGGCGTACACACCGGCCGCCGCGTTCAGGGCCCGCAGCCGGGCGCCCGCGACATGGTGCACGTCGAAGGCGGCGACCCGGCGCGGGGTGCCGTGTCCGAGGCCGAACTCGACCACACTGGCCTTCAGTGGTATCTGGGTGAGCGGCTCGTCCGCGAACCGGGTGAAGACGCCCACCCGTGGCCGGACGAGCGTCGAGCGGCGGTTCAGCTCCTCCACGAGTTCGTCGGCCTCCCGGGCCGTGTCCGCCGTCGGCATCGGCGGTGTGCCGTCGCCCACCGACCGCAGATCGACCGGGAGTTCACCGGCCGGCTCGGCGTCGGTGGCCGTCGCGCCACGGTCCGTCGCGCGGGTGGCGGCCTCGGCGCAGAGCGGGCAGCGGGGGTGCGGCAGCAAGGGTTCGGTGGTGACGTCCAGGGATCTCATGTCCTGGATGATCAGATGGCCGGCGGTCTCGGCGGGCAGGGCGCCGGTGGTGAGGCGGAAGATCTCGTACCCCAGCAGATTGCCGATCATCGCCGACAGCGGCCCGCTGGGGAGTTCACCCACCGGTACGGCGCCGGGCAGCGCGAGGCCGTGCCAGATGTCGGCGGCGGCCGCCGCTCCGTCGTGGGCGCCGACGCGCAGCACGGCGCAGGACCAGCAGCCGGCGGTCCCGGCCGTCATCAGCGGCCCCACAACGGCCTGTTGGCCGTAGGACCAGGCCGGGAGCAGGGTGCGGCCCTCGGGTACCCCGGCCCGCAGCAGGGGGAAGAGCCGCCCCGGCACGGCGGGGCCTCCGGTCGTCACGACGATGTCGTACGAGGCGAGATCCGCCCAGCTCACCGCGGTGTCGGGCACCTCGGGGCCGATCCGCGGGAGGTCCACCGGGCAGCCGTCGGCCGCCGCTTCGCGCGCCTCGGCCTCGATCGCCCCGATGTTCTCCGCGCCGAGCGCAGGACGCACACCGATGGTGGCACAGCCGTTGCGGATCAGGCTGAGCACACACCAGCGGGCGACGAGGTCGTCACCGAGCACGGCCACCCGCGCGGTACGGAAGCGCTCGAAGCGGCGTTCCGCGTCGTCGGCGTAGTGGTCGACGTAGGAGATCTGCGGGGCGAACCGGCGGGCCGCGTCGGGCGGTGTGCCGGGGGTGCCGTCGGTGGGCGCCGGGGGTGGGACGGGACGGGCGAAGTCCCGTTCGTAGAGGCTCTTGACCAGCTCACCCACCATGGCGCGCTGCTGGTCGCCGAGTCCCGCGCAGATCTCCGTGACCGAGTGCTCCCCGGTGAGATGCGGGACGATCAGGGTGGCGAAGCGGTAGGCGGACCGGGCGGTGAGCTGGAACCCGCCGTCCGCGTTGTGGAACAGCACACCGTCCGGTGTCTCGGTGAACAGGACATCGCGGCGGATGCGCGGACTGGTGGAGGCAACGGCTTCGTAGGTCGCTGAGCCCATGAGAGATGACACCCCTGGATACGTGGTCAAGGTGGCTTGGTCGTAAGGGAGTTGGAGAATGAGGGAGTTCAGGAATTCAGAAGTTCGAGAGCTCGGGAGTTCGGGGAGTTCGGGGAGTTCGGGAGTTCGGGAGTTCGGAGCAGCGAGGTTCGGGCGGGAGACACGGCAGGAGAGGGCGGGGATCGCTCTCAGTGGGGCACGGTCGCCGCCTCGCGGTCGTTCCGGTCGCCGGCCTGCCGACGCGCGTAGATTTTCAGCAGAAGATGGATGCGGTACGGGCCGGGCGGCCCTTCTTCGAGCAGCCCGGCGTCGGCGAGCCGCTCCAGCGCCTCTTCGGCCTCGGGCGAGTCGCCGAGGGCGTGGGCGGGGACCAGCAGTCCTTCGTGGTCCCCGAGCCTGCGGAAGGCTTCCCGCCAGCGGGGTTCCAGCCGGTCCAGGGCCCGTCCGAACACCTGCGGTACGGACATCCTCGGATCGTCGGCGAGGGAGAGCCTGGCCGGCAGGTCCTCGGCCAGCCAGCGGACACAGTCCTCGACACGCAGCCCGGGGCGGGTCAGCAGCCGGGCGGCGGCGATCCGCAGGCTGAGCGGGAAGTGGCCGCAGACGTGGGCGAGTTCGTCGGCGGCGGCCGGTTCCGCGGCCACCCGTGCGGCGCCGAGCGCCGCGGTGAGCAGCTGCCGGGACTCGGCGGGGTCCAGGGGGGAGAGCCGGTGGACGCTGCCGCCGTGGGTGGCCATCAGCCCGGCGAGACCGCGTCGGCTGGTGACGATCGCGGCGCCGCCCGTCACCTCGGGAAGCAGGGGGCGCACCTGGTCGGCGGTGGTGACGTCGTCGAGGACGAGCAGGATCCTGCCGTCGGCGGTGCCGGGCCGGGGCAGGTGGGCCATCGCCTCGGCGGGGGTGAGGGCGGTGCCGTCCGGGTGGGTCATGGCGATGACGAACACACCGCCGGGGAAGCTGTCCTGGGTGTCATGGGCACACTGCCGGGCCAGCGCCGTCTTTCCGATGCCCGGCGCTCCGGAGAGGACCACGAGGGTGGTGCCGGGGGAACACTCCGTCAGCCGGGCCGTGATGTCCGCCCGCTCGGCCGACCGGCCCGCGAAGGACGGCACCGGCGGTACGGGGAGCACCGGAGGCCCGGGGAGCGCGGCAGGCCCGGGGAGCATGCGCGGTGCGGACGGTACGGGCCGCACCGTCACCCGTACCCCGTCCCCTTCCGCACGGTCGCCGTCGTCCCGGTCCGTGACCGGCGCCGCGCCGCGGACCGGAGCGGCGATCGCCAGGGGTCCCGCAGGCTGGTCGAGGGCGGGCGGACCGAGGTCGTCGCCGCGCAGGATGGACAGTTCGAGCCGCTGGAGCGAGGGGCCCGGGTCGATGCCCAGTTCCTCCTTGAGCCGGCCCTTCACGGCGCGGTACTCGGCGAGCGCCTCCGACTGCCGCCCCGTGCGGTACAGCGCCTCGATGAGCTGCTCGGAGAAGCGTTCCCGGCCGGGGTGGCGGCGGGCGGCCTCCCAGAGATCGACCAGGACCTGGCGGCACCGGCCCAGCGTCAACTCGATGTCACAGGCCCGTTCGAGGGTGCGCAGCCGCTCCTCGGTGAGCCCCGGCACCTCGTCGCGGTGGAGCATCAGCGAGGGCACGTTGGCCAGCAGGGGCCCCTGCCACAGGGTCAGGGCCTCCTTGAGCCGGTACAGCTCGCCCTCGGCGTCCCCGGCCGCGTCAGCCGCCCGTACGAGCATCCGGAACCGCACCAGGTCCAGGGTGCCGGCGTCCACGTTCATCCGGTAGCCGCCGGGCACCGCCTCGATGACATCGCCGGAGACCCCGTACTTGACGAAGATCCGGCGCAGCCTGAGCACACAGCTCTGGAGCGCGGCCCTGGCCGTCGCCGGCTGGTTCTCGTCCCACAGGGCCCTCAGCAGATAGCCGGTGGAGACGACGGATCCGGGATGGAGGAGCAGGGCCGCCAGCAGGCTGGACGGTTTGGACGGTTTGAGCACAACGACGTCATGACCCTCGGCAATACTCAAAGGGCCCAAAAGCTGGAAACGCACACGACCCCCGCCCCTCGAATCAGCACTCGGGTCCATGACGCATGAAAGTGCCGAAAGATGGGCACCTCACGCCGCCAGGACATCCACAGAACGAATTTCTTCGTTTTCTTCTGTGGTACAGACCTCTGCCGGACCTCACGGATTTCCTACTCCCCCGTATCCGCATGGCCGAGCAGCCCAGCACCTTCGGTGCGGGCCTGCTCAACGGAGCGATACGTCCAACTGTGCCGAGAGGCATTAACTGCGCTTTACCAAGAGATGAATAACAGTCGACACATCCTGGAGAGTTTCCACAATGCTGTCGCCAAGAACTTGTTGGGGATCCTAGTAACTCGTCGAGGGAAAGTCGACCCTCCGGCACCCACATCGTTCCGCATTCCGTACGGACACCCCCATGAGCCACTGCGCAATCGGAAAGAAGGCGCTTATTGAGCATGAATACGATCCGCCCCCGCGAACAGGAACAAAAAGGGAGGTCCCGCGGAGCGTGTGCTCCGCGGGACCTCCCAGGGTGTCCGGTTTCAGTCCGCCGGCCCCCGCGCCGCGCCCGGCTCCGCCGCGGTCAGGACGACCGTGACACCGCGCGAGCGCAGCCCCTCGACAACGCGGGGGTCGGCCGCCCGGTCGGTCACGAGGGTCCAGTCCGCCCTGAGCGGGGTCCAGGTGTGGAAGGGGCGGCGGCCCAGCTTCGCCGCGTGCGCGAGGACGTACACCCGGTCCGCGCGCCGCGCCATCAGCTCCTTGAGCCGCGTCTGGCGCAGGTCGGCCTCGCAGATGCCGTGTTCGGGCGAGACCCCGTCCGTCCCCAGGAAGAGCCGGTCGAACGTCAGGCGTTCCAGGGCCGCTTCGGTCAGCGGCCCCACGAACCCCTGGCTGAGCGGGCGCAGTGTGCCGCCCAGACACTCGACATGGACCGACGCGACGTCCGCCAGCTCCTGCAGGGCCGTCAGACCGGTGGTGGCGACGGTGACGTCCTTCGCCGCACGCAGTTCGTGCGCGAGGGCCCCGACCGTCGAGCCCGCGTCGAGCAGCAGCGACTCCCCGGGACGTACCTCGGCAGCCGCCCACCGCGCGATGGCCTGCTTGGCCTCGAACGCCTCGCCCGTGCGCTGCCGCAGTGACGCCTCGGGGTGGGCGGCCAGCGCCATGGCGCCGCCGTAGGTACGGGCGAGCTGTCCGTCGACGGTGAGCTTCGCCAGGTCGCGGCGGATGGTGGACGCCGTCACACCGAAGTGCTGTGACAGCTCCTCCACACTGGCGAGCCCGGTCGTCGTGGCGAGGTGGACGATGCGGTCGCGCCGCGCCTTCGATCCGATGGGGGCCATCGCTCCTGCGTCCTCCGGTAGGGGTGTCCTCCGGTAGAGGTGTCCTCCGGTACGAGTGTTCTCCGGTACGAGTGTTCTCCGGTGGGGCGACCGGTGGTCAACGGGCCGGAGCGGTCGCCATCTCGGCGGCCTGGCGCAGCGCCTCGACCATGCTGCCGGCCTCGGCCCGGCCCGTACCGGCGATGTCGAAGGCGGTGCCGTGGTCGACGGAGGTGCGGATGACGGGCAGTCCGACGGTCAGGTTGACGCCCGCTTCGATGCCCATGACCTTGACGGGGCCGTGGCCCTGGTCGTGGTACATGGCGACGATCAGGTCGTAGTCGCCGCGCGAGGCGAGGAAGAAGGCGGTGTCGGCGGGGAGCGGTCCGACGGCGTCGATGCCGTCGGCGCGCAGTACCTCGATGGCCGGGACGATCTTCTCCTCCTCCTCGCCGTAGCCGAACAGGCCGTTCTCCCCGGCGTGCGGGTTGATGCCGCACACCCCGATGACCGGCTCGGGGACACCGGCGCGCACCATCGCCTCGTGGCCGCGGCGCACCGTCCGTTCGACGAGGCCGGGCTCGATCCGGTGCACGGCGTCGATCAGGCCGATGTGCGTGGTGACATGGATGACCTTCACCTTCGGTGTGGAGAGCATCATCGACACCTCCTCGATACCGGTGAGGTGCGCGAGGAGTTCGGTGTGTCCGGGGTAGAGGTGGCCGCCCGCGTGCAACGCCTCCTTGTTCAGCGGCGCGGTGCAGATGCCCTGCACGTCGCCGCGTACGGCGAGTTCGGCGGCGACGCGCACGTACTGGTAGGCGGCGTCGCCCGCGACGGCGGAGAGCCGGCCCCAGGGCAGGTCGGCGGGGAGCAGTCCGAGGTCGATGACGTTGACGCGTCCTTCGGTGAACTCGGCCTGCTCCACGGTCTCGACGGAGACGATCTCGCAGGTGAGGCCGAGGATGTCGGCGGCCTGGCGCAGACGCAGCGCGTCGCCGACGACAACGGGGCGGCAACGGCGCACGGTGTCCGCGTGGAGCAGCGCGGGGACGATCACCTCGGGGCCGATGCCCGCGCCGTCGCCCATGGTGACCGCGATGAGCGGGAGCGGCCGGCCGGCGGTGTCGGTCGGCTCCGCGGGGGCGGTCGTCGGGGCTGCGTTCACAGGAACTCTCCTTGCGGTACGGGTGACACGGGCGGTGGGGGGACGGACGCGCGGTGCTCGGCGCCCGGTACGGCGGGATCGGTCGTCAGGAGGGGGTCGTCCGGCCGCAGGGCGCGGGCGATGAGCAGCAGGGATCCGGTGTCGCCGTAACTCCCGGGGCGGGTGACGACCGTACGGCCGTCGGAGGCGAGGGAGCGTACGGCGCCGTGGTGGATCTGGCCGGACGGGAGGAGGTGGGTGATGCCGAGCGCGTCCAGCACGCGCCGCGCCGTCTCGCCGCCGGTGAGGACGAGGTCGGCGGGTCCGGGCGCCGCGGCGACGGTACGGGCGAGGCCGGCCACCACCCGGCGGGCGGCGCCGGGGCGCACACCGTGGGTGTGGTCCACACTGACGACCGTGATGCCATACGGATCCACGGTGAGCGGGAGGCACGCGCCGGGTGCGGCGAGCAGGTCCGCCGACAGTGCGGTGTGGAAGGCCCCGACGGCGACAAGTTGCGCGATCTGCGCAACGGCGGCGGGTTCCGCGGTGCCGACGACCACGAGCAGCGGCCGGCCGGCCGTACGGGCGGGCTCCGCTGACGGGCCGTCCGGTGACGGCCCGTCCCCCGACGCTCCGCCCTCGGCGTCGAGGAGGCGGCCGAGGGCGGCGGCGAGTCCGCCCGTCCCCATCAGCCGTACGCCAGGTCCCAGCCGGAGCGCGGCGGCGGCGATCGCGTCGAGGTCGGCGTCCGTCTCCGCGTCGCACACCGGCCGTCGCCCGGCCAGGGCGAGCGCGCGCAGGTGCTCCGTCAGCTCCTGGGCGGGGCCGCGTACGGCGGTGAGCGGGACCGGTGCCGTACGCGGGTCGCCGAGCGCGGCGGCCACCGACGGCGGCGCGGGCAGCGGTTCGGCGCGCCAGGCGTCCGTGGCGTGCAGCGGGGTTCCGTGCAGGTGGACGACGCCGTCGCGGACGGTGCGGCCGGCCACCGGCAGCGCGGGGGCGATGACGAGCGCGGCGGCGCCCTCCGCGTAGGCGGCGGTCTCGGCGGCGAGGTTGCCGCGCAGCAGGGAGTCCGTCTTCTTGATCAGTACGGTGGAGGCGTCGGCGCCCCGTACCGCCTCCCGTACGGCGGAGGCGGCCGGTTCCGCGCCGAGCTGCCGGGTGTCGAGGTCCACGACGAGCGCCTCGCCGGGAGCGGGCCGTTCGGTGACCGCGGGGCCCAGGACGATCCGGGCGGGGCGGCGCAGCGCGGCGGCCGTCTCGGCCGCGCCGGACAGATCGTCCGCGAGGGCGAGCACCCGCAGCGCCCGGGGCCCGCCGGGCGGCCAGGACGCGCCGTGCGGCTCGGGACCGGCCTGGTGAGGGAACACGGATACCTCCTCGGGCGACCCGGGGCGGGCTGCCTCGGTGCCCGATGATGGCACAGGTTGCGCGAAGTGCGCGAGACCTCTTGCGCGGAACACGCAATCGTGCCACCTTGTGCGGCGCGACACCTGTTGGTGCGATACGGACCGGCCACCACGCCGGCCGGACCGGCACCGACGACTGGGCCCCGTCGCGAAACAGGGCCCAGGAGCCGCTGGACACCTGGGTCCAGCACCCCGGAACCCAAGAAGGTCGACGATGACCCCTACTCCCCAGAGCGCTCCCCCCGACGCTCCCCCGCGTGCGGCGGTCGACCGCCGCACCCTGCTGCGCTGGAGCGCCGTCGGCGGCGCCGGCCTCGCCCTGGCCCCGCTGTCCGCCTGCGCGGGGCCCACCGGCGCCCCTGGCCCCGGCACGCTCACCCTCGGCCTGAACCGTTCGCTGGTGAGCCTGGACAACAAGCTCAACCAGTTCGACGCCGCGGTCACCGTGCAGCGCGCCGTACGGCAGGCCCTCACCCGTATCGGCCCCGGCATGAAGCCGCAGCTCGTCCTCGCCGACCGCTTCGAGATGGCGGAACCCACCGTGTGGACGGTGCGGCTGCGCGAGGGCGTGTGCTACTCGGACGGCAGCCCCGTCACCGTCGAGGACGTCGCCACCGCCCTGAAGATGTACGGCAAGGTCAACGGCTCCTTCCTGCTCGGGCTCTTCCCCGAACTGCCCACGGTGGAGAAGACCGGCGCCCGTACGTTCCTGCTGCACACCGGCAAGCCCGTACCGGTCCTCGACCGGCTGATGGCCAACATCCACATCACACCGTCCGCCGCCAACCGCCCCGAGGAGCTCCAGAGCGGCCTCGGCTCCGGTCCGTACCGCGTCCTCAAGGCGAACGCGGGCGCCGGCGAGTACACCCTCGGCCGCAACCCCGCGTACTGGGGGCGGCGCCCGCGGATCGAGACCGTACGGGTCAGGTTCGTCCCCGAGGAGTCCAGCCGGGTCGTCGCGCTGCGCAGTGGTGAACTCGACGTCGTCGACACCCTCACACCGGACTCGGCCGAACAGCTCACCGGACTCCCCGGCGTCCGGGTCGAGCAGACCGCCGGCGTCCGGATGTGCCAGCTCTTCTACAACTTCCGCAAGCCGAAGGGAAGCCCGCTCGCCGACCCCCGGATACGCAAGGCCCTCACGTACGCGATCGACGGCAGTGCCCTGGTCCAGGACGTGCTGAACGGCTCGGCCGAGGAGGCCGGCGGTGTGGTGCCGCTCGCCCTCGAAGGCGCGGTGCGCACCGGCGGTTACGCGTACGACCCCGGCAGGGCACGCGCCCTGCTCAGGTCGCTGGGCGCCACGGACCTGCGGATCAGGATCATCTGGGAGTCCGGGGAGTTCGCGGCCGACGCCTCCGTCATGGAGGCGGTCGTGGACATGCTGGGCTCGGTCGGTGTCCGCACCTCGCTCCGCCAGTTCGAGCCGGGCGGCGACATCCTGGCCTGGCGCCAGGGCAAGGCCGGTGACTGGGACGTCATCGGCAACGGCTACGGCAGCCCCACCGGCCAGGCGCTCACCATGCTCCAGGGCATGTACGGCGGCACCCCCGCGAAGGAACGCAACCGCGACGCCTTCATGGGGTACGTCGTCCCGCACGTCGAGAAGCAGCTCACCGCCGCCTCCACCCAGGTGGACGACGCCGAGCGCAACCGGCAGCTCGCCGTGGTCCAGAAAGCCGTCTGGGAGACGTGGCCCAGCCTGTGGGCCTTCGCGCCGAAGACCCTGCTGGCCCGCAGGACCCGGGTCCGCGGCCTGTCGCTGCTGCCGATCAATTCCTACGACCTGTCCGCCGTACGGCTGGAGGGCTGAGCCGTGCCGAAGTATCTCGCCCGCCGGCTCGGCCAGAGCCTGCTGACCGTCTTCCTCACCCTGACCACGGTCTTCCTGCTGGTCCGGCTCGCGCCCGGCGACCCCGCCGCCGCCTACGCCAGTCCCAACGCGACCACCGCCGATCTCGCCAGGATCCGCGGCCAGTTCGGCCTCGACCAGCCGCTGTTCGCGCAGTACGGCATCTTCCTGCGCGATCTGTTCACCGGCGACCTGGGCACCAGCTACTCCTTCCACGCCCCGGCCCTCGACGTGGTCCTGGACCGGATGCCGTACACCATCACCCTCGCCGTCTCGGCCATCACGGTGACCACCCTGGTGGCCGTCCCGCTCGGGGTGTGGATGGCGCGCCGCGCCGACTCCAAGCGTGAGCTGGGCGCCAATGTCCTGACCATCACCGGTCAGTCCATGCCGGACTTCTGGACCGGTGTGATGCTGCTGACCGTCTTCGCCGTGCTGCTGCCGGTGCTGCCCGCCTCCGGATTCACCTCCTGGAGCGGTCTGGTGCTGCCCACGGTCACCGTCGCCGTGCTGCAACTGGCCCTGATCTCCCGGCTGGTGCGGCGCGAGATGACCACGGCGCTGAACTCCCCGTACATCATGGTCGCCCGCTCCCGCGGCTTCTCCGAGTCCACCCTCACCTGGCGCTACGCCCTCGCCAACTCGGGGGTGCCACTGCTCACCGCCCTCGGCACCCGCTTCGCGGCGCTCCTCAACGGCGTCGTCGTGGTCGAGGTGGTCTTCGGCTGGCCCGGGGTCGGCTCGCTCGTGGTGCGCGCCCTGGAGACCCGGGACTATCCGCTCATCCAGGCCACCGTCCTGGTCACCGCGGTCCTCGCGATCCTCGTCCAACTCCTCGTCGACCTCGCCTACCCGCTGCTCGATCCGCGGGTGCGCCTCGGAAAGGCGGCCTGAGACATGACCACCGCCCCGCGTACCGCCGCCTCTTCAGGACCCGCCCCCGCCGGCCCCGCGCCCTCCGGCGCCCGGCCGAGCGCGGTCACCGCCCGCGATCTCGCCCGTGCCACCGCCACCCGGCAGCGGCGCGGCGCCCGGTTCAAACTGTGGGCGGGCACGGTGTGCACCGCGCTCGTCGTCCTGCCCGTCGCGCTGGCGGCGCTGCTGCCCCTGCCCGGCGCCGACGCGCAGGATCTGTCCCGGCGCCGGCTGCCGCCGCTCAGCGACGGCCACCTCTTCGGTACGGACCAGCTCGGCCGGGATCTGCTCTCCCGGATCCTGCACGGCGGCCAGGTGTCGCTGACGGTCGGCATCCTCGCCGTCCTCGTCTCCGGGGTGATCGGCGTCGCGGCGGGCGCGGCGGCCGGGTTCTTCGGCGGCTGGGTCGACGCGGTCGTCTCCCGGCTGCTGGAGGCCCAGCTCGCGCTGCCCCTGCTGATGATGCTGCTGCTCGTGGTGGCCCTCTTCGGCCCCTCCGTCACCGTCATCACCTGTGTGATCGCGGTCGCCCAGTGGCCGGAGGTCGCGCGGCTCACCCGCTCGCTCGTCCTCGTGGAGCGGGAGAAACCGTATGTCGCCGCCGCCCGCGTGCTGGGGCTGCGCGGCTGGTCGGTCCTGGGCCGCCATGTGATCCCCAATGTGATCCGCCCGGCCAGCCTGGTCGTCCTGCTGCTGCTCGCCCAGGCCGTTCTGCTGGAGAGCGCGCTGAGCTTCCTGGGGGCGGGCCCGCAGCGGCCGTTCGCGACCTGGGGCCGGATCATCTCCGACGGCCAGGACTACATCACCACCTCCTGGTGGCTGGTCACCCTGCCGGGCCTGGTCATCGCCCTGCTCGTGGTCGGCGTCAACCTGATCGGCGACGGCCTGCGCGACCGTACGCGTGCGGTCAGGGCGCCGCGTGGAGCGCGCGTACCGCGCGGGTCGCGCCTGGCGCGCGCCAAGAAGGGAGCCTGAGCCATGGCCCGGACAGAGACAGAGACCGGGGCCGGGGCCACGACCGGCCCGGGGACCGGCGACGTCCCGCTGCTGGACGTCGAGAACCTCCAGGTCGAACTGATCACCGCGCACGGGGTGATCCGCGCCGTCGACGGGGTGAGCTTCACCGTGGGCCGGGGCGAGACCGTCACCCTGATCGGTGAATCCGGCTCGGGGAAGTCGACCACCGCCATGGGCGTGCTGCGGCTGCTGCCCGAAGGGCTCGCGGTGCTGTCCGGCGCCGTACGGATCGGCGGCCGGGATGTCCTCACCGACCCGGCGGCGGCCCGCGCGGTGCGCGGGCGCACCGTCTCGCTGATCCCGCAGGACCCGATGACGGCGCTCAGCCCCGTCCACACGATCGGCCGCCAGCTCGGCGACGCGCTGCGGCTGCGCCACCCCGGGATGTCCCGCGCGGAGGTCCGGGAGAGGGGGACGGAGCTGCTGGCACAGGTCCGTATCCCGCAGCCGGAGACCCGCTGGAAGGCGTATCCGCACCAGTTCTCCGGCGGCATGCTCCAGCGCATGCTGATCGCGGTCGCGCTCGCCGGTGAGCCGGAGCTGCTCATCGCGGACGAGCCGACCTCCGCGCTGGACGCCACCGTACAGGCGGGCGTTCTCGATCTGCTGATGGAGCTACAGGAACAGGAGTCCCTCGGGATGCTGATGATCACGCATGATCTGGGGGTGGCCCGCGTCGTCTCCGACCGTATCCATGTCATGAAGGAGGGCAGATTCGTGGAATCGGGTCCCGCCGCGCGCATCGTGGACGAGCCGGCCCAGCCGTACACCCGCGCCCTGCTCGCCGCCGTGCCACGGCTCGGCACCTGGGACGAGGACGCGCTCACCGGCGCCGCGCCGCAGGGGGCGGCGACATGAGCGCCCCCGCGCCGGCCGCGGGAGCCGGGGAAGCCGGGGCCGCCGCCGTGCCCCTGCTCAGCGTCGAGGACCTGGTCGTCGAGTACCCGACCGCGCGCGGCCCGTTCCGCGCCGTCGACGGGGTGAGCCTCACCCTGGAGCGCGGCGGCGCGCTCGCCGTCGTCGGCGAGTCGGGGTGCGGCAAGTCGACCCTCGCCCGCGCGCTCGTACGGCTGCTGAAGCCGGCGTCGGGCCGGATCGTCCTGGACGGCACGGACATCGCGGCGCTCCCGGAACGTCGGCTGCGCCCGCTGCGGCGCCGGGTGCAGATGGTCTTCCAGGACCCGTACGGCTCGCTCGACCCGCATCTGACGGCCGAGCAGATCGTGGCGGAGCCCCTGCGCCTCTCCGGTGTCGGGGACACGGCGGAGCGCGCCCGGCGCGCGGCCGAGCTGATCGACCGGGTCGGCCTGCCCTCCACCGCGCTGCACCGCAGGCCCCCGGAGTTCTCCGGCGGGCAGCGCCAGCGCATCGGCATCGCCCGCGCGCTCGCCTCCCGGCCCGATCTGCTGGTGTGCGACGAGGCGACCTCCGCCCTCGACGTGTCCGTGCAGGCCCAGGTGCTGGAGCTGCTGCGGGAGCTCCAGAGCGAGACGGGCATCGCCTATCTCGTCATCGCCCACAATCTCGGGGTGGTCCGGGAGATCAGCACCGACGTCGTGGTGATGAACGCCGGCCGGGTCGTCGAGCGCGGTCCGACCGCCTCCGTCCTCGCCTCCCCCGCCGAGCCGTACACCCGGGCGCTGCGCCGGGCCGCCCTCGACCCCACCACCGTCCGGGGTGTCAAACCCCGGTACGTCCTCAACCCCGCGCTCCGTACGGAGCCGTCCCCCGCGACAGCGGCCCCCGCGGCCGCTTCGCCCGCCCCCGCACCGGAAGGCAACCGCTCGTGACCACCGGCATCGACCTGCCGCAGCTCCCCCGCCCGCTGTCGAGGCTCGTGCTCGGCACGATGACCTTCGGCGACACCGTCGACCGCGCCGGCGCCGCCGCCATGCTCGACACCGCGCTGGACGCGGGCATCACCGGCGTCGACACGGCGAACGGCTACGCGGGCGGTGAGAGCGAGCGCATCCTCGCCGAACTGCTGCCGGGCCGCCGCGACCGGATCGTGCTGGCGACCAAGGCCGGCATCCCCCACCCCGACCAGGACGGGCATGCCCCGCTCTCCGCCGCCGGGATGCGCGCCGCGCTGGAGGGCAGCCTGAAGCGGCTGGGCACCGACCACGTCGACCTGTTCTATCTGCACCAGCCGGACCGGGCCACGCCGATCGCCGAAACCCTCACCGCCGTCGCGGAGTTCGCCGCCGAGGGCAAGATCCTCGCCCTCGGCGTCTCGAACCACTCGGCCTGGCAGATCGCCGAACTCGCCCGCACCGCCGACGCCCTGGGAGCGCCGCGCCCCGTCGTCGCCCAGCAGCTCCACAATCTGCTGGCGCGCCGTCTGGAGGAGGAGTACGTCGAGTACGCGAAGTACGCGGCCGTCACGGGCCTGCGCACCATGGTCTACAACCCGCTCGGCGGCGGGCTGCTGACGGGCCGTCACACCTTTTCCCGTACCCCGGACTCCGGCCGGTTCGGGGACTCCCGGCTGGCCGCGATGTACCGCGAGCGCTACTGGGACGAGCGGCTGTTCGCCGCCGTGGAACAGCTCACCCGGATCGCCGCCGAGGCGGGCGTCCCGCTCACCGAACTGGCGCTGCGCTGGCTGCTGGACCGGCCGTCGACCGACGCGCTGCTGCTCGGCGGCTCCCGCACCGAACATCTGCGGGCCAACATCACGGCCGCCGGGGCCGGTCCGCTGCCCGCGGACGTGACAGCGGCCTGCGACGAGGTCGGCGCCGCCCTGCGCGGCCCGATGCCCGCGTACCACCGCTGACCGGCCCCCGCACCCCCTACCACCATCAAGGAGCCCTCCTCATGACCCGCGACACGTCCGGTACGCCCGCCGCCTTCGCCGCCGCGCTGCGCGCCCGCGAGCAGCTCGTCGGCTACTGGTCCGTCCTCGACTCCCCGGTCTCCACCGAGCGCATCGCGCGCCTCGGTTACGACTATGTGGCGCTGGACGCGCAGCACGGTCTGATCGAGTACGCGGGCCTGCTCGCCTCACTCACCGCCATCGACACCAAGGGGTCCACCGCCGTCGGCCTGGTCCGGGTCGACGCCAATGACGCGACGCCGATCGGCAAGGCGCTCGACGCGGGCGCGGCCGGTGTCATCGTGCCGCTCATCGACAACGCCGGGGACGCGGCCGACGCGGTGGCCGCCGTACGCTACCCGCCGCTCGGCCGGCGCTCGTACGGCCCGATGCGTTCGGGGCTGCGGATCGGCCCCAACCCGGCCGAGGCGCACGAGCAGACCGTCGTCCTCGCGATGATCGAGACGGCGGAGGGACTGGCCAACGTCGAGGAGATCTGCGCCACCGAAGGGCTGGACGGCGTCTATGTCGGCCCTTCCGACCTGCGGATCGCCATCGGCGGTGCCACCTCGACCGACCCCTCGGTGGCCGACCGGTTCGAGGCCGCGCTGGTCACGGTGCGGGAGGCCGCCGCGGCGGCCGGTATCGCCGCGGGCATCCACAACGCGGACGGGGCCAGCGCCGCCAAGCGGCTGGCCGAGGGGTACACGTTCGCGACCGTCTCCAGCGATCTGACGCATCTGGAGCAGATCGCCGGCCGTCATCTCGCCGACGCCCGCCCGTCCGGGGACGCCTGATGGCCGCCGAGACCGAGCAGACGGCCGGAACCGGGACATACGGCGGCGCGGACGGTGTGCTGCGTCCGCACCCCACGGAGCCGGGGCGCGCGGAGGCCCGGCTGTCGGCGCCCGCCGTGCAGAACCACGCCGCGAATCTGACGGTGCTGCCCGGTGGCGACCTCGGCTGCGTCTGGTTCGCCGGTACGCAGGAGGGCGTCGCCGACATCTCCGTCTGGTTCGCCCGGCTCGCCCCGGACGGCGCGGCGTGGTCGGAGCCGGTCCGGCTCTCCGGCGACTCCGGCCGCTCCGAGCAGAACCCGGTCCTCTTCCCCGCGCCCTCGGGCGACCTGTGGCTGCTGCACACCGCTCAGCGCGCGGGCCATCAGGACACCGCCGAGGTACGGCGGCGGGTCAGCCGGGACGGCGGAGCGACCTGGGGCGAGTCCCTGGTCCTGTTCCCGGCCACGGACGAGGGCGGGGTCTTCGTACGCCAGCCGGTCACCGTACTGCCGTCGGGGCGCTGGCTGCTGCCGGTGTTCCGGTGCCTGACCACGCCGGGCGAGCGCTGGTCGGGCGGCCGGGACACCAGCTCCGTGATGGTCAGTGACGACGGCGGGGAGAGCTGGACGGAGCGGCCGGTGCCCGCCTCCACCGGGCTGGTGCACATGAACGTCCAGCCGGGTCCTGACGGTTCGCTGGTCGCGCTGTTCCGCAGCCGCCGGGCGGACGCCGTGCACCGCTGTGTGTCGTGGGACGACGGGGAGAGCTGGAGCGCGCCGGAGCCGCTGGACGTGCCCAACAACAACTCGTCGATCCAGTTCGTGCCGCTGGGCGACGGCCGGCTCGCGCTGGTCCACAACCACAGCAGCGCGGCCGACGCGACCGAGCGCCGGGAGTCGCTCTACGACGAGATCGACGACGAGGGGGTGAGCGAGGAGGGCGGCCAGGTGGCTCCGGCCGGTGCCCCCGATGCCGACGCGGCCTTCTGGGGCGCCCCCCGCGCCCCGCTGACCCTCGCCGTGTCGTCGGACGGCGGGCTGACCTGGCCGGTTCGGCACGATCTGGCGACCGGTGACGGGTACTGCCTGACCAACAACTCCCGGGACGGGCTCAACCGCGAACTGTCCTATCCGTCGGTCGCCCGCTCCGGGGACGGGACGCTGCACGTCGCGTTCACCCGTCACCGCCGCTCGATCCAGTACGTCAGGCTCGCGCCGGAGTGGACCGACGCGCACCTGTCCGCGTAACGGCCGCGCGTGCCGGGACCGCCGCGCCGTACGGGAGGTCAACCGTACGGCGCGGACCAGACACGGCGCTTGGGGAGGGGCCGGGCGTAGCCGCCCGCGCGGCTCGTGGTGAGTCCCAGCGCGACCAGGGACTCGGCGAGCCGGACGGCCGCCGCGACCCCGTCCACGACGGGCATGCCGAGGCGCCGCGCCACCTCGCCCACCGTACGGTCGAGCCCGGTCATGCCCGCGCAGCCGAGGACCAGTACCTCGGCGCCCGCGTCCCTGGCCCGTTCCGCGGCGCTCAGGAACGCCTCGGCGGTGCGCCCCTCGTCGGCCAGGTCGAGAACGCCCAGGCCGGTGCCCACGACGGCGGCGCAGTGCGCGCCGACGCCCGCCGCGTGGAGGCTGTCCTCGATCTGGCCGCGGGTGCGGTCCAGGGTGGTGACGACGCCGTACCGCCGCCCCAGGAGGCAGGCGAGATGGGCGGCGGCCTCGGTGATGTCCACGACGGGCACGTCGACGAGTTCCCGGGCGCCCTCGCGTCCGTGCTCGCCGAATCCGGCCATGACGACCGCGTCGTACGGCTCCTTGTGGCGGCGCAGGGCGTCCAGGACAGCGGCGGCGGAGAGATGGCTGTCGAGCCAGCCCTCCGCGGACTCGGGTCCCCAGTCGGGGGTGAGCCCGGTGACGGTGGTGCCCCGGGCCGCCGCGCCCCGGGCGCCCCGGACGATCTCCTCGGTCATCGCCTCGGTGGTGTTGCAGTTGGTGACGAGGATCCGCACGCTGTCAGACCTCCACCGGTCGCGGTCCTGGCTCGTCCAGGGGCGGTTCCTCCAGGGGCGGTTCCGCCGGGGGCGTGGCGGCGCGTTCCGCGCGGCAGAGCACCGAGTAGAGGAGGCCGGAGGTGACGGTTCCGATGAACCAGGAGTACGGGGCGACGTCGGCGAAGTACGGGACGAGCGCGCACACGGCGGCGACGGCGGCCGTCGGCAGGAACGCCCAGAGCGCCTTCGGGTTGAACCCCTTGCGGTAGTAGTAGCGGGAGCCCTCCCGCGCGTCGAAGAGCTGGTCCACGTCGACGCGTCCGCGTTTCACCCAGTAGTAGTCGACCATGATCACGCCGAACAGGGGGCCGAGGAAGGCGCCGAGGCCGCCGAGGAAGTAGTTGACGACCGCGGGGTTGGAGTAGAGGTTCCAGGGGGTGACGAGCAGCGCGGCGACGGTGCTGATCATCCCGCCGACCTTGAAGCTGATCCTCTGCGGCCAGACGTTGGCCAGGTCGTACGCGGGCGAGACGAAGTTGGCGACGATGTTGACGCCCATCGTGGCGATGGCGAAGGTGAGCGCCCCGAGCGCCAGGACCCAGGTGTTGCCCGCCTTGGCGACGAGCAGGGCCGGGTCGGTGATCGCCTCGCCGAAGACCTCGATGGAGCCGGCCGTGACGATGACGGAGACGATGATGAACGCCGTCGAGTTGATGGGCAGGCCCCAGAAGTTGCCGCGCCTGACGGTCCGGTAGTCGGGTGCGAAGCGCGAGAAGTCGCAGAAGTTGAGCATGAGCGTGCCGTAGATCGACAGGATCAGGCCGATCGCGCCGAACCACTGGGCGAACTGCTTGCCGGTGGAGACGGGGTGCGGGGTGGAGGTGAGCGAGATCGTCCAGCCCGCCTTGGCGAGGATCCACACGGCGAGCACGATCATCACGAGCCAGATCGCCGGGCCGCAGAAGTCCTGGAACTTGCGGACCGACTCCATGCCGCGGTTGATGATCAGCGCCTGGGCGGCCCAGAGGATCAGGAACGAGGTCCAGCCGAGCGCGTCGAGCCCGAGGAAGGAGTGGCGCGTCCAGGAGACGAGGTCGGGCAGGGCCGCGAGCAGCATCACATTGACGGCGACGGAGGCCAGATAGGTCTGTATCCCGTACCACATGATGGCGATGACGGCCCGGATCAGGGCCGGGATGTTGGCCCCCCAGACCCCGAAGCTGATCCGGCTGACCACGGGGAAGGGGACGCCGTGCCGCTGGCCGACGCGGCCCATCATGTTCATCCCGAAATAGATCAGGACGAAGCCGACGAGCAGGGAGGTGAAGATCTGCCAGACGTTCAGGCCGAGCACGAGCAGTCCGGCGGCGAAGGTGTAGTTGCCCAGGTTGTGGACGTCCGACATCCACAGCGCGAAGAGGTCGAAGACCTTCCACTTGCGGTGGGCGGCGGGGGCCAGGTCTTCGTTGGTGAGGCGCGGGTCGGGGACGAACGCGGGGGCCGCGACGGGTTCTGCGCGGTCTGCGAGGGACATGGGGCCTCCCGGCGGGGACAGGGGACGGCACTGTTTGGTATACCAAACAGTGCTCGCTATGGTCTGCCCCGGATCGCCGCATGGCATGTCCCTGTCGTTACGGCTCGGTAAATCACCTCCCGGATCAGGGATCATGGCAGGTATGACCACCGCCGAACCGCTGGGGGCCGTCCGCGAGCGCGTACTCGCCGAACTGCGGCAGGACATCATCGCCGGGCGGCTGCGCCCCGGCGACCGGCTCGTCGAACGTGAACTCGCCGAACGCTTCACGGTCTCCCGCGTCCCGGTGCGGGAGGCCATCCGCGCGCTGGTCGCCGAGGGCTTCGTACTCTTCGAGACCCCGCGCCGCACGGTGGTGCGCCACCTCACCCGGACCGACGTGGCGGAACTGTTCGAGCTGCGGGAGGCCCTGGAGGTGTACGCCGCCGGCCTCGCCGCCGAGCGCGCGGGCCGCGACTCCCTCGCCGAGTTGGAGGAACTGCTCGACGCCGCCGCGACCGCCACCCGGATCCCCGATCCCGAACGGATCACCGACATCAACACCCTTTTCCACGACCGGATCCTGGCCATGGCGGGCAACAGCCTGCTCATCTCGGTGATGCGGCCGGTCGAAGGGCGGCTGCGCTGGCTCACCCGGCAGAACGACCGGTGGCCTGGGCTCCTCGCCGAACACCGCGAGCTGTACGGGGCGATCGCCTCCGGGGACCCCGGGCGGGCGCGCGCGAGCGCCCTCGCCCATGTCCGGGCCAACCACCGCTCCACCGTACGGCGGCTGTTCGGCCCGGAGGCCGCGACCGGGGAGCGCCCCGAGGCGGGGTAACGGCCCGAGCGGTACGGCTAGCCGCGGGCGCCCGGCATCCGTACGACCGCCGTCCCGCCGTCCAGATCCACCGTGGTGCGGTGCGGCGGGGCGCCGTCCTCCTCGTCGTCGCGCAGCAGCAGCGCCGACTGCCGCTCCTTCAGCTCGCTCTGCTTGCCCGGCGAGAAGCTCGCGTGAAGCTGCTCGAAGCCGGTGGCCGATATCTGCCCCTGCCGGGCTCCGTTGCGCCAGGGCAGCATCCCCGCCCGGCCGGCGCGCAGCAGAAGCTGGTCGACGAAGGCCACCACCGTCAGCGCGATGACCAGTCCGGGCAGCGTCATGAACACCACGGTCTCCATCGCCCCAGTATGGGCGGGAGCACGGAGCGGCGGGAAGGCCCGGCGGCTTCCCGCCGCCGACGGCCGCGGTCCGGTGCGGAACCGTCCGGCCCCGTCCGGACGTTCACCGAGCGACGTCACACCGGACCGTCCGGGTCCGGGTGGGCCCTCGACCGGACAGGCGGTGCCGATGAGCGAGTTGACGGCCGGCGGGAATCTGGCCCTGCCGGACACGGAGCTGTCGATCCGGGTACCGGGCCCCTTCGACCTCTCCGTCCTTGTCACCGGCGACAGCGGAAAGGTCGGCGGCGACGGCGACTTCGTCTTCTACAACCAGCCCTCCGCGCCCGGCGTCCGGTTGCTGCCCGGCGGCGGGATCAGCGTGGATCCGCGCGGGCTGCGGGCGGGCGCGAGCCGCCTCACCGTGGTCGTGAGCGCCGCCGATCCGGCCACCCCGCTCGGTGCGCTGCCGCCCCCGGCGATGACCGTCACCGGACCGGGCCCCGGCGTCCTCACCCGGTTCACACCGGCGCGCCAGACACACGAGACGGTGCTGCTCCTGGCGGAGGTGTACCGGCGCGGCCCCGGGTGGAAGCTGCGCGCGCTCGGGCAGGGGTACGCGGACGGGCTGGCCGGGATCGCCCGGGACTTCGGCGTCGATGTCGCGGAGGAGCCGGCCGGGCCGAGCGCCCCCGCCGGGACCGCGCCGTCCGCGCCGCCCCCGACCGGTACGGCGGCCGAGTTCGACGCGATCGTCCGCGCCCGGCGCCGGGCGGCGGGCCTGCCCCCGCTCGCTCTGGACGGCCGGCTGACGGCCGCGGCGGCGGCCCACGCGGCGGCGATGGCGCGCGGGCGGCGGCTCGACGCGGAAGGGCCCGACGGGCTCTCGCTCTTCCAGCGCGTCACCGCGGGCGGCTACCGCTATCTGCGGCTCGAACAGCATCTCGTCTCCGGGCCCCGCAGCGCCGCCGAGTTCGTGGAGTACTGCCTGAGCGACCCGGCCAGGCGCGCGCCGCTCCACGACGCGGACCTCACCGACGCGGGCATCGGCAGCGCCACGGACCCGGGCTCCGGCGAGACGTACTGGACGGCACTGTGGGCGCGGCCCCTCACCGTACGGACCCTGACGGCGACCGCCGCCGAGGTCCGCTCCCTCACCAACGCCGAACGCGCGGCGGCCGGGCTGGCGCCGCTGGCCGACGACCCGCGTCTGACGACGGCCGCGCAGGCGTTCAGCACCGACATGGCGGACCGCGCGTTCTACTCCCACACCTCCCCGGAGGGCCTGCAGCCCTGGGACCGCGCCGCCGCCGCGGGGGCCCGGCACCGCGGCATCGGGGAGAACATCGCGTGCGGCCAGCGGAGCCCGCGCGAGGTCGTCCAGGGCTGGATGGACAGTCCGGGCCACCGCGCGAACATCCTCAAGCCGGGCTTCACCCACCTCGGCGTCGGCTTCGCGGACGGCGGCCCGGCCGGTACGTACTGGACCCAGCTCTTCGGCCAGGCCGGCTAGGGCGTGTTTCGAAAGTAGCGCCGTCCGCCCGTAGGGCGGGGCTCGCGGCGTCTGGTGCGTGCGATCGCAAGGCGGAGGATCGTCCTCGTACTGGGCGTACTTGGACGACTCCGACAACGCAGCGAGCGTGCGTGCCAGGCGTCGCGAGCCAGGCGGGACTTTCGAAACACGCCCTAGTGCCCTTCGGCGCTCACCGCGCTCACCATGAAGGTGTCCCCGCAGACCACGGGGGCGGAGGTGGCCAGGGTCATCGCGTCCTTGGAGCCCGGCGGATAGATCTGGAGCAGGCTGGGCCGGGGCCAGCAGCTCGATCCCTTGATGCCCTTGTTCAGGGTGTGCAGCGTGATGTGCGCGGCGGCGCCGGGCGCCAGGGTCACGGCGGGGAGCTGCCCGCCCTCGCGGGTGGCCGGGGTGCCGATGGGGGCGCCGTCGCCCGCGAGGAGGGAGACGCCGGGGAAGCCCCGCAGGGTGCAGGAGCCCGGCCCCTTGTTGATGAGCCGCAGGTCGTAGTAGATCTGGCCCGCGCCGGGGTTCGGGGCGCTCAGGCTCAGGCCGAGGCGGGCCGCCGTACACCGCGACGACGTGGCCTGAGCCTGTCCCGATGTCGGTGGTGCCGACGAGCCCGGTGTGGACGGCGAGGCCGAGGACGGGGCGGGTGGTGCGCTCGACGCGCCCGCCGTACCGCTCCCCGCCGTGGCGTCCCCCGCCGTACCGCCGCCGCCCGTGGGCGTGGTGGCCGAGGCCGCGGGAGGGGTGGAGGTCGCGGAGCCGCCGGAGGCTTCCCCGCCGCTGTCGCAGGCGGTGGTCGCGACGGCCAGCAGCGTCGCGCTCGCCGCCATGGCGGCTATGCGCCATCCCCCGCGGTGTCCCCCGGCCCGCGCCGCCGCGCCCCGGCGCCGGGGCCGCCGGGGTGTCGCCCCGGAGGTCTGGGAGTGATCGGACATGTGCTCCACCTGTCCCTTCGCATCGTGGGTATACCCGCCACAAACGCACCCATCGCACATATACCCGGAAGTCCGGGGAAATACGGCGAGGTCCCGCCCCGAGGACCGCGGGACGCCCGCCCGCACGTGTGCCCGGTCAGGGCGGGCACAACCGCGGCGGGGGTGTGAGACTCAAGGGAGGAGGTGGTCGCTGATGGTGGGCGAACCCCCCGCGGACGGCCCCGCGGCGGCGTCCGGGCCGGCATCCCCCGCAGGGCCGGGACCCGGCGAGCGGCTGATCGAAGAACTCCTCGCGCGGGCCCACACCGCCGCCCCGATGGAGCTGCCCGGCCTGGTGAACCGGTGCGCGACCGCGATCGGCCTGGAGTGGATCGTCATCTATCTCGTCGACATCCAGCAGCGCCACCTCGTACCGCTCACCGAAGGGCCGCCCTCCATCGAGGTGGACACCTCCGTCGCGGGCTCCGCCTACCGCTGGCTCGATCTGCGCGTCGAGGAGTGCCGGGAGGGCGGGCTCATGGCCTGGCTGCCACTGGTCGACGGGGCGGAACGCCTCGGCATCCTCGGTATCCGTACGGACGCCCTCGACACCGCCCGGCTGCGGCGCTGCCGCATGCTCGCCTCCGTACTCGCCATGGCGATCACCTCGAAGCGCGCGTACAGCGACAGCTACGCGCGCCACGCCAGGACCGAGGCCATGGACCTGCCCGCGGAGATGCTGCGCGGCCTGCTGCCGCCGCGCACCATCGGCTGCGACCGCGCCGTCTCGACGGCGGTGCTGGAGCCCGCGTACCACATCGGGGGTGACGCCTTCGATCACGCGCTGACCCCGTCCACCCTGCATGCCGCGATCTTCGACGCCATGGGCCACAATCTGGCCTCGGGGCTGACCACCACCGTGGCGATGGCGGGCTGCCGCAACGCCCGCCGCGCGGGCGCCGAGCTGACGGAGCTCGTCGACACCATCGACCAGGCGCTCGGGCGGTGGCTGCCCGACCAGTACTGCACCGGGATCGTCACCCAGCTCGACCTGGCCGAGGGCGTCTTCCGCTGGTGCAACTGCGGACATCCCCCGCCGCTGCTCATCCGTGGCCGCCGGGTCCTGGACCGGGCGCTGGAGCGGCCCGCCCAACCGCCGATGGGGCTGCCCTCCCAGATGGCCACGGCCGTCCGCACCTCGTACGAGACCGTGCTCGAACCGGGCGACCGGGTCCTGCTCTACACGGACGGGGTGACGGAGTCCCGGGTCGAGGGTGGCGCCGAGCTCGGGCTGGGACGGTTCACCGACTCCATCATCCGCGGCGCGGACGCCGGGGAGCTGGCGCCGGAGGCGCTGCGCCGGATCATCCACACGATCCTGGACCGCCAGGGCAACCAGCTCCGCGACGACGCCACGCTGCTCCTGATCGAGTGGCGGCCACCCCGTCCGTGACGACGCCCGGACCGTGCCGGGGGCGCGGCGGTACGAACAGCAGCCCGAGCGTGATCCAGACGTAGGCGTTGGCGCCGAGGAAGGCGTCGGGGCCGGTCGAGTCCCACCGCCACAGCCAGACGACGCTGCTGCACAGCACCACGTACAGGGCGACGCACCCGGCCGGCCGGACGCGGCGCCCGCCGTCCGGTGCCGCCGACGCCGCGTCCGCCAGGACGATCAGCGCCGGGATCAGCCAGACGAGATGGTGCACCCAGGTCACCGGGGAGACCAGACAGGCGGCGAGCCCGGTGAGGGCGAATCCGGCACGGTCGTCGCCGGCGCGCACGGCCGCGCGGGCACGGTACGCCCAGACGGCGAGGACCGCGAGGACGCACACCGCCCAGAGCACGCGGCTCGGATGATCGGGCTGGAGGCGGGCCAGGACGCCTTGGAGCGACTGGTTGGAGACATAGCCGAGCGCTCCGACGCGGTCCGTGTGCCACAGGGCGTCGGTCCAGAAGGCCCGGGACGCGGCCGGGTCCACGAGTGCGGCGAAGAGGGTGGCGCCGCCCGCCGTGGCGGTCGCGATCGCGGCCTGCCGCCGGCGGCCGGTGATCAGCAGATAGACGATGAAGAGTCCGGGCGTGAGCTTGACGGCGGTCGCCAGGCCGATGCCGATACCCGCGTACCGGCCCCGCCCGGTGGCGAGGAGCCGCGCGTCGGCGAGGACGAGCGCCACGAGGACGAGGTTGACCTGGCCGAAGCTGAAGGTGTCGCGGACGGGTTCGAGGAGCGCGAGGAGACAGCCGACGACGGTGAGCGTGAACCACTCGTGACCGGCCGCTTCCTTACCCTCCCTGCCGGCGGCGCGCGTACGGGCGGCGAGCGCGCGCCGGACGACCGGGGCGGCCAGCCAGTGCAGCAGCAGCGCCGAGGCCACGGCGCTCAGCGCGATGCTGGTCGCGACCGCCACGGGCCAGGAGACCAGCGCCATCGGCGCCATCGCGACCGCGGCGAACGGCGGGTAGGTGAAACCGTACCGGGTACCGGGTTTGAGGTAGTCGTAGATCCGGCCGCCGTGGACCCAGTCGTCGACCGCGCCGTAGTAGACCGCCACGTCGAAGAAGTCCCGGTGCAGCGGGACGGTCGCCAGGAAGACGGCGGTGGCCACCACCAGGCAGCCCGCGGTGAGCACCCGGCGGGCGGGGCTCGCCACCGCCCGGTGCAGCGCCCTCGTGGTCATGACGCGGTCGGTCATGACGCGGTCGGTCATGACGCGGTCCGGGTGCGGGCGGGCAGCGTCGCCGGGTCCGACATCTCGAACATCCACCACAGGGCGAGCAGTCCGAGCGCCCCGCCGCCCACGGCGAGCGTCACCTGCAGCGCGTCCGGCGGGGAGCCGCTGGGCAGCAGGGCCAGGGCCAGGACGCCGCTGCCGGCCGCCGTCCAGCGGCGGATCCGGCCGTCGGGCGCGGCGGCGGCGATCAGGAACAGGCCCCACAGCGCGTACCAGGGGCGGAACGCGGGCCCGAGCACGAAGACCGCGAGCAGGCTCAGCGCCAGCGCGTACACCGGTCCTGGGCGCGCCCGGCGCAGCCACAGCACCGCGATCGCCACGGCGGTGGCCGCCAGTCCGCACCAGCGCCACGCCGGTACGGCCAGCTCGCCGAGGCCGGTGCCCGCCGCGTCCAGCAGCGCGCCGCTGAGCCGGCCGAGTGCGCTGGTGAGGGACCAGTTGTCCGGCGACACGGGGGTGGAGAGGGTGGCGAGCCAGCCGTACCCCGTGCCGGTCACGGCCGTCACCAGGACGGTGGTGGCCAGGGCGACGGCGCAGGTCAGCGCCGTCGCCCTGGCCACCCGGAGTCGGCCGGACAGACGGGCGGACCACAGGACGGCGACCGCGAGCAGTCCGAGCGCGGCGGGGGCCTTGACCAGCGCGGCGAGGGTGACGAGGAGGGCGGCGCACAGGGGCCGGGCGCCGGCGGCCCACGGAGGTCCGGCCCGCGGGACGGGCCCGAGCGCCACGACCAGCCCGGCTCCGAGCAGCCCGAGCATCAGGGCGTCGTTGTGGGCTCCCGCGACCAGGTGCAGCAGGACGAGCGGGTTGAGCGCGCCGAGCCAGAGCGCGGCGGGCCTCGGGACGCCGCAGCGGTCGGCGAGCGGCGGCAGGCAGAGGGCCATCAGCCCGACGCCGAGCAGGGCGACGAGGCGCATGCCGAGGACGGCGGCGGAGACATCGGTGGGGGCGAGTCCAGCCGGAAGGAGATCGGTGGCCCCGGCGGAGACGGCAAGGAAGACCGGGCCGTACGGCGCCGGGGTGTGCAGCCATACGGGCGCGACCTCGGCGGCGAGCGGTCCGCCCAGCAGCGCGGGCCCGTGGGCGTAGACGTCGATCCGCGCGTCGACCATGGCCCCCTGCGCGAGATAGCTGTAGACGTCCCGGCTGAACAGCGGCGGTCCGAGCAGCAGCGGCGTCGCCCATACGGCGAGGGTGGTGAGCAGTTCGCGGGGTGCGGGCGGGCGCGGGGAGCGTACCGCACGGCCCAGCCACCACCAGGCCGCGACCAGCAGGACGAGGCCGAAGTAGGCGCACAGCAGGCCCAGGGCGCCCCGGCCCGAGGTGGCCGGCGGCGTGTCCCGGAAGGGCAGGGCGCCCGCGGTCAGTCCGCCGGCGGTCAGCGCGACGGTTCCCACGAGCCCCACGATCCGGCACCGGTCCGGGTTCACATCGGCGTTCAGGGCGAGCATCTGTGGAGGCTCGCAGGAGGGGGTGGCCGACAGGCGACGCCGCCGCCACGTCCCGGTGGCAGCCGTCTGGCCACCGCCTGAAGCCGCGCGCCCGGCCCGGCCGTTCCGCCGGGTCCGGGCGCGCCGGCCGTGGTCAGTCGCGCGGCGGGAGCGTCCCGTCACGTGTGAGCTTGGCGTACCAGTGCGCGCTGGACTTGGGGGTGCGGCGCTGGGTCGCGTAGTCCACGTACACCGCGCCGAAGCGCTTGCTGTAGCCGTATCCCCACTCGAAGTTGTCGAGCAGCGACCAGAGGAAGTAGCCGCGGACGTCCGCCCCCGCCTCGATCGCCCGGTGGACGGCCGTGAGGTGGTCGTGGAGGTAGGCGATCCGCTCCGGGTCGCGGACCTCGCCCTCGGGACCCGCGTAGTCGTCGAAGGCCGAGCCGTTCTCGGTGATCATCAGGGGCAGTCCGGGGTGGTCGTCCCGTACGCGCAGGAGCAGTTCGTACAGCCCGCTCGGGTCGATCGTCCAGCCCATGGCCGTCCGGTCGCCGGGGGTCTGGTGGAAGGCGACGTGGCTGGCGCCCGGCCAGGGGCTGTGGTCGCTCGCGCCGTGCCCGTCGGCGCCGTGGACGGGTGGTCCGTCGTGGTGGGAGACGAGCGTGGGCGAGTAGTAGTTGACGCCGAGGAAGTCGAGCGGCTGGTGGATCCGTGCCGTGTCGCCGTCCCTGACGAAGGACCAGTCGGTGACGGACGAGGTGTCCTCGACGAGATCCGCGGGGTAGGCGCCGTTCAGCATGGGGCCGGTGAAGATCCGGTTGGCGGTGCCGTCGATCCGGCGGGCGGCGTCACGGTCGGCCGCGCTCCCGGTGAGCGGCCGTACGTGGTGCAGGTTGAGCGTGACCGACACCTGGGCGCCGGCCGACAGCCGCTCCCGCAGCGCCTCGACGGCGAGTCCGTGGCCGAGGTTGAGGTGGTGTGCGGCGCGCAGCGCGTCGGCGGGGTCGGTACGGCCGGGGGCGTGGACACCGGAGCCGTAGCCGAGGAACGCGCTGCACCAGGGCTCGTTGAGGGTGGTCCAGGTCTTCACCCGGTCGCCCAGGGCGTCGGCGACGAGGCCCGCGTACTCGGCGAAGCGGAACGCGGTGTCCCGCTCAGGCCAGCCGCCCGCGTCCTCCAGGTGCTGGGGCAGGTCCCAGTGGTAGAGCGTGACGACGGGCTCGATGCCCTTGGCGAGCAGCGCGTCGGTGAGCCGCCGGTAGAAGTCGAGTCCCTTCTGCGAGGCGGGCCCGCTGCCGGTGGGCTGCACGCGCGGCCAGGAGACGGAGAAGCGGTACGCGGAGACCCCGAGGGCGGACATGATCTCGATGTCCTCGGGCCAGCGGTGGTAGTGGTCGGTGGCGATGTCTCCGGTGTCGCCGTTGCGTACCCTGCCCGGCGTGTGGGAGTAGACGTCCCAGATGGAGGGGGTACGGCCGTCCTCCTGGACGGCTCCTTCGATCTGGTACGCGGCGGTCGCGGTGCCCCAGAGGAAGTCGGGCGGGAAGCTCAGGGGTGCCGCAGGGTCCAGGGCTCGCCCGGTGAGAGGTGCTGAGGTGGCCACAAGGGTCCTTCCGCAGAGATCGAACGGTGTGGTGCGTCGAACGGTGTGGTGCGTCGAATGGGTGGGGAGGCGTCAGCCCTTGACGGCGCCCTGCATGATGCCGCCGACGATCTGCCGGCCGAAGACGAGGAACATCGCCAGCAGCGGCAGGGTGCCGAGCAGCGCGCCGGCCATGATCACCGACTGGTCGCGGACATAGCCCGCGCTGAGCTGGGTGAGGGCGACCGGCACGGTCGGGTTGGTCATGTCCAGCGCGATGAAGGGCCAGAAGAAGTCGTTCCAGGCGTGCACGAAAGTGATCATGAAGAGGACGGCCATCGGGGGCCGGGCGATCGGCAGGACGATGGACCAGAAGATCCGCAGCGAGTGGGCCCCGTCGAGGCGTCCCGCCTCGATGAGTTCGTCGGGCAGGGCCTCCTTCAGATACTGCCGCATGAAGAACACCCCGACGGCGCTCACCAGCGTCGGGAAGATGACGGACGGGAGCTGCTGCCCCCAGCCGAGGTCGGCCATCATCATGAACAGCGGTACGACACCGAGTTGCGGCGGCACCATCATCGTGCCGATCACCAGCATCAGCAGGATGTTGCGGCCCTTGAAGCGGAGCTTGGCGAAGGCGAAGCCGGCCAGGGTGGCGAAGAAGACGGTCGAGAGGGCGATCACTCCGGCGACGATCAGGCTGTTGACCATCGCCCGGCCCATCGCCGCGTCCGTCCACGCCGTCCCGAGGTTCTTGAACAGGTTCGGTCCCGGCAGGAACGGCGGCGGGGTCTGGGAGATCCGGGTGTTGTCGGTCGACGCGGCCACCATCGTCCAGTACAGCGGGAAGAGGGAGACCAGCGCGGCGAAGCCGAGCAGGGTGTACGCGAGGGGGCCCGCGTGGTGCTGGCGCCCGGCGCCCGGCCGCAGGATCCGGCCGAACCGGCGCCGGGCGGGAGCCGGTGGAGGGTCGGTCCGGTCGCGTACGCCCGCCCGGACCTGTGCGATGTCGGTGGTCATGGGGGTGCTGCTCCCTGGTCAGGACGTACGGGACGTGAAGCGGGCGATGGCGCGCTGGAGGACGAAGACGAGGATCAGGATGAGGAACATGGCCCAGGCGATCGCCGAGGCCCGCCCCATCTGGTAGTTCTTCCAGCCCTCTTCGTAGAGCAGCAGGCCCAGCGTCTGGTACTGGTTGTCGGCGCCGCCGCTGATGCCGTTGGGCCCCTGCCCGAAGATCAGCGGTTCGCCGAAGAGCTGGGTCGCGCCGATCGTGGAGAGCACGATCGTGAAGATGATCGTCGCGCTGATGCCCGGGACGGTGACGGTACGGAACTGCTGCCAGCGGGACGCGCCGTCGATGGCGGCGGCCTCGTACAGGTCCTTCGGTATGGCCTGCATGGAGGCGAGGTAGAGCAGGGCGTTGTAGCCGGTCCAGCGCCAGATCACGATGGTGGAGATGGCGAACTGGGCGGGCCACTTCTGGCTCTCCCAGTCGATGTTGTCGATGCCGAACAGCCCGAGACCCCAGTTGATCATGCCGAAGTCGCGCTCGAAGAGCATGGTGAAGACGAGCGCGGCGGCGCCGATGGAGGTCGCGTACGGGGTGAGGACGGCGACCCGGAAGAACACCGAGCCGCGGAGCCGGTAGTTGAGCAGATGCGCGAGTCCGAGGGCCATCAGCAACTGCGGGACGGTGGAGATGACCCCGATGGTGAAGGTGTTGCTCAGCGCGTTCCAGAAGCGGTCGTCCTCGAACAGCTCCGTGAAGTTGGCGAGCCCGCGCCACTCCATGGTGTCCATCGTGGAGAGCTCGACGCGGTGCAGCGAGATCCAGAAGGTGTAGAGCAGCGGGTAGAACCCGAAGGCGGCGAAGATCAGGAAGAACGGGGCGATGAAGCCGTACGGCACCGCCCCGAGGTCCAGGCGGTGCAGAAGGTTGCGCCGCGACTGCCGGGGCGCCCCGCCGCCGGCGCCGCCCTTCGCGGGGGGACCGGCTGACGCGGGGTGCGGCTGCCCGCCGGTGGGGGCTGCCGGGGTGGAGGTGGCCACGCGGGCTTCCTTCCGTGGAGTTGTTCGGTGGGGCGGGCCCGGCCCGGCGGCGGTGGTACGCGCACACCGGCCGCCGGGCCGGGCCTCGGGGTCAGAGCGGAACGGCCGGAGTCACCTCAGGCCGGGAACGGCACAGCGGGCCGGGCCGGGCCGGCGTCAGCGCGCCAGCTTCTCGATGCGCTCGTCCGTGGTCTTCCACGCCTCGTCCGGCTTCTTGCCCTGCTCCACGAGCTGGATCCCCGCCGAGAAGGTGTCCTTGATGCTGCCGTCCTTGCGTCCCAGGATCTGCTCGTCCGGGATCTCCTTGGCCGCGGCGCCGAAGATCTGGCCGATCGGCGCGTCGCTGAAGTACGGGGAGGTCCCCGAGGAGACCGCGGGCATGTCGATCGCCGTCTTCGAGGACGGGAAGTTGCCGAGCTTCTCGAAGATGTACGCCTGCTGCTCGGGCGCGGTCAGCCAGGCGACGAGCTTCTCGGCCTCCTTCTTGACCGGGCTCTTCTCCATCACACCGAGGAAGGAGCCGCCCCAGTTGGCGCCCTTCGGGGCCTTGGCCACGTCCCACTTGCCCTTGTTCGCGGGGCCGGCCTTCTCGCTGATGTGGGCGAGCATCCAGGCCGGGCAGACGGTGGTGGCGAAGGTGCTGTTGGACAGGCCCGGGTCCCAGCCGGGCTGGAACTGGCGGAGCTTCGCGGTCAGTCCGGACTCGGCGGCGTCCGTCGCGAGGGTCCAGGCGTCCTTGACGACCGGGTTGTCCTGGTAGACGAGCTTGCCGTCCTTGTCGTAGAACTGCTTCTCACCGCCGTAGATCATCGCGTTGAACAGCCCGCTGGAGGTGTCCATGTACGAGACCTTGTCGTCCTTGGACTTCGCCTTGAAGGTCCGCCCCGTCTCGACGTACTTGGACCAGTCCCCCGCCCACAGATTCGCCACCTCCTCGCGGTCGGTGGGCAGTCCGGCCTGTTCGAAGAGGTCCTTGCGGTAGCAGACCGCCATCGGGCCGATGTCGGTGCCGAGGCCCAGCAGCTTGCCGTCGGCGGTGGTGACCTGGCTCGACTTCCACGGCAGGAAGTGGTCGAGGTTGGCGGTCTTGGAGAGGTCGGCGAACTTGTCGGCCTGGGTGTCCACCAGTTCCTTGGCGCGGCCGATCTCTATGCCCTGGACGTCCTTGAGGCCGCTGCCCGCGGCGAGGTGGGTCTGGAGGGCGGTGTAGTAGGTCTGCTCGTCACCGGTCACATCCGCCTCGATCAGGATGTCCGGGTTCTCCTTCATGTAGCGGTCGAGGAGATCGGTCTCCTTGTACCCCATGACCCCGAACAGGCCCAGGCTGATGACGGTCTTGCCGTCCTTCGTACGCGCCTTGTCCGTCTCCGAGCCGCCCGAGCAGCCGGCGACGAGGACGAGGGACACCGCAACCGAGGTAACGGATGCGAGGGTGGAACCGAAGCGTCTGCGGGCAGTGCCCATGTGGATTCCTCCTGGCAGCGGCGCACAGGCGGGCGCTGCTGCGGCTCACGGTCGACTGGATGGGAGACCCGCTCCACGACAAAATTGGGAGCGCTCCCAGCGGGTTGTGGAAGACTCTCGGTGAACACGGTCCCGTGTCAAGAGTCGAAGTCGGTTCCGTTGCGTGAATGTGTCCGAACTCCGGCCGTCCGCAACCGGATTCCCCGGAGGCCAGCACAATCTCCTGGTGAGCGCACCGGCGCCGACCAGGGGCGAGAGTCAGGAGACGTGATGAGCAGCCGTAAACCACCAGGCCGGAGGCCAACTCTTGAAGCCGTGGCCCAGCTCGCGGGCGTGGGCCGCGGTACGGTCTCGCGGGTCGTGAACGGCGCGCCGGGCGTGAGCGCGAAGGCCAGGACGGCCGTCGAGGCGGCGATCGCGCAGCTCAACTACGTGCCGAACCCCGCCGCGCGCTCGCTCGTCACCAGTAGGACCGACAGCATCGCGCTGGTGATCCCCGAGTCGGAGAGCCGGCTGGCCTCGGAGCCGTACTTCTCCGCCGTCATCCGCGGGGTGAGTACGGAACTCGCCGACACGGAGATGCAGTTGCTGCTGATCCTGGTACGCAACCAGCGCGAGCGGGACCGGCTGACCCGGTTCGTGGAGGCGCACCGGGTGGACGGCGTGCTGCTGGTCTCGGTCCACCAGGACGACGCGCTGCCGGAGTTCCTGGAGAAGCTGCAGATACCGACCGTGCTGGCGGGGCGGCGCTCCCCCGCCGAGCCGCTGAGCCATGTCCGCTCCGACAACGCCGGCGGGGCGGCCCAGGCGGTGCGCCATCTGCTCGGCCGGGGGCGTACGGCGGTCGCCACGATCACCGGGCCGCTCGACATGGACGTCGGCGACGGACGGCTCCAGGGCTGGCGCGACGCCCATCTCGAACGGGGCGCGGCGGTGGACGAGTCCCTGGTGGCCCTGGGGGACTTCACCGAGGAGGGCGGCCGGGCCGCCATGCGGGAACTCCTCGAACGGCGGCCGGATCTCGACGCGGTCTTCGCCGCGTCCGATGTGATGGCGGCGGGCGCGCTGACCGAACTGCGGGCGCGGGGCCGGCGTGTCCCGGAGGACGTGGCGGTCATCGGTTTCGACGACTCGATGGTCGCGCGTCACACCGTGCCGCCCCTGACCAGTGTCGACCAGCCGTCCGAGGAGATCGGGCGGACCATCACCCGGCTGCTGCTCGACGAGATCAGGGACCCCGCCCGGCCCCGGCGGCAGCTCGTCCTGCCGACGACACTCGTCCACCGGCGGAGCGGCTGACGCGCGGTCGGCGTGTCCCGGGTGTGTCACGAGGCGGCGCGACACGCCCGGGGCGGGCCTACGGTGGCAAGCGGTGCGGGAGGTACGGGGCGCGTGGGCCCCGGCCCGCTCAGCCGCCGGTCGCGAACGCGTCCACCCCGGTCAGCTCGGCGGAGAGGCGCCACAGGCGCGCCGCCTGCTCCGGGTCGGTCGCGTAGCTCCGTACGCCGGTACGGGGGCTGCCCTCCGCGGTGGTCTCCGCGATGTCGCAGTCCTCGCAGTAGACGCCGCCCGCGTCCGCGAGCCGGGGCGAGGTCGCCGCCCAGACCTGGGTGGCCGCGCCCTGCTCCGGTGACTTGAAGGACGGGTTGAGCGGGTTGCCGTCCTCGTCGATCCAGCCGGCCGCGACCATCTCCTCCCGGGTCAGGTGGCGCTGGAGCGGGGTGAGGATGCCGCCGGGGTGCAGGGCGAACGCCCGTACGCCGGACTCCCTGGCCAGCGCGTCGAGGTGGACGGCGAAGAGCACGTTGGCCGTCTTCGCCTGGCCGTACGCCTGCCACTTGTCGTAGCCGTCCTCGAACCAGGGGTCGTCCCAGCGGATCGCGGAGTTGTGGTGTCCGGTGGAGGACACCGAGACGACGCGCGCCCCGCCGGGGGCGATCGCCGGCCAGAGCCGGTTGACGAGCGCGTAGTGGCCGAGGTGGTTGGTCGCGAACTGGGCCTCCCAGCCGGGGCCGACCCGGGTCTCGGGGCAGGCCATGACCGCCGCGTTGTCGATGACGATGTCGAGTGTGCGGTCCGTGGCGAGGAAGCGTTCCGCGAAGTCCCGGACGCTGTCGAGGTCGGCGAGGTCCACCTCGTCCACCTCGGCGTTCTCGATGCCGGCCAGTGCCTTCCGTGCGGTGTCGGGCCGCCGGGCGGGCACGACGACCCGGGCACCGGCGCCGGCGAGCGCGCGCGTGGTCTCCAGGCCCAGGCCCGAGTAGCCGCCGGTGACCAGGGCGAGCGTGCCGTCGAGATCGATGCCGCGCAACACGTCCCGGGCGGTGCTCGTGGCGCCGAACCCCGACCCGATCGGGTGCTGCGGCGTCCGGTGGGGTGCTGCCTCGTTCTGTGGCGTTGTCATGCGACGCAGGCTACGAATTGGAGCGCTCTCGAAGTCAAGCGCACCGGCGGGCACCGGGCTCGGTTCACCCCACCGGGCGTCCTGCTGCGCGAGAGTCGAATTCACCAGCGGGCCCGGGCGCGCGAATCGCCCACGATCGGGTCAGTGATGCGTGGCCCGTACGGGTCGACTGCTAGGCAGGGACGTTCTTGTCCGTACCGGAGCTCTGGAGTCACCCATGTCGATCGATGCCGTTCTCGCCCAGGACCAGGAATCGCCCCGCGCCCACCCCCTCATCCCCGGGCAGGCGTACGACGGGGGCGCGCGTGGAGCGGCCGGCCCGGTCGAGGAGCGGGACCTCACGTTCGACGGGTTCCGCTACACCTGCCGCGTCGTGCACCGCGACGCCCCGCTGACGGAGCCGGTGGTGGTGCTGGGCGGCTCCTCCCAGGACCGTAACTCCTGGGTGCGGCACGAGAAGTGGCTGAGCCCGGTGGGGCAGGTGATCACGGTGGATCTGCCGGGGTACGGTACGGCGGACTTCCTGCCCGCCGCGTACGGCGTGGACTTCCTCGCCGCCGTCGTCCGGCACCTGCTCGACGAGTTGGGCGTCCCGCGCGTCAACATGGTCGCCGCCTGCTTCGGCGGGGCGATCGGGCTGCGGTTCGCCCAGCACTACCCGGCGATGGTCGCCCGGCTGATGCTGGTGGGCATGACGCCCCGGATCCCGACGGACTACGCGGCGGCGATGGAGCGGTGGGCCGTCATGATCGACCGCGGGGAGACCGCGACCATCGCCCGCGAGCTGGCGGAGCGCTTCATGTCGCCCCCCGGCACCGGGGTGGTACGCAAGCACGCCGCCGTCTCCCGGCTGGTGTACCAGCAGATCGCCGGCCAGGACCCGGAGCAGCTCGGCAAGTCCGCCGAGCACAACACCCGGCTGATGCGGCACGAGTGGTACCGGCCGGAGCCGGTCCCCGCCGTACCGAGCCTGGTGGTGACCGGCGAGCACGATACGCTGACCACGCCCGCGATGGGGCGCGAGGTGGCCGCGGCGTTGCCCGAGGCGCGGTTCCTGACCATCGACGAGACCGACCATCTCGCCCCGGTGGAGCGGATCCCGGACTTCGCCGATCTGATGGCGCGCTTCTGCACCGACCGGCCGCTGGACGGGCTGCCGTACGCCTGCCGTCCCGAGGTCCTGGGCACGACGGTCGCCGCACCGGCCCGTGGCGGCTTCGGTGGCCGGGCCGCGCTCTGACCGCCGCCGCCCGGGCCTGACCGCGGCCCGGGTACGGCCGCAGCGGGCCGGCCGGGGCCCGCCGGCGGGCGCCGACCGCGTCCGGGCCGGGCGCGCCGCTCCGTATGCTACGCGGCGAGTTCGCGCACCGTGGCCATGTCGCTGAACGGCAGGAGCCGGTCCCCCACGATCTGGTACGGCTCGCTCCCCTTGCCCGCGATCAGGACGATGTCGTCCTGCCCGGCCGCCTCCAGCGCGAAGGCGATGGCCGAGCGGCGGTCGGCGAGCCGCTCGAACGGGGTGCCGGTCGCGGCGAGTCCGGGGGTGATCTGGTCGAGGATCGTCAGGGGGTCCTCGCCCCGGGGGTTGTCGGAGGTGAGGACGCACAGGTCGGAGTGGGTACCGGCGATCTCCCCCATCCGGGCCCGCTTGGTGTTGTCGCGGTCCCCGCCGCAGCCGAAGACGGTGATGACCCGGCCGCGGGCGAAGCCGCGGATGGTGGTGAGCACCTTCTCCAGGGAGTCCGGTGAGTGCGCGTAGTCGACGATGACCGCGCTGCCCCGCGGGGTCTCGTACCGCTCGAAGCGTCCCGGGACCGGCGGCATCCGGTCGAGCGCGCCGACGAGGCCGGACAGGTCGTGCCCGAGCAGATGGCAGGCCGCCACGGTGGCGAGGGCGTTGGCGACGGAGAACCGGCCGGGCACGGGGATCGCCGCCGGGTACTTGCGTCCCTCGTGGTGCAGGGTGAAGCGGGTGCCGAAGGCGTCCATGGCGAGATCGGTGGCCCGGTAGTCCGCCTCGGTGTCGAGGGCGTACGTCGTCACCGCGCCGGGCATCAGCGCGGCGATCCCGGCGCCCACCGGATCGTCGGCGTTGACCACCGCGCGCTCGCACAGCCCCTGGAACAGCCGGAGTTTGGCGTCCCGGTAGTTCTCCATGGTGCCGTGGTCGTCGAGGTGGTCCTGGGTCAGATTGGTGAAGATCCCGACGTCGACGTAGGCGTGGTCCACCCGGTGCGTCAACAGGCCCATGGAGGTGGCCTCCAGGACCACCGTGGAGACCGCCCGGTCACGCATCCGCCCCAGCAGGTACTGGAAGTCCGGCGACTCGGGCGTGGTCAGGACGGAGCGGGGCATGGGGATCAGCTCGTCGCCGATCCGGCTGCCCGCCGTCCCGATCACCCCGACCCTGGTGCCCTCGGCGAGCCGCAGCACGGACTCGACCATGTACGACACCGAGGTCTTCCCGTTGGTGCCGGTGACGGCGACCATGTCCATCCCGCGCCCCGGCTCGCCGTGGTACCGGGAGGCGACGACGGAGGCGGCGGTACGGGTGTCGGCCACCCGTACGACACACACGTCCGTGTCCGCCCACACCGGCGCGTCGGCGCCGGGCGCCGCCGCGTCGACGAGGACCGCCACCGCGCCGCGCGCGAGGGCGGGTCCGATGGCCCCGGGGCCGCCCTCCCGGTGGCCGGGGACGGCGACGAAGAACGAACCGGGAGTGACCCGGTGCGTGTCGAAGCAGGTGCCCGCGGTGATCACCGTCTCCGGGTCGCCCCGCAGGATCTCGTGGTCGTACCCGGCGAGCAGTGTGCTCAGCTTCACGGGGGTCCTCTCGTGGTGGTGGGGGTGCGGGGCACCGCGAACCGGCCCGGAGGGCAGCGTTCCACGGGGTGACAGGAGGAGAGGGGGATCCGGCGGTGGTGTACGGGGCACGGGCCCGCCCGGGCGGGATCCGGACGAAGGGCCCTAACCGTGGCCGTGCAGGGCGAGAGCGGCGGCCTCCGGCGCGGACACGGGGCCGGGCGTCGTGGTGGCAGCGCGGGCGACGGCCTCGCACCGGGCGCAGGGGGCCTGTCGCAGGCACTCCCTCACACCACGTGAACAACCCATGAGGCGAGTGTACGGCCGCGGCGGCGCTCCGGTGACCGGGCCCGCGGACACGGCGGTGGGGGGGGGGGGGCGGCCCCGCCCCCCCCCCCCCCCCCCCCCCCCCGGGGGGGGGGGGGGGGGCCCCCCCCCCCCCCCCCCCCCCCCCCGCCCCCCCCCCCCCCCCGGCCCCCCGGGGGGGCCCCCCCCCCAACCACCACACAC
>NZ_JBITHL010000012.1:0-244734 GCF_044457965.1 Streptomyces sp. NPDC050509 | reverse complement strand
GGCGCGGATCGGCCTGCTCCGGGACGACGCCCGCCGGCGCCCGGCGGGCGCCCAGCGGCACCCGGCCTGACGACCCCCGACGGTCCGGGCGCGTCCCCTGCCCCCCCCCCCCCCCCCCCCCCCCCCCCCCCCGGCGGGGGGGGGGCCCCCCCCCCCGCCCCCCCCCCCCCCCCCCCCCCCCCTCATTCCTGTCTCAGGCGCTCAGGCCAGATGCGCCTGGGGCTCACCCGCGGCGTCCAGCTCCAGAACCCACAGCTCGTTGGCGCCCTCGCGCAGCACCGGACCCGGGACGTACAGCGACTCCTGCGGACCCGCGGACCAGTAGCGGCCCAGGCAGAAACCGTTCACCCAGACGAAGCCGCGGGTCCAGGACGGCAGCGTCAGCCGGGCGTCACCGGCGCCCGTGACCGTGAACGCGGCCCGGTACAGCCCGCGTTCGCCCCCTCCGTCCCGCAGCCCTTCCGGTACCGCCCCGTACGGGATGCGGGCCACCGCCTCCGTGTCGTCGAACGCGTCGAGCCGCAGCCCCCGCGCCCGTACCCCGTGCAGATACTGCCGCTCGTGCAGCACCCCGCCCGTGATGCCCTTCGACTCGCCCAGGCTCGGCCCGTAGTTGATCCGCGCCAGCGACTCCACCCAGATGTCCACGGACGCGGGCCCGGCCACCGGCTCCGTCAGCGTCGGCTCCCCGTCGCTCAGCGCGCCCGCCTGGGCCCGTACGCCGTCCACGTACACCACCGCCAGATCGCGCAGCCCGGCCAGCGTGAGCCGCTGCGGGGTGCGCGGCCCCGGGATGTCCACCCGGTAGCGGACCAGCCCCCGGTCCACGCCCAGCTCCTCGAACGTCGGGGGCAGTACCGACTGCGACTCGGGGCCGCCGAGCGTCTCCAGGACCGCGTCCAGCGGCGCCCACCCGGTGAACTCCGCCGTCACGGGCGCGGCCAGCACGGGCGGCGCCTGCGGGATCTCCGGCAGCGGACCCTCCTGGTACTCCGCGAACACCTCGCGGAACAGCCGGAACTTCTCCGTCGGGCGGCCCGCCTCGTCGATCGGCGCGTCGTAGTCGTACGAGGTCACATCCGGCTCCAGCGCCCCGCCGTTCAGCTCACCGGCCCGGTTCGCCCCGGCCCACCCGGCGAAGTTCGTCCCGCCGTGCGCCATGTACACATTGACGGAGGCGCCCGCCTCCAGGATCTCCCGCAGCGCGCCCGCCGCGTCCGCGGCATCCCGTACGACCGGCTTACCGCCCCAGTGCTCGAACCAGCCGCACCAGAACTCCATGCACATCAGCGGGCCTTCGGGACGGTACCGGCGCAGCGTCTCGAAGGCCGCGCCCGCGCCCGAACCGAAGTTGACGGTCGCGAGGAGCCCCGGGACCAGGCCGCCCGTCAGCATGTGCTCCTCGGGGCCGTCCGAGGTGACCAGCGGAACCGTGATCCCGCAGGTGCGCGTCAGCTCCGTCAGCCGCTCCAGATAGACCTGGTCGGTGCCGTAACTCCCGTACTCGTTCTCCACCTGCACCATGATCACCGGACCGCCCCGGCCGATCTCCCTGGCCGCCACCCGCGGCAGCAGCTCCCCGTACCAGCGCCCCACCGCGCCCAGGAACTCCGCGTCCCTGGTCCGCACCCGCGCGCCCAGCGGCCCCGTCAGCCAGTGCGGCAGTCCGCCGTTCTCCCACTCCGCGCAGATGTACGGGCCCGGCCGGACGATCGCCCACAGCCCGGCCGCGTGCGCCGCGTCCAGGAACCGGCCGAGCGCCTCGACCTCGTGGAACCGGCCGGGCTCCGGCTCGTGCAGGTTCCACGGGACGTACGTCTCCACACAGTTGAGGCCCATCGCGCGCAGCATCCCGAGCCGGTGCGCCCAGTGCTCCTCATGGATCCGGAAGTAGTGCAGCGCGCCGGACAGCAGCCGTACCGGACGGCCGTCCACCTCGAAGTGCTCTTTCCCCACAGTGAATTCGGTCATCGGCTCAGCCACCGTCCGTTCTGGTTGTCCGCCGTCGTGTCGGCCGCCCCGCCGGCTGTCGTGTCGGCCGTCCTGCCCGCCGTCGTGCCCGCCGTCCCGTGCGCCGTCGCGTCCGCCGGACCAACCCTCTCCCGGTGGCGTCCGCACGGTCCATGGACAAAGATCAGCACTGGTTGGACGGAACGGCGGGGAGAAGACCGGGGAGGGGACGACGTAGCGGATGACCTACCACACCTGGATGCGGTTCTTCAGCCCCGGGCCGGTCCACCACGGCCTCGGGCTCGTCTGCCTCGGCGTCGGCCTCCAGCAGGGCGCCATCCCCGTCGTCGGACCCCGCACCCTCGACCACCACGTCGCCGTCGTCATCAGTACGGGCAGCGGCTGGTTCCGCTCCGCCGACGGACGCCGCACCACCGTCACCGCGCCCGCGCTGCTCTGGCTCACGCCCGGCGTCGCCCACCACTACGGCCCCGACCGGCAGGGCGGCTGGGACGAGAGCTTCGTCGACTTCGCCGGACCCGCCACCGCCACCTACACAGAACTCGGCTACATCGAACCGGACCGGCCCGTCGTCCCCCTCTCCGACGCGACCGGCGCCCGCGCCGCCGTCGCCCGGATCGCCCGCGCCGCCCGCCACGGCAACCCCCTGCTCGAAGTCGAGACCGGCGCCGCCGTCCACGAACTGCTCGTCGCCCTGCGCCGCGCCCGCGCCGACACCGACGCCGAGGGCGACCCCGTACTCCAGGCGCTCGCCCGCGACGCCTGCCTGCCGCTCACGGTCGCCGACCACGCGGCCCGCCACGGGATGACCCCGGCCGCCCTGCGCACCGCCGTACGCCGGGCCTCCGGGCGCAGCCCGAAGGACTACCTGCTGGGGATCCGCCTCGGCCACGCCAAGGAACTCCTCGTGGCCACCGAACTCCCCGTCGCGGCCGTCGCCCGCCGGGTCGGCTACGACGACCCCGCCTACTTCTCCCGGCTGTTCACGCGCCGGGTCGGGACCGCGCCCGTACGGTTCCGGGAGCAGCAGAGCCGTACGGTGCCGGGCGGGGGAGAGGAAGCGCCCGGCATACGGGAGGAGGAGGCGCCCGGCGTACGGGAGGAGGAGGCGCCCGGCGTACGGGAAGCAGGGGATCCCGCATTCTGACCACCCCGGGAGCCCGGGGCCCCGCTCCGTCTAAGCTGCATGACCATGACCACGAGCGCCCCCGGCACCCCTCCTGGCAGCGACGGCGACGGCCACAGCGGTAGCGCCATCGACGCGTCGGTGCAATCCGAGCTGACCCGGCTCCGCGAGAGCATCGACAACATCGACGCCGCCGTCGTACACATGCTCGCCGAACGCTTCAAAGCCACCCAGCAGGTCGGCTTCCTCAAGGCCGAACACCACCTCCCCCCGGCCGACCCGGCCCGCGAGGCCCGCCAGATCACCCGGCTGCGCGAGCTCGCGAAGAGCGCCCGCCTCGACCCGGCCTTCGCGGAGAAGCTGCTCAACTTCATCATCGCCGAGGTGATCCGCCACCACGAGACGATCGCCGGCGAGACCCGCGGCCACGACGCCTGAGTACGACGCCTGAGTACGACGCCTGGGCACCACGCCTGGGCACCATACCTGAGCACCACGCCTGAGACGGATCCCGCCGCGGCCCCCGGAGGGGGGATCCGGCGGGATGGATCCGTGCGCTCACAGCGCAAAGAACCTTGCTGCGCGGCCCCAGGACCATCGGGCAGCATGGCCCCATGCCCGTACTGACGCGCGACGAAGCGCAGACCCGAGCCCGGCTCCTCGACGTCCAGCGGTACACGATCGCCCTCGATCTGACCACCGGCGAGGACACCTTCGACTCCAGCACCGTCATACAGTTCACGGTCCGGGCGGCCGGAGACACCTTCGTCGAGCTGAAGCCCGCCACCCTGCGCACCGTCACCCTCGACGGCGCGTCCCTGGACCCCGCCGCCCTCGACGGGAACCGGCTCGCGCTCACCGGGCTCACTCCGGGCGCGCACGAGCTGCGCGTCGACGCCGCCATGCGGTACTCCCGTACCGGCGAGGGCATGCACCGCTTCACCGACCCCACCGACGGCGAGACGTACGTCTACACCCAGCTCTTCATGGAGGACGTCCAGCGCGTCTTCGCCGCCTTCGACCAGCCCGACCTCAAGGCCGTCTTCGAGCTGACCGTCACCGCGCCCGACCGGTGGACCGTCCTCGGCAACGGAATCGCCGAGCGGACCGGCCCGGAGCACGGGGGTACGGAGCAGGAGGGCTCCCGACAGGGCGGCGCGGGCCGCTGGAGTCTCGCCCCCACACCCCGCATCTCCACCTACCTCGTCGCCGTCGCCGCGGGCCCCTGGCACAGCATCCGCACCGAACACGCCGGCCTGCCCTTCGGCATCCACTGCCGCCGCTCCCTCGCCCCCCACCTCGACACCGACGCCGACGAGATCTTCGAGGTCACCCGCGCCTGCTACGACCGCTACCACGAGAAGTTCGAGGAGCCGTACCCCTTCGACTCCTACGACCAGGCCTTCGTCCCCGAGTTCAACGCGGGCGCCATGGAGAACCCCGGCCTCGTCACCTTCCGCGACGAATTCGTCTACCGCTCCGCCGTCACCGACAACGAGCGCCAGACCCGCGCCATGGTCATCGCCCACGAAATGGCCCACATGTGGTTCGGCGACCTCGTCACCCTCACCTGGTGGGACGACATCTGGCTCAACGAGTCCTTCGCCGAGTACATGGGCTACCAGACCCTCACCGAGGCCACCCGCTTCACCGACACCTGGGTCGACTTCGGCATCTGGCGCAAGGGCTGGGGGTACGACGCCGACCAGCGCCCTTCCACCCACCCCGTCGCCCCCGACCCCGCCGCCGTCCCCGACACCGCCTCGGCGCTCCTCAACTTCGACGGCATCTCCTACGCCAAGGGCGCCTCCGCGCTCCGCCAACTCGTCGCCTGGCTCGGCGAGAAGGACTTCCTCGCCGGTATCAACAACCACTTCGCCCGCCACAAGTTCGGCAACGCCACCCTCGCCGACTTCATCGACTCCCTCGCCCACGCCACCGACCGTGACGTCCACGCCTGGGCCGAGCAGTGGCTCCGTACCACCGGCGTCGACACCCTCACCCCCCGGATCACCGACCACGCCACCCGCTGGACCCTCGACGTCGACCGCGACGGCAGCCGCCCCCACCGCCTCACCGTCGGTACGTACGACACCGCCCCCGACGACGGCGCCCACCCCGCCCGCCTCGTCGCACGCGACCGGCTCGAACTCGACCTCCCCCTCACCGAGCCCCTCACCCTCCCCGGCCGCAGGCCCGCCCTCGTCCTCCTCAACGACGGCGACTACACCTACGCCAAGGTCCGCCTCGACGCGCCCTCCTGGGACACCGCGCTGCGCACCCTCTCCGGCATCCCCGAACCCCTCACCCGTACCGTCCTGTGGAACGCCGCCCGCGACATGGTCCGCGACGGGGAACTCGCCCCCACCGCCTACCTCGACGCCGCCCGCACCCACCTGCCCCACGAGACCGACGTCGCCCTCGCCGAAGGCGTCCTCGCCTTCGCCGCCACCCAGATCACCGACCGCTACCTCACCGCCGAACAGCGGCCCGCCGCACTCGCCACCCTCACCGCACTCTGCCGCGACCTCATCCGCCGCACCGAGGACGGCAACCACCCCGGCCTGCGCCTCACCGCCGTACGCCACTTCATCGACGCCACCACCCAGCCCGACCCCCTCCAGGACTGGCTCGACTCCGGCAGCGTCCCCGGCGGCCCCGAACTCGACCCCGAACTGCGCTGGCGCGTCCTCACCCGCCTCGCCGTCCTCGGCGCCGTCGACACCGCCACCATCGACGCCGAACTCGACCGCGACCCCAGCGCCACCGGCCAGGAGGGCGCCGCCCACTGCCGCGCCGCCCTCCCCGACCCGGAGGCCAAGGCCCGCGCCTGGGGCCGGCTCTTCGAGACCGACGAGCTGTCCAACTACCTCTTCACCGCCACCGCCAAGGGCTTCTGGCAACCCGAACAGGCCGACCTCGTACGGGAGTACGTCCCCCGCTTCTACCCCGAGGCCATCGCCCTCGCCGACCGCCGCGGCCCCGCCATCGCCGACGCCGCCGGCCGCTACGCCTTCCCCGCGTACGCCGTCGACGAGGAAGCGCTGCGGCTCGGCCGGAACTGCCTGGACGGTACGGAGATGATCCCGTCCCTGCGCCGTAAGCTGGTCGACCAGATCGACGACCTGGCCCGCGCGCTGCGGGTCCGTACGGGCTGAACCCCGCACGGAATCCGCCGGGGCCCGGCCTCGCGCCAGGCCGGCCCCCGGCAGGACCGGGCCGCTGTCCGAGGGACCCGGCCGCTGTCCGAGGGACCTGGCCGGGGGCCGTGAAACCCGGCCGGGGGCCACGGACCCCGGAGTGTTTTTCAGCCTCTTCGGCGACCGGCGCCGGATCCCCCGATACCCCTGACAGCGTCGCCTCGTTGTGCTTGCCAGACACCACCACTCGTGGAAGGCAGCACACGCCGATGACCGCCCACCCCACCGACCTCGCCCACCCCCACGACCTGGTGGGCATCGGCATCGGCCCGTTCAACCTCTCCCTCGCCGCCCTCGCCGACGGCATCCCGGGCCCCGACGGCGCCCGATCCCCCCTCACCACCGCCTTCTTCGACCAGAGCCCCGCCTTCCACTGGCACCCCGGGCTGCTCATCGACGGCGCCACCCTCCAGGTCCCGTTCCTCGCGGACCTGGTCACCCTCGCCGACCCCGCGAGCCCCTGGTCGTTCCTCAGCTACCTCAAGGCCCGCGACCGGCTCTTCCCCTTCTACTTCGCCGAGCGCTTCCACATCCAGCGCGCCGAGTACGACGCCTACTGCCGCTGGGTCAGCGAACAACTCCCCGGACTCCACTTCGGCCACCAGGTCGACGCCGTCCGCTGGAACGGCGAACGCGACCTGTTCGAGGTCGACTTCACCCAGCTCGACCCCGACGGCGAGGTCGAAGCCCTCGGCCGCGCCTACACCCGCCACATCGCCCTCGGGATCGGCACCGAACCGTACGTACCCGACCCGCTCAGGCCGCTCGTCGACGCCCCCACCGTCCCCGTCGTCCACTCGGCCGACTACCTCGACCAGCGCGACCGGCTCCTCGCCGCGGGACACATCACCGTCATCGGCTCAGGCCAGTCCGGCGCCGAGGTCTTCCTCGACCTGCTGCGCGCCCGCCCCGCCGGAGCCGAGCGGATCCACTGGCTGGCCCGTACCGAAGCCTTCGCGCCCATGGAGTACTCCAAGCTCGGCCTGGAACAGTTCACCCCCGACTACACCCGCTACTTCCACGCCCTGCCCGAACACGCCCGCGACGAGCTCCTCCCCAGCCAGTGGCAGCTCCACAAAGGCATCAGCCCCGAGACCATCGCCGCCATTCACGACGAGCTGTACCGCCGCACCCTCCACGGCGGCTGGCCCGACGCCGTCCTCACCCCCGGCGTCCAGATCCGTACCGCGGGCCGCGTCGGCACCACCAAGCTCGAACTCCACCTGGAACACCGCAGGCAGGCCACCCGCACCCGGCTCACCACCGACGCCGTCGTCCTCGCCACCGGCTACCGGGAACGCTCCCTCGACCGGCTCCTCGCCGGACTCGACCCGTACATGTGCAGGGACGGCTCGGGACGCCCCCGCATCGACGCACACCACCGGCTCGTCCTCGACCCGAGCGTCAGCGGCTCCGCCTACGTACAGAACGCCGACCGGCACACCCACGGCGTCGGCGCACCCGACCTCGGACTCGCCGCGTGGCGCGGCGCGACCATCCTCAACCACCTCATGGGCCACCTCACCGGGACAGAGCCCTACACCCTGCCCCGGCGCACCGCCTTCACCACCTTCGGACTCGACGGCCAGGACCGGACCCCCACGGTGCCCGCACCGAGGGACCTGGTCCCGCTCACCGAGGTCCGCTGAACACTCCGCTGAACACGACGGGACAGAACCCGGCCCCTCAGGTCCGGCGGACCTCAGGTCCGGCGGACGGCTCGGGAGACCGGCGTACGGACGGCTCAGAAGACCGGCGTACCGTCCCGCGTCAGCTTCCAGTCCACCGACGCGAACGCCGACGGATCGACCGTGCCAGCCGCCTTCACCCAACCGATGATCGTGTTACGGATCTCGTCCGAGTTCGACCAGAGCTGCCGCGCCCCGGCGATGTGCGGGAAGTTCCCGCCGCCGCTCGCCCGGTAGTTGTTCACCGCCAGCACGAACGTCGCCGCCGGATCCAGCGGCTGCCCGCCGAACCGCGGATCCACGATCCGCGAACCCGCGGGCTTCGCGATGTCGATCTCGTACGTCAGCCCCGACACCACGTCGTAGTTGTAGTCCGGCGTACCGTCCGCGTTCGTCAGCTTCGACGTGTCCACCGGCGCACCCGCCGCCGTCCGCACGTAGTACTTCGCCGAGTACTCCAGGTACGCCAGTATCTGCGCGCCGGTCACCAGCCGCGCCTCCAGCGTGTTCTCGAACGGGTACAGCCCCGCCGCGTCCTTGATCGTCACCTCGCCGGCCGGGATCCCCGCCGTACGCGAGAAGCACGACGCCTGGGAGAGCACCGGCAGCGCCGCCCACTCGCCGCCCGCCAGCGCCGCCTTCACCGTCTCCGCCTGAACATGGTTGATCAGGTCGATGATCGGCTCGTCCTTCCACGGCGCGTCGGCCGTGGACATCGCCGCCGTCGACGTACCGATCACCTGGTTGACGTACGCGACGACCTTGCGGTGCTCGTCCGACAGCAGCCGCGTGATCTTCTTGTCCTCCGCGACCGTGTTCGAGTTGAGGACCTTCGACGTGACCTTCTCGACCGTCCAGCGCCCCCGCTCCCACACCAGCTCGAAGTCGAAGAGCGTCAGCCGCTGACCCCACTTGAGCGGCTCGGACAGCACCACGTCCTTACCGCTCGCCTTGTTGACCACCCGGCGCTCCGGGATCTCCACATGCGCGTGCCCGACCAGGATCGCGTCGATGCCCGGCACCCGCTCGGCCACCAGACCCGCCGCGTTCTCCACGTACGGAAGCTGGTCACCGTACGACGACGAACCGTCCGACCCCGAGTGCGCCGACACGATCACCACATCCGCGCCCATCGAACGCAGCTTCGGCACCCACTTCGCCGCCTGCTCCTCCAGACCCGGGAAGGTCATCTTCCCCTGGACGTTCGCCTTGTCCCAGATCGCGATCCCGGGGTTGGTCAGCCCGAGAATCGCCACCCGCACCTCACGGCCGCCCGGCGTCCGCAGCTTCTTGATGACATACGGCGCGAACGCCGGCTTCAGCGTCTTCGCGTCCAGCGCGTTCGCCCCGAGCAGCGGAAAACGCACCTGCTCCTCGAACTTGCGCAGCACCGGAATGCCGTAGTTGAACTCGTGGTTCCCGAGCGCCGCCGCGTCGTAACCGATCGCGTTCATCGCCTGCGCCATCGGATGCACCGGACCGCGCTTCGCGGTGATCGGGTCGACCTTCGCGTAGTAGTACGAGAGCTGGGTGCCCTGGATGGTGTCACCCGCGTCGATCAGCAGCGTGTTGTGCCGGCCCTTCTCCTGACGGATCTGATCGACCAGCGTCGAGATCTTCGCCAGACCGACGTCGTTGTGGGCGGCGTCGTCGAACTCCTTGTCCGTGAAGTAGTCCCAGTTGAAGACGTTCCCGTGCAGGTCGGTCGTCCCCATCACCGTGAACGCGTACCGCTTCGGCGGACGTCCATGAGCGGAACCCTGACCCTGCCCGGCGGCCTGCGCCGGGGCCGTACCCCCGGCGGCCAGCGCCGCTCCGGCACCGGCGACGGCCGCACTGCCCAGGAGCGTCCTACGGTTCAGCGGCATTTCTTCTTCTCCCTCGATCCATCGCGCAACGATCCATTGCACAACGCGCGTAGATTCTGGCTCAGAACCACCGCACGGCAACACCCCCTGACGGTTTCGATCAGATGACTGCCAGAGGTCGTGTCCCCGGTCTCACGCGGAGAGTGTCGGACCCGGATGCGAGAGTGGGCACAGCAGCACGGACAGGCACTGCAGCACGGACGAGCACAGCAGCACGGACCGCCATCGCCGTACGTACGAGGGAGCCGCCCCCATGACCACCGACACCCCGACCCCCGCCCCCTCCTACGGCACCCCCGACACGCCCAGGGTCGCCGTCCGCGGCGAAGCACGGCTCGAAGTCGACCCCGAGATCGCCCGTATCTCCATCACCGTCGGCGCCCGCGGCACCGACCGGCGCACCGCCCTCGACGACCTCACCCGGCGCAACACCTGGGTCCTCGACCTCGTCAAGAGCTACGGCGACGCCGTCGAGAAACTGGAGACCGGCGCCTTCTCCATCAGCCCCGAGCTGAGCAAGCACGGCCGCGGCGAACGCGTCCGCGCCTACCACGGCCGCGTCCACCTCACCGTCGAACTCGCCGACTTCACCGCTCTGGGTGAACTCACCACCCGTATCGCCGACCTCGAACTCACCAGCGTCGCCGGCCCCTGGTGGTCCCTGCGCCCCGACTCCCCGGCCCGCGGTGAGGCCCGCCGCCAGGCCGTACGGGAAGCGGTCCAGCGCGCCCGGGAGTACGCGGAAGCGCTCGGCGCCCGCCTCGCCGCCCTGGTCGAGCTGGCCGACATCGGCGCGGAGAACAGCGGGGGATACGGGATGCCCGCCGCCCCCGGAGCCATGCGCAGCGTCGCGTACGGAGGCGCGAGCTCCGAGGAGGCCGCGCCCGCGCTCGACCTCGAACCGCAGCGGCAGACCGTCTACGCACAGGTGAACGCGCGCTTCACGATGACCCCGCCGGATCTCAGTTCCTGAATCCGCCGGAATCCGACCGCTCCGAAAGTGCTCATCGGAGCACCCCCGCGCACACTTAAACCCTGCCAACAACCTTTCACGCAAAGGTTGTTGAGCAGTCATGCAGACCCAATTCCCTACCGGTGGGTAAGCTCTACGCTCGACCTATGCGCCGAGCGAAGATCGTCTGCACCCTGGGGCCCGCCACCGACTCGTACGACCAGATCAAAGCACTGGTCGAAGCCGGAATGGACATCGCCCGCCTCAACCTCAGCCACGGCACCCACGCCGAACACGAGGAGCGCTACCAGCGCGTACGGAAAGCCGCCGACGAAACCGGCCGCAGCGTCGGAATCCTCGCCGACCTTCAAGGCCCGAAGATCCGCCTCGGCCGCTTCCACGAAGGCCCCGTACTCCTTGAACGCGGCGACGAGTTCACCATCACCGTCGAACCCCACGAAGGCGACCGCCACACCTGCTCCACCACCTACGAAGGACTCGCCGCCGACGTCACCACGGGCGAGCGCATCCTCGTGGACGACGGCAGGGTCACCCTCGAAGTCACCTCCGTCGACGGACCCCGGGTCCGCACCCTCGTGGTCGAAGGCGGCATGGTCTCCGACCACAAGGGCCTCAACCTCCCCGGCGTCGCCGTCTCCGTCCCCGCGCTCTCCGACAAGGACATCGACGACCTCCGCTGGGCGCTCCACCTCGGCGCCGACATCATCGCCCTCTCCTTCGTGCGCAGCGGCGCCGACATCGACGACGTCCACCGCATCATGGACGAAGAACACCGCAGGCTCCCCGTCATCGCCAAGGTCGAGAAACCCCAGGCCGTCGAGAACATCGATGACATCGTTGCCGCCTTCGACGGCATCATGGTCGCCCGAGGCGACCTCGGCGTCGAAATGCCCCTCGAACAGGTGCCGATCGTCCAGAAACGCGCCATCAAACTCGCCAGGCGCAACGCCAAACCGGTCATCGTCGCCACCCAGATGCTCGACTCGATGATCGACAACTCCCGCCCCACCCGCGCCGAGGCGTCCGACGTCGCCAACGCCGTGATCGACGGCACCGACGCCGTGATGCTCTCCGGCGAGACCAGCGTCGGCAAATACCCCGTCGAAACCGTCAGGACCATGGGCCGCATCGTGGAGGCCGCGGAGGAGGACATCCTCGCCAACGGCCTCCCACCCCTCACGGACCACAACAAACCCCGCACCCAGGCCGGCGCGGTCGCCCGCGCGGCGGCGGAGATGGGCGACTTCCTCGGCGCGAAGTTCCTCGTCGCCTTCACCCAGTCCGGCGACACCGTCAAACGCCTCTCCCGCTACCGCTCCCCGATCCCCCTCCTCGCCTTCACCCCCGACCCGGCCACCCGCTCCCAGCTCAACCTCACCTGGGGAGTGGAAACCTTCCTCGGCCCCCACGTGGACTCCACCGACGCCATGGTCGCCCAGGTCGACGAAGAACTCCTGCGCATCGGCCGCTGCCGCCCGGGCGACGTGGTCGTCATCACGGCGGGCTCCCCGCCGGGCGTGGCAGGCTCCACGAACCTCGTCCGGGTGCACCACATCGGCGAGGACGACACCCCGAAGTAACCGCCCGTCACATCCGGGCCCGTACCCGGGGCGGTACGCCGTCCCGTGCCGCCGCCAGCCGACGGGCCCAGAAGACGCGATCGGCCCAGCGGGTCTCCCGCGCGTGGACGATCCGGTGACCACGGACGTACGCCGCACGCGCCCGCCGCACCCCGTCCTCGTAACCACCCAGAGCCGCCACGTCCCCCCGCAACCACGCATCCACAGCCTCCCCGGCGCCCATCCCCGTGTACAGGGCGGTCAGGACACCCTGCGACGAGAGCGGATCGAAGGCGACCGCCGCGTCCCCGGCCGCGACCCAGCCGTCCCCCCACACCCGGTCCAGGAACACACTGTGCGCGGGCGCCCTCCGCAGCACCGCCGACGCGACGAAACCATGAGGCTCCGCCCGCCGCCCCACATGGCGGGTCGCCAGAAGACGCGGTCGCAACTCCTCCGCGGTACGAAGAGCGGCCGACGGCAGATCGGCATCGGTGAAATAGGCCACCAACCGACGCCCCCCGGACAGCGGCGCCGTGTACCACCAGCCGTCCCCGTCCGACTCCACCAGCGAACAGCCCTCGACGGCGCCCGGAGCCGGCCCGAGGACCAGACACAGGGCGGCCAGCCGATCGCACGACCGCCGCCGCGCACCGCGCCCGACGGCCACCGCGGCGGCCCGTCCCGTGGCATCCACCAGCCAGCGACAGCGCACCGTACGGTCACCGCTCGCGCCGCGCAGGACCAGGACCCAACCGCCGTCCGGCCGACGGACCGGCCGGCGCACCGCGGCGTTCTCGACCACCTCGGCCCCCGCCGCACGCACCGCGTCACGCAGCCGCCCGTCGAACACCTTCCGGTCCAGATGCCACCCATGGCCCCGCGGATCGTTGAGAAAGTCGACCGCCCGCAACTCGGACGAACCCCAGGCCGACAGGTTCGCGTAACAGGGCAGATGCCCGGAGCCCAGCACCCCGCCACCGGCCCCGAGGTCCTCCAGCAGCACCGCACCGGCGGACACGAGCGCCTCCCCGACCTTCGGCGGGCCCGTCCCCGCGTCCGCCAGCAGAACCCTCCGGCCCGCACGGGCGAGCGCGAGCGCCGCCGCGCAGCCGGCCGGCCCACCACCCGCGACCACCACGTCGAACCCGGCGCCGGGACGCACGCCCAGGGAACGACCGAGGGACGGCGCGCCGCTCACAGCCCCGCCGCTCACAGCCCCTCGGCTCACAGTCCCTCGTGGAACGGGTCGAGCCTCTCGTCGTAACCGGCGGAGATCTCCTCCTCGGTGAACCGGGTCTCCGCCACAGCCCGACGCACCGCCTGACTCACCAACGCCTCCTCCACCGCCTCCGCACCAGGACCCTCCGCCGCCCACGTACCCGCGGCGGCGGACAAATGCGGGAAAGCAGCCTGAGGCACCTGGAGATTGACCAGATTGCGCGTATCCGGCGCGGCATCGAACGGCGCAGCGGGACGGGACTCCACCGAAATCCTCTCCGGGAACGCACCGTCCCCCACGGTGTACGCGCGCTCCTCGACGATGCCGAACTTCGGCCAGTCGGTGATCATCTGATTGGTCTGCTGCGCGACCGTACCCACGAGACCGCGCAACCAGACCGCACGCCGCTCGAAAGCCGTCGCCCGCACACCGTCATCACCCGGCGGCGGCGCCGAGTTGACGACCGCGAAGTCGTCCTCCTTCAGCACATGATTGGGCACATGGGCGGGCCAGAACGTCGGCAGATACGGACTGTAACGAGGACCCAGATTGCCCAGGACCTCGTAACCGGAACGGCAGCGCGCCGCATCCGTCTGCCAGGGAGCCGCCATCCACCGAGTGAGGTCCCCCGGCCCCTGGGCGTACGTCGGGCCGTTCGGCGCGAGCGCCTTCTCCGGGGTGAGCGACACCCCGTAATCGGGCTCGGAGGCGCCCGCGGCACGCTGCCGGATCCGAAACGGCTCCGTGTACATGGTGCTGCGCCGGATCGGCCAGGTCACCTCACTGCCCGGGTGGAAGGCGTCGGCCGCGCAGTGCTCCAGCGCCGCGCGGTCCAGCAGTCCCGGCTGCTCGGCGACGGGGGCGTCGTCGACCTCCGGATACACCGTCCGCTCCGTGCCGGGCGTGAACTTCCCTTCCGCCCAGCGCTCCATCATCCGGTCCTGGGTCGGGGACAGCAGCAGATAGTGCCGTACGGACGGATGAGCGGCCGTGGCCATCGCGTCGCCGTAGACCCACGGCCACGGCAGCGGGGAGGTCCCGTCCCGGTCGTAGTTGCGCAGCGCGATGTACACCTGACGGCGCAGCTCCCGGTTCCGGTCGGACGCGTCGGCGAGACGGCTCAGCATCGCCGGAGCGAGGAAGTCGTGCGGGCCCTTCCAGCCGAATTGAGAGGCGAAACCGTGATTGACCCACTGGAGATCGCAGAACCGGCGCAGGACGGGCTCGATGTCGTGCGCGAACGAGACCTGCGGTGGGGGCTGCGTACCGCCGAAGAACACGTCGTGGAGCAGGTCGTACAGGGTGCGCACGCTCTTCGTGTTCGGCGCGTAGTCCGGAGGGCCGACCACGACCCAGGCGGGCGTCGCCGTGAGCGTGCGGCCCTGAAGGGTGACGGTCGCCGTCACCGGGCCGTCGGAGGTGTCGTCGTACCAGGTGTCGTTGTTGGCGACCCCCGTCGCCGGCTGGTTCGCGTAGGACTTGGACGTACCCATGCCGCCGAGCACCAGCAGACGGCCGTCGGACTGGGCGGAGATCTCCCCGAGGTAGACCGTCCTGTCCATGATCTTCCCGGAGTCGAACTTCCGGGTCTCGGCGGCGGACGCGAGGACGGTCCGGCTTCCCGGATCGTTGACCAGCTTCTTCCGGTTGGCCCCCACGACACCGGCGTTCCGCAGGCCGTACTGCGCGGGCGCCAGATTCTTGCCCTCGGGGATGTCGAGCGCCACATGGAACTGGTACCAGGCGGCCTTCTTGTTGGCGAGGTGCACGGTCCACGCGACCTCGGACACACCCCCCTCGTTCAGCTTGAGCTCCCGCACGACCTCCCCGGCCGCGTTGTAGCCGTACAGCCGAAAACGCGCCGCCTGCCTTTTGACCGCCCCGGCCGCGTCCTTGTAGAACCCGGGCTGCTCGGGCACCCGGTCGGGCGACTCCGGGCCGACGAAGAACTCCGCGGCGCTGTTACCGACGCGGGCGATGCCGATCGCAGGGTGGATCTTCACCCGCACGATGTTCTGATCCATTGAGGGCCTCCGGTCTTCTTCTCCGAAGGCCACCATTGGTGCGGCAATAGTATTTTCGGCACTGACGCCCCGGGTGAGAGCACAGCTTCACGCGATCAGGCCAAGACGGGTCCGCCGGCTCTGTCAGTGCTTGGGGCCTATGCGGGCGTCCATGAGAGCGACGGATGCGCGCTTGGCGACGGAGATGTTCTGGACGAGACGGCTCTGCCTGACTGGTTTCCAGTCGACGCCGACTTTGTCGAGAGTTTCACCGAACAGCCGCAGGATGTCGGCGGAAGCGTTGGAGAAGAAGTAGCGGGGGTACTCGTACCGCTTACGTTCGCCGCCGATGTTCTTCTCGGTCCAGTTGGTGATGCGGCAGCCATCCGAGTGGATGAGCCCGCGTATGAACTCCCATGGGTGCTCGTCCACGATGCCCTGTTGCCAGGCGACGAGTTCGATCTTCCGTTCGTGCTTCTTGCCGGGGCCGTGCTGGGGGAACAGGCAGACAAGGTGCTTGAAGTAGACCTTGATGTTCTGGCAGCCCTTGCGGCGCAGGCGACACGTGGCGTTGTGCGGGAAAACGGCCCTTAGGGCAGCTTCCGCCGCGTCTTGCAAGCCGGCCACGCGTTGTCCAGCGTGAGCATGAGAGTTGGCACCTTGTGCTTCACGTAGTGACTGATGTGGCCGTCGCCGAGGTACAGCCCTAGCAGGTAGGCGTAGGCGGGGCGGTCGAGTGGGCGGTTGTCGCAGACAGGACAGAGCAGCGAGGGGCGCGTAGCAACAGTCTCACCGCACTTCCGGCGGTCTTCGTGGCGCCACCAGCTAATTGTTCCGCGCGGTACGTTCAGACGTTTTGCCACGGCTCGGTTCGTCAAGCCTTGCCTCAACAGGGCAAGTGCTTCTTCGCGTATCGACGGTTCATGCTGCTCCATGAACGGGAGCTTCGCTGGATCTTCGTCGCGCCGAGCGGAATCGAAGACACGTTCACCGGGAAGGGTGAAGATCGTTGGCTAGAAGGCCAACCTTAGAATCGAAGGAAAAGTGCCCCGGGTGGGATTCGAACCCACACTGTATGCTGTTTGAGAGCATTGCCTGCTGCCGTTGGGCTACCGGGGCTCACGGAATCAAAGGTTTTGCCAGACCCGCTGCGTGACCACAATACCGCAGCTCGGTAGGCTCATGGGGAGCAGCATCCTGTCTGGAACGAGGAGCCCCCCGTGACCGCCCCCGAGTCGCCCCAGCCCGCCGACGATGACGACAAGTCGCACGTCCCGCCGCTGACGACACGTGTCGTCATCGCTGAGGACGAGGCCCTGATCCGTCTGGATCTGAAAGAGATGCTGGAGGAGGAGGGGTACTCCGTCGTCGGTGAGGCCGGTGACGGGGAGCAGGCTGTCGCGCTGGCGCGGGAGCACCGGCCCGATCTGGTGATCCTCGATGTGAAGATGCCCGTTCTGGACGGGATCTCCGCGGCGGAGAAGATCGCGGAGGAGTCCATCGCGCCGGTGTTGATGCTGACCGCGTTCTCGCAGCGGGATCTGGTGGAGCGGGCGCGGGATGCCGGGGCGATGGCGTATCTGGTGAAGCCGTTCAGCAAGAGTGATGTGGTGCCGGCCATCGAGATGGCGGTGTCGCGGTTCACGGAGCTGCGGACGCTGGAGCGGGAGGTCGCGGATCTGACGCTGCGGCTGGAGACGCGGAAGCTGGTGGACCGGGCGAAGTCGGTGCTGCAGACGCAGTACGGGCTGACGGAGCCGGCGGCGTTCCGGTGGATTCAGAAGACGTCGATGGACCGGCGGATGTCGATGCAGCAGGTGGCTGAGGCCGTCATCGAGGACGCGGCGGAGAAGAAGGCGGGGAAGGGGCAGTAGCCCTCTGGCCCCGTACGTGACCTGGTTCCGTACGCGAAGAGGGCCCGCCCCCGGTCATCGGCCGGGGGCGGGCCCTCTTCGCGTACGTAGGGGTCAGTCCTCGCCGAGGTAGGCCTTGCGTACGGATTCGTCGTGGAGCAGGGAGTCGCCTGTGCCGGACAGGACGATCTTGCCGATTTCCATGACGTGGCCCTGGTCGGCGAGGGAGAGCGCGGCTTGGGCGTTCTGTTCGACGAGCAGGATGGTGGTGCCCTGTGACTTGAGCTCCACGATGGTTTCCATGATCTTCTGCATCATGATCGGGGAGAGGCCCATGGAGGGTTCGTCGAGCATGAGCAGTTTGGGCTGGGACATCAGGGCGCGTCCCATGGCGAGCATCTGCTGTTCGCCGCCGGAGAGGGTGCCGGCTGCCTGCTTCCGTCGTTCGCCCAGGATGGGGAAGAGGTCGTAGGCGCGCTGGATGTCCTTCTCGATGCCGGCCTTGTCCGTCCGCAGGAACGCTCCGAGCTGGAGGTTCTCCGTGATGGTGAGCCGGGGGAAGATGTGCCGGCCTTCGGGGGAGTGGGCGAGTCCGAGGGCGACGATCTTGTGCGCGGGGACGGTGGCGAGGGGCTTTCCGTCGAAGACGATCCGGCCGCCCGAGGGCTTGAGGAGCCCGGAGAGGGTGCGCAGGGTGGTGGTCTTGCCGGCGCCGTTGGTGCCGATGAGGGTGACGATCTGGCCGGCTTCGACGCTGAAGGAGATGCCCTTGACGGCTTCGATCTTGCCGTAGGCGACTTTGAGGTCCTCGACCTCCAGAAGCGCGGTCACTTCGCGTCCCCTTCCGTACCTGTGGTGCTGGTGGTGCCGGTGTTGCCCGGTGCGTCGGTCACCGTGTCCGCTGCCTCGGCGGCTGCCTCCGCCGCTTCGACCGCGGCGACTTCTTCGCCGCCGGGGGCGCCTTCGAAGGGGGTGCCGAGGTAGGCGGCGATGACGCGTTCGTCGCCCTGGACGGTCGAGGGGGTGCCTTCGACGAGTTTCTCGCCCTGGACGAGGCAGGCGACGCGGTCGCACAGGTTGAAGATGAACCGCATGTCGTGCTCGATGACGAGTACGGCGATGCCCTGGTCCCGGATGGCGAAGATGAGTTCTTCGGTGACGCGGGTTTCCTGGGGGTTCATGCCGGCGGTGGGCTCGTCGAGGAGGAGCAGGCCGGGTTCGGCGGCGAGGGCGCGGGCGATTTCGAGCTTGCGCTGTTCGCCGTAGGGGAGGTTGCGGGCGAGGTGGTCGGCCTTGTGCTGGAGGCCGATGAATTCGAGGAGTTCCATGGCGCGTTCGTGGGAGGCGGCTTCGGCCTTCTTGAAGCCGGGGCCTCGCAGGAGCGCGGACCAGAGTCCTTCTTTGGTGCGGGTGTGGCGTCCGACGAGGACGTTTTCCAGGACGGTCATGTTGGCGAAGAGCCGGATGTTCTGGAAGGTGCGGGCGATGCCCGCGTTGGTGACGAGGTGGGGCTTGGGCGGGAGGACGGTGCCCTTGTAGGTGACGGTGCCCTCGGTCGGTACGTACAAGCCGGTGAGGCAGTTGAAGAAGGTGGTCTTGCCGGCGCCGTTGGGGCCGATGAGTCCGACGATCTCGCCCGCGTTGACGTGGAGGTCGACGTTGCGTACGGCGGTGAGGCCGCCGAAGCGCATGGTGACGCCGGTGGCGTCGAGGACGCTGGTGGTTGTGGTCGCGGTCGTCATGTCGTTCACGCCCCCGCCTTGGCGACGCCGGCGCCCGCGCCGGCGGTGTCGTCCGGTACGTCGAGCTGGTCGGTCTCGTGGAATTGGAGCTGTGCCCGCCGGTTGGCGATGAGGCCTTCGGGGCGGAAGCGCATCAGCAGGATGAGGGCGATACCGAAGCCGAGGAGCTGGTAGTCCTGGAGGAACTGGAGCTTCGCGGGGATCAGGTAGAGCAGGGACGCGCCGATGAGGGGTCCGGTGATGGTGCCCATGCCGCCGAGGATGACGGCGGCGAGGAGGAACGCGGAGTTGGGCGGCACGGGGCCGGCGAACACGTACATCTCGGGGACGACGGTGTGCTGGACGTGTGCCTGTACGGTGCCGGCGAGGCCGGCGAGGGTGGCGCCGAGGGCGAAGGCGATGAGCTTGACGCGGAAGCCGTTGATGCCCATGGCGGTGGCGGCGGTCTCGTCCTCGCGGATGGCCACCCAGGCGCGTCCGATGCGGGAGTCGCCGGCCCGGCTGAAGACGACCACCACGAGGATCATGGCGAGGAGCATCAGCAGGTAGTAGTTGGCGTAGGCGCCGAGTTCGAAGCCGAGGATGGTGTGGGACTCGCCGAAGTTGTACCCGAAGAAGTTGAGGTCGGGGATGTTCGGTACGCCGTTGGGGCCGTTGGTGATGCGGGGGCCCGATACGCCGTCGAGGTTGCCGACGGCGATGCGGAAGATCTCTCCGAAGCCGAGGGTGACGATGGCGAGGTAGTCGCCGCGCAGCCGCAGGGTGGGTGCGCCGATGAGGACGCCGAAGATCAGGGAGACGACGGCGCCGGTGAGGACGGCGGCCCAGAAGGGGAAGTGGACGTCGAAGACGGAGGCGGTGGTTCCGGAGACGAGGGCGGCCGTGTAGGCGCCGACGCCGAGGAAGGCGACGTATCCGAGGTCGAGCAGTCCGGCGAGGCCGACGACGATGTTCAGTCCGAGGGCGACGGTCGCGAAGATGAGGATGTTGACCGCGATGAGGGTGAACTGGTCGGTGCTCTGGGTGAAGGGGAACGCGGCGGCGGCGACGAACGCGGCCGAGACGGCGATCAGGCGGTACTTGGCGGTGAGGCCGTTGATCCGCGCGATGAGGCCGGCTTTGAAGAGGGCGGTGGCGGTGAAGCCGACGGTGAGCAGGTAGCCGGTGAAGAGTTCGGCGTACTCGGTGTCGATGCCGTAGGTGAAGACGAAGAGGCCGAGGGCGAAGGCGGCGACGATGATGAGGATCTCTGCCCAGGAGGGGAGTTCCTTGGGCCGCTTGGCCTGGCGGGTGTCGTCGGGCAGCAGGTGGGCGGCGACGACGGGGATGACGGTGACGACGGCGGCGACGAAGCCGCCGGGGTCGAGGTTGACGAGTCCGCCGAGTTCGACGGCGATGGCGATGACCGTGAACCAGGTGGTGGCGAAGGCGCCGAGGGCGAGCAGTTGGAGCGCTTTGGTGGAGCCGGTGGGGGTGAGCCAGGTGAGGCCCTTGATCCCGAGTGCCGAGAGCGCGAAGAGCGCGATGAGCACGCCGGCGGTGAGGGTGAGGAGCTGGAGGCCGCCGGGGTAGCCGTAGACGGTGAGGTCGCCGGGGAACTCGGTGGTGTAGGTCCAGGAGAGGAAGGTGCTGGCCACGGTGGCGATGCCGCCGATGAGGGCGAGCGCGCGCAGTTGGGTGGTGCGCTTGGCGTCGGCCGGTGCCGCGGCGGGGCTTTTGGTGGTCGTGTCAGTCGTGTCTGTCTTGTCAGTCATCGGTTTCACGCCCGATCCGCGACGCGCTCACCGAGCAGGCCCTGTGGCCTGACGAGGAGTACGACGATGAGAAGGACGAACGCCCAGACGTTGGCCCACGCGCCGCCGCCGAGCTGCTGCATCCCGGGGATTTCTTCGATGTACGCGATCGACATGGCTTCGGCGAGGCCGAGGACGACTCCGCCGACCATCGCTCCGTAGATGTTGCCGATGCCGCCGAGGACCGCGGCGGTGAACGCCTTGAGTCCGAGGAGGAAGCCCATCTCGAAGTTGATCTGGCCCTTGTCGAGCCCGTAGGCGACGGCGGCGACGGCGGCGAAGGCGGCGCCGATCGCGAAGGCCATGACGATGATGCGGTCGGTGTTGATGCCCATGAGCTTCGCGGTGTCGCGGTCCTGGGAGGTGGCCTGCATGGCGCGTCCGCTGCGGCTCTTGGAGACGAAGAGGCCGAGGGCGATCATGCACAGGGGGGCGAGGACGAAGAGGAAGGCGTCGGCGCGCTGGATGTAGAGGTTGTCCGTGATGTGGAAGGACTCACCCTTGAATTCCGGGAAGCTGATGGCCTTCTTCGCGTCGGGGTAGAACGCCCAGATGAGCTGCTGGAGGGCGATGGAGAGGCCGATCGCGGTGATGAGCGGGGCCAGTCGTGGGGCGCCTCGCAGGGGGCGGTAGGCGAAGCGTTCGGCCGCGGTGGCGACGGCCACCGAGGCGAGGGCGCCACCTACGATCATGAGCGGTATCGCCACCGTCAGGGAGGTTCCGCTGGGGAGCCAGGTGTAGGTGGTGAGGGCTCCGAAGCCCCCGATCATGAAGATTTCGCCGTGGGCGAAGTTGATGAGCTGCACGATGCCGTAAACCATGGTGTACCCGATGGCGATCAAGCCGTAGAGGGCACCGAGGGCAAGGCCGTTGGCGAGCTGTTGCGGCAGTTCGTTCACCGCAGGGCCTCCGATGAGCGTGTCGGATATGACACCGCGCGAGGGCGCTGTTGCGCCCTCGCGCGGTTCGGTCGTCTGTGGGGTGTGGCGGAGTGATCAGTCCTGGAACGTGGCGCTCTTGACGTCCTTCCAGGCACCGCTCTTGACCTCGTACACGGTGAGCTGCTTGTTGGTGGTGTCGCCGTACTGGTCGAAGGCGACCTTGCCGGTCACGCCGTCGAAGGTGACCTTGCCGGTGGCGGCGAGGACCTTCTCGCGGGCGTCGTCCGGGAGCTTGCCGTCGTTGTCGGCGACGACGGCCTTGACGGCCTGGATGATGGTCCAGGCGGCGTCGTAGGAGTAGCCGCCGTAGGCGCCGTACGGGTCCTTGTAGCCACCGGCCTTGTAGTCGGTGATGAACTGCTTGGCGGTGTCCAGCTTCTCGACGGGGTAGCCGATGGAGGTGGCGTAGTCGCCGTCGTTGGACTCACCGGAGGCGGAGATGAAGTTCGGGTCGTAGATGCCGTCGCCGCCCATGGTGGGGACCTTGGCGCCCGTCTTCTTGATCTGGTCGGAGAGCAGGCCGCCCTCGGGGTACTGGCCGCCGAAGTAGACGGAGTCGGCGCCGGTGGACTTGACCTTGTCGGCGGTGGCGGAGAAGTCGGTCTCCTTGACGGTGACGTGGTCGGTGCCGACGACCTTGCCGCCGAGGCGCTTGAACTCCTCCGAGAAGATCGCCGCGAGGCCGGCGCCGTAGGTCTGCTTGTCGTCGACGACGAAGACCTTCCGCTTCTTGGCGTCGTTGTAGTAGTACTGCGCGGCGAACTTGCCCTGGACGACGTCCGTGGCGGCGGTGCGGAAGTAGGAGGCGAAGGGGCGCTTCAGGTCGCCCTTGGCCCAGTTGTCGCCCTGGGTGAGGGCGGGGTTGGTGTTGGCGGGCGACACCTGGACGAGCTTGGCGGTGTTGAAGACGCCCTGCATCGACTGGGCGACGCCGGAGTTCAGCGGGCCGACGGCGCCTAGGACGTCCTTGTCGCCGACCAGCTTGGTGGCGTTGGCCTGACCGGAGGCCGGGACGGCCTGGTCGTCGAGGGATTCGATCTTGAACTCGACGCCGGGGACCTCGTTGTTCTTGTTCGCGGTCTTGATGGCGAGGTCGACGGAGTTCTTGATGCCCTGGCCGAGAGCGGAGAGCGAGCCGGTGAGCGGCGCGTCCACGCCGATGACGACGGTGGTCTTGTCGCTACCGCTGTTGCTCTTGCTGTCGTCGCGGGAGCCACAAGCGGTGAGTGTGAGCGCACCCGTGGTGATCACGGTGGTGAGCATGAGCAAGGAACGGTGTCGCACGGTGAGTCCTCTCCCTGGCGCGGCCTCCTCTGCTGAGGTGCCGTTGCGTTCGCCGGACTGTACTGGTGCGTACATATGAGCTGATGCTCACACCGGCGGCGCGGTGACTGGGCGTGACTCTAAGCCGAGGTGAGGGAGGTGGGGAGCAGTGGGGTCAGGATGTGACTGTCTTGTTATGCCGAGACCAACACCAGGTGGGTGCATTTCGCGTGTATCCGGATGTTCCGTGCTTTCCGATTTTCGACCACATCGTGAGAACCCGCAGTTCCGCTAAGGGACTTGGGTGCTTTTTGGTGCTGACGGCCGGATCGGGCAGAGGTGGAGAGGGAAACGGGCAGCCGGGCGTTCCGCGCGGGCAGCGTGCGGAACCCGGTTCACCTGGTTGTTACACAGGGTGATGGGTGGCGCCCCCGGTCGTACGGGTGCTCCACCGGGGGCCGGGAGGGGTTACGGCGGCTCGCGCCAGTTCTCCGTACTGCCGGTGGCGCCGCCCCGCGCCGCGCACTCCCGCTTCGCCGTACGGTCGACGAGGGCCCGCGCCGCGGTGGCGCCGTGGAGCGCCAACTCCCGGCGGGCGGCGGCGACGACGGCGTCGTGGATCACGTACTGCTCGTTGGACAGCCCCTTCTGCTCCCAGTCGAGACCTGCCCATTCACCGCCGTTCAGCTCCTCCTTCGCCCAGTACGAGACGAGGGCGGCGCAGAGTTCGGCGGGCGTGGTGCGGTGCGGGGACGGGGTGTTACGGGCGGAGGGCGCCGAGGTTGCGGAGCTGTTGCCGCCGCCCGTGCAACCGGTCAGCGCCAGGGCCGCGATCAGCGCGGCGAGGGCGATCGGCGGGGCCGGTGCGGGCGCGCGGGCCGACCGGATCCGTGCGGGGGCGTTCCGCCCGCCCGCACCGGATCCGCGCCGTCCGCCCGAGGCCATGGGGGCACGGTAGGTGGTGCTACCGGTCCGTACAAGGGGTCCTTCGAGGCCTATCGCGGCGCGCCGGCGCCGGCCTCGGCGGCGGGTCCTGCGGCGGCGGGTCCTGCGGGTCCGTCCGGGGCGTCACGGAGCAGACAGGTCAGCCGGGCGGTGCAGACCCGCTTGTCGTGGTCGTCGGTGATGACGATCTCGTACGTCGCGGTGGAGCGACCGCGGTGGACGGGGGTGGCGACGCCGGTGACCAGGCCGCTGCGCGCGCCGCGGTGGTGGGTGCAGTTGAGGTCCACGCCGACGGCGATTCTGGTCGCGCCGCCGTGCAGCATCGAACCGATCGAGCCGAGGGTCTCGGCGAGCACGGCGGAGGCGCCGCCGTGCAGCAGGCCGTACGGCTGGGTGTTGCCCTCCACGGGCATGGTGCCCACAACGCGCTCCGCGGACGCCTCGACGATCTGTACGCCCATCCGGTCGCCGAGGTGCCCGGCGGAGAAGAGCGCGGGCAGGTCGACGCCCAGCGCGGCGTATTCGTCGAGGACGTGCTGCGGGAACTTCACAGTGGTCTGCTCACCCATGGGCCAGGCTCCGATCGGCTGCGGTGTCCGCTTGTGTGTGCGGTGTACACCGTCCTGTGTATCAGATGGCTGAGCGAACGCTTAGGCCCTGACCTGCCCGTCCCGTCCCGCTCCTGTCCCGTCGGGGTCCTGTCCGACGGGACAGGACCCCGACGGCTCTCACTCGAAGCGCACGACCACGGACTTGCTCGCCGGGGTGTTGCTCGTGTCGGCGGTGGCGCCCAGGGGGACCAGCACATTGGTCTCCGGGTAGTACGCGGCGGCGCAGCCGCGGGCGGTGGGGTAGTGGACGACGCGGAAGCCGGGGGCGCGGCGCTCCACCCCGTCGCTCCACTCGCTGACCAGGTCGGTGTACGAGCCGTCGGCCAGGCCCAGTTCGGCGGCGTCCTCGGGGTTGACCATGACGATCCTGCGACCGCCCTTGATGCCGCGGTAGCGGTCGTCCAGGCCGTAGATCGTGGTGTTGTACTGGTCGTGGGAGCGCAGGGTCTGGAGCAGCAGCCGGCCTTCGGGGAGCTTCGGGTACTCCACGGGGGCGGCGGTGAAGTTGGCCTTGCCGGTGGCGGTCGGGAAGCGGCGCTCGTCGCGCGGGGCGTGCGGGAGGGCGAAGCCGCCGGGGTGGGCGACGCGGGCGTTGAAGTCCTCGAAGCCGGGTATGACGCGGGCTATCCGGTCGCGGATGGTCGCGTAGTCCTTCTCGAAGTCCTCCCACGGGGTGAGGGACCCGGGGCCGAGGGTGGCGCGGGCGAGGCGGGCGACGATGGCCGGTTCGGAGAGCAGATGCGGGCCGGCGGGCGGCAGGTTGCCGCGCGAGGCGTGCACCATGCCCATGGAGTCCTCGACGGTGACGATCTGCCGTCCGCCCGCCTGGACGTCCTTGTCGGTGCGGCCCAGGGTGGGCAGGATCAGTGCGCGGGCGCCGGTGACGGCGTGGGAGCGGTTGAGTTTGGTCGAGACGTGGACGGTGAGGCTCGCGCGGCGCATCGCGGCCTCGGTGACGGTGGTGTCGGGGGTGGCGGCGACGAAGTTGCCGCCCATCGCGAAGAAGACCTTGGCTTCGCCGTCGCGGAGCGCCTCGATGGACCGTACGACGTCGTAGCCGTGGTGGCGCGGCGAGGTGATGCCGAACTCCCGGTCGAGGGCGTCGAGGAAGGCCGGGGCGGGCCGTTCGAAGATGCCCATGGTGCGGTCGCCCTGCACGTTGGAGTGGCCGCGCACGGGGCAGACGCCGGCGCCGGGGCGGCCGATGTTGCCGCGCAGCAGCAGGAAGTTGACGACCTCGCGGATGGTCGGCACGGAGTGTTTGTGCTGGGTGAGGCCCATGGCCCAGCAGACGATGGTGCGCTTCGAGGCGAGGACGAGGTGGAGGGCCTGTTCGATCTCGGCGCGCGTCAGGCCGGTGGCGGCCAGGGTCTGGTCCCAGTCGGCGGCGCGCGCGGCGGCCGTGAACTCCTCGTAGCCGTGGGTGTGTTCGCGGACGAAGGCCTCGTCGACGGCGCCGGGGGTCTCGACGACGAGCTTGTTGAGCAGCCGGAAGAGGGCCTGGTCGCCGCCGATGCGGATCTGGAGGAAGAGGTCGTTGAGGGCGGCGCCCTTGAGCATGCCCTGGGGGGTCTGCGGGTTCTTGAAGCGTTCGGTGCCGGCTTCGGGCAGTGGGTTCACCGAGATGATCTTCGCGCCGGCGGCCTTGGCCTTCTCCAGGGCGGAGAGCATCCGGGGGTGGTTGGTGCCCGGGTTCTGTCCGGCGACGATGATCAGGTCGGCCTGGTGCATGTCTTCGAGGGAGACGCTGCCCTTGCCGATGCCGATGGTCTCCGAGAGCGCGGAGCCGGAGGACTCGTGGCACATGTTGGAGCAGTCCGGCAGGTTGTTCGTGCCGAACTCGCGGGCGAAGAGCTGGAGCAGGAACGCCGCTTCGTTGCTGGTGCGGCCCGAGGTGTAGAAGAGGGCCTCGTCGGGGGAGCCGAGCGCGGTCAGCTCCTCGGCGATGATCGCGAAGGCCCGTTCCCAGGTCACCGGCGTGTAGTGGGCGGCGGAGCGGCCTTCGGCGTCCCGGTCGAGGAGCATCGGTTCGGTGATCCGGCCCTGCTGTCCCAGCCAGTAGCCGCTGCGGGCGGCGAGGTCGGCGACGGGGTGGGCGGCGAAGAACGCGGGGGTGACCCGGCGCAGGGTGGCCTCTTCGGCGACGGCCTTCGCGCCGTTCTCGCAGAATTCCGCCGTGTGCCGGTGGTCGCCCTCGGGCCAGGCGCAGCCGGGGCAGTCGAAGCCGTTCTTCTGGTTGACCTTGAGGAGGGTCTGCGCGGTGCGCCGCACGCCCATCTGCTGCTGGGCGATGCGCAGGGTGTGTCCGATGGCGGGGAGTCCCGCCGCCGCGTGTTTGGGCGCCGAGACCTGGGGCGCGTCCTGGACCGGATCACCTGTGGGCGGCTTGCTGGCCATCGCGTTCTCCCTCGGGCATGGGTTTTTCGCGTACGGCTCCGATCCTGCCACGGGCCGCCGACAACCTTCGGCCGAGGCCCCGGCAGGGGGCCGGGCGGGGGCTTCGGCAGAGGTTCGGCGGAGGTTGGGAGACGGCTTCGCGGCGGCGCGGCGGGTGGCTCACGCGCGGCCCCGGGGGCGGGTCGGCGGGTCCTGCCGGTCGGGATTGTCAGTGGGGCGTGGCAGGATCGGACCCGTGGCTGAGACAGCATCGAAGAAGACCGCAGACAACCGTCCCCGCCTGCTCCTCATGGACGGGCACTCCCTGGCGTACCGGGCGTTCTTCGCGCTGCCCGCGGAGAATTTCACGACCGCGACGGGCCAGCCGACGAACGCCATCTACGGCTTCGCGTCGATGCTGGCGAACACGTTGCGTGATGAGGCACCCACGCACTTCGCGGTGGCGTTCGACGTGTCCCGCAAGACCTGGCGCTCCGAGGAGTTCCCGGAGTACAAGGCGAACCGCTCGAAGACGCCCGACGAGTTCAAGGGGCAGGTCGAGCTGATCGGTGAGCTGCTGGACGCGATGCACGCGGACCGGTTCGCGATCGACGGCTTCGAGGCGGACGACGTCATCGCGACGCTGGCCACGCAGGCGGAGGCGGCGGGCTTCGAGGTGCTGATCGTCACCGGCGACCGGGACTCCTTCCAGCTCATCAGCGAGCACACGACGGTGCTGTACCCGACGAAGGGCGTCTCGGAGCTGACGCGGTTCACCCCGGAGAAGGTCGAGGAGAAGTACGGGCTGACCCCGGCGCAGTATCCGGACTTCGCGGCCCTGCGCGGCGACCCGTCCGACAATCTTCCCGGAATCCCGGGGGTCGGTGAGAAGACCGCCACCAAGTGGATCAACCAGTTCGGTTCGTTCGACGCGCTGGTGGAGCGCGCCGACGAGGTCAAGGGCAAGGCCGGGCAGAACTTCCGCGACCACCTGGAGTCCGTCAAGCTCAACCGCCGGCTCACGGAGATGGTCCGTGACGTCGAGCTGCCCAAGACGCCGCAGGAGCTGGAGCGCGCCCCGTACGACCGTGCGGCGCTCAAGGGCGTCCTCGACGTGCTGGAGATCCGTAACCCCAGCCTGCGCGAGCGGCTGCTCGCCGTGGACCCGGGGGCCGTCGAGGACGAGGCCCCGGCGCCCGCCGCGGGCGTCGAGCTGGACGGTGCGGTCCTGGGCTCCGGCGAGCTGGCCCCCTGGCTGGCGGCCCACGGCGAGCAGCCGCTCGGCGTCGCCACCACCGACACCTGGGCGCTGGGCACGGGCAGCGTCACCGAGGTAGCGCTCGCCGCGGCGGACGGCGCCGCGGCCTGGTTCGACCCGACGCAGCTCGACGAGGCCGACGAGCGGGCCTTTGCCGCCTGGCTGGACGCCTCCGACCGCCCCAAGGTGATGCACAACGCCAAGGGCGTGATGCGCGTCGCCCCCGAGCACGGCTGGCGGGTCGGCGGCGTCACGATGGACACCGCCCTGGCCGCCTACTTGGTCAAGCCGGGCCGCCGCTCCTTCGCGCTGGACGCCCTCGCCATCGAGTACCTGGGCCGTGAGCTGGCCCCCGCGTCCTCCGACGGACAGCTCGCCTTCGGCGCCGACGAGCAGGCCGAGGCCGACGCGCTGATGGCGCAGGCCCGCGCGGTCCTCGACCTGGGCGGCGCGTTCACCGAGCGGCTCGGCGAGGTCGGCGCCACCGAGCTGCTCGACGAGGTCGAGCTGCCCACCTCCGTACTGCTGTCCCGTCTGGAGCGGCACGGCATCGCCGCGGACCGGGCGCATCTGGAGTCCATGGAGCAGCAGTTCGCGGGCGCGGTGCAGCAGGCCGTCAAGGAGGCGCACGCCGCGGTCGGCCACGAGTTCAACCTGGGCTCGCCCAAGCAGCTCCAGGAGGTCCTCTTCGGCGAGCTGGGCCTGCCCAAGACGAAGAAGACCAAGACCGGTTACACCACGGACGCCGACGCGCTGGCCTGGCTCGCCGCCCAGACCGAGCACGAGCTGCCGGTGATCATGCTGCGCCACCGGGAGCAGGCGAAGCTGCGCGTCACGGTCGAGGGACTGATCAAGACGATCGCGGCCGACGGCCGGATCCACACCACGTTCAACCAGACGGTGGCGGCCACCGGCCGGCTCTCCTCCACCGACCCCAACCTCCAGAACATCCCGGTCCGCACCGACGAGGGCCGGGCGATCCGCCGCGGCTTCGTCGTCGGCGAGGGCTACGAGTCGCTGATGACGGCGGACTACAGCCAGATCGAGCTGCGGGTGATGGCCCACCTCTCCGAGGACGCGGGTCTGATCGAGGCGTTCACCTCCGGTGAGGACCTGCACACCACCGTCGCCTCCCAGGTGTTCGGCGTGGAGAAGACCGCGGTCGACCCCGAGATGCGCCGCAAGATCAAGGCGATGTCGTACGGACTGGCCTACGGCCTCTCGGCGTTCGGCCTCTCCCAGCAGCTCAACATCGAGGCCGCCGAGGCGCGTGGCCTGATGGACACGTTCTTCGAGCGCTTCGGCGGCGTACGGGACTATCTGCACCGCGCGGTCGTGGAGGCCAGGTCCACGGGCTACACGGAGACGATGCTCGGCCGGCGCCGGTATCTCCCGGACCTGAACAGCGACAACCGCCAGCGCCGCGAGATGGCCGAGCGCATGGCGCTCAACGCGCCCATCCAGGGCACCGCCGCGGACATCGTGAAGGTCGCCATGCTCAAGGTCGACCGGGCGATGGAGCAGGCCGGTCTCACCTCCCGGATGCTCCTCCAGGTCCATGACGAAATCGTCCTGGAGATCGCCCCGGGCGAGCGGGAGCGGGTGGAGGAGCTGCTGCGCCGCGAGATGGCGAGCGCGGCCGAGCTGCGCGCGCCGCTGGACGTCTCGATCGGTGTGGGCGCCGACTGGGAGTCCGCGGCGCACTGAGCACGGAGGGGGCGCAAGGGGGAAAGGAGCGGGTAGGGAGCGGGTAGGGAGCACAAGCGGTCGCGGGCGGTACGGACAACTGGGCGAAGCCGAGGTGGCGAACTGGTGAAAACGGCCGACCGACCGGTGTGCTGGGGCCAGGAGTTGACATAGGGTCGCCTGAGTCCTCGCGCGGGGAGCGCGAACAGCCGTCCACGGGGAGGGGCCCGACCTATGCCAGCGCTATTCGGCAGCCGACTGCGCAGAGGCGCGACCACCACGGCCGTGGCCGCCGCCGCGATCGCGGCGCTCTCCGCGTCCCAGGCGCCCGGTGCCATCCCCACGGGTACGGGCGGGGCCCAGGCCGCCGACGCGACGCCGTCCCCCGACACCGCGGTCACCGGCAACTCCCCGTACTACACGGAGCTTCCGCCGCTCACCACCCCGGACAAGCCGGGCACCGCGATAGACCTGCCGGCCACGGGTCCGGCGGAAGCGGGCATACCGGCCACGGTCCTGGCCGCGTACAAGAGGGCGGAACAGACGCTCACGGAGGACAAGCCCGGCTGCAATCTGCCGTGGCAACTCCTCGCCGCCATCGGGAAGGTCGAGTCGGGCCAGGCGCGCGGCGGCCAGGTCGACGCGGACGGCACCACGAACGCGCCGATCCTCGGCCCGGTCCTCAACGGCGTCGGCTTCGCCAACATCTCCGACACCGACAACGGCCTCTACGACGGCGACACCACGCACGACCGCGCCGTCGGCCCCATGCAGTTCATCCCGTCCACCTGGGCGACCTGGGGCCAGGACGGCAACGGTGACGGCCGCAAGGACCCCAACAACATCTACGACGCGGCGCTCGCGGCGGGCTTCTACCTCTGCGCGGGGAACCGCGATCTCTCCGTGGAGGCAGACCTCCACCGGGCGATCCTCGGCTACAACCAGTCGCGGGAGTACCTGAACACGGTCCTGACCTGGTTCCGGTACTACAAGAACGGTACGCACGAAGTCCCGGACGGCCAGGGCGTACTGCCCGTCGGCAGCGGCCCCGGCAGCCCCACGACCACCCAGCCGAGCCCCACCCCGACACAGACCCCGACGCCCGGCACCACCCCCAAGCCCCCCGCGCCCCCCGCGTCGAAGCCGAGCAAGCCGGCCACCCCGGACACGCCCTCCGGCACGCCGTCGAAGCCGCCGACGACCGGACCCGGCACCGGCAGCCCCACGCCGCCCAAGCCCGGCGGCGGTACCAGCCCCTCCCCGGGCGACACCGAGCCCCCCGGCACACCCACCCCGAAGCCCGTCGTCAAGACGCTGGTGAAGACCGGCACGGCCACGGCCACCGCCGTGGCGGGCAGCCGGTTCACCGAAGGCGCCTCGGTCCGCGCCACGGACGCCGCCGGCAAGCCCGTCGCCGACGTGTCCGTACGGTTCGAGATCGTCGGCGACACCGACGCCCGCTTCGCACCCGGCAAGGCCGGGCTGACCATCGTCACCGGCAAGGACGGCAAGGCCACCGCCCCGGTCGTCCAAGCGGGCGAGGTGACCGGCGCGTTCACGATCCGCGCCACCGTCGTCGACAACGAGGACGTCGCAGGCGTCGACTACAAGGCGACCGTGACGGCCCGTCAGGCCGACGAGCTGGCCAGGACCGCCGACACGGCGCTGACGGCCGCGCCCGGCGCCGAGTTCACCACCCCGGTCGAGGTCAAGGCGACCTACCAGGGCGCCGCCGCGCCGAGTGTGGCCGCGACCGCCGCCTTCGTCACCTCCGCGACCGACGACACCGTCCCCGCCGACAGCCCCTACTTCAAGGACGCCGACGGCAACCCGCTGCGCACCCTGACGGAGCTCAAGACCGACGCCAACGGTGTCCTCCAGCTCCCGAAGATCTTCGCGGGCGATACGGCAGGCACGTTCCTGCTCCGTATCGGGACCGAGGGCGGCGCCACCCTGACCGTCGAGCTGACGGTCGCCTGACCCACCGCACGGGCCCGGGCCGGTGAGCGGAGGACTCCGCTCACCGGCCTTCCGGCTGCCCGGGGCGCCGCCGTCCCTCAGCGCCGGTTGTTCAGACGGCGCGTCGCCACCGCCGTCGACGGGTCCTCCGGCCAGGGATGGCGCGGATAGCGGCCCCGCAACTCCGCCCGCACCGCCCGGTAGCCGTCCTGCCAGAACGACGCCAGGTCCGCCGTCACCGCCGCGGGCCGCCCCGCCGGCGAGAGCAGGTGCACCAGCACCGGAACGCCCGCCTCCCCGGCCACCCGGGGCGTGTCCCGCAGCCCGAACAACTCCTGGAGCTTCACCGCCAGCACGGGCTGCGGCCCCCCGTACTCCACCCGTACGCGCGAACCGCTCGGCACCTCGATCCGCTCCGGCGCCAGCTCGTCCAGGCGCGCCGCCTCCCCGCTCGCCCACGGCAGCAGCCGCCGCAGCGCCTGCCCCGCGTCCAGCCGCCCCAGATCCGCGCGGCGCCGGGCCCGGGACAGCTCCGGCTCCAGCCACGCGTCCGCCCGCCCCAGCAGCGCCCCGTCCGAGACGTCCGGCCAGCCGCCGCCCAGCTCCCGGTGGAGGAACCCCAGCCGCTCGCGCAGCCCCTCGGCGTCGCGCGTCCAGCGCAGCAGCCCCAGCCCCTCCCGCTCCAGACCGGCCAGCAGGGCCTGCCGTACGAGACCGGGGTCCGGCTGCCGCAACGGGCGTACGGACAACTCCACCGCGCCCAGCCGCGCCACCCGCCTGGCCACCACCTCGCCGCCCTCCCAGCCGACCTCCTCGCCCTCCGCGTACGCGTGGCCCGCCGCTTCCCGCGCGGTGTCCTCGTCGATGACGGCGGCCAGCCGTACCCGCGCAGACGCCGCCGTGGCGGGCCGGTCCGCGACCGCCACCGCCAGCCAGCCCGCACTCCGCAGCCCCGACCCCTGGCCCAGTTCGGCCCCCGTACCCGAGACCATCAGGAACGCCCCCTCGCCCCGCGCCCGCGCGACCCGCTCGGGGAAGGCGAGCGCGGTGACCAGCCCGGCGGCGGCATCGTCGGACCCGGCCCCGGCTTTTGGACGCGCGTCTGTCACCGAGGAGGACAGCCGCCGCACCTCCTGGCGCCAGCGCGCCGCGTACGCGTCCCCGTTCGAACCCCCGCTGCCGGCCCCGCTCCCGGCGCCCCTCCGCGCCGTACGCCACGCTGCCGCCAGGTCGTCCCCGTATGCCCTCGGCGGCTCCTCGCTCAGCAGCGCCACCACCTCCGCCGCCCGGCGCGCGCCCACCTGCCGCGCGCCGTCCAGAAGCGCCCGCGCGAGCCGGGGGTGCAGACCGAGCCCCGCCATGCGTACGCCCCGCTCCGTGGCCCGGCCGTCCCCGTCCACCGCGCCGATCGCGGCCAGTACGGAGCGCGCCGCCGCCAGCGCCCCCGCGGGTGGCGCGTCCAGCAGTGCGAGCCCCTCCGCCGACGGGTCGCCCCAGCACGCCGCCTGGAGCGCGAACGCCGCCAGATCCGCGACCTTGATCTCGGGGGAGGGGAAGCGCGTCAGCCGGCCGTCCTCGGCCTGGGACCAGCAGCGGTAGACCGTCCCGGGGGCCTCGCGCCCGGCCCGCCCCGCGCGCTGCCCGGCGCCCGCCTGCGACACCCGTACCGTCGTCAGCGCGCTCAGCCCCCGCGCGTGATCCGTACGGGGCTCGCGCGCCAGCCCGGCGTCCACGACCACCCGTACCCCCGGCACCGTCAGGCTCGACTCGGCCACCGCCGTGGCCAGCACCACCCGGCGCCCCGCCGACGAGCCCGCCAGCACCGCGTCCTGCACGGCGGCGGGCGCCCGGCCGTGCACCTGGAGCACCTCGGCGCCGCACTCCCCGAGCAGCCCGGCCACCCGGCCGATCTCGCCCACCCCGGGCAGGAAACACAGCACGTCGCCGTCGCGCTCGGCCAGCGCCCGGCGCACCACCGACGCCACATGCGTCAGCAGCGCCGGATCGACCCGCATCCCGTGCGGCGGCCGTACGGGGGCCGAGGGCGGCGCCCACACCGTCTCCACCGGGTGCGACACACCGCTCGCCGTCACCACCGGCGCGTCCCCCAGCAGCCGCGCCCACCCCTGCGCGTCGGTGGTCGCGGAGGCCGCCACCAGCCGCAGCTCGGGGCGGAGCGCGGCCCGTACGTCCAGCAGGAAGGCCGCCACGGTGTCCGCGTCGAGATGACGCTCATGGCACTCGTCGAGGATCACCGCGTCGACCCCGGCCAGCTCCTGATCGCGCTGGAGGCGTTGCAGCAGCACCCCGGTGGTCACCACCTCCACCACCATGCCGCGCCCCACCGCGCGCTCCCCGCGCACGGTGAAACCGACGCGCTCCCCGACCCGCTCGCCCAGCAGCCAGGCCATCCGGCGGGCCGCCGCGCGTGCCGCGATCCGCCGGGGCTCCGCGACGATCACCCGGCGTACGGGGCCCTCCCCGAGCAGCCCGGCCAGGACCAGGGGCACCAGCGTCGTCTTGCCCGTGCCCGGTGGCGCGCACAGCACCGCGCAGCCGTGCGTGTCGAGGGCGCGCTCCAGCGCGGGGACGGCGGTACGTACGGGCAGGCTGCCGAGGATGTCGTCGCGGATCACCCGCCCAGTGTCGCCGGTGCCGCCCGTCGCTTCCGCCTCGTACCTCTTACCTCGGCGGCGTACCTCAGTCCTCGGCCCTCAGTCGCGCTCGCAGACGAAGATCGCCGTGCCCGGGATCAGCGCGCCGCGCAGCGGGGACCAGCCGCCCCACTCCTGCGTGTTCCACACCGGCCACTCCGGCTCCACCACGTCGACCAGCCGGAAGCCGCCGCTCACCACGTCGCGCACCCGGTCGCCGAGGGTCCTGTGGTGCTCCACGTAGACCGCGTGCCCCGCCTCGTCCTGCTCCACGTACGGGGTGCGGTCGAAGTACGACGCCGTGGCCGTCAGGCCCTCGGGCCCCGGCTCGTCGGGGAACGCCCAGCGCACCGGGTGCGTCACCGAGAAGACCCAGCGCCCGCCCGGCCGCAGGACGCGCCGTACCTCCTGGAACACCTTCACCGGGTCGGCGACGAAGGGGATCGCGCCGTACGCCGAGCAGGCCAGGTCGAAGGAGCCGTCCCGGAACGGCAGCGTCCCCGCGTCGGCCTGCACCAGCGGGAAGGTGAGGGAATGGTCCTCCCCGATGCGCAGCGCGTGCTGGAGCTGGCGGTGGGAGAGGTCCAGCGCCACCGGGTGCGCGCCCTGCGCCGCCAGCCAGCGCGAGCACTGCGCGGCGCCCGCCCCGATCTCCAGGACGTCCCGGCCGCGCAGTTCCTCGGCCGGGCCCAGCAACTCGGCCTCCACCTCGTCGAGCCCTTCGGGGCACCAGACGAAGCGGTCGTCGCCGAGGAAGCTGCCGTGCTCGACCTGGTAGTCGTCGGCGTTCCTGTCCCACCAGCCCCGGTTGGCGCGGCTGCTCTCCGTCTCCCCGGAGTCACGGCGGGTGGCCTCGGGTTCGGTCTCCGGCCCGCCGGTGCCGGGTGCCGCCTCCGGTGCCGCCGCCTGTACGGCTGTCGGCTCGGCTGCCTGCTCGGCCTGTTCGCGCTCTTCTTGGATCATCATGTCCGTCGTCGTAGGGTGCGGGCGGAGGCCCTTGTGGCCTCATCAAACGCAGTTTGTGCCGGGTATGGGGCGTTCCGCCCCGGGTGTGCGCCTTCGCGCATTGACCGTGCCCGGATGCCCCCGTATGCTAAAGGTTGCGCTGCGGGCTTGCGCGCCTCAGACGTAGCAGCCGCGCTCGCACTCTGTAAGTACGTTTTCCTCGGTCGGCGAGGCGCTTTCCCCGGTTTTTCGGGGGCGGCGCGAACTTGGCTGTCCGGGTTCTTGCAGGTGGCGATACGGGCTCCCGGCGTAGCAGTACCTACGACTCACTGTCCGCACCGGAGCCCTTTCCCACATGACGAGCAGCACCGAGACCACCGCCACCACCCCGCAGGTTGCGGTCAACGACATCGGTAACGAGGAAGCCTTCCTCGCCGCGATCGACGAGACGATCAAGTACTTCAACGACGGCGACATCGTCGACGGCGTCATCGTGAAGGTCGACCGGGACGAGGTCCTGCTCGACATCGGTTACAAGACCGAAGGCGTCATCCCGTCCCGCGAGCTTTCCATCAAGCACGACGTCGACCCCAATGAGGTCGTCGCCGTGGGCGATGAGATCGAGGCCCTGGTTCTCCAGAAGGAGGACAAGGAAGGCCGTCTCATCCTGTCCAAGAAGCGTGCGCAGTACGAGCGCGCCTGGGGCACGATCGAGAAGATCAAGGAAGAGGACGGGATCGTCACCGGTACCGTCATCGAGGTCGTCAAGGGTGGTCTCATCCTCGACATCGGCCTCCGTGGCTTCCTGCCGGCCTCCCTCGTCGAGATGCGCCGCGTCCGCGACCTCCAGCCCTACGTGGGCAAGGAGCTCGAGGCCAAGATCATCGAGCTGGACAAGAACCGCAACAACGTGGTCCTGTCCCGCCGTGCCTGGCTGGAGCAGACCCAGAGCGAGGTCCGCCAGACCTTCCTCACGACCCTGCAGAAGGGCCAGGTCCGCTCCGGCGTCGTCTCCTCGATCGTCAACTTCGGTGCGTTCGTGGACCTCGGCGGCGTCGACGGTCTCGTGCACGTCTCCGAGCTGTCCTGGAAGCACATCGACCACCCCTCCGAGGTTGTCGAGGTCGGCCAGGAAGTCACCGTCGAGGTTCTCGACGTGGACATGGACCGCGAGCGTGTCTCCCTGTCGCTCAAGGCGACGCAGGAAGACCCGTGGCAGCAGTTCGCCCGGACGCACCAGATCGGCCAGGTCGTTCCCGGCAAGGTCACCAAGCTCGTTCCCTTCGGTGCGTTCGTGCGCGTCGACGAGGGCATCGAGGGTCTGGTCCACATCTCCGAGCTGGCCGAGCGCCACGTGGAGATCCCGGAGCAGGTCGTCCAGGTCAACGACGAGATCTTCGTCAAGGTCATCGACATCGACCTGGAGCGCCGCCGCATCAGCCTCTCGCTGAAGCAGGCCAACGAGTCCTTCGGCGGCGACCCGGCCTCGGTCGAGTTCGACCCGACGCTCTACGGCATGGCCGCGTCCTACGACGACCAGGGCAACTACATCTACCCCGAGGGCTTCGACCCCGAGACCAACGACTGGCTCGAAGGCTTCGAGACCCAGCGCGAGGCGTGGGAGGGCCAGTACGCCGAGGCGCAGTCGCGCTTCGAGCAGCACCAGGCCCAGGTCATCAAGTCCCGCGAGGCCGACGAGGCCGCCGCTGCCGAGGGTGCTGCCGCGCCCGCCGGCGGGGGCAGCGCTCCGGCCGCCTCCGGTGGCGGTGGCTCGTACTCCTCGGAGTCGGCGGACAACTCCGGCGCCCTGGCGTCGGACGAGGCCCTGGCCGCGCTGCGCGAGAAGCTGGCCGGCGGCCAGAGCTGACGCTCCGGCAGTGTGTGGTAGGTAGCAGGACCGCTTGAACGTAAGGCCCGTTCCTCTCGGGGAGCGGGCCTTACGCATGTCCGGCGCAGGATGCCCACCGACCGGTATCGGCCGTTCGATGTCCGCAACGAGGGGGACACAGGACCGTCCGACGGCCCGTAACACACCCTTGCCAGGATCCCGGCACACCTGAGGATCGGAAGGGGTACCGGGACATGAGGCATGCGCCGCACACCACCACGGGCACCAGCCGTCGCACCTTTCTGCAACAGGTAGGCGTCACCGGGGGAGCGGGCGCGATGCTCGCCACCATGGGGGCCCTGGGGCTCGCCCCCACCGCCGAGGCCGCGAGCCGCGAACCCGTCTTCCGCGCGCCCCGCACCGGGGACTTCACCCTCACCGGCAGAGGCGCCGCCTCGGTCGTCATCGTCGGCGGCGGCATAGCCGGTCTGACCGCCGCCTACGAACTGGGCAAGGCGGGGTACGACTGTACGGTCCTGGAGGCCAGGGACCGCACCGGCGGGCGTAACTTCACCGTACGCGGCGGGGATTCCAGCGTCGACGTGTACGGCAACCGCCAGACGGCGCGGTTCGGCGACGGGCAGTACCTGAACGCGGGGCCCGCCCGGATCCCGCAGTGGATGGTCACCCTGGACTACTGCCGTGAACTGGGTGTCCCCATAGAGGTGTTCACCAACACCAACGCCAACGCGTACCTCTTCAACGAGAAGGCCGGCATGACGGCCCCCGTCCGCTACCGCACCGCCAAGGCCGACGTGTACGGCTATGTCTCCGAACTGCTCGCCAAGGCCACCGGAAAGGGCGCGCTCGACACGGAGCTGACCGCCGAGGACCGGGAGCGGCTGCTCGAATTCCTCAGGAGCTTCGGGGACATCGGCGCCGAACTCTCCTACGGCGGCAGCGAGCGGCGCGGCTACCGCGTGGACCCGGCCGCCGCGGGCACCCCCGGGGTCGAACTCGGCTCCGTACCCACCGCGTCCGAGGTCTTCGCCAGCGGGGTCGGCCGGTACTTCTCGTTCGAATTCGGTTACGACCAGGCGATGCTGATGTTCCAGCCCGTCGGCGGCATGGACCGCATACCGGCGGCGCTGACCCGCGCGGTCGGCGAGCGGCGTATCCAGACCGGCGCCGTCGTCCGGGACATCACCGACAAGGCCCGCGGCGTGACCGTCACGTACCGGAGCGACGGCCGCACCCGTACCCTCGACGCCGACTACTGCGTCGCCGCGCTGCCGCCCAACATCCTCGCCACGACCGCGCACAACCTGGGCGCGGGCGTCCAGAGCGCGCTGGAGGCGTGCACGCCCTCCTCGGCCGGGAAGATCGGCCTGGAGTACCGCAACCGCTGGTGGGAGACCGACCACCGGATATACGGCGGCATCACCGAGACCGATCTCGATCTGGCCCATGTCTGGTACCCGTCGCACGGGCACCACGGCCGACGCGGCGTGATCGTCGGCTACTACAACACGGGCGCCCAGGCCGACGCGTACGCACGGCTCACCCCGAGCGGGCGCGAGGCGCGCGCAGTGGCCCAGGGCGTGAAGATCCACGGGGAGAAGTACCGCAGCGAGCTGGTGTCCTCCTTCTCGCACCACTGGCGGCAAACCCCCTATCTGGAGGCCTCCTGGCACTCCCTGGCCGGGGGCCCCGACGCACCGGTCTTCGACCCGCTCAACAAGCCGACGGGACATGTCTACTTCGCCGGTGACTACCTCTCGTACGCCGACGCCTGGCAGCACGGTGCCTTCACCTCCGCCCGCCGGGCCGTCATGGCGCTGCACACGCGGGTGCTCGCCTGACCGTGGCGGGTCGGACGGGTCGACGCGTCGGACGGGTTGGACGGGTCGGATGGGTTAGCGGGGTGGGGCGTGGGGAATGCCTGCGCCCCATGACGCGTTCTTCGTTATGAACACGAGGAGGAGCGGTAACCGTGCTTGATCCGCAGGGTTTGTACGAGTGGGAGCCCAAGGGCCTCGCCGTCGTCGACATGGCGCTGGCGCAGGAGTCGGCGGGCCTGGTCATGCTGTACCACTTCGACGGCTACATCGACGCGGGGGAGACCGGCGACCAGATCGTCGAGAACCTGCTGGAGTCGCTGCCCCACCAGGTGGTGGCCCGTTTCGACCACGACAGGCTGGTCGACTACCGCGCGCGGCGCCCGCTCCTGACGTTCCGGCGGGACCGCTGGACGGACTACGAGACGCCCACGCTCGACGTACGGCTGGTCCAGGACGCCACGGGCGCCCCGTTCCTGCTGCTGTCGGGCCCCGAGCCTGACGTGGAGTGGGAGCGCTTCGCGGTGGCCGTGCGGCAGATCGTCGAACGCCTCGGCGTACGGCTGTCCGTCAACTTCCACGGCATCCCGATGGGTGTGCCGCACACGCGCCCCGTCGGCATCACCCCGCACGGCAACCGCACCGACCTCATGCCGGGCCACCGTGGCCCGTTCGACGAGGCCCAGGTACCGGGCAGTGCCGAATCGCTGGTCGAGTACCGGCTGATGGAGACGGAGCACGACGTGCTCGGCGTCGCCGCGCACGTCCCGCACTACGTCGCCAGGTCCTCGTACCCGGACGCGGCGCTGACCGCCCTGGAGGCGATCACGGCCGCGACGGGGCTGGTGCTGCCGAGCGTCGCGCACTCCCTGCGTACGGAGGCGCAGCGCACCCAGACCGAGATCGAGCGGCAGCTCGGCGAGGGGGACGAGGAACTGGTCACGATGGTGCAGGGGCTTGAGCACCAGTACGACGCGATGGCGGGCGCCGAGACCCGGGGCAGCCTGGTCGCCGAGCCGGCGGAGCTGCCGTCGGCCGACGAGATCGGCCGCGAGTTCGAGAAGTTCCTCGCGGAGCGGGAGGGCGACGCCGGAGCGTGACGCCAGGCCGCCTTGGCGGAGTGTGACGCCCGGCCGCCTTCGACCGGTCGGTGTGGAGGACCGGTCGGTGTGGAGCCGGCCTGGGGTTTTTCGCGAGGCTCTAGGCTGGCTCCATGCTGAGGTTGGGACTTACCGGCGGAATCGGTTCGGGAAAGAGCGAGGTCTCCCGTCTGCTGACCGGATACGGGGCGGTGCTGATCGACTCCGACCGGATCGCACGGGAGGTGGTGGCGCCGGGAACACCGGGGCTGGCGGCCGTGATTGCCGAGTTCGGTCCGGACGTCCGCACTGCCGAAGGCGCTCTCGACCGGCCGGGACTGGGCCGGATCGTCTTCGGCGACCCGGAGCGGCTGCGGGCGCTGAACGCGATCGTGCACCCCCTGGTGCGGGCGCGCTCGGCCGAGCTGGAGGCGGCGGCGGGCCCGGACGCGATCGTGGTCCACGACGTACCCCTGCTCGTCGAGAACGGCATGGCGGCCCTGTACGACCTCGTCGTGATCGTCGACGCCACCCCCGAGACCCAGCTCGACCGGCTCGTACGGCTGCGCGGGATGACGGAGCGCGAGGCGCGCGAGCGGATGGCGGCCCAGGCCACCCGCGAGGCGCGCCGCGCCGTCGCCGACCTCGTCATCGACAACGACGGTCCGCTGGAGCGGCTGGAGCCGCAGGTCCGCGAGGTCTGGCGGACCGCGACCGAACGCGCCGCGGCGCACGGCTGACCCGGGTGCACGCCGGGGAGCGGGCGCCGGTGCGCGGGGGGAACGGTGTGAGGAATAGCGTCGCCGCGTGCGGCGTTGAGAGCGCGAAGTCAGGGAAGGATGCGAACGTGCCAGAGAGCCCGGAGACCCACATCATCGACTACCGCGCGGCGGAGCAGCTTCTCGCCGCGCGCGACCCGCGCGGGGCCGTCAAACTGCTGGACTCGGTGATCGCGTCCCATCCCGAGAACACCGCGGCCCGGCTGCTGCGGGCCCGTGCGTTCTTCGCCGCCGCCCAACTGCGCCCCGCCGAGCTGGAATTCGAACTCGTCCTGGAGCGGGAGCCGGACAACGCGTTCGCGCACTTCGCGCTGGCCCGGACGTTCGAGCGGTCGGGGCGGCCCGAGCAGGCGAAGCGCCACTTCAGGCTCGCGGCGGCGCTGGACCCCAAGCCGGAGTATCTGCAGGCGGCCCGCTTCGACTCGAACGCGTCGGACACGTAGATCAACCACACGTGGATCAACCAGGTCGGGTACGTCTGACAACGAGGTCAGGTACGTCCGAAGAGGTCACGTGGTGCGGTGGCCGATGCGGTGGCGCCGGCGCATCCGATGACGCTCCAGGTCCCGGATGCGCTCCCGGTCCTGCGTGAGCGTCGGGTAGGGGGCGTGATCCGGTGGGTACGGGGGGACATCCCGGCCCGGCTGGAAGCGCGCCCCCTGCCGGATCCGTACCAGGACCACGGCCAGATCGGTCGCGACGATCAGCACCAGCACGCCGCACGCCGCCGCCCAGCCAGGTCTCCCGGCCACGGCGAACGCCGCCGTACCGAGGGCGGTCCAGACCAGCCCCCACAGACTCAGCCAGAACCGCATCCGCAGCGCACTGCGCGCGGTGACAGGTTCACTACCGGTGCGCATGGCTCTCGCACCTCCCGTTCCGGCCCTCATCCCTGGTGTACCCGGGAACGCGCACCGGTGAACGTCGCCGTGGCCCCGTTGTACGGGGGTGCACGGGCGATGTCAGTGCACGATGGCGTAGCTCCGCCACGGGCCCGCGCCGGGAGCGATCACATCGGACAGCGTCGTGGCGATGTAGGTCGTGCTCGTGCCGGTGCAGTCGGCCGTCGGGTACGCGACGAGATCGAGCACGGTGCGGTTCGTGATCGACACGGCACCGACGGGCCTCAGCTTGTGGCAGCCCGTGACCGACGGGGTGGTCACCTGGACATGGACCTTGCGGCCGGTGTCGTACGTGATGGTCCCCACCGCCGCCCGGCCGAAACCGGAACAGCCCGCGACGGCGAGGGTCAGGAGCGCGGCCCCGGCGGCGATGCCGAGGCGCCGGTGATCGGTCACGGACATGGGCGGGTCCTCGTCTCGGAAGCTGCGGAAGGAGGGCGGAAGAGGGCGGGAAGCGGGCGGCGGGAAGCGGGCGGAGGGAAGGCGGGAAACGGGCGGGAGACCGACCGGAAGCGGGCATGTGCTGGTCACCCTGCCGGATGGACGCCGCCGCGGCACCGTGAGCGCGGCCGGTCGGGCTACGCGCCGGTATCTTCCTGCTCCGCGTGTCTCGACCACCGGGTCATACAGGGCATACCGTGGTTATTAGCACCTCGGTCCGGCGTCTGGCGTCAGGGGGCCCATCATGGTCGAGGAACTGGTCATCGCGGTCATAGCCGTCATCTGCGCGTGCGGGCTGTACGCCATGGCGGCGGCCCGGGTCGTCAAACAGTACGAACGGGGTGTGGTCCTCCGTCTCGGCCGGCTGAGAGAAGGAATCAGGGGCCCCGGATTCACCACGGTCGTCCCCTTCGTGGACAAGCTCCACAAGGTCAACATGCAGATCGTGACGATGCCGGTGCCCGCCCAGGACGGCATCACCCGCGACAACGTCACCGTGCGCGTGGACGCCGTGATCTATTTCAAGGTGGTCGACGCGGCCGACGCGGTGATCAGGGTCGAGGACTACCGGTTCGCGGTCTCGCAGATGGCCCAGACCTCGCTCCGCTCGATCATCGGCAAGAGCGACCTGGACGACCTGCTGTCGAACCGGGAGAAGCTCAACCAGGGCCTGGAGCTGATGATCGACAGCCCTTCGATCGGCTGGGGCGTCCAGATCGACCGGGTCGAGATCAAGGACGTGTCGCTGCCGGAGACGATGAAGCGGTCGATGGCACGCCAGGCGGAGGCCGACCGGGAGCGGCGGGCGCGGGTCATCAACGCGGACGCGGAGCTCCAGGCGTCCAAGAAGCTCTCCGAGGCCGCCAAGCAGATGTCCGGGCAGCCCGCGGCGCTGCAGCTCAGGCTGCTCCAGACGGTCGTGGCCGTCGCCGCGGAGAAGAACTCCACCCTCGTCCTGCCCTTCCCCGTCGAACTGCTGCGCTTCCTGGAGCGCGCCACGCCCGCCGAGGCCGTACAGGCGGTACAGGCGGTCTCCGGGGTCGCCGAGGCTTCCGGAGCCGCAGAGACCGCCGCCCCCGCCGCCCCGGAGACCCCTGCCGCGCCTGTCACCCCTGCCGCGCCGGAGCCTCCAACGCCTTCGACCGAGCCGTACGAGGCCGTCGAGGATCCGGAACCTGGACCTGGACCTGGACCTGGACCGGGACCGGGACCTGGACCGGGACCTGGACCGGGACCGGTGGACGATCCGGAGCCGGACGCGCTGAGGGAGCGTCTTGCCGCCCCCGACACGTCGCCACCGGCCAGGCCCCACGTCCAGCCGCACGTCTGACCCGCGGGGCATGGTGCTCCAGGGTCCGGTCCGCGCGACCCGGCAGGGCAGGGTGCGCGGGCGCCCGGCCCCGACTCCGCCGGTGGTGGCCTTCCTGGGGATGCCGTACGCGAGCGCCCCGCGCTTCGGCCCGCCGGTGGCCGTCGAACCCTGGGAGGGCATCCGGTCGGCGCTCACCTACGGTCCGACGGCGCCGCAGGCCCCGTACGCGCCGCCCCTCGACGCCCTCCTGCCGCAGCACACCGTCCCGGGCGGGCCGGGGGAGAGCTGCCTCAATCTGAATGTCTGGACCCCCGCGCCCGACCCGGAGGCCCGGCTTCCGGTCATGGTGTGGGTGCACGGCGGGGCCTTCGTGAACGGTTCGGGGTCGCTGCCCGGGTACGACGGCGGAACGTTCGCCCGCGACGGCGTGGTGTGCGTGACGATCAACTACCGGCTCGGCGTCGAAGGCTTCCTCCATCTCGACGGCGTACCGGACAACAGGGGGCTGCTCGACCAGATCGCCGCTCTGGAGTGGGTACGGGAGAACATCGCCTCCTTCGGAGGTGACCCGGACCGGGTCACCCTCTTCGGACAGTCGGCCGGAGCGATGAGCATCGGTGTCCTGCTCACCATGGAGCGCGCGCGAGGGCTCTTCCACGGCGCGATCCTTCAGAGCGGCGCGGCCCATCACTTCCTGCGCCCCGCGTCGGCACGGCTGATCACGGCCCGGCTGGCCCGGAAACTCTCCGTACCGCCCACCGCCGACGCCTTCGCCGCCGTCCCCCAGGCCCGGCTGCTGTCCGCGCAGAGCGAGTTGCGCGCGGAGATCGGCGCGCGTTCCGACCCCGCGCTGTGGGGTGAGGCGGCGCTCAACATGATGCCGTTCGAACCGGTCCTCACGGAGCTGCCCCTGCCGGGCCCCGGAAACGGTGTCCGGCTGCTGGCCGGCAGCAACCGCGAGGAGTACCGGCTCTTCCTCGTGCCCACCGGGCGGCTGGACGCGCTTCCGGAGGCCAAGCTGCGCGCGACCGCCGCCGCGTACGGGCTCGACCCCGGCCCGGCGTTGGACCTCTACCGGGCGGCACGGCCCGGCGCGGGCCCGGGCGAGGTGTTCGACGCCCTGGCCACGGACTGGTTCTACCGGATCCCCGCGATCCGCCTCGCCGAGTCCGTGCCCGGCTCGTATCTGTACGAGTTCGCCTGGCGCTCCCCGCGCCACGGCGGCCTGCTCGGCGCCTGCCACGGCGCGGAGCTGGGGTTCGTCTTCGACCGCCCCGGCCACCCGGCGTACGCCCCGATGCTCGGCGACCGGCCGCCCGGGCACCTCGCGGACGCGATGCACCGGGCGTGGGTGGCGTTCGCGCGGACCGGCGACCCGGGCTGGGAGCCGTACGACCGGGACACCCGGACGACGATGGTGTTCGGCGGTGGTCCCGGCGCCGTCTCCGCGCCCGTGTGCGACCCCCGGGCGCGGGAGCGCGAACTCTGGGACGGGCTGCGCTGACCTGCGGAAAGGCTCTGCCGAGGGGCAGTGTCAGACCCCCCGCCTAGACTCGCAGAAGTAAATCGGATCCTGGCCGATGCGGAGCGGGAGGGGGAAGGACCATGACCGTGCACGGGACTGCGGGGCTGGTGCGCTACGCGGCCGTATTCCTGCCCGCGGGGCTGCCGCGTGAGGGCCGGGTCGCCTTCTGGGCCCCGGACGGGGAGCTGCCCGAAGCGCCGGGGGACGAGCTGACGGTCGTACGGCGCGACGGCGGGGACGGGGACGCCGGTGGCCTGGGTGGCGGCGGGGACGAGGCCGGCGGTGCCGGTGTCCGTACGGTCACGGTTCCCGTGGTGCTGATGTCCGTCGCCGACGCGGTCCCGCTGCTGGTCCGTGCCCGGCGCGACAGGACGGCCCACCCGGCGTCGGCCTGCTGGGGCGCCGCCGCGCTCCACGCGCTCCAGTTGGCCGCGCGCGGCCGGCTGCTCCCCGGGCTCACCGCCTCCGACCACGACGCCTGGCGGGCCGGCCCGCTCGACGCCGACGACATCGCGCAGTTGCGCGCCATCGCCGCGGCCATGCCGCCCGAGGCGCACCCCGTACCGCTGCCGGGCGGCGGACCGCTCCTGCTGCCCGAACCGGAAGCGCTGGTGCGGGCGTTCCTCGACGCGGTGGCCGACTCCCTGCCCCGTACCCCGGCGGCCGCGTACGCGGCGGGGGCGCCGTTCGCCGCGCGGGCCGCGCAGCACCTGCCGGGCGCCAGGACCTGGGCGGCCGAGGCGGCGGCCGGCATGGACGCGGGGGTGCGGGTCTCGCTGCGCCTCGACCTCTCGGCGTACGAGCTGTTCGACCACACGGAGCCGGCGCCCGCCGTCCGGGCCGACCACGGCACCACCACGGACCGCGTCATCACGGGTGACCGTGACACCACCGGTGCCGACATGCGCCGCGCCGGGACCGCGCTCGTCCAGATCCACAGCCTCGCCGACCCGACCCTGGTCATCGACGCGGCCGGACTCTGGGCGGGCGACGGCGCCGAGAGCTTCGGACCGCGCGCCCGGATCGACGCCATGCTGGCGCTGCGCCGCGCCGCCCGCGTCTGGACGCCGCTCGCCCGGCTCCTGGAGCGCGACGTCCCCGACGCGCTGCCGCTCTCCGAGGACGAGCTGTACGAGCTGCTCGGGCCCGGGGCGACCCGCCTCGCGGAAGCGGGCGTCGCGGTGCACTGGCCCCGGGAGCTGGCGCGCACGCTCACGGCGGCGGCGGTCGTCCGCCCCGCGCCCGGCTCGGCCACCGACGGCACCCCGTTCTTCGACAGTGTGGAACTGCTCAAGTTCAACTGGCAGTTGGCGCTCGACGGCGACCCGCTCTCCGAGCAGGAGATGGACGCTCTCGCGGAGTCGCACCGGCCGATCGTCCGCCTGCGCGACCAGTGGGTGGTCATCGATCCCACCCTCGTACGGAAGGCGCGCAAGCGGGAGCTGGGCCTGCTGGAGCCCGTCGACGCGCTGGCCGTCGCCCTCACCGGCACGGCCGACGTGGACGGCGAGACGGTGGAGGCCGTTCCCACGGGCGCGCTGGCGGCGCTGCGCGACCGGCTCCTCTCAGGACCGGGGACGGTCCCCCAGCCCGCGGCGCTCGCCGCCACCCTGCGCGACTACCAACTGCGCGGCCTGGCCTGGCTGGACCTGATGACCTCGCTCGGTCTCGGCGGCTGTCTCGCTGACGACATGGGCCTCGGCAAGACCGTCACGGTCATCGCCCTCCATCTGCACCGCGCCCGCCCCCTCCCGACGCTGGTCGTCTGCCCCGCCTCGCTCCTCGGCAACTGGCAGCGCGAGATCACCCGCTTCGCCCCCGGCGTCCCCGTACACCGCTTCCACGGCGCGGGCCGCACCCTGGACGAGGTGACGGACGGCTTCGTCCTCACCACGTACGGCACGATGCGCGGCAGCGCCGAGACCCTGGCCGCGCACCCCTGGGGCATGGTCGTCGCCGACGAGGCGCAGCACGTCAAGAACCCCTTCTCGTCCACCGCCAAGGCGCTCCGTACGATCCCCGCGCCCGCCAGGGTCGCGCTGACCGGCACCCCCGTGGAGAACAACCTCTCCGAGCTGTGGGCCCTCCTCGACTGGACCACCCCCGGGCTGCTCGGGCCCCTCAAGGCGTTCCGAGCACGCCACGCGCGGATCGTGGAGAACGTGGAGAACGCGAAGAGCGCCGACCTCAAGGACGTCGCCAACGAGGAGGCGGTGGAGCGACTGGCCCGGCTGGTCCGGCCGTTCCTGCTGCGCAGGAAGAAGTCCGACCCGGGGATCGTGCCCGAACTGCCGCCCAAGACCGAGAGCGACCACCCCGTCGCCCTCACCCGGGAACAGGCGTCGCTGTACGAGGCGGTCGTGCGCGAGACGATGGCCGCGATCGAGGCTTCCGAGGGCATCGCGCGCCGCGGCCTCGTGATGAAGCTGCTCACCTCCCTCAAACAGATCTGCAACCACCCGGCGCAGTTCCTGAAGGAGGACGCCGCCCGGCTGACCGGCCGCTCCGGCAAGCTCGCCCTGCTCGACGAACTGCTCGACACCATCCTCACGGAGGACGGCTCGGTCCTGATCTTCACCCAGTACGTGTCGATGGCGCGGCTGCTCTCCGCCCATCTCGCGGCCCGCGCGATCCCGTCCCAGTTGCTCCACGGCGGTACGCCCGTCCCGGAGCGCGAGCGCATGGTCGACCGGTTCCAGTCCGGTGAGGTGCCCGTCTTCGTCCTCTCGCTGAAGGCGGCGGGCACGGGGCTCAACCTGACCAGGGCCGGCCACGTCGTCCACTTCGACCGCTGGTGGAACCCGGCCGTGGAGGAACAGGCCACCGACCGCGCCTACCGCATCGGCCAGACCCAGCCCGTACAGGTCCACCGGCTCATCGCCGAGGGCACGGTCGAGGACCGGATCGCCGAGATGATCGCCTCCAAGAAGGCCCTGGCCGACGCCGTCCTCGGCTCCGGCGAGACGGCGCTCACCGAGCTGACCGACCGTGAGCTGGGCGATCTGGTCTCCCTGCGGAGGCCGTCATGACCCCCACGCGACCGCCCCGGCACGACGACCGCCGCCGCACGTTCCCCGCCCTGCCCGCTCGCCCCGGCAACCACGGCGACTTCGCCGAGACCTGGTGGGGCAACGCCTGGGTGGAGTCCATGGAGGACACCGCCCTCGACACCGCCAGGCTCCAGCGCGGCCGTACGTACGCGGGCAGCGGCCAGGTCGACGCGATCACCGTCACCCCCGGCCGGGTCATGGCGTACGTCCACGGCTCCCGGCCGCGCCCGTACCGTACGGAGATCCGGCTCCGCACCCTCGGCGACACCGACTGGGAGGACCTTCTCGACGCCGCCGCGGCCCGCCCCGACCACATCGCCGCCCTGCTCGACAAGGCCATGCCGCACACCCTCGCGGCCTCCGCCGATCTGCTGCCCACCGCGGGCGACCTCACCCCGGACTGCTCCTGCCCCGACGACGGCTACCCCTGCAAACACGCGGCGGCCCTCTGCTACCAGACGGCCCGGCTCCTGGACGAGGACCCGTTCGTCCTCTTCCTGCTCCGAGGCCGCGGCGAACAGGAAGTCCTCGCCGATCTGACCCGCCGGAACGCCGCCCGCTCCGCGGCCGAACGGACCACGACCGCACCGCCGATGCCCACGGTCGACGCGCGGACCGCCCTCGCCCCGCGCACGCTCCCACCGCTCCCGCCGCCGTTCCCCGTCCCCGCGCACCCCGGCCGCCCGCCCGTCTATCCCCAGTCACCCGGCGCGCCCGATCCGCTCGCCCTCGACCTCCTCGCCACCGAGGCCGCGGCCCGCGCGCACACCTTCCTTACCACGGGCCTCGACCCGATCGGCGCCCTCACCCCCTGGCAGGACGCGGTGCGCCTGGCCGCCGCCCACCCCGGCTCGGGGCTGACGGCCTCCACCCGCGCCCTCTACCGGGACCTGGCCGCCGCGCTCACGCGCACGCCCACCGACCTGGCGCGCGCCGTCGCCGCCTGGCGCCAGGGCGGCCTGGCGGGACTGGCCGTACTGGAAGAGCCCTGGGACCCGCCGGCCGGCCCCTTCGACCGGGCCCGCCCCGCCCTCATAGCCGCGGACTTCCCGCACTTCCGCCCCCGGCGCAACCAGCTCTCCACCGGCACCCTGCAACTCCGCTTCGGCCGCGACGGCCTCTGGTACGGCTACGAGTCGGACCGGGACCGGGAGGACTGGTGGCCGCGTGGCACCCCGGACACCGACCCGGTGGGCGCGCTCACCGCCCTGCTGGGGCGGTGACCGGTAAGCTCGTTCACTCCCGTACTTCGGTAAGCGGACACATTTCGTAGCGGTTGAAGGGGGACCGGTGGAAGCCGAGTTGGTGGCACTGGCGACGGCAGGGGCGACAGCACTCGTCCAGCAGATGGCGACGGACGGCTGGACCGCGGCGCGCGACCGGGTGGCCGGATTCCTCGTCGCGCGCGGCTGGGGATCCGCGGAGTCCGTCGGCGCCGACCTGGAGGCGACCCGGGCCGAACTGACGGCGGCCCAGCGGGAGGACGACACGGAAGCCGTCGACGACCTCCACGCGGAATGGCGCGGCCGACTGCGCCGCACCCTGCGCGCGGACCCGGAGGCGGCGGCTGAACTGCGGGCGCTGCTGGATGAGTTGAACCCGAGGCTGCCGACCCAGCAGGTCGGCGGGGTCCACAACAACGTCACTGGCGGCACACATCACGGTGCGGTCGTCCAGAGCGGCACGATCGGCAGCCTGCACTTCGGCTCCGGTGGACGGGAAGGCGCGCCGTGATGGGAGCGCGCCGGAAAGCCTGCCGCCCGGGGGCCGGGGTGGTCTTCCCGGCCCGGTCCGTGCGACAGGCTTCCGTGTGCCTTACGAGGAACGTCAGGCGGTGTGCAGGGTGAGGCCGTAACGGTTGAGGATCGGCTTGATCGGCTGGTAGAAGGTCGTACCGCCGCTGGTGCAGTTGCCCGAACCGCCCGAGGTGACACCCTGGGCCTGGTCACCGCTGATGTACGAGCCGCCGGAGTCGCCGCCCTCGGCGCAGACGCTGGTCTGGGTCATGGAGTACACGGCGCCCTGGGCGTAGTTGACCGTGACGTTCTTGGCCTGGACGTTGCCGCAGCGCCAGTGTGTCGTGGAGCCGGAGCGGCAGATCGAGGCGCCGATGGGGGCCTCGTTGGAGCCGCGGACGAGCTGGTCGGAGACGGTGCCCCAGCCGAGGACGACCGGAACGGTCCACCAGCCGCTGCCGACGTTCACCCACGCGTAGTCGTTGCCGGGGAAGGTCGAGCCCTGGAAGTTGCCGATGTACGAGTTGTCCCAGCCCCTGACCTGGGAGCCGGTCCCGCCGCAGTGGCCGGCGGTGACGAAGCCGCCGTGCACCGAGAAGCCGATGGAACAGCGGACGTTGCCCGTGTAGTACGGGTCGCCGCCGACCGTGCCCGCCGCGAAGGTCTTCGCGCCCTCGGCGGTCTCCTCGACCGTGACGGGGCCGGCCTCGCGGGCCTGGGCCACGAAGGATCGGACATCGTTGTCGTTCTTCCGCGCGGTCACGACGTCCACCACGACCTGGTTGGACTTGGTGTCGACGCGCCAGCCACTGACACCCGCCGGCGCGTCGTCGGCGAGCGCGTCGATGCGGTCCTTCGCCGCGTCGAGCTGCCGCTCGCTGTGCTTGACCAGGCGTACGGTCGCGCCGGTCGCCCGTATCGCTTCGGCCTTGCCCGTGTCGGTGACAGCGACGGTCAGCGTGCCGCTGTCCGGGTTGAACCAGGAGCCGCCGTACGACGCTCCCGCGGCGCGCTTCGCCTTGGTCTCGACGGCGGTCGCGGTCTTCTCCGCGGCCAGCCGGGCCACGGCCTGGCTCTTCGTCAGGCCGAGGTCCTTCTGCATCGCCGTGAGCATGCCCGAGGAGGCCGGGGCCTTGGCATCGGAGGCGGGGGAGGGGGTGGCGGCGGCGGGGGAGATCCCGGCGGTCACCCAGGTTCCGAGGATGAGGAGCGCGGAGAGACCGGTGCGAACAACTGTCGTACGTCTCAAGGGAGTTGCCCTTCTGTGTTCCAGCAGCGTGGGGGTGGAACAGCAGCGCCTGAGAGCGCTTCCAGGCGATGCCAGCCGGAGCGTAACCGAGGATGCGTGACAGGTCCATACCAACGGTTGTCCGTCGGCCACCACTCCACCGGTCTCCCTGTCACCTCTCCGCCCGGTCGTTTAATCCTTCGATCGCGGGTTGTTGGCTTGTTAGGGTCGACGACGTGGCGAAACTCAATCAGATAATCGCGGTCGAAAAGGGTGTTAAGTCCAAGGCGCACCAGGACCTGACGGCGGCTCATCACGGTCTCCAGAAGCCGGCGCTGCTGGCCGGCATCTCCCGTACCTACCAGCCGAAGGACGAGGAGGGCGAGCAGCTTCCGCCCGAGTCCACCCGGGTCCAGGTCAAGGCCGAGGACGTCCTGCGCGAGACCGCGAAGACCCTGACGCGCCTGTTCGACGTGACCGCCACCAAGGACTGGGCGAACTGCGTGGCGCGCGCCGATGTCACCGTCGACGGACGGGTGCTGGTGAGCGACGCGCCGGTGTCGTACCTGCTCTTCCTGGAGAAGCAGCTCACCGACCTCAACACCTTTGTGCGCAAGCTGCCCGTGCTGGACGCGGCGGAGTCCTGGAGCCAGGACCCGTCCACGGACGCGTGGAAGACGGAGGCGGTGCGCACCCTCCGTACGAAGAAGGTGCCGCGCAACCATGTGAAGGCCGAGGCCACGGAGAAGCACCCGGCGCAGGTCGAGGTGTACTACGAGGACATTCCCGTCGGTTACTGGACCACGGTGAAATTCAGCGGGTCACTGCCGGCCCGCCGGGTCAACGAACTGCTCGACCGGGTGGAGAAGCTTCAGCAGGCGGTGAAGTTCGCCCGCGAGGAGGCCAACGGCGCCGAGGTCACCGACGAGCGGGTGGGTGACACCGTATTCGGCTACCTGTTCGGGTAGTCTCGCTCGGGTAAAGCAGAGCAGTTCCCCATGATTCCCCGGCCGTCGGGGCAGGGCTTGAGCCCTGTTCCGGTGTGTGCCGGGGTGCGCGAGGAGCGCAAGCTGAAACTGAAGCTTGTCGTGACGGCGCGGTTCCAGTGGAGGTTCGAGTCCTCCCCGCGGCACATCCGTACGGATGGACGGGCCGCGGTAGCCCAACAGGCAGAGGCAGACCGCGATCAATCTCAGACTATTGCTCCAGACTCAGCATTCGCCGCCGATCGCCGGATCGAACGGGCCCAGGCCCCGGACGTCGAAATGCCGGTTCAACTCCGGCCTGCGCAGCTCGATGCGCGGTGGTCCAAAGGCAGGACGCGGCGACTTCATGAATGACCTGGGTTCTTAAACGTGCCGGCGTGCCAGATGGGTGGCATCTCAGGGCCCGGGAGGTTGGCTATGCCCCCGGGTCCGCTCCTTTTTCCGCGTGCGCGGGCCTCCGTCACCGGTTTTCCGTGGACGCGGGTCTCCGTTACCGGCTTTCCGTGTACGCGGGGCTCCGTTACTGGCGGTATCCGCCCAGGAAGCGTCCGATACGGCTGATGGCCGCGTCGAGATCGTCGGCGTACGGGAGGGTGAGGATCCGGAAGTGGTCGGGGCGCGGCCAGTTGAAGCCCGTCCCCTGGACGACCTGGATCTTCTCGCGCAGCAGCAGATCGAGGACGAAGCGCTCGTCGTCGTGGATCTTGTGCACCTTGGGGTCGAGCCGGGGGAACGCGTACAGCGCGCCCTTCGGCCTGACGCACGACACACCGGGGATCTCGTTGAGCTTCTCCCACGCGCGGTCGCGCTGCTCGTACAGCCTGCCTCCCGGCGCGGTCAGCTCCTTGATGGACTGCCGCCCGCCGAGGGCGGCCTGAATGGCGTACTGGGCGGGCGCGTTGGGGCACAGGCGCATCGAGGCGAGCATCGTGAGCCCTTCGAGATAGCTGCGCGCGTGCTGCTTCGGACCGGTGACGAGGAGCCAGCCGGAGCGGAAACCGGCCACGCGGTACGTCTTCGAGAGCCCGCTGAAGGTGAGGACGACCAGGTCGGGGGCGAGGGAGGCGGCGGTGTGGTGGACCGCGTCGTCGTAGACGATCTGGTCGTAGATCTCGTCGGCGAACACCATGAGCTGATGGCGGCGGGCGAGATCGAGGATGCCCTCGACGATCTCCCGCGGATAGACCGCGCCGGTGGGGTTGTTGGGGTTGATGATCACCACGGCCTTGGTGCGGTCGGTGATCTTCGACGCCATGTCGTCCAGATCCGGGTACCACTCCGCGGACTCGTCGCAGAGATAGTGCACGGGCCGCCCGCCCGCCAGGGTGGTGACGGCGGTCCAGAGCGGGAAGTCGGGGGCCGGGATCAGGACTTCGTCGCCGTTCTCCAGCAGAGCCTGTACGGCCATGGAGACCAGCTCCGAGACGCCGTTGCCGAGGAAGACGTCATCGACCGTGACATCGTTCAGCCCGAGGGCCTGGTAGCGCTGGGCCACGGCGCGGCGCGCGGAGAGGATGCCCCGCGAGTCCGTGTAGCCGTGCGCCTGCGGCAGCATCCGGATCATGTCCTGGAGGATCTCGTCCGGCGCCTCGAACCCGAAGAGCGCGGGGTTGCCGGTGTTGAGGCGCAGCACGCTGTGGCCCGCCTCCTCCAGCGCGTCCGCGTGTTCGATCACCGGGCCGCGGATCTCGTAGCAGACCTCACTGAGCTTGCTCGACTGCCGGAATTCCATGCGGTGGCCTCCCCGACCTTGAATGCGATACTTGGTTTTACCAAGTGTGAGCTTGGAAAGTCCAACGACATGTCTAGACTGCGTCGCATGCCACGTCGCCGAAGCTATGACCAGTACTGTGCCGCCGCCCGCGCCCTCGATGCCGTGGGCGACCGCTGGACCCTGCTGATCGTCCGTGAACTGCTGGCGGGTCCGCGCCGCTACACCGACCTGCACGCGGATCTGCCCGGCGTCAGCACGGATGTGCTCGCGTCCCGGCTGAAGGACATGGAGCGCGACGAACTGGCCACGCGGCGCAGGCTGCCCCCGCCGGCCGCCGCGTACGTCTACGAACTGACGGAGCGTGGACAAGGGCTGCTGCCGGTCCTCACCGCGCTGGCGGAATGGGGCGCTCCGGCGCTGGACGAGCGTCGGCCGACGGACGCGGTACGGGCCCACTGGTTCGCGGTACCGCTGCTGCGGGCGCTGTCGGGGCCGTCCGGTGCCCCAGGCACCGAGGGGGTGGTGGAAGTCCGGCTCGACGAGGGCGTGTTCCACCTGCGGCTCGGGGGCGACGGAGCGCTACGGGACGCCGACCGTCCGGCGTACGGCGACGGTCCAGCGCCCGGCCCTGACGCCTGCCTCACCCTGGACTCCGACACCTGCCGCGCGCTGAGCGCGGGCGCGCTGACGGTCGCTGACGGGGTGCGGGACGGACGGATCGCGGTGACGGGGGAGGGGACGCTCGCGAAGATCCTGCGCGGCGAGTGAGTTACGGCCGGGCTGTTGCGGCGGGGGTGTTGCGGCGGAGGTGGCTGATGGGCCCGGAGGTGAGTGCTCCACGTCAACACCGTGCCGCTCCGCTACCCCGGCCGCTGGACGATGATGGACCGGTGCGACTCGAAGCGATCACCTGGGAACGGCTGACCGAGGCCCTCGCCGACCGGCTCCTGGAGACCCCGCCGGCCGACGGCGGCCCCTGGCTGCGCGTCGCCTTCGACGGCGCCCCGGCCGCCCGCCCGGACCAGCCGGCCGCCGCGCTCGCCCAGGCGCTGCGCGTACGCGGCCGCGCGGTGCTGGTGGTCGGGGCCGGCGGCTTTCTGCGCCCGGCGTCGCTGCGGTACGAGTACGGGCGCGAGGACCCCGACACGTACTACAGCGGATGGTTCGACACCGGGGCGCTCTGGCGCGAGGTACTCGGGCCGCTGGACCCCGGCGGTACGGGGCGGGTCCTGCCCGACCTCTGGGACCCGGCCACCGACCGGGCCACCCGCTCCCCGCACCGCGAACTCGCCCCGGGCGGGGTGCTGGTGGTGCACGGGCCCCTGCTGATGGGGCACTGGTTCCCGTTCGACCTCACGGTGCATCTGCGGCTGTCACCGGGCGCGCTCCGGCGCCGTACGGACCCGGGCGAGCGCTGGACGCTCCCCGCCTTCGAACGGTACGAGGCGGAGGTGGACCCGGCCGAGACCGCCGACGTGGTCGTACGGGCCGACGACCCGCGCCACCCGGCCTGGAGCGGCCTGACTTCTGGCTGACCGACGCCCGGCCCGCTGCTGTGGCACTCACCCCGCCTCCGGCACTCACCCCGCCGCCGGTCGTCCGCCCGGGATCTCCACCGCCCGCGCGCCCGCCCGGCAGCCGGCCTCCGCCGCCCGCGCCGGCCCCGCTCCTCTGAGGCGCGCCGCCAGGAAGGCGCCGGTGAAGGCGTCCCCCGCGCCCGTCGAGTCCACGGCCCGCGCGGGGAGCGGCGGTACCCGGGCCGTCACCGCGCCCCGCTCGGCCACCAGCGCGCCGTCGCCGCCCAGGGTCACCACCGCGACCGGTACGCGCCTGCTCAGTTCGGCCGCGGCGTCCGCCGGGTTCGGCAGACCGGTGAGCAGCCGGGCCTCGTCCGCGTTGGGGAGCAGGGTCTCGGCGCCCTCGACCGCCGCGAGGAAACGATCCGCCCCCCACTCCTTGAGGAACCCGGCGGAGGCGGGGTCCACACTCACCGGAACGCCTCGTTCCACTGCCGAGCCCAAGGCGGCGAGAGCCAGCGGACGGCTGGTGTCGGCGAAGAAGAGATAGCCGGAGAGATGGAGCCGGCCGACCCCGTCGAGCAGATCCGGCGACCACTCGGCGGGTGACATGCGCAGCGCGGCGCCGCTGTCGGTGAGCAGCGTGCGCTCGGTGGACGCGTCGACCAGGCAGATGACCGTGGCCGTCGGCGCCCGCGCGTCGACCACGAGGCGGGCCCGTACCCCCGCGAGCCGCAGCCGCTCCGCGTGCCAGTCACGGGCGTCCGCGCCCACCCCGGCCAGCAGCCGGACATCCGCGCAGCCGGTGTGCGCCGCCCAGCAGGCCGCGTTCGCCCCGGCTCCGCCGGGGAGCGTACGGATCTCGGCGGCGGTGTCGGTCCCGTGGGCGAGCGGGGTGCGGTACCGCGCCACCACATCGGTGACCACGTCACCGATCACCAGCAGCCCCGGCCCCGGGCGACCGTGGCGGGCCGTCACTCGGCCGCTTTCTTCCGCGAGGCCGCCGGCTCCCCGGGCGCGCTCGGCGCGGGCGCGGCCGTCCACGCCGCCGCGATCCGTGCCGCGAGCCGCACATTGCCCCGTACCGCCGCGAGATTGGCCTCCAGCGAGGCGCCTCCGGTCCGCCGCGTCAGCAGGTCCAGCAGGAACGGGGTGACGGCCTGGCCGCCGATGCCCCGCTCGGCGCAGGCGGCGAGCGCCTCCGCGACCACCCGGTCGTGCAGCTCCGGATCGAGCTGGTCCGCCTCCGGTACGGGGTTGGCCACGACGAGCGCGGCCTCCGGGCCGCCCAGCGCGTCCTGCGCGCCCATCACCGCGGCGACCTCCTCGGGTGTACGCACCGTCCAGTCGACCGGCTCGCCGGAGGAGGACAGCCAGAAGCCGGGGAAACGATCCGTCCCGTAGCCGAGGAGGGAGACGCCCAGCGTCTCCAGCCGCTGGAGGGTCGCCGGGACGTCCAGGATCGACTTGACCCCCGCGCAGACCACCGTGATCCGGGTCCTGGCCAGCAGCCGCAGATCGGCCGACTCGTCCTGGGTCTCGGTCCAGCCGCGATGCACCCCGCCCAGGCCGCCGGTCGCGAAGACCCGGATCCCGGCGCGCGCGGCGAGAAACGCGGTGGCGGACACGGTCGTCGCCCCGCTGGCGCCCGCCGCGATCGCCGGCGCGAGATCGCGATGGCCCAGCTTCCGTACGGAGTCGTCCCGCGCGACCCGCTCCAACTCGCCCCTGTCCAGGCCGAGACGGGGCCGGCCGTCCAGGACGGCCACGGTCGCGGGGACGGCGCCGCCGGACCGTACGAGCCCTTCCAGCTCCTGCGCGACCGCGAGATTCCGGGGCCGCGGCAGACCGTGCGCGATGATCGTCGATTCCAGGGCGACCACGGGACGGCCCGTGGCCAGCGCCTCCCCTACCTCGGGGGAGACCTGCGGTGTGGTGCCTGCTCTGTCTGGCATGTCCCCATCCCTGGCACGTGCGAGGCTCACGCAAACGTGCGGGCACGCCCACCGGCGGCCCCGACGGCCGGAACACGCCCCTCTGCCGCCAGGCTGGTGCCGCGTCGGGGCAAAGCCTGCCGAGAGGCCCTAGAACAGCGGCTCGGGAAGCACGCCCTCCAGGGCCAGCAGTCGGCGCTTCGTCTCCAGCCCGCCTCCGAAACCGCCCAGCCCGCCATGGCTCTCCACCACGCGATGGCACGGCACGACCACCGGCAGCGGGTTGGAGCCCATCGCCGCGCCGACGGCCTGCGCCGCCGCCGGCTGTCCCACCCGCCCGGCCAGGTCCCCGTAACCGACCACCGTGCCGTACGGGACACCCGTCGCCAGTTCGCGCAGCACCTGCCGGTTGAAGCCGGAGGAGAGCGTCCAGTCCAGGGGCAGGCCGAACTCCCGCAGCTCACCGGCGAAGTACGCCGACAGCTCGCGTATCGCCCCGGTGAGCAGCCCGGAGGCGGACTCGACCGGCTCGACGCCCAGCCGGTCCCCGATCCGGGCGAGCGCCCTCTCCCGTACGCGCGGCCCCGCGTGGAAGACGACGCTCACCAGCCCCTGGTCCGTCGCGACCAGCAGCAGCGGCCCGATGCCGCTCTCCATGACGGTCCACTCCACCGGCGACACCGGCGACCGCCCGTACTCGTTCATGTGAACCACGGTACGGGCCACCACTGACAACGGGCCTCACCTGCGACGACGGAGCCGGGCCGGGCTCAGCCGACCGCGTCCCGCACCACGTCGGGGTTGTTGGTGATGATCCCGTCCACGCCCAGGTCCCTGACCCGTACGGCGCCCGCCGCGTCGTTGACCGTCCATGTGCTCACCGTCAGCGGCTTGCCGTGCGGGCCCTTCAAACGGTGCACGGCCGCCACGTACTCGCTGGTCAGCGAGGTGTGTGTCGGGTTGATCTGGTCCGTGAACGCCGCGTACGACGGCAGTTCGGCCACCGGGGGCGTGCCGAGGAAGCCCGTCGTGATGTCGGGCCGCCCCTGATGCACCGCACGGACGCTGTCCGCGCCGAAGCTCTGGATCACCAGCTTGTTCCTGACGTGCTCCCGGTCCAGCCACCCTTCGTGCCGCAGCACCCGCAGGATGTCCTTCTCGATGTCCGGATACAGCTCAGGGGCCTTGATCTCCAGGAGCAGCTTCTGCTGGTTGGCCTCGACCGCGCGCAGATACTGCTCCAGGGTCGGTACGCGGGCGCCCGCCCACCGCTCGCCGAACCAGCTTCCCGCGTCCAGCCGGGCGATCTCCGCGGCGGTGAAGTCCTTGACCTTCCAGGGCGCGCGGTCCGGGAAGACCTGCTCCGCGTCCGTGGTGCGCACGAGGTTGTCGTCGTGGATCACGACGAGCCGTCCGTCCTTGGTCCGCTGGACGTCGTTCTCCACCCAGTCGATGCCCAGGGCCTCGGCCGCGTCGACGGCCGGGAGGGTGTTCTCCGGTGCGTAGGCGGAGGCGCCGCGGTGCGCGATCACGAGCGGGCCGGCGCACCGTGCCGCCGGGGCCGCGGCGGAGGTGGCGGCGGCGGAGGAGGTGGCGGCGGTGGCGGTGCCCGGGAGGATCAGCGCCGAGACCCCGAGCAGAGCGGCGGCCGTGGTGACTGAGGTGCGTGCGTACACGTGGACTCCTCGCGTCGTGAGGTGGTCGTGAAGGGGGTGTGCGGTGGGACGGTCTGCCCGAGGGTGACAGCCTTGGGCCAACGGGAGACAGGCGAAGGCTGGCCACAACATGAAGTCACAGCGTGGGGTGGCATCGTGAAGACACGCCGGGGGAGAGCTGTCCGGGAGTTGTGGATGTGTCGGTTCGGGACGACCCCTGTCGATAAATCACCGAGTACCTGTTTGAATCCAAGCCGACCGTCCTACCCTCCCGTAACCAGCGCATCCGTACAGTGAGCAGAAGGGGCGAAGGGCAAACCAACATGCGGGGCACCATCGATGGATTCAGCTACGGTCTCGTCACACCCGTGGTGGCCTTTCTCATGGCCTGCCTCGGCTCGGCGCTGGGCCTGCGCTGCACCATGAGATGCCTGCGGACCCGGCGCGCCTGGAAACCGGGCGGGCTGGCGCTCGGCGCCGCCTCGATCGGCTCCGGTGTATGGACCATGCACTTCATCGCGATGACGGGGTTCGTCGTCATCGAGGCGCCGGTCGGCTACGACAGGCTGACGACCTTCGCCAGCCTGGTGGTGGGCATCCTCATGGTCGGCGTCGGGATCTTCATCGTGGGCTACCGCGCGTCGACCCCGATGGCCCTGCTCACCGGCGGGACCATCACCGGACTGGGCTTCGCCACCATGCACTACCTCGGCATGGCGGGGCTGCGGCTCGACGGGGGGAACATCGACTACGACACCGTGACGGTCGCCCTCTCCGTGCTGATCGCCGTCATCGCCGCCACGGGCGCCCTGTGGGTCGTCGTCTCGCGCCGGGGGTTCCTGGCCAGTCTGGCCGCCAGCCTGATCATGGGCGCCGCGTCGACCGGGATGCACTACACGGCGATGGCCGCCGTCCATGTCCATCTGGAGGACACCGCCGGCCTCGCGACCGGCGAGCGGGCCACCGAGCTGCTCGTCCCGATGCTGATCGGCCCCGCGGTCTTCCTGCTGCTGGCGAGCGTGGCGGTCGTGGTCGACCCGCTGCTGGTGACGGGCGGCGGCCGGGAGCGGCCCACGGGCTCCGCGGGCGGGCCGTGCGGACACTCCGGGGTGCCGGCGCAGCGCATCCGGCCGCGCCCGGCCTACCGTGACCCGGCCGGGAGGACCGCCGCCCGGTCCCCGCGCCGCAGCCCCCCGGACCTCCACGACTGGTGACCCCGGCCACGCCGCGCGCATGATCCACCGCGGTCCCGGGAGCCGCTCGGGACCCCACTGTCAGTGCGGGGTCGTACGGTGGATTCATGCGGCCCGTTTCCAAGATCGAACGTACGGTGGCGCCTTTCGAGGTCGTCAGCTCCTACCAGCCCAGCGGCGACCAGCCCACGGCCATCGCCGACCTGGAGCGGCGTGTGCGCGCGGGGGAGAAGGACGTCGTCCTCCTCGGCGCGACCGGCACGGGAAAGTCGGCGACCACCGCCTGGATGATCGAGAAGCTTCAGCGCCCCACCCTGGTGATGGCGCCGAACAAGACCCTCGCCGCCCAGCTCGCCAACGAATTCCGCGAGCTGCTGCCCAACAACGCCGTCGAGTACTTCGTCTCGTACTACGACTACTACCAGCCCGAGGCGTACGTCCCCCAGTCGGACACCTACATCGAGAAGGACTCCTCGGTCAACGAGGAGGTCGAGCGGCTGCGGCACTCCGCGACCAACTCCCTCCTCACCCGGCGCGACGTGGTCGTGGTCGCCTCCGTCTCCTGCATCTACGGCCTCGGCACGCCCCAGGAGTACGTGGACCGCATGGTGCCGCTGAAGGTCGGCGAGGAGCTGGACCGCGACCAGCTCCTGCGCCGCTTCGTCGACATCCAGTACACGCGCAACGACCTGGCGTTCACCCGCGGCACCTTCCGTGTCCGCGGCGACACCATCGAGATCTTCCCGGTCTACGAGGAACTGGCCGTCCGCATCGAGATGTTCGGCGACGAGATCGAGGCGCTCTCCACGCTGCACCCGCTCACCGGCGAGGTCATCAGCGACGACGAGGAGCTGTACATCTTCCCGGCCAGCCACTACGTGGCGGGACCCGAGCGCATGGAGAAGGCGGTCAACGGCATCGAGCGGGAGCTGGAGACGCGCCTGGCCGAGCTGGACAAGCAGGGCAAGCTCCTGGAGTCCCAGCGCTTGCGGATGCGGACGACGTACGACATCGAGATGATGCGCCAGATCGGCTCCTGCTCCGGTATCGAGAACTACTCGATGCACTTCGACGACCGGGGCCCCGGCAGCGCGCCCAACACCCTCCTCGACTACTTCCCCGAGGATTTCCTGCTGGTCATCGACGAGTCGCATGTCACCGTGCCGCAGATCGGCGCGATGTACGAGGGCGACGCGTCCCGCAAGCGCACCCTGGTCGACCACGGGTTCCGGCTCCCGTCCGCGCTCGACAACCGGCCGCTGAAGTGGGAGGAGTTCCAGGAGCGGATCGACCAGACGGTCTACCTCTCGGCCACGCCCGGCGCGTACGAACTCTCCCGCTCCGACGGGTTCGTGGAACAGATCATCCGCCCCACCGGACTCGTCGACCCGGAGGTCGTCGTCAAGCCCACCGAGGGCCAGATCGACGACCTGGTGCACGAGATCCGCGAGCGCACCGCGAAGGACGAGCGCGTCCTGGTGACCACCCTCACCAAGAAGATGGCGGAGGACCTCACCGACTACTTCCTGGAGCTGGGCATCCAGGTGCGGTATCTGCACAGCGACGTGGACACGCTCCGCCGCGTCGAGCTGCTGCGCGAGCTGCGCGCCGGGGAGTACGACGTCCTCGTCGGCATCAACCTGCTGCGTGAGGGGCTCGACCTGCCGGAGGTCTCCCTCGTGGCGATCCTCGACGCCGACAAGCAGGGCTTCCTGCGCTCCGGCACCTCGCTCATCCAGACCATCGGCCGGGCGGCGCGCAACGTGTCCGGCCAGGTCCACATGTACGCGGACAAGGTCACCCCGGCGATGGAGAAGGCCATCGACGAGACGAACCGCCGCCGGGAGAAGCAGACCGCGTACAACACCGAGCGCGGTATCGACCCGCAGCCGCTCCGCAAGAAGATCAACGACATCGTCGCGACCATCGCGCGCGAGGAGGTCGACACCGAGGCCCTGCTCGGCACGGGGTTCCGGCAGTCCAAGGACGGCAAGGCGAAGGCACCGGTGCCCTCGCTCGGCGCGCAGCCGGCGAAGCGCGGCAAGGCGGGCGCCACCGGCGCGGTGGTCACCGACCGGCCCGCCGCCGAACTCGCCGGAATCATCGAGGAGATGACCGAGCGGATGCGGGCGGCGGCGGCCGAGCTGCAGTTCGAGATCGCCGCCCGGCTCCGCGACGAAGTGGGCGAACTGAAGAAGGAATTGCGGCAGATGAGGGAGGCGGGACTCGCCTGACACGCCGGACACCTGGTGTGTTGCAAGACCGACACAAAAACGGTCCAAGCCTCCTGCGCCGTCCGGGTGACTGCGTAGGGTGCCGCGTACGCGTAACCGTATTCGGACGGTTGCGGGGGAAACCATTCGAGAGGGGACAGCGCGTGGTGGACGTATCCAAGGGCGGCGCGCCCGGGGGCCCTGGGGTCAATCTGACCAAGGGACAGGCCATCAGCCTGCAGAAGAAGGACGGCGGCTCGCTGACCGCGGTGCGCATGGGCCTCGGCTGGCAGGCCGCCCCGCGCCGCGGTCTGTTCGGCTCCCGTACGCGCGAGATCGACCTGGACGCCTCGGCGGTGCTCTTCGCCGACAAGCAGCCGGTCGACGTGGTCTTCTTCCGCCACCTCGTCAGCGACGACGGCTCGGTCCGGCACACCGGGGACAATCTGGTCGGCGGCGCGGGACAGGGCGGCGACGACGAGGCGGTCCTCGTCGATCTGGCGCGGGTGCCGGTCCACATCGACCAGATCGTCTTCACGGTGAACTCGTTCACCGGCCAGACGTTCCAGGAGGTTCAGAACGCCTTCTGCCGCATCGTCGACGAGACCAACGGCCAGGAACTGGCGCGCTACACGCTCGACGGCGGCGGGCAGTACACCGCCCAGATCATGGCGAAGGTCCACCGGGTGGGCGCCGGCTGGCAGATGACGGCCCTCGGCAACCCGGCCAACGGCCGTACGTTCCAGGACCTGATGCCGTCGATCCTGCCGCACCTGTGACCACGACGGGTCCCGCGACCATGGCGGGCCCTGTGACCACGACGGATCCGTGACCACTGCGGATCCGTGATCATGACGGATCCGTGACCACGGCGGACCGCCGACGTACGCGCAGCTCCCGGAGGCCCGGCATCGTCCGGGCCGCCGGGGGCTGCGCGGCTGCTCCGGCGTACCCGAAGGGCGCTTCGAAGGGCGCGTCCGGGGATCCGCGCCGGACGTACGGGCCCGAGGACCGCGCCCGTACCACCCACACCTGAAGAACGACGCGTGACCGACGAGGGGACAGAGGCGATGACGGCCGAGCTGGTCCGGGGGCAGAACCACCCCTTGCCCCACACTCGACTGGAGATCCGGGTGACGGCCGGCGCCCCGGTGATGGCCTGTGCCACGCTGGGCGACGCCCAGGGCGCCGTACGCGGCCCCGAGTGGATCGTCCACCCCGGCTCGCCCCGCCTCCCCGGCATCGAGGTGTCCCGCCAGGCCGCGGTCTCGCTCCGCTTCCACATCGATCTGGGAGCCCTGTCCGAGCAGGCGCACCTCGTGCAGGTGCTGCTCGCGCTCCCCGAGGGCGTCGGCGGCCCCGACCGGTTCGGCGCCACCGCGGCGCCCTTCGCCGCCGTCACCGCGACCGACGGCACCGAGATCGCCAGCTTCACCCTCACCGGACTGGACACCGAGTCCGCCGTGGTGGCGCTGGAGCTCTACCGCCGCCAGGGCGCCTGGAAGGTCCGCGCCGTCGGCCAGGGGTACGCGGGCGGCCTCGCGGAGCTCCTCGGCGACCGTGGTTTGCCGCAGGCCGCGGGGTTCGCCGCAGCCGTCCAGGAGGCCGTGGCCCGGCATCTCGCCGGCGCCGTACAAACCCCCCTCACCCCTGGCGGCGAGAGCCGTCCGCCGTCCGCCGCCCCGCAGCCGCACCCCACCGACCCGCCCGCCGTACCCGGAGGAGCAGCCGCACCCGCTTCGGGCGGCACGGGCGGTACGGGAGGCGCCGCCGGCGCGGTCAACTACACGCATCCGGGCCGTGGGACCGCCGCGCCGCCCACCCCGCCACCGGCCGCGCCGCCCACCCCGCCGGGACAGCCGCCCCGACCGGTCGCCGGGGACGCCACGGGCTGGTCCCTGGACGAGCGCCTCTACAACCAGGTCTGGGGGATGTTCGAGGACCTGGCCCGCACCGTGGCCGCCTACCGCAGCGCCATGGACTTCGCGGAGTCCCGGATGGACCAGGAGCTCGACCGCGTCCTCTCCGACCCCCGGCAGCGCATCGGCGGCGCGGGTGACGCCGCCCGCGCGGCGGCCCGCGCCAAGCACGACGGGCTCGCCGCCCAGGCCCGCGAGGTCCTCGACCGCGACCTCACCCAACTTGCCGCGGAGTGCGAGGTGGTCGAGCCCGCGCTGCCGCCCGCGTACGCCCGCTGGGACAGCCCCGTCTGGCACGCCTACCGCGTCCCGATGGAGATCCCGATGGCGCTGCGCCTCGGTGACGTCCATCTGCCCGAGCGCCCCGATCTGCGGATCCCGATGCTCGTCCGGCTGCCGCTGGAGCGCGGGCTGTGGATCGACAGCGGCAGGACCGGCTCCGACGCCGCCCTGATGATGGACGACGCGCGGCTCCGCGGAGCGGCCATGGACACCGCGGTGACCCTCGCCGCCCGGCTCCTCGCGGTCCATCCGCCCGGCGAGTTCACCGTCCAGGTGATCGACCCGGCCGGTTCCGCCGCTGTCCCGCTCGCCCCGCTGGTCACGTCCGGCGTGCTCGACCAACCGCCCGCCGCCGGAGCCGGGGGAGTCTCCGCAGTCCTCGCGCGCCTCACCCAGCGGGTGGACCTCGTCCAGATGGCGGTACGGGGCGGGGCCGCCGAGTCACTGCCGCCGGACCTGGACACCGCCGAGCAGCTTCTGATCGTCAACGATTTCCCGCACGGCTTCGACGACCGCGCCGTGACCCAGCTCCGCTACCTCGCCGACGAGGGCCCGGCGGTCGGCGTGCATCTGCTGATGGTCGCGAACCGCGAGGACGCGAGCGCGTACGGACCGGTCCTCGACCCGCTCTGGCGCTCGCTGCTCCGGATCAGCCCGGTGCCCGACGACCATCTCGCCGACCCCTGGGTCGGCCACGCCTGGACGTACGAGCCCCCGGCGGTCCCGCCGGGCAGCCGGGTGCTGCGCCGGGTGCTGGATCAGGTCGCGGAGGCCCGGCGGACGGGAGGACGCTGACCGGCGTCCAGCCGGGGGAGAGGGCCCCGAGCAGCACACTTGAAGATCACTTGGAGCTCTCTTTACCTTTCCTTGGTCTTTCCTGTACTGTTCCTGGCAGCGGAGGGGAGTACTCCCACATCGCGACGTGCCCGTCAATACGGACCGCCATCGGTCCCGGGGCGTCGGCCCGTGGAGCGGCAGTGCCGCCCGGGTGGAAGAGACCTCCGGCAGCGACGACGCTGATCAGTAGCCGTACGAAGCCGGAGGAACAGTGGACGTCTCCATGAACCTGTGGGTGCTGACCATTCTTGGTCTCAGCGCCCTCATCGCCGTCGATTTCTTCATCGGGCGCAAGCCCCATGACGTGTCGACGAAGGAAGCCGGCATATGGACGATCGTCTGGATCGCCCTCGCCGCGTTGTTCGGTGTCGGCCTGCTGTGGTTCGGCTCGGCCCAGGCGTCCGGTGAGTTCTTCGCCGGGTTCGTCACCGAGAAGTCGCTCAGTGTCGACAATCTCTTCGTCTTCATCCTGATCATGGCGAAGTTCTCGGTGCCCTCACACCTCCAGCAGCGCGTGCTGCTCATCGGTGTGCTGATAGCGCTGGTGCTCCGCGCGATCTTCATCGCGGCGGGCGCCGCGATCATCTCCAGCTTCTCGTGGGTCTTCTTCATCTTCGGCGCGTTCCTGATCTACACCGCCTGGAAGCTCATCCAGGAGGCGCGCTCGGACGACGACGAGGAGGAGTGGGAGGAGAACCGTCTCCTCAAGTCCGTCGAGGAGCGCTTCGGGGTCGCTGACCGCTACCACGGCACGAAGCTCTTCATCCGTCAGAACGGCAAGCGGATCCTGACCCCGCTCATGGTGGTCATGCTCGCCATCGGCACCACCGATGTGCTGTTCGCGCTGGACTCCATCCCCGCGATCTTCGGCCTGACCCAGGACCCGTACATCGTCTTCACGGCCAACGCCTTCGCCCTGATGGGGCTGCGCCAGCTCTACTTCCTCCTCGGCGGTCTGCTGAAGAAGCTGGTGCACCTCAGCTACGGCCTGTCGGCCATCCTGGGCTTCATCGGCGTGAAGCTCGTGCTGCACGCCCTGCACGAGCTCGGGGTGCACGTCCCCGTGATCTCCATCCCGGTCTCGCTGGGCGTCATCTGCGGTGTCCTGATCATCACCACGATCACCAGCCTCATCGCCTCCAAGAAGCAGGCGGAGCGCGAGGCCGCCGAGGCGGGCGACGGCAAGGCGAAGGACAGCATAGAAGCCTGATCCCGCGCGTCGGCGCGGCAGCGGGGCGGGTGGCGATACTGCCACCCGCCCCGCTCACTGCTGTGTACGGTGCGCCCCGCCCCGCGCCGGGGCGCCGCCTGCGGCTACCAGCCCCGCGCCCGCCACTCCGCGAGATGCGGGCGCTCCGCGCCCAGGGTGGAGTCGTCGCCGTGGCCGGGGTAGATCCAGGTCTCGTCGGACAGCTTCCCGAAGATCTTCGTTTCGAGGCCGTCCATCAACGAGGCGAAGTCCGCCGGCTCCGCGGTCCTGCCGGGGCCGCCGGGGAAGAGGCAGTCGCCGGTGAAGACATGCGCGTGGTCGTGCGGGTCGTCGTACACGAGGGCGATCGAGCCCGGGGTGTGCCCCACGAGATGGACGGCGGTGAGCGTGATCTCGCCGACCCGGACCGTGGCCCCGTCGTCGACGAGCACATCGGTCGGTACGGGGATGCCCTCCGCGTCGTACCGGCCCGCGTACGTCCGCGCCCCGGTGGCCGCCACGACCTCCGCGAGGGCCTGCCAGTGGTCGCCGTGCCGGTGGGTGGTGACGACGGAGGTGATGCCCCCGTCACCCACCAGCGTCAGCAGGGTCGCGGCATCGTTGGCCGCGTCGATCAGGAGCTGCTCGCCGGTGGCCCGGCAGCGCAGCAGATAGGCGTTGTTCTCCATCGGCCCGACGGCGACCTTGGAGATCATCAGGGCGGGCAGTTCATGCACGTCCGCCGGTCCGCCGACCGTCACGGTTCCGCTGTATGTCATACGGATCACCCTAGGGCCCGGCGGGCGGTGTCGGACAGGATCTGGGCCTGGGCAGGATCTGAGTCCGGGCCCGGGCCTGGGTCGGGACCTGGACCTAGACGAGTCATTCCGAAGTAGCGTCGTCCGCCCCTTGGGGCGGGCGGGGAGGTGTCAGGTGCGTGCAGCCGCAAGGCGGAGGAGGGAAGCGACGCGGAGCGTCGTTGACCGACGACAACGCCGCGGATGTGCGTGCATGGCACCTCCCCGCAGACGGGACTTCGGAATGACTCGTCTAGAGCGGCGGCAGTACGGGCAGGGCGCCGGCCGGGCAGGTCAGGGCCGCGCCGTCGCGGCGGCCCGCGAGCCAGCCCATCAGCTCCGGAGCCGGGCCGGTCACGGGGAGCGGGGTGCCCTCCTGGCGCCCGGTGCGCCAGCGGCGTCCGTCCGGCGTGCTCAGGGCCAGCGGCGGAACCTCGGCATGGCCGGCGAAGCGCTCCACCAGGAAGTCGGTCTCCCGCTCGGTGAACTCCTCGGGCAGGTCTTCGAGCGCCCGGCCGAGACCCAGGTCGACATGGTGCAGCTCGACCTCGCCCAGCCGCCGGAACGGCACCCGGGCCGCCACGTCCGTGACGCCGTTGCGCATCGTGATCACGCGCGTCCAGTCGGCGGGGCCCTCGGCGGCCCGCAGGAAGCGGTCGCCCGAGTCCCGTACGTCGGCGAGCTGGACGGCGAGCGGCCTCGGGGCGTCCCGCCCGATGTCCGCGTCCCGGGTCGCGGCGTCCCGGTACATGGGCCGGCCTTCGAGGACATTGACCAGTGCGTCCGCGTTCCTGGCGATATGCGCCAGGACGTGACCGCGGCTCCACTCCGGGAGCCGTGACGGCGCGGCGAGCGCCGCGTTGTCCAGTGCGGCGGCTGCGCTGAGGAGCCGTTCGGTCGCTTCGCGTACTGCTTCCAGGTCGCGCACGTGGTCGATCATGGCGCCGACGATAGCGTCGCCACTCGATCGGGTGAAGACGGCCGAGACCCGCCGTAAATCGAATGCGCGTGCTATAAGCTCGGTAGAGGCATCCTGGCCAAGAGGAATCCCCGCGTGGCACGACCGCGCCCGGTGTTCCGTATCTCGCAGAATTCACCGTTTTGGCGGCCCCCCGTACCCTGGGTCGGGGGCTCAGCCCCTGCTTCTCTCCAGAAAGGTGCGGACCGGCGTGGCCGACCGTCTCATCGTCCGTGGCGCGCGCGAGCACAATCTCAAGAACGTCTCGCTCGACCTGCCCCGTGACTCACTCATCGTCTTCACCGGGCTCTCGGGATCGGGTAAGTCCTCCCTCGCGTTCGACACGATCTTCGCCGAGGGGCAGCGCCGGTACGTGGAGTCGCTCTCCTCGTACGCCCGGCAGTTCCTCGGCCAGATGGACAAGCCGGACGTCGACTTCATCGAGGGTCTCTCCCCGGCCGTCTCCATCGACCAGAAGTCGACCTCGCGCAACCCGCGCTCGACGGTCGGCACGATCACCGAGGTCTACGACTACCTCCGGCTGCTCTTCGCCCGGATCGGCAAGCCGCACTGCCCCGAGTGCTCCCGGCCGATCTCCCGGCAGTCGCCGCAGGCCATCGTGGACCGGGTGCTCGAACTGCCCGAGGGCAGCCGCTTCCAGGTCCTCTCCCCGCTCGTGCGTGAGCGCAAGGGCGAGTTCGTGGACCTCTTCGCGGACCTCCAGACCAAGGGGTACAGCAGGGCCAGGGTCGACGGGCGGACGATCCAGCTCACCGAGCCGCCCACGCTCAAGAAGCAGGAGAAGCACACCATCGAGGTGGTCGTCGACCGCCTCACGGTGAAGGACAGCGCCAAGCGCCGCCTGACCGACTCGGTCGAGACCGCGCTCGGGCTCTCCGGCGGCATGGTCGTGCTCGACTTCGTGGACCTCCCCGAGGACGACCCCGAGCGCGAGCGGATGTACTCGGAGCACCTGTACTGCCCGTACGACGATCTGTCCTTCGAGGAGCTGGAGCCCCGCTCCTTCTCCTTCAACTCGCCCTTCGGCGCCTGCCCCGACTGCACCGGCATCGGTACGCGCATGGAGGTCGACCCGGAGCTGATCGTCCCCGACGAGGACAAGTCCCTCGACGAGGGCGCGATCCACCCCTGGTCCCACGGCCACACCAAGGAGTACTTCGGCCGGATGATCGGCGGCCTCGCCAAGGCCGTCGGGTTCCGTACGGACATCCCCTGGGCCGGCCTGCCGCAGCGCGCCAAGAAGGCCCTGCTCCACGGCCACAAGACCCAGGTCGAGGTCCGCTACCGCAACCGGTACGGCCGGGAGCGCGCCTACACCACCCCCGCCTTCGAAGGGGCCGTCTCCTTCGTCAAGCGGCGTCACACCGAGGCCGAGAGCGACACCAGCAGGGAGCGCTTCGAGGGCTACATGCGCGAGGTGCCCTGCCCGACCTGCGAGGGCACCCGGCTCAAGCCGATCGTCCTGGCCGTCACGGTCATGGACAAGTCCATCGCCGAGGTCTCCGCCCTGTCGATCAGCGACTGCGCCGACTTCCTGGCCCGGCTCACGCTCAACGCGCGCGACAAGCAGATCGCCGAGCGGGTCCTCAAGGAGGTCAACGAACGGCTGAGGTTCCTGGTCGACGTCGGCCTCGACTATCTCTCGCTGAACCGCGCCGCGGGGACCCTCTCCGGCGGTGAGGCGCAGCGCATCCGGCTCGCCACCCAGATCGGCTCCGGTCTGGTCGGTGTGCTGTACGTGCTGGACGAGCCGTCCATCGGACTGCACCAGCGGGACAACCACCGGCTGATCGAGACCCTGGTCCGGCTGCGCGACATGGGCAACACCCTGATCGTCGTGGAGCACGACGAGGACACGATCAAGGTGGCCGACTGGGTGGTCGACATCGGCCCCGGCGCGGGCGAGCACGGCGGCAAGGTCGTGCACTCGGGGCCGTTGAAGGGGATGCTGGCCAACAAGGAGTCGGTGACCGGCCAATACCTCTCGGGCAAGCGGGTCATCCCGACCCCGGACGTGCGCCGGCCCGTCGCCCCGGGACGGCGGCTCACGGTGCACGGCGCCCGGGAGAACAACCTCCGGGACATCGACGTGTCGTTCCCGCTGGGCGTGTTCACGGCGGTCACCGGTGTCTCGGGCTCCGGCAAGTCGACGCTGGTCAACGACATCCTGTACACGCATCTCGCGCGTGAGCTGAACGGCGCGAAGTCGGTGCCCGGACGGCACACCCGGGTCGACGGTGACGATCTGGTCGACAAGGTCGTCCATGTCGACCAGTCGCCCATCGGCCGTACGCCCCGCTCCAACCCGGCCACGTACACCGGCGTCTTCGACCATGTCCGCAGGCTCTTCGCGGAGACGATGGAGGCGAAGGTCCGCGGCTACCTCCCGGGCCGTTTCTCCTTCAACGTCAAGGGCGGTCGCTGCGAGAACTGCTCGGGCGACGGCACGATCAAGATCGAGATGAACTTCCTGCCGGACGTCTACGTCCCCTGCGAGGTCTGCCACGGCGACCGCTACAACCGGGAGACGCTGGAGGTCCACTACAAGGGCAAGTCCATCGCCGAGGTGCTGAACATGCCGATCGAGGAGGCGCTGGACTTCTTCGAGGCCGTGCCGACGATCTCGCGCCACCTCAAGACCCTCAACGAGGTCGGCCTCGGCTATGTCCGGCTCGGTCAGTCCGCGCCGACCCTCTCCGGCGGTGAGGCGCAGCGGGTGAAGCTGTCGAGCGAACTGCAGAAGCGTTCCACGGGCCGTACGGTCTACGTCCTGGACGAGCCCACGACGGGTCTGCACTTCGAGGACATCAGCAAGCTGATCACCGTGCTCTCGGGTCTGGTCGAGAAGGGCAACACGGTGATCGTCATCGAGCACAACCTGGACGTCATCAAGACGGCGGACTGGGTGGTGGACATGGGCCCCGAGGGGGGCAACGGCGGCGGGCTGGTCATCGCGGAGGGCACCCCGGAGCAGGTGGCAGGGGTCCCGGCCAGCCACACCGGCAAGTTCCTGCGGGAGATCCTGGACGCCGAGCGGATCAGCGACGCGTCGGCCCCGGCGACGAAGGCCCCGGCGAGGAAGACGGCCGCGAAGAAGGCGACGCCCGCCAAGAAGACGGCCACAGCCAAGACGGCCACAGCCAAGACTACGGCGGCCAAGACGACAGCGGCGGCCAAGAAGGCGCCGGCCAAGAAGTCCGCCACCGGCTCGCGCCGCTCCTGACGGGCGGTCCGCCGGCCGGCCGGTGACGGGCGGCGGAGGCGCCGGCCGAGCCGCGCCCCCGTCCCCCGTCACCGGCCGGCCGGCCCTCACCAGGCGACGGGCAGTTCGTGGACGCCGTACACGAGCATGTCCTCCTTGAAGCGGATCTCGCTGTCGGGGACGGTGGTGCGCAGACCGGGGAAGCGCCGCAGCAGCGCCGGATAGGCGAGTTGCAGCTCGGCGCGGGCCAGGTTCTGGCCCAGGCACTGGTGGGTGCCGTGGCCGAACGCGATGTGGCGCCGTACCCCCACGCGGTCGATGTCGAGCCGGTCCGGGTCGGGGAAGACGGTCCCGTCCCGGTTCCCGGCGTCGTTGGCCAGGACGACACCCTCGCCCGCGCGGACGAGCGTGCCCGCGATCTCCACGTCCTCGGTGGCCACGCGGCGGCGCCCGCTGTGGGTGATGGTGAGGTAGCGCAGCAGCTCCTCCACGGCGTTGGCCACACGGGCGGGGTCGTCGCTGTCCCGGACCGTGGCGAGCTGTTCGGGGTGGTGGAGCAGGGCGAGGGCGCCCAGGGCGGTCATGTTCGCGGTGGTCTCGTGCCCGGCGGCGAGCAGCAGGACCGCGTTCTCGACGAGCTGCGCCCGGTCGAGCTCACCGGTGCGTACCCGCTCCACGACCAGAGTGCTGAGCAGATCATCGGCCGGATCGCGGTCCTTGACGGTGATCAGGTCGTCGAGATACCCGGCGAGCTCCCCGGCGGCGGCCCTGGCCTGTTCCGGTGTGCTGTCGAGCGTGACCAGGGTGCGCGCGGCGCGCTGGAAGAGGGCGTGATCCCCGTGGGGGACCCCGAGGAGTTCGCCGATGACGAGCGAGGGCATGGGCAGGGCGAACGCGCTGACCAGGTCGGCCGGCGGACCGGCCGCTTCCATGGCGTCCAGCAGGTGGTCGATGACCTCCTGGATACGGGGCTTCATGGTCGCGACGCGTTTGACGGTGAAGTGGGCGGTGAACATGCGCCGCGTGTGGTGGTGCTCGGGGTCGTCCTGGACGAGGAAGGGCAGGTGCGCGGGGTCGCGCCGGGCGTGGACACCCGCGCTCTGGACGGGGTGGCCCGGCCGGGTGACGTCCGCGCTGAACCGCGGGTCGGCGAGCACGGCGCGCTGGTCCTCGTAACGGGTGAGGAGCCAGGCCACGGCGCCGTTCCACAGCCGGATCGGGGAGACGGGCGCTTCCTCACGCAGCTCCGCGTACTGCGGCGGCGGGTCGAAGGGACAGCCGGTCGCACGGCGGTACGGAAAGGCGGGGACGGCGGCGGGAACGGCGGTCCCGGTCATGAGGCGTCCTCCGGAGCGCTGGTGCGGCACCTGTTCCGGCCGCTCCGGTCGGTCCGGTCGGTCTGGTCGATCTGGATGGTCTGGATGGGCATGGAACCCTCCTCGCGGGCCCGGGGGCGGGGCCCGCATCTCTTGGATGTTAGTTACCCGAAGTATTTTCTAGTCCGGATGCGTGTATGGGGCAAGTGCTTCTTCGGCCATCCGGAACCGGCATGATGGGGCGGATGGACGGTTCCCCTGCCCGCGAGCGCGATGCCGCTGCCCGCATCGCCGAACTGCAGGTTCTGCTGAGCGCCCTCGCGTACGACATCACCCGGCCCCGCTCCCACGAACTGCTCGTGAGCATGGCCGGAGCCCCGATCGACCGGGCGGGCGTCGCACTGCTGCGCGTGCTGGCGGACGAGCGGGAGCCGCTGCGCATCGGCCGGATCGCGGAGCGGCTGGGCGTCCGCGCCCCGCATGTCACGCGGCAGGTCAGGGAGTTGGAGCGGCAGGGTCTCGTCGTACGGGTGGAGGAGGCGGCCGACCGCAGGGCGCAGCGGGTCGCGCCCACCGGCAAGGGGTTCGACACCCTCGCACGGCTCGACCGGGCGGCCCAGGCGCTGCTCGCCCAGAACCTGGAGGGCGTGGCCGCCGACCGGATCGGTCACGCGATCGAGGTGCTGCGCCGGATCTCCGGCGCCCGTCGCCAGGGCGAGCTGTCCGGGGGCGGAGGAGGAACGGTGAGCGGCGGAGGGCCGGGAAGCCGCGGAACGTCGGGGGCGGCGGACGCCCGAGGAGTGCCGGGCAGCGCCGGGAGACCGTACGACGGCCCCTGAACGGCCGCCGGAACGGCCCCGGTATCGTCACGTATGTCGCCGACCCCTCGTCCGGATGTCGTCGGCAGCCTGTTCGGACCCCCGGATCGTCGGACCCCCAGACCAGTGGAGACACCATGGCCGGCTCGCCCGCCCCTCGCCGTACCGTGCTGAAGGGCGCCGCGCTCGCCGGTGTCGCCGGGCTGGGAGCGGCGGCCTGCTCCACCGATTCGAAGCTCGGCCACGCCGAGACCCCCACGCCCACCACCCCGGTCGAGCTGGGCGCGGCGTCCGACGTGCCGGTCGGCGGCGCCAAGCTCTACAAGGAGGAGCGCGTCGTGGTGAGCTGCCCGGCGAAGGGGCAGTACAAGGCGTTCAGCGCGCAGTGCACCCACGCGGGCTGTCTGCTGGGCTCACTGGAGGGCACCGTGGGTGACTGCCCGTGCCACGGCAGCAAGTTCGACGTCACGACGGGCCAGGTGCTGCACGGCCCGGCCACCGTGCCGCTGTCCGAGGTGCCCGTCGCGGAGCAGGGCGGAAAGCTCGTCGCGGGCCCCAAGGCCTGAGCCGCCCTCCGGCCCCGGGGCGGGAGGCTCGGGAGGGCCGTGCCGGGACGGTTCGGGAGGGCCGCACCGGGAAGGGTCGGGACGGCCGCACCGGGACGGGTCGGGAGGCCGCGCCGAGGTCCGCTGTCGGTGCCCGACAGTAGGGTGGAGTGCATGGCCGACCCCTCCAGCTACCGCCCCAAGCCGGGACAGATCCCCGACTCGCCGGGGGTCTACAAATTCCGCGACGACCACCGCCGGGTGATCTACGTCGGGAAGGCGAAGAGCCTCCGGCAGCGGCTCGCCAGCTACTTCCAGGACCTGGCGGGTCTGCATCCGCGTACCCGCACGATGGTCACCACCGCGGCCTCCGTCGAGTGGACCGTCGTCTCCACCGAGGTCGAGGCGCTTCAGCTCGAATACTCCTGGATCAAGGAGTTCGACCCCCGCTTCAACGTCAAGTACCGCGACGACAAGAGCTATCCGTCGCTCGCCGTCACGCTCAACGAGGAGTTCCCGCGCGTCCAGGTGATGCGGGGCGCCAAGAAGAAGGGCGTGCGCTACTTCGGCCCGTACGGACACGCCTGGGCCATCCGCGAGACCGTCGACCTGATGCTCCGTGTCTTTCCCGTACGGACGTGCTCCGCCGGGGTGTTCAAGAACGCGGCGCGCACCGGCCGCCCCTGCCTCCTCGGCTACATCGGCAAGTGCTCGGCGCCCTGCGTCGGCCGGGTCACCCCCGAGGAGCACCGCGAACTGGCCGAGGAGTTCTGCGACTTCATGGCCGGCCGTACCGGCACGTACATCCGCCGCCTGGAGCAGCGGATGACGGACGCGGCCGAGGAGATGGAGTACGAGCGGGCGGCCCGGCTCCGTGACGACATAGGCGCGCTGCGCCGCGCGATGGAGAAGAACGCCGTCGTGCTCGCCGACGCCACCGACGCCGATCTGATCGCGGTCGCCGAGGACGAGCTGGAGGCCGCTGTCCAGATCTTCCACGTACGCGGCGGCCGGGTCCGAGGCCAGCGCGGCTGGGTCACCGACAAGGTCGAGGCCGTGGACACCGCGGGCCTCGTCGAACACGCCCTCCAGCAGCTCTACGGGGAGGAGCGCGGCGACGCCGTCCCCAAGGAGGTGCTGGTTCCCGCGCTGCCCGCTGACCCCACCGACACCGAGGCCCTCGCCCAGTGGCTGAGCGAGCGCCGCGGCGCCCAGGTCTCGCTGCGGATCCCGCAGCGCGGCGACAAGAAGGACCTGATGGCGACCGTCGGGCGCAACGCCCAGCAGTCCCTCGTCCTGCACAAGACCAAGCGGGCCAGCGATCTCACCACCCGCTCCCGCGCCCTGGAGGAGATCTCCGAGGCGCTCGGCCTGGACAGTGCGCCGCTGCGTATCGAGTGCTACGACATCTCCCACTTCCAGGGCGACGACGTCGTGGCCTCCATGGTGGTCTTCGAGGACGGCCTCGCCCGTAAGAGCGAATACCGCCGCTTCCAGATCAAGGGCCGGGTCGGGGACACCCAGGTCTGGCACGGCGAGGGCCAGGACGACGTCCGGTCCATGCACGAGGTGATCAGCCGTCGCTTCCGCCGCTATCTCCTGGAGAAGGAGAAGACCGGGGAGTGGGCGGAACAGGCCGAACAGCAGTCCGGGGAGCAGCCGGGACCGGAGCGGTCGGGACCGGAGCAGCCGGGACAGCCGCCGTCCGGCGAGCGGCCAGGCCCCCCGCAGCCCGGGGAACAGCCGGAACCCCTGGGCGAGGACGACGGCAGGCCCAAGCGCTTCGCCTACCCGCCCCAGCTTCTGGTGGTCGACGGAGGGCAGCCCCAGGTCGCGGCGGCCAAGCGGGCCCTGGACGAGCTGGGCATCGACGACGTCGCCGTCTGCGGGCTCGCCAAGCGCCTCGAAGAGGTCTGGCTGCCCGACGAGAGCGACCCCGTGGTGCTGCCCCGCTCCAGTGAGGGCCTGTACCTGCTCCAGCGGGTACGGGACGAGGCGCACCGCTTCGCCATCACCTATCAGCGGGCGAAGCGGGCCAAACGGGTCCGGGCGAGCCCGCTGGACGAGGTCGCGGGCCTCGGCGAGTCCCGTAAACAGGCACTCATCAAGCATTTCGGCTCGGTGAAGCGGCTCCGGCAGGCGACAATCGACCAGATCTGCGAGGTGCCGGGAGTGGGCCGCAAGACGGCCGAGTCCGTCGCCGTGGCCCTGGCCGCGGCGGCTCCGGCGGCACCCGCCGTGAACACGGCGACAGGAGAGATCATGGAAGACAACGGGGGCACCACGCATGACTGAGCACGACCGGGACGGAGCAGGGCACGTGAGTACGGGCACCACGAAGGAGAACGGCGAGGCCGGCGAGGCGGCCATCCCCGAGCTGGTGATCATCTCCGGCATGTCGGGCGCGGGCCGCAGTACCGCGGCGAAGTGCCTGGAGGACCTCGGCTGGTTCGTCGTGGACAACCTGCCGCCCGCGCTGATCCCCACCATGGTGGAGCTGGGCGCCCGCTCGCAGGGCAATGTGGCACGGATCGCGGTCGTCGTGGACGTCCGCGGCCGGCGCTTCTTCGACAACCTCCGCGAGTCGCTGGCGGACCTCGACGCGAAGGAGGTCACCCGGCGGATCGTCTTCCTGGAGTCCTCCGACGAGGCGCTGGTGCGCCGCTTCGAGTCCGTACGCCGCCCGCACCCCCTCCAGGGCGACGGCCGGATCGTCGACGGCATCGAGGCGGAGCGCGACCTGCTCAGGGAGTTGCGCGGCGACGCCGACCTCGTGATCGACACCTCCAGCCTCAACGTCCACGAGCTGCGCGCCAAGATGGACGCCCAGTTCGCCGGCGACGAGAAGCCGGAGCTGCGGGCCACCGTCATGTCGTTCGGCTACAAGTACGGCCTGCCGGTCGACGCCGACCTCGTGGTGGACTGCCGCTTCCTGCCCAATCCGCACTGGGTCCCCGAGCTGCGCCCCTTCACCGGGCTCAACGACGAGGTCTCCGCGTACGTCTTCAACCAGCCGGGCGCCAAGGAGTTCCTCGACCGCTACACCGAGCTGCTCCAGCTCATCGCCGCCGGATACCGGCGCGAGGGCAAGCGCTACGTGACGGTCGCCGTGGGCTGTACCGGCGGCAAGCACCGCTCGGTCGCCATGTCCGAGAAGCTCGCCGCCCGTCTCGTCTCCGAGGGCATGGAGACCGTCGTCGTCCACCGGGACATGGGGCGCGAGTGACCGGACGCACCTTCCGGATGCGCCGGCTGCGCCGGGGCATCCCCCCGCTGTCGGGGCGCGGACCGGCCGCCCAGCCCAAGGTCGTCGCGCTCGGCGGCGGCATGGGGCTCTCCGCCTCCCTCGCCGCGCTCCGCCGGATCACCGGCGACCTCACGGCGGTCGTCACGGTGGCCGACGACGGCGGCTCCAGCGGCCGGCTCCGCGATGAGCTGGGTGTCCTGCCCCCGGGCGACCTGCGCAAGGCCCTCGCCGCACTCTGCGGCGACGACGACTGGGGCCAGACCTGGGCCAGGGTGATCCAGCACCGCTTCCAGTCCCAGGGCGACCTGCACGAGCACGCGGTCGGCAATCTGCTGATCGTCGCGCTCTGGGAGCAGCTCGGCGACCATGTCCAGGCCCTGGACCTGGTCGGCAAGCTCCTCGGCGCACACGGCAGGGTGCTGCCGATGTCCGCCGTACCGCTGGAGCTCCAGGCCCTCGTACGGGGCCACGACCCGGCGCGCCCGGACGAGATCTCCACGGTGCGCGGCCAGGCGACCGTCGCGCTCACCCGCGGCGAGGTGCAGTCCGTCCACCTCGTGCCCAACGATCCGCCGGCCGTCCCGGAGGCGGTCGCCGCCGTCCTGGACGCCGACTGGGTGGTGCTCGGCCCGGGGTCCTGGTTCTCCTCCGTGATCCCGCATCTCCTGGTGCCCGAACTGCTCGACGCGCTCGTCGAGACGAAGGCCCGCCGGGTCCTCTCGCTGAACCTCGTACCGCAACCCGGCGAAACCGATGGCTTCTCACCGCAGCGTCATTTGGAGGTTTTGGGGCGACACGCCCCTAAACTCGCCTTGGACGTGGTGCTGGCCGACGAGGCCGCCGTGCCCGACAGCGATTCTCTCTCCGATGCCGCCAAACGGTTCGGTGCCGCCGTCGAGCTGGCGCCGGTGGCAGCGACCGGCAGTTCCCCCAAGCATGACCCGGAGCTGCTGGCAGCCGCGTACGACCGTATTTTTCGGATGCATGGAAGGATCGGCCCATGGCGATGACGCCAGCGGTGAAGGACGAGATCGCCCGCCTCCCCGTCACCCGGACGTGCTGCAGGAAGGCGGAGGTCTCGGCGATCCTTCGGTTCGCGGGCGGGCTGCACCTGGTGAGCGGGCGCATCGTGATCGAGGCGGAGCTGGACACCAGCATCGCCGCGCGCCGGCTCCGCAAGGACATCCTGGAGATCTTCGGACACAACTCCGAGCTCGTGGTGATGGCACCCGGCGGGCTGCGCCGCGGCAGCCGTTACGTCGTACGGGTGATTACGGGCGGCGATCAGCTCGCCCGTCAGACCGGCCTGGTCGACGGCCGGGGACGCCCGATCAGGGGGCTGCCGCCCCAGGTGGTCTCGGGGGCCACCTGTGACGCGGAGGCCGCCTGGCGCGGCGCGTTCCTGGCGCACGGCTCGCTCACGGAGCCCGGCCGCTCCTCCTCGCTGGAGGTGAGCTGCCCGGGCCCGGAGGCCGCCCTCGCGCTGGTCGGCGCGGCCCGCAGACTCCAGATCGCCGCCAAGGCGCGCGAGGTGCGCGGGGTGGACCGCGTGGTCGTACGGGACGGGGACGCGATCGGCGCGCTGCTCACCCGGCTCGGCGCGCACGAGGCGGTGCTCGCCTGGGAGGAGCGGCGGATGCGCCGCGAGGTCCGGGCCACGGCCAACCGGCTCGCCAACTTCGACGACGCGAACCTGCGCCGCTCCGCCCGCGCGGCGGTGGCCGCGGGGGCCCGGGTGCAGCGCGCGCTGGAGATCCTGGGCGAGGAGGTGCCCGAACATCTGGCCGCCGCCGGCCGGCTCCGTATGGAGCACAAGCAGGCGTCTCTGGAGGAGCTGGGCGCCCTCGCCGACCCGCCGCTGACGAAGGACGCGGTCGCGGGGCGGATCAGGCGGCTGCTGGCGATGGCCGACAAGCGGGCGCAGGACCTCGGGATTCCGGGTACGGAGTCCAATCTGAGCGAGGAGCTGGCCGACGGTCTCGTCGGGTAGGACCCGCGTTCCCGCGTTCCCGTGTACGTCTGCTGCCGGTGCCGAAAGGTGCCGGCAGCAGGTATTTTACGGCCCCTTGAGGCGCTCTTGACATGATCATGAGGCCTCGCGAGCCTGACGTCTGTCCAGGGACATGACAGTCGACGGCAAGAGGGGCACATGAGACGAAGAGCGGGATCGATCCTGGTGGCGGGCGCGCTGCTGCTGGGCGGCATGACGGCGGCCACCGCCGCCCAGGCACGGCAGGCGGCCGGCGCGCCGGCCGGGGAGGGGGCCGCCGCCGACGCGGTGAAGGTCTTCGACGCCGAGGTCACCGAGGAGCAGATACCCCTGCTCCTCGCGGCCGGCCAGGACGCCCACGAACTGAGCGAACGTGCCCCCGAGAAGGGCACGGCGAAGGTCGAGGTCTTCCTCACCGACGCCCAGGCGCGCGACCTGGAGCGGCAGGGCGTCACCGCCACGGAGCGCACGGTCTCCGACCGGTCCGCCGCCCGGCTGCGGGCCGCCGGGGACGGGGTGTTCCGCCCGTACAGCGGCGCGGGCAACCTCCAGGAGGAGATCGTCGCGACCGGGCAGGCCAACCCCCGGACAACCAAGGTCGTCTCCCTCGGCAAGACCCTGCGCGGCCAGGACATCCTCGCCCTCAAGCTCAGCAAGGGCGCGCGGACCACCAGGGACGGCGCCAAACCGTCCGTGCTGTACATGTCCAACCAGCACGCCCGGGAGTGGATCACTCCCGAGATGACCCGCCGGCTGATGCACCACTACATCGACAACTACGGCAAGGACCGGCGGATCACGAAGATCGTCGACTCCACCGAGCTGTGGTTCGTCCTCTCCTCCAACCCGGACGGCTACGACTTCACCCACGGCGCCGACAGCAACCGGCTCTGGCGCAAGAACCTCCGTGACGTCAACGGCGACGGGCAGATCACCTCCGGTGACGGCGTCGACCTCAACCGGAACTTCCCCTACAAGTGGGGTTACGACGACGAGGGCTCGTCACCGCGGCCCGCGAGCGAGACCTACCGCGGCGACGGCCCCGGCTCCGAGCCGGAGACCCGGGCGCTCGACCGGTTCCAGAAGCGCATCGGCTTCGACTACGGCATCAACTACCACTCCGCCGCCGAACTGCTGCTCTACGGCGTCGGCTGGCAGGTCGCCACCCCCACCCCCGACGACGTGCTCTACAAGGCGCTCGCGGGCACCCCGGAGAACCCGGCGGTCCCCGGCTACTACCCGCAGGTCTCCTCCGAGCTGTACACCACCAACGGCGAGGCCGACGGGCACGCCGCGAACGTCAACGGCACGATGATGTTCACCCCGGAGATGACGACCTGCCAGACCGCCTCCGCACTCGACCCGGACGACGCGTGGGAGGCCAGGGACTGCCGCTCGGGCTTCAACTTCCCCGACGACGAGAAGCTGATCCAGGACGAGTTCGCCAAGAACATCCCCTTCGCGCTCTCCGTCGCCGAGACCGCCGCCCACCCCGACCAGCCGTCCTCCTCGGTCGGCCTGACCGCCCCCGACTTCACGCCCGACCCGTTCACCACCTCGTACGCGCGCGGCACGGGCCAGGAGGTCTCCGTCACCGCCCGTAAGTCGCTGCGGAACAAGGAGCTGAAGTACCGCGTCAACGGCGGTCGCACCCAGACCGGCAAGCTCCACGCCTGGAAGGGCGGCGAGACCTACGGCGGCGAGGACAACCTTCACTTCGACGAGTACCGCGGCACGACCGCAGTCGCTCGTACGGGTGACAAGGTCGAGGTCTGGTTCACCGCGCGCACGAAGGGCGGGAAGCCCACCTCCAGCGAGCACTTCGGCTACACCGTCGCCGAACGCCCCCGCGCCGACACCCTCGTGATCGCCGAGGAGGGCGCCCCCGCCCAGCGGACGGCCGCCTACACCGACGCCCTGCGCGCGAGCGGCCGTACCGCCGCCGTCTGGGACGTCGCCACCCAGGGCGCCCCGCACCCGCTGGGCGTCCTCGGTCACTTCTCCGCCGCGGTCCACTACACCGGCGCGGCGGCCCCCGGCGGCGCCACCCAGCTCGCGCTGCGCGCCTTCCTCAACGAGGGCGGCAAACTGATCGAGGCCGGCCGGCTCGCCGGTGGCAACACCCAGATCGGCCGCGCCGCCACCAACGACTTCAGCCAGTACTACCTGGGCGCGTACGGCAGGACCGCCACCCCCGGCGCCACCGGCTTCACCGGTGCCGGCACGCTCACCGGCGCGAACGGCCCCCTGGCAGCCCTGCCCGGCAGCCCGCTGAACCCGGTGGGCGCGTACACCGTCACCTCCGAGACGCTGGACCCGGCGACGTATCCGCAGTTCAGGAGCGCCCAGGCGGGCTCGTACGCGGGCATCTCCAACCCGTACGCCCCCTACGCGGGCCAGTGGATGGCCGCCACCACCCACCAGGACAACGCCTGGCGCCGCCTCACCCGCACCGTCGACCTCACCGGTGTCAGCGCCGCCGACCGGCCCGAGCTGCGCCTCGCGCTCAACTGGAACACCGAGGAGGGGTACGACCACGCCCTCCTGGAGGCCCGCACCAGCGGCGGTGAGGACTGGACCACCCTGCCCGAGGCCGGCGGCGCGAGCAGCGCGGCCGTACCCACCGAGTGCGACGCGGGCTTCTTCCTCCAGGGCCACCCCTTCCTCGGCCACTACCTGACCCTCGGTGCCGACGGCTGCACCGCCACCGGCACCAGCGGCGCCTGGAACAGCCTCACAGGCGCCTCCGACGGCTGGCAGCAGGTCGCCTTCGACCTGAGCGCCTACGCGGGGACGAAGGCCGAGCTGTCGCTGAGCTACGTCACCGACCCCGGCAGCGGCGGGCGCGGCGTCTTCGCGGACGACGCGCGTCTGGCCGTGGGCGGCGCGGAGCGGGAGACCGAGGGCTTCGAGACCTCGCTCGGCGCCTGGTCCGTACCGGGCCCGCCGGCCGGAACCCCCGCCGTCGCGGGGGACTGGGCGCGCTCCCGGACGCTCTTCGCCTCGTACGCCTCCGTCACCACGCGGGACACCGTGCTCCTCGGATTCGGCCTGGAGCACCTGACCGGCGCGGGGGAGCGCGCCGCGCTCCTGGACCGGGCGCTGCGCTCGCTCCGGCGCTGATTCCCGGGCCCGTGCCCGTACCGGCCCCTACGCGCCGGTACGGGCACGGGCCGGGCGCCGGCCGTCCGCCGGTTTCCCCGGGCACTCGATGTCACCAGCCAGGCCGTGGAGAGGTAGGGTCATAAGCGGTCGGGGACATCCCATACAACTCGCCGGCGTCGAAACCCGGCGTACCAACGAGGAGATCGGTTCGTGACGATCCGCGTAGGCATCAACGGCTTTGGCCGCATCGGTCGTAACTACTTCCGCGCGCTGCTGGAGCAGGGTGCAGACATCGAGATCGTGGCTGTCAACGACCTGGGTGACACTGCGACCACGGCGCATCTGCTGAAGTACGACACCATCCTGGGCCGACTCAAGGCCGAGGTGACCCACACCGCCGACACGATCACTGTCGACGGTCACACCATCAAGGTGCTCTCCGAGCGCAACCCGGCCGACATCCCCTGGGGTGAGCTGGGCGTCGACATCGTCATCGAGTCGACCGGCATCTTCACCAAGAAAGCCGACGCCGAGAAGCACATCGCGGGCGGCGCGAAGAAGGTCCTCATCTCGGCTCCGGCCTCGGACGAGGACATCACGATCGTGCTGGGCGTCAACGAGGACAAGTACGACGCGGCCAACCACCACATCATCTCCAACGCCTCGTGCACCACCAACTGTGTGGCGCCGATGGCCAAGGTTCTCCTGGAGAACTTCGGCGTCGTCTCGGGCCTGATGACCACGGTCCACGCGTACACCAGCGACCAGCGCCTCCAGGACTTCCCGCACAAGGACCTCCGCCGGGCCCGTGCCGCCGCCGAGAACATCATCCCGGCGAGCACCGGCGCGGCCAAGGCGCTCGGGCTGGTCATCCCGGAGCTGGCCGGCAAGCTCAACGGCATGGCGATGCGCGTCCCCGTCCCGACGGGGTCCGTCACCGACCTGGTCGTCGAGACGGAGCGCGTGGTGACCAAGGAAGAGGTCAACGCCGCCTTCCAGAAGGCCTCGCAGGGCGAGCTCAAGGGCTACCTGGACTACACCGAGGACCCGATCGTCTCCTCGGACATCGTCAACTGGCCGGCCTCCTGCACCTTCGACTCCTCCCTGACCATGGTCCAGGGCAAGAGCGTGAAGATCATCGGCTGGTACGACAACGAGTGGGGCTACTCCAACCGTCTGGTCGACCTGACCGTCTTCGTCGGCGGCCAGCTCTGATCTCAGGGCCTCTGAGTTCAGCGCCGGCAGGCGTAGGCACCTCGATATGAGTGACAGGGCTCGGTCGGCGCACATGAGGCGCTGTTCGAGCCCTGTTGGTCTGTCTGTCCAGAGATCCCAAGGAGCCCAGCACCAGTGAAGACGATCGACGAACTCCTCGCAGAAGGGGTCGCCGGCCGGCGCGTATTCGTCCGTGCCGACCTCAACGTGCCGCTCGACGGCACCACCATCACCGACGACGGCCGCATCCGCGCCGTACAGCCCACGGTCGCCAGGCTCGCCGAGGCCGGTGCCCGGGTGATCGTCGCCTCGCACCTGGGCCGCCCCAAGGGCGCCCCGGACCCCGCCTTCTCGCTCGCCTCCGCCGCCGCGCGCCTCGGGGAACTCCTCGGCGCCGAGGTGGCCTTCGCCACCGACACGGTCGGTGACTCCGCCCGGGCGACCGTCGCCGCGCTCGCCGACGGCCAGGTCGCCGTCATCGAGAACCTGCGCTTCAACGCCGGTGAGACCGCGAAGGACGACGCCGAGCGCGGCGCCTTCGCCGACCAGCTCGCCGCGCTGGCCGATCTGTACGTGGGCGACGGCTTCGGCGCCGTGCACCGCAAGCACGCCTCCGTCTACGACCTCCCGGCCCGGCTGCCGCACGCCGCGGGCGGACTCATCGCCACCGAGGTCGGCGTCCTCAAGCGCCTCACCGACGACGTGAAGCGGCCGTACGCCGTCGTCCTCGGCGGCGCCAAGGTCTCCGACAAGCTCGGCGTCATCGACCACCTGCTGGAGAAGGCCGACCGCATCCTGATCGGCGGCGGCATGGCCTACACCTTCCTGAAGGCGCAGGGCCACGAGATCGGCACCTCGCTGCTCCAGGAGGACCAGATCCCGGCCGTCCAGGGCTACCTCAAGCGGGCGAAGGAGCGCGGCGTGGAGTTCGTGCTCCCCGTCGACGTCCTGGTCGCGGACCGGTTCCCCGACCTCGGGACCAAGGCGCCCGCGCACCCCGCCACCGTGGCCGCGGACGCCATCCCGGCCGGACAGATGGGCCTGGACATCGGCCCCGAGACCGGCCGGCTGTACGCCTCGAAGCTCGCCGACGCGGAGACCGTCTTCTGGAACGGTCCCATGGGCGTCTTCGAGCACCCCGACTACGCCGAGGGCACCAAGGCCGTCGCCCAGGCGCTCGTCGACTCCCCGGGATTCTCGGTCGTCGGCGGCGGCGACTCCGCCGCGGCCGTCCGGATCCTGGGCTTCGACGAGAAGGCTTTCGGCCACATCTCGACCGGTGGCGGCGCCAGCCTCGAATACCTCGAAGGCAAGACGCTTCCCGGCCTCGCCGCACTGGAGGACTGAACAGTTCATGACCGCTTCCACAGAGAAGACCGGCCGTACCCCGCTGATGGCGGGCAACTGGAAGATGAACCTCAACCACCTTGAGGCCATCGCCCACGTCCAGAAGCTCGCCTTCGCGCTGGGCGACAAGGACTACGACGCCGTCGAGGTCGCCGTACTGGCGCCCTTCACCGACCTGCGCTCCGTGCAGACGCTGGTCGACGGCGACAAGCTCAAGATCAAGTACGGTGCCCAGGACATCTCGGCGCACGACTCCGGCGCGTACACCGGTGAGATCTCGGGCCCCATGCTGGCCAAGCTCAAGTGCACCTACGTGGCCGTCGGCCACTCCGAGCGCCGGCAGTACCACGCCGAGACGGACGAGGTCTGCAACGCCAAGGTGAAGGCCGCGTACAAGCACGGCCTGACCCCGATCCTCTGCGTCGGCGAGGGCCTGGACATCCGCAAGGCCGGTGACCAGGTCTCCTACACGCTCAACCAGCTCGACGGCGGCCTCAAGGACATCCCGGCCGAGCAGGCCGAGTCCGTGGTCATCGCGTACGAGCCGGTGTGGGCCATCGGCACCGGCGAGGTCGCCACCCCCGAGGACGCGCAGGAGGTCTGCGGGGCGATCCGCGGGCGGCTGGCCGAGCTGTACTCGCAGGAGCTGGCCGACGGGGTCCGGATCCAGTACGGCGGCTCGGTGAAGTCCGGGAACGTCGCCGCGATCATGGCGCAGCCCGATGTGGACGGCGCTCTGGTGGGCGGCGCGGCGCTGGACACGGACGAGTTCGTCAAGATCGTCAGGTTCCGCGACCAGTAAGACCGGTCGGTCTGAGTATGCGGGGGCGCGGATCCGTCGTACCCTGGCGGGGGTCGAGTGGGCATTTCCGGTGCGGTATTGCGGGAGATGTCACCCGGCCCCCGTCGTTCTTTATGCTTTATGCGTTCTGCCGATAATCAGTCCTGTTGATCCTGTGAGTTCGATCAGGTCGATCACGTCGATCGGATCGAGCCATCAGGTCGATCAGTCCGAGGAAGTTGGTCCAGCCGTGGTTATGGGGTTCTCGATCGCCCTCATCGTCTTCAGCCTGCTGCTGATGCTGCTGGTGCTGATGCACAAGGGAAAGGGCGGCGGCCTCTCCGACATGTTCGGTGGCGGAATGCAGTCCTCCGTCGGCGGGTCCTCGGTGGCCGAGCGCAACCTCGACCGCATCACCGTGGTGGTCGGGCTGCTGTGGTTCGCGTGCATTGTCGTGCTGGGTCTCGTCCTCAAGCTGGACAGCTAGGGGCTGCGCCGGGTACGGCTGCGGTACGGCGCCGCGGGCGCGGCCTATCATGGGTCGCGCGACCGGCGGCAGGAGGGTAACTCCCTTCACTGGACGCGCGTTGGGCCTTACGTAGACTGGGGCGCCCGGCAGCGGAGCTGCCTACCGATGCTTTGCGGCACCATCACGCAGGGAGTTACGACCGTGGCAAGTGGCAACGCGATCCGGGGAAGCCGGGTCGGAGCGGGGCCGATGGGTGAGGCCGAGCGTGGCGAGTCCGCGCCCCGCCTGCGCATCTCCTTCTGGTGCTCGAACGGGCACGAGACGGTGCCGAGCTTCGCCAGTGACGCACAGGTTCCGGAGACGTGGGACTGCCCGCGCTGCGGATTCCCGGCCGGTCAGGACCGGGACAATCCACCGGACCCGCCGCGCACCGAGCCGTACAAGACCCATCTCGCTTATGTACGGGAGCGGCGCAGCGACGCGGACGGCGAGGCGATTCTCGCCGAAGCCCTCGCCAAACTGCGCGGCGAACTCTAGTACCGCGGCACTGGTACCGCCCCCGGTACTGGAAAGCCTTTCCGGCCGGACACGTGGCACGTGTCCGGCCGAACCGTTTTTCCCGCGTCGCCGCCCTTTCGGCGCCGACCCGGTTCCACGCGGTGTCCGGCGGCATTGTCAGTGGCGCCCCTTACGGTCTGTATCAGTCGACCGGAGGGGGTAGTGATGACGGCTGTCGGCACGGTGGAGGTACGCGCGCCCGCCTGGCGCGGGGGGTTCGGAAGGCTGTGGTCGGCCGCGGTCGTCTCGCGGTTCGGTGACGCGCTGCGCACGGCGGCCCTGCCGCTGCTCGCCGCCTCCCTCACGGACAACCCGCTGCTGATCGCCTCGGTGACGGCCTGCGGCTATCTGCCGTGGCTGCTGTTCGGACTGCTCGGCGGGGCGCTCGCTGACCGGGTCGACCAGCGGCGGGCGATGTGGGGCGTCGACCTGGCGCGGGGCGCCCTGATGGCGGCCTTCGCGGGGGCCGTCGCCCTCGGCCACGCGTCGATCGCGCTGCTCCTCGCGCTCGCCTTCCTCCTCACCACGCTCCAGACGCTCTTCGACAACGCGGCCACCGCCCTGCTGCCCTCGCTCGTGGCGCGGCCGGCCCTCGCCGCCGCCAACGCCCGGCTGATGACCGGACAGCAGATGGCGAACGCGTTCCTCGCCGCCCCGCTGGTCCCACTGCTGCTGCTCGTCGGTGTGGCCGCGCCGCACGCGGCCAACGCCGTCACCTACGGGGTGGCGGCGCTGCTCATCGCCTCCCTGCGGATCGCGGCGCCGGAGCGCCCGCCCCGCGCGTCAGGATCCACCCTGCGCACGGAGATCGCCGAGGGGATCCGGTTCCTGGTGGCGGACCGGACGCTGCGCGGGCTGTGCCTGGCCACGATGCTCAGCAACATCGCGATGGGCGGGCTGATCGCGACGCTGGTCCTGCATGTCACGGGCTGGCTGGGCGGCGGCGACCGGGCGTACGCGCTGACCCTCACCGCCTTCGGCGCGGGAAGCGTGGCGGGTGGTCTGCTGGCCGGACGGATCGCCGAGCGGATAGGGCGGGTGCGGGCCATGTTCCTCGCCGGGTCCGTACAGATCGGCTGTCTGGTCGCGCTGGGCTCGGTACGGGAGATCTGGGCGCCGGCCCTGTGCCTCGCGGTCTTCGGGGCGATGACCATGGTGTGGAACGTCAGCCAGACCACCCTGACGCAGGAGCGCAGCCCCCAGGAGATGCTGGGCCGGATCAGCTCCGCGTTCCGTACGCTCGCGCTCGCCGGGGCGCCGCTCGGCGCGCTGCTGGCCGGGGCCGCGGCGGCCGGCTGGGGGCTGAACACCCCGGCCCTGCTCGCCGCCGGGCTCTTCGTACTGGCTGTCGCCTCGCTCGGCACTCTGATCAATTAAGTTGGGACCGACAGTGGGGGCAGACAGACTCGTAGGCGTAGAGCCACGCAGGAACACAGGCACGAGAAGAAGTGGGCTGATGTCCGAGATGAACGCGGAAAGCCGTACCAGGCTCAACCGGACGCCCGAGTGGAGCGCCCTGGGCAAGCACCGGGAGCAGTTGGCGGGCACCTCCCTGCGGGAGCTGTTCGCCGCCGACCCGGCGCGCGGCACCGGCTACACCCTCCAGGTGGGTGACCTGTACCTGGACTACTCCAAGCATCTGGTGACGGACGAGACACTGGCGCTGCTGCGCGAGCTGGCCTCGGCCACCGGGGTGGCGGAGCTGCGCGACGCGATGTTCCGCGGCGAGAAGATCAACACCACTGAGGACCGCGCCGTCCTGCACACCGCGCTCCGCGCCCCGCGCGACGCCGTGGCCGAGGTCGACGGGGAGAACGTCGTCCCGGCGGTGCACGCCGTGCTCGACCGGATGGCCGCCTTCGCCGACAAGGTCAGGTACGGCGAGTGGACCGGTCACACCGGCCTGCCCATCAGGAACATCGTCAACATCGGCATCGGCGGCTCCGACCTCGGCCCCGCCATGGCGTACGAGACGCTGCGCTCCTTCACCGACCGCGACCTGACGGTCCGCTTCGTGTCGAACGTGGACGGCGCGGACCTCCACGAGGCGGTACGGGACCTGGACCCGGCCCAGACGCTCTTCATCGTCGCGTCCAAGACCTTCACCACCATCGAGACCATCACCAACGCCACCTCGGCCCGCAACTGGCTGCTGACGGAGCTGCGCGTCGGCCCCGAGGCGATCGCCAAGCACTTCGTGGCCCTGTCGACGAACGCCGAGAAGGTCTCCGACTTCGGTATCGACACGGCGAACATGTTCGAGTTCTGGGACTGGGTCGGCGGACGCTACTCGTTCGACTCGGCCATCGGGCTCTCACTGATGATCGCGATCGGGCCCCGCCGGTTCCGCGAGATGCTGGACGGCTTCCACCTCGTCGACGAGCACTTCCGCACCGCGCCCCCCGAGGAGAACGCGCCACTGCTGCTCGGGCTGCTGGGTGTCTGGTACGGAGCGTTCTTCGACGCCCAGTCGCACGCGGTCCTGCCGTACAGCCACTACCTGTCGAAGTTCACCGCGTATCTCCAGCAGCTCGACATGGAGTCGAACGGCAAGTCCGTGGACCGGGACGGCAACCCGGTGGAGTGGCAGACCGGCCCCGTGGTCTGGGGCACCCCGGGCACCAACGGGCAACACGCGTACTACCAGCTCATCCACCAGGGGACGAAGATCATCCCGGCGGACTTCATCGGCTTCGCCCGGCCCGTCGACGACCTGCTGCCCGGCCTGGTCGCCCAGCACGACCTGCTGATGGCGAACTTCTTCGCCCAGACCCAGGCGCTCGCCTTCGGCAAGACGCCCGAGGAGGTACGGGCCGAGGGGGTGGCCGAGGAACTGGTGCCGCACAAGACGTTCCGGGGCGACCACCCGACCACGACCATCCTCGCCGAGACGCTGACCCCGTCCGTGCTGGGCCAGTTGATCGCGCTGTACGAGCACAAGGTGTTCGTCCAGGGCGCCGTGTGGAACATCGACTCCTTCGACCAGTGGGGCGTCGAGCTGGGCAAGGTCCTCGCCAAGAAGATCGAGCCCGTGCTCACCGGGGACGAGCCGGGCGAGCAACTCGACGCCTCGACCGCGGCGCTGGTCGCCACGTACCGCTCGCTGCGGGGCCGCTGAGCCGATGGGGGAGGGGGTACGAAGACTGCGACCGCCGAACAACACGCTGGACGGGCGTGCCGTCGGCTGGTGGCGCGCGCAGTGGCTGCTGCTGACGCTGGCCCCGGTGGCCGTGCTGGTGGTGCTCGGCGTGTTCATCGCCCCCGCGCGGGGATGGCTGCTGGGCCCGGCGGCCGTCCTCGCGGTGCTGGGTCTCGCCTGTACGGCGCTGATACCCGCATGGTGGTTCCGGGTGCACCGCTGGGAGGTGACGGACGAGGCCGTCTACGTCCGTACCGGCTTCTTCCGGCAGGAGTGGCGGATCGCGCCGATGTCCCGGATCCAGACCGTGGACACCGTGCGCGGCCCGCTGGAGCAGCTCTTCAAGCTCTCCACCGTCATCGTCACGACCGCCTCGTCCAAGGGCGCCGTACACATCCGGGGCCTCGACCACGAGCTGGCGGCCGGGCTCGCCGAGCGCCTGACCCACATCACCCAGGCCACGCCGGGGGACGCGACATGAGCGGGCCCCCGGAACCGGCGGCCGAGGCGGCGGGTCCGGCAGCCGCGCCGGTGGCGGAACCGGCCGGGGCGGCGGATACCGGCGCGCAGTGGCGGCGGCTCGACCGGCGCACCCTGCTGGTCACCGCCCTCGTCCTGGCCGGGGTCGTCCTCGGCGCCGGACTGCCCACCGCCGTCGGAATGGCCGGCCGGATGCCGCCGGGGGAGGCGGTGGCCTGGGTGGTGGCCGGGGCCGCGCTGCTGGTCGTCGCAGGAACGGGCGGCGAGTACGTCCGCTGGCGCCGCACCCGCTACCGGATAGGGCCCGAGCGCGCCGAACTCCACACGGGCCTGTTCCTGGTCAAACGCCGTTCGCTGGCCCGGGAGCGGATCCGCAGCGTCGACCTGACGGCGCATCCGCTGCTGCGGATCCTCGGCCTGGTCAAGGTCCGTATCGGCACCGGCGAGCACTCCGGCGGCGAGTCCATGCTGGAACTCGACCCGGTCACCCGCGCCGAGGGCGAACGGCTCCGTACCGAACTGCTCGACCGGACGCGGGGCGAACCAGGAACCCACCCCGAGGGCATGCTCGCCGTCCTCGACCCCGGCTGGCTCCGGTACGCGCCGATCTCGTTCGTGGCCCCGGTGCTCGGCGGCGCGGCGGCCGGCGGGCTGCTCCAGATCAGCGAGTGGTTCGGCGCGCAGACCCAGGTCATCGACTGGGTGCGCGACCGCTTCGAGAACACCCCGCTGGTCTGGACGATCCTGATCCTGGTGGCCGCGGCGGCGCTCGCGGGCATCGTCGGCGCGCTCGGCCTGTGGGTCGAGATGTGGTGGAACTACCGGCTGGAGCGCGAGCCCGGCGGCACCCTGCGGGTCCGCCGCGGACTGCTCACCTCCCGCTCGGTCTCCATCGAGGAGCGCCGGCTGCGCGGTGTGGAGCTGGTCGAACCGCTGGGCGTCCGGCTGGCGGGTGCGGCGCGGCTGGACGCGATCGCCACCGGCCTCACTCAGGACGAGGAGGACGAGCACGCCGACAACAAGGCGCTGCTGCCCGCCGCGCCCCGAGCGGTGGCCCACGCGGTGGCCGCACGGGTCCTGCGCGAAGCCGTCTCCCCGACGGACCCGACAGGCCCGAGGGACCCGAAGGACCCGAAGGACCCGAGGGACCCGACGGACCCGACAGGCTGGAAGGGCCCCACGGACACGGACCCGACAGGCCCGGCCCGTCTGACCCCGCACCCGCGCGCCGCCCGGAGCCGCAGGCTGCGCTGGTCCCTGGCCGCCGCGCTGCTGCCGGTGGCGCTGCTCGTGGGCCTCGGCCTGCTGCTCACGGACGTACTCCTGCCGGTGGCGGCGGCCTGTGCGGTGCTGCTGTTCCCGGCGGCGGTGCTCCTCGCCCTGGACGCCTACCGGAACCTGGGCCACGGTCTGCGCGGCGCCTACCTGGTGGCCCGCTCGGGCACGGTCCGCCGCTCGACGGTCGCGCTCCAGCGGACCGGGGTGATCGGCTGGACGGTCCGGCAGTCCCTGTTCCAGCGCCGGGCCGGCCTGGTCACCCTGACGGCGACGACGGCCGCGGGCGAGGGCGCGTACCACGTCCACGACGCCGCGGAGAGCGAGGCGCTCGCCTTCGCCGAGGAGGCGGTCCCAGGCCTGCTGGCGCCGTTCCTGGAGCCCGGGAAGAGCTGAATCACCGAGGAAGCTGAACCACCCGGGGAGACCGCTTCCGTGTACGTACGCGCGGCCCGGTCGCCGGGGAGGCGAGCCGGGCCGCGCGTACGTACACGAGACCTCAGGCGGAGGCCGGGGGGTACAGGTCGCGGGGGAGGGCCGAGGCCGCCGCCGCGTCCAGCAGCCACAGGGTGCGGCTGCGGCCGTACGCGCCCGCCGCCGGGGCCTGGATCTCGCCCGCGCCGGACAGCGCCATCTCCGCCGCCTTCGCCTTGTCCTCGCCCGCCGCCAGCAGCCACACCTCGTGCGCCGCGCGGATCGCGGGCAGGGTGAGGGAGATCCGCAGCGGCGGCGGCTTGGGCGCGCCGTGCACTGCGACCACCGTGCGCTCGGTCTCCCGGACGCCCGGCAGCTCGGGGAAGAGCGACGCGACATGGGTGTCGGGGCCGACGCCCAGCATCAGCACGTCGAAGGTCGGCACCGGGCCGTGGTCCTCGGGCCTGGCCGCCGCGGCCAGCTCCGTGGCGTACGCGGCTGCCGCCGCCTCCACGTCGCTGCCGTACGGGCCGTCCGAGGCGGCCATCGCGTGCACCCGCTTCGGGTCCAGCGGCACCGAGTCGAGCAGCGCCGCCCGCGCCTGGGTGATGTTCCGCTCCGGGTCGCCCTCCGGCAGGAAGCGTTCGTCGCCCCACCACAGGTCGAGCCGCGACCAGTCGATCGCGTCCCTGGCGGGCGCCGCGGACAGCGCGGCCAGCAGGCCGTTGCCGTTGCGCCCGCCCGTCAGCACCACCGACGCGGAGCCGCGCGCGGCCTGGGCGTCCACGATCTTCGTGATCAGCCGGGCCGCCGCGGCCTGCGCCATCAGCTCCTTGTCGCGGTGGACGACGAGCTGCGGAGTGTTCACTTCGACGCCGCCTTCTTCACCGGCATGCTCGCCGGTGTGACCGGGTGCCCGGGCGCGTGCTCCGAGGAACCCGCCTCCCTCGTCGGCAGGGGCGGCACGGACGACTTCGGGTCACCCAGCCGGTGCACACCGAACTTCAGCGCCGAGGCGTAGGTGTCGTCCGGGTCCAGCCGGCGCAGCTCCTCCGTGATCAGCTCCGCGGTGTCCCGGCGCTTCAGGGCGACCGCACGGTCCGGCTGCCCGTCGATGGAGAGCGTGGCGAGCGAGCCGTCGGCCCGGTCCAGCTTGATCGGCCCGCAGGTCGTCTCCATCCGTACGGCCGTGAGCCCGGGACCCGCGGAGACGGAGCGCCGTACCGGCACCCGCAGCCGGTTCGCGAGCCACATCGCGAGCAGCTCACCGCTCGGGTTGTGCTCCTCGCCCTCGACCTCGACCGAGGTGACCGAGCAGTCCACCTGGTCCAGGGCCGCCGCGACCATCGAGCGCCACGGCGTGATCCTGGTCCAGGACAGGTCCGTGTCGCCCGGGGTGTAGGCGTCGGCGCGGGCCGTCAGCTCCTCCACCGGGTGCTCGGCGGCGTATGTGTCCGTCACCCGGCGCTGCGCCAGCTTGCCCAGCGCGTCCTTGGCCGGGTTGACCGGCGCGTTGACCGGCCACCAGACCACGACGGGGGCGTCGGGCAGCAGCAGCGGCAGGACCACCGACTGGGCGTGGTCCGTCACCTCGCCGTACAGCCGCAGGACGACCGTCTCGCCGGTGCCCGCGTCGGTGCCGACCCGTACCTCGGCGTCGAGCCGGGCGTGCGCCCGGTCGCGCGCCGAGCGCGAGACCCGCTTCACGACGACGAGCTTGCGCGACGGGTGCTCGCGGGACGCCTCGTTGGCGGCCTTGAGCGCGTCGTACGCGTTCTCCTCGTCGGTGACGATGACCAGCGTGAGGACCATGCCGACCGCGGGGGTGCCGATCGCGCGGCGCCCCTGCACGAGCGCCTTGTTGATCTTGCTGGACGTGGTGTCCGTAAGGTCGATCTTCATGGCCGACGCCAGCTCCGTCCGTCTCGTGCGAGCATTTCGTCCGCCTCGACCGGACCCCAGGTCCCGGACTCGTACTGCGCGGGCTTGCCGTGCTTGTCCCAGTAGTGCTCGATCGGGTCGAGGATCTTCCAGGACAGCTCGACCTCCTCCAACCGCGGGAAGAGGTTCGAGTCGCCGAGCAGCACATCGAGGATGAGCCGTTCGTACGCCTCGGGGCTGGACTCCGTGAAGGACTCGCCGTACGCGAAGTCCATCGAGACGTCCCGGACCTCCATCGAGGTGCCGGGGACCTTCGAGCCGAACCTCATCGTCACGCCCTCGTCCGGCTGGACACGGATGACCAGGGCGTTCTGCCCCAGCTCCTCCGTGGCCGTGTGGTCGAAGGGCGAGTGCGGCGCGCGCTGGAAGACGACCGCGATCTCCGTGACCCTGCGGCCGAGCCGCTTGCCGGTACGGAGGTAGAAGGGGACGCCCGCCCAGCGGCGGTTGTCGATCTCCAGCTTCACCGCGGCGTAGGTGTCGGTCTTCGACCGGGCGTCGATCCCGTCCTCCTGGAGATAGCCGACGGCCTGCTCGCCGCCCTGCCAGCCCGCGGCGTACTGCGCGCGCACCGTGCCCTCTCCCAGGTCCTTGGGCAGCTTCACCGCGCCCAGCACCTTGGTCTTCTCCGCGACCAGCGCGTCCGCGTCGAAGGAGGCGGGCTCCTCCATCGCGGTCAGCGCGAGCAACTGGAGGAGGTGGTTCTGGATGACGTCACGGGCGGCGCCGATACCGTCGTAGTAGCCGGCCCGGCCGCCGATGCCGATGTCCTCGGCCATGGTGATCTGGACGTGGTCGACGTACGACCGGTTCCAGATCGGCTCGAAGAGGGTGTTGGCGAACCGCAGCGCCAGGATGTTCTGGACGGTCTCCTTGCCCAGGTAGTGGTCGATCCTGAAGACCTCGTTGGACGGGAAGACCTCGTGGACGACCTTGTTCAGCTCCTTGGCGGAGGCCAGGTCGTGCCCGAACGGCTTCTCGATGACGGCGCGGCGCCAGGAGCCCTCCGTCTGGTCGGCCAGCCCGTGCTTCTTGAGCTGCTGGACGACCTGCGGGAAGAACTTCGGCGGTACGGACAGGTAGAAAGCGAAGTTCCCGCCCGTGCCCTGGGCCTTGTCCAGCTCCGCGATCGTCGCCTTCAGGTTCTCGAACGCGTCGTCGTCGTCGAAGTCGCCCTGGACGAAGCGCATCCCCTGGACGAGCTGCTGCCAGACCTCCTCGCGGAACGGTGTACGCGCGTGCTCCTTGACCGCGTCGTGCACCTCCTGCGCGAAGTCCTCGTCCTGCCATTCACGGCGGGCGAAGCCGATGAGGGAGAAGCCCGGCGGCAGCAGACCACGGTTGGCGAGGTCGTAGACCGCAGGCATCAGCTTTTTGCGGGACAAATCGCCCGTGACGCCAAAGATGACCAGGCCCGACGGCCCCGCGATACGCGGGAGCCGTCGGTCCGCGGCGTCACGGAGCGGGTTCGCTCCGTGGGTTGAGGTCAAGGGTTCAGCCCTCCGAAGGGGCGAGGCGCTTGAGCTCCGCCTCGGTCGACTTGAGCAGGTCGTTCCAGGACGCCTCGAACTTCTCGACGCCCTCGTCCTCCAGGAGCTGGACGACCTCGTCGTACGAGATGCCCAGCTTCTCCACGGCCTCCAGCTCGGCGCGCGCCGTGTCGTACGTGCCGCGCACCGTGTCACCGGTGATCCGCCCGTGGTCCGCCGTGGCGTCCAGGGTGGCCTCCGGCATGGTGTTCACCGTGTTGGGCGCGACCAGTTCGTCCACGTACAGCGTGTCCTTGTACGCGGGGTCCTTGACGCCCGTCGAGGCCCACAGCGGACGCTGCTTGTTGGCCTGCGCTCGGTCCAGGGCGGCCCAGCGGTCGGACGAGAAGACCTCCTCGTACGCCTCGTACGCGAGACGCGCGTTGGCCAGGGCCGCCTTGCCGCGGGCCTCCTTGGCCTCCGGCGTGCCCAGCGCGTCGAGCCGCTTGTCGATCTCGGTGTCCACGCGGGACACGAAGAAGGACGCCACCGAGTGGATCTTGGAGAGGTCGAGGCCCGCGGCCTGCGCCTTCTCCAGACCCGCGACGTAGGCGTCCATGACCTCGCGGTACCGCTCCAGCGAGAAGATCAGCGTGACGTTCACGCTGATGCCCCGGCCGATGGTCTCGGTGATCGCGGGCAGCCCCGCCTTCGTCGCCGGGATCTTGATGAGGGTGTTCGGGCGGTCCACCAGCCAGGCGAGCTGCTTCGCCTCGGCGATGGTCGCCGTCGTGTTGTGCGCCAGACGGGGGTCGACCTCGATGGAGACCCGGCCGTCCTGGCCCTGCGTCGCGTCGAAGACGGGGCGCAGGATGTCGGCCGCGTCCCGGACGTCCGCCGTCGTGATCATGCGGATGGCTTCCTCGACGGTGACCTTCCGGGCCGCGAGATCGGTGAGCTGGGCCTCGTACCCGTCGCCGCCCGAGATCGCCTTCTGGAAGATCGACGGGTTCGTCGTGACACCCACCACGTGCGACTGGTCGAGAAGCTCCGCCAGGTTCCCGGACGTGATCCGCTTGCGCGACAGGTCGTCGAGCCAGATCGCGACGCCTTCGTCGGAGAGGCGCTTGAGTGCGTCTGTCATGAGGTTTGCATCTCCTACAGTTCGTATATGGGTGTCAGCGCGCCGCGGCCTCAAGAGATTCCCGCGCGGCGGTGACCACCGCGTCGGCGGTGAAACCGAACTCGCGGAAGAGGACCTTGGCGTCCGCCGAAGCCCCGAAGTGCTCCAGCGACACGATCCGGCCCGCGTCGCCCACGAACCGGTACCAGGTGAGCCCGATACCGGCCTCGACCGCCACACGCGCCTTCACGGACGGCGGCAGGACGCTGTCCTTGTACGCCTGGTCCTGCTCCTCGAACCACTCGACCGACGGCATCGAGACGACCCGGGCCGGCACTCCGGCCGCCTGGAGCTGCTCACGGGCCTCCACGGCGAGCTGCACCTCAGAGCCCGTACCGATGAGCACGACCTGCGGGGTGGTGGCCTGTCCGTCCGGGCCCTCGGCGTCGAACAGGACGTAACCGCCCTTCGCCGCGTCCTCGTTGGCCTCGTACGTCGGCACGCCCTGGCGGGTCAGCGCCAGACCGTGCGGGGCGCCCTTGTCGTGCCGCTTGAGGATCTCGGCCCAGGCGATGACCGTCTCGTTGGCGTCGGCCGGGCGGACGATGTTCAGGCCGGGGATCGCGCGCAGCGCCGACAGGTGCTCGACCGGCTGGTGCGTCGGGCCGTCCTCGCCGAGGCCGATGGAGTCGTGCGTCCACACGTACGTGACGGGGACCTGCATCAGCGCGGCGAGCCGGACGGCGGGCCGCATGTAGTCGGAGAACACCAGGAAGGTGCCGCCGTAGATACGGGTGTTGCCGTGCAGCGCGATGCCGTTCATCGTCGAGCCCATCGCGTGCTCGCGGATGCCGTAGTGCACCGTGCGGCCGTAAGGCGACGCCTCCGGCAGCGGGTTGCCCGCGGGGAGGAACGACGACGTCTTGTCGATGGTGGTGTTGTTCGAGCCCGCGAGGTCGGCGGAGCCGCCCCACAGCTCGGGGATGACCTCGCCCAGCGCCTGGAGCACCTTGCCGGAAGCGGCGCGCGTGGCGACGGCCTTGCCGGTCTCGAACGCGGGCAGCTTGTCCTGCCATCCCTCGGGCAGCTCGCCCGCCCGCACACGGTCGAACGTGACCGCGCGCTCCGGGTTGGCGGTGCGCCAGGCGGCGAACGTCTTCTCCCACGCCGCACGGACCTCGCGGCCCCGGTCGAGCGCCTCACGCGTGTGCGCGATGACCTCGTCCTCGACGGCGAAGGACTTCTCGGGGTCGAAGCCGAGCACTTCCTTCGTCGCGGCGACCTCCTCGGCGCCGAGCGCCGAGCCGTGCGCCGCCTCGGTGTTCTGCGCGTTCGGCGCCGGCCAGGCGATGATCGAGCGGGCCGCGATGAACGACGGGCGCTCCGTCTCGGCCTTGGCCGCCTTCAGCGCCTCGTACAGCGCCTGGGGGTCGAGGTCGCCGTCGGCCGTCTGCTCGACGCGCTGGACGTGCCAGCCGTACGCCTCGTACCGCTTCAGGGTGTCCTCGGAGACCGCGGTCTCCGTGTCCCCCTCGATCGAGATGTGGTTGTCGTCCCACAGCAGGACCAGGTTGCCCAGCTTCTGGTGCCCGGCCAGCGAGGACGCCTCCGCGGAGATGCCCTCCTGGAGGCAGCCGTCGCCGGCGATCGCGAAGATGGTGTGGTCGAACGGCGACGTGCCCGCCGCGGCCTCCGGGTCGTACAGTCCACGCTCGTACCGCGCGGCCATCGCCATGCCCACCGCGTTCGCGACACCCTGTCCGAGAGGGCCCGTCGTGGTCTCCACGCCGACCGTGTGTCCGTGCTCCGGGTGGCCCGGGGTCTTCGAACCCCAGGTACGGAAGGACTCCAGGTCGTCCAGCTCCAGGCCGTACCCGGCCAGGTAGAGCTGGATGTACAGCGTCAGGGACGAGTGGCCCACCGAGAGGACGAACCGGTCACGGCCGGTCCACTGCGCGTCGGAGGGGTCGTGCCGCATCAGCTTCTGGAAGAGCACATACGCGGCGGGGGCCAGGCTCATGGCCGTACCCGGATGGCCGTTGCCGACCTTCTGTACGGAATCCATGGCCAGGACGCGGGCGGTGTCTACAGCCCGACGGTCCAATTCGGTCCATTCAAGGTCTGCGGTGGTCGGCTTGGTGCTCACCCTGAGTCAGGGCTCCTCTCCACATGTTCTCATCCCGGTGTCTGAGGGCGCACCGGTTCGTTGTCGAGCCTACCCGCAGCATCCGACATCTTTCCGAGCGTCTTTCCAGGGTGCGGTGCGCACGAGGACTTCGCCTCCCGGCGGGCTGTCGGCAGGGTGTACGGGGCAGGTCGGGACCGCGTTCAACACGGCGTTCAACACGACCCCGCACGCCCCCTACCCCGGCGACAAACGGGATATGGGCAACGTCTAGAGTGGCGTGGTAAGCGCAAGCCTTTACGGGGCCCTCACGCCCGGATGCTTGCTGGACTTTCTCTGTCAGGGGTGTGCGTGACGGCCGTCGAGTCCCGACCCGCAGGGGTCGCCTTGACTCCGAGCTCGGGGGGCCACCGGCCGTTCGGTGCCCGCGTCAAGGCGTTCGTGATGCTGACCAAGCCACGGATCATCGAACTGCTGCTGATCACCACCGTTCCGGTGATGTTCCTGGCTCAGCAGGGCGTACCGAATCTGCTGCTGGTGCTCACTACATGTATTGGCGGCTATCTCTCCGCCGGCGGCGCGAATGCGCTGAACATGTATATCGATCGCGACATCGACGCGCTGATGGACCGTACGTCGCAGCGTCCACTCGTCACGGGAATGGTCTCGCCGCGTGAAGGGCTTGTCTTCGGCCTCACGTTGGCGGTCGTCTCGACCCTCTGGTTCGGCTTTCTCGTCAACTGGCTGTCCGCGGCCCTCTCGCTGGGCGCGCTCCTTCTCTACGTCGTCGTCTACACGATGATCCTCAAGCGCCGCACCTCCCAGAACATCGTCTGGGGCGGCATCGCGGGCTGCATGCCGGTGCTGATCGGCTGGTCGGCCGTGACGAACTCGATGTCCTGGGCCGCCGTCATCCTCTTCCTGGTCATGTTCTTCTGGACGCCGCCGCACTACTGGCCGCTGTCGATGCGGGTGAAGGCGGACTACGAGCGCGTGGGCGTCCCGATGCTGCCGGTCGTCGCGAGCAACCGTGTGGTGGCCCGCCAGATCGTCCTCTACAGCTGGGTGATGGTCGGCGTCTCCCTGCTGCTGACGCCGCTGGGGTACACCGGGTGGTTCTACACGGCGGTCGCGCTGCTGGCCGGCGGTTTCTGGCTCTGGGAGGCGCACGGGCTCCAGTCGCGCGCCAGGGCCGGGGAGTCGGGCGCGAAGCTCAAGGAGATGCGGCTGTTCCACTGGTCCATCACCTATGTGTCGCTGCTCTTTGTGGCCGTCGCGGTGGACCCCTTCCTCCGCTAGACAGGGCCCCGGTTACGGGCGGGTACGTGGTCAAGGCCACGTACCCGCCCGTCGCCCGTTGATCTACCCGTCGGTAGCATCCCGTTCATGGCAGAGACCGAGCAGGCGAAGACCGAGCAGGCAGAAACCGGGCAGGCGGAGCAGGGCGGCGAGAACGGGGCGCGGACCCGGCGCGAGGCGCGCGCCGAGCGAACGGCCGCCCGGCTCGCGAAGCAGATCGGCGCCTTCGCCGGAAAGCACGGCGGAGCCGAGGGACAGCTCGCGTACCTCGGGCAGGCCGGCACCCGGATCGTGCTCGTCGGCGAGGACGGCGCGTGGGGCGATCTCGTCGCCCCCACCCACGCGGTCGCGAGCGCCGCGGCACAGCGGGCGGGGCTCACCCTCCACGACTCCTTCGACGGCGAGTTCGCGGCCAAGGTGCGCACCGGACCGTACGAGTGGGACCGGATGGCCGGACTCCAGCTCGGCGGCCGGCCCGACAAGACCTGACCGCCCGGTGTGCGCCCCTGAAATGCTCCCCGAGCGCTCCCGGAGAGATCTCCGAGACGCCACCGGAACCCGCGTTCACCCGTTAGGACTGGAGGAGCGACGACCAGGTCGTCAGACCGTCGGTCACCGGGTCAGTCGGCCATGCGGTCCATGATCCACGGTCCACGACGGGAATCCCGATGATCGAGACAGCGTCCCTCGTGGACCAGTACTGCCACGGCGTGCTCACCACGGAGCTGGGGCTCGGCACCTTCGAGACCCAGCTCGGCGGGGGAGCCCTGCCCGCCCCCGGCACCACCTTCTTCGACACCCAGACAGGGGTGGCGGTACGGCGCTGGTGCCCGCCGCTGCTCGGTCTCGAACCGCACTGCACGCCGGCCCGCTATCTGGCCCGCCGCCGGGAACTCGGCACGCTCGAAGTCTCCCGGCGGCTGCTGCGGGCCACGGGGATCTCCACCTATCTGGTCGACACCGAAGGCGCCGAAGGCAGCCACGACATCCACGGCACCGGGGGGCCGGGCGGCGCGGGCTCGCCCGGCGAGCTGACCGGGGCGGCGGAGACCGCGGCGACGGGGGCGGCCCGTGGCCGGGAGATCGTCCGGCTCGAACCCCTCGCCGTCCGGGTCGCCGCCACCGCGGGCGGCGTCGGCGCCTTCCTCGCCGGGCTCGCCGAGGCCGTCCACACCGCCGCCGCCTCGGCCGTCGCGCTCAGCGCCGCCGTCACGACCCGCCCCGGCCACGCGCTCGACCCGGAGCCGCCGGGCCCCGGCGAGGTACGCGGCGCCGCAGGCCGCTGGCTCTCCGGGCGCGGTCCCGGCGGAGGCGCCGGTCCCGGTGGGGGGCCCGGTGGGGGTCCCGGTGGGGGCTCGCTCACCGACCCCGTACTCCTGCGCCATCTCCACTGGACCGCCGTCGGCACCGGACTGCCGCTGCACCTGGGCGCCTGCGGCGGTGCCGACGCGTACCCCTTCGCTGCGGCCACGGCGGGGATCGGCGGTGCGCTCGTCCTGCGGGACACGTATCCGTACCACCGCGACGCCGCCTGCCTCACGGGTCTGTTCCCGCAGGTGTACGCCGACCTGGGCTCCGTCCTCACCCGTACGGGGGCCGGGGCGGCGGGCGTGCTCGCCGAGATGCTGGACAGCGCGCCGTTCGGGAAGCTGCTCTTCTCGACCGGCGCGCGCGGGCTGCCCGAGCTGCATCTCGTGGGCGCCCGGGTCTTCCGGGTGGCAGTGGAGCGGGTCCTCGGCGGCTGGGTGCGCGACGGGGCATGGTCGGTGGGCGACGCCCGGCGGGTGGCGGGGCTGATCGCTGCGGGCAACGCCCGCCGCGTCCACGGCCTCGCGGACGACTGACCCCGGACGGTCGCGGGCGTCCGAGGGGCGAGGGCGTCCGAGGGGCGCGGGCGTCAGACGGTCGCGGGCGCCGGGTCCGCCTGCGTGGGGATCTCCGCCGTGGTACGGGGCCGCTCCCGCATGCTCATCGCGACCCGCAGCACGGCGATCCACACCACGGCCGAGCCGAACATGTGGCTGCCGACCAGGATCTCCGGGGAGTCGGTGAAGTACTGCACATAACCGATGGCGCCCTGCGCGAGCAGGATCAGCAGCAGATCGCGGGCGCGCGCCCGGGTGTCGGCGGGGGCGTCGACCACCCGCAGCACCAGCCACATCGCCACCGCCAGCGCGCAGACGATCCAGGCGAACGCCGCGTGCACATGGGCGACGGTGACGTAGTCGAACGGCATCCGCGGCACATCGCTGCTGTCGCCCGCGTGCCGACCCGAGCCCGTCACCGTCGTACCCGCCACGATCAGGACCACCGACGAGAGGACCAGGGCCCAGGACAGCTTGCGCACCGGGCGCGGGACGCGCGGGCGGGGGGCGCCGTCGCCCTCGTGGGTGCGCAGCCAGGTGAGCGTGGTGACCGTGAGCAGACCACTGGCGGCCAGGAAGTGCCCCGCCACCGTCCACGGGTTCAGCTCGGTCAGCACCGTGACGCCGCCGACGATCCCGTTGGCCATGACGAGCCAGAACTGCGACCAGGCGAGCCTGGTCAGACCGGGCCGCCGGGGCTTGACGGAGCGCGCGGCGATGATCGCCCAGCCGACCGCCGCGCTCAGCACGTACGTCAGCATCCGGTTGCCGAACTCGATCGCCCCGTGCAGGCCCTGCTCGGGTGTGGCGATGAGGCTGCCCTCCGTGCACTTCGGCCAGGTGTCGCAGCCGAGGCCGGAGCCGGTCAGCCGGACCGCTCCGCCGGTCACGATGATCAGCACGCTCATCGCGACGGCGGAGAACGCGGCGCGGCGGAGCATACGGGGGGAGGGTGTCCAGCGCTGGGCGATGTACGCGAGGGGGTTCAACACGGCCACCATGCTAAGGCGGAGCTTGTGCAGGATTTCACGAGGGGTACGTATGCCGCATTCGCGCTGGTGGGCGGGGTGGGGCGGGTGACGGCAAGGCCCGGCCGATGAACGACCGGGCCCGGACGCCTACTCCCAGCGGAAGAGGCGGCCCGCCGCGCCGAGGCCGAGCACGGCCCAGGCGGTCAGCACCCCGAGACCGCCCCAGTCCACCCCGGCGCCGTGCTGGAGGACGTCGCGCAGCCCGCCGGAGAGCGCCGAGATCGGCAGCAGCTCCAGCACCGCGCGCGCCGTGTCGGGGAACCGGTCCAGCGGCACGATCACCCCGCCGCCGACCAGCAGCAGCAGGAAGACCAGGTTCGCGGCGGCCAGCGTCGCCTCCGCCTTGAGCGTGCCCGCCATCAGCAGCCCGAGCCCGGAGAACGCGGCGGTGCCGAGCACGAGCAGCAGCAGTACGGCGAGCGGGTTGCCCTGCGGCGACCAGCCCAGCGCGAACGCGATCACCGTCAGCAGGACGACCTGAAGGATCTCCGTGACCAGCACGGAGAGCGTCTTGGCCGTCATCAGGGCCCAGCGGGGCAGCGGCGACACCGCGAGCCGCTTGAGCACCCCGTACCGCCGCTCGAAGCCGGTGGCGATGGCCTGCCCGGTGAACGCCGTGGACATCACCGCCAGCGCCAGCACGCCCGGTGCGAGGAAGTCGACCGCCTTCCCCTCGCCCGTGTCGACCACGTCGACCGTGGAGAAGAGGACCAGCAGCAGCGACGGGATGATCACGGTCAGCAGGAGCTGCTCGCCGTTGCGCAGCAGCAGCCTGGTCTCGAACGCCGTCTGTGCCGCGATCATGCGCGCCAGCGGGGCCGCGCCGGGCGCCGGGGTGTACGTACCGCCGCTGGTGGCGCCCGTACCGCCGACGGCGCCGCCGGTGCTCGTGCTCATGGACGCAGCTCCTTGCCGGTCAGTTCGAGGAAGACGTCCTCCAGGGTGTGGCGCTCGACGGAGATCCCGTCCGCCATGACGCCGTGCTGCGCGCACCAGGAGGCCACCGTGGCCAGGAGCTGGGGGTCCACCGAGCCGCTGATGCGGTACGCGCCCGGTGCCAGCTCGGCGGCGGCGCTGCCGTCGGGCAGGGCCTTCAGCAGCGAGCCGAGGTCGAGTCCGGGGCGTCCGCTGAAGCGCAGGGTGTTCTCCGCGCCGCCGCGGCACAGCTCCTCGGGACTGCCCTGGGCGATGACCCGGCCCGCGTCGATGATCACGACGTCGTCGGCGAGCTCCTCGGCCTCGTCCATGAAGTGCGTGGTCAGCACCACACCGACCCCGTCGGCGCGCAGCTCGCGGACCAGCTCCCAGGTGGAGCGGCGGGCCTGCGGGTCGAGGCCGGCGGTCGGCTCGTCCAGGAAGACCAGCTCGGGCCTGCCGACGACGGCCAGGGCCAGCGCGAGCCGCTGCTGCTGGCCGCCGGAGAGCCGCCGGTAGGTCGTACGGCCGCAGCCGCCGAGGCCGAGCCGTTCGATCAGGGGGTCCACGTCCAGTGGACGGGCGTGCAGCCGGGCCATGTGGCGGAGCATCTCCTCGGCGCGCGCGCCGGAGTACACGCCACCCGACTGGAGCATCACGCCGATGCGCGGGCGGAGCCTGGCGGCGTCCGCGACGGGGTCCAGGCCGAGGACCCGTACCGAGCCCGCGTCGGGCCTGCGGTACCCCTCGCACGTCTCGATCGTGGTGGTCTTGCCGGCGCCGTTGGGCCCGAGGACCGCCGTGACCGTACCGGCGCGGACCACCAGGTCGAGGCCGTCCACCGCCGTGGTGGTGCCGTACCGTTTGACCAGGCCACGGACCTCGACGAGGGGCGTTCCCGGGGGCGGGCCGGCGGTCGTGCCGCTGTCGGGCAGGGGACCACCCGGGAAGACGCTGCGCATGCCGGGAAGTCTAGGCAGGGCGGGGGCGCCGGGGTCCGGCGGGGGCGCGAGGTGGACACGAAAGGGGCGCCAAGAAGGCCGGAAAAGGGCCTTGCTTAGGTAACCCTTAGTGACGAAGCGCACCGCACGCCCCCCACCACCTCGGTTGTCAGTGCCGAAGGAATTACGCAACAATGGCGTTGTGAAATACGTTGGCGAGGCTCCGCAGGAGGAACTCGCGACCGGTGAGCACTCCACTCGCAACCGGGTCGCGCGCTCCATCCTGGACCACGGCCCGTCCACCGTCTCCGACCTGGCGAAGCGCCTCGGGCTCACCCAGGCGGCCGTCCGCCGCCATCTCGACACGCTGGCAGCCGATTCCGTGGTGGAGCCGCGTGACCAGCGGGTCTACGGCTCGCGCGGACGCGGCAGGCCCGCCAAGGTGTTCGCCCTGACCGACTGCGGCCGGGACGCCTTCGACCAGTCCTACGACCAGCTCGCCGCCGACGCCCTGAAGTGGATCGCCACCGCCGCCGGAGGCGGCGAGAAGGGCGAGGCGGCCGTCGCCGCCTTCGCCCGCGCGCGGATCGCCGCCCAGGCCGGGAGCTACCGCGAGGCGGTCGACGCCGCGGGACCCGGCGGACGCACGGAGGCGCTCGCGAAGGCGCTGAGCGCCGACGGGTACGCTGCTACGGCGCGCGGCGCGCCGGGCCAGCAGGGCGAGCAGCTCTGCCAGCACCACTGCCCGGTCGCGCATGTCGCCGAGAAGTTCCCCCAGCTCTGCGAGGCGGAGACGGAGTTCTTCTCCCAGCTTCTCGGGACGCATGTGCAGCGGCTCGCCACCATCGCCCACGGCGACGGCGTGTGCACGACCTTCATTCCCCGCGCCACCCCACAGACCACCCATCACGCATCCGAAAGCACAGCCGGGAGGAACCCCGCATGACGCTCCCCACAGAGACTGCCCATCCTGAGCTCGAAGGTCTGGGTACGTACGAATTCGGCTGGGCCGACTCCGACGCCGCCGGTGCCGTGGCCAAGCGCGGCCTCTCCGAGGCCGTCGTGCGCGACATCTCGGAGAAGAAGAACGAGCCGGAGTGGATGCTGAAGCTGCGGCTCAAGGGTCTGCGGCTGTTCGACAAGAAGCCCATGCCGAACTGGGGCTCCGACCTGTCGGGCATCGACTTCGACAACATCAAGTACTTCGTCCGTTCCACCGAGAAGCAGGCGGCTTCCTGGGAGGAACTGCCGGAGGACATCAAGAACACGTACGACAAGCTCGGCATCCCGGAGGCGGAGAAGCAGCGCCTCGTGGCCGGTGTCGCCGCCCAGTACGAGTCGGAGGTCGTCTACCACCAGATCCGTGAGGACCTGGAGGAGAAGGGCGTCATCTTCAAGGACACCGACACGGCGCTCAGGGAGAACCCGGAGCTCTTCCAGGAGTACTTCGGCACGGTCATCCCGGTCGGCGACAACAAGTTCGCGTCGCTGAACTCGGCGGTGTGGTCCGGCGGATCGTTCATCTACGTGCCGAAGGGCGTGCACGTCGACATCCCGCTCCAGGCCTACTTCCGTATCAACACGGAGAACATGGGCCAGTTCGAGCGGACGCTGATCATCGTCGACGAGGACGCCTACGTCCACTACGTCGAGGGCTGCACCGCCCCGATCTACTCGTCGGACTCGTTGCACAGCGCCGTCGTCGAGATCATCGTCAAGAAGGGCGGCCGCTGCCGCTACACGACCATCCAGAACTGGTCGAACAACGTCTACAACCTGGTCACCAAGCGCGCCGTGGCGTACGAGGGCGCGACCATGGAGTGGGTCGACGGCAACATCGGCTCCAAGGTCACCATGAAGTACCCGGCCGTCTACCTGATGGGCGAGCACGCCAAGGGCGAGACGCTGTCCATCGCCTTCGCGGGCGAGGGCCAGCACCAGGACGCGGGCGCCAAGATGGTCCACATGGCCCCCAACACCTCGTCCAACATCGTCTCCAAGTCGGTGGCGCGCGGCGGTGGCCGTACCTCCTACCGCGGTCTGATCGAGATCGGCGAGGGCGCCGCGGGCTCCAAGTCCAACGTGCTCTGCGACGCGCTGCTGGTCGACACCATCTCGCGCTCCGACACGTACCCGTACGTCGACGTCCGCGAGGACGACGTGTCGATGGGCCACGAGGCGACCGTCTCCAAGGTCTCCGAGGACCAGCTCTTCTACCTGATGAGCCGCGGCCTCTCCGAGTTCGAGGCGATGGCGATGATCGTGCGCGGCTTCGTCGAGCCGATCGCCAAGGAGCTGCCCATGGAGTACGCGCTGGAACTGAACCGGCTGATCGAGCTCCAGATGGAAGGCTCCGTCGGCTAGTTCCGACCGGCCGGCCCGACCCGGCGTCCGCGCGGCTCGTAACGACCTGAGCGGCGACCGTTTTTCATACGCAGAGGCAGAGAGAGAGCACGACGACAGCCATGGCTGAGGCTCAGAACATTCCGGCGGGCTCCACGACTGCCGGTTCGATCGCGGTGGCCGCCGAGTCGACCGTCGCCACGCGCATGAGCGCGCCCCCGTCCTTCGACGTGGCGGACTTCCCCGTCCCGCACGGCCGTGAGGAGGAGTGGCGGTTCACGCCGCTGGAGCGGCTGCGCGGCCTGCACGACGGCACCGCCGTCGCGGTGGACGGCGGCGTCACGGTCGAGGTGACCGCCCCCGAAGGCGTCACCGTCGAGACCGTGGGCCGCGAGGACGCGCGGCTCGGCAGGGCCGGCACCCCGGTCGACCGGGTCGCCGCCCAGGCGTACTCCTCGTTCGAGAAGGCGTCCGTCGTCTCGGTGCCCAAGGAGACCGTGGTCGCCGAGCCGATCCGGATCGGCGTCCACGGCGAGGGCGGCACGGCCTACGGCCACCAGGTCATCGAGCTGGGGGCCTTCGCCGAGGCGGTCGTGGTCATCGACCACACCGGCGACGCGGTGCTCGCGGCCAACGTCGACTACCTGATCGGGGACGGCGCCAAGCTGACCGTCGTCTCCGTCCAGGACTGGGACGACAAGGCCGTCCACGTCGCCCAGCACAACGCGCTGGTCGGCCGCGACGCCTCGTTCAAGTCGATCGTCGTCACCTTCGGCGGCGATGTCGTACGGCTCCACCCGCGCGTGCAGTACGCGGGCCCCGGCGGCGAGGCCGAGCTGTTCGGCCTCTACTTCACCGACCAGGGCCAGCACCAGGAGCACCGCCTCCTGGTCGACCACAACGCCCCGCACTGCAAGTCGAACGCCGTCTACAAGGGCGCCCTCCAGGGCACCGACGCCCACGCCGTCTGGATCGGTGACGTCGTCATCCGCGTCCAGGCCGAGGGCACCGACACGTACGAGATGAACCGCAACCTGGTCCTCACGGACGGCGCGCGGGTCGACTCCGTACCGAACCTGGAGATCGAGACCGGCGAGATCGCCGGCGCCGGTCACGCCTCGGCCACCGGCCGGTTCGACGACGAGCAGCTCTTCTACCTGATGGCCCGCGGCATCCCGGAGACCGAGGCCCGCCGCCTCGTCGTCCGGGGCTTCTTCGCCGAGCTGGTCCAGCAGATCGGACTGCCGGACGTCGAGGAGCGCCTGCTGGCCAAGATCGAGGCGGAGCTGGAGGCATCGGTCTGATGACCTTCGTCCGTGTCTGTGCGCTCGGCGAGCTGGACGAGGACGCCCCGAAGCGGGTGGAACTCGACGGCACGCCGGTCGCCCTCGTCCGTACCGAGGGCGAGGTGTTCGCGATCAACGACATCTGCTCGCACGCGAATGTCTCCCTCTCGGAGGGCGAGGTGGAGGACTGCGCGATCGAGTGCTGGCTGCACGGGTCCCGCTTCGACCTCCGTACCGGCAAGCCGTCCGGTCTTCCCGCGACGCGCCCCGTCCCCGTATACCCCGTTCAGATCCAAGGGGACGATGTGCTCGTCTCCGTCACCCAGGAGTCCTGAGTCACCCATGGCAACGCTTGAAATCCACGACCTGCACGTCTCCGTCGAAGCGGAGAACGGCGCCCGCGAGATCCTCAAGGGCGTCGACCTGACCGTCAGGCAGGGCGAGACGCACGCCATCATGGGCCCCAACGGCTCCGGCAAGTCGACTCTCGCGTACTCCCTCGCGGGCCACCCCAAGTACACGATCACCGGGGGCACGGCCACGCTGGACGGCGAGAACCTGCTGGAGATGACCGCCGACGAGCGCGCCCGTGCCGGCCTCTTCCTCGCGATGCAGTACCCCGTCGAGGTCCCCGGCGTCTCGGTCTCCAACTTCCTGCGCACCTCGGCGACCGCCACGCGCGGCGAGGCCCCCAAGCTGCGTACCTGGGTGAAGGAGGTCCGGGAGACCATGGAGCGTCTCCAGATGGACCCCGCCTTCGCCGAGCGCAACGTGAACGAGGGCTTCTCCGGCGGTGAGAAGAAGCGCCACGAGATCCTCCAGCTCGAACTGCTCAAGCCCAAGATCGCGATCCTGGACGAGACCGACTCCGGCCTCGACGTGGACGCGCTGCGGGTCGTCTCCGAGGGCGTCAACCGCGTCCGGGAGACCGGCGAGGTCGGCACCCTGCTGATCACGCACTACACGCGGATTCTCCGCTACATCAAGCCCGACTTCGTGCATGTCTTCGCGCAGGGCCGGATCGCCGAGTCCGGCGGTGCGGAGCTGGCCGACAAGCTGGAGAACGAGGGTTACGAGGCCTACGCGAAGGGCGGCCCCGTCAGCGGAGTGAACTCGAAGGAGACTGTCGCGTGACACAGTTGCCGGGCCTTCTCGACACCGAGGCGATCCGCAAGGACTTCCCGATCCTGGACCGGGTGATCCATGACGGCAAGAAGCTCGTGTACCTGGACTCCGCTGCCACCTCGCAGAAGCCGCGGCAGGTGCTCGACGCGCTGAGCCAGTACTACGAGCAGCACAACGCGAATGTCCACCGCGGCGTGTACACCATCGCCGAGGAGGCCACGGCGCTGTACGAAGGCGCTCGCGACAAGGTCGCCGCCTTCATCAACGCACCCAGCCGCAACGAGGTGATCTTCACCAAGAACGCCTCCGAGTCGCTGAACCTCGTGGCCAACATGCTCGGCTGGGCCGACGAGCCCTACCGGGTCGACCACGAGACCGAGATCGTCATCACGGAGATGGAGCACCACTCCAACATCGTGCCGTGGCAGCTCCTCGCACAGCGCACCGGCGCGAAGCTGAAGTGGTTCGGGATCACCGACGAGGGCCGTCTCGACCTGTCCAACCTCAACGAGGTCATCACGGAGAAGACGAAGATCGTCTCCTTCGTGCTGGTCTCCAACATCCTGGGCACCCAGAACCCGGTCGAGGCGATCGTCCGCCGCGCCCAGGAGGTCGGCGCGCTGGTCTGCGTCGACGCCTCGCAGGCGGCCCCGCACCAGGTGCTGGACGTCCAGGCGCTCCAGGCCGACTTCGTGGCCTTCACGGGCCACAAGATGGTCGGCCCGACCGGCATCGGTGTGCTCTGGGGCCGGCAGGAGCTGCTGGAGGACCTGCCGCCGTTCCTCGGCGGCGGCGAGATGATCGAGACCGTGTCGATGCACTCGTCCACGTACGCTCCCGCGCCGCACAAGTTCGAGGCGGGTACGCCCCCGATCGCCCAGGCCGTCGGCCTCGGCGCGGCCGTGGACTACCTCGCCGCGATCGGCATGGACAAGATCGCCGCGCATGAGCACGCGATCACCGAGTACGCGGTCAAGCGGCTGCTGGAGGTCCCTGACCTGCGGATCATCGGCCCGACGACGGCCGAGGACCGCGGGGCCACCATCTCCTTCACGCTCGGTGACATCCACCCGCACGACGTGGGTCAGGTCCTGGACGAGGAGGGCATCGCCGTCCGGGTCGGCCACCACTGCGCGCGGCCGGTCTGCCTGCGGTACGGAATTCCCGCGACGACGCGAGCGTCTTTCTATCTGTACTCCACTCCGGCCGAGGTCGACGCTCTGGTCGAGGGGCTGGAGCACGTCCGTAACTTCTTCGGATGAGGACTAGAGGGGCTGGCTGTCCGTGAAGCTGGATTCGATGTACCAGGACGTCATCCTGGACCACTACAAGCACCCCCACGGGCGCGGTCTGCGGGACGGCGACGCCGAGGTGCACCACACCAATCCGACGTGCGGCGACGAGATCACGCTGCGGGTGCGGTACGAGGGCTCGCTGATCGCGGACGTCTCGTACGAGGGGCAGGGCTGCTCGATCAGCCAGGCCAGCGCGTCCGTGCTCAACGATCTCCTGGTGGGCAAGGAACTGGCCCAGGCGCGGAAGATCCAGGGAGCCTTCCTGGAGCTGATGCAGTCCAAGGGGCAGTTGGAGCCGGACGACGCGATGGAGGAGCTGCTGGAGGACGCGGTCGCGTTCTCGGGCGTCTCGAAGTACCCCGCCCGGGTGAAGTGCGCCCTGCTGAGCTGGATGGCGTGGAAGGACGCGACGACCCAGGCCCTGGGCGACAGCGCGACGAAGGAGACGGCATGACCGAGAACGAGACCCTGACGACGAAGCCCGCCTCCGAGGAGGAGGTCCGCGAGGCCCTCTACGACGTGGTCGACCCCGAGCTGGGCATCGATGTCGTCAACCTCGGGTTGATCTACGGCATCCACGTCGACGACGCGAACATCGCCACCCTGGACATGACACTGACGTCGGCGGCCTGTCCGCTGACCGATGTGATCGAGGACCAGGCGAAGGCGGCGACGGACGGCATCGTCAACGAGCTGAAGATCAACTGGGTCTGGATGCCCCCGTGGGGCCCGGACAAGATCACGGACGACGGCCGCGAGCAGTTGCGCGCGCTGGGCTTCAACGTCTGAGCGTTCCGTCCCCCCGGCGCCGTCCCACCTGGCGTTCCCGAAGGCCCCACGACCGGCAACCGGTCGTGGGGCCTTTCGCGTTGGCCCGTAGGGCCGGGCGGGGCGGGGCGCGGGCGGGGCGAGGGCGGCGGTGCGGCCGGGGTCAGGCCGTCGGCGTGTCGAACAGCGGCCGCTCCTGGAGCAGTGCGCTCAGGTCGTGACCCGGACGGATCTCCGACGGCCGCTCGCCCCGCCGGAAGAGCACGGCTCCGGCCTCGATACCGCCGAGGGTGAGCCGGTCGCCCTCCCTGCGCAGCCAGGTGCCCTCGCGCAGGCCGACCACGGGCACGTCGTTCTCCTCCAGGAACTGCTCCAGCCGCTCGGCCCGGGTCTCACCCATGTGGGCGGTGTCGGGACTGCCGTCCAGGTAGTGGGGGTTGATCTGGAACGGCAGCAGACCCAGCGCCTCGAAGGACGGCGGCTGGACGATGGGCATGTCGTTGGTGGTACGCACGGTCGGGCAGGCCATGTTGGTGCCCGCGCTCGACCCCATGTAGATCCCGCCGGCGCCGACCCGTTCGCGGATCGCCCGGATCAGATCACGTTCGTGCAGCGCCTTGAGCAGCCGGAAGCTGTTGCCGCCGCCGACGAACACCGCCTCCGCGCCACGCACCGACTTCGCCGGGTCGGACGCCGTGTGGGCGCCGGTCACCTCCACGCCCAGGGGCGCGAGGGCCCCGGCGACGCGCGCGGTGTAACCGTCGTGGTCGGCGAGGGCGTACGGCACGAAGACCAGCCGGCGCGCGCCGTCGAGCAGCGTACGGATCTCCTCCCGTGCGTGTTCGAGGTAACCGCGTCCGGGGGCCGTGGAGTTCGAGAGCAGCAGCAACCGCATGGTGGCCTTTCCTGGTGAATCGGGCAGTCGGGGTGTGGGCTCAGCGGGCGCCGGACGCGCCGTCGCGCCGTGGCCGCACGGGTGTCAGCAGCCGGCCCAGGTCCGCCGCGCACTGGAGCAGGGGGGCGACCAGTTCCGGCTCACGGGCGCGGAACACGTCGAGGGGAGCCGCCAGGGACAGGGTGCCCACCGCACGTCTGCCCACCATCACCGGGGCGGCGAGCGCCGCGGTTTCCGGATCGTACTCGCCCTCGGAGTACGCGTAGCCCTTGCGCCGCACCTCGGCGAAGAGCTCCTCCAGCCGTACGGGATCGGTCAGCGTACGGTCGCTGAACCGCGCCATGGGGCGACCGTACAACAGTGCCGCCCGGTCGCCCGGCGGGAGCATACCGAAGTAGGCGCGGGAGGTGGCCCCGGCGTGCGCCGGGTACAACTCGCCCGCCAGGCCGTAGATGCGCAGGGGGCCCGTAGCCCCGTCCACGGCGGTGACACAGCGCATGTGCACCCCGTCGGGCACGGCGAACAGCGCGCCGACCCCCACCGACTCGGCCACCGCGCGCAACGGGGGGCGCACCAGACTGGCCAGTCCACCGTCCCGCTCCCACACCCGGGCGAGGTGCCACACCGCCGGGCCGAGCCGGTAGCGGCGTGAGCGCTTGTCGGAGACCAGGAACCCGCGGTAGGCCAGCGCGGCCAGCAGTCGCTGGGCCACGGATTTGTCGAGGCCGAACTCCGCAGCGACCTCGGTGACGCCCCACTCGGAGTGCTCGCGGTCGAAGGAGAGCAGGAGGCTGAGGACGCGGTCCGCGGTCTGGAGGGGCGGGGTTTCGGTTTCCGGCGTTCTTTCCGTCATGGCTGAAGCGTAAACAATCCCGGATATCGAGAAACCATTGCGCTCTGTGTGCCATGAGGCAGATTCTGAGCCACGTCGGCGTGAAACCAACGCGACCGGAAGCTGTCGAGTCGTCGAGTCGTCGAGTCGTCGAGCTGGCGAGTTGCCGAGCTGTCGAGCTGTCGAGCCTGTCGAAGGGGCGGGTGTTTTCGCCCTCCCGGCAGCCCGTGTCGCGTGGAACTCCCCGCATCAGGCCGCCGCACCCGCCTGAACACCGTTGAGAGGCCTCCCTTGCTGAAGCACGTCCTTGAGATCATCGAACTCCTCGACCGTCCCCAGACCAGTGGGGAACTGCTCGCCGAGCATCTGCGGGCCGTCCAGGCCGCGGCGGGCGCCGACGCGACGACGGCGCCGCCGATCCAGGTACGCACGGTCGAGGGCGACCAGGGCAGCACGGACTTCGTCTCCGTGACCGTCCCGGGCCGTAACGGACGGCTCGCCGGCGGTGACGCGCCGACCCTCGGTGTGCTCGGCCGGCTCGGTGGAGTGGGCGCCAGGCCCGAGCGCGTCGGGCTGGTCTCCGACGCCGACGGCGCCGTCGCGGCCCTGTCGGCCGCGGCGAAGCTGCTGGACATGCACGCCCGCGGCGATGTCCTCGACGGCGATGTGATGATTTCCACTCATGTGTGCGGATGGGCCCCGACTCGTCCGCACGACCCGGTACCGTTCATGGACTCCCCGGTGGACACGCTGGTGTGCAACCGCGAAGAGATCTCACCCGAGATGGACGCGGTGGTGTCCATCGACACCACCAAGGGCAACCGCCTGCTCAGCCACCGCGGGATCGCACTGTCGCCGACCATTCTCCAGGGCTGGATCCTGCGGGTCAGTGAGGACCTTCTGTCGGTCCTGGAGACCGTGACGGGCGAGCAGGCGCGGGTCCTGCCCGTCACCACGCAGGACATCACCCCGTACGGCAACGGGGTGCACCACATCAACTCCATCCTCCAGCCCGCCGTCGCCACCGACGCCCCGGTCGTCGGCCTCGCGATCACCGCGGCCACGGCGGTGGCCGGCTGCGGCACCGGAGCCAGCCACGAGACCGACATCGCGGCCGCCGCCCGGTTCGCGATCGAGACCGCCAAGGAGTTCGGCCGCGGAGCCGCCCGGTTCCACGACGCCGACGAGTTCGCGCGGCTCGTGGAGCTGTACGGGCCGATGACCCGGTTGCAGGCGCTCGCCCCGGCGCAGTGACCCGGAGCCTGTCCGGGCGGGCCGCCGTCCGGACAGCGCTCGGCCTCGCCGCCGCACCCACAGATCCCCGCCGCACCCCACAGATCGCCACCGTACCGACAGATCGCCGCCGCACCCACAGATCCCCGGAGCACCGTTCACAGACGCCGGAGCCCGTTCCTCCGGTCACCCCGCTTTTCCCCACTCCGCTTTTCCCCACTCCGCTTTTCCCCGCCACCCTGCCCGCCGCGCCGTCCCCACCCTGGAGTCCCCTTGAACCCGAGAGCTTCGACCGCCGCGCCGGCCACCGTGGCGCCGACGGAAAAGCACCCCAGAGCCTTCGAACCGATCACCCTCGTCATCACCGTCGCGATGTCGGTCCTCGGCGCCCTGATCGGCATCGTGCTGATCACCTCGCTCGGCATCTCGCCCAACACGGCGGTGATCGGCGCCCTGATCGCGATGATGATCGGCCGTATCCCGCTCGGCGCGCTGATCCGGATGCGTTCGCAGCACCGGCAGAACCTGGTGCAGTCGGCGATCTCCGGAGCCACGTTCGCCGCCGCCAACTCGCTGCTCACCCCCATCGCGGTGCCCTTCGCGCTGGGCCGTACCGACCTGGTGTGGCCCATGCTGGGCGGCGCCGCCATCGGGCTGGCCGTCGACAGTTGGGTGCTGTACCGGGTCTTCGACTCCAAGCTGCTGCCGGCCACCAACTCCTGGCCCGCGGGCATCGCCGCGGCGGAGACCATCAAGGCCGGGGACAGCGGCGGGCGCAAGGCCACCGTGCTCGGGGTGAGCGCGGTGGTCGGCCTGGTCGGCGCCCTGTTCAAGCTCCCCACCAGCGCCGCCGGTGTCGGCTTCCTGGGCAATATCTGGGCGCTGCTGATGTTCGGCCTCGGGCTGACCGTCGCCCAGTACGCCCCCGGCATCCTCCATGTCGACCTCACCGCCGACCGGGTGCCGCACGGCCTGATGATCGGTGCCGGGCTGGTGGCCCTGGTCCAGGCGCTGCTGCTGATGAGGGGCGGCAAGGGGCGGTCCCGTACCGACAGCTCAAAGCGCGAGACCCGGCAGGCTCCGGGCGGCGGCGCGGCGGCCGACTCCGACGCGGACGCTGCCGCGGTCGCCGAGCACGGACCCACGGTCGGGACCGCACGGCTCCGCCGCGGGCTGCTGGAAGGCATGGTGCTCTTCCTCTGCGGTGCGGTCGTGGTCGCGATCACGGGCGGGATAGTGGCCGGAATGTCCCTGCCCGCCCTCATCGGCTGGGTGGCGCTGGCCGGTGCCGCCGCCCTCGTGCACCAGCTCATCGTGGGTCTGGCGGCGATGCACTCCGGCTGGTTCCCCGCCTTCGCCGTCACCCTGATCGTGCTGATCGTCGGCCTCGTCCTGCACATACCCACCGTGCCGCTCGCCCTGCTGGTCGGCTACACCGCCTCCACCGGTCCCGCCTTCGCCGACCTCGGCTACGACTTCAAGGCCGGCTGGCTGCTGCGCAAGGACGCCGCCCCGTGGCTCCCCTTCGAGATGGACGGACGGCGCCAGCAGTATCTGGCCCAGCTCGTCGGCTTCGGTGTCGCGCTCGTCGTGGTCGCCGTCGCCTGGAAGTCCTTCTTCGCGGACGGCCGAATACCGCCGGTCTCCGAGGTCTACGTCACCACCATCAAGACCGGCCTCGACGCCGACACCGTACGGACCATGCTGCTGTGGGCCATCCCGGGAGCGCTGATCCAGTTCATCGGCGGATCGTCCCGGCAGATGGGTGTCCTGCTGGCCACCGGGTTGCTCGTGGCCACGCCCAACGCCGGATGGATGGTGCTCGGGGCGCTGGTCGTCCGCCGGGGCTACACCCTGTGGCGCCGCCGTGGTCTGACCGATCGCGCCGCGCGCAAGGAGTCCGACGAGCAGGCCGAGAACGATCTGTCCCTGGTCGGAGCCGGGCTGGTGGCAGGCAGCTCGCTGAACGACGTGGGCCAGCTCACCAAGGTCATGTGACCCGGGCGGTGCCCCTCCCCGCGGCACCCTCCACCCGTCCACCCCTCCACCCCTTCCCCTCTTTCCGAAGGATCGACTCATGGACGTCCCGGACAGCGCCGAGAATCCACTGGGCCCGCCCGCTCTCGGGCTGGTCACCATCGGCCAGGCCCCGCGCACCGATCTGCGCCCGGACGCCGAACCGCTGCTGCCGGGCGTGCGCCTGGTCGAACACGGCGCACTCGACGACGACCGGTTCGACGGCGAGGCGGGGCAGGAGACCCGCCGGGTCCTGGCCCCGGAGCCCGGTGAGGCGCCGCTGGTCTCCCGGCTGCGGGACGGCGGTTCCGTGGTGCTCGGGCACGCGGCACTGATCCCCCGTATGGAGGAGGCCGTCGCCCGCGCGGAGCGCGACGGCGCCGCGGCGACCCTGCTGCTGTGCACCGGCCGCTTCCCCTCCGTACGGGCGACCCGGCCGCTGCTGTTCGCCGAACCGCTGGTGCAGCGGGCCGTCGCTGCCGTCGTCGGCACCGATCCGGTGGGGATCGTCTGCCCCCACCCCGACCAGGCCGAGGACGTGGCCCGGCGCTTCTCCGAGGTCCTGCCGGGCCGTGTCCTGGCCGCGGGCGCCAATCCGTACGCACCGCGCGAACGTGCCCTGCACGAGGTCGCCGAGGCCGCCCGGGCGCTCGCGGACGGCGGCAGCGCGTGGCTCGTCCTGGACTGCATCGGCTACACCGAGGAGATGCGGCGGACCGCGGCGCGCGCCGCGGACCGGCCGGTTCTGCTGGCCCGGGCCCTCGCGGTGCGGCTGGCCGGTGAGGTGGTGGCCGCGTTCGGCCGGCAGCAGGCCTGACCAGCGGAAAGGAAGGCTCTCTCATGACACGCGTCGCTCCGCCCGAACCGTCGTCGCCCGTCGGCCTGCCGCACGCCCGCGCGATGTGCACCGTACGGCCGACCTTCTCGCACCGCACGGCCCGGCGGCCGTTCCGGCGGCGGCCACCGAGCTGGTCGAGGCGGGCGCGGACACCCTGCTGCTGGCCTGCACGGGGCTGACCACGATCGGGATCCGTCCGCTGCTGGAGGGCCGGCTGTCGGTGCCCGCGGTGGACGCGGTGCTCGCCGCGGGCCTGATGGCCTCGTACGCCCGGATCCGCTGACGATCCGCCGATCCGGCGATCCGCGTTGCGTACGACCGTACGCAACGATGTGTACACTCGTACGCATGGGATATGGACTGCTGGCCGTGGCGATCGCGGCAGAAGTGGGCGCGACGACCGCCATGAAGTACAGCGAGGGCTTCACCCGGCTGTGGCCCTCGGTGCTCACCGTGCTGGGGTACCTTCTCGCCTTCGCCTTCCTCTCGCAGACGCTCAAGACGCTCTCCGTCGGGACCGCCTACGCGATCTGGGCCGGGGCCGGCACGGCGGCCATCGCCGCCATCGGGATGCTCTTCCTCAATGAGTCCGCGGACCTGCTCAAGCTGCTGGGGGTCGCCCTGGTGATCGCGGGCGTCGTCGTGCTCAACCTCGGAGGGGCCCACTGATGTCGCGCCGTTACGACCCCGAGCGCCGCCAGCGCATCATCGACGCCGCGCTGCGGGTGGTCGGACGCGCCGGGATCGCCGGACTGAGCCACCGCACCGTCGCCGCCGAGGCCGATGTGCCGCTCGGCTCGACCACGTACCACTTCGCCTCGCTGGACGAACTGCTGATCGCCGCGCTCCGGCAGGCCAACGAGGGGTTCGCGGACGCCGTACGGAAGAGCGGCGCGCTCGCCGACCCCGCGTGCGACATCGCCGCCGAGCTGGCCCGGCTCACCGGGGAATGGCTGGCGGGGGACCGTACCGGCGTGGAACTGGAGTACGAGCTGTACCTCGCGGCCCTGCGCCGGCCCGCGCTGCGCCCGGTCGCCGCGGAGTGGTGCGGCGCGCTCGCCGAGCCGCTCGCGGCGCGCATCGACCCCGTCACCGCACGGGCGCTGGTCGCGCTGCTGGACGGGATCTGCCTCCAGGTGCTGCTGACCGACGGGGTGTACGACGAGGAGTACGCGCGTCAGGCGCTGGCGCGGCTGATTCCGGGCGCCGTAGGTTGACAGGATGAGCGATCCGTCCCCGGGGCCCGAGATCACCTACGCCGAGTGCCGTCAGTGCGGCACCCTCATCGCCGGACTCGACGGCCGCTACAGCTGCGGGGTCTGTGGCTGGGTCAACCACCACTCCGAGGGGCACGGTCCGCTGCCGAGCGCGGAGGACGACGTCGACCACAGAGCGGGCGGATCCCAGGACAACCGGCTGAGCTGAGCGGTGACCGAGGGTGGCGGGGCCGCGCGCCCGGCACCTGAGACCGGTTGGCCCGGGCGGCTTCGAAAACGTTAGGTTCTGACCATGACCGACACGTCTTCCCAAGGTTCCCCCCGTTCCTCCCGTGCCACGGGCGCCGTCGCCGCCGGCCTCGCCACCCTCACGGCGGACGGCACCGTCCTCGACACCTGGTTCCCCGCCCCCGCGCTCACCGCCGAGCCCGGCCCGGCCGGCACCGAGCGGCTCTCCGCCGAGCGCGCCGTGGAACTGCTCGGTGACGGCGCGGCGAAAGCCATCGGGGCCGACACCCGCCGCGGGGTCGAGATCGTCGCGGTCCGTACGGTCATCGCCTCCCTCGACGACAAGCCGCTGGACACGCACGACGTCTACCTGCGGCTGCACCTCCTCAGCCACCGGCTGGTCCGGCCGCACGGCCAGAACCTGGACGGCATCTTCGGGCTGCTCGCCAACGTCGCCTGGACCTCGCTCGGCCCGGTCGCCGTGGACGCGCTGGAGACCGTACGGCTCAACGCCCGCGCCGAGGGGCTGCACCTCCAGGTGACCTCGGTCGACAAGTTCCCGAGGATGACGGACTACGTGGCGCCGGGCGGCGTCCGGATCGCCGACGCCGACCGCGTACGCCTGGGCGCGCACCTCGCCGAGGGCACGACCGTCATGCACGAGGGCTTCGTCAACTTCAACGCGGGCACCCTCGGCACCTCCATGGTCGAGGGCCGTATCTCCGCGGGCGTCGTCGTCGGCAACGGCTCCGACATCGGCGGCGGCGCCTCCACCATGGGCACGCTCTCCGGAGGCGGCAAGGAGCGCATCGTCATCGGCGAGCGCTGCCTGGTCGGCGCGGAGGCGGGCGTCGGGATCGCGCTCGGCGACGAGTGCGTCGTGGAGGCTGGGCTGTACGTCACGGCCGGTACCCGCATCACGCTGCCGGACGGCCAGATCGTCAAGGCGCGCGAGCTGTCCGGCGCGAGCAACATCCTCTTCCGCCGCAACTCGGTCAGCGGCGCCGTCGAGGCCCGCCCGAACAACGCGGTCTGGGGCGGTCTCAACGACGTGCTCCACAGCCACAACTGATCCCTGGTCCCTGAACCACCGATCACACGGCGGCGGCTCCCGCGAGCGCGCCGTACAGCCCCAGCAGCCCGTCGGCCGTCTCCCGGCCGGCGGGCCGCAGCGGTTCACGGACCGGTCCGCCCGGCAGACCGAGACGCCCGAGCAGCGCCTTCGCGGTCACCGTGCCCGGCAGCCCGGACGCCATCATCGCCTCGGTCAGCGGCAGCGTGCGCTGGTGCGCCCGCACGGACCCGGCGCGCTCGTCCGTACCGGCGTCGTACGCGTCCAGTACGGCGCGCAGCGGGCCGGGCGCGACGTTGGCCACCGTACTGACGAAGCCCGCGCCGCCGACCGCGTAGAGGGGGAGGTTCAGCTCCTCGCAGCCGGAGTAGTACGCGAGCGAGGTGCGGGCGATCACCTTCGAGCTGCCCGCCAGGTCGTACGCGCAGTCCTTCACGGCGACGACGCGCGGGTGCGCGGCGAGCCGGATCATCGTCGCCGGCTCGATCCGGGTGCCGGTGCGCGCGGGGATGTCGTACAGCATCAGCGGGACGCGCGCCGTGTCCGCGATCCGTAGGAAGTGCGCCTCGACGTCCGCCTGCGGAGGGCGGCTGTAGTACGGCGTCACCACCAGCAGGCCGTGCGCTCCGGCGTGTTCGGCCGCGCGCGCCAGCGCGAGGGTGTGGCGGGTGTCCGCGCTGCCGACGCCCGCGACGATGTGCGCCCGGTCGCCGACCTCCGCGCACACCGCCTCGACCAGAGCGGTCTTCTCGGCGTCCGTCGTGGTGGGGGGCTCGCCGGAGGTTCCGTTCAGGACGAGCCCGTCGCATCCCCCGTCCACGAGGTGCCGGGCGAGCGTGCGCGCGCCGGCCTCGTCCAGCTCCCCGGAGGCGGTGAAGGGGGTGACCATGGCGCACAGGGCCCGCCCGAAGGGGCGGCGTGAAGTCGTCATGCCGGGAGTCTCCGCCGCCGGACTGTGAAGGTCTACTTAGATCTGCTTCGGGTGAGCATGAAGCGATGCTGAGGAATCCGATGGTGGCGGCAGGTCTGGCATGATCGGCGAAGGTCCCTGGTCCGTACAGACAGTTTGGGCAAGGGGCCGAACGGGGGAAGGGGGATCGCGTGGTGCGCGCACGTCGCACAGCGGGAGTGGGGCGTCGACGCGGCCATGGGGGCCGTGACGATCACACCGACGCACCGCGGCCAACGGCCCTATCGCGTCAATGGTCAGCCGGACGCCGAGGTTCTGGCCAAGGATCGTGCACCACCCACGCCGAGGGCGGCCCCGGGGCCCGCGGACGCCGCGGCGTCGGTTCCTCCACAGGGCCGGCCGTCACCGCCCGGGACGCCGCCCGTGCCTCCTTCGCCGCGCCCACCTGCCAGGACGCCTCCGCCGACGGCGCCACAGGGCGCCCGCGGTGCGAACAGGACGCCGTGGCCTGGTCTCGCACCCCCAGTCATACGCATGAGTACGCGTGGGCGGAAGGGGGCCATATCGTACGGCTCAATGGCGAAGGCGCCCTCGGGGACAGCGTGTTGGAGGGTGCTTCGGGGTAGCAGGGGGCGGAGTGTCAGTGGGTGCTGATCCAATCAGGGACATGGAGGGCATGGAGAGCATGAACACCGAATACGCCGACCGGGGCGGGGCGGACCGGGGCGAACTCGACGCGCTGCGCGCGGCCTTCCCGCCGGAGCGACGGCTGCCGCCGCTGGGCTGGGACGCGGTGCGGGCCTTCGAACAGGAGCGGGGCATCGTCCTGCCCGAGCCGTACCGCACGCTGGTCGCGGAGATATGCGACGGCTGCACGGAGGGGCCCGCCGACATCGACGGGCTGATACCGGTGGCCGCGCTGCCCGAGGACTGGGGCTGCGACCAGACGCAGAGAGTGCTCGCGAAGCCGTTCCCCCTCACCGAGGCATGGGTGTGGGAGGACGACCCCCGGCCGTACGAGGAGATAGAGCCGCTCATCGACGAGGTCAGCAACCACGGCAGTGTGGTGCTGGGCACGGACGGCTGCGGCATGTACTGGCATCTCGTCGTCACCGGCGCGGAGCGTGGCCGGATATGGAACATCAGCGACGTCGGGGCGGCGCCGTTCGGGGCGGCCTTCGGTCACCCCGCGGCCGGGCCGGGCTTCGCCGGCTGGGTGGCGCACTGGGCCACCACACGGCGGCCGTGGTTCGACGTCGTGGTCTGACACCGGGCAGTCGTGGTCCGAGCCGGGCAGTCGTGCTCCGGACCGGACAGAGGCAGGCACGGGGATACGGGGTGAACGGGGACACGGGGAAACGGGGACAGGGAGCGCGAGGCGACGCCCCGGGCGGTGGTTGACCTCAACCGCGCTTCATCTTTGAGCATGGTGATCGTGGGCGCGCCGCGGGGGTGTGCCGCGAGGAGGAATCATCATGCCCGTACGGCTGAGCACCTTTCCTGATGTCGCGCGCCCCGGCGTGGGCGTCGTCATGGTCAGCACCTGGCGCGTCGGTACGCCCGCACGGCAACAGGCGACGGTCGAGGCCATCGCCCGCGTCTGGCGGAGCAGACAGTGGCCGGCCGGCGGGCTGCTCTCGTACTCCGTCCTCACCGGGAACGACGGGGAGACGTTGCTCCACTACGCGCAGTGGCGCGACCGGGCCGCGCACCAGGCGTTCGCCGCCACGGGCCGGGACGAGCGCGTCGCGGAGATCGACGCCGCCGTGCCCGGGATCGAGCGCGTGGGGCCGCGCCCGTACACCCTCTACCGCGGCGAAGGGCCGACGGCGCCGGGTGACGAGCCGGTGCCGGGCTGCTTCGTGGCCGTGGACGTGGAGTTCGAAGGCCCCGACCCCGCGCGGCTGCGCAGTTGGGTGGACACCGTCCTCGAAGCGATCGAGACCGACCCGCACCTGGCTCCGGGCGGGATCTCCGCGTACTTCCACGCCGCCACGGACGGGACCCGGGTCCTCAACCTCGCCGGGTGGGAGAGCGAACAGGCCCATGTCGACGCCCTCGCGGCACGCGGTCAGGGCATCGGGTCGGACACGGAGCAGTGGCGGGCGGTCCGCGCGCACCCGGGGGTGAAGGGCAGCACCGTGACCCGCTACACACCCGCGATCAGCCTGTTCCCCGCGGGCGATGCCACGGGCTGACGAGATCCGGACGAGGTCCGGTCGAGAGAGGCGCGGGGCAGGCGCGGGGCAGGCGCGGAGGAGGGTGGTTGTCGGGTACATGAACCGGGTGGGAAGGGTCCAAAAGCGTCTACGCTGGGGAACCCTCCGGCCGTCCCTACCCCACAAGGAGACCCACCCGATGCCCGCAGACCACCCCACCCTGCCGCCGGTACGGCTGCTCTCGGACGCCGAGCTGGCCCGGGACGCGCTCGCCGCACCGCTGCTCGCCCGGGCCGTGCGCCTCGCCCGCTGGGCGGGCCCGGAGACACAGGTGAGCGCCGGGGGCGAGCTGGTCGACGAGCAACTGCCCGCCGCGGCGGAACAGCTCGGCCTCGGCGACGAGACGTCGGAGGGCGACGGCGAGGCGTACGCGAGCGAGGCGTGGCGCGTCGCGGTCGACACGGGGCTGGTGGACGTCGAGGAACCCGACGAGGCCGCCGACGGCGCGGCGGAGCACACCGGAAGCGTCACGGCGGGCGATCAGCTCGCCCTGGTCGCGTCCGGCTCCCCCCAGGACATCCTCTCCCTCTGGCTGGACGCCCTGGACGTCGCCTTCGCGGACGCCACCGTGCCCGTGCTCGACGATCTCGCGGCGGCCATCGATGACGACGGCGAGATCGACTTCGAGTCGCTGGACTGGGACCCGGAGGAGGAGGCGGAATTCCTCGAAGGCGTCCTCGGCAACCTCTATCTGCTCACCGTCGGGGAAGGCGGCGGCACGGACACCTCCGTACCGCTGCCCGTCCTCGCCGCGTCGATGATCGTCCCCGACGACATGGGCGAGCCCACCGACGACATCCTGGAGCAGGTGTCCGAGGCGATGATGCGGCTGGACGAGCAGTTCCGGGTGCTGGAGCCGATCGGGCTCGTCTCGTACGTACCGGTGGACGAGGCCCTGATGGCGGAGGACGCCGACCCGGAGCCGCCGGTGGATGAGGACGACGTCTCGCGGTACGGCATGGTCCGGCTGACGCCGCTCGGGCTCTACGGGATCAGGTCCCGGATGCTGGAGGCGGGCGTTGCCGCGCCCGTCGTCGGCGAACTCGCCGACAAGGACGCCCACGCGCTCCTCGACGGCATCGCCCACTTCCCCGAGCCGGCGGCCCGCGCCGAGACGGAGCAGTGGCTCGCCGGTCGCGCGCCCCTCGACGCCGTACGCGAACTCCTCGCCGCCGCACGGGGCCGGGACACCAACGCACCGCTGCGCCGCCTCCAGTGCCAGCAGGCGCTCTCCCTCGTCGGGGCGGAGGCCGAGGCGGCCGTACGCGAGGTCCTGGACGACGCGGAACTGGGCGGCCTGGCGCGGGTCTGGCTCGCGGAGCTGGGCGCCAAGGACGTACCGCCGCCGCCCGAGTCGATGATCTTCTGGCTGGCCGTCGACACGATCGCCGCGCAACTCGACGCGGAGGGCGAGCCGGACGAACTCCAGGAGCTGGTGGAGGGGCTGGTGGGGCAGCACAGCGGATTCTTCGAGGCGGCGTGGCGGGTGGACCACCCGGCGACGGCGGACGTCCTGGAGGCGATGGGCCGGCTGCACCGGGACCGGGCCGTGTCGAAGGACGCGCGCAAGGCGGCCTTCAAGGCGCGTTCGCGCGGCGGCAACTGAGGGGTCCCGGGCGACAACCCGCACCCTCACACCGGGCACCACACACACCGCACCCCCGACCACCACACCCTTACCGGAGGTACGACGCTCCGTTCAGGTCCAGGACGGCCCCGGACGACCACTCCGCCCCCGGCGACGCCAGCCAGCGCACCGCCTCCGCGACCTCGTCCGCGGAGGCCACCCGGCCGAACGGGCTCTGGGTGCGGATCTTCTCGCCCTCCTCGCCCGAGAGCCGGGACGCCACCCGCTCCGTCTCGAAGAAGCCCGGCGCCACCGACGCGACGCCGATGCCGTACGGGGCCAGGGAGACCGCGAGGGACTGCCCCAGGGCGTGCACCGCGGCCTTCGTGGCCCCGTACGCGGGGTGGTCCGGTTCGCCGCGGAAGGCGCCCCGGGAGCCGATGTTGACGATCCGGCCGAACACGGCGCGGGTGATCATGCCGTGCGCGGCGCGGTGGCTGAGCAGCGCCGTCGCCATGAGGTTGACGGAGAGGTGGTGCTGCCAGGCAGCCGTCCACTCCTCGTAGCCCGTCGTGGGCAGGGGATGCGCCGCGTTCACCGCCGCGTTGTTGACGAGGACGTCGATCCCGCCGAGCCCCTCCGCCGCCTCGTCCGCGACGCGGGCCACCTCCGCCGGGTCGGAGAGATCGCCGCCGATCAGCACATGGCCCGTGCCGGGCAGTGACTCCAGGGTGCGGCGGGCGTCGTCGGAGCGGCTGCCGTAGTGGACGGCGACCCGGTCGCCCTGGGCGGCGAAGGCATGGCAGACGGCGCGGCCGAGGCCGCGCGACGCGCCGCTGACGAGCACACCGCGGCCGGTGGCCGGAAGCTGTCCGGTGGCCGGAAGCCGGTCGGGGGCCGGGAGCTCTCCGGTGGCCGGAAGCCGTCCGGTGGGCTCTTCGGGCTTTCCCCCAGGCTTTCCGGCGGGGAGATTCATGGTGGGGCGCCTCTCGACGTCGGACGGTGTTCAGCCGCTGTTCAGGCACGCGCGGCAGCCTGGGGAGCGTACCTCCGCACTCCCCGCACCTCCCCGTCTCCGCCCGGTACCTCCGCTCCCGCCGTACCCGCCCCGCTCCCTCCTTCCGCCCCCAGGAGCCTCCATGCCGCTGACCCGCAGGGAATTCACCGGAAGATCGGCGCTCACCGGCGCCGGACTCGTCCTCACCGGCGCCACGGGGGCGCTCGCGACCGCGCCCGGCGCGCTCGCCGCCGACGACGGCCCCGACATCGCGTCAGGACCCGCCCCCGAGCCCGGGTACGGCCCCCTCGTGGCCGATCCGCGCGGCGTGCTCGCGCTGCCGGCCGGGTTCACGTACCGGGTCATCACCCACAGCGGGGTGACCCGTCTGGAGACCGGCGAGTACACGCCCTCGAACCACGACGGCACCGCGACGTTCGAGGGCAGCCGCGGGGTCACCCTGCTCGTCAACAACCACGAGCTGAAGGGCCCCAGGTCCAACTGGCCCCACCCCGTGCCGCTCACCGAGGGCCTGGTCTACGACCCCGCCGCGGCCGGCGGCTGCACGGTCGTGGAGACCCGCCCCGACGGCCGGACCGCCGAATGGGTCGGCATCGCCGGTACGTCGACCAACTGTGCGGGCGGACGCACCCCTTGGGGCACCTGGCTGACCTGCGAGGAGAACACCGACCGCGCGGGCGAGAACGGGATGACCAAGGACCACGGCTACGTCTTCGAGGTCGACCCGTACGATCGGCGCGCCAACCGTGATCCGCGGCCCGTCAAGGCGCTCGGCCGGTACGACCACGAGGCCGTCGTCATCGACCCCCGCACCGGTTACGCGTATCTGACCGAGGACGCCTCGGGCCCCAACGGCCTCTTCTACCGCTGGATCCCGCCGCACGGCTTCAAGCACGGACGCGGCCAGTTCGCCCGGCTCGCCGACGACGCGGGCGCGCTCCAGGCGCCGCGCTGCTTCGATGCTGGCGGCTCGTTCGTCGACGACCTCTCGCGCGCCACACGGATCGGCACCGTCTACGGCGTCGACTGGGTGGACGTCCCCGAACGGGACGCGCGGACCGTCGAGGTACGGGAGCAGTTCGGCGCCGGGGACGTCACCCGGGCCAGGAAGCTGGAGGGCATGTGGTGGGGGGACGGCGGCGCGTACATCGTCTCCTCGTACGCCCGCGACGAGAGCCCCGGCACCCCGCACGACGGCCAGGTGTGGTTCTACCACCCCCGGCGGCGCACGCTCACCCTCAAGGTGCTGCTCGGCGTCAACCCCGATCCCACGAAGGACGGTTCCTTCGACGGGCCCGACAACATCACCGTCTCGCCGTACGGCGGGCTGGTCATCGCGGAGGACGGCGAGGGGCTCCAGCACCTCTTCGGCGCGACGGAGCGCGGACGCACGTACCCCATCGCGCGCAACGACCTCAACGACAGCGAGTTCACGGGGGTCGTGTTCTCGCCCGACGGCCGCACGCTTTTCGCCAATATCCAGGAGCCGGGCATCATGCTGGCCGTCACCGGCCCGTGGCGGCGCTCGCCGCGCCGCTGACGCCGCCGGATCAGGGGCTGTTGTAGGCCCGTACCGTCGCCTTGCCGGTACGGGCGTACCAGCCGGTGCCGTCCGCCGCCAGCCCGCGGATGTCCCGCACCTCCCAAGTACGCAGCGGCTCGCCCGTGGTGAGCCGCAGCGCCGTGCAGCGCTCGCCGGTCGCCGCGTACACCGTGCCGCCCGCCACGGCGGGCGGCAGCCTGGCCACGCCGCTCACCGCCCGCCGCCAGCGCTCCTCGCCGGTGGCGGGGTCCAGGGCCTGGAGCGTGCCGGGGCCCGCCCAGTGCAGGACGAGCCCGCCCGCCGTCACCGGCGCCCGTACGCCGCCCGCCCCGGCCGGCCAGCCGGCCTCCAGGCCGAGAGAGGCGCGGTCCCACAGGGGTTTTCCGGTCGTGGCGCTGAAGGCGTGCAGCCGGCCCGAGGTGAAGAGCAGACCGGTGGTCCCGGCGTGGCCGAGCGCCGTCGTACCGGGCGTCACGGTGTACGCGCGCGGCCCGAGGGCGGCGCGCTCCCCGGTGCGTACGTCGACGAGGTGCAGTCGGCCCCGGCCCGCGCCGTCGGTGGCGAGCAGGGCGAAGCGGCCGGCCTCGGGCAGCGCGGCGAGCGCCGCCGGATCGTCGTCCCCGAGCCCGGCGTACGTCCAGCGCACCCGGCCCGAGGAGCCCTCCAGGCACCGCGCGGCCGAGCCGAGGGCGGGGGCGAGCAGCAGGGCGTCGCCGAGGACGGCCGGGGGCCGCGGGCTCTCGTCGCGGGACCAGAGCGCAGCGCCGGTGCGCGCGTCGACGGCGCGCAGCGCCTTCTCGCCCGTACGCGGCTCGTAGGCGAGGACCAGCGCCGGCCCCGCCACGGCGAACCAGCGTGCGGACAGGGTGTCGTCCACCGCGCCGTGCGCCGTGCCCGAGAGGAGATCGACGGCGGGCATCCCCACCTCGCCCGCCAGCAGCGTCCGCCCGGTGACGCCCCACAGGGCGGGCGCGGCGCCGCCCGTGTCCCGCTCCCAGCGGGGGCTCGCGTCGGCCGTGGCGCGGGCGTGGACGCTGCCGAACGTGGCGCCGGGCCCGCGCGCCAGATGCAGCACCACCGTGGACCCGGCGACCAGCAGGCCGTCGATGTCCGCCCCGTCGCCCAGCAGCGCGTCGACCGTCAGGGTCCAGCGCGGCCCGCCGGGCGCGCTCGCGGCACCTTTGCTGAGGGTGAGCTGCGCACTCTTGTCCGGTGGGGCCGCCGGGCCGGTGCCAGGGGCCGTGTCGCGCAGGAAGGCGGCGACGCACACGGCCGCGAAGCCGCCGCCCGCCACCAGCAGCACGCTCCGGCGCGCCAGGCGCCCCACGTGCCGCAGGCGCTCGGCGTACGCGTACGCGGGCGGGAGCGGGGTAGGGGGCGAAGGAGTCGGGAGCGTGGGCAGGGGAGTGGTCGCCTTCGCCGTCCCCGGGGGCGTCAGCACCGCCGTACGCGCCCTCGGCGGTGCGGCGGGCTCCGTACCCGCCGTACCCGCCTCGGCGAGCAGGCTCCGTAGCGGCTCCTCGCGCCACCACAGCGGTGCCTCGGGGTCCGCCGTGCGCTCCAGGACCGCAGAGACGGACGGGCGGCGCGCGGGGTCCTTGCGCAGGCACGCGGCGACGAGCCCGCGCAGCGCCTCCGGCACCCGGGTCAGCTCCGGCTCCTCGTGGACCGCGCGGTAGAGCAGGATCGCCGCCGTACCGTCCCCGAACGGCTCCCGGCCCGTGGCCGCGAACGTGAGCACCGCGCCCAGCGCGAAGACGTCCGCCGCCGCGGTGACAGGACCTTCGCCGGTGATCTGCTCCGGGGCGATGAACCCCGGCGTACCGACGACATCGCCCGCCGCCGTCAGCGCGTCGCCGCTGACGGCCCGCGCGATCCCGAAGTCGATGACGCGGGGCCCGTCCGTGGTGACCATGACATTGGACGGTTTGAGGTCACGGTGCACCAGCCCCGCGCCGTGGACGCTCGTCAGCGCCTCGGCGAGCGCCGCGCCCAGGGCCCGTACGACGGGGACGGCGAGCGGCCCGGACGCGGCGACGGCCCGGCGCAGCGTGATCCCCGGCAGATAGGCGGTGGCCAGCCAGGGCACGGCGGACTCGGGGTCGGCGTCCAGCACCGCCGCCGTGTGCGCCCCCGTCACGGCGCGCGCGGCGGCCGTCTCGCGCCGGAACCGCTCCCGGAAGCGCGGGTCCGCCGCGAGATGGGCGTGCACGGTCTTGACGGCGACCAGCCGGCCCCCGTCCGTACGGCCCAGATAGACCCGGCCCATCCCGCCCGCGCCGAGCCGGCCGAGCAGCCGTACGGCGCCGAACCGCTCGGGGTCGTCCGGGAGCAGGGGATCGGTTCTCATGACGCCTCCGTACGCGCGTCGCCGTCAGCGGTCTCAGCCGTCTCAGAGGTCTCACTGGCCTCGGCGGTCTCAGCGGCCTCGGGCAGCGGGAAGGCGGACAGCGTGCCGTTCGCAGCGAGATGGAGCGCACCGGGGCCAGCCGCCGCGCGCACGCCCCGGTCGGCGTCGTCGAGCGGCGCCGCCCAGACCAGGGCGCCGGTGGCCGCGTCGAGACCGTGCACGCCCCAGGCGCCGGGCGCCGTCCCGGACGTACGGGATCCGGGTTCGGGTCCGCGGACGTACACGAGACCACCGGCCACCAGCGGCGGGGCGCCGTCCCCGAGCCCGGTCAGGTCAGGGCGGGACCAGCGGGTGCGGCCCGTCTCCGCGTCCAGCGCGCTGATCCCCGCCTGGTCCGCGAGGTACACGGCGCCCGCGGTCGCGGTGGGGGTGACGGCCGGGGCGTCGCCCAGCTCCGGCTCCCCGTCGGCCGCGCGGTGCCAGTCCGTACGGCGCGGGGCCAGCTCGACGCGGCGCACCTCGCCACCCGAGGCGTAGTAGCGCACACCGGTGGAGCCGGGATGCGCCTCCGGGTGGCGGGAGCCGCCGGGGATCTCCCGTTCGACGGTGCCGTCCCGGGCGCGCAGCACGTACAGCGTCTCCGTCGCGGTGGCCGCCTTCGGATCGTAGGCGCCGGGGGTCCCCGTGGACGCCGCGACGGCGACCCGGCCGCCCGCCTGGTGGACGCCGGCCACCCCGGCCTCCGTGCCCTCGTGGAACCAGAGCGGTGCCCCGTCGCGGGCGTCGTAGCCGTACGCGCGCCAGCGGACGCCCTGGGCGACCCGCCGGGCCCACGCCGTCCCGTGCGGCGCGAAGGTGATCAGGCACAGGACGTCCCCGGAGGCGGCGAGGAGGGACGACGTGCCGTCGGCTCCCGCCCCGTCCGGGGCCAGGGCCGTGGCGCGGCGCCGCCGGGGGTTGGCCGTCAGGAGGCCGGTGTCCCACGCCGCGTGGCCGGTTCGCGGGTCGACGGCCGTGATCCCCGCCGTGAGCAGGCCGCCCGGACGCACCACATGGATCAGGCCGTCGCCCACCACGGCGTCGGTGACGCCGTCCGGTACCGGGCAGGTCCAGCCGGTCGATCCGGTACGGGCGTCCAGTCGCGACAGCGAAGCGGTGGCCACCAGGTAGAGCGCGTCGCCCTGACGCAGCAACCCTGCTCCACCGATGTCCTTGGTCCACAGGGCGGTGCCCCGCTGGTGGGCGGTGGTGGGGGTGACAGGGGCTTTCTTCTTCTCCCGGGCGTTGCGCCGGGCGTTGTCCCGCGCGGCGGCGAGGGCGGCGAGCGTGCCGGCCGTCGAGCCCCCGGCGGCGAGCAGCCCGGAGCCCCAGAGCAGGAGGCGGCGCCGGGAGGGGCGGGCGGACCGGGAGGGCGTGGGGACGGGGGTGGTGGCCGTCGGCGACGGGCCCGGGTCCGTCGCCGACGGCCGCAGCGCCACCGTCGCCGACGCCGTGGTGGACCCGGGTGGCGGTGTACGGGCCGGGGGAGGCACAGGGGCCGGGGGCGGCGCGTCCGCGGCCTGTACACCGGCCGGGGGCGGCGCGCCCGCGGCCGTCACCAGCTCCGCGATCTCGTCCTCGCGGCGCCGGATCAGCCCGGACACCGGCTCCCGCTCCCACCAGGGCTCCGTCCCGCTCCGCGCCCCGCACCAGGCGACGATCGCGGGGAGGTCGGGCCGGTCCCCGGGCGCCTTGCTCAGCACCCGGCCGAGGAAGTCCCGCCACGCGGCGCCGCCGGGCAGCCCGGTGAGATCGGGGGAGTCGTGCAGCGTCCGGTAGAGGATCCGGTGGACGGCGCCGGTGCCGTACGGGGCCCGTCCCGTCCCCGCGTACGCCAGCAGCGCCCCCAGGGCGAACACATCGGCGGGCGGCCCCGGCTCGCCCGCGCCGGCCAGCAGCTCGGGCGCGATGAAGCCGGGCGAGCCGATGATCTCACCGCTGCCGGTCAGGCTCTCCTCACCCGTCCCGGTGGCCGCCTTCGCGATACCGAAGTCGATCAGCATCGGCCCCTCATGGGTGAGGACGACGTTCGACGGCTTGAGATCACGGTGGACGAGGCCCGCGCGGTGGACGGCGGCCAGCGCCTCGGCGAGCGCGGCCCCCAGTCCGCCGAGGCCGTCGGCGTCGAGCGGTCCGAGCGCGGCGAGCGCCGCCGTGAGGGTGGGGCCCGCGCAGAACTCGGTCGCGAGCCAGGGCCGGCGGCCGTCGGGGTCGGCGTCCAGCACCGCCGCGGTGAACGGGCCCGCCACCTTGCGGGCGGCCACCGTCTCGCGCCGGAAGCGTTCGCGGAACTCCGGCTCGGCGGCGAGGTGTTCGTGCACGGTCTTGACTGCGACCAGCCGCCCGGACGCGGACCGGGCGAGATGCACCCGCCCCATCCCGCCCTCCCCGAGCACGGTGACGAGCCGGTACCCCGCGAGCTGCTCCATGCGTCCGCTTCCCCCCCCCCAGACCGCGCGGCGCTCGTGCGCTCCCGGGTCGGTCACTGCGACGCCCTGAGCGGCCCGGGAGGTTCCCTTCGGAGCGCGCCGGTCCAGTGTGCCGGTCGGGTGCGCCCACTCGTCGGTGAAGGCGGGGCGAGGGGGGAGTGCGAAGGGAGTGAAATGGGCGCGAAAAAGGGGCGCGTTTGGTTTCGGGACGGGTGATCCGGCCGCTCGTCCGTGGCCGGGCATGGCGCGGTGGGGCCCCTTGGGCGCATACTCCAAGTAATGACAAAGTCAGCCGGATCCCGGCGCCACCTGCCGTCCAGTCCCTTCAACCGCCAGGCCCCGGCCTCACCCCCGCCCGAGCAGTTCGACGTGGGGGACCGGGTCTCCCACGATCAGTTCGGGTTGGGAAGAGTCATCGGAGTCGAGGGCGAACACGCAGTGCTCATTGATTTCTCGGGTCGACAGGGGCGGATCCTGAGCCCCTTCGCCAAGCTCACCAAGCTCTGAGGCCCGCCCCGGCCCCCGGGCCCGCGGCGGACCTTCAGGACCCGCGGCGGCCCGGGGGCTCCGCTCTGCCCGCGCGCGTCAGAGGATCTTCGCGGCGGGCTTCACCATCCCGCGGACCGTCCGGGACTTCACGAACTCCCCGAGGCCGGTCATCTCCCACTCGCCGGAGAACTGGCGGATCAGCTTCGCCATCATGACGCCCGTCTGCGGCTCGGCGGTGGTCAGGTCGAAGCGCACCAGCTCCTCGCCGCTCGCCGCGTCGATCAGCCGGCAGTACGCCTTGGCGACCTCGGTGAACTTCTGCCCGGAGAACGAGTTGACCGTGAAGACCAGGCCGCTCACCTCGGCGGGGATCGCGCCGAGGTCGACGACGATCACCTCGTCGTCGCCCCCGCCCTCCCCCGTGAGGTTGTCGCCGGAGTGCTTGATCGCCCCGTTCAGGATGGACAGCTTGCCGAAGTAGCAACTGTCCAGATGGTTCCGGTTCGGACCGTAGGCGATCACGGACGCGTCGAGGTCGATGTCCTTGCCCCGGTACGCGGGCTCCCAGCCGAGGCCCATCTTCACCCGGCTGAGCAGCGGGGCGCCGCCCTTGACCAGGGACACCGTCTGGTTCTTCTGGAGGCTGACCCGGCCCTTGTCCAGGTTGATCTTCCCGCTGCCGGGCGCGGGCGCTGCGGGCGCCGGGGGCGGTGTGGCCGGGACCGGGGGAGCGGCGACCCGGGGGTCGGCGATCGCGGGCGCGGGGGCCGGGGTGGGCGCCGGGGCAGCGGCCGGGGCTGGCTCCTCGACGGAGACGCCGAAGTCGGTGGCGATGCCGGCCAGCCCGTTCGCGTACCCCTGGCCGACCGCGCGGGCCTTCCAGGCGCCGTTGCGCAGGTAGACCTCCACGATCACGAGGGCCGTCTCCGCGCCCAGCCGGGGCGGGGTGAACGTGGCCAGCGCGGCGCCGGTGGCGGCGTCGCGGATCGTGGCCGTGGGCTCGATGCCCTGGAAGCTCTGCCCCGCCGCGTCCGGGCTCGCCGTGACGACGATCTTCTCGATGCCGGCGGGCACGGCGGCGGTGTCGACGACGATCGCGTCGGGCGCCGAACCCCCGCCGGAGCGGTAGCTCACACCGGAGCCCGCCGGCTGGTTGTAGAAGATGAAGTCGTCGTCTGAGCGCACCTTGCCGTCGGCGGTGAGCAGCAGGCCCGATACGTCGAGCCGCACGGGAGCGGCGACGTCCACCGCGATGTGAGCGGTGGGGAGAGGGATGTTCGAGCCGGGGGTCATAGCTGTCATGCCAGACGTAACGAACGACCCCGCTTTGCCGTTCCCTTACCTTCGGCCGCCTTCCGGAGCCGTACAGGGAGCCGTACAGGGAGCCGTACAGGGAGCCGTGCGGGGAAGGCCGTTCAGTACGGCCAGCGCGGCGGGTCGGTGGTGAAGGCGCCGCCCAGCCGGGTGTGCGCCGGGTTCGCCGGATCCGCCTCGCCCTGCTCCGCGATCAGCTTCTCGGCGTACTGCTCCGAGTCGTCCTGCGGCTCGTACCCGAGCGCCCGCGCCGTCGTCAGGTCCCACCACAGCCGGGTGTTGGCGGACGAGCCGTAGACGGTGGTGTGGCCGACGTTCTCGGCGGTGAGCGCCGCGTCGAAGAGCCGGGCGCAGTCGCCGGGGCTCAGCCAGATGGAGAGCATCCGTACGGAGGTGGGCTCCAGGAAGCAGGAGCCGATCCGTACGGAGACGGTCTCCTGGCCGTGCTGGTCCCAGTAGAGCTGTGCCAGGTCCTCCCCGAAGCACTTGGAGAGCCCGTAGAAGGTGTCGGGACGGCGCGGGGTGTCGATCGGGATCAGCGGCTCGCCGGACTCGGGGCGCGGGGTGAAGCCGACCGCGTGGTTGCTGGAGGCGAACACCGTGCGCCGTACCCCTGCCGCGCGCGCCGCCTCGTACAGGTTGTACGTCCCCTCGATGTTGGCGCGCAGGATCTTGTCGAAGGAGGCTTCCAGCGAGATGCCCGCGAGGTGGATGATCGCGTCGACACCCGAGACCGCCTCGCGCAGCGCCGCCTTGTCCGCCAGGTCCGCCGTGATGGCGTCCGGCTCGCCCTCGATGGGCGTGGCGTCGAAGAGCCGCAGCTCGTAGCCGTACGCGGGCAGCAGGCCCCGCATCAGGGTGCCGAGGCCGCCGGCGGCGCCGGTGAGCAGGACGGTACGGGGTGCGGGCATGGGCGGAATCTCCTCGACTGTTCGGAGAATACTCAGATTCGTAGACATAATTCACATGCGTGGACAAAATAAGGAGCGTGGCGGGCCATCGTCAAGTGTCGCCCGCGGGGAGCGAATCCGTCCCCGCGTTGCGGCATCCCGTCTTGACCGGCCCTTCCGGCTGGCTTAGCGTGGCGGCGTTCAGAAATATGGACACCAATCAGGATGATGCACGAGCCATCAACGCTCGCCCCACGGCCAGGGAGCGCCCGTGACCTCAGCCCCGCTCGCCGCCCGCCTCACCCGAGTGGCCGGACCGCTGTTCTTCCCCGTCACCGCGTACGGTCCTGACGGCGGCCTCGGCCTCGACGCCTTCCGCGCGCATGTGCGCGGCGGGGTCGACGCGGGCGCCGCCGCGGTCTTCGTGTGCTGCGGCACCGGCGAGTTCCACGCCCTGGACCCGGACGAGTACCGCCGGTGCGTCGCCGCCGCCGTCGAGGAGACGGCCGGCCGCGTCCCCGTCGTGGCGGGCGCCGGCTACGGCACGGCGCTGGCCGTGCGGTACGCGCGGATCGCCGAGGAGGAGGGCGCGGACGGACTGCTCGCCCTGCCGCCCTATCTGGTCGTCGCCGACCAGGAGGGCCTGGTACGCCACTACACGGAGCTGGTCGCCGCCACGTCCCTGGAGACCATCGTCTACCAGCGCGACAACGCCGTCTTCACCCCCGCGACCGTCGTCGCGCTGGCGCGGATCGAGAAGATCATCGGCCTGAAGGACGGCTGCGGCGACCTCGACCTGATGCAGCGCGTCGTCAGCACCGTCCGCCGCGAACTCCCCGGGCGCGAGTTCCTGTACTTCAACGGGCTGCCCACCGCCGAACTCACCGGGCTCGCCTACCGGGGCATCGGCATCACCCTCTACTCCTCCGCCGTCTTCGCCTTCGCCCCCGACATCGCGCTCGCCTTCCACCGGGCGCTGACCACCGGCGACGACACGACGGTCGACCGGCTGCTCGACGGCTTCTTCGTACCGCTGGTCGAACTGCGCAACCTGGGCCGTGGCTACGCCGTGTCGCTCGTCAAGGCCGGGGTACGGCTCGGCGGCCTGGACGTCGGAGAGGTACGGCCGCCGCTGCGCGAGCCCCGGGCCGACCACCTCAAGACCTTCGCGGAACTCGTCGAGCACGGCCGTACGCTGCTCCCGGACACCACGGACACCACGGACACCACGGACACCACGGACGCCACGGACGCCACGGAGGCCGACCAGGCTGTCGAGTCCACCAAGGAGGACGCGTGAGGACTTCCACCTTCGTCTATCCCTGGGACGTGGTGGGCGACCCCGACGCCCCCGCCAGGATCGCCGGCCTCGGCGTCCAGCAGGTCACCCTCGCCGCCGCCTACCACTCCACGCGCGCCCTCACCCCGCGCCATCCGCGCCACCGCGTCGTCACCGCCGAGCACGCCGCCGTCCTCTACCCGCCGGACGCCGCCCGCTGGGCGGGCCGCGAGCCGCGCCCGTACCCCGCGGGCGCCTGGGCCCCCGGCGACGCCTACGGCGAGGCCGCCGAGGCGCTGGCGGGCGCGGGGCTCGACGTGCACAGCTGGGTCGTCCTCGCGCACAACTCCCGCCTCGGCGCCGAGCGTCCCGACACCTCCGTGGTGAACGCCTACGGCGACCGCTACCCCTGGGCGCCCTGCATCGCACGCCCCGCCGTCGCCGCGTACCTGACGGAGCTGGCCGCCGAGGCTGCCGTACGCCCCGGCACCGGCGGCACCGAGCTGGAGTCCTGCGGCTGGTACGGACTGGGCCATCTGCACGCCCACGACAAGACCGGCGGCGTCGCCCTCGGGGACGCCGCGCAGTATCTGATGTCGCTCTGCTTCTGCGAGGTCTGCCAGGAGGGGTACGCGGGCCTCGGCGCCGCCCCGGACGAACTGGCCGCCGCCGTACGGCGCGCGCTGGACCCCGTGTGGGCCACGGGGTCCCAGGAGAGCGGCTGGACCGCCGTCGAGAAGCTGCTCGGCGCGGATCTCGCGGCCCTCACCGCCGTATGGCGCGGCGGCGTCGCCCGGGGGCTCCAGGAGGCGGCCGTCGCCGCCGTACGGGCGGAGGCCGCCCCCGGCTTCCAGGTGCTGCTGCACGCCGACCCCACCCCGTACCGCGTCGGCGCCAACCCGGGCGTGGACCCGGCGCACATCCTGGGCGTCGCGGACGGTGTCGTGCTGCCCTGCTCCGGCGGCGCGGCGGCGGCGATGCTCGGCCCGTTCACGGACCACCACACCGGAACCTCCGTGCTGGCGGCCAACTTCGGCGTCGTCAGCGGCATGGGCGGCAGCCCGGCCACCCTCGCCGAGGACGCCGCGCACGCCGCGGAGCTGGGCGCGACCGAACTGCGGCTCTACCACGCGGGCCTCGCCTCGGACGCGGACCTGAAGGCGGTCACGGAGGCGCTGTCAGACCTGCGCGGCTGAGTCCGCAGCGGCTCCCGCCGGCGCCGCCCGCAGGAGCCACCCGGCCGTCAGCAGCCCGGCCGCCCCGGCCACCGGCAGCAGGACGGTGTGGCTCACGACGGCGACCAGCCCCGCGCCCACTGCCGGCGCCAGCGTGTTCGGTAGGTAGATCAGGGTGTTGGCGCTCGCCACCGTCCGGCCGAGCACCGCGTCCGGAGTCTCCCGCTGGACGGCCGTCAGCGCGGCGATCAGCACGCACGCCGCCACGCGTCGCCCCCATGGTCTCCCCCACTCCTGCCGCCGAACCGCACGGGGCGTCACTGTGGCCGCTGAGGGGAGGGCCGGCGCATGGGGAGAACGACCTGCTTCCCGCCCCGGAACGGGGCCCGCGAACTCTGAGGACCCTTAGGCGCTCGGAGCGGGCGGGCCGTACCGGGTCACTTCAGCGCCGCCCGCATCATCTTCTGCGCGATCGGCGCGGCCAGCCCGTTTCCGCTGACCTCCGAGCGGGCCGCGCCCGAGTCCTCCACGATCACCGCGACCGCCACCTCCTTGCCGCCGGACGAGTCCTTCGCGTACGACGTGAACCAGGCGTACGGCGTGCGGCTGTTGTCCACGCCGTGCTGCGCGGTGCCCGTCTTGCCGCCCACCTCGGCGCCGTCGATCTTCGCGTTCGTCCCGGTGCCGTCCTCGACGACCGTCACCATCGCGCTGCGCAACTGCTCCGCCGTCGTGGACGAGACGATCCGGGTCGTGTCCCCGTCCGGGTACGACTGGAGGGTGTCGCCGCTCGCGTCCACGACCTTGGACACCATGTGGGGCGAGGCCATCAGCCCGTCGTTCGCCAGCGCCGCCGACACCATCGCCATCTGGAGCGGCGTCGCCGTCACATCGAACTGGCCGATGCCCGTCAGCGCCGTCTGCGCCTTGTCCATGCCGGACGGGTAGACGCTCGCCGAGGCGCGGACCGGCATGTCCTGCGAGGAGTCGTTGAACCCGAACTTCTCCGCCGTCGCGCGCACCTTGTCCTGGCCGAGATCGTCGGCCATCTTCGCGAAGACGGTGTTGCAGGAGTACCGCAGGGCCGTACGGATGGTGGCGTTCTCGCACGGCGCGGAGGTGTTCTCGTTGCGCAGGACCCTGGACGTCGTCGGCAGCGTGTACGGGTCGGGGCTGTCCGTCGCCTCGTCCACCGAGCGGTAGAGACCGTCCTCCAGCGCCGCCGCGGCGACCACCAGCTTGAACGTCGATCCCGGCGGCAGCGGCTGCCGCAGGGCGCGGTTGACCATGGGCTTGTCCGTGTCCCCGGTGAGCTTCCGCCACGCCGCGCCGTCCGTCGTCCCGCTGATCTCCGAGGGGTCGTACGAGGGCGTGCTGACCACGGCGAGGACGCGGCCGGTCTTCGGGTCGATCGCGACGGCGGCGCCCTTGGTGGAGCCGAGCGCGTCGTATCCGGCGCGCTGCACGGCGGGGTCGATCGTCGTCAGCACGTCGCCCGGCCGGGTCTGCTTGCCGATGAGCGCGTCGAGCGGGTTCTTCAGCCGGCTGTCCGTCCCGTCGAGGACGTCCGCGTAGATGCCCTCCAACTGGGTGGAGCCGTACGCCTGCGAGCTGTAGCCGGTGACGGGCGCGTAGAGCGCGCCGTCCTTGTACGTCCGCTCGTACTCCAGATCGCTCCCGCTCGTTCTCGCGGAACCGGTGACCGGCGAACCGGCCACGATGATGTCGCCCAGTGGCCGCGCGTACTGGGCGATGGCGGTACGACGGTTGTGCTTGTCGTCCGCGAGCGCCTTGGCCTCGTACGCCTGGACCCAGGTCGCCCGCACGAGGAGGGCGAGCACCAGGGACAGGCAGATGACCGCTGTGTGTCTGATCGTCTTGTTCATCCCGTACGAGGGACGAGCGGGGGAGGGGGCCGCGTTCCCCCTGAGGGCTCTTCTCAGGAACTCTTCATACGGGGTCGGGGCGCCGCGGGGTCCGGCGCCCCAGGGCTCAGAGCCGCCGCGTGGCGAGGGTGAGCCGGTCGCGCGCGTCGAAGAGCGTGTCCTTGATCATCTGCTCGTGCGCGGGCGTGAGCCGGGCCACCGGCACCGAGCAACTGATCGCGTCCCGCGCCGGTGTTCGGTACGGGATCGCGATCCCGAAGCAGCGCAGCCCGAGGGTGTTCTCCTCGCGGTCCACGGCGTACCCCTGCTCGCGCACGGCGTGCAGCTCCTCGATCAGCCGCTCACGGTCCGTGATGGTGTGCTCGGTCAGCGCGGGCAGCGTCTCCGGCAGCAGCTTGCGCACCTGCTCGTCACTGTGCGTCGCGAGCAGCGCCTTGCCCAGCGAGGTCGAGTGCGCGGGCAGCCGGCGGCCGACGCGGGTGAAGGGCCGCAGATAGTGCTGGGACTGGCGGGTGGCGAGATAGACCACATTGGTGCCGTCGAGCCGCGCGAGGTGGATGGTCTCGCTGGTGTCGTCCGAGAGCCGGTCCAGGGTCGGCCGCGCGGCGGCCACGACCTCGTCCCCGTCGATGTACGACGTGCCGACCAGCAGCGCCCGTACGCCGATGCCGTACCGCGTCCCCGTCGCGTCCGTCTCGACCCAGCCCAGCTCGACCAGCGTGCGCAGCAGCATGTAGAGGCTCGACTTGGGGTAGCCGACCGCCTCCTGGACGGCGGCCAGGGAGTGCATGCCGGGGCGCCCGGCGAAGTATTCGAGCAACTCGACCGTCCGTACCGCGGACTTGACTTGCGCTCCACCGGTTTCCGCAGTCGACATCGTCCCTCGCCTCTTCTGTCCCGCTCGCCTTGCCCGCTTGACCGCTCTTGACCACATAGAACGTGCGGAAATAGAGTCCTTGCATATTCACTATCAGGAACCCTGTTCAGAATACCGAACGTTTCCGGGTCGGGAGCCGATGACGGTGAATGGTCCGTACGTTCGTGAGTAGGGAAGGAAGCCGCGGTGGCAGCAGCACCAGTCTGGAGTGTCGACCCCCGAACGGGGAAGCCGCGTGAGCAGGTCGCGCACGAGGCCACGGCCGAGGAAGTGGACAGCGCGGTACGGGGCGCGCACGCAGTCAGGGGAGCGCTCGCGGACCGTACGGTGCGCGCCGCCCTGCTCCGTACGGCGGCCGACCTGCTCGACGCCGCGGGCGAGCACGTCATCGAGGCGGCGGACGCCGAGACCGCCCTCGGGCCTGTCCGCCTCACCGGCGAACTCGCCCGCACCACGGCCCAGTTGCGGGCCTTCGCCGAGGTCGTCGACGAGGGCGCGTTCCTCGACGTACGCATCGACCACGCCGACGGCGACCGCACCCCGCCCTGGCCCGATCTGCGCCGCTACAAGGTGCCGCTCGGCGTCGTCGCCGTCTACTCCGCGAGCAACTTCCCGTTCGCCTTCTCCGTCCCCGGCGGCGACACCGCGAGCGCCCTCGCGGCCGGCTGCCCGGTCGTCGTCAAGGCGCACCCCGACCACCCCGCCACCTCCGAGCTGTGCGTCTCCGTGCTGCGCAGGGCCGCCGCCGAGGTGGGGCTGCCCGAGGACGTGGTGAACCTCGTCCACGGCTTCGAGGCCGGGGTCGAGCTGGTCAGGCACCCGCTGGTGTCGGCGGCGGGCTTCACCGGCTCCGTACGCGGCGGGCGCGCCCTCTTCGACGCGGCCTCCGCCCGGCCCACCCCCATCCCCTTCCACGGCGAACTGGGCTCCCTCAACCCCGTCGTGATCACGGAGGCCGCCGCCGCCGGGCGCGCCGAGGAGATCGGCGCCGGACTGGCCGGTTCGATGACACTGGGCGTCGGCCAGTTCTGCGTCAAGCCCGGCTTCGTCCTGGCCCCCGCCGGTGAGCCCGGCGACCGGCTCCTCAAGTCCCTGACCACCGCGGTCAGCGAGACCGAGCCCGGCGTGATGCTCGACCACCGGATGCGCGACGCCTTCGTCGCGGGCGTGGCCGAACGGGCCGCGCTCCCCGGCGTGGACGCCCCCATCACCCCCGGCGCGGGCGGCGAGCACACCGTCAGCGCGGGCTTCCTGACCCTGCCCGCCGAGCTGCTCACCGCGGAGGGACCGCACGACCTGCTGCTGGAGGAGTGCTTCGGCCCGGTCACGGTCGTCGCCCGCTACACCTCCACGGACGAGGTCACCTCGGTCCTCTCCCGCCTCCCGGGCAACCTCACCGCCACCCTCCAGCTCGCCGACGAGGAGGCCGACGGCACCGAGCCCGGTGCCACCGAACTCCTCGCCGAGCTGACCCCGCTGGCCGGCCGCGTCCTGGTCAACGGCTGGCCCACCGGCGTCGCGGTCGCCCCCGCGCAGCACCACGGCGGCCCGTACCCGGCGACCACCTCCACCTCCACCTCGGTCGGCGCCACGGCGATCGAGCGCTGGCTGCGCCCGGTCTCGTACCAGTCGACGCCGGCCGCGCTGCTCCCGCCGGAGCTGCGCGACGAGAACCCGCTGGACCTGCCGCGCCGCGTCGACGGCCGCCCGGAGAGCTGAGCCCGCCCAGCCTCCCGCTCCGCTGCCCCACCGCGCGTCCGTGCGGTGGGGCAGCCGCGTTCCGGGCGCCGGCGCGGCACGTTCCGGCGCCCACGCGCCACCGGGGGAACGCCGCTCCGGACGGGCGCTGCTCCGTACGAGCGCTGCGCCGTACGGGTGAGGACGGAACGTTTCCGCGAGCGCTTTCGGGTGACTCCGTGCCTGGAGGCCCGTCCTCCCGGGAAGCGTCGTGCAGCCTCAAGGCCCCGCACGACAAAGGAGTTCCCCCGCATGCGTCTGCGCACCACCCTGGCCGCCGCCGTCGGCGCCCTCACCCTGCTCGTCGCCCTCCCGGGGCCGGCCTCGGCCGCCGAGGGCACCTTCCGCTACGTCTACACGGACATCGCGGGCCACCCCCGCCCCGGCGAGCTGGTGAACCCGGAGAGCTGGACGTGCATCACGATCCCGGAGGCGGCCGGGGAGTACGTACCGCCCGCCCACTCGCCGCGCAACGGCACCACCTCCCCCGCGCGGGTCTTCACGGGACCGGACTGCGACGGCGAGCACTACACGCTGCGCCCCGGCGGTTCCGCGTCCGAACGGCTCAAGCTGCGCTCCGTCATCTTCTTCTGACCCCTCCGGCGCCGCTGACCCCGGCGTCCCGGAAACGCCCCGTCCGGCCCGCTGCGCCGGACGGGGCATTTCCGTCCCGGCTCGGTTCCCCGGTCATGGCGCAGGTCAGGAGATACACCATGGACTACGAAATGCGCGCGGAGTACCAGGAGGGCGCCTCGCCCCATGACCCCGAACCCCGGTTCTTCGTCTGGCACATGACACGCGACGGCGAGACGACCGCGCTCTGCGGACGCGACCTCGACCCGGCCGCCGCCACGCAGTCCGCCGACCTGTGGGGCACCCCCACCGGACAGCCGCTCTGCCACGGCTGCGGCGCCTTCTACATCCACCAGGTCCCCCACCACATGCTGTGAGGCAATGACCGCGAGGGAATGAGACACCGACCGGGCGGCGTTGCCCAGGGTACGGAGGGTGCCTCCGTACCGGCAGAGCGGCGTCGCCTCACCCGTAAGGGGCGCGATCGCGGCGAACGTGACCCTGGAGGGAATCAGACACATGCGTGTGGAGATATGGAGCGACATCGCGTGTCCCTGGTGCTACATCGGCAAGGCCCGGTTCGAGAAGGGGCTGGCCGGTTTCGCGCACCGTGACGAGGTCGAGGTCGTGCACCGGTCCTTCGAGCTGGACCCCCGGCTGACCAAGGGGGAGACCGGGACGGTCATCGACATGCTCGCGGCCAAGACGGGGCGCACCCGTGCGGAGGCCCGCGAGATGGAGGAGCACGTCGCCTCCAACGCCCGCTCCGAGGGGCTCGGTTACCGCGTCGACGGCCGTGACTACGGCAGCACCTTCGACATCCACCGGGTGCTCCATCTCGCCAAGGTCCGTGGCCGCCAGGACACGCTCCTCGACCTCGTCTACCGGGCCAACTTCGCCGAGGAGCGCTCCGTCTTCGACGTGGACACGCTGGTCGGACTCGCGGTCGAGGCGGGCCTTGAGGACGCAGAGGTGCGCGGGGTGCTCGCCGATCCCGACGCGTACGCCGCCGAGGTACGGGCCGACCAGCGCGAGGCCGCTGAGCTGGGCGCGAGCGGGGTGCCGTTCTTCGTGCTCGACCGGCGGTACGGCGTCTCCGGGGGCCAGCCGGCCGAGGTTTTCACGCAGGCGCTGGAGCAGGCGTGGGACAGCCGTACGCAGGCCGGGGCCGGTGCGTGAGCAACGCTGGGGTCCACCCTTCAGCAACGCGTGATTGACCGGGGGACGGCGGGCTTGCAGGGTGGAGCGCATGGAGACTCTGGTGAGTGACGAGTTCGCGCCGGACATGACGTATCTGAACACCGCCACCTGCGGTCTGCTGCCCCGCCGGTCCGTCGCCGCGGTCCAGGCGCTGGCCGAGGCCAACGCGACCGGGCGGGGCGGGGACGGGCCGGGGAGTTTCGAGGTCCTGGACGCGGCCCGCGCCTCCTTCGCCCGCCTCGCCGGGGTCCCGGCCGACCGGGTCGCCGCCGGCGGTTCGGTCTCCGTACACATCGGGGTGATCGCCGCCTCGCTGCCGCCCGGCGCCGAAGTCCTGCTGCCCGAGGGTGAGTTCAGCTCGCTCCCGACGCCCTTCGCGGTCCGGGGCGACCTCCGGCCGCGGTACGTCCCGCTGGACCGGCTGGCCGAGGAGATACGGCCGGAGACCGCGCTCGTCGCCTTCTCCGCCGTCCAGTCCGCGGATGGCAGGCTCGCCGATCTGCCGGCGGTACGGTCGGCCGCCGCGGCGCACGGCGCCCGTACGCTGCTGGACGCCAGCCAGTCGGCCGGCTGGCTGCCGCTGGAGGCGGGGGCGTACGACTGCACCGTCACCGCCGGCTACAAGTTCCTGTGCTGCCCGCGCGGTACGTCCTTCCTCACCGTGACCGAGGAGGCGCAGGAGCGGCTGGTGCCGATCCACGCGAGCTGGGGCGCGGGCGAGGACCGCTGGGGGAGCGTCTACGGGCCCGTGGGGGAGCTGGCCCACTCGGCGCGCCGCTTCGACGAGTCGCCGTCCTTCCTCTCGTACTACGGCGCCGAACGGTCCCTCGCCCTCCTGGAGGAGATCGGCGTCGGCCGGATCCACGCCCACGCCACCGCCCTCGCCGCCCGCTTCCGCAAAGGGCTGACCTCCCTCGGCCACGAACCGGTGGACGCCGGGGAGTCCGCCATCGTCTGCGTACCGGGGCTGGACCACCGCCACGCCGAGCTCCGGCGGGCCCGGGTGGCGGTCGCGGTCCGCGCCGGGTCGCTGCGGGCCGCCTTCCACCTGTACAACACCACCGCGGACGTGGACCGGGCGCTGGAGGTGCTCGCCGAGGCCCCCTGAATTCGGAGCCGGGTCAGAGGAAGCGGGAGAGGAACGCCCTGGTCCGCGGGTTGGACGGGCGGTCCAGTACCTCTTCGGGAGTGCCGCTCTCCAGCACCCGGCCGCCGTCCATGAACACCACCCGGTCGGCCACCTCCCGGGCGAAGCCGATCTCGTGCGTCACCACGAGCATGGTGAGCCCGTCGCGCGCCAGATCACGCATCGTGGCCAGGACCTCGCCGACGAGTTCCGGGTCCAGGGCGCTGGTCGGCTCGTCGAAGAGCATCAGCTTCGGCCGCATCGCCAGGGCGCGGGCGATGGCCACCCGCTGCTGCTGGCCGCCGGACAACTGGCGCGGGTAGGCATCGGCCTTGTCGGAGAGGCCCACCCGCTCCAGCAGGGCCAGCGCCGTCTTCCGCGCCTCCGCCTTCGGCGTCCGGAGCACCCCCACCGGGGCCTCCGTGACGTTCCCCAGGATCGTCAGGTGCGGGAAGAGGTTGAAGTGCTGGAAGACCATGCCGATGTCGCGGCGCTGCCGGGTCACCTCGCCGGGGCGCAGATGGTGGACCCGGCTGCCGGAACGGCGGTGGCCGATCAGTTGGCCGCCGACATGGACGGACCCCGAGTCGATCCGCTCCAGGTGGTTGACGCACCGCAGGAACGTCGACTTGCCGGAACCGGACGGGCCCAGCAGCACCACCACCTCGCCCGCGTGGACGTCCAGGTCGATGCCGCGCAGCACCTCCAGGTGGCCGAACCGCTTGTGGATGTCCCGCGCCACGACGAGCGGTTGGTCGTGCGCATCGGTGGACGCGGCCTTCCCGGCCTTCCCGGGCTTCGTCAGGCTGCCCTTCGTCGAACTGTCCTTCGTCAGGCTGTCCTTCGTCATGGTGTCCTCTCCTCCTGCTCAGGGGCGAGGGGCGCCCCGGCGGTGGCGGTGCTCGCGGCACTCCGGCGCCGGAAGAAGGCGAAGTCCCAGAACCCCTGCGGGGCGTCACGGGTCGCCCCGCGCGCGTAGTACCGCTCGATGAACGACTGGCCGACGTACAGCACGGACGTCATCACCAGGTACCAGAGGCAGGCCACGATCAGCAGCGGGATGGTCTCGAAGGTGCGGTTGTAGATCGACTGCACGGTGTACAGCAGATCGGCCAGCGCGATGACGCTCACCAGTGAGGTGGCCTTCATCATGTTGATGACCTGGCTGCCGGTGGGCGGCACGATGAACCGCATCGCCTGGGGCAGGACGACCCGCCGCAGGATCCGCGCCCGGCCCATGCCGAGCGCCGCCGCGGCCTCCGACTGGCCCTGGTCGACACCGAGCAGTCCGCCGCGCACGATCTCCGCCATGTACGCGGCCTCGTTGAGCCCGAGGCCGAGGATGGCGGCGAGCAGCGGGGTGATGAGCGAGTTGGTCTGTCCGCTGACGAACTCGGGGCCGAACGGCACCCCGAAGGAGATCCTGGGCAGCAGCGCGGACAGGTTGTACCAGAACACGAGCTGGACCAGGACGGGGATGCCGCGGAAGAACCAGACGTACGCGCCGCAGACCGCGCTCAGCACCCGGTTCTCCGACATCCGGCCGACCGCGACGAGTACGCCGCCGACGATGCCGATGAGCATGGCCACCACGGTCAGTTCGACGGTCGTGGCGATGCCCTGGCCGATGACCTGGGCGCCGAAGTAGCTGCCGACCGTGGACCACTCGAAGTTGGTGTTGGTCACCAGGAAGTGCGTGAGCTGGGCGGCGAGGACCGCGAGGACCAGGACCGAGAGCCAGCGCAGGGGATGCCGGACCGGGGTGGCCCCGGCGACGTCCACGGTGGGGACCGGGCCGGAGCGGCTTCCGGAATCGGGGCCGGTTCCGGTACTGGTACCGGAACCGGTCATGGGCGGGGGAGCGTCAGTGGTGGCCATGATCGGCCCACCTCCTCACGGTGTTCAGGCGGCGCCGCCGAGGTTGACGCCGGGCTTGTCGATCTGGTTGGCGGACAGGCCCCACTTCTTCATGATCTGTCCGTAGGTGCCGTTGTCGATCAGCTTCCCGATCGCCTTCAGGAGTACGTCGCGCAGCGGCGAGTCCTTGGCGACGACGGCGCCCTGGTACAGGTCGCTGAACCCGTTGGCCTGACCGGTGCCGGTCAGTTCGAGGTCGCCCTTGGCCTGCGACACGAAGTACGTGAGCGGCGCCTGCGAGGAGAAGAACGCGTCGGCCCGTCCGGAGCGCACGGCCAGGATGGAGCCCGGCTGGTCCTTGTAGGACTGGATCTTCACGGCGGCCTTGCCGTCCTTGACGCACTTCTCGGACTGCGTCCTGATCACGCCTTCCGCCGAGCCGCCGCCCATGACCGCGATCCGCCGGCCGCAGGTGTCGTCGAGGGTGCCGAGGGAGCGCGGGTTCCCCTTGGGCACCGCGAAGACGACGAACTCCTTCACCCAGTCGACGAAGTCGTTGGCGCCCTGGCGTTCCTCGAAGTCACCGACGGGGCCGATCGCGAGGTCGTAGCGGCCCGCCTTGATGCCGGTCAGCTCGCTGGGCAGACCGTCGGCGGTGACGTGCTCGATCTTCACCCCGAGGAGCTGTTCGAGCGAGGTGGCGAGGTCGGCGGAGGCACCGGTGAGGCTGTGACCGTCCGAACCGGCTATCTCGTACGGCGGGAAGGAGCCGTTGTTGACGGAGACCAGCGTGCCGGACGTGCGGATCTTCTCCGGCAGCAGCGCGTGCAGCGCCTTGTCCTCGGTGAGCCGGGACCCGGCGGCCTCGGCCGTGGTTCCGGTGGTGGTGTCGGTGGCGCCCTCGGCCTGGGGTGGGTTGGCGCCGCAGCCCGTGAGGACCAGACAACAGGAGAGGGCGGTGGTGGCCAGCACGGCCACGCCCTGGCGACTCCTGGGGGTTTTCGGGCTCGTTGGGCGTTTCGGGGATCTCATCACTCGCATCAGTGCGCTCCGAGGGGAAGGACGGTGGGGTCGACGGCGAAGCGCCGGTTGGCCAGGACGGGCAGCGTGCGGCGGGCCGCCGCCGTCATGTCGGGGTCGGCCTCGGCCCAGGCCAGGCCGCGGACCGCGGCGAGCCGGGACCGTACGGTGCCGAGGGGGTCCACGATCAGGCTGTTGCCGATGTTGCGGGGCCCGCACTCCCCGCTCGCCGCGACCCAGCAGGTGTTGTCCAGGGCGCGCGCCGCGGTCATGACCTCCCAGTGCCGCTCCTTGGCCGGGCCGCGCACCCAGGCGGCGGGCAGGGCGAGCACCTCGGCGCCGGCGTCCACGAGCAGCCGGGCCAGCTCGGGGAAACGTACGTCGTAGCAGGTCATCAGGCCGACCTTGGTGCCCGCGACCTCGATGATCACCGGCGGCTCGTCCGCCGGGCGTACATGGGCGGACTCCTGGTCGCCGAAGGCGTCGTACAGGTGGATCTTGCGGTAGCGGGCGATCAGTTCCCCGTCGCGCAGCGCCACGAGCGTGTTGAACACGCGGCCGTCGTCGGACGGTTCGTGGATGCCGACGACGACGGTGGTACGGCCCCCCGCGGTGGCCGCGCGCAGCTCGGTGACGAACGGTCCGTCCAGCGGCTGGGCGACCTCACGGATGCGGTGACGGTCCTCGGTGAAGCGGGCCAGGACCCCTTCGGGGAGTACGAGCAGGTCCGCGCCGCCCCGTTCCGCCTCGGCGGTGAGTTCCTGGCAGGCGGCGAGGTTGTCCTTCCAGTCGGGGGTGGCGGCGAACTGTCCGACGGCGATACGCATGGTGTGGGCTTTCCGGAGTGGGTGGATGGGGCGGCGGGGTCAGCGGGCGGTGGCGAGCGCCGGGTCGGGGAAGACCACGCGGGGGTCGATCGGCTCCGGCCATATCCCCTGCGCGTACAGCTCCTCGCAGAAGGCCCGGGTCATCTCGGCGTTGGGATCGGTCCCGTACGGCATCCAGTCGTCGCCGAACACCCGTGCCGACTCGGTCAGTTCACGCAGCAGCCAGGGGGTGGTGTCGGTGAGCAGCCGGCGCCGCGCGACCCAGCGGAGCTTGGACCGCTCCAGTGCGGCGAGCAGCGCGGCGGGCAGCGTGGGGTGGGCCTCGACCGTCTCCTTCTTGAGCGTGACCAGATGGATCCCGGGGACGAATCCGGTGGTCTCCCAGTACGCGCGCTCCGCGGCCGGATGGTCGTCGAGGAGATGCCGGAAGCGGCTGGCGGAGGTGAAGAGTTCCGCCGGCATGAACGGGGTGAGGACCGCGTCCAGCCGGCCCGCGGCCAGCTCCTCCTCCAGCGAGTCGCCCTCGGCCAGGACCGAGACGTTCGACGGGAGGGGCCTGCTGCCCAGCCGGTCCTTTCCGGACTCCCCGGCGGTCAGGGGCCCCACCCGCCACTCCACCCCCGTCAGATCCACGCCCGCGCCGCGCAGCAGGGCGCGGGTCCAGGTGTTGCCGGAGTCGGGCCAGCCGGTGAGCCCGATCCGGGCCCCGGCGAGCTGGGCGAGGGTACGGACCGGGCTGTCCGCCCGTACCAGGACGCAGCGGTGGCGGAACCCCCGCATGATGAACGCGGGCAGCCCCACCAGCCGGTCGTCACCCGCCGCCCGCGCCTGCACATAGCGGCTGAACGAGGTCTCGCCGCCGTCGAGTCCCGGCTCGGCGAGTACGTCGGGGGTGACGTCCCGCGAGTCGACCCGGACCGTGAAACCCGCCACGTCCACCAGGCCGGAGGCCAGCGGTACGAGATGGTCCCAGTCACGCAGTCCCAGATGGATCACGGGAGATGACACAGCGGACGCTCCTTGCCTTTTGGTGCACTTGGCGCATGGTTCACAATCAAGCCGAACAAGCCGTATTCGGCCTGCGATGGCTGGAACACTATTGTTCAGCGATAGGTCAAACAAGATGTGGTTTGTGTCCGAACATAAATTTTCCGTGCCGTAATCTACGGAGCGTGTCGGCGAGGCGGGAGACGGAAACGGTGGACAAGGCATGGGCGGCGGGGCCGCAGGGCGCGGCCAGACTGGCCGGGCGCATCGTCGACCCCAGCGCGCGGGGGGTCGCGGCGGCCATGACCGACCTCATACGCTCCGGCGAACTGGCCCCGGGCAGCGCGCTGCCGACGGTGCGCGGCCTCGCCGTCGAACTGGGGGTCAGCCCCGGCACCGTCGCGGAGGCCTGGGCGGTCCTGCGCCGGCACCGGATGATCACGACGCTGGGCCGGCGCGGCAGCGTGGTCAGCGGACCGCCGAGCGTCCCGCACCCGGCCCGTTACGAACGGGTCGGCGACCTCGGCAGCCACCTCACCCTGGACCTCGCGGTCGCGGCCCCCGACCCGGCGCTGCTGCCCGAACTGGCGGACGCCCTGCTCGCCGGGGCGCGCACCCCGCAGCTCAACGACTACTCGCGTACGGCCATCACCGCCGGTCTGCTGGACGCCGTACGGGACACCTGGCCGTTCGAGGCGGAGGCGTGGACCGCGGTGGGCGGCGGGTACGAAGGGGTGCAACTGCTCTGCCAGGCGCTGATCGTGCCGGGGGACCGGGTCGCCGTGGAGGACCCGACGGCAGCGCGGCTGCTGGACATCCTGGAGGCGCTGGACGCGCAGATCGTGCCCGTGGCCTGCGACGCCGAGGGGCCGCTGCCCGGCTCCCTCGCCCAGGCGCTGGAGCGTCGGCCCGCGCTCTTCCTGCACCAGTCGCGGGCGCAGGCGCCCTGCGGCTGGACGGTCGGCGAGGAGCGCGCGGCGGCGCTGGCGAAGGTGCTGGAGACCGCCCCGAACGTCATGGTGCTGGAGGACGACGGCATCGGGCCGCTCGCCGCCGACCCGGTGGCCAGCATCGGCACCCACCTGCCCGGCCGTACGGTCCTGGTGCGCTCGTACTCCAAGGCGTACGGCCCCGACCTGCGCATCGCGGTGATCGGCGGGCCCCGGGAGGTGGTCGAACGGGCACGGGTGCTGCGGACGTTCGGTACGGGGTGGACCAGCCGGATCCTCCAGGACGCCCTCGCCCATCTCCTCACCGACGACGCGGCGACCCGGTGCGTACAGGCCGCCGCCCACCGCTACGACCTGCGGCGCGAAGGGCTCGCGGGGCGGCTCGCCCGGCGCGGTGTGCCCACCGCGAACCGGGACGGGCTGATGCTCTGGGTGCCCGTGGCGGACGAGGCGTCCGCGCTGGTCACCCTGGCCGCGCGGGGCGTCACCGTCTCACCCGGCAGCCGCTTCTGCGTCGCGTACGCCCTGCCCCATGTACGGATCGCCACCAGCAGGCTCACGGACGACGGGGCGGCGCTCGACGGGACGGCCGAGCTGATCGCCCTCGCCGCGATGGCGTCGACGGGCCGGCTGGACTGAGGAGTACCGGACCGAGGAATGAGCGGGGGCGAGTCGGGGTTGACTACCTGGTCGGCCACCGGACGCCGACCGTACGCCGGTGTTCCCCGCTTCGTCTACCGATGTCCTCATCGCCAGGAGATTCCATGACCACCGCTTTCGACCCGATCGACCTCTCGGGTACGCAGCTCGCCAACCGCGTCGCGCTGGCCCCGATGACCCGCAGCCGCGCCTTCGGCCCGGGGAACTCTCCCACCGCGTCGACGGTGGAGTACTACACGCAGCGCGCCTCCGCCGGGCTGCTGATCACCGAGGCGATCCAGCCCTCCGTCATCGGCCAGGGCTACCCGGACACCCCGGGGCTGCACAGCCAGGAGCAGATCGACGCCTGGCGGCAGGTCACCGACGCCGTGCACGCCGCGGGCGGCCGGATCTTCGCCCAGCTCATGCACGGCGGCCGGATCGGCCATCCTGATCTGCTCCCTGACGGCCTGGTGCCGGTCGGTGTCTCGCCCGTCGCCGCGCCCGGTCAGGTCTATCTGCACGGCGGCCCCAAGGACTACGTCACCCCGCGCGAACTGACCTCCGACGAGATACGCGCGACCGTCGCCGACTTCGTCTCCGCCGCCCGCAACGCGATCGAGGCGGGCTTCGACGGGGTCGAACTGCACGGCGCCAACGGCTATCTGATCCATCAGTTCCTCGCCCCCAACACCAATCTGCGCACCGACGAGTGGGGCGGTTCCGTCGAGGGCCGTATCCGCTTCGCCGTCGAGGTGACCCGCGCCGTCGCGGCCGAGATCGGGGCGGCGCGCACCGGGATCCGGATCTCGCCGGCCATCGGGCTGCTGGGCACCGAGGAGCCCGACCCGGAGCCGACGTACACCGCGCTCGTCCAGGAACTGGAGCCGCTCGGCCTCGGCTACCTCAGCCTGATCGAGAACACCCGCGAATTCGCCCAGACCGTGCGCAAGATCTACTCGGGGACGCTCGTCCTGACCGCCAGGACCGAGACCGGCACCGGCGCCGAGGCGCTGAAGGTGATCGAGGACGGGACGGCCGACCTGATCACCTTCGGGCGGCTCTTCCTCGCCAACCCCGATCTGCCGGCGCGGCTGAAGGCCGGCGGCCCGTACAACACCCCCGACCCGTCGACCTTCTTCGGCGGCGACGACCAGGGGTACATCGACTACCCGGCCCTGGAGAGCTGACCTTTCGGCGCGGGTACTACGGAACGAGGCGCGCAGCACGGAACGCGGCGCGGGCACCGCGGGACGAACGGAGGCGAGGGGCACGGGACCAGTCATGACGGCTGGTCCCGCACCCCTCGCCTCCGCGGATGCCGCAGGTGTCAGCGCACCGGGGTGAAGTCCCGCGCCCCGATGAACTCCGGACGCCGTATCGGCGCCGCGAACGGTTCGACAGCGGCGTTCTCCACGCTGTTGAACACGATGAAGACATTGCTGCGTGGGTACGGCGTGATGTTGTCGCCGGACCCGTGCATGCAGTTGCAGTCGAACCAGGTCGCGGAGCCGGCCTTGCCCGTGAAGAGCCGGATGCCGTGCTGGTCGGCGAGAGAGGTCAGCGCCTCGTTGGAGGGCGTACCGGCGCCCTGCATCTTCAGGGACTGCCGGTAGTTGTCCTTCGGCGTCTCGCCCGCGCAGCCCAGGAAGGTCCGGTGCGACCCGGGCATGATCATCAGGCCGCCGTTGGTGTCGTGGTTCTCGGTCAGCGCGATCGACACGGAGACGGTCCGCATGTTCGCCAGCCCGTCCTCCGCGTGCCACGTCTCGAAGTCCGAGTGCCAGTAGAAGCCGGAGGCGCCGAAGCCGGGCTTGACGTTGATCCGGGACTGGTGGACGTAGACGTCGGAACCGAGGATCTGCCGTGCGCGGCCCACCACCCGCTCGTCGCGCACGAGTCCGGCGAAGATCTCACTGATGCGGTGGATCTCGAAGACGGACCGTACGTCCTGGGACTTGGGCTCGATGATCGAGCGCTCGTCCGCACGTACCTCCGGGTCGGTGATCAGCCGTTCCAGTTCGGCGCGGTAGAGCGCCACCTCGTCCGGGCCGATGAGCTGGTCGACGGGGAGGAAACCGTCCCGTTCGAACCCCGCGAGGCCGGTCGGCGAGATCGGACCCGGCGCGTCCGGCGCGGACCACACGACGGGGTCCTGCCGCGGGGTGGTCACCTCGCCGAGACCGCGCGTCGGGTACAGGTCGGTCGTGTGCACGGGAGTGGTGGTGGTCATGGTCAGCCCTCCTCGGTCAGCAGTGGGTAGACGCCGTTCTCGTCATGGTCCTCCCGCCCGGTCACGGGGGGATTGAAGACGCAGACGCAGCGGAAGTCCGTCTTCGGCCGGAGCGTGTGGCGCTCGTGCCCGTCGAGCAGATACATCGTGCCGGGGGAGATCCAGTGGGTCTCCTTGGTCTCCTCGTCGGTGAGTTCGGCCTCGCCCTCCACACACAGGACGGCCTCGATGTGGTTGGCGTACCACATCGACGTCTCCGTACCCGCGTACAGGACGGTCTCATGCAGCGAGAAACCGACCTTCTCCTTGGCGAGCACGATGCGCTTGCTCTCCCAGGTGCCGGAGGCCGACCTCACATGCCGGTCGGTGTTCTCGATGTCCTTGAACGATCGAACGATCACGGTGCGTTGACGCCTTTCTCTCGACAGTCGTGCTCTCTGCTTGTTTCCGGTCCGTCCGTTCCGGCGGCCCGTGCGGGCCGCCGGAACGGACGGGGGCTCTGAGGTTTACGGGGCCCTGAGGTTTTCCGCGGCGAGCGGTCGGTTTCGGGGGCGAGCGGTCAGGAGGTGTCGCGGACCGCGCGGGCCACCGTCCGCAGCCCCTCGTCCAGCTCGTCGGCCGTGATGGTGAGCGGCGGCAGCAGCTTCACGACCTCGCTCTGCGGGCCCGAGGTCTCCAGCAGCAGCCCCAGCTCGAAGGCGCGGGCGCAGACCGCGGAGGCGCGGGTCTTGTCGGCGAACTCGACGCCCCAGACCAGACCACGGCCGCGGATGTCGGGTACGTCGCCGGTGGACTCGGCGCGGATCGCGTTGAGCGCGCGCTCGACCTGCTCACCGCGCGCGATGGTCTGCTTCTCCATCTGCCCGTCGGCCCAGTAGGTGTTCAGCGCGGCGGCGGCGGTGACGAAGGCCGGGTTGTTGCCCCGGAAGGTGCCGTTGTGCTCGCCGGGCTCCCAGATGTCCAGCTCGGGGCTGAAGAGGCAGAGCGACATGGGGAGCCCGTACCCGCTGATGGACTTCGACAGCGTGACGATGTCCGGCGTGATGCCCGCCTCCTCGAAGGAGAAGAAGGCGCCGGTACGGCCGCAGCCCATCTGGATGTCGTCGACGATCAGCAGCATGTCCTGGCGGTGGCAGAGGTCGGCCAGCGCGCGCAGCCACTCGGGGCGCGCGACATTGATGCCGCCCTCGCCCTGGATCGTCTCGACGATCACCGCGGCGGGCTTGTTCAGGCCGGAGCCCTGGTCCTCCAGCAGCCGCTCGAACCAGAGGAAGTCGGGCGTCTGCCCGTCCAGGTAGTGGTCGAACGGCATCGGGGTGCCGTGCACCAGCGGGATACCGGCCCCGGCGCGCTTGAACGCGTTGCCGGTGACGGCCAGCGACCCCAGCGACATGCCGTGGAAGGCGTTGGTGAAGGAGACGATCGACTCCCGGCCCTTCACCTTGCGGGCCAGCTTGAGGGCGGCCTCGACCGCGTTGGTGCCGGTCGGGCCGGGGAACATCACCTTGTACGGGAGGTCGCGCGGCCGGAGCACCACGTTCTGGAAGGACTCCAGGAAGGCGCGTTTCGCGGTCGTCGCCATGTCGAGGCCGTGGGTGATGCCGTCACGCTCGATGTAGTCGATCAGCGCCCGTTTCAGTACCGGGTTGTTGTGACCGTAGTTGAGTGAGCCGGCACCGGCGAAGAAGTCCAGGTAGCCATGGCCGTCCTCGTCGGTCAGACGGGCGCCCTGCGCGCGGTCGAACACGGCGGGCCAGCCGCGGCAGTAGCTGCGTACCTCGGATTCGAGGGTTTCGAAGACGCTCAGTGCGGGCGGGGTGATGGTCATGGGGATCTCCAGCCGATGGGAGGTGCGACAAGGAAGCTCGGGAGGCGTGCGCGTCACGTACGCCGGGCTTGGGTACAGGTGCGTGCCTGCTCGGACGGTGTGCGTACGGAGTGTTCGCGCGTACGGAGTGTTCGTGCGTACGGAGCAGGGTCGGACGGGCTCAGGGAGCGAGCGGTCCGATGCGGTACAGCACCTCGGGCTGGTGCACCCCGTCGGGGAACAGCCCGCCGTCGAAGAGGACCTCGCGCTCCAGCTCCGCGCCGTGGCGGGCCGCGTACGCGGTGAACAGACGGTCCGATGCGGTGTTGTCCGGGGTCACGGTGGTCTCTATGGCCGTGATGCCCAGTTCCTTGGCGGTCCGGACGGTCAGCTCGTCCAGCAGGGTGCCGGCGAGCCCGCGTCCGCGGTGGCTCGCGTCGACGGCCACCTGCCAGACGACCAGCGCCTCGGGGCGCTCGGGCCGGACGTACCCCGTGACGAAGGCGATCGGGACTCCTCCGTCGTCGCGGGCGACGAGGGAGGTCGCGGCGAAGTCACGGCACCAGAGCAGGTAGCTGTACGAGGAGTTGAGGTCCAGGACCTCGGAGTCGCGGGCGATGCGCCAGATCGCGGCCCCGTCCTCCACTCGTGGTGCGTCGATCGTCAGGGGTCGGTTGAATTCGCTTCGGGCGCCTGCAAGGTCTGCTTGTGCGGCGGTCATGGGAATTAAATTTACCGAGCGAATGAGGAAGATGCATCTTCGGCAGGGGTTGGGAGATATGTGTTTCTGTGTTATCGCGCGGGCGCGGACGCAGTGGCGAACCTCCCAAGGTTCGGTGTACTATGTCCGGAAATATTTGGGCAAATCGGCCGTCTTTGTGGGGTCGGTCACATGTCCGTAACGCTCGCGAGACCGGCCGGAATCGCTTCTGCGGCGCCTCGGAAACCCAGGTGTTTAGGTCAAAGGAAAGCGGGCAGAAGAATACGGGAAGCTGCGCTGAATAAAGCAGCTTCCCGTATTCGTTAATTCATCGCCTATTGGAGATTTCCTTAATTCTCGGACGGGTCCGTGCGATCCGTACGGGCCGGGGACTGCTCCGTACGGGTGGCGGCCCACGCCTCGTCGGCGGCCCGGGCGGCTCCCGCCGGGTCCACCGCCACGCCTGCGCCCGCCAGCACGGCCCCCAGCGCCGCGAGCGAGGAGCGCACCGCCTCGGGCGTCGCGTCAGCCCCGTAGTGGTTCACCCTGACCATCTCCGCGGCCAGCCCCCCACCACCCGCGACCAGCGGCAGCGACGGATCGGCGGCCAGCGCCTTCGCGACCAGCTCGCCGGCGTCCACCCCGGCGGGGGTACGCAGCGTCGTGGCGACCGGCGCGGCCTCCGCTGCCTCGTGGACGAACGGCGCCAGGCCGCCCCCCAGCGCCAGCGCGCCCGCCCTCGTGGCGGCAGCGGCGGCGGCGTGCCGCCCGGTCACCGCCGCCAGGCCCGACGCCTCGATCCGCTCCAGGCACGCCTCCAGCGCCAGCATCTCCAACTGGGCGGGGGCGTGCGGCAGCGCCGTACGGCCCGCGTCGATCCAGCGCTCCTTCCAGTCGAGCAGCGAGAGGTACGAGCGCCGGGGCGCCCGCGGATTGGCGGCGAAGCGTTCCCAGGCGCGCGGGGACACCGCGACCGCCGAGACCCCGGCCGGCCCGCCCATCGCCTTCTGCGCGCCGATCACGCACAGGTCCACGCCCCAGGCGTCGGTCAGCAGCGGCTCAGCGGCCACCGAGGCGACGGCGTCCAGCATGAAGAGCGCGCCGTGTGCCCGTACCACCTCGCCGATCGCGGCCACCGGGTTGGTGTTGCCGGTCGCCGCCTCCGCGTGCACCAGCGAGACGAAGTCGATCTCCGGACGGTCGGCGAGCGCCCGCTCGACCTGGGCGGCGGTCACCGCGGTGTGGAACGGCACCACCAGGTCCACGACCGTCGCGCCGCAGTCCCGCAGCCAGTTCCCGAAGGTCTGCCCGTACGGCCCCGTGACCACGTTCAGCGCGGTCGAGCCGGGCCCCGCGCCGCCTCGGATACACCCCTCCAGCGGGAGCAGGGCCTCGCCCTGGGTGATCACGACATCGTTCTCGGTGGCAAGGAGGGCGGCCACCCGGCGCTCCACGGAGGCGAAGCGTGCGGCGGTCAGCGGGGGCAGGTCCAGCAGGGGATGTGTCACGGCGGTGCTCTCTTCGGGGTGGCGGCGGAGGGGGGAATCCCTCGCGGTCGAGGGTACTCACGGCCTCGTACAGTGCTGCCCATGAGCGATCACGCGGTGCTGCGGGTGACGGGACGGGTGCTGGTGGGCCCCGAGGAGGTCAGGGACGAGCTGTGGGTGGTGGGCGGCAGAATCACCTTCGACCGGCCCGCCGGCGCCCGTGACGTCCGTACGGTCCACGGCTGGGCGCTGCCCGGACTCGTCGACGCCCACTGCCACGTCGGCCTCGACCACCACGGCGCGGTGGACGACGCGACCACCGAGAAGCAGGCGCGCGCCGACCGCGACGCGGGCGCCCTGCTGCTCAGGGACGCCGGATCGCCCGCGGACACCCGCTGGACCGACGACCGCGAGGACCTGCCGAAGATCATCAGGGCGGGCCGCCACATCGCCCGTACCCGCCGCTACATCCGCAACTACGCCCATGAGATCGAACCCGCCGACCTGGTGACCTACGTCGCCCGGGAGGCCCGGCGCGGCGACGGCTGGGTCAAGCTCGTCGGCGACTGGATCGACCGCGACGCGGGCGACCTGACCGCCTGCTGGCCCCGCGCCGAGGTCGAGGCGGCCATCGCCGAGGCCCACCGCCTCGGCGCCCGTGTCACGGCCCACTGTTTCGCGGAGGCAGCCCTGCGCGACCTGGTCGAGGCGGGCATCGACTGCGTCGAACACGCCACCGGCCTCACCGAGGACACCATCCCGCTCTTCGCGCAACGCGGCGTTGCGATCGTCCCGACACTCGTCAACATCGCGACGTTCCCGGCGCTCGCTGCGGGCGGCCAGGAGAAGTTCCCCCGCTGGTCGGCACATATGAACCGGCTGTACGAGCGCCGCTACGACACCGTGCGCGCGGCGTACGACGCGGGCATCCCGGTCTTCGTCGGCACCGACGCGGGCGGCGGCCTCGCCCACGGCCTGGTCGCCGGCGAGGTCGAGGAACTGACGAAGGCGGGCATCCCACCCCTGGAAGCCCTCTCCGCGACGACCTGGGGCGCCCGCACATGGCTCGGCCGCCCGTCCCTGGAGGAGGGCGCCCCGGGCGACCTCGTGGTGTACGACGAGGACCCGCGGGCGGACGTACGAGTGCTGGCGGCGCCGCGGCGGATCGTGCTGGACGGGCATGTGGTCGGCTGAGCTTGTTCTCCGCCCATTCTCTGCCCACCAGGATCTGCCAGGTCCACCGATGGGCTCGGCCCGGGGCGTGTCCCGTAGGTCGGCACGCAGCCGTAAAACGAGCCGTCCACCGCGTGCACCAGAGCCTGGTGGAGCAGATGCGGGCCGGCGCCGCTGTACCCCCCCCGCCCCCCCCCCGCCGAACACCGTGCCTGAGCAGGAGTGTCGCCATTACCATTGACCGGTGATCGGCAACCTTGAGTCGTTCCAGGACGAGCTGGCCGCCAGCGGGTTTCCGCCGCTGGTCAACAAGCTGGCCGGGGCCGGCTTCCGGGGCCGGATCGCCACCCGTGACCTCGGTCCGCTGCGGCTGGTCTCCCTCGACACGCCCGAGAGCGCCTGCATCGGGCGGGAGCGCGACGCCTCCGACGGCGAGAACCTGGCGGTCAAGGTGATGACCCGGGGCCGGACGCGGATCGAGCAAGGGCGCGGCGACGCCGAACTCGGGCCGACCGACCTGGTACTGCTCGATCCCACGCGTACGCTCCGGTTCGAGAGCACCGCCGCGGCGCACGTCACCATCCTGGTTCCGCGCCGGGAGCTTCGGATCCGGCCCGCGCAGATCGACCGGCTTGTCGGCGTACGCATCGACGGCAGCCACGGCCCGGGCGCTCTCGTCTCCGTGCTGGCCCGGGAGTCGGCGTGGTCGGCGACCGAGTTCCGCGAGGCGGAGGCGCTGCGGTCGGCGGCGGCCGTCGTCGAGCTGATCGCGGTCGCACTGGAGGCCCGGCTCGGCGACGAACAACCGGCCCCGGACGAGTGGCTGCGGAGCCGGATCGCCGGCTACATCGAGACCCGGCTGGCCGATCCCGATCTGTCCCCGCCCGGCATCGCCGCCGCCCACAACATCTCCGTACGTCGGCTGCACAAGCTGTTCGAGGACCAGCCGCTCACCGTCGCGGCCCTGATCCGCCGTCGCCGCCTGGAGCGCTGCCGGGCCGAGCTGACCGGAAGCGGACGTACGGTCACCGCCGTGGCCGCCCGGTGGGGATTCTCCGATCCCACCCATTTCAGCAAGCTCTTCAAGGCGACGTACGGCTACAACGCCCGTGCACTGGTGACCAGCAACCGTGCACAGACGACCAAGACGCGCACAGCCGGCCCGGACAAGGATGGTGGTGACCAAGGCAGGCAAGAGCACTAGGAGAAGTCGTGGCGAAGGTAAACATCGTCCGCCCCGGTGAGGGCGAGATCCTCGGCAGCGGGGCGCAGCAGATCCGCATCCTGGAGAACGGCGAGCACACCGACCACCGGCTGGGGTTCGCCGAGGTCACCATTCCGCCGGGCACCCCGAGCCCGTTGCAGCATCGCCACGCCCAGCATGACGAGGGCTTCTACGTGCTGGCGGGAACTTTCCGGTTCACCGTCGGCGAGGACCACTACGACGCCGGGCCGGGCACCTGGGTCATTGTGCCGACCGGGGCGCCGCACACGTTCGCCAACGTCGGCGACGAGAACGCGGTCATGCTGAACACCTTCACGCCGGACCTGTATGTGCAGTACTTCCGCGACTTCAAGGCCATGATCGATTCCGGGCAGCCGGTCAACGCCGAGACCATGCAACCGCTCTGGAAGAACTACGCCACCGAGATCTCGAACGAATACGCCTCGTGAAGCGCCTTCAATACGACCGCTACGGCGGCCCGGAGGTGATGCGGCTCGCTGAGTTCGAGTGAAGCGCTCACCCTGCCGAGCGAGGCACGCGGGAGAGGGTCGGCTACGAGTTCGCTGACACCAGCCGCGTACGAACGAGCGCTCGCAGCATTGCGGCGCCTGCCCCCACTGCTGCAAGGTGCAGGACCGCCGCGAGCGCGAGGTTTTCCGGCAGGGCCGCATCGGCCGGCTGTGCGACCGCCAGGTACAGGGTGAACGGAAGCTTCCAGCCGTTCCAGGCGAACAACGAGCCCGAGCCGAGCCAGCCGAGCACCATCGGGCCCCATCGGGGGACTCGTGCGGGCCGGCCTCGGACGGCAGCGCAGGTGGCGGCGGACGCCACGAAGGCCCAGAGCCCGAAGACGCCGGACAGCACATGCCAAGCGAGGCCCCGCTCGCCGCGGTGGGCGACCCCTGCGGTGCCGCCCAACGCCCAGTACAGCCAGACAAGACCGACTGCGGCGCCGACCACGGCCATCCATGGCAGCGCCCTTGGCGAGCCCTCTCCGCCGTCCCCGAGCCGACCCGCGAACGCGTCCGGCCAGCGCCGCCGCAGGTACGCGGGCAGGGCGATGGCCAGACCCAGCCCCATGCCTACAAACCCGATCTGAACCAGCGCGGCCTCCCAGGCCGGCATCGACGGGCCCGCGTCACTCCCGCTCTTCGGATCGCCGTCCTCCGAGCCCAGCAGCGAACTGAGAACGGCGTACGGCAACACCGGGACGAGGAACCCCGTCCCGACCCAAGCACAGAAAGCCAACGGCACTGCCGGTATGCGCATCCCCCACGGCCGCACCAGCGCGAGCGCCACCGCGATCCCGATCCCTGCCATACCGATCGTGGCGCTGTTGAGTACCACCCACTCCGCTGTGCCGAACCCGGTCCCGACCGGCAGCAGCCCCAAGAGCGAACCGACCACCCACGACACCTTGATCAGCAGGTAAGGCGTCAGCGCCAGCGCTGCCCCATACGCCGCGACCCGCCCGGCCCGATCCCATCGATCCACTTGAACTCCCCATTCAAGCAACGGAGTTCAAGTCTCATTCACCACCGCCCCCACGGGCGTCAACCGCCGGGCGTATCCATGTCATCACTCAGGAGGAGTGAGAGGCGGCCGACGGGAGCACGGAATTGATCATCCAGGCCGAAGGGCGGGGTGTTCGGCGGTGGTCAATGGAACGAGCATGGAGACGTGACGCCTCCTCCCTTTGACATTGACGCCTTCCTCGGTCAGCCGCTCACCGCGCGCATCGCTACCGACGGACCGAGCGTGCGGCCTGTGTGGTTTCTGTGGGAGGAGGGCGCCTTCTGGGTTCTGACCGGGCCGTGGACCAAGCTGTTTCACCGGGTGCGCGCGGATGCGCGGATCGTTCTGGTGGTGGATGTATGTGACATCACTACGGGGCTTGTCCGCCAGGTCATCGCCCGTGGCCGTGCCGAACTCGTTCCCTTCGACGTCCCGCGTGGGCGCCGCAAGTTGGTCCGTTATCTGGGCACGGATGAGTCCCGCTGGGATTCACGCTTCGTCCGCTACCTCCATGACGATCAACAGCGCGGCACGGTGTGGCTGCGGCTGACCCCCTCGTCCCTGACAGCCCACGATCTGAGCTATACGGCCACTTGCTGAGCTTGTTCTCTGCCCAACAGGATCTGCCTGGCTTGCCGATGGCCTTGAGGATCTTGAGGTGTCTGAGCGTCTTGCCTACGTCGTAGCGGGGCGCCCTGCGCTTGTTGAGGGGCACAGCCACGGAAGACTGAGTGGCTGTGCGCGTCAGCGGGCGGCGCGGATCATTACGGTGAGGAGTGGTGAGGCTGCCGAGGGTTGACTCTGCCCGATGCCTTCGAACCCCCACGAACGGTAGAGCGCGTGCACCTTCCCGTCACCGGCGGCCGGGTTGACCATGAGCGTGACGTACGGTTCCTCGCGCGTGGCGAGGAAGGCGTCAAAGATGCGCCGCGCGGTCCCCGTGCCACGCCACGCGGTACGTACACCGATCTCCTTCAGAGCCACGGCTGGACGCTCGGTGTACTCATCCGCCGGCATCGGTGTGGTGCGCTGCCAGTACCGGTCACCATGCTCGATCGTGTTGCCATACGCGTAGCCGACCGGGTGCCCGTCCGCGTAACCGAGGACGGCAATGAACCCCGGTTCGGCCCCGTGCCGGTCCAGACGCTCGCCGAATGCCGTGACCCGTTGTTAGGCAGGTGGACCATGAGGCGCGCACGTCGGCGTACACATCGAGGGGATCGCCGAAGACGGGGGCGAGGGCGGTGAACGTATGCAGACTCGATGGCGGGCGCCGCGGTTATGCGGTGGTCCTCCAGGTGGAGGCGTGTTCGGTCCAGGACCGTACGGCGGTGCTGCTCGGCGCGGTGGCGTGCAGTGCGGCTCCGAACTCCTGCAGCATGCGCGTCACCCGGGCGTGTTGGGTAGCGATGTCGGAGGGGACATCCATCGCCGTGGCGATGGCCAGTTCGACATCGCCTTGCCCGAGCTGGGCGGCGGCGAGCCGGGCGGTGTTGATGGCGCGGTCGCGCCGCATCTGAGGGCGGAGCAGTGTCAGGCTCCGGTGGGCATGCGTTTCGGCTTGTTCGAAGTTTCCGAGGCGGAAGTGCGCGGCGAGAGCGAGTGTTTCAAATTCTGCTCCGATGTGGACCGCAGCCATCCACAGCGGCCGAGCGAGATCCGGATCGGCGCGTTCGAGTGCGTCCTGGGCGCAGCCGAGGGAGCGCTCCACGGCTGCGGCGTTGTCGGTGAGGCCGTAGGTGGCGGCCTGGCGAGCATGTCCCAGGGACGCGAACAGGGGGTCACGGCGCGTGATGTGCAGATTGCGGGCGACATCGTTGGCGGCGAGCGCATCGGCAGGGCGCCCCATGTGCCGGTACATCGTCCCCGTGTGACTCCAGATGCGGAACTTGATCGCCTGGTCGCCGGACATCTCGGCGAGGGCCTGCGCTTCGCGCATGTGCCCCTTCGCGTCGTCGTAGCGGCGGCCGTCGATCGCCGCCCACATCGCCGAGGAGCGGAAAGACGCCGCACACGCGTACAGGCTGCTGCGTACGCGCTGGGTGGCACTGCCCGCGTTCTGAAGGTTCAGCGCCTCATCGGCAAGCGTGGCGGCCCGCTGCTCGATGCCGAGTTGTCCGCCGTGGCGGTGGTCACTGGCGATGACCTCGGTGAAGCGCGTCCGCAGACGGTCGACGTCGCTCATACCGATACGGCGGGGCGATGTGCCGGGCATCGCTGCCGCTGCGGCGGCGGCAGCGATGCCGCCGACGAGGGTACGGCGCTTCATGTCGGAGTCCTCCTGCGATGGGGCCGGTGTGAGCGAGGTCCGGCCCCGTGGAACGAACCCTAAAGCGATGGCGGGCAGGCCGGTGACGTCCTCAAGGGCCTTGCGGGTAGCTGATTTGGGCCACTTGACCCGGCCTGCTTTCCAGGACCGGATCGATGAGCCGTCCAGCCCGCCGGCCCGCCCGGTAAGTCGCTCAAGGGCCCCGTTCACGGCGTCGGCCAGGCTGTTGGAGCTATGCCCGTGCTCGGCCATCCATACCTCAAGAGCCGCATTACGCGTGGCTTCCATACCCGCACCGTAGCGTCACGATCTCCGTCCGTCATGTAAATGGGAAGTCAAATCACCCTAGGGCATTCCGCCGTCTAAGCCTCTGATCGCCCTAACTGTTCTGCTGCGAAGGGGAGTTGTCTGGTTACTGGCCGCCCGTAACAACGTGTGTGCGGCTGTTGACGGCCCGGCCCGCCCCTGAAGTCCCCCGAGGGGGCGAGCCGGGCGCCGAGACAACGACGAAGGCTCCAACAATGACGAGTCTCAGTAACCCGGTTCAGGCCGCTCCCGTCGGCCACCCCGCCTACAGCCAGACGTTTCCGTGCGAGCCGGAGACGGCCGAGGCCGGCCGCAGGCTCGTCCGTGACGCGCTCGCCGTATGGCACCTCGACGATCTCGCCGACCGCGCGGTGCTGATCATCTCGGAGCTGATCGCGAACGCCACCCGGCACACTCCGTGCCCCACGATCCGCCTGATGATCGGGCGGCCGAGCGCGAGACGGGTACGCATCGGAGTGGTGGACCGGGCGCCCTCGCGACTGCCGGTACTCAAACCTGCCTATGCCGACGACGAGTCCGGCCGCGGCCTGCTCCTCATCGACGCGATCGCCGACCTCTGGGGCTACGACCTCCATGGAAGCGGCAGGCGCGTATGGGGCAAAGAGGTCTGGGCGGAGATCCTTGTCGAGTCCGGACAGTGACCGGAGAGCCCGTGCTCCCGCCCCTGCCGGACCTGGCCCGGCTGAGGCCCCGGCAGCAGATGGCCATCGACTGCGCCCGGTGCGCTCGGCATTTGGGGATGTCCGGCCGTGTCCTGGGCGAAGTGCGCTACCGGGGACTGCCGTTCCGGCTGTGGATCTGCGAGGCCGGGTGCCCTCCAGACGCCCGTGGTGAGAAGTGACCGGCCATCAGCCCCGTAGGTGCCCTCGCCGGGCCCCTGAGCGTCACAACCCGCTGATGTGCGGCTGGGAAGTCTGGTGGCTGGTCGCGGACATGGCCGGACTGCTGACAGCTATTGCCCTGGCCCTGCTGGCCGAATAACTGCCGGTGGCCTCCCGGCTGTCCGGAGTCACAAGCCGGACCGTCGGGCGGTTCCAGCACAGAGCACGCCCCTGTTTCATCAGCTGTCCTACGGCTGCCCGCTGACCTGGAGAGATGATGCTTACAGCCCCGACCTGTCGCAGCGTTGAAGGCGCATACCTCACCTTGCTGCAACTGGCTTCGAACAACGCCGAGCACCACATCGCCGCCCGTGGAAACGACGCCCGCGAGGTGATCGGTGTCGGCTTCCGACTGCCCGACCCCCGTCAGAGGCTTCCTTACCTGGCCACACGCAAGGCCAACCCGGTCTTCCAGTTCGCCGAAGCGCTCTGGTACCTGGCCGGCCGCCGCGACCTGGAGATGATCGGCCACTATGCCCCGTCGATGCGGTCCAGTTCACCGGATGGGATCACCCTGGGCGGGTCCGCCTACGGTTACACCCTCTTCAACCCTGCCGACGGCGACACCGCCTCGCCGTTCGACCGTGTCCTGGAGCTGCTCCGTACGGAGACCGACAGCAAGCGCGGATACCTCCCCGTCTTCTCCGCCTCCGAGTTGGCGGTCAGTGACAACCCCGACATGGCGTGCCTGACCGTCCTGGTCACGCACTCGAACATCCAGAATCCGGCTGTCGAGCCGGTGGACAGCAACATCGCCGCCGAGAGCCTGCGAACCCTGTACGAGCACGCCGAGCGGTACCGGACTGTCCTGTACTGGCGGCCCATCGTGCCCGGCCTCAACGACTCCGACTCCGACATCGCACGCGCACGCGAACTGTCCCTGCATGCGCACGCCACTGTGTTCACCGGCCTGTTCTTCCGTGACGAGATCGCCGCGTACTACGAGGCACACGGCCTGACGATGCCGTACGAGGAGACGGCCCGGCGCAAGATCATGCCCGAGACCGCCGAGCAGCGGATACTCGACGCCTTCGAGCGGGACGACTCCTGGGGAGCCTTGTTCCGTAAGACCTCCTGCGGCGTGGCCTACGCCCAGGAAGAGGCCGACTACAACGGGCACTACGGCATCCGGGAACTGTGCGACATCTGTCCGCCGGAGCAGGTCGCGAAGTGTCGGGCCGCGTGGCTCAAGCCTGATCTGGCGAACGTCATCCGGGAGGCACGAGGTCTCGGCGCGACCGGTCCGATCGAGGTCAACGACCGTGCCATTGTCGTGGAGGGACTGGATGAGCCGCCGCGCTACTACCTTCAGCACGGCTTCGGCTTCCAGTGCCACGACCAAGCCAAGCCCCATCACCACCGCCGGCACGGCCGGGCCCCTATCGGCTGGAAGGCGGAGAACGGAAACACCGGCACATGAACTTCTCCTCATGGCCCCTGGTGCTCGTTGTCGATGTCGAGGGCAACGGCACCAACCCGCCCGACCTGGTCGAGGTCGCTGCCCTCCCCGTACGGGAAGGGCGCCCGGACACGGGCACAGCGGGGGCGTGGCTGACCAGGCCGCGCCGCCCCGTCACCCCGTTTGCCGCACGCGTCCACGGTCTGACCAACGAGCGGCTGGAGAAGGCGCCGGGCTGGGAGGCGATCGCCAACCAGGTCCATACGTTCCTGGGCGTCTCATGGATCTGCGCCCACAACGCGCACGTGGACTACAAGGTGCTCTCCGCGCACCTTCCCCAGTGGCAGCCGGCCGGAGTGCTCGACACTCTCCGGCTGGCCAGGGCCACCTATCCCGACCTCGCCAAGTACAGCCTCGACGTCCTGATCGAACACGCAGCGCCGGATCTGAGCGAAGCCCCCGCGCAACGTCACCGCGCAACCTTCGACGCCTACGCGACCGCACAACTCCTCATCGCCATGGCCAACCGCTACGAGAGCTGGGACCAACTCGTCGCCGCCGCCGTACCGCCCGGCCTGCCCGGAGCCCCTGAACCAGAACAGGAGCCCACCCTGTGGTGACCTCGCCTACTCTCATCCGTATCGGTGTGATGGGAGCCCATTCCACCGGCAAGACCCTGCTGATGCGCCGCATCGAGATGGAACTGCGCAGCCAGGGCATTCCGGTGGCCCGCACCGGCAAGCTCGGCCGGCGCGCCGCCCTCGTGCCGCTGCCCAAGATGCAGCACAACACCGTCGCCTCCGCCACGTGGGTCATCGCCACCGGCATCGCCGACGAGATCGCCGTCACAGCCCGACTGGAGGACGGCCCCGTACAGGTCGTGCTCGCCGACCGGGCGTGCTGGGACGCGCTCGCCTACTTCCGAGCCGCCCAGGAGTGGCGCCGGCAACCCGCCCCGCAGGCGGACCGCGAGGCGCCGCACCGGCTCGCCTCCGCCCACGGCCACACCTACGACCTTCTCCTGGCCACTGTCCTCGACCCGAGCCTCCCCGTGGAACGCAAGCATGACTACGACGCCCGCTACCGCACGCTGGTCGACCTCCACACCCATGATCTTCTACGCGAGGAGAACATCCGGTACGTCAGTGTCACCAGCGACCCCGCCAGCCAGGAGCTGGCCATCGAGCACGCCCTCCAGCTCTGCGCGACGCAGGCTCCGGCATGACCACCACTCCTCCCGAGCAGGCGGCTACGCTCCCGGGCCATGACTGACACGTCCCAACAGGGAGCGATGCGTGACGCCTCCGTCATCGTGGCCCGTGGCCCGGGACGGCATGGTCGCCGTCCTGGCCGCCGATTTCCCCCCGGCACGGCGGCGAGGACATGTTCCTGCCCGGCGTTCATGAGGCAAGTGGGCTGTCGGGGAATCCATTGGCGGGAGTCGTGGTGCCGCAGGCAAAGGGGCCCGCGCCGGTGAACGTACCGCATGGCTGCTCGGCGAACCCGGCCGCTGGAACAGGTCCGCAGGGCCTGGACTGGCTCCGCGCTGCGCCGGTCCAGGGGGAATCTCTTCAGAAGCCGACTCCGGGCCGACTGACTGCGGGCGGCCGTCCGTAGCACTCAGTTCGCGGCGGCGTTCCCGGTCACTACGTCGACGGCGTGGCGGCGGTGTGCGGCGAAGAGGTCGAGCGCGGTTTCGGTGTCGCGGGAGCGCAGCGCGGTCACGAGCCCGTGGTGCTCGCGCGGGATGCAGCCGAGGTACCCGTCGGTGCTGAGGTTGATCCGGGTCAGCAGGAACAGGTGGACCTGGCACCGGATGCCGTCCCAGGCGTCGGCGAGGCGCTGGTGGCCGGCGGCGGCGAAGACGGCGTCGTGGAAGGCGATGTCCAGTCGCACCATCTCGTGGGCGTCCGTTACGTGCTGCATGACCTCGGCCGCCTTGGCGAGGGACGCGAGGTCCTCGTCCGAGGCCCGCGTGATCACTTGGCGGACGGCCAGGTCTTCCAGTGCGCCACGCAGGCTGTCGAGCTCAGCGACATCCTCAGGAGTCACTGTCGTCACTGTCGTCCCGCGGTGCCACGCGCAGTGGACCAGCCCCTCGCGCTCCAGTACCCGCAGTGCTTCACGTACCGGGCCGCGGCTGACATCCATCGTGGCGGACAGTTCCACCTCGCGAAGCTGGGCGCCGGGGGCGTAGATCCCGCTGAAGATGGCCTCCCGGATCCGGTCTGCGACCTCGTCCGACAGGCCACGGCGGCGGGCCGGGGACACCTTGCCCTGATCACTCATGTCCGACTTGCACCTCCTGGGCTACGTCCTAATGTTAACATCAACGGGTTGTCTCATTGTTAACATTAGGACAATGGGGTGATCCTCTTTGAATCCACTCTCGGAAAGGCGGTGCCGTGACTGTTCTCGACTCCCCGATCCCCCGGTTCCACCTGGCCGTGCCGGTCGACGACCTGGCCGCCGCGCGTCGCTCTACGGCGACGTGCTGGGCCTGGAGCAGGGCCGCGGCGCGGACACGTGGGTGGACTGGAATCTGCACGGCCACCAATGCGTCACGGATCTCGCACCGGAGCGCGCGCAGCGCATACACACCCGGTCGACGGTCACGACGTCCCGGTGCCGCACTTCGGGGTGATCCTTTCGATCCCCGATTTCCAGGGCCTCGCCGACCGGCTGCGTGCGGCGGGCACCGAGTGCGTCATCGAGCCCTACGTCCGCTTCGAGGGTCAGCAGGGCGAGCAGCACACGATGTTCCTCCTCGACCCGGCCGGCAACGCCCTGGAGTTCAAAGCGTTCGCCGACGACTCCCAGGTGTTCGCCGCCTGACCGGCGGACACCACACCCCTTTTCCACCCACGAAAGACGGGACGAACTCATGAAGGTGTTCCAGATCGGCGCTGCCGGTGGAGTCGGCCGCCGCCTCACCCAACTCCTCACCGCTCGTGGGGACTCGGCGACCGGCATGCATCGCGGGCCCGCTCAGGGCGAGACCGTGCGAGAGGCCGGCGGGACACCGGTGATCGGCGATCTCATCACCGACGCGGTCAACGACCTCGCGCGGAAGATGCAGGGCCACGACGCGGTGGTCTTCTCGGCCGGCGCGCACGGCACCGGCATGGACAAGACGACCCTCATCGACGGCAAGGGCCTTCAGAAGGCCGCCGACGCGGCCGCGCTCGCCGGGGTGACACGGTTCGTCCTGGTCTCGGTTTTCCCCGACGCGCTGCGCGGCGGCGAGGGAGGTGCGGGCTTCGAGCACTACATCAAGGTCAAGAAGAGTGCCGACGTGTACCTGACGCGCACGGATCTCGACTGGCTGATCGTCCGTCCCGGAACCCTGCTGGACACTCCCGGCGGCGGCCGGGTCACCGCCGGGTCCGCTGTCGAGTACGGCGACGTGCACCGCGACGATGTCGCCGCGTTCATCGACGCCGCCCTGCACGAGCCCGCCCTCAGCCGCGTGATCGTCGAGCTGACCTCCGGCGACACCCCCGTCGCGGACGCGGTCGCCCGCCTGGCCGCCTGAGCCCGCGCCCCACCCACCCCTGCATCCCCCACCGGAGAAGGACAACCACCATGACTGCGATCGACTCCTACAGCCACGGCGTCCCGGGCGAGCGCGAGTTCGGTTTCGCCCAGGCCATCAAGGTCGAGCACACGATCCATGTCTCGGGCCAGCTCTCCCACGACGAAGTGGGCAACTTCCTCCACCCGGACGACTTCGAGGCCCAGACCGCGCAGGTCTTCGCCAACTTCGAGAAGGTCCTCGCCCACTACGGCGCCACCCGCAACCAGGTCGTCTCCGAGACCCAGTACATCGTGGACCTGCCGAAGTACAACAACGCGATGGCGGCCGCCAACCTGGCCTACTTCGGCGATCACCGCCCCACCAGCAGCACCATCGGCGTGGCCCACCTGTTCTTCCCCGGCCAGCTCATCGAGACCAACTTCGTCATCGACACCCGTCTGCCCGCCTGATGGCACAGGCGTACTGGAGCTCAGTCTTCACCAGCTCCGCAGACGAGACATGGGCCGTCGTCCGGCGGTTCAACGGCCTGCCCGACTGGCACCCGGCCATCCGGGCGAGCGAGATCATCGGGGGCGGCAACGGGCTCACCCCCGGTGCGGTCCGCCTTCTCACCGGGGTGGACGGCAGCATCTACCGGGAACGCCTCGTGGCGCTGGACGAGGTCGACCGGAAGCTGAGTTACGAGATCGTCGAGGCACCGCTGCCGGTCCGCGGCTACCGCTCGACGCTGCACGTCCAGCCCGTCTCCGACACCGGCGGCGCCTTCCTCAGTTGGCACGCCACCTTCGATCCGGCCGACGGCACCACAGCCCAGGAGGCCGCCACGGTCCTCGAAGCGGCCTACGCCCCCGCCCTCGCGGGCCTCCACACGATCATCGCCTGACACCGGACGGCAGCCGCCCCGTCCGATGGCATCGCTCACCGACCACGAAAGAAGCACCCCCGCATGAGTTCCCTGTTCACCCCCCTGACCCTGCGATCCCTTCAGATACCCAACCGGGTCTGGATGTCCCCGATGTGCATGTACTCCGCCGCCCCCGAGGGCCCGGACACCGGGGCGCCGACCGACTTCCACCTCACGCATCTGGCCTCCCGCGCCGCCGGCGGCGCCGGTCTGGTCATGGCCGAGGCCACCGGCGTACGCCCCGACGGGCGCATCAGCCCCTGGGACCTGGGCCTGTGGAACGACCGCCAGCAGAAGGCGTTCACCCGCATCACTGAGGCCATCAAGGCCCACGGTGCCGTCCCGGCCGTCCAGCTCGCGCACGCCGGCCGCAAGGCGTCGGTGGACAAGCCCTGGCTGTCCGACCGCTACCTGAGCGAGTCCGAGGGCGGCTGGCAGCCCGTCGCCCCCAGCGCGATCGCCTACGACGGCCTTGCTGTCCCGCACGAGCTGACCGTGGACGAGATCCAGCAGCTGGTACGCGACTTCGCGGACTCCGCGCGGCGCGCGCTGGCCGCCGGGTTCCAGGTGGTCGAGGTGCACGGAGCCCACGGCTACCTGATCAACTCCTTCCTCTCCCCGGCCTCCAACCACCGCACCGACGCCTACGGCGGTAGCTTCGAGAACCGGATCCGCTTCGCGCTGGAGGTCGTCGACGCGGTCCGTACGGTGTGGCCCGAGGACCTGCCGGTGTTCTTCCGCACTTCGGCCACCGACTGGCTGACCGAGAACCCCGAGGACACCCGCGAGGGCTGGACCGGGGACGACACCGTGCGCCTGGCCAAGGAACTTCACGCTCGCGGCGTCGACCTGCTCGACGTGTCCACCGGCGGTATGGTCCGCGACGCCAAGATCGTCGCCGGGCCCGGCTACCAGGTCCCCTTCGCCACCCAGGCCCGCCAGGCCACCGGCATCCCCACCGCGGCCGTCGGCATCATCACCGAACCGCGGCAGGCGGAGGAGATCCTCACCGGCGGGCAGGCCGACGCCGTCTTCCTCGGCCGCGAACTGCTCCGCAACCCCTACTGGGCCCAGCACGCCGCGCTCGCACTCGACGCCGAGCCGACCTGGCCGGACCAGTACGCCTACGCCGTCAAGCGCCGCAAGCACTGACCCCCCACCCCTTACAGCCTCCGCCGCGCTGCCCCACCAGGGAATGCGCACTGAACCGCCGCACTGGGAGATCCCCATGAACCACCTGCAGGACAAGGTCGTCGTCGTCACCGGCGCCTCCTCCGGCATCGGCGCCGTGAGCGCCAAGGCCCTCGCCGCACGCGGCGCCAAGATTGTCGCCGCGGCCCGCGGCCAGGAAGACCTCGACCAGTTGGTCGCCGACATAGGGAAGGCCGGCGGCACGGTGGCCGCCCGGCTCACCGACGTCGCCGACGCCGCAGACATGCGGGCACTGGCCGACTTCACCGTCGACACCTACGGACGTATCGACGTCCTCGTCAACAACGCCGGACTGATGCTCTTCTCGTACTGGAAGGATCTCGCGCTCGACGACTGGAACCGGATGCTCGACGTGAACATCCGCGGCTACCTCAACGGTGTCCATGCCGTCCTCCCCGTAATGCTCCGCCAGAAGTCGGGCCACATCCTGAACATGGACTCGGTGGCCGGCCACCAGGTCGGCGACGGCGCCGGTGTCTACAGCGCGACGAAGTTCTTCGTGCAGGCCATGACCGAGTCCATGCGCAAGGAACTCGGCGTCCGCGAGGGCATCAAGGCGTCCACGATCAGCCCCGGCGTCATCGACACCGGCTGGGCCGACAAGGTCACCGACCCCACCGGACGCAAGGCCGCCCAAGAGCTCAACACCATCGCCATCAGTCCCGAGGCCATCGCCGACGCCGTCGTCTACGCACTCGACCAGCCCGCCGACGTCACCGTCAACGACCTCGTCATCTCCCCCACCCGCCAGAACTGGTAACACCCCGGGCCCGAACGAGGGCTCCTGCGACGGCGGGACGGCCCGCATCGGGCCCGCCCGCCGTCGCCTGACCTCAAGGAATCGTGATGATCCGCCTTCCCCTCCAGGTCGAGCTCGGCAACGATCCGTCGCAACGCGGCGCTGACGGCTTGCTCATGCGCGAGTTCCTTGGTGACGACCGCCAGCTTCTCCTTTGCCCTCGGCCGCCGGTCCACCGGCGCACGACCCCGGCCGGGAACACACGTGCCCGCTGAGGAACGCGCGTGCCGTAAGAATCGAATGTGGCCCCGAAAACCCCACTTTAGGGTGAACTGACTTCAGGTGCTCACCAGTTCACTCTCCGTACGTAAGGATTCCGGTGTCCCGGTCGCCGCTGCCGCAGTCTCGTGTCCCCGAGCAGGCAGGACGGGCGACGCCAGATCTCTTGTGGGGGTTCCACTCTCTTGAACAGCAACACCTTCCGCATGCCCGCACGCCGCCACCGCGCCGCCGCCGTCGTGGCCGCCGCCGCGCTGACGGCGGGCCCCGTGTTCCTCGCCGCGCCGGCGGGCGCCACCGACGGGCCGGGCGAGGACGCGGGTACGGGCGACGGGCGGGCGAGTGCGGTCGTGCTGCGGGCCGGTCTCGATGTGTCCCTGCTCAACAAGACCGTCAACGTGCCGCTGAGGGCCTCGCTCAACGAGGTCCAGGCCCCGGCGAGCGCGGAGAGGACGGCGCTCTCCGTCGAGCTGGACGGGGTCGACCGGGGCAGGCCCTTCAGCGTGCTGCGCGCCGATGTCGCCACGGCGAAGGCGACGGCCGACGCGCGCCGGTCCAAGGGCTACACCCGGCTCGCCCACGCGAAGGTCCATGTCCCCGGGCTTCCGCTGCTCTCGCTCGTCGAGATCGAGGAGGTCACCTCCAGCGCGGTCTGCGAGGCCGGCAAGAGGCCGGTCGCCGACTCGAACCTGCTGGGGCAGGTGACCGTGCTCGGCAAGAAGGTCACGCTCTCGGCGGGCGGCCCGACGCGGGTCGAGGTGCCGGGCGTGGGCGAGGTGACCCTCGACCTGTCGAAGACCCGTACCACCTCCCGTACGGCCGCCGCGACGGCGCTCGGCCTCACGGTCTCGGTGAACCCGTTGAAGCTGAACGTCGCCGAGGTCGAGGGCACGCTCACGCTCGCCGAGGCGACCTGTGAGTCCCCGAAGGCGCCCGCAGCCGCGGTGCCGGAGCCTTCCGAGACGTCCACGGTGCGGGAACCGGCGAAGCCGGAGCAGGCCGGGCCGAACCCGCAGAGCGCCGCCGAACCCGAGCAGGCCAACCTGGCGGAGACGGGCGGCGACTCCGCCACGCCGTATCTGGCCGGCGGCGCGGCGGCGCTCCTCGCCGCGGGCGCGGGCGCCCTGGCCCTGACGAGGAGGGTGCGCGCCAGGCGTTGATCCGTCCTGCCGGTGCGCGCCGGGCGGGAGGCCACGGCCTCGCGTCCGGCGCGCACCGGCGGACTCCTCAGCCCCCGACCGCCGTGAGCGCCTGGTCCAGCGCCTGGAGGAAACGGTTCGTCGTGGTGCGGTCCCGGACCGCCAGGCGGAGCCAGCGGGGGCCCAGGCCCGGGAAGGTGTCGCCGCGTCTGGCCGCGAAGCCCAGGGTGCGCAGCCGGGCCCGTACCGCGTCCGCGCGGTCCATGGCGATCAGGACGAACGGGCCCTCCGCGGCCTCCACCGCCCGTACCTCCTCGAACTCCGCCAGCCCCGCCAGCAGATGCGCGCGCTCCACCGCCATCGCGCGCGCCGCCCGCTCCGCCTCCGCGAGCGCCGCGGGCTCCATGCACGCCTGCGCCGCCGCCAGCGCGGGTGTGGAGACCGGCCACAGCGGCTGGACGCGTTCCAGCGCGGCCACCGTCCCCGGCTCCGCCAGTACGTACCCGATGCGCAGCCCCGCCAGCCCCCAGGTCTTGGTGAGGCTGCGCAGCACCACCAGGCCCGGTACGTCCGTACGCCCCGCCAGCGCCTCCGGCTCGCCCGGTACCGCGTCCATGAACGCCTCGTCCACCACCAGCGTCCGGCCCGGTCTGGCCAGCTTCGCGATCGTGTCGGCCGGGTGCAGCACGGACGTCGGGTTGGTCGGGTTGCCGATCACCACCAGATCGGCGTCCTCGGGCACCTCCGCCGGGTCGAGCCGGAAGCCGTCGCCCGCCCGCAGCAGCACCCGGCCCACCTCGTGGCCCGCGTCCCGCAGCGCCGCCTCCGGCTCCGTGAACTGCGGGTGCACGACGACGGGTCTGCGGGCCGGCAGCGCCCGTGCGAGCAGGACGAACGCCTCCGCCGCCCCCGCCGTCAGCAGCACCCGCTCCACCGGCAGCCCGTGCCGTGCCGCGACCGCCGCACGCGCCGCGCGCCCGTCTGGATAGGCGGCGAGCCCGGTCAGCGAATCGGCGATCCGCGCGCGCAGCCAGGCCGGGGGCGTGCCCGTACGGACATTGACCGCGAGGTCGACCAGGCACGCGGCGCCGTCCCGGACCTCCGCGTCGCCGTGATGGCGCAGGTCGTAGCTGTCAGCGCGCGTAGACATGGCGGCCACCACTGTGATGATCATCGGATATGGCGGCGGGCCCGCAGGACCGGACCGCCGGCGGCAGGGGAGACGATCCCCGCTGGTGGGGTGCCATGCTCACGGTTCACTCTGCTCTCGATGGAGGGACGGTCCCGGACGGCCGGAGGGCCGGAGGGCCGAAGGGCCGGGGAAGGTGAGGGTACGGGCGACACCGACATCATTTCCGCCCGGGCCGGTTCCACTCCGACTGGCCCCTGTACGCCACCGCACAGGTGACCCGCCCCGGACCGGAAACCGGCCCGGAAATCGGACGGGATTTCCGTTTCGGTACGAGCAGACCCCCGCCGCCCGCGAGCGCCGCGGCCTCCGCGACGGACGCCGTCCCCACGGCGGCGAGCGCCGCCGCCGACGGATGCGGTACGGCGATCCCGGCCAGCAGCGCGGCCGGATAGCCCCGTACACGCACACCGAGCCGCGCCGCCGCCCCGGTGATCCCCGCCGCCCCCGCCTTCGTCTCGACCGTCGCCAGTTCCACGACGCGGGACGGGGCCAGTCCCGCCTCCCGCAGCGTCTCCTCGATCAGCCCGAGCACCTCGCCCACCGACGCGCCGTCGCGCGCGCCGACCCCCACCACGAGCGCCGCCCCCGGATCCTGATGTGCGCCGACCCCGTCCGATCGGCTATGCAAGGGCCCATGGCGGTCTTCGTCGCGCTCGGCGCGTTCCTCATGACGCTGTTCGGCGGCTGGACGGCGCAGCGCGTCACCGACCGGCGTCATCTCGTGCTGGGACTCGCCGGTGGGCTGATGCTCGGCGTGGTCGGCCTCGACCTGCTGCCCGAGGCGCTGCACGCCGCCGGTGAGGAGTTCCTGGGGGTGCCGCGGGCGCTGCTGCTCTTCGTCGGCGGATTCCTCGTCGCCCATCTGGTCGAACGGCTCCTCGCCGTCCGTCAGGCCGCCCACGGCGGCGACCCGCACGGCCCCGCCGGGCCCGGTCACACCCACGGCCACGGCCCCGGCAGGGACGGGCGCGTCCCCCAGGTGGGGCTGACCGCCGCCGCGGCCATGGTGGGCCACAGCCTGATGGACGGCATCGCCCTCGGCGCGGCCTTCCAGATCGGCGGCGGCATGGGCACCGCCGTCGCCCTCGCCGTCATCGCCCATGACTTCGCCGACGGCTTCAACACGTACACGATCACCAGCCTGTACGGGAACGACCGCCGCCGGGCCATCGCCATGCTGGTCGCGGACGCCCTCGCACCGGTCGTCGGCGCCGCGTCCACGCTGTTCTTCACGCTCCCCGAGGAGTTGCTCGGCAGCTACCTCGGGTTCTTCGGCGGCGCGCTGCTCTATCTCGCCGCCGCCGAGATCCTGCCCGAGGCGCACCACGACCACCCGGCCCGCTCCACGCTCCTGTGCACCGTCCTGGGCGTCGGCTTCATCTGGCTGGTCGTGGGGGTCGCCGGCTGACCCCCACGCCGTAAAGGCGTTCACCGCCCGTCCCTGCCCACCGCCTGTGCCACGAACCGCCGCGCCATCTCCGGCGTCGCCGCCCAGTGCGTGTGCAGATAGCTCGCGTGCACGCCGCCCCTGACGAACCCCTCCACCCGGCGCTCCGGATGCACCAGACCCCACGCGGGCTCCGCCCCGGCCCCCGGCTCCAGCACCGTCCGGTGGAACTCGTGGCCCCGTACCCGGGTCCCCGCCACCGCCAGCGCGCTGTCGCCGATCGCCACCGCCTCCCGGTAGCCCAGCGTCAGCCGCCCCGACATCCGGGCGTCGGCCGGCAGCACCCCGCACATCGGCTTCCCGTCCAGGGAGCGCGCCAGATAGAGCAGCCCGGCGCACTCGGCGGCCACCGGCGCGCCCGTGTACGCCAGCTCCGCCACGGCCTTGCGCAGCGGCTCGTTGGCGGACAGCTCCGGCGCGTACACCTCGGGGAAGCCGCCCCCGATCACCAGCCCCCGGGTGCCCGGGGGCAGCGCCTCGTCCCGCAGCGGGTCGAAGGGGACGACATCGGCGCCGGCCGCCGTCAGCAACTCGGTGTGCTCGGCGTACGAGAACGTGAACGCCGGCCCGCCGGCCATCGCGATCACCGGCCGCCCGCGCTCCGGGTCCACGACCGGCGCCACACCCGGCTCCCACGCCTCCGTGGCCAGCTCGGGCGCGCTGCGCGCCAGCGCCAGCAGCGCCTCCAGGTCGCACCCGGCCCTGACCCGCCCGGCCAGCTCCGCCATCGCGTCGAGCGCGTCCGTACGCCGCTCGGCCACCGGCACCAGACCGAGGTGGCGCGACGGCGTACCGACCTGGTCCGTACGCCGCAGCACCCCCATGACCGGCACCCCGGAGCCGTCCAGCGCGTCCCGCAGCAGCCGCTCGTGCCGGTCCGTGGCGACCTTGTTGAGGATCACCCCGCCGATCCGCACCTCCGGGTCCCAGGACGCGAAGCCGTGCACCAGCGCCGCCACGGAACGCGACTGCGACGAGGCGTCCACGACCAGCACCACCGGCGCCCGCAGCAGCTTCGACACCTGGGCGGTGGAGGCCAGTTCGCCCTGGTCGGAGGCGCCGTCGTACAGCCCCATCACGCCCTCGACGACCGCCAGGTCGCACCCCGCCGCGCCGTACGCGAAGAGCGGCCCGATCAGCCCCGGGCCGCACATGTACGCGTCGAGGTTCCGGCCGGGGCGCGTGACGCCACCCGAGGAGCCCGAGAACCCCGAAGAAACAGCCAGGGTGTGGTACCCGGGATCGATGTAGTCCGGGCCGACCTTGTGCGGGGAGACGGCGAGGCCGCGCTCCGAGAACGCCGCCATCAGGCCCGTCGCGACCGTCGTCTTCCCGCTTCCGGAGGACGGCGCGGCGATGACCAGACGCGGGACGTTCACCACTCGATGCCCCTCTGCCCCTTCTGCCCCGCGTCCATCGGGTGCTTGACCTTCGTCATCTCCGTGACCAGGTCCGCGAAGTCCATCAGCTCCTGCGGCGCGTTGCGGCCGGTGATCACCACATGCTGGGTGCCGGGCCGGTTCCGCAGCACCTCGATCACCTCGTCGGTCGACACCCACCCCCAGTGCAGCGGATACGCGAACTCGTCCAGCACGTACAGCTTGTGCGTCTCGGCCGCCAGATCGCGCTTGACCTGCTCCCAGCCCTCCCGCGCCGCCTCCTCGTTGGAGAACTGCGCGTCCCGCTGCACCCAGGACCAGCCCTCGCCCATCTTGTGCCAGGAGACGGAGCCGCCCTCGCCGCTCGCCCCGAGCACCTTGAGCGCCTGCTCCTCGCCGACCTTCCACTTCGCGGACTTCACGAACTGGAAGACCCCGATCGGCCACCCCTGCGTCCACGCGCGCAGCGCCAGTCCGAACGCCGCCGTCGACTTGCCCTTGCCGGTGCCCGTGTGGACGAGCACCAGCGGACGGTTGCGGCGCTGGCGGGTGGTGAGACCGTCGTCCGGTACGTTCTCCGGCTGTCCCTGCGGCATTAAGCGGCCCTCCTGGGGTCCCCGGTGACGTAACCCTCGCGGTGTCCGTCACTCCTCTGCTGTACGTCCCTGACCAGTCCGGCGATGCTGTCGGCCCGCAGCTCGTCCAGGGTGATCGCCGTCCCCGCCAGCTCGCCGGCGAGCGAGGCGGCCAGCCCGAGCCGTACCGGACCCGCCTCGCAGTCCACGACCACCGACGCCGTCCCGTCCGCCGCGTGCAGCCGCGCCGCGCGCGCCGCCAGCGCCACCGGGTCCGGGCCGCCCGTCGCCCGCCCGTCCGTCACCACCAGCAGCAGCGGACGGCGCGCGGGGTCCCGCATCCGCTCCACCCGCAGCACGTCGTGCGCCTTCAGCAGCCCGGCCGCCAGCGGGGTGCGCCCGCCCGTCGGCAGCGACTCCAGCCGGGCCGCCGCCGCGTCCACCGAGGACGTCGGCGGCAGCGCCAGCTCCGCGTCCTTCCCCCGGAAGGTGACCAGACCGACCTTGTCGCGCCGCTGGTACGCGTCGAGCAGCAGGGACAGCACCGCGCCCTTCACGGCGCTCATCCGCCGCCTCGCCGCCATCGAACCGGACGCGTCGACCACGAACAGCACGAGATTGCCCTCGCGCCCCTCCTTGGTCGCCTGCCGCAGATCGTCCCTGCGCACCACGAGACCGGGACCGCTGCGCCCGCGCGCCCGCTGGTGCGGCGCCGCCGCCTGCACGGTCGCCGCGAGATGCAGCTTGGTCAGCGCGCCCCGGGGCCGCCGCGACCCGGTCGTCCTGCCGCGCTCGGTACGGGCCCGGGAGCGGCGCCCTGCCGCGCCCTCGCCCAGCCCCGGCACGCTCAGCACCTTCGTGCGGAACGGCTCGGCGGACCGTACGGGGGCCTGCTCACCGGCCCCGGCGCGCGGCTGCCCGCCCTCGGGCTGTGTTTCTGGCTGGGCGTCCGTCTCCTGAGGGCCGGGCGTGTCGTCCTGCGCCGGACCGTCCTGCGCGGGCGTGTCGGGGGCCTCGGGGCCGCCGCGCGGCGGCTGCCCGCCCCCGCCTCCGGGCCCGTCGGGGCCGTCGGGATCCGGGTCCTCGCCGTCCTCGTCGCCCTGGAACTCCTCCAGCGTGTCGTCGAGCTTCTCCTCGTCGAGCCCCGGCGCGTCGAAGGGGTTACGGCGCCTGCGGTGCGGCAGCGCCAGCAGCGCCGCCTGCCGTACGTCGTCGGCGGTGACGTCCGTACGCCCCGCCCACGCCGCCAGCGCCGTCGCCGTCCGCGCCATCACGATGTCCGCGCGCATCCCGTCCACCTCGAAGGCGGCGCAGGTCGCGGCTATCTGACGCAGCGCCGTGTCCCCGAGGCGCACGCCCGGCAGCAGCGCGCGCGCCGCGACGATCCGCTCCCGCAGCGCGGTCTCCTCGCCGGCCCAGCGCGCCGCGAACCCGGCCGGGTCGTCGTCGTACGCGAGCCGCCGCCGTACCACCTCCACCCGCAGGTCGGGCTCGCGGGACGCCGCGACCTCCACGGTCAGCCCGAAGCGGTCCAGCAACTGGGGCCGCAGCTCGCCCTCCTCCGGGTTCATCGTCCCGACGAGCAGGAAGCGCGCGGCGTGCCGTACGGAGACGCCCTCGCGCTCGACGTACGAGGCGCCCATGGCCGCCGCGTCCAGCAGCAGGTCCACGAGGTGGTCGTGGAGCAGGTTGACCTCGTCCACGTACAGCACCCCGCGGTGCGCGTCCGCGAGCAGTCCGGGCTCGAACGCCTTCACGCCCTCCGAGAGCGCCCGTTCGATGTCCAGCGCCCCCACGAGCCGGTCCTCGGACGCGCCCACGGGCAGCTCGACCATCCGCGCGGCCCGCGCCTCGCCGGGGACGCTCCCGTGCGGACCGTCCGGATCGTGCGGACCGTCCGGGCAGCGCGGATCCGGCGCGGCCGGGTCGCAACTGAACCGGCACCCCGTCACCACCGGCACCTCGGGCAGCAGGGCGGCCAGCGCCCGTACGGCCGTCGACTTCGCCGTGCCCTTCTCACCCCGTACGAGAACGCCGCCGACCGCCGGACTGACCGCGTTCAGCAGCAGGCCGAGCCGCAGATCGTCCATCCCCACCACGGCGGTGAACGGAAAAGGGGTGCTCATAGGCTGATCGCTCCTTCGAATGACTCATCGATGACCGGACGGCGTCCCACGGTGCTCAGTCCTACGGTGCTCACGGGGCCCCCGGAGGGATGAACGGCAGCCCGGCCGGGGCGCCCTCCTCGATCAGGCGCAGCAGCGCGGCCGTGTCCGCGTGCTCCTCGACGAGGTCAGCGAGCAGATCGAGCTGCTCCTCGCGCAGCGCGCCGAAGCTCGTGTCCGGCGCTGGCACGAACCGCCGGCCGGCCGTCCGCGCCACCTCCGTCAGGAACCGCCGCCGGAACGCGTCGCTCTCCAGCGCCCCGTGCCAGTGCGTGCCCTGGACGGACCCGGCCCGGCAGCCGTCCAGCGCCCGCCCTTCCGAGTCCGTGACAAAAGCGTCCCCGCCGCGCACGTCCGCGACACCGTGATGGATCTCGTACCCCTCGACCCGCTCGCCGAGGGCCACCCCGACCGGCCGCGCGAGGGTCTTCTCCCGCTCGAACCTGACGCGTACGGGCAGCAGTCCGAGCCCGGCCACCTCACCCGCCCGGGACTCCACCTCGTCGTCGATCCGCTCGCCGAGGATCTGGTAGCCGCCGCAGATCCCCAGCACGGGGCGGCCCTCGGCGGCCCGCAGGGCCAGCGCGTCGGCCAGCCCGCGCTCCCGCAGCCACGCCAGCGCCCGCACCGTGCCGCGCGTGCCCGGCACGATCACCAGGTCGGCGTCGGCCAGCTCCTCGGGACGGTCCACGAACCGCACCACGACCCCGGGCTCGGCCGCCAGCGCGTCCACATCGGTGAAGTTCGACATCAGCGGTACGGCGCAGACCGCGATCCGCAGCACGTCCGCGCCGTACGGGGGAGCCACCACCGACTCGCGCACGGCGCCGCGCAGCGAGACCCGCAGACCGTCCTCCTCGTCGATGCCCAGACCGTGCCGGAAGGGCAGCACCCCGAGCGTCGCCCGCCCGGTCAGCCCCCGGAGCATGTCGAGCCCCGGCTCCAGCAGCGAGACATCTCCCCGGAACTTGTTGACGAGATACCCGGCGACCAGCGCCTGGTCCTCGGGGCTCAGCAGCGCGGTCGTCCCGAAGAAGGACGCGAAGACCCCGCCCCGGTCGATGTCCCCGACCACGACCACCGGGAGCCGCGCGGCCCGCGCGATCCCCATGTTCACGATGTCGGTACGACGGAGATTGATCTCGGCCGGGCTGCCCGCGCCCTCGCAGATCACGGCGTCGTACGTGGACCGCAGCTCCTCCAGGCACGCCAGCACGGGCCCGAGCAGTGCCTCCTGCCGTCCCCCGTGGTAGCCCCGGGCGCTCAGCTCCCCGACGGGCTTGCCCATCAGCACCACCTGGCTGCTGCGGTCGCTGCCCGGCTTCAGCAGGACGGGGTTCATCAGCGCGGTCGGCTCCACGCGCGCGGCCTGCGCCTGCATCGCCTGGGCGCGCCCGATCTCGGCGCCCTCGCGTGTCACGAACGAGTTCAGCGACATGTTCTGGCCCTTGAACGGCGCCACCTTCACGCCCCGGCGCACCAGCCAGCGGCAGATCCCCGCCGTGACGACGCTCTTGCCCGCGTCGGAGGTCGTGCCGGCGATCAGCAGCCCTCCGCCGAGCCCGGTGCCGCCGCTGTTCCGGCTCATCCACGCCTCCTGGTGGTCCCGGCCGCGCGCACCGCGCCGTACACGAGGCGGCCCGTGACACAGGCCGCGAGAGCGAGCACGTTGACCCGGCGGGCCAGCCGCACGGCGCGCTCGATGTCCGGGACCCCGACCGGGCGCCCCCTGCCGTTCAGGACGGGCCGGTGCTCCACCCGCCCGCCGTACGTGAGCGTCCCGCCGAGGCGTACGCCCAGGGCCCCGGCGAACGACGCCTCCACCGGGCCCGCGTTGGGGCTCGGATGGCGGTGCGCGTCCTGCCGTACGGCCCGCAGCGCGCCGCGCCTGTCCGCCCCGGCGGCGACGGCCAGCGCGGCGGTCAGCCGGGCCCCCGGCCACCCCACGACATCGTCGAGGCGGGCCGACGCCCAGCCGAACCGGCGGTAACGCTCGCTCTTGTGGCCCACCATCGCGTCCAGCGTGTTCACGGCGCGGAACCCGACGAGCCCCGGCGCCCCGGCGACCGCGCCCCACACCAGGGCGCCCACGACGGCGTCGGAGGTGTTCTCGGCGACGGACTCCACGACGGCGCGCGCTATCTGCGCCTCGTCCAGGGAGTACGGGTCGCGCCCGCACAGATGCGGCAGGCGCCGCCGGGCGCCTTCGAGGTCCCCGGCGGCCAGCGCCGCGCCGACGGCCCGCGCCTCGCGGCCCAGCGAGGTGCCCCCGACCACGGACCAGGTGGCGGCGGCGGTCAGCGCCACGGAGGCGGCGGGGCCGCGGCGTACCGCGGTGGCGGCCAGGGCCGCGGCCCCGGCGGCGCCTCCGGCGCAGAGCGCGGTGTGCAGCGCGCCCCAGCCGCGGTGGTCGTGCCACAGCGCGCGCTCGACGGCCCCGGCGGCCCGCCCGAAGGCGGCCACCGGATGTCCCCGGCGCGGATCGCCGAACAGCCGGTCGCCCAGCAGGCCGAGGGTGGCGCCGTACGCGAAGACCCGCTCGGCGGCAGGGGCGGCTGAACCGCCGCGCGCGGCGGAACCGCAGCCAGGCATGGCGAAGTGTCCTCACTCAGGGTCCGCGCCCCGGTTCGACGTACGTAGTGCGACGGCGAGAGTTCCTGGCTCCTGGAGGCGAGACTCACAGTGACAGTGGCGGGACCGCGCCGGATTCGCACCGGCTTCCTCTACTGCCGTCGTCAATGGCCTCGGAAGTCCACCACGCCGTGCAACACCCGTCAACTCATCCTTGACCTGCGACGGGACAGTGTGCGGAGCCCCACATCGGACCGGTCGGCCGATGCGGGGCTCCTCTGAGGGCCGCTCGTGGGCTCAGGCCACGATGAGACTGATCCCGTACGCGACGGCCCCGACGCAGAGCGCGAAGCACAGGTAGGCGCCGGCGCGGGCCGCGAGGGGTGCGGAGCCGGTGGCGGGGGTGGAGGCGGCGGCCGAGGTGCCGGCCGGGCCCTGGGGGGCCGTGGAACCCCGCTTGGCGAGGCCCACGATGCCGAGGGTGAAGAGGCCCACGAGGGCGACGGTCGCCACGAGGCTGACGCCGAAGACGGAGCCGAGTGCTGCCCAGTCGATGTTCATACGGTCGCTTCCTTACACCGTGGCGGGGCGGGCCGGCTCGCCGGTCTGGCCCGGGGTGGTGGCCGCGGGGGCCGGGATGGTGGTCGAGAGGTCCTGGCCGGGGGCGCCCGCCGGGGGAGGCGGGGTGACGGCCGCGATGGCGGTGGTCACCACTCCGGCCGGCTCGGCGGCGAGGTCGGTGTCCGTGTCGGCGCCGGTCCCGGCGGTGACGTTGGTGTGGTCGACCGGACGGCGGCGCGAGGCGAGCCAGATCCCGGCGGAGCCCGCGACCAGCAGGACCGCGACGACGGCGATGCCCCAGGTGCCCTGGCCGGTCAGGAACTCGGCGCCCGCGGCGACCAGACCGGCGGCCGGCAGCGTCAGCCCCCAGGCGACGAACATCCGGGTGGCGGTGGACCAGCGCACCACTCCGCCCTTGCGGCCGAGCCCGGCGCCCATCACGGCACCGGAGCAGGACTGCGTGGTGGAGAGCGAGAAGCCCAGGTGCGAGGAGGCCAGGATGACCGTCGCTGCGCTGGTCTGGGCGGCGAAGCCCTGCTGCGGCTGGAGGTCGGTGAGGCCGGTGCCCATGGTGCGGATGATGCGCCAGCCGCCGAGGTACGTGCCGAGCGCGATGGCGATCCCGGCGGAGACGATGACCCACAGGGGCGGGTTGGAGCCGGGGGCGAGGACGCCGCCGGTGACCAGGGCGAGCGTGATGACGCCCATGGTCTTCTGCGCGTCGTTGGTGCCGTGGGCCAGCGAGACGAGCCCGGCGGAGGCGATCTGCCCGGCCCGGTAGCCCTTGGCGGTGGCCTTGTCGTCCGTGTCGCGGCCGATCCGGTACGTCAGCTTCGTCGCCAGCAGGGCGGCGAGCCCGGCGACCACGGGGGCGGCGAGCGCGGGGATCAGGACCTTGGTGACGACCACACCGCCGTTGACGCCGGAGGCGCCCACGGACATCAGGGTGGCGCCGATCAGGCCGCCGAAGAGCGCGTGGGAGGAGCTGGACGGGAGTCCGAGCAGCCAGGTGAAGAGATTCCACAGGATGGCGCCGACGAGCGCCGCGAAGATCACTTCAGTTCTGATGCCCTGTTCGTTGATGAGCCCGCCGGAGATCGTCTTGGCGACCTCCACGGACAGGAACGCGCCGACGAGATTCAGGACCGCGGACATACCCACCGCGACCTTGGGCTTCAGAGCGCCGGTCGAGATGGTCGTCGCCATCGCGTTGGCGGTGTCGTGGAAACCGTTCGTGAAATCGAACACGAGAGCTGTCACGATCACGATCGCGAGCAGCAGCGTGATGTGTTCCATTGACCCAGGACCCAGGCAATCGTTCGACGTCGGTGGCCTCGGTGAACGTAGGGAGTCAGAGTGAACGGAAGATGAACTGGGCGGGTCTACGGAGTGACCCACTCCGTGGAGATGTCCGCGACGCCTGGCAGGATCGGCGTATGACGGATGAGCGGACCGGCGAGCAAGGTGAACTGACCGGCGGACAGGGTGAGTCGGCGGTCGAGCGGGGCGCCCTGGAGCGGGCCTGGACGGAGCTGGTCGACACCGCCCGGAGAACGGCGGCGGAGGGGCTCGTCGTCGGCACCTCCGGCAATGTCTCGGTGCGGGTCGGCGAGCTGATTCTCGTCACCCCGAGCGGAGTGCCGTACGACCGGCTCACCCCCGGCGACGCGATCGCGGTCGACCTCGCGGGACGGCAGGTGCTCGGCACCCTCACCCCCACCAGCGAACTCCCTCTACACCTGGCCGTCTACCGCGACACGTCCGCGACGGCCGTGGTCCACACCCACGCCGTGCACGCCACCGCGGTCTCCACCCTCGTCCCCGAGCTCCCCTTGATCCACTACATGGCGGCGGCCCTCGGCGGCCCGGTCCGCGTCGCCCCGTACGCGCTGTACGGCTCGGAGGAGCTGGCCCGCGGGATGTGCGAGGCCCTGGAGGACCGTACGGCCTGCCTGCTGCGGAACCACGGCACGGTGGCGTACGGCGACACCCTCGCCCAGGCGTACGACCGCACCGCCCAGCTCGAATGGATGTGCCAGCTCTGGCTCACGGCGAGCGCGGTGCCGGGACACCGGCCCTCGCTGCTGTCGGAGGAGCAGGTCCGGGAGGTGGGGGAGAAGCTACGGGGCTACGGCCAGCGGAGCTGACCCCGGGACGGGCACCGGTGCGCGGGCCCGCAGGCCGTGGCGCCGGACCCGCGGCGCCGGACCCGTGGCGCCCGCGCCGGGCGGGGTCCGCCTTCCGCCCCCGACGGCCCCCGCCCGCTGGCCGGGTCCGGCGCGGGTGGTGACACTGGGAGCGTGCGCCCGGCTACAGCGACGGCAGCGGCCGTCACCACAGTGCTCGGGGTCGGCGCGGCTGCGGTCGCGGCCGGCCGGTACGCCAGCGATGCCGCGCTCAAGGCACCGCCGGGGCGGCCCCTGCCCAGCGACCCGAAGATCACCGTGCACGCCATCGCCGCCGGACAGGTCACCCTGACCCGTTCGCTCGCCTCCCTGCGCCCCGGAACGTACGGGATCGAGGGGGCGGGCGTGCACGCCGTCGTCGGCCCTGTCCTGGACGGCGTCCCGCACCCGGCCGACACCGTGGTGCGCCGACTGGAACGGGTCACCCGCGGCAGCCTCGTGCCGGGAAGCCGCGTACGGCTCACCCCGCAGGTGCACAGCGGCGACCCCGGCACCGCCCTGGGCCTCGCCCACCAGGACGTGTGGGTCCCGGGCGAACTCGGCTCCCTGCCCGCGTGGTTCGTGCCGGCGCCGCGCGACACCTGGGTGATCACCGTGCACGGCCTCGGCACCACCCGCGAGCACCCCCTGAACGTCATGGAGTTCCTCGCGGCCCAGCGCCTGCCCGTCCTCGACCTCGCCTACCGGGGCGACCCCGGCGCGCCCCGCTCCCCGGACGGCCTCGGCCACCTCGGCGACTCCGAGTGGCGCGACCTCGACGCGGCGATCCGCCACGCCCTCCGCCTGGGCGCCGAGCGCGTGGTCCTGCACGGCTGGTCCACCGGCGCCTCGATGGCCCTGCACGCCGCAGCGAACTCCGCCCTCAGCGAGCGCATCGCCGGACTCGTGCTCGACTCGCCGGTACTGGACTGGGAGGCCACCCTGCGGGCACTGGCCACCGCCCGCCGGATCCCCGGACCCCTGCTGCCGCTCGCGGTGCGGGCCGCCCAGGGCCGGACGGGGCTGCACGGCGACCGGCTGCTGGAAGCCGCCGACCCGCGCAATCTCCACGTACCGACGCTGATCTTCCACGGCCCCGACGACACCATCGCGTCCTGGAACCCCTCACGCGAACTCGCCGCCCACCGGCCGGGACTGATCACCCTCCACACCGTCCCGCACGCCCCGCACGCGGCCATGTGGAACGCGGACCCCGACGGGTACGAGGAAACCCTCCGACGCTTCCTCACCCCGCTCATGTAGCGCCCGCCATGGAGCGCCCGCCCGCGCCTCCACCCGTGCCCGGCCGGTACGCGGCGGGCGCGCCGCCCGGCGCGCCTCCGCTTGGACTCCTTGCGCCGCCTTCGCGCCCCCGCGCGGACCGCGCCGACCGCTGGCCGGCCCCGTGCGGCCACCCTCCCCACCTCCCCGAACAGACATCCGGAGCCCCCCGCGCACCGGTGGGACCGCTGCGCACGAGGGGCCACTTCCGCCGTTCCGGTACCGCCGAAAGGGGTTCCGTTTGGGCTTTCGGGCAGTCACCGGGAAGACTGCCCTCGTGACGTCCCGAAAGCCTGATGAGCAATTGGCGCGCAACTCCACACTCCGACTCGTCCGCGCGCGGCCGCTGACCACGGCCCGACGGGCCGTGGCCGAGGGGCGCGGCCGGCCCGCCCCGAGGCCGCCCCAGGGCACTCCGCCCCCGGCGGAGCTGGCCCGGCAGGCGAGGGCCGTCCTCGCCGACGCGGTACGGCTGGCCCGCTGGGCCGCGGTCGACCGGGACCCCGGCGCGGGCCCGCTCACCGAGGGGGCGCTCACCGAGGGGGCGCGCGAACGGGCCGCGACGGCGCTGGAGCTGACCCCGGAGCAGGTGAGCGCGGCATGGGACCGGGCCAGGCTGGCCGGCCTCGTCGAACTCCACGACGGCACCGTGCGCCCCGGCTGGCGCCTCCAGGCCTGGGACCGCGACGACAGCGCCGTCCAGCGCGGCTGGGTCGCCCTCTTCGACGCCTGGTCGCTCGTCCACCCCGGCCCCGCCGACATCGCCCCCGCGACGGTCGCCGAGGTCATCGAGGCCGTTCCCCAGGTGCTCTCCCTCCTCCAGCTCTCGGCCGGGCCCGTGCTCGTACCGACCCTGCTCGACCTGCTCCAGCAGCGCGTCGCGGAGCTTCACGAGGGGCGCTGCGAGGTCCCCTACGGCCCGCAGCCCGCCCCTGCCCCCACCACCACCGAGCCGCAGGCCCCCGACCCGGTGGACGAGGCCCTGCTGCCCCCGCTCCTGGACTGGGCCCTGGACGGCCTGGCCGCCGTCGGCGCCCTCACCCGGGGCGAGGGCCAGGCCACCCTCACCCCGCTCGGCAACTGGGCGGTCTGGGTCAAGCTCGAACAGATCTGCGTCGCCGCCCAGAGCCCCGCGGGCAACATCGAGCAGTCCGCGGAGCACATGCTGCGCGGCTGCGCCCGGCTCACCCCGGGCCCGGCCCGCGCCGAGTACCGGGCCTGGCTCGCCGCCCGTACCGTCGGCAGCGCCGTCACCGAACTCCTCACCGTCGCCCGGGGCGAGGACGCCCTCCTGCGCGGGCTCGCCTTCGAGGCGCTGCGCGTGGTCGGCGCCCCCGCGGAGGCCGACGTGCGCGCCGCGGCCCACGACACCTCCCTGCGGCCCTACGCGCTGCTCTGGCTGGCGGAGTACGAGGGCGCCGACCCCGAGGACGCCTCCGAGGTGCTGACCCGGGAGGAGTCGACCTGGCTGTGGGTCGACACGGCGGCGGCCGTCGCCGACCACGGCGAGAGCGATCTGCTGGTCCGGCACCTCGAATCCGCCGTCCAGGGCAATGTGCCCGCACTGCTCGCCGAGGTCAGGGCGCTGGGCCATCCCCGTACCGTCCAGGTCCTGGTCGCGCTGGCCGCCGCACACCCCGACCCGGCCCTGGCCAAGGCCGTACGCAGAGCCGCCTTCCAGGTGCACACCGGAGGATCCTGACGCGCCCGGCGCCCCCACGGCCGGGGGCGCCGCCCCCGGTCACCCGGGGGCGGCGGGCCCGTGCCCCTCAGCCCGGAAGCGCCGGCGCGTACGTCCCGAAGCTCCATATGTTGCCCTCGGCGTCCCGCGCCATGTAGTCCCGCCCGCCGTACTCCTGGTCCGTGGGCGGCAGCAGGATCTCCACGCCGTGCCGCACCGCCCGCGCGTGGTGCGCGTCGGGGTCATCCACGACCACGTAGACCCCCACCGGGCCGCCGTCGGCCATCGCCCGGGCGAAGACACCCTTCCTGCTCCGGGACCCCAGCATCACCACCCCGCCGCCGTAGGCCAGCTCCGCATGGAGCACCGTGCCGTCCTCGCCCTCGTACACACTCACCTCCGTGAAGCCGAAGGCGTCCTTGAGCGTGCTGATCGCGGCCTTCGCGTCCTGGTAGAGGAGCGACGGACAGATGCTCGGTCCACCGGTCATGCTGATCACCCCTTCACGGGCACGGGCACAGCCGTGCCCCGTCCGGTACGTACGGTCCTGCTCCGATTCAGGTCCTTCTGTGATACGCGTCTCAGTCTCGCACCGACCACTGACAGCCGTCCTCCGTGCCTGGTGGCGGGCCGTCCGGGAAGCCCGCCCCGGCACAGCAGTTGCGCCGCCCCGCTAGACTGGGCCGTATGGCATTTCTCCTTGTGCATTAGCCGGCGTCGAAGAATCCGTCCGCCTGCCCTCTTCCGCCGTCCATACCGCCCTGGAGTCTTTCCGTGATCACCGCAACCGGCGTAGAGCTGCGCGCCGGCGCCCGTGTCCTCATCGAGTCCGCCTCGTTCCGTATCGCCAAGGGCGACCGCATCGGTCTCGTCGGCCGCAACGGAGCGGGCAAGACGACCCTCACCAAGTGCCTCGCGGGCGAGGGCATCCCCGCCGCCGGCACCATCACCCGCTCCGGCGAGGTCGGCTATCTCCCGCAGGACCCGCGCACCGGCGACCTCGACGTCCTCGCCCGCGACCGCATCCTCTCCGCCCGCGACCTCGACTCCGTACTGAAGAAGATGCGCGAGAACGAGGACCGGATGGCGAACGGACAGGGCGCCACCCGCGAGAAGGCGATGAAGCGGTACGAGCGCCTGGAGACCGAGTTCCTCACCAAGGGCGGATACGCCGCCGAGGCCGAGGCCGCCACCATCGCCGCCGCGCTCGGCCTGCCCGACCGGGTGCTCGGCCAGCCACTCCATACGCTCTCCGGCGGTCAGCGCCGCCGCGTCGAGCTGGCCCGCATCCTCTTCTCGGACGCCGACACCCTCCTTCTCGACGAGCCCACCAACCACCTCGACGCGGACTCCATCGTCTGGTTGCGCGACTACCTCAAGACCTACCGCGGCGGCTTCATCGTGATCTCCCACGACGTCGAACTGGTCGAGACAGTCGTCAACAAGGTGTTCTACCTGGACGCCAACCGCTCGCAGATCGACGTCTACAACATGGGCTGGAAGCTCTACCAGCAGCAGCGCGAGTCGGACGAGAAGCGCCGCAAGCGCGAGCGCGCCAACGCCGAGAAGAAGGCCGCGACCCTGAACTCGCAGGCCGACAAGATGCGCGCCAAGGCCACCAAGACCGTCGCCGCGCAGAACATGGCCCGCCGCGCCGAGCGGCTGCTCTCCGGCCTTGAGCAGGTACGCCAGTCCGACAAGGTCGCCAAGCTGCGCTTCCCCGAGCCCGCCCCCTGCGGCAAGACCCCGCTCACCGCCGAGGGCCTGTCGAAGTCGTACGGCTCGCTGGAGATCTTCACGGACGTGGACCTCGCCATCGACAAGGGCTCCCGGGTCGTCATCCTCGGCCTCAACGGCGCCGGCAAGACCACCCTGCTGCGCCTGCTGGCCGGGGTCGAGAAGCCGGACACCGGGCAGGTGACCCCCGGCCACGGCCTCAAGCTGGGCTACTACGCCCAGGAGCACGAGACCCTCGACCCGGAGCGCTCCGTCCTGGAGAACATGCGCTCCTCGGCGCCCGACCTCGATCTGGTCGCCGTCCGCAAGACGCTCGGGTCCTTCCTCTTCTCCGGCGACGACGTCGACAAGCCCGCCGGGGTGCTCTCCGGCGGCGAGAAGACCCGGCTGGCGCTCGCCACCCTGGTCGTCTCCTCCGCCAATGTGCTGCTGCTGGACGAGCCGACGAACAACCTCGACCCGGCCAGCCGTGAGGAGATCCTGGGCGCGCTGCGTACCTACAAGGGCGCGGTCATCCTCGTCACCCACGACGAGGGCGCCGTCCACGCGCTGGAGCCGGAGCGGATCATCCTGCTGCCGGACGGCGTCGAGGACCTGTGGGGCGCGGACTACGCGGACCTGGTCGCGCTCGCCTGACGCGTCCCGGCACGTCGTTCGTCCCTGCCTGTCCTGCGCCGCCCCACCGACGGTGTGATCGTCCAGCGTGATCCACTCCCTCTGGATCATTCGGCTCAGCAGTGATCCACCATCTGAGTGACTGCGTCTCGTACTCCCGGCGTGGTACCCGACGGATCGCGTCCACACGTACATCATCCGCACCCTCGTCCGGGGAACGGTCCTGACCTGGCACTTCTCGCCCGGCCCAGGCCGGGGCCCGATCCGGACGACTCTGGAACAGAGCATTCCGTTCGTGCTCGAAGGTTGAAGTACGCCGAAGCTTGTCGTACGGACCTTGCTGAATGGGTGGCCAGGACGCCCGCGAGGGGTGATCATGAGAAGTCCAGAGCGCACTTCCATGAGGAGGCACGGGTGGCCGAGACTCTGAAGAAGGGCAGCCGGGTAACCGGCGCCGCGCGTGACAAGCTCGCGGCAGACCTGAAGAAGAAATACGACAGTGGTGCGAGCATCCGGGCACTGGCCGAGGAAACGGGCCGTTCCTATGGATTCGTCCACCGGATGCTCAGTGAGTCCGGAGTCACGCTGCGGGGACGCGGCGGGGCCACGCGAGGCAAGAAGGCCGCATCGGCCTGACGATCGAGTGCGGCTCCTCCCGGCCACCGGTTCGGAGAGTGGCCACCCTGGGCGATCGTGCGATCGCCCAGGTGGTTACTGTGCAGTCACTTAGTACGTTGAGTCCGACTGCCCGAACCGGAGGCACCCCATGACTTCGCTCGCACCAGTACTCGACAAGGACGGCATACGGCTCACCGTCGAGGACGCGGTTGCCACGGTGACACTGGCCCTTCCGGCCAAGCGCAACGCTCAGTCTCCCGCTCTGTGGCGGGCGTTGACAGAAGCCGGAAGGTCACTGCCGGGCAGCGTGCGGGTCGTGGTGCTGCGCGGTGAGGGAAAATCCTTCTCCGCGGGGCTCGACCGGCAGGCGTTCGCCCCTGAGGGGTTCGACGGCGAGCCGTCCTTCGGCGATCTCGCCCGGAGCTCCGACACGGAGCTCGACGCGACCATCGCCGCGTACCAGGACGGCTTCGTCTGGCTGCGCCGCAGCGACATCGTGTCCATCGCGGCCGTTCAGGGGCACGCGATCGGCGCGGGCTTCCAACTCGCGCTCGCCTGCGATCTGCGGGTCGTCGCGTCCGACGTGCAGTTCGCCATGCGCGAGACAAGCCTCGGCCTGGTACCCGACCTCACCGGCACCCATCCGCTGGTGGGGCTCGTCGGCTATGCCCGCGCGCTGGAGATCTGCGCCACGGGCCGCTTCGTCCACGCCGAGGAGGCGGGACACATCGGGCTCGCCAACCTGGTGGTGGCACCCGGCGAACTCGACGCCGCCGCCCAGGACCTGGCGGCGGCGCTGCTCGCCGCGCCCAGGGACGCGCTGATCGAGACCAAGGCCCTGCTCCAGGGCGCGACGGACCGCTCCTTCGAGGCCCAGCGCACCGCCGAGCGCGCGGCGCAGGCACGCCGACTGCGCGACCTGGCCGGCCTGGGGGACTGACGGGCGTACTCGCGTACGGGGTCAGCTCCGCGCCGTACGGGTCAGCTCCGCGCCGTACGAGGTCAGCCCCGCGCCATACGGGTCAGCTCCGCGCCGTACGCCGCGCGCTGCCGCGGCCCGCCCGCCCTGCCGGGGCCTCCACCGCCGTCACCAGCACGGTCACCGTGCGCGGCGCCGCGGCGAGCCCGGCGAGCTTCGCGCGCACCGCCCGCGCCACCTCCAGCGGGCGGTGCCCCGCCGCCGTCGCCAGCTCCACCCGTACGTGCTCCGCACCGCCGCCGTCCGTCGCCGTCGCGGCCACCGCGCTGCCCAGGGTCCTGGTCAGATGCGCGACCCCGGGTACGGCCGCCGCCGCGGCCCCCGTCGCGTCCTCCGGCTCCGCGGCGTCTCGCCCGACCGGCCCAGCGGGCGCCGGGGATTCAGCCGCCGCGTCCAGCAGCGCCGTCACCCGCAGATCGACCTCGGTCACCCGCAGCCCCAGCCCGTCCACCGCACAGCCGAACAGCGCCCCGCGCAGCCGCGCCGCCAGCGCGGGCAGCGGCTCGCCCGTCGCTGCCGCGAACTCCCCGTCGATCCGCAGCGGTCCCGGCGGCTGTGCGCCGGGCGGCGGCGGTACGGCCGGGGCCGAGGCCCCTTCCGGGTCGGCCAGGGCGATCCGGACGGAGCCGAGCACGGCCCCCGGCACGGCCGCCGCGGCCCGCCGCAGCTCCGCCAGCGCGGCCCGTTCGGCCAGCCACGCGCCGTCGGCCGCGTCGCCCAGCGCGAGCAGTCTGCCCAGGGCGAGCCGTTGACGTACGGCCGCCGTCCATCCCTCGGTACCGTGCCCAGTCGTCATTCCTCCACCCTGCCCCATCCACGGCGCGGGACGGGGCAAGCGCACCTAATGTGGGCAAAGGAGTCAAACCACCGCGCGGAAAGGGATGAGTGGCGATGTCAGACACCGCACCCCGCAGTCGGGCCGACGAGAAGGGGGGCGCCTCCCCCCTCACCAAGCGCGGCGGCGGAGCCCCGGGCTCGCGTGGCCGTACGACCATCGCCGACGGCGTCGTGGAGAAGATCGCGGGCCTCGCCGCCAGGGACGTCCTCGGCGTGCACGCCATGGGCAGCGGGGTCTCCCGTACTTTCGGCGCCGTACGCGACCGGGTCCCCGGCAGCGGCAAGTCCGTCAGTCGCGGGGTGAAGGCCGAGGTCGGAGAGGTGCAGACGGCGCTCGATCTGGAGATCGTCGTCGACTACGGCGTCTCGATCACTCAAGTCGCCGCGGCCGTCAGGGAGAACGTGGTCGCCGCGGTCGAACGGATGACGGGTCTCGAAGTCGTCGAGGTCAACATCGCGGTCAGCGATGTGAAGCTCCCCGACGAGGAAGATGACGAAGAGCCGGAATCACGGCTCCAGTAGCGGCCGGCGGGGGCGCCGTCGTACGGAATCGCCGGGGGCCTGGCCCGAGCAGCGGAAGAGGAGTGCACGATGAGTATGGCGGCGGTCGGCCTGGTGGCCGGAATGGTGCTCGGATTCGCCGGATACTTCGGTGGTTTCGGAGCCTTTGTGGTGGTGGCCGTGCTGGGCGCGGTCGGTTTTCTGGCAGGGAAGTTCATCGACGGCGATCTGGAACCCGGCGACTTCTTCCGTCCCCGCGACCGCGACGACCGGCGGCGGTGACAGCGGATGGCCGGTGACCGGATGACCGGTGACCAGGTGGTCGGGGACCGGGTGGCGGCGGCCGGACGAGGGGCGACCACGATCGCCGACCGGGTCGTCGCGAAGATCGCCGCGCAGGCGGCCAGGGAAGCGCTCGGCGGTGTACCGGAAGGCGGCACTCCGCCGTACGCCTCCGTGGCGGTGCGTCACGACAGTGCGCGGGTACGGGTCGGTGTCGAGCTGGAGTACCCCTCCGACATCGGCACCCAGTGCGGCGCGGTGCGCCGGCAGGTCGTCCACCGGGTGAGAACGCTGGTGGGGATGGAGGTGCCCGAGGTGGACGTGCGGGTCGAGCGACTGCACTCCGACCGGTCGCGCGGCGCGGCGCGGGGGAGGATCCGATGAGCGAGGGGCCCGCGCCCGGAGGACACCGGGACGTCGACAGGGGCGATCCACCGGACATGGACGATACGGGCGCCGACGACGGGCGCAGGCCCACCCTCGACGGTTACGAGGAGGGCGACACCGGCGGTGGCGGAGTGGCGCGCGCCGGACGCTTCTGGTCCCAGCGCCGCGTCCCGGCCGCGCTGGCCGCGCTGATCGCGCTCGGCGCGACCGGACTGCTGCTGTACGACATCGCCGCCGTACGCGCCGGCCACCAGGCCATGTACTGGCGCCGCGCGCTCGCCGGCCAACTGGCCCGCCGGCCGCTGGAGGACGTGTGGATCCTCGTGGCCGCCGCCGTCGCGACGGCCCTCGGTCTGTGGCTGCTCGCCCTCGCCCTCACCCCGGGACTGCGCCGACTGCTGCCCATGCGGCGGGAGTCCGTGCCGGTACGTGCCGGACTCGACCGCGAAGCCGCCGAACTCGCGCTGCGCGACCGGGCCATGGAGGTCTCCGGCGTCCGGTCCGCGCGCGTACGGCTGCGGCGCTCCCGCGCGAAGGTGAACGCCGCCGCGCACTTCCGCGCACTCGACGACGTACGGGCCGACCTGGAGCGGGCGCTGGACGACGGCATCGGCGAACTGGGCCTCGACCGGCGGCCGGCCCTGACGGTACGGGTCCACCGGCCGGCGAAGAAGGGGTGACGGGATGATCCGCCTGGTCAACCGGGTACTGCTCGCTCTCATCGGCCTGGTCCTGCTGTGCGCGGGCGGCACGGTCCTCGCGGCCGGCACGGGGTTGCCGGTGCCGTCCTGGTGGCCGTACGCCGGACCGCGCGGTGTTCTGCTGAGCCGCGCGAACCGGCTCCGCTACCGGGACGACGGCTGGTGGTGGCCCGTGATCATCGCCGCCCTCGCGATCCTCGTCGTCCTGGCCCTGTGGTGGCTGCTGTCCCAACTGCGCCGCGCCCGGCTGCCGGAGGTCCTGGTCAACGGCGGTGACGGCGAGGGCGCGGTGCTGCGCGGCCGGGCGCTGGAGGACGTACTCGTGGACGACGCGGAGTCCCTGCACGGCGTGGCCCGCGCGGCCGTCCGTCTGACGGGCAGGCGCACCGGTCCGTCGGCCCGGGTGCGCCTCCTCCTGGAGCCGCACGCGCGGCCGGGCGAGACGCTGCGCGGCCTGTCGGACGAATCCCTGGCGCACGCGCGGAGTTCGGCGGGACTGGCGTCGCTGCCGGCGGAGGTACGGCTGGGGGCGGTGAAGCACCGGGCGGAGCGGGTGAGCTGAGGGACGGGGCCGGGCGCGGCCGTCGCCCCCTCGCTCCGGGACCCTCTCCCTCCGGGACCTCCTCCGGCAACGACGATGCCGGTCAGGTGCTCAGGTCAGGAGAGCTGGCCGTCGTAGTCGGGGAGCTTGAAGGTGCGTTCGGCGTGACCGCCGGTCAGGTCGGTCGTGTTGTTGCCGATGTTGGCGATGATCGTGTAGCCGTTCTTCTCGATCTTCACGCGCTGGGCCGTCTTGAACGCGCTCACCTCGGTGAACAGGTCGCCGAACGACCGGCTGTAGAGCCCGTCGATCGTGTAGCCGACCGACGTCAGATTGGCCTTGGTGATCGCCTGGATGAGGTCCGGGCGTGCCGACACGAAGAAGATCTTGACGCCCCGGTCGTGCGCGAAGTCCGCCAGGGCGAGGGTCCGCCGGATCGCCGGGGTCGGCACGGCCGACGAATAGTCGGTTTCCAGCGAGGTGTTGTCGATGTCCAGGACGATGGCGGGCTTCTGGCCGGCGGGCACCGAGGCGAGGCGTCCGGCGACGTAGGAGTCGGCCTGGTCCATGACGGCGGCGATGTCGGCCTGCCAGGTCGCGTAGTCGGGCTTCGCGGCCGCCGCGGTGCCGGCGGCGGCCGGGGTGGCCGCCGGTGCGGGGGGCGCGGCCAGGGCGGGCAGAGCGGTGCCCGCCACGATCGCCGTGGTGAGAACCGCGGTCGTGGTGAGGCTTCTGAGCAGGCCGGGTGCCGCCATATCGGTCTCCTTGGGTGAGGGGTGGGGCCGAAGTGTCGGGCACATCGTGGCAGCCAAGGGTTACCGATGGGTAGAGTCCGGTCGGCCAATAGTCGAACTCGCCCTGAGCCAGGCGCTGTTGTCCCACTCACGCGCCGGTGCGGTGGGAGGCCGGGGCCAGGGGGCGCACACTGGGCCCATGAGCAACTACCAAGGGCCCGCGACACTCGTCGTCGGCGCGTCCGAGATTCAGGTCGAGGCCACGCTGAGCGGGAGCCGGGACGGTGAGACGTGGCAGTGGGGCGGCAGCGTACAGACGGGCGACGCGGAGGAGGCGGCCGGTCCGGCGCTGGACAGCGCCGATCTCACGATCCGGTTCCCCGACGGCCGGGAGGGGCCGGTCGTGGCCACGCACACGGCCATCGGCAGCGGACGGCTGAAGGTGTCGGGACGCGGCGAGATCCCGTTCTAGCCCGAACGGGCCGGGCGAGGACCGGGCGAGAGCCGGACAAGGCCGGGTGAGGGAACGGGACGCGGAGGCCGGCCCGGAGGGACGCGGAGGCCGCGCCGGAAGGATCGTCCGTCCGCTGTCACACCGTCGTTCCGGTTCGGTGACGGGGCGGGACCGGTTCGGTGAGGGGCCGTACGTTGTCTCGGCATGAGCCCCCGTATCGCCGTGATCGGCAGCGGCCCCGCCGGCCTTACCCTCGCCCGCGTCCTGCACCGTCATGGTCACCCCGTCACCGTCCTCGAACGCGATTCCGCGCGCGACGCCCGTCCCGCGGGCGGCACGCTGGACCTGCACGAGGGGCTGGGCCAGTTGGCGCTGGAGAAGGCGGGGCTGCTGGCGGAGTTCCAGGCGCTGGCCCGTCCCGAGGGGCAGGCCATGCGGATTCTGGACGTGGACGGGGCCGTCCTTCGTGACTGGCAGCCTCGTCCGGGTGACCTGGCCAATCCCGAGATCGACCGCGGGCAGCTCCGTGACCTGTTGCTCGGGAATCTGGACGTTCGTTGGGGCCGCGTCGTGACGGAGGTGGTGCCGGAGAGCGGGGACGGCGTGCTGGTCCATTTCGCGGACGGGCGGCAGGAGACGTTCGACCTGGTGATCGGCGCGGACGGTGCCTGGTCCCGGGTCCGCCCGGCGGTCTCGTCCGTGACGCCGCGGTACACCGGTGTGACCTTGGTCGAGACCTCCCTGGACGACGTCGACACCCGCCACCCCGACCTCGCCCGGCTGGTCGGCGACGGTTCCGTGGCCGTGTACGGCGTGAACCGCGCGATTGTCGCCCAGCGCAACAGCGGCGGCCACGTCAAGGTGTACGCCCAGTTCCGCGGGGAGCCGGACCGGCACACGAACCCGGACCGGCACGGGGGCCTGAACCGGCACGGGGGCCTGAACCGGCACGGGGGCCAGGGCCCGGCGGACACCGACTCTGACGCCGACAATGATGCCGAGGCCGTGCGGTCACGCCTGCTGGCTCTGTTCGACGGCTGGGCCGCCCCCGTCCTCGACCTCGTCCGCCACGGCACGACTTTCGTCCACCGCCCCCTCTACGCCCTTCCCGTGTCCCACACCTGGGCCCATGTCCCCGGGGTGACGCTCCTGGGCGACGCCGCCCACCTGATGCCCCCGCTGGGGGCGGGCGCGAACCTCGCGATGCTGGAAGGCGCCGAACTTGCCGAGTCCATCGCCGCCGCCCCCGGCCCGGGAGACTTGGACGAGGCCGTCCGCGCCTTCGAGGAACAGATGTGGGCACGGGCCGGCAGGTGGGCGGAGATCACCACGGCCGGTCTGGAACGCCTCGTGAGCCCGGACCCCTCCGCAGCCCTCGCCCTCTTCGACGAGGTCCAGCCGTCCTGACCGCCCTAGAAGCCGTGGCGCGCGCCGCCGTCCACCGGGAGCATCACGCCCGTCAGATACGACGCGGCGGGCGACAGCAGGAACGCCGCCGTCCTGCCGAACTCCTCCGGCGTCCCGTACCGCCGCAGCGGAATGCGCGACTCGTTCACCGCCCGCGCCGCCTCCGCGTCGCCGGACAGCGCGTCCAGCTCGCGGACCCGGTCCGTGTCGATCCGGGACGGCAGCAGGCCCAGCACCCGGATGCCGCGCGGGCCGACCTCGTTGGCCAGGGACTTCGCGAACCCCGCCAGCCCGGGGCGCAGCCCGTTGGAGATGGTCAGGCCCGGGATCGGCTCATGGACCGAGCCGGAGAGCACGAAGCCGACGACCCCGCCCTCGGACAGTTCGGCCGCCGCCGTACGGGCCAGCCGTACCGCGCCCAGGAAGACCGAATCGAACGCCGTACGCCACTGCTCGTCCGTGTTGTCCGCGGCCGACCCGGGCGCCGGGCCGCCGACGCTGATCAGGATGCCGTCGAAGCGGCCGAATCGTTCCTTCGCGGTGGCGATCAGCTGCTCCGCCACGGCCGGGTCCGCGTTGTCCGCGGCCACTCCGTGCGCCCCGGGCCCCAACTCCGCCGCCGCGGCGGTGATGCTCTTCTCGTCGCGCCCCGAGACGACGACCTTCGCGCCGTCCGCCACGAGCGCTTCGGCGGTGGCCCGGCCCAGCCCTCGCGAGCCACCGGTGACGACGTAGACGCGGTCCTTCAGTCCAAGATCCATGGTCCTATCCTGCCGTGCCGGCCCCTGAGCTGTCGTCCCCGGGCCCGTCCCTTTCGCCGTCGCCGTCGCCGTCCTCTGCTCCGTCCCCGGCGGCCGGGTCCACCCCCGTCAGCGTCAGCGCCGTCACCACCAGGCCGATATGGCTGAACGCCTGCGGGTAGTTGCCGAGCTGCCGCCGCGCCACCGGGTCGTACTCCTCCGCGAGCAGCCCGACATCGTTGCGCAGCGCGAGCAGCCGCTCGAACAGTTCCTCGGCCTCCGCCGTACGTCCCGTGAGATGGAGCGCGTCGGCCAGCCAGAAGGAGCACACCAGAAACGTTCCCTCGCCCCCGGGTAGCCCGTCCACCGCCGACCCGGTAGCGCTGTAGCGCCGCAGGAAGCCGTCCTGCCCGAGCTCCGCCCGTACCGCGTCGACCGTGCCGGTCACCCGCGGATCGTCCGGCGGCAGAAAGCCGACGCGCGGGATGAGCAGCGTCGCCGCGTCCAGCTCCGTCGAGCCGTACGACTGGGTGAAGGTGTTGCGCTCCGGGTCGTACCCCTTCTCGCACACCTCCCGGTGCACCTCGTCCCGCATCGCCCGCCACCGCCGTACGTCGCCGCGGAGCGAGGGGTCCTCCTCCAGGGTCCGTACGGCACGGTCCGCGGCGACCCACGCCATCACCTTGGAGTGCACGAAGTGCCGGCGTGGCCCCCGCACCTCCCACAGCCCCTCGTCGGGCTCCCGCCACTTCGACTCCAGGAAGCCCAGCAGGCTGAGCTGGAGGTTCCAGGCGTGCGGCTTCGAGGCGAGCCCCGCCGTACGCGCCACGTTCAGGGAGTCCATGACCTCCCCGTACACGTCGAGCTGGAGCTGGTCGACCGCGCCGTTGCCGGTACGGACCGGGGCGGAGCCCGCGTAGCCGCGCAGCCACGGCAGCTCGCTCTCCGGGAGCCGGCGCTCGCCGCCGATCCCGTACATGATCTGAAGATCGGCCGGATCGCCCGCCACAGCGCGCAGCAGCCAGTCGCGCCAGGCCGCCGCCTCCTCCAGATAGCCGACGGAGACCAGCGCCCCCAGCACCAGCGTGGAGTCGCGCAGCCAGCAGTAGCGGTAGTCCCAGTTCCGTACGCCGCCCAGCTCCTCCGGCAGGGAGGTGGTGAGCGCGGCGACGATGCCGCCCGTCGGGCCGTACGTGAGCGCCTTGAGCGTGATGAGCGAGCGCATGACGGCCGCGCGGTGCGGACCCCGGTAGCAACAGCGGGCCGCCCACGCCTCCCAGTCCTCCAGGCTGTGCGTGAGCGCGTCGTACGGATCGACGCGCGCCGGGCGCGGCTCGTGGGAGGGATGCCAGGTGAGGACGAACGCCACCTTCTCGCCCGGCCCGACGGTGAACGACGAACAGGTACTGAAGTGCTGCCCCCAGGTTTTCACCGGGGGCTCGCTGCGCAGCCAGACGGAGTCGGGACCCGCGACCGCGACCCGGTGGCCGTCCGCGCGCCGCATCCACGGCACCACCGAGCCGTAGTCGAAGCGCAGCCGGAGGGTGCCCGTCATCTCCACCGAGCCGCTGACGCCCTCGACGATCCGCACGATGTCGGGGGCCTGCTCGCGCTGCGGCATGAAGTCCGTGACCTTGACGGTGCCGGTCCTGGTCTCCCACACCGATTCCAGCACCAGCGACTCACCCAGATAGCCGCGCCGGGTGCATGTCCCTGCCCCGGCGGGGGCGAGCCGCCAGTGGCCGTTGTCCTCGGTGCCGAGCAGCGCGGCGAAGCAGGCCGCCGAGTCGAAGCGAGGAAGGCACAACCAGTCGATGGAGCCGTTCCTGCCGACCAGGGCGGCGGTCTGGAGATCGCCGATGAGTGCGTAATCCTCGATGCGTTGGGTCACGCCAGGGCTTTTCCCGTACGGCGGCCGCGTTAAGCAGCGGGATGGGGCAGGGGGATGACGCGGCGGGACCGGATGTCAGGCGTGTGCGGGCTCGGGCTCGGAATCCGTGTCCGCCTCCGCGGCGCTCTTCGCGGCAGCGGCGGCGGCAGCACGGTCGCGCTTCTCGTTGCGTACGAGAATCCACCAGCCGACCGGCACGGCGGCCACGAACAGCCACCACTGGATCGCGTACGCCATGTGCGGGCCGATCGAGCCGTCGTCGGGGTTCTGGATCGGCTGCGGACTGTCGCCCGCCGGCACGGGGGAGGTCAGCTCGACATAGCCGCCGAGGACCGTACGGTCCAGGGACTCCTGCTGCTGACGGCTGTTGATCAGCATGACCTGACGGGGCGGCAGACCCCCCACGTCCCGGATGCCGGTGACCGCCGAGGTCTCGTCGGCCTTCAGCCGGCCCGCGATGGTGACCTCGCCCTTCGGGGCGGCGGGGATCTTCGGGAAGGCGTGCTGGTCGCCGTTTGCCGGGATCCAGCCCCGGTTGACGATGACCGCCCGGCCGTCCTTCATGATCAGCGGGATCAGGACGTGGTAGCCGACCCGGTCGTCGTTGGAGGTCCTGCGCCGTACGACGACCTCGTGCGCGGGGTCGAACGTGCCGGTGACGGTGACACCGCGCCAGTAGTCGGAGCGCGGGACGCTGTGCCCGGGGGACGTCAGCTCCGTGACCGGTACGGGCTTCGCCGCGAGGTTGGCCGAGATCAGCGCGTTCTGGGCGACCTTGTGTTCATGGCGGTGAAACTGCCAGAAGCCCAGCTCGATCATCGTGGGGATGAGCGCGAGGGCAAGGAGGGTGAGGATCACCCATTGCCGGGACAACAGGAAGCGGTACACGTCATCGACGGTACCCGGCGGGTCCCGGCGGCCGGACCCGGGGGTGGGGATGGGACGCCTCGGGCGCTGTGACGGGAGCGGGCGGAGAGGGTGCTGCTGGCCGAGCCTCAGACGCGGTCGACGATGCCCACCCTGCCGTCGGCGCGGGCGCAGTGACCGCCGCAGAACCAGTGACCGTCCACCTCGACGCCCTGCCCGATGACCTGGACCCGGCAGTGCTCACAGATCGGCGCCATCCGGTGGATGGCGCAGGCGAAACAGTCGAAGACATGCACCACGCCCTGCGCGTGCACCTCGAAGGACATGCCGTAATCGTTTCCGCAGACCTCACAACGTGCCATGCGCCACAGAGTGGAGCGCCGGGGACCGGGGCGCGAGCGGGGCGGTGGCGAGTCGCGCGTCAATTCACCCGTCTGGTCACCCGTCCGGTCACTCGTCCACGGGGAACAGTCCGGGCGCCGACTCCTGCGGGGGCACGGGGCGGCCCGCCGGCACGGAGTGCTCCGTCGGTACGGCGCCACGGGCCGGACCGGGGCCGCCCGCGGCCGGTTCGGCCCCCGCGGGCGTCACGTCCCGCAGAAGCTGTGTGAAGGCCGCCTCGTCGACCACCGGGGTGCCGAACGACGCCGCCTTGACCGTCTTCGACGTCGAGGACTCCGGATCGTTCGTCACCAGCAGACTGGTCAGCCGGGACACACTCGTCGCCACATGCAGCCCCGCCTCCACCGCCCGGTCCTCCAGCAGCTCCCGGTCGATCGACGTGTCACCCGAGAACGCCACCCGCATCCCCTGCCGCAGCGTCCCGCCCGGCTCGTACCGCCCCGGATTGGGATACGGACAGGCGGGCCGCTTGCGCGACGGCCGCCAGCTCCCCTGCCGGGACGAAGGCTGATAACCGACCCGGGGCCGCGACGGCGCGTCCGACCACTCGGTCAGCGGCCGGCACTCCAGCAGCGGCAGCCGTACGCCGTCCCTGGCCGCCGCGTGCAGACTCGGCCGGAACGCCTCGGCCAGCACCCGGGCGTCGTCCAGCGCGTGGTGCGCGCGCTGCTGTACGACACCGAAGTGCGCGGCGAGCGACTCCAGCTTGTGGTTGGGCAGGGGCAGCCCCAGCTCCTTGGAGAGCGCGATGGTGCACAGCCGCTGCCGGGTCGGCGCGGTGCGCTCGGCGCGCGCGTACTCCCGGGCGATCATCGACCAGTCGAAGATCGCGTTGTGCGCCACGAGCACCCGCCCGTCCAGCCGCTCGGCCAGCTCCTCCGCCACCTCGGGGAAGAGCGGCGCGCCCTCCAGCACCTCACTCGTCAGACCATGGATCCACACGGGTCCCGGATCGCGCTCCGGGTTGACGAGCGTGTACCAGTGGTCCTCGACATTGCCGAGAGCGTCCAGGCGGTAGACGGCGGCGGAGATTATCCGGTCGTCGCGCGCGAGACCGGTGGTCTCGACGTCAACGACCGCGTACCCCTGTGGATAGGCGGTCGGCCATGCCGCTGAAGTCGTCTGCGTCTGGTCGTCAAGCATGGTCACAGAGAATACGGGCCACGACTGACAGTGCTGTTGCCCGGTCAGCCGTTGCCCCGTCAAGGCCCTTGAGGGGCGGGTCGGTCCACGGACGGCGGCGGGTGGGGGTGAGACCTTGGCCGGGTGACCGACACCACACCGCATGACGAACCGTATGGCGAACCGCACGACGAACCCCACGGCGACTCCCTGGGCCCCCGCCTCAACTGGCTGCGCGCGGCCGTCCTCGGCGCGAACGACGGCATCGTCTCCACGGCGGGAATCGTCGTCGGGGTGGCGGGCGCCACGAGCGCGCGCGGCACCCTGCTCACGGCGGGGCTCGCCGGGCTGCTGGCCGGATCGATGTCGATGGCGGCCGGGGAGTACGTATCGGTCTCCACCCAGCGCGACTCGGAGAAGGCGGCGCTGGAGGTCGAGAAACGGGAACTGCGCGAACAGCCACGGGCCGAACTCGACGAACTGACGAACATGCTGGCGGACCGTGGACTCTCGCGGGACGTGGCGCGGGAAGCCGCGGAACAGCTCACCCGCCGCGACGCGCTGCGCGCCCACGCGCGCGTGGAACTGGGCATCGACCCCGACGCCCTCACCAACCCCTGGCACGCGGCGGGCGCCAGCTTCCTCGCCTTCACGGCGGGCGCCCTGCTCCCCCTCCTGGCCATGGTCCTCCCACCGGCGTCCCTGCGGCTCTGGATCACGGTCCTGTCCGTCCTGGCGGCCCTGGCCCTGACGGGCTGGGGCAGCGCCCGCCTGGGCTCGGCGGCGGTGGGCCCCGCGCTGCTGCGGAACATGGCCGGGGGAGCGGTGGCGATGGGGGTGACGTACGGGGCGGGGGCGTTGCTGGGGGCGGCGGGGGTTTAGCCGATGCGGATGATCCGGCCGGGTGGGAAGGCGTCTTCACCCTGCACCGGAATGTCTACGTACAGACGGATCGTCAGGTCGTCCAGAGCCGCCAACGGGGACAGGTCGATCGCCTCGGCGGCGTGGGTGCAGTCAAGGAGATCGAGGGTCTGAAGCTTCGGAAGCCCTGCCAGGGGCTCCAACCCGCTGACGATATGACAGGACATCAGTGGGAGGTGCGTCAGTGAATGCCAACCGGTCAACCAGTCGAGGTGCAGGTCGTTTTCCCTTACCAGTTGAAGAAAGGACACAGGGAGGGGAGCGAAGACTATTGGGTCCGTTAGCACTCGTTGCTGTCACAGAGGAGTCGAGCGTGAGGTTGACGAGTTGGTCCATTTGCCGCAGCGGCGACAGGTCTTGAAGCGCGGTGCACCGAGACGGGTCCAGCGTTTGCAGTGTGGGCAGCTCCGCCAAGGGGGAGAGGTCCGTCACCAGCGGGTTGTTGCCCCTGTAGAGCTCTTCGAGTGCGGGGAGAGAGCCCAGAGGTGACAAATCGGCCAAGGAGCCGAGAAGTGAGAGGTTCCGCACCTCCGGAAGCAGCCGCAGCGCGCGGAGTTGATCCTCCGTCCGTACGTGGAGAGTGACCTTTGACCACCGCCGCAGCGAAGGTGTCCTGTACGGAGTCGGCCGCCGCCTGCCGCTCGTGCTCGGGGAGCGAGGCGTACGCGTCGGAGAGGCGTCCGGCCAGCACCTTCGCCGGCCGGCGTGGGGCGTCCTGGCCCAGTGGCCGGGGGAGCGGCCGGACCGGGTCCCCGACCAGGGCCGCGCCCGGCCGTGGGGTCAGCAGGGACCTGGCGATCGCGCCCGCGACCGTACCCGCGAGACGGGCCAGTAACAGTTCCAGACCTGCCACAGCAGACTCCCCCCAGTGCCGGTGCGGAAGATCGTACGGCCGCCGGGGGATGCCGGGCGGCGCGTTTGCCCCCGACCCCGCGGGTGGGCTTACGGTGGATGGTCGGCCATTGGATGGTCGTACCAATCAATGCCACAGGAAGCCACAGGAAGAGGGAACCCCCCACATGCGCGCCACCGTCATTCACGCACCCGGCGACATCCGTGTCGAGGAGGTACCGGACGCGGTGATCCAGCAGCCCACCGACGCGGTGGTACGGGTCCTGCGCTCCTGCATCTGCGGCAGCGACCTGTGGCCGTACCGGGGCGAGGGGCCCACCGGGCCCTCGCAGCGGATAGGCCACGAATTCCTCGGCGTGATCGAGGAGACCGGCTCCGGCGTGGGCGGATTCGCGTCCGGCGATCTCGTCGTCGCGCCCTTCGCCTGGTCCGACGGCGTCTGTGAGTTCTGCCACGACGGCATCCAGACCTCCTGCCCCGAGGGCGGCATCTGGGGCCAGGCCGGCTCCGACGGCGGACAGGGCGAGGCGGTACGGGTCCCCCACGCCGACGGCACGCTCGTCAAGCTCCCCGCGGACGCCGCCTCCGACGACCGGCTGCTGACCGCGCTGCTCGCGCTCTCCGACGTGATGGGCACCGGGCACCACGCCGCCGTCGGCGCCGGCGTGCGGCCCGGCTCCACGGTCGCCGTCGTCGGGGACGGCGCGGTCGGGCTGTGCGGCGTGCTGGCCGCCAAGCGGCTCGGCGCCGAGCGGATCATCGCGCTCGGGCGCCACCAGGCCCGTACGGACATCGCCAGGAGCTTCGGCGCCACCGATGTCGTCGCCGAGCGCGGCGACGCGGCCGTGGCGGCCGTACGGGAGCTGACCGGCGGGCAGGGAGCGCACTCCGTGATCGAGGCGGTCGGCACCGAGCAGTCCATGCTCACCTCCGTGAAGATCACCCGCGACGGCGGCACGATCGGCTACGTCGGGGTGCCGCACGGCAGCGCCACCGGTCTCGACCTGAGCCACATGTTCGCGCGGAACATCGCCCTGCGCGGCGGCGTCGCGCCCGCCCGCGCCTACCTGCCCGAGCTGCTTCCCGACGTGCTGAACGGCACGATCGACCCGTCGCCCGTCTTCGACCTGCGGGTGGGGCTGGACGACGTGGCAGCCGGCTACAAGGCGATGGACGCGCGCACCGCCCTCAAGGTGCTCATCGCCGTCTGACGCCCTTCTCAGTCGTCCTCAGGGGATGTACGAAGTGGGAAGCGCGGGCCACCCGTAAGGGCGGCCCGCGCTTCGTGCGTCCTACCGGCCGTTACTTGCCGACCGCGGCCAGGGCGTCTACCAGCCCCGCCCCGTAGAAGCTGTTGTAGCGCTTGCCGCCCTCGCAGACGGCGTCGACCTGTCCGTCACCGTCGATGTCGTACGCCTCCGGGCAGGCGACGTCGTCCGCCTGCACCTTCAGCAGTGCCTTGATGGCCCACGCGGGTGCGTGCGGGTGCGTCGACTTCAGCAGCGCCGCCACGCCCGCGGCGTGCGGGGAGGCCATCGACGTACCGGCCATGTAGCCCCACGTGCCGCCCGGCAGCGGGCCGAGGATCAGACCGCTGGTCGCCGGCGGGGCGGGCGTCTGGTAGCGGGTGGAGTCGCCGCCCGGGGCCGCGACGTCGATGATCCCCAGACCGTGGTTGGAGAACGAGGACTTCAGGTTCTTGGCGCCGGTGGAGGCGACCGTCACCACGCCGGGCAACTGGGTCGGTATGTCGAGGCACTTGGACGGGTCGATGACCCGCTCACCGGGCGTCGAGTCGTTCGGGCTGCTCGGGTCGGTGATCGAGTCGGCCGCGAGGTCGTAGTTCTCGTTGCCCGCCGCGGCCACGTTGACCGTGCCCTTGTTCTCCGCGTACCGGGTGGCCCGGGTGATCGCGTCGACCAGGGCCTTCTGGTCCGGGTCGGTCGTGCAGTTGAAGTACCACGGGTCGGTGTAGTAGCTGTTGTTCGTCACGTCCACGCCGTGCTCGGCGGCCCAGACGAAGCTGCACACGACGGCCTCGGTGAAGAAGTACCCGGCCGGGGTGGACGCCTTGATGCCGGCCACCTTCACGCCCGGCGCGACCCCGGTGATCCCGACGCCGTTCTTCGCCCCGGCTATCTCGCCCGCCACATGCGTGCCGTGCGGGCTCTCCTCGGAGGTCGGCCGCCAGGCGCCGTCCGCCGTGTCGGGCTTGCCGCTCACGCAGTTGACCGAGGCGGCGCGGTCGAAGTTCGGCGCGATGTCCGGGTGCGTGTCGTCGACACCCGTGTCGATGACGGCGACAGTGACGTTCCTGCTGCCGAGCGTCTTCTCGTGCGCCTTGTCCGCCTTGATGGCGGGCAGGTCCCACTGCAACGGCTCCAGCGGGTCCTGGGCCAGGGCCTTGCCGGACCCCCCGGCCGCGCCCCCGGCCCGCTTGTTCGCGCGCTCGGCCTTCGCGGTCGCCGCCGCTATCTCCTCGGCCGTCACCTGCTGAGGCGCCCCGAGGTCCGTCGTGGACTGCGAGGGCAGCGGCGCGGTACGGGTCGCACCGGCCGAGTCGACGCCCCTGACCTTGCGGACGGTCGTGGCGAAGGCGGGGTTCTGCGACGTGACGACGATGACGCCGATCCGGTCGTAGGTCGTCACCACCGTGCCGCCGGCCTTGCCGATCGCCTTCTCGACCGACCGGGTCGTCGAGCGCCCGCCGCGGGTGTTGACCACGTACGAGAGCTTCGGTCCGTCCGTCACGACCGGGGCGGACGGACCGCCCGCCGCGGCCGAGTCGGCGGCCGTGGCCGTGCCGGTCGGCAGGAAGCCGAGCGAGACCGTGAGGGCCAGACCTACGGGCAGCGCGAGGACGCGCCGCCGTCTGGATCCCAGATGAGCCATGGGTTCTCCACATCATCCGTGAGAGCCGTCCCGGCGCGGACTACGCCTGGACGGGTACATGACCAGTGAAGTTATCTCCGACCAGCCATGGTCATCAATCACTTCCCGAATCCTTTCCGCAAGAAAAAGGCCGGTGTTGAACCGCTTCGCCATGCCTCCCGTGCCGTTGTCAGGGGGACCAGCACCTACGCGTTCCCTGTGAGGTTTCCCGCCCTATGACCCACCCCACCGCACCCGCGTCACGAGGAGAGTCCGTGGCTTCCGACACACCGCCGCCGCCCGAGGGCGGTACGGACACCAGCACCGCCCCGTCCACACTCGAAGGGGCCCCGAAGGACGGGGCTCCGCCGGTCCGGATCGCGAAGGACGGGGCCGCACCCGCCCAGCCCACGACGGCCCGGTTCGTCGAGGTGCAGGAGAGCGAGGAGTTCGGCGAACTGCGCCGCACCTACCGCTCCTTCGCCTTCCCGCTGACCGTCGCCTTCATCGCCTGGTACCTGCTGTACGTCCTGCTGTCCAACTACGCCGGCGACTTCATGGGCACCAAGCTCTTCGGCAACATCAATGTCGCGCTGGTCCTCGGCCTCGCGCAGTTCGCCACCACCTTCCTCATCGCCTGGATCTACTCGCGGCACGCGGCACGGCAGCTCGACCCGAAGGCCGAAGCCATCAAGTCCCGTATGGAGGCGGACGCATGAGCCACCCGGTCACTCTCCTCAGCCAGTCGGCCCCGGTCCGGCTCGCCGCCGCCGGGGACGCCAGCGAGCACCGGCCGCTGATCATCACGCTCTTCGGGCTCTTCGTCGTGGCGACCCTGATCATCACCGTCTGGGCCGGCCGCCAGACCAAGAGCGCCTCGGACTTCTATGCGGGCGGCCGGCAGTTCACCGGCTTCCAGAACGGCCTCGCCGTCTCCGGCGACTACATGTCCGCCGCGTCGTTCCTCGGGATCGCCGGGGCCATCGCGCTCTTCGGTTACGACGGCTTCCTCTACTCCATCGGCTTCCTCGTCGCCTGGCTGGTCGCGCTGCTCCTCGTCGCCGAACCGCTGCGCAACTCCGGCCGGTACACGATGGGCGACGTCCTCGCGTACCGCATGCGCCAGCGCCCGGTCCGTACCGCCGCGGGCACCTCCACCATCGTCGTCTCGATCTTCTACCTGCTGGCGCAGATGGCCGGCGCGGGCGTGCTCGTCTCCCTGCTGCTCGGCATCACCAGCGACGCCGGGAAGATCGCCATCGTCGCGCTGGTCGGCCTGCTGATGATCGTGTACGTCACGATCGGCGGCATGAAGGGCACCACCTGGGTGCAGATGGTCAAGGCCGTCCTGCTCATCGCGGGCACCCTGCTGATCACTTTCCTGATCCTGTGGAAGTTCCACTTCAACCTCTCCGACCTGCTGGGCTCGGCGGCGAGCAACAGCGGCAAGGGCGCGGCCTTCCTGGAGCCCGGTCTCAAGTACGGGGCGACGGCCACCTCGAAGCTGGACTTCATCTCGCTCGGGATCGCGCTCGTCCTCGGTACGGCGGGACTGCCGCACATCCTGATCCGCTTCTACACCGTGCCGACCGCGCAGGCAGCCCGGAAGTCGGTCATCTGGGCCATCGGCATCATCGGTGCCTTCTACCTGATGACGATCGTCCTCGGCTTCGGTGCCGCCGCGCTCCTCAAGCCCGGCGACATCATCGCCTCCAACAAGGCGGGCAACACGGCGGCTCCCCTGGCAGCCCTGGAGATCGGCGGCGGAGCCGGGTCGACGGGCGGCGCGATCCTGCTGGCCGTGATCTCGGCGGTCGCCTTCGCCACCATCCTCGCGGTGGTCGCGGGGCTGACGCTGGCCTCGTCCTCGTCGTTCGCGCACGACATCTACGCCAATGTGATCCGCAAGGGGGAGGCGACCGAGAAGGAGGAGGTCCGCGCGGCCCGCTGGGCGACCGTCGCCATCGGTGTCGTCTCCATCGGACTCGGCGCCATGGCCCGCGACCTCAACGTGGCCGGACTGGTCGCGCTCGCCTTCGCCGTCGCCGCCTCGGCCAACCTGCCGACGATCCTCTACAGCCTGTTCTGGAAGAGGTTCACCACCCAGGGCGCCCTGTGGTCGATCTACGGCGGTCTGTCCTCTTCCGTGCTGCTGGTGCTCTTCTCGCCGGTCGTCTCGGGCAAGCCCACCTCGATGTTCCCGGACGTCGACTTCCACTTCTTCCCGCTGGAGAACCCCGGGCTGATCTCCATCCCGCTGGGCTTCGCTCTCGGCTGGCTGGGCACCGTACTGTCCAAGGAGCAGCCGGACACCGGGAAGTACGCCGAGCTGGAGGTCAAGTCCCTCACCGGTACGGGGGCGCACTGACCCCGAGCCGTCGTACCAGCCTCCGAGGCCGCGTCGTGGAGTCCCGCGACGCGGCCTCGCGGCTCCTCGGCCCCCGTCGGGCTCCCCGCCCCGGGTGGCTCGTCGTCGCACACGGCGCCCGGTGGTGTCGGAGGTCTGACGTAGGCTCGAAGGAGCCGGATCCGATCACCGGGGAGCCACACCGACCATCAGGAACCACCGGGAGGGGCCACAGTGCTCATCGACACCTACAGCCGTGTCGCCACGGATCTTCGCGTGTCGCTCACGGACCGGTGCAACCTGCGGTGCACGTACTGCATGCCGGAGGAAGGTCTCCAGTGGCTCACCAAGACCGATCTGCTGACCGACGACGAGATCGTCCGGCTGATCGGGATGGCCGTGACGCGCCTGGGCATCGAGGAGGTCCGCTTCACCGGCGGTGAGCCGCTGCTCAGGCCGGGACTCGTCGGGATCGTGGAGCGGTGCGCGGCGCTGGAGCCGCGCCCCAGGATGTCGCTGACCACCAACGGCATCGGCCTCAGGCGCACGGCCGCCGCGCTGAAGGTCGCCGGGCTGGACCGGGTCAATGTCTCGCTCGACACCCTGCGGCCCGACGCCTTCAAGACCCTCACCCGCCGTGACCGGCACCAGGACGTCCTCGACGGGCTGCGCGCGGCCCGTGACGCCGGGCTGACCCCCGTCAAGGTCAATACGGTGCTGATGCCGGGGCTCAACGAGGACGAGGCCCCCGATCTGCTGGCCTGGGCCGTGGAGCACGGCTACGAGCTGCGGTTCATCGAGCAGATGCCCCTCGACGCGCAGCACGGCTGGAAGCGCGACAACATGATCACGGCCGGTGACATCCTGGCCTCGCTGCGCACCCGGTTCACCCTGACCGAGGAGGGCGGGGGCGTACGCGGCTCGGCGCCCGCCGAGCGCTGGCTCGTGGACGGCGGCCCGCACCGCGTCGGGGTGATCGCCTCCGTCACCCGCCCCTTCTGCCGCGCCTGCGACCGCACCCGGCTGACCGCCGACGGCCAGGTGCGTACGTGCCTGTTCGCCCGGGAGGAGACGGACCTGCGGGCGGCCCTGCGCTCGGGCGCCCCCGACGAGGAGATAGCCACGCTCTGGAAGCTGGCGATGTGGGGAAAGAAGGCCGGTTCAGGTCTGGACGATCCCGCCTTCCTCCAGCCCGACCGCCCGATGTCAGCCATCGGCGGCTGAATCGTGCTCCTCGCGACCCTCCCACTCCTCCAGGGTCACCACATCCTTGAGGAACCCGCGCACCCCCAGGAACGACGACAGATGCTCGCGGTGCGCGTCGCAGGCCAGCCAGGTCTTGCGGCGCTCCGGCGTGTGCAGCTTGGGGTTGTTCCAGGCGAGGACCCAGACGGCGGCGGCGCGGCAGCCCTTCGCGGAGCAGACCGGCGGCGCGTTGTCGTCGGGGGAATCAGGAGTGGGGAAGAGGGGGAAGTTCACCCACCCACCCTAGGGCGTCGCGGTAACGGGCCGCGGTGGTGACGACCCCGGTGGTGACGACCTCGGTCTCGGTGGTAACGGGCCGCAGTGGTGATGTCCCCGGTGGTGACGACCCCGAAAAAGGCGACGCCGAGCAGCCACGGGGGGAGCTGCCCGGCGTCGGTCCGTCGCTCCGACGGGGGATGCGGAGCGCTTGCAAAGTATGTCACGGGCAACGGGGTGCCGTGCACCGGAACTTCACGATTGATCTGAGCTTTTCTTGAGGCTTTTCCCGCGTTTTGCGGACGCCGGGAATCCACTCCCGTCGGCGTCCGCCCCCTCACGTCACGCCGATTCGCCTCACGTCGGTTCGCGCGTCGGCGAAGGCCCCTCACCGTACTCACGGCCGGGGGCCTTGGCGCCCGCCTGTGCCGTGCCCGGTGCCGGCGACGCCGCGATCATCGGGGGCAGCATCGGCGCGGCGACGAAAGTGGAGGGCAGCGCGGGGGAGTTCTCCCGGCCCGCGTTGGCGATCACCACCGCCACGTAGGGCAGCAGCACCCCGAGGGCGAGCGTCACGATCGCGATCGGCCGCTGCACGTTCCACAGGGCCACCGTCGCGACCACGGCGAGCGTCCGCACGCTCATCGAGATCACATACCGGCGCTGCCGGCCACGTACATCCTCGGCCAGTCCCGTACGGGCCCCGGTGATCCGGAAGACCTCGGCGCCGCTCTGCTTACGCGTCACGCTCCACCACCCGATTTCTGCCACCGGCGCTCCCCCGGAACTCTCCCGGCGGAACTCTCCCCGGACCGGACACCCTTCACGGTACGCCGACCGTGCGGCGGCCACGAGAGGGGGTCACCCCCCGGCGTGACCGGTGCGCCTCGCCGACCCCGCCGTCGTGGCTCGTCGCGCCCCCGTACGGCCGCGTCCGACATGCGCCGTATGGCCGATCACCACAGAGTGGCCTCATGCGCACATCGCGCCGCGTGAGGAGGCGACCATGAGTTGGTTGTGGGTCATCGTTGTGGGCCTGGTGCTCGGCCTGATCGCCAAAGCGATCATCCCGGGCAAGCAGAACATCCCTCTGTGGCTGACGGTTCTGTGCGGCATCCTGGGCAGCGTGCTCGGCAACGCCGTCGCCGGCTGGCTCGGGGTCGCCAACACCAAGGGCATCGACTGGACCCGGCACGTGCTCCAGCTCATCGGGGCCATCATCGTGGTCGCGCTCGTCGCCAAGCTCTGGCAGGCGATCCGCGGTAACAGGGGCACGACGGGGACGAGCACACGGGAAAGAATCTGACGGACAGCACCGCGGCCGGGGGCACGGGCCACCGCCCACGCACCCGGCCGCAGCCGTCGTCCCGTCCCGCGGTTCAGCCCGCCGTGACCTCGATCGCGGCCAGGTTCTTCTTCCCGCGGCGGAGCACCAGCCAGCGGCCGTGCAGCAGCTCCGTACGCTCGGGAACCGCCTCGCCGTCCGCGACCTTGACGTTGTTCACGTACGCCCCGCCCTCCTTGACGGTGCGCCGCGCCGCCGACTTGCTCGGCGCCAGACCCACCGCGGCGAGCAGATCCACCACCGACGCCAGCTCGGTGACCTCGGCGCGCGGCACCTCGGAGAGCGCCGCGCCCAGCGTCGCCTCGTCCAGCCCCGTCAGCTCGCCCTGGCCGAACAGCGCCCGGGACGCGGAGATGACCGCCGCGCACTGCTCCGCGCCGTGCACCAGCGTCGTCAGCTCCTCCGCCAGCGCCCGCTGCGCGGCGCGCGCCTGCGGACGCTCCGCCGTGGCCCGCTCCAGCTCCTCCAGCTCCTCACGGGTCCGGAAGCTGAGGATGCGGCTGTACGCGGAGACGTCACGGTCGTCCACGTTCAGCCAGAACTGGTAGAACGCGTACGGCGTGGTCATCGCCGGGTCGAGCCAGACCGCGCCGCCCTCCGTCTTGCCGAACTTGGTGCCGTCCGCCTTCGTCATCAGCGGCGTCGCCAGTGCGTGCACCTCGGCGCCCGGCTCCAGGCGGTGGATCAGGTCGAGACCGGCGGTGAGATTGCCCCACTGGTCGCTGCCGCCCTGCTGGAGGACACAGCCGTACCGCCGGTACAGCTCCAGGAAGTCCATGGACTGGAGGAGCTGGTAGCTGAACTCGGTGTAGCTGATGCCCTCGTCGGACTCCAGCCGACGGGCGATCGAGTCCTTCGTCAGCATCCTGTTGACGCGGAAGTGCTTCCCGATGTCCCGCAGGAACTCGATCGCGGACAGGCCCGCGGTCCAGTCCAGGTTGTTGACCATGGTCGCCGCGTTCGGCCCCTCGAACGAGAGGAACGGCTCGATCTGCGACCGCAGCCGCTCCACCCAGCCGGCCACCGTCTCCGGGTCGTTCAGCGTCCGCTCGGCGGTCGGCCGCGGGTCACCGATCTGCCCGGTGGCCCCGCCCACCAGCGCCAGCGGCCGGTGCCCGGCCTGCTGGAGCCTGCGTACGGTCAGCACCTGCACCAGATGACCCACGTGCAGGCTGGGCGCGGTCGGGTCGAAACCGCAATAGAACGTGACGGGACCGTCCGCGAGCGCCTTGCGCAAGGCGTCCTCGTCGGTGGACTGGGCGAACAGCCCGCGCCACTTCAGGTCGTCGACGATGTCCGTCACGGTCGTTTCTCTCCTCGGGTGGTGCACACGCGGATGTCTCGGATGTCTGGGATGGTGCTGTGGTGAATCACCAGTCTATGGGGGTCACACCCCCTGGCTGACCGAGCTCATGTTGAAGTCCGGGATGCGCAGGGCGGGCATCGCGGCCCGGGTGAACCAGTCGCCCCACTCACGCGGCAGCGTCTTCTCCGTACGGCCGGCCTCCGCCGCCCGCGACAGCAGATCGACGGGCGACTCGTTGAACCGGAAGTTGTTCACCTCGCCGACCACCTCGCCGTCCTCGACCAGATAGACGCCGTCCCGGGTCAGCCCCGTGAGCAGCAGCGTCGCCGGATCGACCTCGCGGATGTACCAGAGGCAGGTCAGCAGCAGCCCGCGCGAGGTGTTCGCCACCATCTCGTCCAGCGAGCGCTCGCCCCCGCCGTCCAGGATCAGATTGCCGATACCCGGCGCGACCGGGAGCCCGGTCAGGGCGGCGCTGTGCCGGGTGGAGACGAGACGGTCCAGTGTGCCGCCGCGCACCCACTCCGTCGGCGCGAGCGGCAGCCCGTTGTCGAAGACGGAGGCGTCGTCGCCGGAGGCGTGCGCGATCACGAACGGCGCCGACTCCAGACCCGGCTCGTACGGGTCGCTGCGCAGCGTGAGCGGCAGCTCGGACAGCTTCTCCCCGACGCGGGTGCCACCACCCGGCAGCGAGAAGACCGTACGGCCCTCCACCGCGTCCCGGGCCGTGGACGACCAGAACTGGTAGATCAGCAGATCGGCCACGGCGGTCGGCGGCAGCAGCGTCTCGTACCGCCCGGCGGGCAGCTCCACCTTGCGCTCGGCCCAGGCGAGACGCCGGGCCAGCTCGGCGTCGAGAGCGGCCGGGTCCACGTCCTGGAAGTCCCGCGTGGCCCGCCCCGCCCAGGCGGAACGCGAGCGGTCCGGCGACTTCGCGTTCAGCTCCAGCGTGCCGCTGGGCTGGTCGTGGCGCAGCCGCACACCCGTCGACGTACCGAGATACGTCGAGGTCAGCTCGTGGTTCGCGAAACCGTACAGCTCACGGCCGCCGGCCCGGGCCCGCGCGAAGGACTCCCCGAGCGCCGGCGCGAACTCCGCGAAGACGGCGGAGGTCGTCTCGACGGGCGCGTCGGCGAAGCCCGCCGACCCCCGGCCGTCGGCGCCGTCCGCACCGACCAGCGGCTGCGCGTCCTCGGCGGGCCCGGCGCCCCGAGCGGCGGCCTCGGCCGCCCGCACCAGCGGCTCCAGGTCGTCGGCGGTGACGGCGGAACGCGACACGACCCCCGAGGCGGTGCCCCGCGCGCCGTCCACGGTCGCGATGACGGTGAGCGTACGGCCCCGGGTCACCCCGTTGGTCGTCAGCGCGTTGCCCGCCCAGCGCAGATTGGCGGAGGACTGCTCGTCGGCGATGACCACGCACCCGTCGGCGGTGGACAGTTCGAGGGCGCGCTCGACGATCTCGTGCGGCCTGCTGACGCGGCTGGTGGGGGTCATCGTCCGGCCTCCTGCGTGGTGTTGAGGATGTTGACGCCGCGGAACAGCGCCGACGGGCAGCCGTGGGAGACCGCCGCCACCTGGCCCGGCTGCGCCTTGCCGCAGTTGAAGGCGCCGCCCAGGACATACGTCTGCGGTCCGCCGACCGCCTCCATCGAGCCCCAGAAGTCCGTGGTCGTCGCCTGGTAGGCGACATCGCGGAGCTGGCCCGCCAGCTTGCCGTTCTCGATCCGGAAGAACCGCTGGCCCGTGAACTGGAAGTTGTAGCGCTGCATGTCGATCGACCACGACCGGTCGCCGACCACATAGATCCCGCGCTCCACCCCGCCGATCAGATCCTCCGTGGCGAGCCCGCCCGGATCCGGCCGCAGCGACACGTTGGCCATGCGCTGCACCGGTACGTGCCCCGGCGAGTCGGCGTACGCGCAGCCGTTGGAGCGGCCGAGGCCGGTGAGCTTCGCGATCCGCCGGTCGAGCTGGTAGCCCACCAGCGTGCCGTCCTTGACCAGGTCCCACGACTGCGCCTCGACGCCCTCGTCGTCGTACCCGATCGTGGCGAGGCCGTGCTCGGCGGTGCGGTCACCCGTCACATTCATCACCGAGGAGCCGTACGCCAACGTCCCGAGCTGGTCGAACGTGGCGAAGGACGTCCCCGCGTACGCCGCCTCGTACCCCAGCGCCCGGTCCAGTTCGGTGGCGTGGCCGATCGACTCGTGGATCGTCAGCCACAGGTTGGACGGGTCGACGACCAGGTCGTACGTACCGGCCTCGACGCTCGGCGCGCGCATCTTCTCCGCGAGCAGCCCGGGGATGCGCTCCAGCTCCGCGTCCCAGTCCCAGCCGGTGCCGGTCAGGTACTCCCAGCCCCGGCCGACCGGCGGCGCGATCGTGCGCATCGAGTCGAACTCGCCGCTCTTGCCGTCGACCGCGACCGCCGTGAGCTGCGGATGCAGCCGCACGCGCTGCTGGGTGGTGACGGTGCCCGCCGTGTCCGCGTAGAACTTGTTCTCGTGGACGGTGAGCAGCGAGGCGTCCACATGCGCCACGCCCTCCGCCCGCAGCAGCCGCGCGCTCCACTCGGCGAGCAGCCCGCTCTTCTCCTCGTCGGGCACGGTGAACGGATCGATCTCGTACGCCGACACCCAGGTCTTCTCGGCGTGCACCGGCTCCTCGGCCAGCTCCACCCGCTCGTCGGACCCCGCGGCGGCGATCACCTTCGCGGACAGCTTCGCCATCGCCACGGCCTGCCCGGCGACCCGCGCCGCCGCGTCCATGGTCAGATCCACCCCGGACGCGAAGCCCCAGGCCCCGCCGTGCACCACCCGGACCGCGTAGCCGAGATCGGTGGTGTCCGACGACCCGGCGGGCTTCCCGTCCCGCAGCCGCCAGGCCGCGCCGCGCACCCGCTCGAACCGGAAATCCGCGTGCTGGGCACCGAGCGCCCGCGCCCGCGCGAGCGCCGCGTCGGCGAGCGCCCGCAGCGGCAGCGCCAGGAACGACTGATCTACCTCGTGGGGCACGTGCTGCCTTCCTTGTCATCACGCTCTGGTTGTCGCACCTTCCATGCGTCCGCAGTGAATCATGCGGGGCAGCACCCCCGAAGACCCATTACGGCACCTCGGCCATCTCCGTCGTGGCGTGTGGTAGGCGCGCACGGGACTGATCCCCTCTGGACACCCTTGCCCCTGTCTCAGAGGCTGCCGGAGACGACTCCGTCGCGGAAGGCGGCCCATTCCGTAGCGGTGCAGTGGAGTTGGGCGGCGCTGGGGCGCTTGGAGTCCCGGATGGCCTTGGCGCCGTCCGGGAGGTTGGCTATCTCGACGCAGTCGTGCTCCGCTCCGCTGGCAGAGGACTTGCGCCAGGAAGCGGCGGAGAGGTTGTAGGCGCACAGCTCTGTCTTCGGATCCGTCACTTTCTCTGGCCTTCTTCCATCTCGGCGATCCGCGCGAGCGAGTCCTCCACGGAGAGAGCCGTAGCGCGGATGCGTTCGAAGGCTTTCGTGAAGGGCGCTGCGTCGTCCCCCTCAACGTAAGCCGCACCGCCGACGTTCTCCAAGACCACTACGGGAGGCATGCGTCCGAGAAAGCTGGCCAGATTGAAACCGCCCAGGACACCGGGATGCGCTGTGCAGTTCAGCGGCATGAGCTGAACCGTGACATTGGGCATGTCGGCGGTATCGAGCAGACGGCGCAGTTGGTCACGCATGGTGTTGGGGCGCATGGCGAACCGCTGATGGAGCGTTGCTTCGTGGATGATCGCCCACAACTCCAGTGGAATGCCAGGGCGGGTGAGCACTGACTGGCGGGCGAGTCGGACCTCCGCCAGTGCGGCTACTTCCTCCGGCGTACGGAACGTCGTGATGCCGGCGATGTTCTCGCGAGCGTACGACGCGGTTTGAAGAAGGCCAGGGATCACGAGAGGCGACCAGGCGCAGATGGAAACGGCGTCGGACTCAAGTGAGATGTAGTCGGCATAGGAAGGAGAGACGACGCCGCTGTACGTCTGCCACCAGCCCTTCTTCCCCGCATCCCGTGCCAGGCTGTCCAGTGCGGTGAGCACCTCGGGATCGTCCAGCCCGTAGACCTCCAGCAACGTGGCGACGTCGCTTGGGCGGATGGACTGGTTGGCACTCTCGATCTTCGACAACTTGGGCCCCTTCCAGCCGATCGCGGAAGCGGCTTGGTCGAGAGTCATCCCCGCGTCGTTGCGGAACTGTCTGAGGGCAGTCCCGAGGCGTCGGCGTCGGACAGTGGGAACCACTGGAGAGTTAGGCATGACGGCAGTCATACACCCGCAATTACCCTCGAAGTAGCGGCTCTGGAGGACCCGTCACCCGTACGGGTTGAAAACTTGCCACCCTGGGTGGCTAGGTGCAGTATCGGGAAATCGCCACGGATGGTGAGCGCGCAACCGCGTGGCGTTGCTTCCCTTGTTGCTGCCCCGCTGCCCCGGAGGTGCCGTGTACACCATGGCCGAACGTCGAGAACAAGTACCCCAACCCCCCACCCCCGGCTTCTACTTACGCCACCGCAGCCGCGGCTTCGCCGCCCACGTGAACGCCACCGGATCCCACCTCCGCTCGCTCCGCGAGCTGACCGCCAAGGTCCTCGCCGATCTCGGCGTGGATGCCGACGCCGTCGACACCGCACAGCTCGTCGTGTCGGAGCTGGTCGGGAACGCCGTACGGGCCTGCGGGGATCACGTACCGGTCGTGGTGGAGGTGTACGCCGCTTCCTTCGGGGTGGCGGTCAACGTCCACGATCCGGATCCGCACACGCTGCCGCGCAGGCGAGGTGTTCCGCTCGACCACGCGACTGCGGAGTCCGGGCGGGGGCTGGCGTTGCTGGATCTGCTGACGCCGGACTGGCATGTCATCCGGTCGTCGATCGGGAAACAGGTCCGCTGCCGGGTGGCCTGTCCCGTGTCGGCGGCCCGCGAGCCTCGTTAAGGGGAAACGTACTTCCCGGAAGTATGTTTCCCCTTAATTCCGCACAGGAGGCGAAACCATGGGAACAGGACAGGATCCAGGCACGCTCGCCAAGCCGGACGACATGTTCGACCGGGACTGGGAGTGGAGCGAGCTGACCGCCTTCGCCGCCGATGCCGGGCCCGAAGCCACCTTGGGTGTGGTGTCCGGTCGTCGTCGGCAGGGGAAGTCCTTCCTGCTCGACGCGCTCGCGCGGGCCGGCGGCGGCTTCTACTTCTGTGCGTACGAGGCGACGGAAGCCGAGTCGCTGCGCCGCTTCGGCGAGGAGTTGGCCGCGTACACCGGGAGCGTCGCGCCGCTGCGGTTCGACCGCTGGGAGGCGGCAGTCGATGCGCTGCTCGCGCTCGGCCGTGAGCGGCCGCTGCCCGTGGTGATCGACGAATTCCCCTATCTCGCCCGGCACTCGCCGTCGCTGCACTCCGTGCTCCAGGTCGCCTACGGGCCCCGCCGCCCGGAGCGCTTGGAGTCCCGTACCCGTCTTCTCCTGTGCGGCAGTTCGCTCGCCTTCATGGGCGGGCTGCTCAGCGGTACGTCACCGCTGCGGGGCCGGGCGAGCCTGGAACTGGTCGTTCACCCGCTCGACTTCCGGAAGGCGGCGGAGTTCTGGGGCATGGACGATCCCCGGCTCGCGGTGCTCGTCCACGCGGTCGTCGGCGGCACTCCGGCCTATCGGCGTGAGTTCGTACGGGACGACACCCCGTCCGGCATCGAGGATTTCGACGCCTGGATCTGCCGGACCGTGCTCTCGCCGCGCTCGCCTCTCTACCGGGAGGCGCGCTACCTGCTGGCCGACGAGTCCGATCTGCGCGACCGGGCGATCTACCACTCGGTGCTGTCGGCGATCGCCTCAGGGAACCGCACGTCCGGCCGTATCGCGAACTTCCTCGCCCGGCCCACCGGCGACATCACCCACCCGTTGACCGTGCTCCAGGACTGTGGACTCGTACAACGGCAGACGGACGCGTTCCGCAAGAACCGCAGCACGTACCAGGTCGCCGAACCGCTGATCAACTTCGACCATGCCATCGTCCGGCCGAAGATCGCCATGCTGGACCGGGGGATGGCCGAAGCCGCCTGGCGGAGCAGCGGACCGAGTTTCTTCCCTGCGGTGGTCGGCCCGCACTTCGAGCAGCTCTGCCGGGACTGGGTCGCCCACTTCGCGGCGCCCGAGACGCTCGGCGGGCTGCCGATCGACGTGTCGTACGGCACTGTCACCGACCCGGCGAACCGGGCCTCCTACGAAGTCGACGTCGTGGCCCACGGCGCTGTCGGCCAGGACAACGGGGTGTTGCTGGCACTCGGCGAGTGCAAGTGGGGTCAGGTCATGGGGGTTGGACATCTCGAACGGCTGCGAGGAATCCGGGATCTGCTGGCAGGGCGCGGCACGGATGTGTCGCAGGTCCGGCTCGTCTGCTTCAGCGGAGAGGGGTTCACCCCTGAGCTGCGGGCCGCCGAGAAGGGGGGCGAGGTGGTGCTGGTGAGTCTTGACCGTCTGTACGGCGGGGAGTGAGCCCGTACAGCAACCGGCCCGAGGCCCGTTTCTGTAGGGACCCGACAGGGAGTGCCCCGAGGCGCTGTCAGGGGCCGATTCTCCGCGGGCCGGGTGGGACCTATAGGTTTTCAGGGGTACCAGACCCCTTGAGGAAAGGCTGATCCGTTGAGCCGCTCGGTTCTCGTCACCGGAGGAAACCGGGGCATCGGCCTCGCCATCGCCCGTGCCTTCGCCGACAACGGCGACAAGGTCGCCATCACCTACCGCTCCGGCGAGCCGCCGCAGGCGCTCACGGAGCTGGGCTGCCTGGCGGTCCGCTGCGACATCACCGACAGCGAGCAGGTGGAGCAGGCATACAAGGAGATCGAGGAGAAGCACGGTCCCGTGGAGGTGCTGGTGGCCAACGCCGGCATCACCAAGGACCAGTTGCTGATGCGGATGTCCGAGGAGGACTTCGCCTCCGTGCTCGACACCAACCTCACCGGCACCTTCCGCGTCGTCAAGCGCGCCAACCGCGCGATGCTGCGCGCCAAGAAGGGCCGGGTCGTCCTGATCTCGTCCGTGGTCGGGCTGCTCGGTTCGGCGGGGCAGGCGAACTACGCCGCGTCCAAGGCAGGTCTGGTCGGGTTCGCCCGCTCCCTCGCCCGTGAGCTGGGTTCGCGGAACATCACCTTCAACGTCGTCGCGCCCGGCTTCGTCGACACCGACATGACGAAGGTACTCACCGACGAGCAGCGCGCGGGCATCGTCTCGCAGGTGCCGCTCGGCCGCTATGCGCAGCCGGAGGAGATCGCCGCGACGGTGCGGTTCCTCGCCTCCGACGACGCCTCGTACATCACTGGAGCCGTCATTCCCGTTGACGGCGGATTGGGCATGGGTCACTGATCACATGAGTGGAATCCTCGCCGGCAAGCGCATTCTCGTGACGGGCGTCCTCACGGAGTCCTCCATTGCCTTCCAGGCCGCCAAGGTGGCGCAGGAGGAGGGCGCCGAGGTCATCCTCACCGGCTTCGGCAGGCTCACGCTCGTCGAGCGCATCGCCAAGCGGCTGCCCAAGCCCGCCCCGGTCATCGAGCTGGACGTCACCAACCAGGAGCACCTGGACGGGCTGGCCGACAAGATCCGTGAGCACCAGGGCGAGGGCGCCGGGCTCGACGGCATCGTGCACTCGATCGCCTTCGGGCCGCAGGGCGCCTTCAACTTCCTGGAGGGGAGCTGGGAGGACGTCTCCACGGCGGTGCACGTCTCGGCGTACTCCCTGAAGTCGCTCACCATGGCCTGCCTGCCGCTGATGGAGCGCGGCGGCTCGGTCGTCGGCCTCACCTTCGACGCGCAGTTCGCCTGGCCCAAGTACGACTGGATGGGTGTCGCCAAGGCGGCCCTGGAGTCCACCAACCGCTACCTCGCGCGTGACCTGGGCGAGCGGAACATCCGCTGCAACCTGATCTCGGCCGGTCCGCTCAAGTCGATGGCGGCCAAGTCGATCCCGGGCTTCGAGACCTTCGCGGATGTCTGGAACGAGCGTGCCGCGATCAACTGGGACCTCTCGGACCCGGAGCCGGCCGGTCGCGGTGTCGTCGGTCTGCTGTCGGACTTCTTCCCGAAGACGACAGGCGAGATCGTCCACGTCGACGGCGGCGTGCACATGATGGGTGCCTGACACTCTCGGCAGCACTGAGAAGGCCGCGCGTTCCCTTTCGGAGCGCGCGGCCTTCTTGTTCTCCCGTCCGCCCGCTGCTCCTCCCCGAGTCGAAAAGAGCGGCGCTTCCCCGCACACTGGGCGGGACGGCTCATGACGGGGCCGTCCCTACGGCTCTTCCGCCGGGGGAGGAGGGGTCCGTATGCGTCCGCGACGTCGCCGTACGGCCGCTCTTGTGGCGGCCACGCTGATCGCCTCGGCGTTGGCGGTCGCCGCCGACCGACCGGGCCGGGACCGCCCGGCCCCCGACCGCTTCCATGCCACCTGCCGTACGGACATCCAGGGCTCCCGCGCCGTCGCGTACTGCCACAACCCGTACCCCGAGACGGACCGGGTCCGGCTGCACGTGGACTGCGCGCGCTGGTGGGACATTGACGCCGTCGGCGCGCCCGTGGACATCAGGGCCGCCGGGTACGTCCGGCTCGCCGACCGGTGCTGGAAGGAGATCAGGTCGGTACGGGTCAGCCACGTACGTCCGTGACCAGGCAGTGCCGGGTGTAGCTCGCCGCCTCGGCCGCCGCCGTCTCCGCGTCCCCCGCCCGGATCGCCGCCACCAGCCGTGCGTGGTCCATGTGGTTCTCGGGGCGCAGCTCCCGGCCCACGTCGTCCCGCAGCCAGTCGCGCAGGAGATGGCCCAGATCCGCGTAGAGCGCGGTCATCACATCGTTGTGCGACGCCGCGACGACCGCGAGATGCAGCGTCGTGTCAGCCGTCACGAAACGGTCCGCGTCCCCTGCGGCCCAGGCCTCCTCGCGCCGCGCGAGGAGCGTGTCGAGCTGCCGCAGATCGCGTTCCGTACGGCGCTGGGCGGCCAGCCGCGCGGCCGAGGACTCCAGCGTGGAACGCAGCTCGGCGATGTGCACCGGTTCGGCCCCGGCGAATCTGCGGTGCATCACCCCGGCCAGCTCGCTGGTCGCGACGACATACGTCCCCGAGCCCTGCCGGATGGCCAGCAGCCCGTTGTGGGCGAGCGCGCGGACCGCCTCGCGGACGGTGTTGCGGGCCACCCCGAGCTGTTCGACCAGCTCGGGCTCGGTCGGGATGCGTGAGCCCACCGGCCACGCGCCCGACGTGATCTGGTCCCGCAGCTCGGTGATCACCTGATCGGAGAGCGCGGAGCGCCGGGGAGAGGTCAGTGCCATGGTGCTCCTGGTCTCGGGGAGGGACAGCGTCCGGCAGGAGGACAGCGTCCCGCAGATGGACAGTAAAACATCCCATCATTCTATGATGGCCCCATGTTCGACGAGCCGCACACCTCTCTCCACCCGCATACCCGGCGCATACCGGCGTCCGCGCCCACCGCCCTTTCCGTCCCCACCGCCCTTTCCGTCCCCGCCGCGCCGACAGCGCCTTCGTCGAAGTGGCGCACCCGGCTCCTGGTCGCCGGGCTCGTCCTCGCCGCACTCAACCTCCGCCCCGCCATCACCAGCCTCGGCGCCCTCCTCGAAGAGGTACGGGACGGACTGCACATGAGCGGCACCCTCGCGGGCGTCCTCACCTCCGTACCGCCGCTCTGCTTCGCCGTCTTCGGCTTCGCCGCGCCCCGGCTGGCGCGGCGCTTCGGCCCCGGCGCCGTCGTCCTCGCCGGGATGGTGGCGATCACCGCGGGAGTGGCGCTCCGCCCGTTCGCCGGCGGTACGGCCGGCTTCCTCGCCGCCAGCGCCTTCGCGCTCATGGGGATCGCCGTCAGCAATGTGCTGATGCCGGTGATCGTCAAGCGCGACTTCCCCGACCGGGTCGGCACCATGACCGGCCTGTACTCCATGGGGCTGGCGCTCGGCACCGCCGCGGCGGCTGCCGTGACCGTCCCCATGACCCAGGCACTCGGCGGCAGTTGGCGTACCGGGCTGGGCGTCTGGGCGGTGCTCGCCGCCGTGGCCGTACTGCCGTGGACCGGCCTGGCGCGCGACCGCTCGGCGACCGCCTCCGGCTCCCCGGCTCCGGCTCCGTCCACGGCCAGGGACGCGACCGCGGCGCCGGGCGGCAGCGGTGGCGCGCCCGGTCTCCGGCTCGGGCGGAGCCGTACGGCCTGGGCGCTCGCCTGTTTCTTCGGCCTCCAGGCCACCGGCGCGTACATCACCATGGGCTGGATGCCGCAGATCTTCCGGGACGCCGGGGTCCCGGCGGGCACGGCGGGGCTGCTGCTCGCCGTGATCATGGCGATGGGCGTGCCGCTGGCCTTCGTGATCCCGCGGGTGGCCACCCGTATGACCAACCAGGGGCCGATCGTCGTCGCCCTCGGGCTCTGCGGGCTGACCGCCTATGCCGGGCTGTATCTCGCGCCGGTCGGGGGCGCGTGGGTCTGGGCCGTGCTGCTGGGCGTCTCGAACTGCGCGTTCCCGCTGGCCCTCACCATGATCGGCCTGCGGTCGAGGACCGGCGCCGGTGTCGGGCGCCTCTCCGCCTTCGCCCAGAGCACCGGCTATCTGATCTCGATCCCCGGACCCGTGCTGGTGGGAATGGTGTACGAGTACTCCGGCGGCTGGGGGCTGCCGATCGCGCTGATGGCCGGGTTCCTCGTACCGCAGATGGCGATGGGCGTCATCGCGGGGCGGGACCGGACGATCGAGGACGAGACGCGGATGCGAGACTGACCGCATGCCAGTCCTTGACCCGAACCCCCAGAACGGCCAGCGGAAACTGCTGCTCGTCTTCGGCACGATCATCGGCATCATGGTGATCATCAGCATCATCGCCACCATCGCCAGCCCCTGACCGTCCGCCGTGACGCCCCGGGGTGGGGCTGGCCCCCCATCCCCTAGGGGGCCTGGGTCAGGGTCAAGTGGGTGGGTCACCGGATGGGAACCGGGCCCCGTGATCCGTAGCTTGGAAGCATCACGGGTCGCAGACCCATCCACCGACTCCCGGAGGCGGCCATGCCGGTCCGTACCCACTCCCGGCCCCACGCCCCGGCCACCTCCGGCAGCGTCGACACCCGGCTGCCGTGGTGGTCCGTCGCCCTGCCCTCCATAGCCTTCGTGGTCCTGTTCCTGCTGATGGCGGACCCCGGGCAGGCGCATGCCGCGACCTCCGACCCCACGGTCGGCAGGATCCTTGAGCACCTGCATCTGACCCTGGCCCGGTAGTACCGGTCAGCGGCGGCGGTGCCGTTCACCCGTGCCGGGTGAGCACGTCAACACCCTGCGCCCGCTGGCTCATTTCATGCGAAGCTGGGAAGCATGAGCGTCGAAACACCCCGCAGGATCGTCCTCCTCCGGCACGCGAAGGCCGACTGGCCCGACGTGGCCGACCACGACAGGCCGCTCGCCGACCGGGGCCGTGCGGATGCCCCCATCGCCGGCCGTGAGCTGGCCGCGACGGGTATCGCCTTCGATCTGGCTCTCTGCTCGACCGCGGCCAGAACGCGAGAGACCTGGAAACTCGCGGTGGCCGAGCTGCCGCAGCGCCCCAGGACCGTCTACGAGGACCGGCTCTACGATGCCGCCCTCGGCGAGCTGATCGCCGTCGTCAACGAGGTCCCCGACGACGTGCGCGACCTCCTTCTCATCGGCCACAACCCGGGTACGCACGCCCTCGCCGACGCCCTCGCGGGTTCCTCGGAGGGCGACGCCCTCGCGCGGATGAACAGCAGTGGCTTCCCCACCGCGGCTCTCGCCGTCCTCACGTTCGACGGCACCTGGAAGTCGGTCGAGCACGGCGTGGCCAAGCTCGTCGAGTTCTGGACGCCGCGCGGCTGACCGCCGGCGTACCCAAGGACGGGGAAGGCCCCGGTGGGGAGCCCGGCTGTTCGCCGGCTCCCGACCGGGGCCTTCTTTCATCCTTTTTCTTTCATCCTTGTACTTACGTCTCTGTTCTCCGCCGCGCGGGTCAGCCCGCCCGGCCGTCCAGCGGTGCTTGCTCGGACGGCTCTTCGAAGCCGTCCTCACCGTCCGCGATCTCGACCTCTTCCCGGGTGATGCCCAGCAGATAGAGCACGGTGTCCAGGAACGGTACGTTCACCGCCGTGTGGGCGGCCTTGCGGACCACCGGCTTGGCGTTGAAGGCCACCCCGAGTCCGGCCGCGTTCAGCATGTCGAGATCGTTCGCGCCGTCGCCGATGGCCACCGTCTGCGCCAGCGGCACCCCGGCCTCGGCCGCGAACCGGCGCAGCAGCCGGGCCTTGCCCGCCCGGTCGACGATCTCGCCCACGACCCGTCCCGTGAGCTTGCCGTCCACGATCTCCAGGGTGTTGGCGGCGGCGAAGTCCAGCCCGAGCTGCACCTGGAGGGCGTCGGTGACCTGGGTGAATCCACCGGAGACCACCCCCACCTGGTAGCCGAGCCGCTTGAGCGTCCGGACCAGGGTGCGGGCACCGGGGGTGAGCCGTACCTCGGCCCGTACCTTCTCCACCACCGACGCGTCGAGCCCGGCGAGCAGCGCGACCCGGGCGTGCAGGGACTGCTCGAAGTCCAGCTCGCCGAGCATGGCCCTGGCGGTCACCTCGGCGACCTCGGCCTCGCAGCCGGCGTGCGCCGCGAACAGCTCGATGACCTCGTCCTGGATCAGGGTCGAGTCCACGTCCATGACCACCAGCCGCTGGGCCCGGCGGTGCAGTCCGGCCGAGATGACGGCGACATCCACCCCGATCTCGGCCGCCTCGGTGGCGAGGGCGGTGCGCAGCGGTTCGGTCTCCACACCGGACACGGCGAACTCGACCGCCGTGACCGGGTACTTCGCGAGCCGGAAGATCCGGTCGATATTGCCGCCGGTCGCGGTGATGCTGGCGGCTATGGCCGCCGTCGACTCGGCGGTCAGCGGGTTTCCGAGGACGGTGACATGGGAACGGCCGCTGCCGCGCGGGCGGTTGTCGCCCTTGCCGGAGATGATCTCGGCCTGGAGTTTGAGGGATTCGGTCCAACTGTGCACGGTGGACCGCAGCTCGCCCTCGCTGGTACCGCCCGCGGTCGGCGCGGTGACGAGTACGCACAGGACGATACGGCCACGGGTGACGACCTGCTCGATGTCGATCACGTCGACGGAGAAGGCGGCGAGGGTGTCGAAGAGCCCGGCGGTGATCCCCGGGCGGTCTTTCCCGAAGATCTTGACGAGGAGGGTCGGGACATCGGAGTGCAGACGGGGCTGAGGTGCGCTCATGGTGGTTCCACCGTATCGGGCGAGGCACGGAAACCGGCCAGCCGTCCCGCGTACCGGACAGTGATCATGGGGTGATAGCGGGGGTGACCTGCGGGTACGGTGCGCCGCCGGGTCCGGGGTCATTTGCCGGCGTGCTGTACGGACCGTCCGCCGTACCGTACGTAACCGGCGTACCGGATTCCCTGACTCCGGTACGGCCGTACCGCCGGTCCTCGATTGGCGAGAAATCGACGGTTGAATCCCGCCCCCGCGCTCTCCGGTACCGCCCCGGACGCCCCGACCGCCCGACGCCGAAAGGAGTTCGCGGCGACGGATTGCCCCACCAGCCCTGTGGTTTGTCTGTGTTGTTGCTTTCCGTGGCTCTTTGTTCCTCACCGACAGCCCTTTGTGGTGGGGCTGTTACACGCTTGTGCCGGTATTGCACACGGCCCGACTTTCAAAGACGGGAGTGAGCCTGAAATAGTTCCCCACGATGTTCGCCATCCCTAGACTCCCTGCGATGGGGGAAACTCGGGGGACAACAAGTGGGGCATGGAGTGCCGGAACTCGTACTGGAATTGAACGGAAGGACCTGGACGCTCGATCCGTCCAGGTCGTACACCCTCGGCCGCGATCCACAGGGCGACCTCGTGATCGACGACGCCCGGGTCTCGTGGCGCCACGCCACCCTGAGGTGGGGAGGCCGTGGCTGGGTCATTGAGGACCATGGCAGTACCAACGGCACCTATGTACAGGGCCGGCGCATTCAGCAGATGGAAGTAGCCGCCGGCTCCGCCGTCCATCTCGGCAACGCCACCGACGGCCCTCGCGTCAGTCTCACCGGCGCGGGAGTCGGTGCGGGCGCGGGGGCGTACAGCGCGCAGAGCGCGGCACCTCAGCAGGTACCGGCCCAGCAGGCGCCGGCCCCGCAGGGCTGGCAGCAGCCCCAGCAGCAGGCCGCCCCGCCGCAGCAGCAGAGCTGGCAGCAGGCGCCGCAGGCACAGGCGGCCCCCGTACCCCAGCAGGTACAGGCCCCTGCACCCCACTACGCGCAGCAAGCGCCTCAGTCGCAGAAGCCGCAGCAGCCACAGCAATCACGGCAGCCGCAGGGCGGTGGCGCGGGCGGCGAGGCGGGGGCTCCGTCCGCACACGGGGACCGCAGCCCGACCACCTTCCACCAGTTCTCCCTCGGCCGTGTGATGCGCATCGGCCGTGCGCTGGAGAACGAACTGGTCGTCTCGGACCTCCAGGTCTCGCGTCACCACGCCGAGTTCACGGCGACGCCCGACGGCCGTTTCGAGATCCACGACCTCGGATCCCACAACGGCACGTACGTCAACGGTCAGCCGATCGCCAAGTCCGGCACCGTGCTCCTCGGCCCCAACGACATCGTCGGTGTCGGCCACTCCACCTTCCGGCTGGTCGGGGACCGGCTGGAGGAGTTCGTCGACACCGGTGAGGTCTCCTTCTCGGCCCGCCACCTCACGGTGACGGTCGACGGCGGCAAGCAGATCCTCAAGGACGTCTCCTTCGGTGTCCCCGAGAAGTCGCTCATCGCGGTCATCGGTCCTTCCGGCTCCGGCAAGTCCACGCTGCTCAAGGCGCTCACGGGCTACCGCCCCGCCGACCAGGGCGACGTCCTCTACGACAACCGGAATCTGTACAAGCAGTTCGCCGAACTGCGTCAGCGCATCGGTCTCGTTCCGCAGGACGACATCCTGCACAAGGAGCTGACCGTCAAGAAGGCGCTCAAGTACGCGGCCAAGCTCCGCTTCCCCGGCGACACCGCCGAGGCCGAGCGCGAGGCCCGGATCGGCGAGGTGCTGGGCGAGCTGAAGCTCGACATCCACAAGGACAAGAAGATCACCTCGCTCTCCGGTGGTCAGCGCAAGCGCGTGTCCGTGGCCCTGGAGCTGCTCACCAAGCCGTCGCTGATCTTCCTGGACGAGCCGACCTCCGGCCTCGACCCGGGCATGGACCGCGATGTCATGCAGCTTCTGCGCGGGCTCGCCGACGACGGCCGTACGGTCCTGGTGGTCACCCACTCCGTGGCCGAGCTGGGCATCTGCGACAAGCTGCTCGTGATGGCCCCCGGCGGCTCCGTGGCGTACTTCGGCCCGCCGGAGGAAGCGCTCAACTTCTTCGGCTACAGCACCTGGGCCGATGTCTTCTCGGCCTTCGAGAACTACCGCGACTACGACTGGGCGGGCCGCTGGCGCGGTTCGCAGCACTACCAGATGTACGCCGCGGACATCGACTCCGTCGCCGCCCAGTCCGTCCACATGCCGCCGCCGCAGCAGTTGCGCCCGCCGAAGGCGCAGAGCTGGGGCTCCCAGCTCTGGACGCTGATACGCCGCTACTCCTCGGTGATCGCCTCCGACAAGGGCTTCATGGGGCTGATGCTGATCCTGCCCGCCGTGCTCGGGGTGGTCAGCGTCGTGATCCCCGCCAAGTTCGGCCTCGGGCCGCCCGAGGCGCCGACCCGGTTCAACGGCGCCGCGGGCACGATCATGCTGATCCTCACGGTCGGCATGTGCTTCTCGGGCGCGGCCAACTCCGTACGTGAACTGATCAAGGAGAGGGTGATCTACGAACGGGAACGGGCCACCGGCCTCTCCCGCTCCGCCTATCTGATGTCCAAGGTGATCACACTCGGTGTGATCACGGCCTTCCAGGGCGTCATCATCTGCGGTATCGGCTTCGCGCCCCGCGTGCTGCCCGAAGAGGGCCTGATCATGCCGCCGGCCGTCGAGATCTGCCTGGTCGTGATCGCCCTCGGCTTCACCTCGATGATGTTCGGCCTGGTCATCTCCTCGCTGGTGAAGACCGCCGAGAAGACGATGCCGCTGCTCGTCATGTTCGCGATCGTCCAGGTCGTGTTCACGGGCGTCCTCTTCCAGCTCTACGACTCGCCGGGCCTGGAACAGCTCGCCTGGCTGATGCCGTCCCGCTGGGCCATCGCCGGCGCGGGCACCACCCTGGACCTCTCGCACCTGATGGCGCCGTGGGACCTCAACGACCCGACGAACCTGGACCCGCTGTGGGAGCACGCGGCGGGCCAGTGGGTCCTGAACATCTCGGTCCTGGTGCTGATCGGGGTCGTCTGCGGCTTCGTGGTCGCGCGGCTGCTGCGCCGCCACGAGCCCGAGGTCATGCGCAAGTGACGCCGGACCGCGACCGGGCCTGAGGCGCCGGAACCGTATCCGTACGGGACGCGCCGTACGTACGGCGCGTCCCGGAGAGCACCGGAAAACGCCGGAACGTACCGGAACGCGCCGGAGGGCGGCACCCCCGCAGTGGGGGTGCCGCCCTCCGGCGTTCGTTCACACGGCTGCCCGGATCGCTCCGGATGTGTCCGTGACGGTCAGTACGCGCTGTTGACGTTGTCCATCGAGCCGTACTTGTCCGCGGCGTAGTTGCACGCGGCCACGATGTTCGAGACCGGGTTGTAGATGTTGTTGGGCGTTCCCTTGACGTGGTACGTCTTGAAGGTCGGCGGGATCACCTGCAGCAGACCCTTCGAGGGGATGCCGTTCTGGGCGTTGATGTCCCAGTTGTTGATCGCGTTCGGGTTACCGCTCGACTCACGGATGATGTTGCGGTGGATCCCGTTGTAGCTGCCCGGGATGCCGTGCTTCTTCATGATGGCCAGCGACTCACGGATCCAGCCGTCCAGGTTGTTCGCGTAGACCGGCTTGCGCACGGTCGAGCGGCTGGCGGACGTGGTCTTGGCGCGCTTCTTCGCCTCGGCCTTGGCCTTCGCCTTGGCGGCGGCCTTGGCCTTGGCGGCAGCCTTCGCCTTCGCCTCGGCCTTCTCCTTCGCGGCGGACTTGGCCTTGGACTCGGAGTCCGACTTCGAGATGCCGGTGTTCTGGACCTGGGCCACGCCGTCGAGGGCGTTGGTGTGCTGCTTGGCGACGATCGAGTGCACGGTCGATGCCTGGGTGCTGTCCGTCGCCGGCGTCCACGCCACCTGAGTGGCGGCGGAGGACTTGGCCTGGGCCTCGGGCTTGGCCTCGGCGGCGCCGTGGCCCCCGGGGACGAGGGTGAACGTCAGAGCCGCGGCTCCGGCGGCTGCGACGCCGGCGATCGATGCCCTGTGGGTCTTGTTCAGACGGCTGAGGCCAGGGGTGCGTGACGAGAACATAGAGACGTACCTCTTCGAATAGCGGGAGTCGCGGAGGCCGGACGGCCAGCCATCTCGGCGGCGACGTCGGCAATTGTTAGCGGCCGCAAAATGCCCTGGCAAAGGTGTGACGTACGACCCCGGATAGTGCGAAGGGGCGCCTGGAAGGCGCCCCAATGTCCGGTTATGCCATGCTCACGCGGCCTTTATCCGTCGACTAAACCCGCTCGTAAGTGACGTGCGTCCTATGCCGGGGCTCACATCGGACCCCCCTCGGCATGACCGCGTGTTGCTCCAGCAATTCAAGGAGTGAGCGTTTTTCCGGGCAGGACGAGATGGACGTCCCCGAACTCGTGCCAGAGGTAGCGGCAGCGCAGCGCCGCCTCGTATCCCCTGGTCAGCGCCGCCCGCCCGGCGATCGCCTCCAGCATCAGCAGATGCGAGGCCACGGGCTCGTGCAGCCCGGTCAGCAGCCCGTCCACCACGCGCACCCCGCGCCGGGGCGTCACCACCAGGTCCGTCCAGCCGGACGACGCCCGCACCACCCCGTCCGGGCCCGCCGCCGACTCCAGGGCGCGCACCGCCGTCGTACCGACCGCGACGACCACGCCGCCCGCCGCCGCGGCGGCGTTCACCAGCCGCGCCGTCGGCTCCGGCACCGCGAAGCGCTCCGGGTACGGCGGCTCGTGCGCCTCCGCCGACGCCACCCCCGTGTGCAGGACCAGCGGCGCGAACTGCACGCCCCGGCTCACCAGCTCCGCGACCAGCCCCGCCGTGAAGGGCCGCCCCGCGCTCGGCATCTCCGCCGAGCCCCGGCCGTCGGGGGAGGGGAGCGCGAAGACCGTCTGGTACGCGGAGAGCGGCTGGTCCCGCTCCGTGTACCCGTACCGGATGGGCCGGCCGCGGCGGCCCAGCAGCCCCGGCACATCGGTGCCCGGGGTCCGCGCCCACCAGAGCCTGGCCCCCGCCGGGTCCAGCGGCTCCTCCAGGACGAGCTGACCCCCGCCGGGCAGCCGTACGACCGCGCCGGCCGGGCCACCGGGCCGGGGCAGCGTCGTCCCGGCCCCTGCCCCGGCTCCGGTCCTCGTCCCGGCCCCTGCCCCGGCTCCGGTCCTCGTCCCGGCCCCTGCCCCGGCTCCGGCCGGCCCACGCGGCGTCCGCAGCTCGACCGCCCACCTGCCGTCGTCACCCCGCGTCGAGAAGTGCACGACCACCCGTTCACCGCCCGGATCGGGCCCGATCCGCCCGTCGACCGCCGCGGGCAGCGTCGCCGACGTGTTGACCACCAGGACGTCCCCGGCCCGCAGCAGCTCCGACAGCTCCCGGAAGGCGTGGTGGCTCACCCGCGTCCCCCTGGACACCAGCAGCCGTACATCGTCCCGTCCCGCCCCACGCTGCTCCGCCGGAACCCGCGCCGACAGCTCCTCGGGTACGTCCGGCATCCGCGCCGACAGCTCCTCGGGCGCGTCCGGCATCCTCATGCCGTCGCCTCCAGCAGCGCTGGCGCCGCGTACCGGCCGCTCGCCGGCCGCCGGTCCAGCAGCCGCAGGAAGCCGGGCACCACCGTCTCGGGCGCAGGACGCGGATCCGTGTCGTCCGGCACGGCCGCCGCGTACAGATCCGTCCCCATGTCCCCCGGATCGACCGCCCACACCCGCAGCCCCGGCTCCTCGACCGCCAGCACGGCCGCGAGGTGGTCCAGCGCCGCCTTGGACGCCCCGTACCCGCCCCAGGTCTCGTACGCCTCCGCCGCCGCGTCCGAGCTGACCGCGATCACCGCGCCCGCCGCGCTCTCCCGCAGCAGCGGCAGCGCCTCCTGCACCAGCCCGAGCGCCGCCACCACATTGGTCTCCAGCGCGGCCCGCAGCCCCGCCGGGGGCAGCGCGTCCAGCCGTACCAGCGGCTCCGCGCCCAGCGCGCTGGCATTGCTCACCAGCAGGTCCAGCGAGCCGAGCCCCGCCGCGGCGGCCACCAGCTCCGCACGGTGCGTGGCGTCCGTCACATCCCCGGCGAGCGCCACCACCCGCGTCCCGTGCGTCCCGGCCGCGCGGGCCGTCCCCTCCAGTACGCGCGCGGTCCTGGCGTCCAGCACCAGATCCCAGCCGCGCCGCGCCAGCGCCTCGGCCAGTGCGCGCCCCAGCCCCTTCGATGCCCCCGTGATGACCGCTACCGGCATGACGTCCGCTCCTCCGCGTCGGCGTTCCCGGTCACCGGTCGCCCGCCTGCCGTGACTCCGTGACTCCGCGGCGCCGTGACCCAGTGACCCTGTGACACGTCCAACGTAGGAACGCCCCCGCCCCCACCGCCTCGTGCGCGGGCCCGGACCCACGCGGGCACTTCGCCCTAGGCCGGGACGCCGGGGACCTAGGCCGGGACACCCGGGTCCTAGTCCCAAGGACCCCGGCCGCGGACCGTCCCCGGGCCGATACGCCGCGTACCGGCCCGGGGATACGGTGGCCACATGAGCCACCGACCCAGCTCCGGCCTCGCCGCCGTGAGCACCGCACTCCTCGCCATGAGCAGGCGTCTGGAGGTGCACGACGTCCTCAAGACGATCGTCGTCTCCGCCCGGGAGCTGCTCGACGCCGAGTACGCGGCCCTCGGTGTGCCGGACGACCACGGCGGCTTCGCCCAGTTCGTCGTCGACGGCGTCAGCGACGAACAGTGGAAGGCCATCGGCCCGCTCCCGCGCCAGCACGGCATCCTCGCCGCGATGCTCCACGAGGAGAAGGCCGAGCGCCTCGCCGACGTACGGAAGGACCCCCGCTTCGAGGGCTGGCCCTCCGCCCACCCCGACATGTCCGACTTCCTGGGCCTGCCGGTCAGGGACGGCGACGAGACCATCGCCGCGCTCTTCCTCGCCAACAAACGCTGCCCCAAGCCGGACGGCGGCTGCGGATTCACCGAGGAGGACGAGGAACTCCTCTCGATCCTCGCCCAGCACGCCGCGATCGCCCTGACCAACGCCCGGCTCTACGAGCGCAGCCGCGAACTGACCATCGTCGAGGAACGCTCCCGCCTCGCCCACGAGCTGCACGACGCCGTCAGCCAGAAGCTCTTCTCCCTGCGGCTCACCGCCCAGGCCGCCGCCGCCCTCGTCGACCGCGACCCCGCCCGCGCCAAGGACGAGCTCCAGCAGGTCGCCGCCCTCGCCGCGGAAGCCGCCGACGAGCTGCGCGCCGCCGTGGTCGAGCTACGCCCCGCCGCCCTGGACGAGGACGGCCTGGTGGCTACGCTCCGTACCCAGATCCAGGTGCTCGACCGCGCCCACGCGGCCCGGGTCACCTTCGACAGCTCGGCGGTACGGGCGCTGCCCGCCGCCCAGGAGGAGGCGCTGCTGCGCGTGGCCCAGGAGGCCCTGCACAACGCGCTGCGCCACTCCGGCGGCGACCGCGTCGACGTCACGCTCGCCCGTCGCGCCCAGGGCGCGGTCCTCAGCGTCACCGACAACGGCAAGGGCTTCGAGCCCCGTGTGGTCCGCCGGGCCGGGCGCCACCTCGGACTGGTCTCGATGCGGGACCGGGCCGGCGGAGTGGGCGGCAGACTCCGGGTGCAATCGGCGCCCGGACAGGGCACCACGATCGAGATGGAGGTGCCCGGTGGCTGAAGACGACAAGGGCGGCGCGCAGCGCTTCGAAGGCAGGGCGGGGGCAGGCGACGGGCGTGCCATCCGCGTACTGCTGGTCGACGACCACCAGGTGGTACGGCGCGGACTCCGTACGTTCCTGGAGATCCAGCCCGACATCGAGGTCGTGGGGGAGGCGTCCGACGGCGCCGAGGGCGTCGCCCGCACCGAGGAGCTGCGCCCCGACGTCGTCCTGATGGACATCAAGATGCCCGGCTCGGACGGGATCGAGGCGCTGCGCAAGCTCCGCGACCTCGGCAACCCGGCCCGGGTGCTGATCGTCACCAGCTTCACGGAGCAGCGCACCGTCGTGCCCGCGCTGCGCGCCGGGGCCTCCGGCTATGTCTACAAGGATGTCGACCCCGAGGCACTGGCCGGCGCGATCCGCTCCGTCCACGCGGGGCACGTCCTGCTCCAGCCCGAGGTGGCGGGCGCCCTGCTGGCCCAGGACGACCCGGCCATGGGCCAGGGGAGGGGCACGTCGCTCACCGAACGGGAGCGCGAGGTGCTCACCCTCATCGCCGACGGGCGTTCCAACCGGGAGATCGCCCGCGCGCTGGTGCTCTCCGAGAAGACGGTCAAGACGCATGTGTCGAACATCCTGATGAAGCTGGACCTCTCGGACCGTACGCAGGCGGCGCTGTGGGCCGTACGTCACGGGGTGACCGGCTGATACGGCGATGACGGCGGGGCCCAATGCGAAAACGGAAGGTCATCTTCCGATCTGAGATTCATACTGTCGGGTGTATGTCACCCACACGGCGCATCCTGAGCGCCGGTCGCGCGTTCTCCAAGGCGTGCCGCCGCATCCCGCCGCGGCTGTTGACCACGCGATTAAGGAACACCTCATGAAGGTTGCCAAGAAGGCCGCCCTGGTCCTCGTCACCGCCGGTCTCGCCGCGGGCGCCTCCGCCGGCGCCGCGTTCGCCACCGAGGGCGGCGCCCACGCCGACGGCCTGGCCCAGCACTCCCCGGGCGTCGGCTCCGGCAACGCCGTCCAGGTCCCGGTGCACATCCCGGTGAACCTCACCGGCAACACGGTCAACGTGATCGGCCTGCTGAACCCGGCGTTCGGCAACCACGCTGTTAATTTTTAAGGCTCGGTTCGCCTCCGGGCCCCCTTTTTTAAGGGCTCGGTTCGCCTCCGGGGCGCCTTATGCCGCTGTCGACGGTCGACCGTGCTCGGTTCGTTCGTTCCTCACGAACCTGCGCGCGCTCTCCCTTTCGACAGCGGCGCGCCCCTTCGGCTCACTCGCCGGCCAGGAGGGGAGACGGGCCGATGATCCGGCGCCGGAGGCCTCCCCCCGCACCGGAGTATGCCTCCGGGGTCGACGCCTCCCCGCTCGGCACGCGTGCCCAGCGGGGAGGCGTCGACCCCAGGGGTGTCAGACGCCCGCCCCGGGACCGTTCCGCTCCCGCTCCTCCACATACGCGTTGTACGACGCCACCTGTGCCCGCCGCGCGAACCGCTCCACCGGCCGCAGCGCCTCACCCCGCGCCGCCATCTCCGACGCGCTCACCGCGCCCCCGTGCCCGTGCCGGTACGCCAGCTCGATCATCAGCCCCACCCGCTGCGCCTGCTCCAGCACCCGCACCGCCCGCTGCGGATAGCCCGGGGCCAGCACCTCGCGCCCCGCCTCGGCCCGCGCCCGGTACGCGTCCACGATCGCCTCGGCCACCGGCCCCGACGCCGCCACGTCCAGCCCGGACAGCACCTCCGCCGCCTCCCGCAGTGCCTCCGACAGCTCCCGCTCCGCCTCCCCGAGCGAGGGCACGTCCGCCGGCGGGGCCTCCCGTACCGGCAGACAGTGCCAGAGGACCTCCACATGACGGTCGCCCTCGGGACCCACCGCGGACACCTCGGGCACCAGCCCGTAGGGCGCCCCCACGGCGATCACGGCCTCCTCCGCCTCCAGGGCGCGGGCATTGAACTCCGGCGGTCCGCAGAGCCCCAGCGGGTGCCCCGGCGCGGGCAGCGCGACCCGGTACCCGGTCACCCCGAGCGACCGCAGCCGCCCCAGCGCCAGCGTCAGCCCCACGGGCCCCGCCTCGCCCGGCAGCCCCTCCACCCGGTGCAGCGCGTCCTCGCCGACCACGGCGAGCACCGCGTCGTCCGGCGATACAAATCCGGCCAACAGGGCATTTCCCCAAGCGGCCAGCAGTCCTGAGCGTGGTTGCGAAAGCATGGTCACAGCCTAGGTAACAGACCTCACGGCCGGACCACTCGACCGGTGGCGTAGGTTTTCCCTGGGGGTCCGCGTCTACAGGCGCACCCGAAACCTCAAGACGATTGCATGGGGAGACAACGCGCTCATGAGCGATGTACTGGAGCTGGTGGACGTAACCGTGGTCCGCGACGGACGCGCTCTGGTGGACGATGTCTCCTGGTCGGTCAAGGAGGGGGAGCGCTGGGTCATCCTCGGCCCCAACGGCGCGGGCAAGACCACCCTGCTCAACCTCGCCTCCAGCTACCTCTTCCCGACCGTCGGCCAGGTCCGGATCCTCGGCGAGAAGCTCGGCGAGGTCGACGTCTTCGAACTGCGCCCGCGAATCGGCGTGGCGGGCATCGCCATGTCCGAGAAGCTGCCCAAGCGCCAGACCGTCCTCCAGACCGTCCTCACGGCCGCGTACGGCATGACCGCCACCTGGAACGAGGACTACGACGAGGTCGATGAGCGGCGAGCCCGCGCCTTCCTGGACCGGCTGGGCATGACCGAGTACCTGGACCGCAAGTTCGGGACGCTCTCCGAAGGGGAGCGCAAGCGCACCCTCATCGCCCGCGCGTTGATGACCGACCCCGAGCTCCTCCTCCTCGACGAGCCCGCGGCCGGCCTCGACCTCGGGGGCCGTGAGGACCTCGTACGCCGCCTCGGCCGTCTCGCCCGCGACCCGTACGCCCCCTCCATGATCATGGTGACCCACCATGTCGAGGAGATCGCGCCCGGCTTCACCCACGTCCTCATGATCCGCCAGGGCAAGGTGCTCGCCGCCGGCCCCATGGAGACCGAGCTGACCTCCCGCAACCTCTCGCTCTGCTTCGGGCTCCCGCTCGTCGTCGAGCGCACCAACGACCGCTGGACGGCGCACGGTCTGCCCCTCGGCTGAACCTCCGTCATATCGGCGGCCTTCTGACCTGATATCGCCCCTGTCGGGACAGGGACCCGCGCCCCTACCATGACCATGTGGAAATCGACGCGTGGGTGTGGTGGCTGATCGGCGCCGTAGGACTGGGCATTCCCCTCGTCATCACGGCGATGCCCGAGTTCGGCATGTTCTCCGCCGGTGCGGTCGCCGGCGCGATCACCGCGGCCCTCGGCGGCGGCGTGGTGGTCCAAGTCCTCGTCTTCGTCGTGGTGTCCGTGGCGCTCGTCGCCGCCGTACGCCCGTACGCGGCCCGGCAGCGCGCCGGATCGAGCCCGGGATCCGCCACCGGGATCGACGCGCTGAAAGGCCGTCAAGCCCTCGTCCTGGAACGGGTGGACGTCAGAGGCGGCCGGATCAAACTGGCCGGCGAGGTGTGGTCCGCGCGCACCTACGACGAGTCCACATCCTTCGAACCCGGCCAGCAGGTCGACGTGGTCGAGATCGACGGAGCGACAGCCGTCGTCATGTGAGGCTCAACCCGGGCGAACGGTCACCACGTTCACCTCCGGTCTGAGAAACTGGATCATCAGAACATCCGGCAGAGAAGGGCCCGAGAAACGCGATGCCATCAATCATCATCGTCCTGGTCATCCTGGTGGTGCTTGTATTCATCGCCCTGATCAAGACGATCCAGGTCATCCCGCAGGCAAGCGCCGCCATCGTCGAACGGTTCGGCCGCTACACGCGCACGCTCAACGCGGGCCTGAACATCGTGGTCCCGTTCATCGACTCGATCCGCAACCGGATCGACCTCCGTGAACAGGTCGTCCCCTTCCCGCCCCAACCGGTGATCACCCAGGACAACCTGGTCGTCAATATCGACACCGTCATCTACTACCAGGTCACCGACGCCCGCGCCGCGACGTACGAGGTCGCCAGCTACATCCAGGCGATCGAGCAGCTCACCGTCACCACACTGCGCAACATCATCGGTGGCATGGACCTGGAGCGCACCCTCACCTCCCGCGAGGAGATCAACGCGGCCCTGCGCGGCGTCCTCGACGAGGCCACCGGCAAGTGGGGCATCCGCGTCAACCGCGTCGAGCTGAAGGCCATCGAGCCGCCCACCTCCATCCAGGACTCGATGGAGAAGCAGATGCGCGCCGACCGTGACAAGCGCGCCGCGATCCTCACCGCCGAAGGTATCCGCCAGTCGCAGATCCTCACCGCGGAGGGCGAGAAGCAGTCCGCGATCCTGCGTGCCGAAGGTGAGGCCAAGGCCGCCGCCCTGCGCGCCGAGGGTGAGGCCCAGGCCATCCGTACGGTCTTCGAGTCCATCCACGCCGGCGACCCCGACCAGAAGCTCCTCGCCTACCAGTACCTCCAGATGCTCCCCAAGATCGCCGAGGGCGACGCCAACAAGCTCTGGATCGTGCCCAGCGAGATCGGCGACGCGCTCAAGGGACTCAGCGGCGCCTTCGACAACCTCGGCGGCGGCATGCCCGGCTTCAACACCGGCGGCAAGGAACGCAGGCAGGACACCCCGCTCGACTAGAACACCCTGCGCCGGCCGAACACCGTTCGACAGAACACCCCGCGCCGACAGAACACCCCGCTCGACAGAACGCCCCCGCCCTTCGTGCATGATCGGTGGTCGGTGCATCCGGCACCGATCAGCACGAAGGGCAGCACACCGTGACCATCTGGGAGATGCTCGCCGTCTTCGCTGCGGGCATCAGCGCGGGGGCCATCAACACCGTCGTCGGCTCCGGCACGCTCATCACCTTCCCCGTCCTGCTGGCGACAGGGCTGCCCCCGGTCACGGCGACCGTCTCCAACGCCCTCGGCCTGATACCCGGTTCGATCAGCGGAGCCATCGGCTACCGCGCCGAACTCACCGGCCAGCGCCCCCGCGTCCTGCGCCTGAGCGTCGCCGCGATCCTCGGCGGACTCAGTGGCGCCACCCTGCTGCTGGTCCTGCCGTCCACGGCCTTCGAGACGGTCGTGCCCGTCCTGGTCACCCTCGCCCTCGTCCTGGTGATCCTCCAGCCCCGGCTCGCCCGCGCCGTCCAGGCCCGCCGCACACGCAAAGGCACCAGCGCGGGACTCAACGGCGGCCCGCTCCTGTTCGCCGGAGTGCTGCTCGCCAGCGTCTACGGCGGCTACTTCACCGCTGCCCAGGGAATCATCTACCTCTCCCTGATGGGCATGCTGCTCGACGACACCCTGCAGCGCCTCAACGCGGTGAAGAACATCCTCGCCGCCGTCGTCAACAGCGTCGCCGCGCTCTTCTTCCTCTTCGTCGCCGAGTTCGACTGGACGGCTGTCGTACTCATCGCGGTCGGCTCGGCCATCGGCGGCCAGCTCGGCGCCAAGTTCGGCCGCAAGCTGCCGCCGGCCGCCCTGCGCGCGCTGGTCGTGACGGTCGGCGTGGTCGCCATCGTCCAGCTTCTGATCCGCAGGTACGGCTGACGGTCACGCGGCGGGCTGTGCCTGCACCCCCGCGAGCCACTGCGGCAGCTCGGAGCGCTCACCGACCCGCAACGACAGCAGCATCGCCTCCGCCGGTGACGGTACGAACGGCGCGTGCAGCAGCGGCATCCCCGCCTGATCCGGCGTACGGTCCGCCTTCCGGTGGTTGTCCTCGGCGCACGAAGCCACCGTATTCAGCCAACTGTCCGCGCCACCCCGGGACCGCGGCACCACATGGTCCACCGTCGTCGCGCGCCGACCGCAGTACGCGCACCGGTGCTGGTCGCGTATCAGGACCCCACGCCTCGACCACGGAGCTTGTCTTCGGAAGGGCACCCGGACATACCGGCAGAGCCTGATCACCCGCGGCACCGGAAGCTCCACGGCGGCGGCGCGCACACGGAGACCGGGATGGGCCTGCTCGACGACGGCCTTGTCCTGGAGCACCAGGACCACCGCACGGTTGAGCGTCACCGTCGACAGCGGCTCGAAGCTCGCATTCAGTACCAGCGTGTCCCGCATCCCGTCCACCTCCCGTGTTTCGCCGCCCGGCCCCCTGACATGGCTGACAGGGCTGTGGGCTTGGATCAACTCTGGCCGGGCGCGCCGAGAGGGACAACACAATAAAAAATGCCCTGCCCTGATCTCTCCAAGACCAGGGCAGGGCAAACAAAAAGCAAACGGTCAGCCAGCGGCGGGGGCCGCGTACTCCCCGACGAGCTGGGCGCGCGCCAGCGTGTGGAAGCGCAGATTGAATCCGACCACCGCGGGAGAGGCGTCGCTGTCCGGACCGAGCCGCTCACTGTCCACCGCGTACACCGTGAACACATAGCGGTGCGCCGGGTCCCCGGGCGGCGGCGCGGCGCCCCCGAAGTCCTTCGAACCGTAGTCGTTGCGCGCCTGTACGGCACCCTTGGGCAGCCCCTCGAACGAGCCGCTGCCCGCGGCCACCGGAAGCTCCGTGACCGACGCGGGGATGTCGAAGACCACCCAGTGCCAGAACCCGCTGCCGGTCGGGGCGTCGGGATCGAAGCACGTCACGGCGAAGCTTCCGGTCTCCGCTGGGAACCCCTCCCACCGCAGATGCGGCGAGGTGTTCCCAGCGGCCTGGACCTGGGCGTCCTTCAGGACCGCCCCGGGCGCGACGTCGTCGCTCACCACGGTGAACGACGGCACCTTCGGATGGAAGTCATGAGGGAGCGGTGCCCTCGTCGCCTCGGTCACGTCTGAACCTCCGGATGTCGGCTGTCGGCATGTCGTCTGTCGGCGACCCCGAGCCTAAAGGCTTCGCTCAGAACCAGTTGCGACGGCCACCCACCTCGGCGAGCCACTGGTTCAGATAGGCGGCCCAGTCGGTCTCCTGGAAGTCGCCCAGCCCCACCTGGAACGAGCGGAAGGAGTCGCTGCCCTCGGTGAACAGCCCCGGCTTCTTGTCCATCTCCAGGATGACGTCCATCTCGCGGTCGTCCGCGACGAAGGTCAGCTCGACCTGGTTCAGCCCGCGGTACTGCTGCGGCGCGAAGAACTCGATCTCCTGGTAGAACGGCAGCCGCTGCCGCGTCCCGCGGATGTGCCCCTTCTCCATGTCCGCGCTCTTGAAGCGGAAACCGAGGTGGATGAAGGCGTCCAGGATGGCCTGCTGGGCCGGGAGCGGGTGGACGTTGATCGGGTCGAGATCGCTGTTGTCCAGCGCCCGCGCGATGTCCAGCTCCGTGGTCACCCCGATGTTCATGTTGCGCAGCGGCTGCCCGTCGATGGTCGTGACGGGGGTCTCCCACGGGATCTCCAGGCCGAACGGCACCACGTGCACCGCGCCGGCCTGAACCTCGAAGGCGCCGCCGATGCTCTGCCGCGTGAACTCGATGTTCTGCTTGGTCTCCTGGTCGTTCCCCTCCACCTCGACCCGTGCCTGCAGTCCGACGGAGAGCCCCTGGATCCGCTGGTTCACGGAGCCGCCCTCGATCCGCACCTCACCCTGCACCACTCCGCCGGGCACCACGTTCGACTCGGTCAGCTCGGTCTCGACGGTCGCCCCACCGGCGCCCAGGCTCGCGAGCAGCTTCTTGAAGCCCATATGTCACTCCTACTAAATCCTTCGGGTCCCTGACCCCTACATACGCGATCCGGCCACGGACGGTTCCCCGGTACGCTCGGACGCCATGATGGCGAGCCCCGACCGTATGCCGTTGCCCAGGGACTTCTTCGACCGGGCGGTCCTTGACGTCGCACCCGACCTCCTCGGCCGGACGCTGGTACGGGAGACGGACGACGGCCCCATCGAGCTACGGCTCACAGAAGTGGAGGCGTACGCGGGCGAGGTGGACCCGGGCTCGCACGCCTTCCGGGGACGCACGCCCCGCAACGCGGTGATGTTCGGCCCGCCCGGCCACGCGTACGTCTACTTCACCTACGGGATGTGGCACTGCCTCAACCTGGTGTGCGGGCCCGAGGGCCGGGCGAGCGGGGTCCTGCTCCGGGCCGGCGAGATCGGCATGGGCGCGGAGCAGGCACGCAAACGTCGAATCTCGGCCCGTCACGACAGGGAACTGGCCAAAGGCCCGGCCCGCCTGGCCACCGCCCTGGACGTGGACCGCGCACTCAACGGCACGGACGTCTGTGCCGGCCCGGACCAGCCGCTGTCGGTACTCACCGGCACCCCGGTCACCAAAGACCAGGTCCGCAGCGGTCCCCGTACGGGGGTGGGCGGCGACGGGGCGACCCACCCCTGGCGCTTCTGGATCGACGGCGACCCCTCGGTCAGCCCTTATCGGGCCCACGCCCCGCGCCGCCGCCGAACTTGACTCCGCTGTTTCGTCCGCCTAACGTGGCCCGAGCCGCTTTCAACGGAGCCTGCTGTTCAGCAGCCTCCGCAGCGGCCACCCACTACACACGATCAAACCCTTACGGGTCTGAGTTTCGGCATGCCGAAATTTCTGCGCCCATCGGCTCGATTATGAGCCGGGCGGGGATTCGGTTAAAGTAGTGAGCAGCCGAAAGGCAAAGGGCCACTCCAAAGGCCTTCGGAATTCTGGAAGCGGGAAACACCGCCGAATGAATCTGATAGAGTCGGAAACGCAGGAACGAAGTACAGAAACAAGAAGTACAGAACAAAATGAAGCACCGAAGGGAAGCGCCCGGAGGAAAGCCCGCAGGGGTGAGTACGAAGGAAGCGTCCGTTCCTTGAGAACTCAA
>NZ_JBITHL010000011.1:0-292150 GCF_044457965.1 Streptomyces sp. NPDC050509 | reverse complement strand
GGCCGAGGGGCCCGCCCGGCTCTCCCTCACCACGGGGCGCGCCGGGGGGGGGGGGGCGCCCGGCGCCGGCGGGGGGGGGGGGGGGTCGCGGGGGGGGGGGGGGGGGCCCGGGGGGGGCCCCCCCCCCACCACACAGGCCGGACGCCCTGTCACCTCACGCGCTCTCGCTCCTCGGCGGCTCCTCACTCCGTGTCTCGGTGGCACGGAGCGTGGGCTTCCCGTTGGCGCTCGGGGCCTTGGTGTCGGCCTTGGTGTCGGCCTTGGTGTCCCTGCCGTCCTTGGACGCGTCGGACGCGCCGGACGCGTTCTTCAGCGAGTTGAGGATGGCCATGCCCTGTCCGACCAGTCCGGCCGCCATGTCGTTGACGCCGCCGGTGCCGTTCAGGACGGTCAGATGGGCGCCCGCCATGCCCCGGGCCGCCGCGTCGGCCAGCGTCGGCAGGTTCTCGACGGTGCGGTTGGCGGCGATGAGCTCCTGGTTGCCGTTCTTCAGGGACTCGGCGCGCGCGGTGTTGGCGTCGGCCTGGGCCTGGGCGAGGGTGCGCTCGCTGTACGCGGACGCGTCCGCCTCGAACTTCACCCGGTCCCTGGCGGCCTCCGCCAGGGTGCGCTGACGGTACGCCTCGGCGTCCGCGGGGCGCCGTACCTCGGCCTCCAGCCGCTGCGCGGCCAGATCGGCCTGCCGCTGCGCCAGGGCCGTCTGCTGTTCGATGGTCTCCTGGGAGGCCCGCGCCTCGGCCAGCGGTCCCGCCTGCGCGGCGCGGGCGTTGACCTGCTCCGTCTCGGCGTGGAACCCCGCCCGCTTGATCGCGGTGTCCCGTTCGTACTCGGCCTTCAGCGCGGCGGCCTGCTGCTCGCGCTCGCTGGCCTCCTGGTCCGACTTGGCCTGGGCGATCCGCGCCTGGCTGGCGACGGCCGCCGCGTGCGGGGCGGCCAGGTTCTCGATGTAGCCGGTGGCGTCGTCGATCTCCTGGATCTGGAGCGCGTCCACGACGATGCCGAGCTTCTCCATCTCGCTGTGGCTGCCCTGCTTGACCTCCTGGGCGACCCGGTCGCGCTCCCGGATGATCTGTTCCACCGTCAGTCCGCCGATGATGGAGCGGAGGTGACCGGCGAAGATCCGGCCCACCAGCTCCTCCATCCGGTCCTGTTCGGCCAGGAAGCGGCGGGCCGCGTTGGCGATCGACACCGTGTCGTCGCCGACCTTGAACACGGCCACGGCACGGACGTTGAGACGGATTCCCTGCTGGGTGACGCAGTCCTCGACGATCTCCGCCTCGCGGAGCGCCAGGGAGAGCATCCGTACCTTGTGCTTGACCGGCATCACGAAACTGCCGTGTCCCGTGACGATCCGGAACTGAGTGTCCTGCGCCTGCCGTTTGGAGCCGGAGATGAGCATCGCCTCGTTGGGCGCGGGGACATGCCAGAACAGCATGGTGTGCTCCTGTCGTACCGCGCGTGTGCGCCGGTACCGCTCGGTATTGCTGGGTACTGCTCGCTACCGCTTCCTCGTGCTGGAGTGCGTCGTTCGGGGTTCAGGGTTCAGGTTCAGGAGGGGAGGGGTTCCACGATCACCGAGCGCGCCGAGATCGACTCGACGACGACCACACGCAGATCCCGGCCGATCGGGCGGTACGCCCAGGCCGCGTAGGCCTCGGAGCCACCCCGTACGGCCACCAGCACCTCACCGGGCCCGTCCGCCGGGATCGGGACGGTGACTCTCCCGACGGCCCCGACCGGGCTCTGCGAGAACTCATCTGCCACGGACATACGTCGCTGCCGCGATCATGTCGACCACGCCTCCCGGAGGCCGCGCCCGGCCACCTCGTCCTTCATCGAGAACGCCCTCGGCGAAGCGGCCGACGGCGACATACCCTCGATGTCTTCACAGTACTCCGCGGAGCGTCGGGAAGCCCTCGGGATGACGCGACCGAGCCGCCCCGCGCGGTCGGCGCGGGGCGGCTCGGTGGTGGCGCTCTCGTCCCGGCGAGGCGACCCGGGGGGGGCGGCCCGGCGGACGGCCCGGTCGGGACGGGGTTCAGTCGTGGCGCGCCGGCTCGGTGGGGAACCGCCGGTGCAGCCCGCTCCAGTCCAGCACGTGTTCCGCCTGCCGGGTCGTCTGGTGGGCCGCCTCGCGAGCTTCGGTGACGACGTCGCCGTGCTCCCGGAGAAGCTGGTCGTAGATCGGGGGGTTCGATGACACGTTCATGGTCTGTCAGGTCTTCCAGTCGTCGATCGTCCGGCGGTGCACTCTACTTCGGAGCCCACGGGCACGACCCACCAGGCCAGCGCCTCGACCTGTAATGATTGCCCGGCTGGAGCGGCGCAAACCTTCCCGGGATTCCCTGTCCGGGAGAGGAGGCTACGCCTTGCGGGCGATGGCGCCGTACATCGCGATGGCGCGGTCGTCCATGACCTCCTGGCCGACGTCCGGACGCCACTTGTGGACCTGGGTCACGCCCGGCTCGATCAGCTCCAGGCCGTCGAAGAACGTGGTGGCCTCGGCCAGCGTACGGAGCTGCATGGGCATGCCGCGCTTCGCATACTCCTCGGCCACATGGCCGACCTCCACCGGGGCGAAGTCGGCGGTGCCGATGGTCATCGCCAGATAGCTGCCGGACGGGAGCGGGTCGAGCAGCCGCTGGACGAGGCCGTGGTCGTCGTCGTTCTCCAGGATGAAGTGGAGAATCCCGATGATCATGAGGCCGACCGGCTCCCGCAGGTCCAGAAGCTCCTGGAACTGGGCCGAGCCGATGATCGCGTCGGGGTCCCGCATATCGGCGTCGATGTAGGCCGTACGGCCCTCGGGAGCGCTGGTCAGCAGGGCGCGGGCGTGCGCGAGGACGATCGGGTCGTTGTCGACGTAGACGACCCGGGAGTCGGGGGCGACCTTCTGTACGACCTCGTGCATGTTGGGCTGGGTGGGCAGACCCGTACCGATGTCCAGGAACTGCCGGATGCCCTTCTCCTCGGCGAGGTAGCGGGCCGCGCGGTGCATGAACTCGCGGTTGGCCCGCATGTGGATCGGGAGTGCGGGCCACTCCCGGCACATCGAGTCGCCGGCCTCCTGGTCGACCTGGTAGTTGTCCTTGCCCCCCAGGATGTAGTCGTACACCCGCGCGGAATGCGCCTCCCCGGTGTTGAAACGATCTTCTGGAGAGTTCTGCGGTGCCATGTTCGCTCCTCCCCGGTACGGCGGCCGGCACGACGCCGGGGCGCGCGTACCGGTACCGGTCCCGTCCCAAACTGAAGCCTTGGCCCAGAGCTTAGACGTTCAGTGACCTTGCGCCGCCGCGGACCAGCCGATCAGAGCGCCGCGCAGGGCGGCCACCAGACGGGTGGCGGCCTCCTCCTCGGGGCGTCCGCTCTTGATGAGGTCGAGGATGTCCCGGGGGTCGAACAGGGCGTTCCACAGGAAGAGGGCCTCGTCCCCGAGGTCCCCGAGCCCGAGTTCCTCGGCGGTCTGCCGCAGGGGCTCCGCGAGTGCCTCGGCCTGCGGGGTGAGATAGCCGGTGCCCTCCCGCAGCCGTTCGAGGTAGCCGCGGTGCGAGCGCATCTGCGCCATCGCCCCGCCGTGTTCGAGGACGAGCGACACCCAGTAGCGGGACACCTCCTCCAGCCTCGCCATGCCCCGGGTGGTCTGCCGCGCGCTGAAGTCACTCAGTTCGGAGCCGACTTGGGCCCGGAAGGCGTGCAGGATCTCCTCGACGGAGGAGAAGTGCCGGTAGGCCGTCGCGGTGGACACCTCGGCGTGCTTGGCGATCTCGGCCAGACTGACCGGCGTCGGCGAGTTCTCGAACAGCAGCGCGGCGGCCTTGATGAGGTGCCTGCGGTTGCGCTCGGTGTCGCTGCGCATGGGACGACTCCCCGGTTGCATGTGGGACGGCGGTCACTGAAGGGCTGAGAGGCCGCGGCCCAGTCGGCGGACGCCCTCGGTGATGGACTCCGGGCTGGCAGCGTACGACAACCGCAGATGGCCCTCGCCCTGGGCGCCGAACTCGCTTCCCGGCCGGACGGCGACGCCGTGCGACCGCAGTTCGGCGACGACCTGTGCCGAGGGCAGGTCGAGGTCGTACTGCGGGAACTGGTAGAACGCGCCTTCCTGCGTGCTCAGGGTGAGGCCGGGGATCGCGGCCAGTTCGGCGCGCATGATCTCGCCGCGCCGCTCGTACGCGGCGCGCATCCTGGCGATGTCGGCGTCGCAGGTCCGCACGGCGACGAGCGCGGCGTCCTGGACGACCGTGTTCACGGACCCGTTGAAGGTGTTGTGGATACGGGCGGACGCCTGGATGAGCGGTGACGGGCCCCAGAGGTAGCCGACGCGCCAGCCGGTCATCGCGTAACTCTTGGAGAAGGTCTGGCAGTAGACCGTACGGTCGCGCAGTCCGTCGACCGAGATCGCGGAGGTGAAGGGCCGGCCGGTGTAGTCCAGGTCGGAGTACGCCTCGTCCGAGATGACAATCGTGGACGTGCCCGCGAGCAGGGCGGCGAGCGCGTCGAGTTCCTCGCGGCTGTGCACGATCCCGGTCGGGTTGCTCGGGTTGCAGAAGACGAAGAGCTTCGCGCCCGTGAGGGCGTCGGCCAGCCGGTCGAGGTCCCAGTGCAGGTCCGGCGCGAGCGGGACGGGTACGACGACGCCTCCGGCCATGCTGACCAGGTCGGCGTAGAGGGAGTACGTGGGGTCGGGTATGACCACCTTGTCGCCGGGGTCGACGATGCCGAGGATCGACGCGGCGAGCCCGGCGGTTCCGCCCTGGGTGATCAGGATGTCGGCGGCGGAGACCGGTGTCCCGGCGATCCCGGCGAGCTTCTCGGCCAGCGCCTCGCGCAGCGCCGGTTCGCCGAGCAGCGGCGAGTAGTGGGTGCGTCCGGCGCGGATCGCGGCGTGGGCCGCCTCGACCACCTGCTCGGGTGTGTCGAAGTCGGGCTCGCCCATGGCGAGGGAGACGAGGTCGCCTCCGGACTGCGGCTGCTGCGTCCGGCGGGAGGCCGCGGCGATCCGGGCGACGGCTTCGGCGGGCGCGAAGGGGGGCAGCGAGGTGGTGACGGTGGGCGGCATACGGTCCTCCTGGAGGCGAGAGTTGGTCAGACTTGGCGTGAGGCGTCGGCGGGAGCGCCCGCCCAGCGGCTGATCTCAAGGTCGGCCGAGGTGTCGCGCTGCCGGGTGGGGGCCACGACGATCTCCTGGAGGACGACGCGCTGGGGCAGCGTGACCGCGAGGCGGACGGCCTCCGCCACGTCCTCGGGCCGCACCATGTGGGCGCGCTCCTCGGCGGCCGGCGGCCGGGCCCGGTTGTCGAGGATCGGGGTGTCCGCCTCGCCGGGCAGTACGGTGATGGCCCGCAGCCCCTGGTTGCGGAAGGTGTTGTGCAGGAAGGTCATGAAGTTGCGGACACCGGCCTTGGCCGCGCCGTAGGCGGCCCCGCCGAGCAGGTTGGGGTTGACGGCGGCGAGCGAGGAGACCGTGACGATCGTTCCGGTGCCGCGGCCGAGCATGTCGGGGAGCACGGCCTGGGTGAGCTGGAAGACCGCCGTGAGGTTCACTTCGAGAACATGGCGCCACTCCTCGTGCGGCAGCCACTGCGGGTTGAGCACTGTCGAGGCGCTTCCCGCGTTGTTGATCAGCACGTCGACCGGGCCGAGTTCGGTGTGGACGCGGTCGACGAGACGGTTCACGGCGTCCGTGTCGGTGATGTCCGCCGCGATCGCGAGGGCGGTTCCGCCCTCGGCGTGGATCGTGTCCCGAACCTCGTCCAGCGCCTCCTGCCGGCGGCCGACGAGGACGACGGTGGCGCCGTCCCGGGCGAGGAGCCGAGCGGTCTCCCGCCCCATTCCGCTGCCGGCCCCTGTGATGAGCGCGGTCCTGCCGGTCGACGTCACCGTTCCTCCTCCACGAAAGACTTGAGATACTTGAGACACTTGAGACGCGAATACTAAATGAGAATATCTTCTCATCTATGGCCGGGGCAAGGGTGCCGCGAAGCCCAGCGCGCCGAACGCCCGGGCGGCGGCGCGCTCCAGCGCGCGCACCTCGCCTTCCCGTTCGGCGTGGGTACGGAGCGAGGTCTCCCGGTCGACCCAGCGGAACCGCAGCTCCCGGCCCGGCCCGGCCTGACCCAGCAGAGGCAGCGACACCCGTGAGGCGACCCCGACGATCGGGTAACCGGCCGTCAGGCTCCGGTATCTGCCCAGGACGATCAGCTCGTCCGCGTGCGGAATCTGCAGGGCCCCGATCGGAACCCCGTGCGACACGATCTCGGTGTCGGTGTCCGGGTGGAGCACCGGTCCTTCGAGCCGCAGACCGACGTGGTTGGAGCGAGCGGTGACGACATAGGGCGACGCCTCGATCACCTCGCGGACCCCGGGGATCTCGTGGATCCCGTGGCTCTCGACGACATCGATGTCCCAGGGCCCCTCCGCGCAGCGCAGGACCGGGACGGGGAGCCGGAACAGCGGCGGTTCGAAGAGCCCGCGCGGGAAACCCCGGAACTCCGTCTCCAGCAGCACCTTCGATCCCCGCGCGAGGATCTGCCCGAACCCCATCCGCGCGTCCGGGGCCGCGCTGCCGAGGAAGGTCTCCGCGGCGATCGCGCCGTTCACGGCCAGGTAGGTGCGGGTTCCCCGGCCGATGTCGCAGCGGACCCGGATCTCGTGACCCGCCGGCACCACCACGGGCGACCAACTGTCGACCGGTACGTCGCCGACGGTCACCCGGGCGGGGGCGCCGGTCACGGCGACCAGGACGTCCGCGTCGGGAACGAGGGCCAGCTCGCCCCCGAGGTTCTCGATCAGCGTGGCGCCGCGCGCATTGCCCGCCAGGACGTTCGCGACGACCGCGGAGTGCTGGTCGGCCGCGCCGCCGGTGGGGACACCGCGGCGCTCGGCGTCCCGGCGGCCGAGGTCCTGGAACGTCGTGATCCACCCCGTGGCGGTGAGGTCGAGGCCCACGGTCGTCATGCCGGCACCTCCACCGGCAGCAGGAAGCCCGCGTCCAGCGCCGCCGCCTCGTCCCTGGTGACGGGGACGAACCGTACGAGGTCCCCCGTACCGAACGAGACCGGGTCCGGGCGGGAGATGTCGACGATGGTGTGCGGAGTACGCCCGACCACCCGCCAGCCGGTCGGGCCCGGGAACGGCTGGATGATCGCGTTGGTGCCGGCGATCATGATCGCTCCTGGTGCCACATCGGTACGCGGCTCGGCACGTCGGCGCACCGGACCCGGCACCCTGAGCCCGTCCATCATCGGGGCCATCGCCGCGCCCAGGAGGGAGATGGTGAACGTGGACTCCGCGATCGCCTCGACCACTTCGGCCGGGGCCAGACCCACTTCCTCGGCGACGGACGCCAGATCGGGTCCGGTCTCCTCGTCGAAGACGACCGGGATGGCGAACCGGTGGACCGGACGCGGCCGTGCCCGATCACCGGCCGGCAGGTGTTCGGCCAGGAGCCGGGCCGCGTACGTGACGTGCTGGAGCGCGGTCTCCAGCGGGTCGAACTCGATGAGCAGCGACTCCAGACCGGAGACGACGTCGAGCACGCCGTGCGGGCGGTACGCGAGGAACCGATCGCGGAAGGCGACGACGGCGGACCTGCGGATCGCCTGGTCGGCGTCGGGAACGGTCACCATCACCGCCGAGTCCCCGAAGGGTTCGACGGTGAGGGCGACGGTGGCGAACTGTGCGGTGGTCATGGAAGATCGCGCGCTCGTCCCTCAACGGGGGAGCGCCACCTCCGCCTTCTCCGCCAGGACGTCCCGCAGGCCCGTGACCCGGACGTCCGCCGCGTCGAGTGCGGCACGCAGCGCGGTGCCGTTCTCCAGCACCGTGGGGTGGTCGCCGTGCAGCAGCAGCACATCGGCGTCGTGGCCGAGCGGTACGACGTTGCCGTTGACCGAGCGCACCGTGCCCTCCCGTACGACCTGGACGCCCCGCTCGCCGATGAGCCCGGGGTCGTGGACCAGGCCCTGCTCGTGCGAGCGCGGGACGGGCATGCCGTCGTCGCCGTATCCGCGGTCGGCCAGGAACACGTAGCCGACCTCCAGGTCCCGCTTGCGCGACTCCTCGGCGAGCAGGCCGCGCTGACAGATGACGATGTAGTCGGTGTTGTACGCGGCGATCGCGTCCGTGATGGCACGGGCGTGTTTGGCGTCGGTCTGCGCGATCGAGCCCATCCGGCCGTGCGGGGCGACATGGCTGATCGTGCCGCCGTGGACGCGTGCGAAGGCGTCGAGCGCACCGAGCTGGTAGAGGACGTCGGTACGGATCTCCTCCTCCGACGCCTCGATGAGCCGGCGGCCGAACCCGACGAGGTCGGGGTATCCGGGGTGGGCGCCGAGCTCGATGCCGCGGGCGACGCATTCGGCGACGGTCCTGTCGATGATGCGCGGGTCACCGGCGTGGAAGCCGCAGGCGATGTTCGACGAGGTGACGAGGCCGAGCAGGGCGTCGTCGTCGCCGATCGTGTAGTTGCCGAAGCTCTCGCCGAGGTCGGCGACGACGGCTACCGAGTTGATTCCCATGGTGTCTCCCGGGAGTGGTGGCGGTTCAGTGGGACGCGAGTCGGTGGGATTCGAGTCAGTGGGATTCGAGTCAGTGGGTTGCGAGCGGCCGGCCCTTGGTCTCGCGGAGGAACGCGAGGGTGATCAGGGTGATCAGGGCGGTGATGATGGAGGCGAACGCCGGGATCAGGTTGGATCCGGTCGACTCGATCAGCGTAGTCATCAGGAGCGGGGCGCTGCCGCCGAAGATGATCGTCGAGATGCTGAACCCGATGCTGTACGCGGAGTAGCGCACCGTGGTCGGGAACAGCTCGGCGAGCACGGTGTGCACCACCGCGGCGTGACCGGAGAACGCGATCGCGAGCACGGTGGTGCCGATGCACGCGAGGCCGAACTCGCCGGTGGTGATGAGCAGGAACATCGGGTAGGAGACCACGGCCATCGCGACCGCGGAGAGGACGAGCACGGGCTTGCGGCCGATACGGTCCGACAGCCGGGCCATGAGCGGGATACAGATCACGATGGCGATCAGGCTGACCGCGGTGACCATGAGCGCCCGCAGCATCGGGAAGTTGTGTTCGCCGAGCGAGGTCTTCAAGTAGGTCGGCATGTACACGAACAGCAGGTAGTAGCCGGGGCCGTTGAGCGCGGGCAGGAAGATCGTGAGCGCGATCGCCTTCAGGTGGCGCGGGGAGGTCAGCGCGGCCTTCAGCGGGTTGCGTACGACGATGTTCTGTTCGCGCAGCGCCGTGAAGTGCGGGGTCTCCTCCAACTGGCGGCGGATGTAGAAGCCGACGTAGCCGAGCGGGACGGCGAGGAGGAACGGGACCCGCCAGGCCCAGGAGGTCATCGCGTCGTCGCCGAGGGTCGTGATGAGGACGGCGGAGAAGGCGCTGCCGAACATGAGGGCGACGAACGAGCCGACGGCGATGAAGCTCATCATGTAGTTGCGGCGCGCGTCCGGGGCGTACTCGCCGACGAAGGACATCGCGCCGGCCACCTCGCCGCCCGCCGAGAAGCCCTGCAGCACACGGAGCAGGACCAGGAGGATGGGCGCGAAGACACCGATGGCGGCGGAGGAGGGGATGAGCCCGATGGCCGCTGTCGCGGCGGATATGAGCACCAGGAGGGTGGCCAGGAGGGATTTGCGCCCGATCTTGTCCCCGAGGTATCCGCAGATGACACTGCCGAAGGGGCGCGCGATGAAGCTGACCAGGAAACCGACGTTGGTGAGGAAGAGCCCCCCGGCCTCGGCCTCGCCCATGATGTTGATCGCGAGATAGGTGACGAGCAGGCCGTAGATGCCGTAGTCGTACCACTCCACGAAAGAGCCGACCGCGCCGGCGACGGTGGCCTTGCGGACGACCTTGCCGTTCGCGGTGACGACGTCGACCTCTGTCGCGTCGGGCTGCTCCGACGCGGTCTCGTGCCGATCTGACGTGATGTCGAGTCGATCTGACGTTGTCATACGTTCACTTTCGGGGTCGCGGACTCCTGGAACGGTGTCCTGAGAATCGTGCGCTGAACGTGGTCGCTGTCGCTGTCGGCAGTCGCCCCTTGCCGAGGCGGTTCCGTCGGCGTTCCGGGTCCTCGTGGGAAGGCGACGACGGCGTCTCGGCGGAGTTGTGCGGCTTCGGCCCCGTTCGGGGACCCATTCACCGGCTCGGGCCGCCGCCCCCTGCCCGAGTGGGGCCGGGGAAGACATTCACGGCGCGGCGCCGTGGAAAAGTGCCGGAGCCAAGTTGAGACTTGAATCGCGAATGAGAATAGATTCGCATTCCTGGGCGGTCAAGGACTTGCGTTGCCCCGACGTCAACCTTGCGTTTCCATCAGGCTTCCACCCCGGCCACCAGGGGATCTTCCGGTGCCGTCGCGAGAATTTCCGGCGCCCGCGAGACCGCGCCACCTCACCGAAGCACCACTCCGACCAGGGGGACACCCCCCTTCGACCCTTGCCCCGGGACACGGATGGATGCACACTGGCTCTTGCGAAACGCGAAAGGTTTCGCACTTTATGGACCCGAGGGGATGCCCCTGGCCCTCCCGAGCAGGGCGACACCTCTCGGAACCAGGCAACTTCCCTGAGGCGTAAGCCGGTTGGGCGACGCCATGCACCGCAGCCACCCGCGGGCCTCCCCCGCCTCCCCACCCTCCGAAGGAGACCGTGATGCCCGAGGACAACGTTCGCGTGAACACCACATGGGACCGGGTCGACCCCCAGGTGCTCGATCAGTTCCGCGAACACTCCGTGGCCAACCTGGGTGACGCCCTCGACCGGCTGAACATCGTCGACGGAGGCATCGCGCCGATCTGGAGCGGGGCCAGGGCCGTGGGCACGGCGCTCCCGGTGCTCACCGTCGCGGGCGACAACAAGGCCGTGATCGCCGCGCTCGACCACATCCGCCCCGGCGACATCCTCGTCATCAACGCCTTCGGCTACGACGGCCGCGCCATCGTCGGCGACAACCTCGCCCAGCGGTTCGCCCTCTTCGGTGCCGCCGGCGCGGTCATCGACGGCTACGCGCGCGACGGAGCGATCATCGAGAAGCTCGGCGTCCCGATCTTCGCGCGCGGGCTCACCCCCGCCGGTCCGTTCAAGAACGGGCCGGGCACGATCGGCGAGGCGGTCGCCATCGGCGGCGTCGTGGTGAACCCCGGTGACATCGTCGCCGCCGACGAGGACGGCGTCATCGTCATTCCGCCGCACCGCGCCGAGGAAGCGCTCACGGCGGTCAAGGCGATCGTCGCCCGTGAGGCCGAGCTGGACGCCGAGGTCGAGGCGACGCGGAACAGGCTCGCGTGAGTACGGAACAGGCTCGCGCGGGTGCGGAACAGGCGGGTGCGGAACCGGCTCGCGCGGGTGCGGAACCGGCTCGTGTGAGTACGGCCGAAGGCCGGGCGGAGGACAGGCTCAGGGTCGTGGTCGCCGCGCCGCTGTCCGAGGAGAACTGCGCCCGTGTCCGGGAGCTGGAACCCCGGATCGACCTCGTCGTCGACCACGCGCTGCTCCCCCCGATGCGCTGGCCCGCCGACTTCGCCGGCGATCCGTCCTGGCGGCGCACCCCCGACCAGCAGCGTTCCTACGAGGCGGCCGTCGATTCGGCGGACGCCCTGTACGGCGTCCCCGACGTGGCCCCGTCCGCCCTGGCGCGAACGGTCCGTGCCAACCCGCGGCTGCGCTGGGTGCACACGATGGCCGCGGGCGGGGGGAGCCAGGTGAAGGCCGCCGGGCTCAGCGGTGACGAGCTCGACCGGGTCCGGTTCACCACCTCGGCCGGTGTGCACGGCGGGCCGCTCGCCGAGTTCGCCGTCCTCGGGGTGCTCGCGGGCGCCAAGGACCTGCCCCGGCTCAACCGCCAGCAGCGCGACCACGAGTGGAGCGGACGCTGGACGATGCGGCAGGTCGGCGAGCAGACCGTGCTCGTGCTCGGCCTCGGGGGGATCGGCCGGATCGTGGCGGCGAAGCTGCACGCGCTGGGCGCGACCGTCATCGGCACGAGCCGGAGGGACATCGACGTTCCCGGTGTCTCCGCCGTGGTGCATCCCGACCGTATCGTCGAGGTGGCACCGACGGTGGACGCCGTCGTGAACACACTCCCCGGCACCGCGGCGACCGAGCACCTCCTCGGCACACGGTTCTTCGACGCCCTCAGGCCCGGGGCCACCGTCGTCAGCGTCGGCCGGGGAACCGTCGTCGACGAAGCCGCCCTGATCGGCGCGCTCGACTCCGGGCAGGTGGGTTTCGCCGCGCTGGACGTCTTCGAGACGGAACCGCTGCCGGCCCACAGCCCGCTCTGGGACCACGAGCACGTGCTGGTGAGCCCGCACACCGCGGCGCTCGACCCCGCGGAGGACCGTCTCATCGCCGAACTCTTCGCGGCCAACGCCACCCGGCTCCTGGACGGACAGGACCTGCTCAACCGCGTGAACACCGTCGAGTTCTACTGACCAGGTCGCGTTCCACGCACCAGGAAGACGAGCAAGCAACATGACCTCAGCCTTCGATCTGACCGGCCGCGTCGCCCTGGTCACCGGTTCGAGCCGTGGAATCGGACTCGCCCTCGCCGAGGGACTCGCGGACGCCGGGGCCACGATCGTCCTCAACGGCGTCGATCAGGACCGTCTCGAAGCGACGCGCGCGGCGCTCGCCGGGCGGTTCGGCGACGACCGGATCGCGGCCCGGGCCTTCGACATCGTCGACGAGGACGCGGTGGCCAGGGCCGTGGACTCGATCGAGTCCGAGGTGGGCGCCCTCGACATCCTGGTGAACAACGCCGGCGTCCAGCACCGCGAGCCCCTCGTCGACGTGAGCCTCGACGACTGGCGGCGGGTGGTCGACACCGACCTCACCGGCGCCTTCGTGGTGGGCCGCCAGGTCGCCCGGCGGATGCTGCCGCGCCGGGCGGGCAAGATCGTCAACATCTGCTCGGTCCAGACCGACCTCGCCCGCCCGACCATCGGCCCCTACACGGCGGCCAAGGGGGCCCTGCGCAACCTCACCCGGGCCATGACCGCGGAATGGGCGGGTGAAGGGCTGCAGATCAACGGGATCGCACCCGGATACATCCACACCGAGATGACACAGAAGCTCGTGGACGACGAGACGTTCAACGCGTGGATCCTCGGCCGCACCCCGGCCCGGCGCTGGGGGACGGTGGCCGATCTGGTCGGCCCCGTCGTATGGCTCTCGTCCAGCGCGTCCGCCTATGTCAACGGCCAGGTCGTCTTCGTCGACGGCGGCATGACCGTCGTCGTCTGAGAGCCGTCGTCCGAGAGTCGTCGGCTGTCGACGTCCGAGAGTCGTCGACTGAGAGTCGTCGACTGTCATCGTCCGAGAAAGGGAATCGTTCATGACACCGCACACCACCACGGCTGTCGTCGCCCACGGTGCGGACGACCTGCGCGTCGAACGCGTCGCCGTGCGGTCCCCCGGGCCCGGCGAGGCGGTCGTCGCCGTCGCCTACGGCGGCATCTGCGGCTCCGACCTCCACTACTGGCGGCACGGCGCCGTCGGGGAGTCCGTCCTGCGGGCACCGATGATCCTCGGGCACGAGGTGGTCGGCACGGTCGTACGGGAGGCCTCGGACGGCTCGGGACCCGCTGCGGGTACCCCGGTCGCCGTCCATCCGGCGACGCACGAACACACCGACGTCCGCTTCCCGGGGGACCGGCCCAACCTCTCCCCCGGGGTGCGCTACCTCGGCTCGGCCGCCCGCTTCCCGCACACCGAGGGGGCCTTCGCCCGCGAGATCGTGCTGCCCGTGGGAATGCTCCGCGCACTGCCCGCCGGGATCGACCTCCGCGTCGCGGCGCTGGCCGAGCCGGCCGCCGTCGCCTGGCACGCCGTGTCGCAGGCCGGCGACCTCGGCGGCAAGCGCGTCCTCGTCGTCGGCAGCGGTCCCATCGGCGCGCTCGCCGTCGCCGTGGCCGCACGCGCCGGCGCCGCGGAGATCGTGGCGGTCGACCTCCACACCAAACCCCGCTCCATCGCGACCGCCGTCGGAGCGACACGGACACTCGACGCCACCGACACCGCGGCCATCGCCGCGGTGGACGCGGACGTCGTGATCGAGTCCTCCGGCAACCACCGTGGTCTCGCCTCCGCCCTCGCCGGGGCCACCCGGGGCGGCACGGTGGTCATGGTCGGCCTGCTGCCCAAGGGCGACCAGCCGGTGCCGATCGCTCACGCCATCACCCGCGAACTGCGTCTGGTCGGCTCGTTCCGGTTCAACGACGAGATCGACGAGGTGATCGCGGCGATCGCCGACGGTTCCCTGGCCATCGGCCCGGTCGTCACCCACACCTTCCCGGTCGACGAGGCGCTGGAGGCGTTCGGCGTCGCCGCCGACGCGTCGGTGTCGGGCAAGGTGCTCCTCGCGTTCTGACCACCCGGCCTGGGGCGAGGGCCGGAGGGAGTGTCAGCCGTCGGTGAGGAGGCCCGCATCGTGGGCCAGGACGGCGGCCTGTACGCGGTTGGCGCAGCCGGTGCGGGTCAGGATGCGGCTGATGTGCGCCTTGACCGTACTGGCGCTCAGATGGAGTTGATCGGCGATCTCCGCGTTCGACAGGCCCGTACCGAGCAGCCGCAGGACGTCGCGCTCGGCCGCCGTCAGTCCGTCGGTCCTGCGCAGGGCGGCCTCGGTCTCGTGGCCGGAGCGTACGTGCCGTTCCAGGAGCTGCCGGGTGATCCGGGGCGCCAGTACGGGTTCGCCGGTCGCGGCGAGCCGTACCGAACGGATCAGCTCGGTCGGGCCCGTGTCCTTGAGCAGGAAGCCGGTCGCGCCGACACGCAGCGCCCGGGTGACGCTCCGTTCCTCGCCGAAGGCCGTCAGCATCACCACGTGGGTACGGGGCGAGGTCCTGGCGATCTCCTCGGCGGCGGCGATGCCGTCCGTGCCGGGCATCTGGATGTCGAGCAGCGCCACGTCGATGTCCTGGCCCCGGCAGGCGGTGACCGCCGCACGGCCGTCGGCGGCCTCGGCGGTCACCTCGATGTCCTCCGCGTTCTCCAGGATCAGCCGGATGCCGGCGCGCATCAGGGTCTCGTCGTCGGCGATGAGGACTCGGATCATCGCCTCATCCTACGACCGCCACCACCAGCAGAATGACGAGGAAGGCCACAGTGGGAAGGATGACGAACGCCGCCGCGCAACCGGCGCCCAGCACTCGCGGCCAGGTCAGCACGGCGGTCGAGAGCGGGGGGTACGCCCCGGCGGTCTCCCCGGCCCTCTCCCCCGGACGCCCGGGGCGCGCCGCGTGCGCGGACGGCTCCCGGTGCGCGAACGGGTCCGGATGAGCGGACTGTTCCGGGTGTGCGGGCAGCAGGGCCTCGACGCGGAATCCGCCGAGCGCGACGGGGCCCGCCCCGAACGAGCCGCCGAGCAGCGCGATCCGCTCGTCCAGGCCGACCAGCCCGCTGCGGTTCCCGGGCTGCGGCCGACGGGCCACCCGGGGGCGCTCGTTGGTGACGGAGACCGCGATCCGGCCGTCCGCGGGGCGGACCTCCACCCGGGTGGGCGCGCCGGACGCGTGCTTGAGCGCGTTGGTCAGCGATTCGCGCACCACCCGGTGCAACGCCTGACGGGCCTGCGGGGCGGCGTCGGTGGTGTCGGGTCCCGACCAGTCGAGCGTGACGGCCATGCCCGTCCGCCCGGACTCGGCCACCAGGGCCGTGATGTCCTCGCGGGTGCCCCGGCGGCTCCCGGGGTCCGCGGTGGGGTCCTGAAGCTCCGCCCGGCGCAACACCCCCAGGATCTCGCGCAGTTCCTCCATCGCCGTACCTGCGGTGGTACGCAGCAGTTCGGCCTGCCCGGCCAGCGGCGGCGCCTGCCGGGCCGCGGCCATTTCCAGCGCGCCCGCGTGCACCGAGATCAGGCTCAGTTTGTGGCCGAGCAGATCGTGCATCTCCCCCGCGATCCGGTTCCGCTCCTCCATCCGCGCCGCCACGGCGGTCAGCGAACGGGCCTGCTCCAGATAGGCGTTGCGCTCCCGCAGCAGGCTGACGAGCGGACGCCGCTGCCCGAGCAGGGTCCCGGCCAGTGCGGGGAGGCCCAGCAGCAGCACCAGCGAGACCACGTCGCCCGCCAGTATCTGGGGCCATGTCAGGGATTCGGCCGCCAGGTCGCCGCTGATCCGGCCGCCGGTCACCAGGCCGTCCGCCACCCCCAGGACGACGGCCAGCGCGCAGGCCGCGCCCACGGCCTGCCAGGCGCGGCGCGAGGTGACGCGGCGGGTGGCGGACACCACGATCAGGGGCACCGCCACCAGGATCCACACGCTGGAGCCGATGAGCAGCGGCGCCGTGGCGGCCACGACGAGCGCGGGGTGGCGGTGGCGCCCGAGCACCAGGAGAACCGTCCACAGCCCTTCCAGGGCGGCGAGGACGGGCCGGTCCTGGGAGAGTTCCTCGGGCAGGAAGGTGAGCGGGATCAGGGCGAGGGCGGCGACCAGGGCGCAGGCCAGCGCCTCGGTGACGACGGTGCGGCGGCGAGCCGCGCGGAGGGCCGCCGCGCACTCCACCACCTCGCGCCGGGCGACGCCGCGTGCCTTCCGCAGGCCCCTGCGGGCCCGGTCCCTTATGTGTGTCCCCGACACCTTCGCCTCGCTCCTCGTCGTGTTTCCCCCCGGGACCGTAGCGCCCGTCCGACCGGCCGGGGGACGGCGGGTTCGCGTCCTCACGCGCCGGGGCTCGGGCTCAGCCGGTCCTTGAGCGCGGTCACGTCGACGCCCTCGGCGCGCAGCAGCCGCGCGGCCTCCCCCTCGTCGTCGGCGAGCAGGGCGGCCAGGAGATGTACGGTTCCGGCCGTGGTGGAGCCCTGCTCGGCCGCCGTGAGCTGGGCGACGGACTGGGCGCGTTCGGCGGCGGGCGAGCGCGGCACCTCGGTGGCGGCGGGGAAGGGGCCGGGGACCGGGGCGGACACGCCCGCCCTCGCCGCGCGGGCCAGGGAGGCCGGCCGGGCGCCGTACGTACGGAGCAGCGCCGCGGCCTCGTTGACGGCGGCGGTCGTCTCCGGGAACGAGCGGCCGGTGACGGCGAGTGCCCGGTCCAGCGCCATGACGGCCAGCAGCAGATCCGTCAGCTCGACCACGCCGTGTCCGCGCCGTACGGTCTGGCGCTCGGCCTCCAGGAACACCGTGGTGAGCATCCCGTCGCCGTCCGGGCCGCTGCGGAACATCCAGGACAGGAGGACGCGGGAGAGCCCGCCGCCCCCGTCCAGCACGCCCGTACCGCGCATGCCCCGGACGCTCGGAGGCTCCGGGAAGTCCGGATCCGCGGCGGCTCCCGCGTCCAGGGTGTCCAGTGCGGTGGACGCGGCGGCCTTGTCGATCCGTTGCAGCGTCATGGCCTCCAGCGCCCGGCTGTCGGGGAGTTGCAGCAGGGCGCGGGCCACATGCCTGCACCGGACGCTCGGCGTTCCTTCCAGGCGGGCGAGCCGCAGAGCGCGCAGGAGGCAGGCGCGCAGCGCCTCGGACGGCTCGGGCGGGAGGGTGCCCGCCTCGGGGGCGCCACCCCGCTTCTTCTTCTGCGCGGCGCGCCAGGTGGCTTCGCGCCACACGGCGTCGGCCTCGGCCTCGTCGCCGGAGTGGGCCGGGAGGGGATCGGGGGCGGCGGCCGTGTCGTCGTGCGCCCAGGGCCGCTTGCTGTCGGGGAAGGTGAGGGCCTGGATGATGCCGCCGAGGCCGCCGGCCTGGCGTATTCCGGGGGCGATCGCCTCGCCCGCCGTCGTCTCGCCCATGACGAGCATGTGCACCAGGTGTTCGGTGCCTGCGGTCCGGCTCTCGCACGAGGTGGCCTCGCGCGCGGTCTCCGTGAGGAGTTCGACGACGTCGTTCTCGAACTCCGTGGTGTGGACGGTGTCGGCGGGTGTACCGGCTGTGGTGGGTGTCGACGGCTCGGTCATCGGAAAGGTCCCCCCTTGGGTGCGGTGGCCGGTGGTCCGGCCTGTGACCACCGACGCTAGGCCCGGGTCCCGGGTCCGCGCGTCGGCCGACCGGCCATCTCCACCGGCCGATCGGCCATTCCCGTCGGCCGATCGGCCAGGACGGGGCAACCGGTCGGCCAGGGCGGCGGGCGGCCCGCACGTGGCCGTCCGGATTCCCGAACCACATCCCGACGTACCGCGGGGGGCAAGATCCGCAATTTTTTCCTGGCCGTAACACAGGGCCCTCCATCGGAAATACGGGCCCGGCCATAGTGAGCAGCGATCGGAAAAGATCTTCCGCATGACAGAACGCAACAGAAGCTCTCTGAGAAGAGCTGAGTGGAGCTGGAGAGAGTGACTGTGCCGCACACGTCCCCGTCCCTGGTCCGGCGCGCGGCCGGATCCCTGCGTACCTCGCTGTTCACGCAGGTCGTCTTCGCCCTGGTGCTGGGCATCCTGCTCGGCCGGCTCTGGCCGGACGCGGCCACGGCGGTCCAGCCGCTGGGCGACGGCTTCATCCGCCTGATCAAGGCCGTCATCGCCCCGCTCGTCTTCTGCGTCGTCGTGGTGGGCATAGCCGGGGCGGGCGACCTCAAGGGGTTCGGACGGATCGGCGTCAAGGCGCTGATCTGGTTCGAGGTGGCCACGACGGCGGCGCTGCTGCTCGGTCTGGTCGCCGCCAACCTCGTCGGTCCCGGCACGGGCATGAACGTCGACCCTGCCTCGCTCGACCCGTCGGCCGTGGACGGCAGGACGGGGGGCGGGGAGCTTCCCTCGACCTCCCAGTTCATCCTGGAGGCCCTGCCGGACAGCGCGGTCGGCGCCTTCGCGCAGAACTCGCTGCTCCAGGTCCTCGTCCTGGCCTGTCTGGTCGGCGCGGCGGTGCTGCACCTCGGGAAAACGAAGGTCCCCGCGATCCTCCCGGCCGTCGAGCAGGCGCAGCAGGTCGTCTTCGCGGTCGTCGGCTTCATCATGCGGCTCGCACCGCTGGCCGTCTTCGGCGCCACCGCCCATCTCGTGGGCGAGTACGGGCTCGGCGCGCTGAAGACGTACGGAAAGCTGATCGCGCTCTGCTACGGGGTGGCGCTGCTCTTCCTGCTCCTGCTGGCGGTCGCCCTCAAGGTGGTCACGGGGCTCAGTCTGTGGAAGTTCGTCCGGTACACCCGTGAGGAGTTGCTGCTCGCGCTGGGCACCGCCTCCAGCGAGACCGTCATGCCGCGCATGATGCAGAAGCTGCGGGCCGCCGGGTGCCGGGACGACGCGGTCGGGCTGGTGCTGCCCACCGGGTACTCGTTCAACCTCGACGGTGCCTCGATCTACCTGTCGATCGGCACGCTGTTCATCGCGCAGGCCGTCGAGGTGGATCTGAGCCTCGGCCAGCAGGTCACCGTGGTGCTGGTCCTGATGCTCACCAGCAAGGGCATGGCGGGCGTGCCGGGCTCGGCGTTCCTCGCGCTCTCCGCGACGGCGTCGGCGCTGGGCGTGATCCCGGCGGGCGCGGTGGCGCTGCTGCTCGGGGTGGACCGGATCATGGACTCGATGCGCGTCACCACGAACCTGCTCGGCAACTGTGTGGCGGTCTTCGCGGTCTCGCGGTGGGAGGGCGCACTGGACACCGAGCGCGCCGTGCGCGTACTCGACGGGAAGGAGCCGGTCGCGGTCGTGGCGAAGACGGAGGAGGCGGTGGAGGCAGGGGCCGGGGTCCCGCCCCAGGCGGAAGCAGCCGCCGAGCCCGTCAAGCCCGCCGAGCCTGCCGGGCTCACCAAGTCCGCCGAGCCCACCGCGCCGTCCGTGCCCGCCGGGCCCGCCGGAGGCTGAGGTCCCGCCCGTACGCCGGGGTCGTCGGTGCCGCGCTCAGGACTTCTCGTCCTCGCCGTACGCGAGTTCACTCGCCAGGAGCGCCGCGCCGACGACCCCGGCGCGCGGGCCGAGTTCGGACATGACGATCGGCAGGTTGCCGGTGGCCAGCGGCAGCGAGCGCTGGTAGACGACGCTGCGGATCTCGGCGAGTAACAGGTAGCCGAGTCCGGAGAGTCCGCCGCCGATCACGATCATCGACGGGTTCATGAAGCTGACCAGGGTGGCGAGGACCTGTCCGACCCGGTGGCCGCCGGCCCTGATGAGGTTGACGCAGGTGTTGTCGCCGCCGACGGCGCACTCCGCGACGTCGACGGCGGTCAGTGTCCCCTGGGCCGCGAGCCGTTCGGCGAGGGCCGGGGAGTCGCCGGAGCGCGCGGCCTCGGTGGCGTCCCTGGCGAGGGCGACCCCGCCGAAGTACGCCTCCAGGCAACCGGTGTTGCCGCAGGTGCAGACGGGCCCGTCCGCCTCGACCTGGATATGGCCGATGTCGCCGGCGCACCCCTCGGCGCCCCGGTAGATACGGCCGTGGTGCTGCATGCCGGAGCCGATACCGCTGCCGATCTTGACGAAGAGCAGATGTTCGACGGACCGGGCGACCCCGCTGTGCTGCTCCCCGAGGGCCATCACGTTGACGTCGTTGTCGACGACCACGGGGCAGCCGTGCTCCCGGGCGAGGGTGTCGCGTACGGGGAAACGGTTCCAGCCCACCATGATCGGCGGGGAGACGGGGACGCCCTCCCGGAAGCTGACCGGTCCTGGCAGGCCGATGCCGATGGCGTCGAGCCGGGCGCAGTGGCCCTGCGCGGCCAGTTTGTGGAGGAGTTCGCTGATCCGGTTCAGTACGGCGACCGGCCCCGAGCGGATGTCGGCGGCCTCGGAGTAGGAGGCGACGGGTTCGAGTTCGCCGTCGGTGATCTCGATGTCGAGCGAGCTGGCGCCCAGGTCCACGGCGGCGAACCGGAGTCCGGGGTCGAGCTGGACGAGCGTGGAGCGTCGTCCGCCGCGCGAGGCGGCGGGGCCCGCCTCCAGGACCTTGCCGGCGGCAAGCATCCGGTCGAGTTCGGCGAGGAGCCGTGGGCGCGGCACCTCCAGCCGGCCCGCCAACTGGGCGCGGGACAGTGGGCCGTTGTCCCGTAGCAGGGACAGAACGCGGTACTGGATGCTCACAGGCTCACTTCCTCCGACCGTCACTTTTCCACAACGTGGCAGAAGTTGCGTACATCTTGACGAAACTCGCACAGAGCTGCCCCGCCGGGGCGGGGCAGCTCCACGGTGCTTCTGGCCGTCAGCCGGCCAGTCCTCCCTTCACGGCCCGGGCGTCCCTGACGAGGGCCGCGCGCGCCGCCGCGTCCGGGACCAGCGCGGGGTCGCCCGCGGCGGTGGCGAACGCGTCCAGTACGGCTCCGGCCTGGCTCGTCCTGCCCGCTTCGGCGTGTGCGCGTGCCTGGTCGAGCCGGACCGTCAGCCGCTGCCGGCCCTGGTCCGTGACGAGTCCGTCGCCGTGCAGGCGCGGGATCAGCGCGGCGAGGTCACCGAAGGAGGTACGGGTGGTGAAGCGCACCGTCTTCGTGGTGGTGTTGCCCGCCCGGTCCACGGCCTTCACCGTGAGCTCATGGCCGCCGAGCGGGAGCCGCCACAGGTCGAGCGGCTGCCCCGGGGTGATCGCGGCGCCGTCCAGGGTGGTGGTCGTGGTGACCCCGCCCGAGACCGCGTCGGTGGCGGTGACCACGGGCTTCGGGCGCTGGGAGTCCCCGTACACCCCGTCGGCGTCGAGGCCGGTGACGGTGACCGCGGGTGCGGTGCGGTCGATCCGTACGGTCAGGCTGCCGGTCTCGGAGACGTTGCCGCCGCTGTCGGTGGCCCGGTAGCGGACGGTGGTGGTGCCCTCCGCCGACAGGGTGACGGCGGCGTTCGCCGACAGCCAGGTCGTACCGCCGTCGACCGAGTACTGGCGGCTGCTGACCGTGCCGTTGTCGGTGGCGGTGACGCTCAGCGACACGTTGCTCGTGTACCAGCCGCCCGCGCCGTTGGGCCGGGGCGGGTCGAGGGTGGCGGTGGCCTTCGGCGGGGTCCTGTCGGCGACGCCCGCGCCCTGGAAGGCCAGGGAGTCGAGGTCCACGCCTCCGGAGGTGGTGACGTAGAGCTGTCCGGTGCCCGTGGGCGCGTTCGGCAGCGGGGTGGTAACGGCCTGCCAGCCCTCGCCCGCCGGTACGGTCACGGTGGCGAACGGCGCGGCGTCGGCGGCGTTCCAGCGCAGCGCCAGCGTTCCGGCGCCGGAGGCGCGCGTCTTCACCCCGGTGATGCCGGCGAAGGAGACCGGATCGTAGGCGATCCAGTCCCCCGCGTCGAACGAGGTGACCTTGCGCTGTCCCGACGCGGTGGTGTCTTCGGTGACGGTGACCCCTTCGGCGGAGTCGTGGTGCTCGGCCTGCATGAGGGCCGGGTTGAGGATCACCTGGGCGTCCCCGGTGGCGGGCGGGACGCCGCCCGCGCCCTTGTCGGTGTAGGTGATGCCGAGGACGCCGAAGACGTTCTCGGTGTCTCCGTGTCCGGCGTCGGTCGGCGTGACGACGGCGCCCGCGCAGCCGGTGCCGCTGTTGACCGGGTGACCGTGCTGGTTGTGTCCGAGGCCGAAGGTCCAGGCGGCCTTGGCGCAGTCGGGCGTGGCGCCGTCCTCGGGGTCGTCGACGGAGATCGCGTACGGCACGGCGTCGCCCCAGGTGAAGAAGGACCCGTCCGGCGGTGAGGTGATCTTCACGGTGGGCGCGGTGTTGCCGACGGTGATCTGGCGGCTGGTCAGCCCGGTCTTGCCCTGCGGGTCGGTGACCTTCAGCCGGGCCTGGAACTGGCCGTTGTCCGGGTAGGTGCGGCTCGCCGTGGGACCGGTGGCGTCGAAGACACCGTCGCCGTCCAGGTCCCACTGGTAGGTGAGGGCGCCGTTCTCCGGGTCGCTGGAGCCGGTGGCGCTGAAGCTGACCGCGAGGGGGGCCTGTCCGGAGGTCGGGTCGGCCTTGATCACGGCGGTGGGCGCCTTGTTGCCCTCGGCGTAGTCGATCCGGTAGAGGCCCGCGTCGGGGTTCTGGCGGAAGAAGCCGTCACCGTAGTCGAGGACGTAGAGCGCGCCGTCGGGGCCGAACTCCAGGTCCATCGGGTTGTCCCAGGGCGGGATGCCGTTCTCGGACCGTTCGCTGTTGGGGAGGACGTTCTCCAGCTTGCTGACGGGCCCGTCGGGGCCTTCGAGGGTGAGGGCGGCGACGTAGTCCTGGGAGAACTCCCCGAAGAACGCCTTGCCGTCCCAGTACGCGGGGAACTTGCCCGGGGCCGGGTTGTCCGCGTCGTAGTGGTAGACCGGCCCCGCCATCGGGGCCTGGCCGCCGGGGCCGCCGGGACCGCGGAACGCGGTCAGCTCGGGCCAGGGCTGGTCGGTGTCCTTGTCCCCGTACCAGAGGGTGGCCGGGGTGGCCGGGGGCAGCACGCTCGCGCCGGTGTTCCAGCGCGAGTCGTTGACGGGGGCGGCGCAGTCGAAGGCCGGTCCCGGGGTGAGCGTGGCGAAGTCGAAGTCACGGTAAGGGCGCGTGTTGTCACCGGTGCAGTAGGGCCAGCCGCCGTTCATGGGCTTGGTGGTGGTCTGCCACTCGACGTACCCCATGGGTCCGCGGTTCGGGTCGGCGGTGCCCGCGTCGGGGCCGTAGTCGCCCCACATCACGGCGCCGGTCGCCCGGTCCACGGTCATCCGGAAGGGGTTGCGCAGCCCCATCACGAAGATCTCGGGGCGGGTCTTCGGGGTGCCGGCCGCGAAGAGGTTGCCGTCCGGGACGGTGTAACTCCCGTCGTCCTGCACGTCGATACGGAGGATCTTGCCCCGCAGGTCGTTGGTGCTGCCCGCGCCGCGGCGCTCGTCCAGACCGGGGTTGTAGCCGGCCGCGTCGTTGATCGGTGTGTACCCGTTGACGTTGGGTCCGGACGCCGGTGTGTTCCCGCCGGTGGAGAGGTAGAGGTTGCCGTCCGCGTCGAAGTCGACGTCACCGGCGACATGGCAGCACTGTCCCCGGTTGCTGTCGACGCGGATGATCTCCTGGGCGGTGGACAGGTCGAGCTTGTCGCCGGTCCACTTGAACCGGGTGAGGGTGTCGTACCCCTCCCACTGCTTCCAGTACGCGTCGGTCTGCCCGGCGGGGAGCTGGAGCGGGGCGGAGCCCGCCGGAGTGTCGAGCGGCGGGGAGTAGTAGAGGTAGACCCACTGGTTGGTGGCGAAGTCCGGGTCCAGGGTGACGGTCTGGAGCCCCATCTCGGAGTTCTGGTACACGTCGATGTGGTTGACGACCTTCGTCACCCCGCTGCCGGGGTCGGTGAGCCGCAGATCGCCGTTGCGGGCGGTGTGCAGCACCCGGCTGTCGGGCAGGACGGCGAGGTCGATGGGTTCGCCGGTGTCCTTGGTGAGGGTGGCCTTCTCGTAGTTCGCCCAGTCCAGGGCGTGTTCATGGTTCTCGTGCGCCTGGGCGGCGGGGGCGAGCCCCACCAGTCCCAGCGCGGGCAGGGCGGTGAGCAGGACCCCTGCCATCAGACGTCTCAGGGAACGGTGCACGGTGAATGCGTCTCCTCGGTCGTCGGCGGGCGGGGTCTCAGCGCAGGAGCTGGTCGATCGCCGCGAAGCTGCGTGCGGCGGCGCCGAGCGAACCCGGCGGGTTGGGCAGGGTGTTCGGCGCCGTGTCCTGCTCCCAGATGCCGATGTGGGCGGCGCGCGGGCCGATGTCGCGGATGAACCGCTCGTACGGCAGGTCCCCGGCGCCGAACTCGACGATGTCGTAGCCGTTGGCGTTGGCCGGGTTGGCGTCGCCGTCCTTCATGTGGAACAGCGGGTAGCGGTAGGGCTGGTTGCGGACGTACGCGGCCGGGTCGAACCCCGGGAAGCGGTACTGGCCCACGTACGCCCAGTAGATGTCCAGCTCCAGATAGACATGGCGCGGATCGGTGTTCTTGAGGAAGACGTCGTAGAGCCGTACGGAGGGCTGGTCGGTGGCGAAGGCGAACTCGCCCGCGTGGTTGTGCTGGTAGAGCTTGAGGCCGCGGGCGGTGGCCGCCGCGCCCCAGACGTTGAACTCGTCGGCGGCGGCGCGGTAGCCCGCGACCGTGTTGAGGTTCGAGGGCGCGTTGGCCGTCCCGACGTGCGGCATGCCGAGGATCTGCGCGGCGTCCAGCTCGGCCTGGAGGTTCGTGCGGAGATTGCCGATGCCGACATGGCTGCCGACGGCGCGCAGCCCGTTGTCGTCGAGCAGCTTCCGGATCTCGGGGAGGGTGATCTGCCGGCCCAGGATGGCGGTGTCCTGGGTGTATCCGGCGAACTCGACCTCGCGGTAGCCGATCCGGGACAGCTCCGCGAAGACGACGGCGAAGCCGAGGGAGGCGACCTTGTCGCGGATGCTGTAGAGCTGGATGCCGATGCGGTCCTGGGGAATGGTGAGCCCGCCGGCGGCGGTGCGCGGAGCCGGGGCCGCGGAGGCGGCCGTGGCCCCGGTGACGGAGGCGGCGGCGAGCGCCACGGTGGTGCCGGCGGTGGCCCGCAGGAAGTCCCTGCGGTCGAAGGACTTGCGCGAAGAATGGCCCATGGTCACTCCTGAGGGGATGGGCGGGGGGTGTCCGTCACGGGGAGGTGGCGGTGTGGGCGGGGAAGCGGGTGCGGGGGGGCGTGCGGACCCGGCGAGGTGCGCCGACAGGGCGAGGCCGCCGGGCGGTGTACGTACCGGCGGGGCACCGGCGGCGTACGGACCGGCGAGGTGTACGGACCGGGCGAGGCGCCCGGTGTGCCGTCATGAGCCGCCGGGGCTCACTTCAGCCGGGAGTCGCCCGCCGCGTGGGCGTCGGCCCGTGCCTCGGCCGCGCGCTCCGCCGCCTTCCCGGCGAGTTCGTTCCCGCGGTCCCGCGCGGCCACCTTGGCGGAGCGGGCGGACGAGGCCGCCGGGGCGGTCTCGCCGGTGATTCCACCACGGACCCGGGCCAGGTCACCGACCTTGAGCACGGGCGTGTTCCCGGTGGCGGTGAGCGCGCCCCGGACGATCGTGTTGTCGAGTACGGCGTTCGCGGTGTTGCCGGTGACCGCGAGATCGCCGCCGAGGTACGTGGCGCCCCGGCAGGAGCCGAGCAGCCCCTCGCCGCCGAGCTGGAGGGCGTCGGCGTTGTTCTTGTACACGGTGTTGCCCTGGACCTCACTGGCGCAGAGAACACCGCCCAGGGTGTTCCCGCTGACCGTGAGGGCGCCCTTGACGGTGGTGTCGTACACGTCGGTGTACTGGTTACGGTCCCCGGTCAGGGCCCCGCTGAGGGTGGAGCCCGACACGTACAGCTCGCCCGACTCGGCTCTGACGGTCCCGCCGAGGGTGGAGTCGACGGCGTACACGAAGCCCTCGGTGGCGGTGACGCCGGCCTTGACGGTGCTGTCCTGGAGGTGGGCGCCGAAGGCGGCGCGGGTGGTCAGCGTGCCCTTGACGGTGGTGTCGGTGAGGTCGAGATAGGCGTTGTCGCCCACGTTGACGGCGCCGTTGAAGGTGGCTCCCGCGGCGACGAGGTCGCCTCCGTCCTCGACGGTGACCGTGCCCTTGACCTTCGTTCCGGTCAGGGTGCAGGACTTGCCCGCCGGTACGACCAGGTCGCCGCTGACGGTGACGGCGCCGCCGTCCCCGACGCAGGTGGTGTAGAGCGCGGCCTGCGCGGAGCCGGCGAAGGCGACGATTCCTCCGGAGGCCACCAGCGAGGCCGTGGCGATGAACGTGCGTACCTTCATGTCGTTCCCTTCCGCTGCGGTGACGGCCGTGCCGGTGGCGCGGCCGTGACCCCGTACGTCGACGGGGGTGCTGCACAGTGCGTGAGCGTGCGACCGCCGGGGCGGCGGGCGCGCAGCGCCTCGGGACGGGTTCGGTCAGGAACCGACCCGGCCGTGGGGGGAGAGACGTGGAAAGACTCGTGCGGTGGAGGGCGTTCGAGGGAACGCCGGGCGGCTGCGGTGTTACCGCGGCGAAACACTTGTCCGGTGGGCCGAGACATTAGGACGCCGCGTGAGGGCTGTCCAGAGGTTCGGAACGAATCCGTGAAACTTTCCCATGATCCGTCAAAAGATCTGCCGCTCAGAAGAAAAGACTTTCCGGCGGTGCGGGGCCGCACCGCCGGAAAGCCCGTCAGGAAAGAGGTCGGCAGGTCAGTCGGTCCGTGCCGCGTGGAAGCGCTGGGTCAGGCCGATCTCCGCGACGTTCTTGGCCAGTTCGAAGTTGGCCCAGCCCGCCACGTCCACCAGGGCCAGTCCCTCGCCCCAGGGCAGCCCGGCGGTCCGCTCGGTGGAGTCGAGATCGGCGTCGGTGAGCGGGAGCAGCGCCGCGCGCCACTCGTCCCGCAGCCCGCGCAGCCAGTCGGCGGCGGCGTCGGCACCCCCCGGCCAGGTGATCTCCTCGCGCGCGGGCGCGCCGGACCCGAAGCAGTGGGCGTGGGTGGTCGTCCACCAGTAGCCGATGTGCCAGGTCAGCCAGGCGATGGAGGTGTACGGGGCGGGGTCGGGCTCCGGTGTCTCCCAGTCGGCCACCCAGTTCCCCCGGCCGTCGGGGCGCACGGTCCAGCAGCCCGGCACCGGCTCCCAGAGGCAGGCGTCGTCGTCCAGCTCCCGCAGGTAGTACTCGAACAAGGACCAGGTCAGGTCGAGTTGGCGGGTCAGCAATTCGACTCGGGCTGCTGTCATCCGAGGAGCCTGGCAGTCCCCCGATCGCCCGGCAAACCCTTTTGCGGCGTCCGGCGCGGAATTCACCCGCACGCAACGCTGTGATCTCGACAGATCCCCCCGGACGGTGGCACTCTCCCGCCATGCGCCTCACCGCCCGGAGTCCTCTCGTCACCCTTCTCGCCCTCACGGTCGCCGCCGCCACGGGGTGTGCCCCGCAGGAGGAGCCGTCGGCCGCCGGTACGCAGGCCGGCGCCTCCGCGTCAGCCTGTGCCTCGGGCGGGCTCGCCACCGAGACCGAGGGGAAGCTGACGGTCGGCACGGACAAACCCGCGTACGCGCCCTGGTTCCAGGGCGACGACCCGGCGAGCGGCAAGGGCTTCGAGTCCGCCGTCGCGTACGCCGTGGCCAAGGCCCTCGGTTACGGAAGGAGCCAGGTCGTCTGGCAGACCGTCCCGTTCAACAACTCCTTCGCACCGGGCGCCAAGAACTTCGACTTCGACCTCAACCAGGTCTCCATCAGCGACGAGCGCAAGCGGGCCGTCGACTTCTCCTCCGGCTACTACGAGGTCCGCCAGGCCGTCGTCGCGCTGAAGTCGTCCCCGTACGCGGGAGCGAGGAGCGCCGAGGCGCTGAAGGGCGCGAAACTCGGTGCCCAGGTCGGCACCACGAGCCTCGACACGGTCGACGGGATCATCAAGCCGACGCGGCAGCCCGCCGTCTTCCAGAAGAACGACTTCGCCAAGTCCGCGCTGCGCAACGGGCAGGTCGACGCGATCGTCGTCGACCTGCCGACCGCGTTCTACATCACCTCCGCCGAGGTCCCCGACGCGAAGGTCGTCGGACAGTTCGCCAACTCCTCAGGGAAGGCCGAGCAGTTCGGGCTGGTACTCGACAAGGGCAGTGCGCTGACCCCGTGCGTCACCCGGGCGGTCGACGCGCTCCGCGCGGACGGCACCCTCGCCGCGCTGGAGAAGCGGTGGCTCTCCGACGCCGTCGACGCGCCGGTCCTCAAGTGACCGGCGGGAGCGTACGCGTGGCGAAGGGCGGCGGCGGGGAACCGGCGAACGAGGGTGCGCGCGGCGGGCCTCACGACGGGGATCCGTACACGCCGTCGGCGCGGCGGCTCGCCCGCGAACGGTACAAGCGCGCCCGGGCCCGTCGCGCCACCGCGATCGCCGCGCTCTCCACGCTGGTGACGGGCGCCGTCCTCTTCGTCGTCATCACCGGGTCGCCGGGCTGGCAGCGCACCCGCGAGACCTTCTTCAGCGCCGAGTACGCCCGGATGGCGCTGCCCCGGGTCCTCGACGGACTGCTGCTCAACCTGCGGCTGCTGGCGGTCTGCGGCATCTGTGTCCTCGTCCTCGGGCTGCTGCTCGCCGTCGCCCGCACCCTGCGCGGCCCGGTCTTCTTCCCGGTCCGCGCGCTGGCCGCCGCGTACACCGACTTCTTCCGTGGACTGCCCCTGATCATCTGCCTGTTGATGGTCGTGTTCGGGGTGCCGGCGCTGCGGCTCCAGGGTGTCACCACCGATCCGGTGCTCCTCGGCGGCACCGCGCTCGTGCTCACGTACTCGGCCTACGTCGCTGAGGTCTTCCGCGCGGGCATCGAGTCCGTACACCCCTCGCAGCGGGCGGCGGCCCGTTCGCTGGGGCTGTCCAGCTCCAGAACACTGCGGTACGTGGTGCTCCCGCAGGCGGTACGGCGGGTGGTGCCGCCGCTCCTCAACGATCTGGTGTCGCTCCAGAAGGACACCGGCCTCGTCTCGATCGCGGGGGCCGTGGACGCCGTGTACGCGGCGCAGATCATCGCCGGAAAGTACTTCAACTACACGCCGTACGTGGTCGCGGGGCTCGTCTTCGTCGCGCTGACGATCCCCATGACCCGCTTCACGGACTGGGTCACCGCCCGGATGGACCGCCGCCGCGCGCAAGGAGGGACCGTATGACCGCCGACGCCCCGGACATCACCCCCGCACCCGCGCCGGACACGCCGGACAGCGGGGGCGGCGCCCCTCCCGTGCTGCGTCTGGAGTCCGTGCGCAAGACCTTCGGGCGGGACCGGGTCGTGCTGCGGGACGTCACCCTGGACGTGGCCCCGCACACCGTGACCGCGCTGATCGGGGCCTCCGGCTCCGGCAAGTCGACCCTGCTGCGCTGCGCGAACCTGCTGGAGGAGATCGACGACGGGGCGATCTTCCTCGACGGGGCGGAGATCACCGACCCACGGGCCGACGCCGACGCGGTGCGCCGCCGGATCGGCGTGGTGTTCCAGTCGTACAACCTCTTTCCGCACATGACGGTTCTCCAGAACATCACCCTCGCACCGCGCCGGGTCCTCGGCGTCCCCCGCGAGGAGGCGGAGGCGCGTGCCCGCGAACTCCTGACTCGGCTCGGCCTCGGCGACAAGGCGCGGGAGTACCCGGACCGGCTCAGCGGCGGCCAGCAGCAGCGCGCCGCGATCGTCCGCGCCCTCGCGGTACGCCCACGGCTGCTGCTGCTCGACGAGATCACGGCGGCGCTCGACCCCGAACTGGTGGGCGAGGTCCTGTCGGTCGTACGGGATCTCAAGGGCGAGGGGATGACGATGGTGCTGGCCACCCACGAGATGGGGTTCGCCCGCGAGGTCGCGGACCAGGTGTGCTTCCTGGACGGCGGCGTGGTGCTGGAACGCGGCACACCGCAGGAGGTCTTCGGCGCCCCGGAGAAGGACCGTACGCGGCGGTTCCTGCGCCGGATCGTGGAGGCGGGGCGCCTCGGGGACGTGTCGCGCGGGCCGCTCACCGACGATCAGTGAACGTTGACAGCGCGCCAACTCCGGGACCAGCCGTCGCCGAGCCGCGCGGGCCGCATCAGATCTGGTTCTCTCCGCCGTCGACGTACAGGTTGGCGCCCATCATGTAGCTGCTGTCCGCAGAGGCGAGGAAGGCGACCGCGGCGGCGACCTCCTCCGGGCGTCCGATCCGGCCGATGGCGACCTTTGAGCCGATGTCCGCCTTGAAGGCGGCCGAGTTCTCCTCGCCGACGAGTTCGGTGATGCCGGAGGTGTCGATGGGACCGGGCGAGATCGCGTTGACACGAATGCCCCGGCTGTTGAGTTCGTTGGCCCAGGTCCGCGCGAAGGACCGGACAGCGGCCTTGGACGCCGCGTACGCGCCGAACGCCGGTGTGCCGTGGTCGGCGGCCGTGGAGGCGTTCAGGATGACCGAGGCACCGTCGTTGAGGAGAGGGAGTGCCTTCTGCACGGTCAGGAGCGTGCCCTTGACGTTGACCGCGAAGATGCGGTCGAAGTCCTCGTCGGTGATCTGCTCCAGCGTCGCGAACGAGGCGGTGGCAGCATTGGCGAACAGCACGTCCAGGCCCCGGCCCCGCTCGCGCACCAGGTCGTACAGCCGGTCCAGATCGGCCGGGTCCGTGATGTCCCCCGGCACCGCGGTGACCGCGGAGCCGATGGATTCGACCGCCTCCTTCAGCTCGGCCTCGCGTCGGCCGGTGATGAACACGTGCGCCCCCTCGGCCGCCAGCCGTGCAGCAGTGGCCCGGCCGATCCCCCGGGTTCCGCCACCCGTGACGACAGCCGTCTTACCTTCGAGCGTTCCCATGATGTGACCTCTCCCTATTTCTGTTCCGATCGGGACAGAATAAGACCGTAGCACTTCTGGTCCGATCGGGACAGAAGAAGTACGATCTGGAGCGTGGAAGCTACGAGCAGGGCACCGATCGGCCGGCCGCGAGGGTTCGACACCGACGAGGCACTGCAACGGGCCATGGTCGTCTTCTGGGAACACGGCTACGACGGCGTCAGCCTCACCGACCTGACCCGAGCCATGGGAATCACCAAGACCAGCATGTACGCGGCCTTCGGCAACAAAGAAGACCTCTTCCGAAAGGCCCTGGAACGCTACGCCGAGGGCCCCGCCTCCTACAGCGCCCGCGCACTGCAGGAGCCCACCGCCCGGGAGGTGGCCACCGCCTACCTCACCGGCTCCATCCATGCCTCCACCCGGGCCGGCTGTCCGAGCGGATGCCTCGGCGTCCAGGGCTTCCTGGCCGCAGGCCACCTCGGACAGAGCGCCGGCGACGCGCTCGCCGCGTGGCGCAACGACAACCGAGCGCACCTTCGCGACCGCTTCCAACGAGCCATCGACGAAAACGACCTGCCCGCCGGCGCCCACCCGGACACCCTCGCCCACTACCTCATGACCATGGCGAACGGCATCGCAGTCCAGGCGGCCACGGGCGCCACCCGCGACGAACTCCAACGGGTCGCGGACGCCGCCCTCCACAACTGGCCACCCACCTGAGCCTGCTCTTTGGCACGTCGAGCGCGCCCGCGCCGGCTTTCCCGCTCTTGCGCGGGTTGACGCCCGGCGCCTGGATGCCTCTGTCCGGGCCGGCGAGGACGGCGCTGTCGCGGACGGCCCCGCACGAGGTACGCGACGGCGCGGTGGCCGTCGACGGCGGCCCCCAGGACCTGGCTCCCACCGGCGCCGAGACGATCACCGTCTCCGGGCCGGAGCCCCTCAATGCCGGACATGTCCCGGCCATGGCCCGCGTCCTCTCCGACGGCCGCGAGTTCACCGCCCGGGTCCGCCTGGACACCGCCCGTGAGGCCGACTGCTTCCGCCACGGCGGGGTCATGCCGTACGTCCTTCGGGGCCTGCTCGCCGACACGGCCGAAACCGGCCGGTGAGGTGCGCCGATGAACCATCTGCCCTCCCGGAGGACCGTGCTCCTGGCGTCAGCCGGCTCCCCGCTCGCCTCAGCGGCCACCGCGCCCTCGGCAACGGCGGCCACGCACGCGCGTGCCTCCGCTCACGTGCCCGCGTCACGAGGGCGGGCGAGCGTCACGCCCGCCGCGACCGTCGCCGTCGCCACCAGACCGGCGGCCGGTACGGCCCAGGCGCCCGCGAAGGTGCAGGCGGCCGTCGCCACCGCCGAGAGCGGCAGGACGAGTTGCTGGGCCGGGCCGGTCTTGAAGTGGCGTGCGTGCAGCAGCCAGACCGTGAACGGGAAGAGGGCGGCCGGTACGGTCACGGCCGAGGCGGCGGCGAGCGCGGAGACATGCGCCTTGCCGACCGCGTGTTCCACGGCCACCTCAAGCCCGGCACCGATCGCGGCGGCCGAGGCGAAGATCACGAAATGTCCGTAACCCCACTGGAAGGCCTGCCGGTTGCCGGTCAGCCGCTCGTGCGCGGGTACCGCGAAGTAGACCCACCAGGCGGCGAACACGATGAGGACGCCCCCGCCGGCGAGGGGCAGCAGTTCCCCGAGCGCCCGGCCCTCGTCGAGGGCCTCCTGGACGGCGACGGTCGTGGCCGACATCGTCTCGCCCAGCACGATCAGGGTGAACAGCCCGTACCGTTCCCCGATGTGGTGGGGGTGCCAGGGCGTCCGGTGGTCCCGCTCCGCGACCACCGGCACCAGGAGTTCGGCCGCGACCCCGGCCAGGAACAGCCAGCGCTTCAGGGGCTCAGGGGCGGCCAGCAGCGCCACCCAGGCGGCCTGGCAGAGCGCCACGCCGGCCGCGTACCGCAGGGCGGTGTGCCGGGCCGGGCCCGCGGGTTCCGACCAAGCCGCCCGGAGCCACTGCGCGGTCAGCGCCACCCGCATCACCAGATAGCCGAGGACGGTGACCGTCCAGTCGTCGTCGACGAACGCCCGGGGCACACCGGCGGCGTAGACGAGCACCCCGCAGATCTGCACGAGGACCGCGATCCGGTACGGGATGTCGTCGCAGTCGTAGGCGGAGGCGAACCAGGTGAAGTTCATCCAGGCCCACCACACGCCCCAGAAGACGAGGAGGTAGCCGATGACCCCGGCGCCCGCGTGCCCCTCGGCCAGCGCGTGCACGAGCTGCGCCCCCGCCTGGGCGACCGCCACGACGAAGCACAGGTCGAAGAAGAGTTCCAGCGGAGTCGCGGTGCGGTGCGCCTCGGTACGGCTGCGCGCGGTCATCCGGCGCAGCGGCCCCGCTGCGGAGGTCGGCGTCATGGGGCACAGCACACCAGAGGGGCGCGGGGTGTACGGGGAAGGCGCGCTTGTCAAGGTGTCCTGAAGGGCACGGTGCCAGGATCGTACGGGCACCACGAGGCGGCCCTGAGGGCCTTACGACGGGGCCGGGAGGGGGCATCCGTGCCCTCGCGCCGCCGCGCGGCGGAGAGCTGACGCGCCCTCCGCGAGATGCTGTTCCGCCCGCTCGAACGCCGAGGCGCCCGTGGTCAATTGCCATCAGCAACCCCGCCCGGACGCGAATGGCCTTACCCCGGACGACCATTGACATGATCAGAATCATGTCCAATCATCATCGAGCCAGCGATGCCGACCAGGTGTCGGTGGCCCGGCGTCCGGCCGGTCGACACGCAGCAACGCACGCACACGTACAGCACAGGTACGGGTACCGGCACCCCCGTACGGACGACACCGACAGCTACAACCACACTGCCACGCACACCATCATGCACACCGCCACGCACACTGACACTGTCTGACCCGGGCACGAACAGGGAACCACCGCCGGTGCGTCGACTGCACCGTGGAGGCGCGCAACGCTCCCCCGCGTGACGACGACGTCCGCCGCGCCCGTCACACCCACCCGCGCGATCTCACTCCCCACTGAGCTTCCCCCAGGGGAAAGGGCTGGTCTTGTCGGCGATACGCAGCTCCTCGGACACCTCCCACACCACGACCACGGCGCGGCAGCGCGCGATCCGGGCCCCCGGCGGCGGCAAGCCGCACGGGGAGCGGGGGACGCCGGTGCCGCTGTCGCCGACGCAGCAGCGGCTGTGGGTGCTGGCACAGCGGGAGGGGGGCGGCGAGGCGTACAACGAGCCGGTGGCCTTCTCCCTGCGGGGGCCGCTGGACCGTACCGTACTGCGGCGGGCGCTCGACGCGCTGGCTGCCCGGCACGAGTCGCTGCGTACCCGGATCGTCTCCGTGGACGGTGAGCCCTGCCAGTGGATCGACCCGCCGGAGACGGGGTTCGGGCTCGTGGTGGAGGATCTGACGGGCCGTCCCGACGCGGAGGCGCTGCTCGCCGCCCGGCGGTACGAGGAGTGCGCGGCGCCGTTCGATCTCGGCCGGGGCCCGCTGTCCCGTGGCCGGCTGCTGGTGCTGGGCGAGGAGCACCACGTCCTGCTCATCACGGTGCACCACATCGTGTTCGACGGGGCGTCCCGGGACATCATGCTCCGCGAACTCGGCCTCATCCACACCGCGTTGGCGCACGGTGAGCGGGCCGACTCCGTACTGCCCCCGCTGACCTCGCGGTACGCCGACCACGCCGCCTGGCAGCGGCGGTGGCTGGACGGCGAGGAGCCCGGTGCCGCAGGGGAGTTCGCCGCGCAGAGCGCCTACTGGGCCGGGACGCTGGCCGACGCCCCGCCGCTGCTGGAGCTGCCGACCGACCGGCCGCGCCCTCCCGAGCAGGACTTCCGGGGCGGCCGGGTACGGGTCGACCTCGACGCGGAGCTCACTACGGCGCTCAAGGACCTCGCGCACCGGCAGGGCGTCACCCTGTACGCAACACTGCTGACCGGCTGGTCCGTGGTGCTCGCGCATCTGACCCGCCGGTCCGACATCGTTGTCGGCGCGCCGACGGCGAACCGCCGGCGCGGCGATGTCGGCGGGCTGATGGGCTTCTTCGTCAACACCCTCGCGCTCCGGATCGACCTCTCGGGCACCCCGACGGGCGGGGACCTGCTGCAGCGGGTGCGCGGCACGCTCCGCGGCGCCCTGCGCCACAGCGACCTGCCGTTCGAGCGGGTGGTGGAGCTGGTCAACCCGCCCCGCAGCCCCGCGTACTCACCGCTCTTCCAGACCATGTTCGCGTGGGTGCCGTCGCTGCGGGGCCTGCTGGAGCTGCCCGGCGTCGAGACGGAGCCGCTGGACATCCCGCACGCGCCCGCCAAGTTCGACCTGGTGCTGGCGCTGACGGAGGAGGACGGCCGGATCACCGGCGATCTGGACTACGCGAGTGCCCTGTTCGACCACGGGACGGTCGAGCGGTACGCGCGCTACCTGCCCCGGGTGCTGGCGCAGATGGCCGAGCGGCCCGACCGTGAGATCGCGGACCTCGCCCTCATGGACGCGCGGGAGCAGCGGGAGCTGCTGGCGGAGTGGAGCACCGGGGAAGACGGCCCGGCCGGCCCCGCGCTCTCCCTCGTCGAGCGCTTCGAGGCGCAGGTACGCCACCGCCCCGCCGAAGCCGCCCTGGTGGCCGAGGGGGCACGGCTGGACTACGCCGCGCTGGAGCGGCGCGTCAACCGGCTGGCCCACGCCCTGATCGCCCGCGGCGCCGGGCCCGGCCAGGTGGTGGGCCTGCACGCCGGGCGGTCGGCGGAGCTGGTGGTGGGGGTGCTCGGCATCCTCAAGGCGGGCGCTGCCTATCTGCCGCTCGACCCCGGCCAGCCCGCCGAGCGGCTGGCCGCCATGGTGGAGGACGCCGTACCCGCGCTGGTGCTGAGCGACCTCGCCGTACCGCCGGCGCACTGGTCTTCTCTGACGGGGGTCGAGGCGGAGGGCGGACGCGACGACGCCCCCGGGGTCGCGGTCCGCCCGTCGGATCCGGCGTACGTCATCTACACCTCCGGCTCGACCGGCCGCCCCAAGGGTGTCGTGGTGACGCACGGATCGGTGACCAACCTGTTCGACCAGTGGCTGGCCCGGTTCGGGGACGCCCCCGGCGAGGCGGCGTCGGCCTGGTCGAGCATCGGCTTCGACGCCTCGGTGCACGAGCTTCTCCTGCCGCTCACGACCGGCGCCGTACTGCACCTGGTCCCCGACGGGCTGCGCGGCGACCCGCGGGCGCTGATGGGCTGGCTGCGGGAGCACCGCGTCACCCAGGCGTTCCTGCCCCCGGCCTACGTCAAGTGGATCGACGAGGCTCCGCAGGAGCGCCTGGCGGGGCTGGCCCTGCGGCAGTTGCTGACGGGGGTGGAGTCCCTGCCCGAGACGGCGCTGTACCGGATGCGGCAGGTCCTGCCCGCGCTGCGGATCTGTTACGGCTACGGGCCGACCGAGGCCACCCTCTACACCACCGCGTACACCGACTTCCGGCCGCTGGAGCGGCCCTGTCCGATCGGCAGGCCGCTGCCGGGCACCCGGCTCTATCTGCTGGACGACCGGCTGCGGCCGGTGCCGCCGGGGGTGGCGGGCGAGGTCTGCGTCGCGGGGGCGAGCCTGGCCCAGGGGTACGCGCACCGGCCGGACCTGACGGCGGAACGGTTCGTGCCCGACCCCTTCGTCCCCGGGGAGCGGATGTACCGTACGGGCGATCTGGCCCGGTGGCTGCCGGACGGCAACGCCACCTACGCGGGCCGGGTGGACGACCAGATCAAGCTGCGGGGCTTCCGGATCGAACCCGGCGAGGTGGAGGCGGCGCTGCTGGCGCTGCCGGGCGTGCGGGAGGCGGCCGTACTCGTCGACCGTACGGGCCCCGGGGAGCCGCGTCTGGTGGCGGGCATCGGCCGGGGCGACGCCGAACCCCGGCCGCCGCACGTGTGGCGGGCTGCGCTCGCGGAGCGGCTGCCCGACTACATGATCCCGTCCGCGTTCGCCGAACTCCCGTACCTGCCGCTGAACCGGAGCGGCAAGCTGGACCGTACGGCGCTGCTGGAGCACTCCCGGGCCGCGCGGCCGTCCCAGGTCAACACGGCCACCCCGCGCGACCAGGTCGAGATGGCGCTCCACCGGATCTGGAGCCGGCTGCTGCTCCATCCCCGTATCGGCATCACCGACAACTTCTTCGACCTGGGCGGCACGTCGATCTCCGCCATCAAGGTGGCCCACGCCGTCCACGAGGAGTTCGGCGAGGAGCTGCCGATCCGGGACATCCTGCTGCATCCGACCGTCGAGGCGCTGGCCGAGCGGCTGCGGAAGGGCGCCACGGGGCGGCCGGGTCCTGGCGGCCCGGACGATCACCTCATCGAGTTCCGCGCGGGGGACGGGGAGCGGCGGGTGGTCTGTGTGCATCCGGCCGGCGGGACCGCGTTCTGCTATCTGCCGCTGGCCGCCGCGCTGCCCGCGGCGGTCGGGGTCCAGGGCATCCAGTCCCCCGGCATCAACGCGGGCGAGCTGCCGCTGCCGAGCGTCGAGGCCATGGCGGAGGAGTATCTGAAACGCGTCGACCCGCGGCCCGGCGAGTCCCTGGTCCTGTGCGGGCTCTCGTACGGCGGTCTGGTCGCCCACGAGATGGGGCGGCGGCTGGCGGAGGCCGGACACACCAGGCTGAGTGTGGTCCTGCTCGACACCCACGGCACGGAGGACCCGGCGCGACGCACGGCGATCGAGCCGGTGGACGCGGCCGAGTTCCGGGAGAAGCTCGTCCGGTTCAACGGGATGTACCCGGGCATCGAGGACGACCAGGTCGACCGGTACTTCCGTATCTACAACCACAACCGGATGACCGCCCGCGACTATCTGCCGCCGCCGTCGGCGGCCCGGCTGGTGTTCGTCCAGGCCACCGCGGACGGCTCGGACGGCGAGGACGGCGAGGACGGAGCCGAGGTGCGCGAGTTCTGGCAACGACGTGCGGAACAGGGGCTGTTGACGGAGCCGGTGGAGTGCGGCCACTGGGACATGCTGGAGAGCGACGAGGTGCCCCGGGTGGCCGAGCTGATCACCGCGGAGCTGACCCGGCTCGCCTCCGTCGCGCTGGAGGCACGATGAGAACGGGAACCGGCCTGGCGCGGGCGGTGTACGAGCAGGCGCTGCGCACCCCGCGCGCCGTCGCCGTGGCCGACGGGGAGCGGCGGCTCGACTACGGTGAACTCGCCGCCGCGGGACGGGCGGTGGCCGAGGGGCTGCGCCGGGCCGGTGTCCGCCCCGGCGAGGCGGTGGCCCTCGCGCTGCCCCGCTCCTGGCGGCAGGTGTGCGCCATGCTGGGCGTCCTGCGCCTCGGCGCCCGCGTCGTACCGCTCGACCTGCAGAGCCCGCCGGAGCGGCGCCGCCACATCCTGACCGACTCGGCCGCTGTGGCGGTGATCCACGACGGGACGCCTCCGGACGCCCCTGACACGTCCCCGGACCCGGTGCGCCCGCTGTCCGTCGCCGGGCTCCTCGTCACGGAGACGGGGGACCTGGGAGAACAGGACCTGCCGGAGGCTCCGTTCGCGGATTCGCCGGTCTCCTTCCTCTTCTACACCTCGGGAACGACCGGTGTTCCCAAGGGGGTCGAGGTACGGGACGCGGGCATCCTGCGCCTGGCGATGCCCGGCTACATCCGTACGGCCGAGGGCGCGCGCTTCGCCGCACTCGCCAACCCGGCCTTCGACGCGCTGAGTTTCGAGGTGTGGGTGCCGCTGCTGACCGGCGGCTGCACGGTGATCCTGAGCGACGAGGCCGTGGGTACCCCGCACGAGCTGGCGGCGGCGCTGGAGCGCGAGCGCATCGACACGGTGTTCGTCACGACGGCGCTGTTCAACGCGGTGGTCGACACGGTGCCCGACTGCTTCTCCGGGGTCGGTCAGGTCCTGGTCGGCGGCGAGCAGCTCAACGCGGCTCTGATACGCCGCTGGTACGAGCACAACGCGTCGAGCGCGACCCGGCTCCACAACGTCTACGGGCCGACGGAGGCGACCACGTTCGCCCTGTGCCATGCCATCCCGCGCGACTTCGCCGGGGACCGCGTACCGATCGGGCGGGCGCTGCCGGAGACCGGGACCCTGCTGGTGGTTCCCGGCACCGAGCGGACAGCCACGCCCGGCGAGACGGCCGAACTCCTGCTGTCCGGAGCTGGGTTGGCGGCCGGGTACCGCCGTCTCCCCGAGGAGACGGAGCGCCGCTTCGTCCGGCTTCCCTGGCACGACGGCGGCCGTACGCTCCACTACCGCACCGGTGACCTCGTGCGCGCGGACGCCGACGGTGTCATCGAGTACATCGGGCGCGCCGACCGCCAGGTGAAGGTCCGCGGTTTCCGGATCGAGCCCGGCGAGGTGGAGCGGCGGATCGTGGCGCACCCCGCGGTACGCCAGGCGTATGTGTGCACCCGACGGGACGGGGAGTACGGGCCGAACGAGCTGCTGGCGTACGTGGTGTGCGAACAGGAGCTGTCCTTCGAGGAGTTCGACCGTCATCTCGCGGCCGGGCTGCCCGCCTACATGCGCCCGCACCACCTCCACCGGGTCGACGCCCTCCCCCGCAACGCCAACGGCAAGGTCGACCGGGCCGCGCTGCTGCGCCGCGACACTCCGCCCTGGCGTGCCGGCAGCGGCAAGGATCCGGCCGCGGTCACCACCGCCCGGCAGCGTGAGGTGCTGGACCTGGCCTCGGAGATCCTCGGCGTGCCGGACGTACGGCTCGACGACCGCTGGATCGCCCTCGGCGGCGACTCGCTCAAGGCCCTGCGGCTCCGCTTCGAGGTACGGCGGCGCTGGGGGCGTGAACTGCCCCAGCGGGCCGTGCTCGACGCAGACCTCGCCGGGATCGCCGAGGCGGTCGGGGACACGGCCGACGGCATGAAGGAGGTACCGGCCACCGGGGGCGCGGATGGTTCGCCCTATCCGGTGCCAGCCGCCCCCTCCGGGGCCCGGACCGCGCCCGCCACCAGCGAGCAGCAGCGCCTGTGGTTCCTGCAACAGCGCTCCCCCGGCTCCCGGGCCTACAACGTGGGCCAGGCGTTCCGGCTGGACGGTACGGTCGACGCGGTCGCCCTGCGCCGCGCGCTGCGCGGGCTGGTCGAGCGTCACCCGGCGCTGCGTACCGCCTTCGAGGCGGCGCCCGAGGGGCTGCGCCAGGTGGTGGGCGGGCCGTACGACCCGTGGAGCGAACCGGGTCCCGGCGCGCCCCGCGACGAGGCGGGCGTCCTGGCCTTCACCGACGCCTTCTTCGGCCGCCCCTTCGAGCCGGCCGAACCCCGGATGTTCCGGGCGTGCTGGCTGCCTCGGGACGGCGGCGGGGTGCTCCTGCTGCATCTGCACCACATCGCGGTCGACGGCTGGTCCCTCAACGTCCTGCTGGCCGACCTGTCCGCCGGTTACGCCGACGCGCTACGGGACGCGGACACACCGACACCGGCGGAGCCCGTGCCGCTTCCCGCGCCGCTTCCCGTGTCCGGGGCGCCCACCCCGCTCGACTACGCCGTCTGGCAGAACGACTGGTTCGCCGGTCCCGCCTACCAGGAGCAGCGCCGCGCGCTGCGCGACCACTACGCGGGCCCGGCGGGGACGGCGGAACAGCAGTCCGTACCGCCGACCGCCCACCCCTGCTCCCCCGGGCGGCTGCTGCACACCTCGCTCGACGCGGGACGCCGCGCCTCCGTGGACCGGCTCTGCACCGAACTCGGCCTGACCCGCTTCGAGTTGATGTACGGCGTCTTTGCGTGCTCGCTGTACGGAGTGACGGGCATGACCCGGCCACGGCTCGCCGGCCCCGTGGCCAACCGGCCGGTGCGGGAGTTCGAGGACAGTGTGGGGATGTTCGCCAACACCGTTCTGCTCCCGCTGACCGTCGCGCCCCGCGCCGGTCTGCGGGAGCAGGTGGCGCGCCTGGGCGCCGGTGCGCGGGCGGTGCTGGAGCGGCAGGACGTGGCGCTGGCCGATGTCCTGGCCGACCGGGAGCGCGGCCCGGGTGCGGCGAGCACCCGTACGGGCGGCGTCGGTACGTCACCGTTCGACTTCCTGTTCGTGCTGGAGAACACCGACTTCAGCGCGCTGGCCCTGCCGGGATGCGACTCCCGGCCGGTGTGGTCGGCGCCCGCCGAGGCCAAGTGCCCGATGACTCTCTCCGTGGTCGAGCGCGCGGACGGTCTCGACTGTCTGTGGGAGTACGCCGACGACCACTTCGAGGCGGCCGAAGTGGCGGCGCTGGCCGACCTGTTCACCCGGGGTCTCGACCTGCTCGCCGACGGGGCCACCACGACCCCGGCCGAACTGGCCGCACCGTACCGCCGCACCCTGCCCGAGCCGGGACGCGGGGCGACGGCGTCCCTGACCTGGACGACGGTGGCGGAGGGGTTCGCGCGGCAGGTCGCCCGGGCGCCCGACGCGCCCGCTCTCAACGACGGTGAGCGCGACGTCAGTTACGCCGAACTCGACACCTACGCTGCGGCCCTCGCGGCCGAGCTGCGCGCCGCCCATCGGCTGCCGGAGGAGGACGACGCCCCCTGCCATGTCGCACTCCACCTCGAACCCTCCGTCGAGCATGTGGTGGCGCTCCTGGCCCTGGCCCGGCTCAATCTGACCGTCGTACCGCTCGACCCGTCCTATCCGCCGGCCCTGCTGCGGGGCATCCTGGAGCGGGTGCGCCCGCTGTGCGTCCTGCTCCCGCCGGGCGGGGAGGCCGCGTTCGACACCGTCGACCCGGGTGGCATCGCACGGCACACCGTCACCCTGTCGACGGCCACGGCTCCGCCCGTACCACCGCACCACGGCGCCCGGCCGCTCTACACCCTGTTCACCTCGGGCTCCACCGGCGTGCCCAAGGGGGTGCGGGTGTCCGACCGTACGCTGTGCAACCTGCTCCAGTGGCAGGCGGAGTCCGGCGGTCTCGCGGGGGACGCCGCCACCCAGCAGTTCTCCATGCTCTCCTTCGACGTCTCCTTCCAGGAGATCTTCGGCACGCTCTGCGGCGGCGGCCGTCTGCATCTCGTACGGCCCGCCTGGCGGCAGGACCCGCCGGCGCTCCTCGCCCAACTGGAGTCGGCCGGCGCGGAACGCGTCTTCATGCCGTACGTGGCGCTGCAGCTCCTCGCCGAACACGCCGTACACCTCGGCCGGTACCCCACGCGGCTGCGCGAGGTGGTGACCGCGGGCGAACAACTCGTGTGCACCGACGCCATCCGACGGTGGTTCGCGGGGATGCCGGGCGCCCGGCTGTTCAACCACTACGGTCCCACCGAGACCCACGTGGTGAGCGCGCTCCGCCTCGACGGCGACCCGGCGCACTGGCCGGACCGCCCCGCCATCGGACGGCCGGTGGCGGGCGCCGTGCTGCGGGTGGTGGACGGGACGGGCGAACCGGTTCCGCCCGGACACACCGGCGATCTGCTGATCGGCGGCACGATGGCCACCCGCTGCTACCTCGGCGATCCGGCGCTCAACGAGACACGGTTCGTGGAGGTGCCCGGCCTCGGCCTCTTCTACCGCAGCGGCGACCGCGCCTCCTTCGACCGGGAGGGCCTGCTGCACTACCGGGGCCGGGACGATCGGCAGATCAAACTGAGCGGCCACCGGCTGGAGCTGGGCGAGGTCGAGGCGGCGCTGCTGCGCCACCCGGAGATCGTCCAGGCCGTGGTGGTACGCGACGGCGAACGCCTGGTGGCCTGCCTCCAGTTCCGCGGCCAGACGCCCGCGGCCGGAACACCGACGCCCCAGGCACCGCCGGTCGGGACACCGACCGTACGGGCGCTCACGGCGCATCTCGCGCCGCTGCTGCCGCCGTATGTACGGATCGACCGCTTCCGCCGGCTGGACGCCCTGCCGCGTACCCCCAGCGGCAAGCTCGACCGCGACGGCGCCCTGCGCGCCCCCGGCGAGGAGCTGCCCCGCGACACCGAAGGACCGGGCGGCACCGCGACCGCACTCCCGGAGACGGTGACGGGCGGCCCTTCGGGGCCGGAAACACGGCCGGAAGCGCGGCTGGAGGCGCGGCTGGCCGCGGCGTTCGAGGCGGCGACGGGCTCGCCGATCCGCCCCGACCAGACCTTCTTCGACGCCGGGGCGTCGAGCCTCGGTCTGATGCGCTTCCATCTGCGCTGCACCACCGAACTGGGCCTGCGCCTCACCGTCGCCGACCTGTTCGAACATGTCACACTCCGCACGCTGGCCCGCTTCCTCGACGGCCGGACACCCGCGACACACCCCGCCACGCCCGGAGCCGCCGCCCCCGCCCCGCATCGGCGCGGTGCCACGGCCGGTGAGCCCATCGCCGTCATCGGCATGGCGGTACGGCTGCCGGGCGCCGCCGATCTCGGCGCGTTCTGGGAGATGGTGCGGACGGGTGGCAGCGGGATCGAGTACTTCGACGCCCCCGACGGTGTCGTCGGGGCGCGCAGCCAACTGGACGGCCCGCTCGCCTTCGACCCCGACCACTTCTCCCTCAGCCGGCAGGAGGCCAGGCTGATGGACCCCCAGCAGCGCCATCTGCTGATGAGCTGCGCCGACGCGCTGGCCCACGCGGGCATCGCCGATCCCTCCGCTCTGCGCGTGGGGCTGGTCGCCGGCGCCGGGGAGAACACGTACTTCCAGGCCATGCTGCGCGAGGCCGACCCGGCGCTCCTGCCCGACGGCTTCCAGCTCGCCCTGCACCACGAGAAGGACTTCCTCGCCACCAAGGCCGCCTACCATCTCGGCCTGACGGGACCCGCGTTCACCGCCCAGGCCGCCTGCGCCAGCTCCCTGGTCGCCGTCCATCTCGCGGCCGGTCTGCTGCGCCAGGGCGATGCCGACGTGATGCTGGCGGGCGGTGTGCTGATCGACCTGGAGCTGACCGGCGGCTACCGCTACCGGCCGCAGCACATCTTCTCGGCGGACGGCCACTGCCGGCCCTTCAGCGACGACGCGAGCGGCACCGTCGGCGCCAGCGGGGTCGGGGTGGTGGTGCTCAAACCGCTGAGCCTGGCCGAACGCGACGGCGACACGGTCTACTCGGTGATCACCGGCTCCGCCCTCAACAACGACGGTTCCGAGAAGCTCAGTTACAGCGCTCCCTCCCTCACGGGCCAGCGTGAGGTGATCCGGGCGGCCCTGCGCCGCGCCGGCCGGACCGGGGCCGACCTCGGCTATGTCGAGGCCCACGGCACCGGCACCACGCTGGGCGACCCGGTCGAGGTCGGCGCCCTGCGCCAGGCCTTCGACGTCACGGAATCGGGCCGCTGCGCCCTGAGTTCGGTCAAGAGCCAGATCGGGCATCTCGGCGCGGCGGCCGGGGTGGTCGGGCTGATCCGGGCCACCCTCGCCGTCCACCACGGTGTCATCCCGCCGCACTCCGACTTCCGCGCCCTCAATCCGCGGATCGGCCCGGATCCGACGCCGTTCCACATCCCGGCCGAGGCGCGGCCCTGGCCCGCCGGGCGGGACCAGGTGGCGGCGGTGAGCAGCTTCGGCATCGGCGGCACCAACGCCCATGTGATCCTCGAAGCGGCCGGGCGGGACGGTTCGTTCGGGCCTGCCTCGCCCCCCACCACGCCCTGTCTGACGCTGTCGAGCAGCAGCGAGAGCGGTCTGCGCGCCGACGCCGCCCGCGTCGCCGACTACCTGACGGACCGCCCCGAGGCGTACGGAGAGGTCCTGCGCCATGTGCAGGCGGGCAGGCCCGCGCGCCGCTGGCGGATCGCGGCGGTCTGCCGGGACGTCGCCGAGGCCGTGGAGTGGCTGCGTACGGCGGTCCCGGTCGCGGTGACCCCGGCCGGGGACCCGCTCCCGGCGACCGGCGGTACGGCGCGGGAGCTGGCCGAGGCGTGGACGGCCGGGCGGCCGGTCGACTGGCCCGCGGGCCCCGCGCAGGCACCATGGGACTTCCCGCCGCCCGCCTTCGCGACGGCGGAGTACGACTTCGCGCGGGCCGCCCACCCGACCGACGGGAGCGGCCCGGCGGTCGAGGAGGGGCCGCGACGGCTTCCGGAGGGCGCCTGGCTGCACCAGCCCCAGTGGGTGCGGCTGCGCCACGCCGCCACCACGACCGCGGCGCGCACCTCCCGGCTCCTGGTGGTGATGACGGACGGTCCGGTACTGGCGGAGACGATCCGGGCCTTCGAGGCCGGCCACGCCCGGGTGGTGCCGGTCGTCGCCGCCGGTGGGTTCGCGCGGCGGGACGACGGTGGGTTCGAGGTCGACCCGGCCGACCCCGCGTCCCTGCGCGCACTCCTCGACGCCCTGGCGGAGGCGGGCCGCGACGGCATCGACTGGCTGCACACGCTGCCGCTCGGGCTCGAAGGGCCGGTCGGCGCCGACACACTGGAGCGCGCCCGCTGGGCCTGCCTCGACACACCGGCCGCCCTGCTGCGGGCGGTCGCGGAGGCGCCAGGGACGCCGCGGTTGCGTCCGTGGTGGCTGTCGTACGGGGCGCGGCCGGTGGACGGTCCCGTACGGCGGCCGGAGGCGAACCTGCTGGCCGGGGCGGTGGAGGTGGCTCCGCAGGAAGGTGCGTCGGCCGGACGGTGGCTGGATCTCCCGAGCGCGGAACCGGCCGACTGGGCCCCGCAGGTGGCCGCGCTGCTGGCCGGATCCGATGACACCGACACCGACACCGCGACCGCGCTGCGGCAGGGCTTCTGGTGGGAGCGGATCACCCTGCCGGTGTCGGCGGGCGGGGACGACACGGGCGGCGCGCAGGCCCCGGCGAGCGTGACGGGCGCCGACAGCGTCCATCTCGTCCTCGGCGGTACGGGCGGGATCGGCACCGGCGTCGCGGCCTGGCTGCTGGAGCGTACCGGGGGCCGGGTCCTGCTTCTGGCCCGAACGCCGCTGCTCCCACCGGAGTTGACGCCCTGGGCCGACCGGGTCGAGCTGATCGGGGCGGATCTCGCCGGGACGGCGCCCGAGGAGGTCGCGGCCCTGATCGGCGGGCGGACCGGGCGCCTCGACAGTGTGGTCCACGCGGCCGGGGTGGCGGCGGGCGGCCTGATCTCCCGGCGTGACGCCACGGCGATGCGCGCGGCGACGGCGGCGAAGGTGCGGGGCGCGCTGCTGACGGAGCTGCTGATCGCGCGCTACCTGCCGGGGCTCGCGGTCTACTGCTCCTCGATGTCGGCGGTGCTCGGTGGTGTCGGCCAGTTCGACTACGCGGCGTCCAACGCGCTGCTCGACGGCTTCGCCCACCACCGGTCCGGTGACGGGGAGACCACGGTGCGGCTCACCGTCAACTGGGACGTGTGGAGCGAGGCGGGCATGGCGTTGCGCGCGCCGCGCGCGGACGCCCGCCATCAGGCGCATCTCGCGGTCGGCCTGACCGTGGCGGAGGGAAAACGGCTGTTCGGGCGGGCCCTCGCGCTGCGACTGCCCCAACTCCTCGTCTCCACCACGGATCTCGACGCGTCCCGGGCGTTCTACGAAGAACCGGCGGCGCACTCCCCGGCGGCCGTGGCGCAGGCAACGCCCGCGGACGTCGCGGTGGGGCTGCTCACCGACCGGCTGTGCGAGTGGATGGGGGTGGACCACCTCGACCCGGACGTCCCGCTGTACGACCTGGGCGCCGACTCGCTGACCATGCTGGACCTGATCAGCGAGGTCAAACGGCACTTCGGGGTCGAACTCGAACTGTCCTGGCTCAGCCACCGGGTCTCGCTCGCCGAGATCCTGACCCGGCTGGCCACGGCGCCCCGCGACGGGACCTCTTCGGACGGAGCCTCTTCCGCCGGGGCCGCCTCCGGCGTGGCCTCTTCCGACGTGGAACTGGAGATCTGGCAGGAGGGCACCGGGCGCGAGGTGCTGTGTCTGGTGCACCCGGTCGGCGGTGACATCCAGGCGTACCGCTCGCTGGTCTCGGCGCTCGACCCGCGGCTGACCGTCTGCCTCATCGCCGACCCGGCGCTGCGCCGGCCCGGCCTCCCGGAGTGGTCACTGGCCGACCGGGCCGGCCGCTACCACGCCGCGCTCCTCGCGCGCTTCCCCGCCGGGGAGTGGCGACTCCGGCTGGCCGGCTGGTCCTTCGGCGCCTGGGTGGCCGCGGAGATGGCCGCCGAGGCCGAGGCGGCGGGCCGGGCGGTGGCCTCGCTCGACCTGCTCGACCCGCCACCGCCGGGCTCCGGGGCGCGCTTCCAGGCGTACGACGAGACCCAGCTCGACACGGTGTTCGCGGCCGAACTCGACCACGGCAGGGGCGCGTCGGCCGGTGAGAACGCGCGGGCCTACGCCGAACGGCTCGCCGCGTGCTGCCGGGCCAATCTGCGCAGCATGGCCGCGCACCGGGTACGGCCGCTCGCGGCCACCCCCGCGCGGTTGTGGCCGGCACGGCGGCCGGTGGCGGGCGTCCCCTCGCTGGGGTCGCCGGAGGAACAGTGGGCGCTGTGGCGGCCGTACCTCCCGGAGCCCCGCTCCTGGCATCCGCTCGACACCACCCACTACGGGGTGGTCCGGCAGCCGTACGTGGCCGCGGTGGCCGAGGCGATCAACGCGGCCTCGTACGACGCCCCCCGGAGCGGCTGACCCGGCGCGTGGGTCGCGCCCGTGCAACGCCCTTTTGTGTCACCCCCGTTCGCCCACCTCACAGGAGGAAGTTGTGGAGAGTTACGAACTGGAGGCGCTCGCACGCGTCACCACCCGGCCCGCGAAGGAGTACCGGACCCTGGAGGTCGCCCCCCTCACCCCCGTCATCGGCGCCGAGGTCTCCGGCGTCGATCTCTCGCGGGAGCTGTCGGAGGAGCAACTGGCCGAGGTGAAGGAGGTGTTCCTCGACCACCATGTGCTGGTCTTCCGCGACCAGGTCCTCACACAGGAGGATCACAAGCGCTTCGCCGGTCACTTCGGTGAGCTGCGCCCGGTCAACCCGCCGCCGCCCGAGGGCGATCCGTACGTCCTGGAGATCAGCACCACCGCGGAGGCGGCCAACGTAGCCGGCAACGGCTGGCACGCCGACGGCACCGCCGACGTGGAGCCCTCCCTCGGATCGATGCTCTACCTCACCCGGGTGCCGGAGCCGGGCAGCGGGGGCGACACCCTGTTCGCCAACATGCACCTCGCCTACGAGATGCTGTCCCCCGCCCTGCGCTCCCTCCTCGACGGTGTGACGGCCGTGCACGACGGTCTCGTCGCCTTCCAGGGGCAGACTCCGCCGCCGGGCTATGTGGTCCCCAAGAGCGAACATCCGCTGGTGGTGCGTCACCCGGAGACCGACCGGAGGATCCTGTACGTCAACCGGGCGTACACCGCGCGGATCCCCCAACTGTCGTCCGACGAGAGCCGGGCCCTGCTCGACATGCTCTTCGACGTGGTGCCGAACCGGCCCCTGCTGAGCTGCCGGGTCCGGTGGACGCCCAACACACTGGTGTTCTGGGACAACCGCTGCGTGCAGCACCACGCGACGTACGACTACTACCCGTACAGCCGCTACGGCCAGCGGGTCGCCATCAACGGCGGTCCGCTCAAGGGCTAGATTCGCACCCCTCCGCCGGGTCCGCCGCCACGATCGCGATTGGCGGACCCGGCGGGGCGCGGGACGTCCCCGGATTGACATTCCGTGGTGTTGACGAAATTCGGCGCGCCTTCGCATGCTGTACGGCATGCCACCCCAGGACGGCTTTCCGGCGGGACACCGGCATCCTGGACGACTGAGAAGGGCGTGACCGATGACCAGTTCGGAGAACGAGTCGCATGTCGACCGGCGGTCCTTGCCGGCGGGGGCAAGGTGTTGCAGCAGGCCAACGACTGGCGCGAGAAGCACCCCGAGGAGTCCATCGCCCCCGTCGCCGAGATGCTGGACGCCAGCCCGGCACAGGCGAAGGCCGACGCCTCGCACGTCGAGACCTTCCCCACCGACGATCTGGTGCCGAAGACCGGGAACGGCGAGATCGGCCGCGCGCTGACCAAGCTCGGGGACCTGTTCGTCCACAACAAGCAGTGGGAGAAGGCCCCCGACCCCGCCGAGTTCTACGACGGCGACCTCTACCGCAAGGTCCACGCCGGACAGTCCGCGGCGGGAGTTCCGGCGGTCGGCGCCTTGGCTAATCTGCACGGGTGACCACCGACCTGACCCTGCTGCCGCGCGTCGCCTATCGCGGGCGGGAGGTCACCGCGCCCCGGCTCCGCGGACTCCTCGCGCTGCTCGCGGGCGATGTGCGTACGGGCTGCGGCACCGAGCGGCTGGTGGCGGGACTGTGGCCGGACGAGGTGCCGCAGCGGCCGGCGAAGGCGGTGCAGGTCCTCGTGTCCAGGGCGCGGGCGCAACTCGGCGCCGACGTCCTCGTCAGCACGCCGACCGGATACCGGCTCGCCCTGGCCGAGGAGCAGGTCGACAGCTCCGCCCTGCTGCTGAACGCCGCCGCCAGCGCGGACCGGGCCAGGGCCGGGGACCACGCGGGGTCGCTGGCCGCGGCCGAGGCCGGTCTCGCGCTGTGGGAGGGCGCCCCTGACGGGTCCGGCGACACCGGCGACCCCGTGGCCGCGCTGCGCGCCGAGCGCGCCCCCGTACGCGGCACACTCGTCCGCGCGCGGTCGCTCGCGCTCGCCCGGCTGGGCCGGCACGCCGAGGCGGCCGGGCCGCTGGCCGTGGCCGCCGCGGAGCAGCCGCGCGACGAGGAGGTGCTCGCCGAACTGCTGCGCGGCGAGGCGGCGACGGCGGGCCCGGCCATGGCGCTGATGCGGTACGAGGCGTACCGCCGTGAGCTGCGCGACGAGCTGGGCACGGAGCCGGGCGCCGGACTCAGCGCCGTACACCGGGAGTTGCTGCGCGGCGGGGCACCTGTGGTCAGGCATGGTGTGCCGCACGAGCCGAATCCGCTGCTGGGCCGGGACGAGGACATCGCGGCCGTGGTACGGCTGTTGGGCGTCTCCCGGGCCGTCACCGTCGCCGGGCCCGGTGGTCTGGGCAAGACCCGGCTCGCGCACGCCGTCAGCCGCCGGGCCGAGCAGCGCGTGGTGTACTTCGTGCCGCTCGCCGGCGTCACGGCGGACGAGGACGTGGCCGTGGAGGTGGCCTCCGCGCTCGGCGCGGGCGAGGGGCGGCACGGCGCCGTGGGCGGGTACTCCCCGGTCTCCGGCATCCTCGGTGTGCTCGGCTCCGGGCCCGCGCTGCTGGTGCTGGACAACTGCGAGCACGTCGTCCGGGGCGCCGCCCGCCTCGTACAGGCTCTGGTGTCGGCCTCGAAGGACCTGCGGGTGCTCACCACCAGTCGGGCCCCGTTGGCCCTCACGTCGGAGGCGGTGTACGCGCTGCCGGAGCTCGGTCTCGACACCTCGGTCGAGCTGTTCACGCAGCGGGCCCGGGCCGCCAGGACCGGTGTGGAGCTGCCGCCGGACGCGGTGGACGGGCTGTGCCGCCAGCTCGACGGGCTGCCGCTCGCCGTGGAGTTGGCCGCGGCGCGGGTGCGGGCGCTGTCGGTGCCGGAGATCGCCCGCCGCCTCGGCGACCGGTTCGCGCTGCTGCGCGGCGGGGCCCGGGACGCACCGGAGCGCCACCGCACCCTGCACGCGGTCGTGGAGTGGAGCTGGAACCTGCTCGCGGATGACGCCCGGGCGGCGCTGCGCACCCTGTCCGTCTTCCCCGGCGGCTTCTCGGGCGAAGCTGCGGAACAGGTCCTGGGCGAGGACGCGCTGATCCTGCTGGAACAGTTGGCCGGTCAGTCGCTGCTCACCGTCGCCGACACTCCGGCCGGCGTGCGGTTCCGGATGCTGGAGACCGTACGGGAGTTCAGCGCGGCCCGGCGTGCGGAGGCGGGCGAGGAGGAGGAGACCGTCGGCCGATTCCTCATCTGGGCACGGGAGTTCGGGGTCACGTACCACGACGTGCTCTTCGGCTCGGACCGGCTGGCCGCCTGGGAGCGGTCCAGGGCCGAGCAGGACAACCTCGTCCTGGCCCTGCGGCACGCCCTGGCCCGTACCGACGGTCCCGCCATCGCCGCCCTCACCGCCGTCCTCGCGGCCCTGTGGGCCACCGACTCCAACTTTCCCCGCCTCGCCGCCCTCGCCGCGGACACCGGCCCGGCGCTGTCGCACTACTACCCCGAGCCCGAGTACGTCGAGGTCGCCCGGGCCGCCGCGGTGGTGTGCACGGCGGGCCTGTTGATGGGGTACGGCCTGCGCGCAGTACGCCAGCTCGTCACCCTCCGGCGGCTGCCCCCGGCCCCGCCGGACACACTGCTGCGGGCCACCGCGGTGGTGCTGAGCGCGGTTCCCGAGATGCGGCCTCCCGGCTACGAGGTGCTGCACGAACTCTGCGACGGCGACAGCGACAGCGACGGGACCGGGAACAGGAACAGGAGGGGGAACGGGAACGGCAAGCAGCCGCTGGTCGTCGGCATCGCCGAGTGCGTCGCCTCCTACATCTGGGAGTACGAGCACGACATCGACCGCGCGCTCGCCTCGGCCCGCCGGATGATCACCGCACTGGCTCCGGTCGACAACCCGTCCCTGCGACTCATGGGCCACTCCCGGCTGGGCGAACTGTGCCTGCGGACGGGGCAGGGCGAGGCGGCGTACGGCCATCTCAGGGCGGCGCTCACGGCGCTGCCGCAGCTCGGCGACGGGCACGACTACATCGGCATCCGCTCGGCCCTGGTCCTCGCCTGCCTGCAGCGTGGCGACCCCGACGAGGCCGAGTACTGGCTGCGGCAGGCGGAGAGCGACAACACCCCGCAGCAGGACGCCTTCTACAGCCCCGACCTCGGCGGGCGCGCCGAGATCGCGCTCGCCCGCGGGCGGACGGAGGCCGGGCTCGGCCTGTGGCGCGGCGCCGTGGAGCGGATGCCCGAGGCCGGTTCGATACACAGCGGCGATCCCTGGCTCGACCCGTGGGCGCTGGAGATCCAGGCGGCGGCGGTGACGGCCCACGCGCACGCCGGCCGTCTCGACCTCGTCACGGAGCCCGTCGACCGGCTGCGGAAACGGCTGCGGACACTGCTCCGCGGCCCGTCCCGCTCACCCATGGAACTCCCGGTGTACGGCACGGTGCTGCACGCGCTCGGGATGGCGGGGCTCGCGTCCGGCGACGCCTCCGCCGTACGGATGATCGCGCTGGCCGAACGGCTGCGGGTGCTGCGCGAGTTCCAGCCGACGATGTCGGCGGACCGCGCCCGGCGGGCGGCGCGGGAGGCCGACGGGGCGGCGTACGCCGACGCGGTGTCGGCGTACGCCGCCCTGGGGCGGGACGAGCTGCGGGAGGCAGCCCGCGTGCTCACTTCGGGTCGCGATTGAACAGTGAGGTGGACCAGAAGTAGCCGAGTGCGGCCAGGGCGAGGCACCAGGCGACGGCCAGCCAGCCGTTGTGGCCGATCTCGGTGCCGAGCAGCAGGCCGCGCAGGGTTTCGATGGCGGGGGTGAACGGCTGGTATTCGGCGATCGGCCGGAACCAGCCCGGCATCGCGTCGATCGGGACGAAGGCGCTGGAGAGGAGCGGCAGGACGAACAGCGGCAGTGCGTTGTTGCTGGCCGCCTCCGCGTTCGGACTGGCCATGCCCATCCCGACCGCGATCCAGGTGAGCGCCAGGGCGACCAACGTGAGCAGCCCGAACGCCGCCAGCCACTCCAGGGCCGTGGCGCCCGTGGACCGGAAGCCGATGGCCACGGCCACGGCGCCGACGACCAGCACGCCCGCGAGCGCCTGCAGCACACTGCCGACGACGTGCCCGATGAGCACCGACCCGCGGTGGATCGCCATCGTACGGAAACGGGCGATGATCCCCTCGGTCATATCCATGGCGACGGACACGGCGGCCCCCACCACGGTGCCGCCGATGGTCAACAGCAGGATGCCCGGGACGAGATAGGCGATGTACGCGGAGCGATCGGCGCCGCCACCGATTCCGGCGCTCATCACGTCGCCGAAGATGTAGACGAAGAGCAGCAGCAGGACGACCGGTGTGAGCAGGAGGTTGAGGGTGAGGGACGGGTAGCGCCGTACGTGCAGCAGGTTGCGGCGGAGCATGGTGTTGGCGTCGCGTACGGCGAGGGAGAGGGCGCTCATCGGACGGTCTCCTTGGACTGGTCGGGGATGTGGGTGGAGCCGGTCAGGGCGAAGAACACGTCGTCGAGGTCGGGGGTGTGCACGGTCAGCTCGTCCGCCTCGACACCGGCCGAGTCCAGCCGGTCCAGGACGGAGCGCAGATCACGCTGGCTGCCGTCGCTGGGAATCTGCAACGCCAGCGCCTCGTCGTCGCGTTGGACCTCGGTCAGGGCGAGGGCGGCGGACCGGTACGCGACCGGGTCGGTGAACCGCAGCCGCACATGTCCCCCGGGGATGAGGCGCTTCAGCTCGTCGGCGCTCCCCTCGGCGGCGATCTTCCCGTTGTTCAGCACCGCGATACGGTCGGCGAGTTCGTCGGCCTCCTCCAGATACTGGGTCGTGAGGAAGACCGTGACACCACCGGAGACCAGCTCGCGGATGATCCCCCACATGGTGTGACGGCTGCGCGGATCGAGACCCGTGGTCGGCTCGTCGAGAAAGATGATCCGCGGACCACCCACCAGCGTCATCGCGATATCGAGACGGCGCCTCATACCACCGGAATAGCTCTGGGCGGGCTTCTTCGCGGCCTCCACCAGGTCGAAGCGCTCCAGCAGTTCGGCGGTGACCCGCCGCCCCTCACGCCTGGACAAGTGGTGCAGGTCCGCCATGAGAAGCATGTTCTCCTCACCGGTGATCAGCCCGTCGACGGCCGAGAACTGCCCGGTGACACCGATCACGGCCCGCACCAACTGCGGTTCGGCGGACAGGTCGTGGCCGCCGACGCTCAGGTCACCGGCGTCGGCGGTGATGAGCGTGGAGAGGACCTTCACGGCGGTGGTCTTGCCGGCGCCGTTCGGGCCGAGCAACGCGAACACGGACCCCGCCGGGATACGCAGATCGATCCCGTCCAGGACGGTCCTGTCGCCGTAGGCCTTGCGCAGCCCCTTGGCCGCGACGGCGAGTGAGCACGATGTCGTTGTCGTCATGCCGCAGAGGGTGCGGCAGGGCGCATTCAGCGCGGTTTCACGATGGTTTCAGCGCCCCGGCACCCTTGTTGAGTACGTGAGTGGGTACTAAGTTACCTACTCCAGTACCGGATACTGCAACCCCATCGGGACGGGAGCAGAACCGCATGCGAGGTACCCAGCGGAGGAAACGGCTGCGCGTCCACGGCGTGGTGATCGCCGTCGTCATCGCGTTGACCGGCGCCACGAGCCCCACGACAGCCGACAGCGACAGACCCGTGGCACGCAGCGCGGTCACAACGCCGCGGATGGACTGCGCCGCGCTGGCCCAGCGCCCGATCGAGGCGCTGCCGGGCGAGTTGGCGACGATCGATTTCGTACGCGTCGCGCCCGCGACGGCGGACACCCCCGAGCGGTGCGAGGTGACCGCGCTCATCGCGCCGCAGCACCAGTTCACGCTGAAGCTGCCGACGAAGACCTGGACGGGGCGGTATCTGCAGTTCGGCTGCGGCGGGTTCTGCGGCCTCACCGAGCCGTACGGACAGACGCGGATGGCCGAGGAGTGCCCCGCCTACCGGAGCGGCGAGTTCGCGGTCGCCTCCGGCAACGGAGGGCACGTCGGGTCCAACGCGACCTTCGCGACCGACCCGAACCTTGTGGAGGACTTCGCCTACGAGGCGGAGCACCAGCTCTCGGTGGTGGCGAAGAACATCATCGAGCTGTACTACGGGAGCCCGCCGGAGCACAGCTACTTCACCGGCTGCTCGGGAGGCGGACGGCAGGCCCTGAACCTGGCGCAGCGCTATCCGAAGGACTTCGACGGGATCGTCGCCGGCGCCCCCGCGAACAACTGGGTGGCGATGTTCGTCTTCTCCGCCGGGTGGAACGCGCGGGCCAACCTGGCCCCGGACGGCACGCAGATCCTCACCTCCGAGGATCTGCCCGTGCTGCACAAGGGGGCGCTGGCCGCCTGTGACTCCGTCGACGGGCTCACCGACGGGCTCATCACCGATCCGCGGGCGTGTTCGTTCGACCCGGGAACGCTGCGCTGCACCGCGGACCGTACGACCGGTTGCCTCGGCGCGGCCGAGGTCGAGGCGGCGCGGAAGATCTACCGGGGCGCGGTCGACGAGCGCGGGGTCCCGTTCTACCCGGGGTACCCCGGTGGCGGGCAGCCGATCGGTTCCGAGCCGGCCTGGCAGAGCAACATCGTGCGCGACCACCCGGATGTGCCGTCGGGCGTCGAGCAGCTCGCCGACGGTCACCTGCGCCACCTGGCCGCGCCGAACCAGGCGAAGTCCTACGACTGGCGGACGATCTCCTTCGACCGCAGGACGTTCCGCGAGCTGTCGGTGATGTCGCCGGTCATGGACGCGACCGACCCGGATCTGCGCCCGTTCCGGGACTCCGGCGGCAAGTTGATCCTCTGGCACGGCTGGAACGACGCGCCGATCATGGCGCAGGGCACCATCGCCTACTGGGAGGCCATGCGGAAGGTCACCGGTGCCCGCACCGGCGAGTTCGCCCGGCTCTATCTCATTCCGGGGATGTACCACTGCGAGGGCGGTGACGGCCCCGACCGGGCGGACATGCTGACCCCGCTCACCGAGTGGGTCGAGGGCGGCACCGCGCCGGACCGCGTCATCGTCTCCGAACGTGACGAGGCCGGCGCCACGGTCCGTACCCGCCCGGTGTTCCCGTACCCCCGCGTGGCCGTCCACGACGGCACCGGCGACCCGGACAAGGCGGACAGCTTCGTCTCGGGACCGGGCCGTTCGTACCCGCCGGCGCGCTGGGTCGGTACGTTCCGCTCCGGTGACCAGCAGTGGTGCGAAGTCCGCGACGGCAAGCTGGTCTGCACCCCGCACCGCGGCGACAACTGAGCCCGGACCACACGTACGCGGGTAGCGCCGGTCCGGGGGCTCGGGCTCAGCTCGCGGTCGAGCCCTTGGTCAGCGCGTCCATGAAGAGGTCGACGATCGGGCGGGCCTGCTCCTCGGTGCCGTGCCGTACGGAGTAGGCGATGCCCCCCATGAGGAGCAGGACGTCGCCGGGGGCGATGTCGGTGCGCAGGCTGCCGTCCCGGGCGCCGGCCGCGAGGAGGGCGGCGACGGCGTCGGTGAGGAGGGCGCGGCTGTCGGAGTAGGGGTCGACTCCCGAGGCGATGACCGCGTTGAGGGCTTCGGACATGCCGCTCTTGGCCGTGGCGTAGTGGATGAAGTGTTCCATCCACATCCGGGTGGCCTCGGCGGCCGGATGCCGGGCGAGGAGTCCGTCCACCTTCTCGCACACGTGGGTGAGTTGGCGCCGGTAGGCGGCGTCGATGAGGACTTCCCGGGTCGGGAAGTGCCGGTAGAGCGTGCCGACACCGACGCCCGCCTGCTGGGCGATGGCGGCCGGGGCGGTGTCCAGCCCCTGTTCGGCGAAGACCCGCGCGGCGACCTCCAGCAGGCGCTCGCGGTTCTGCAGCGCGTCGCTCCTGGTGCGGCGGGGTGTGGCGGGCATGCGGGTTCCTTCGGTGTCGATCCCGGTTGCTTTCCGGAATACGTTCCGCTTAACTTCTAAGCGGAACGTATTCCGGTAACACTCTATGCCAGGAGACTCCCATGCCCGCTCCCTCCGACAAGGCCGTACGCCACTGGTTCGTCACCGGGGCCTCGGGCGGCCTGGGCCGCCACCTCACCGAGCACGCCCTCCGGAAGGGCGACCGCGTCACGGCGACGGTCCGCCGCCCCGCGGCTCTGGACGACCTGCGCGAGACGTACGGCGACCGGCTGACCGTCGAGATCCTCGACCTCACACGGCCTGCCGACGTCGACACGGTGGTCGGCAGGACACTCGGATCCGGGCCGGTGGACATCGTGGTCAACAATGCCGGATACGCGATCGTGGGCGCCGCCGAGGAGATGACCGCCGCGCAGGTCCGTGACCAGATGGAGGTCCTCCTGCTCGCCCCGATGGCGATCACCCGGGCCTTCCTGCGGCCGATGCGCGAGCAGGGCGGAGGCCGGATCATCCAGATCTCCAGCCTGGGCGGCCAGGTCGGCATCCCCACGCACAGCTCCTACCACGCGGGCAAGTGGGGGCTGGAGGGCTTCACCGAGAGCGTCAGCCGCGAGGTCTCCGACTTCGACGTCCACCTCACCCTGGTCGAGCCCGGCGCCACCCGCACCGGCTTCGCCTCGGCCCTGCACTACACCACCGAAACGGCCGTCTACCGCGACCATGCCGTCGGCCGGATCCGGCGCCACCTGGAAACCATCACCGAGAGCGACTTCCCCGGCGACCCGGCCAAGCTCGCCGCCGCCGTCTACGACACCACCCGCCACCCGAGCCCGCCCCTGCGTCTGGCCTTCGGCTCCGACACCTACAGCGCCGTCCACACCGCACTCACCGAACGCCTCACCGCGCTCGAAGCCCAGAAGGACCTTGCCGAATCCATCGCCTTCTCCCACTGATCCGGCCCACTGATCCGGCCCACTGATCCGGCCCACCGGGGCGCCGGTCCGGGCCCGTGTCGCGTCCATGGCCCTGCCGTACGGCGGTGGTGCGCGGCAGCGCGATCTGTCCGGTGACAGGCGCACTTCTTGCGGCGGTCGCCTTACGTGTGCGGCGTTGACGTTGTGGGCCGAATTGTTTTGCGGGGCGGCGCACGGGCTTACCCGAAAGCGATAAAGGAAAACACGCGTCCCTCCGGCACCTCGCATTCGTCCGGTGCATCTGAACCGGCGCCGCGAGCGGTTACAACCGGCCACGCCTGCACATACACTTGCGTCCGCCGAATCGCCATTGACCTGGGACAACGCCGTCCTGTGGCCGGTCGGGCCAGTGAGGAGCGCTCGTGTTCTACTACGTCCTGAAATACGTGCTGTTGGGGCCGCTGTTGCGGTTGCTGTTCCGGCCGAGGATCGAAGGTCTTGAGCACATCCCCGCCGAGGGCGCGGCGATCGTCGCCGGAAACCATCTCTCCTTCTCCGACCACTTCCTGATGCCCGCAATCATCAAACGGCGTATCACCTTCCTCGCCAAGGCGGAGTACTTCACGGGCCCCGGGGTCAAGGGGCGGCTGACGGCCTTCTTCTTCCGCAGCGCCGGGCAGATCCCGGTGGACCGTTCGGGCAAGGAGGCGGGGCAGGCGGCCATCCGGGAGGGGCTGGGGGTGCTCGCCGAGGAGGAATTGCTGGGGATCTACCCGGAGGGCACCCGCTCGCACGACGGCCGGCTCTACAAGGGCAAGGTGGGGGTCGCGGTGATGGCGATCAGGGCGCAGGTGCCGGTGGTGCCGTGCGCCATGGTGGGGACGTTCGAGATCCAGCCGCCGGGGCAGGTCCTGCCGAGGATCAGGCAGGTGACGATCCGGTTCGGTGAGCCCCTGGAGTTCTCGCGCTACGCCGGGCTGGAGAACGAGAAGGCGGCGGTACGCGCGGTCACCGACGAGATCATGTACGCGATCCTCGGGCTGTCCGGGCAGGAGTACGTCGACCGGTACGCGGCCGAGGTGAAGGCGGAGCAGGCGAAGGCCTCGTCGGCCAGGAAGTTCCCCCGTTCGCGTCGCTGACAGCGGATTCGCCACCAGCGAAAGGCCCTGGGCCGCGGTCCTCCCCCGCCTCTAGCGTGCCTCGTATGACCAGGGGAAACGCGATAGTGATCGGTGCGACAGGGCAGGTGGGGCGCGCCGCGGTGCGGGCGCTCGCCGGGGACGGCTGGGAGGTGTGCGCGGCCTCGCGCGGCGGGGGTGTGGACGACCGGTGGCCCGGGGAGGTGCGGGCCGTACGGCTGGACCGGGAGGACGACGCGGCGCTGGCCGCGGTGGTGGGTGACGGGTGCGACGTGCTCGTGGACGTGACGGCGTACGGCGCGGAACACGCCCGGCAGCTCGTCTCGCTGGCGGGGCGGATCGGTTCGGCCGTGGTGATCTCCAGCGTCTCGGTGTACGAGGACGACGAGGGCCGGAGCCTCGGCACCCAGGGCGAGCCGGGCGGCGCCCCGCGGTTTCCGGTGCCGGTCCCCGAGACGCAGCGTACGGTGGCGCCCGGTGAGGGGACGTACGCCGCCCGGAAGGCGCTGCTGGAACGGGAGTTGCTCGTGGCGGGCGGCGCACTGCCGGTGACACTGCTGCGGGCGGGCGCGATCCACGGCCCGTACTGCCGCTCCCCGCGCGAGCTGTACTTCGTCCAGCGGCTGCTGGACGGCCGCGGGCGGCGGGTCCTGGCGTACGGCGGCCGGAGCCGCTTCCATCCGGCGCATGTGTCGAACGTGGCGGAGCTGATCAGGCTGGCGGCGCTGCGGCCGGGGTCGCGGGTGCTGAACGCCGGGGATCCGCAGGCGCCGACGGTGGCGGAGATCGGGGCGGCGATCGACACGGCGATGGGCCGGGAGACGGAGACGGTGCTGGTGGAGGGGGCTCCGCCGGAAGGGGGCGTCGGCGATACGCCGTGGAGCCTGGAGCATCCGATCGTCCTGGACATGACCGCGGCGGAGCGGGAGTTGGGCTACCGGGCGGTGACGGGGTACGTGGAGTCGCTGCCGCAGACCGTCGCGTGGCTGGTGGGACAGGTACGCGAGCGGGGGTGGGAGGACGCCTTCCCCCGGATGATCACGGCGTACGGCCGGGACGCTCTCGTCGGGTACGCCGCGGAGGATGCCTGGCTGGAGCGGGCGGGAGGCGTCTGAGGGGAGGCAAGTGAGGGGCGTCGTGTGAGGGGCGGCCGGCCCGGGCCGGCCGCCCCCGTTCACCGTGGAGCGGTTGTCCCTACGGCTTGGGCGTGGCGTGCGGGGCGCAGGTCACGTCCGCGCGGTCCACCGCGCCCGTCAGGAGGTAGGTCTTCACCCGGTCGTTGACGCACGGGTTCACCAGGTTGGTGATGCCGTGCGAGCCCGCGTCGCGCTCGGTGATCAGGCGCGAGCCCTTGAACCGCTTGTGCAGTTCGACGGCGCCCCCGTACGGCGTGGCGGCGTCCCGGGTGGACTGGGTGATCAGCACCGGCGGCAGCCCCTTGCCGGTCCCCACCTCCACCGGGGTCTGCTGCTTGACGCCCCAGGTGGCGCACGGCAGGTTCATCCAGGTGTTGGACCAGGTGAGGAACGGGTGGTCGCGGTGGAGCCGGGTGGTGTCCCGGTCCCACTTCCGCCAACTGGTGGGCCACTTGGCGTCGGTGCACTCGACGGCGGTGTAGACCGCGTTGCCGTTCTCCGACTTGGCGTTGCCCACGGTGTCGGAGAGGTCGGGCGACCCCGCGTCGATGAGCGGCTGCGGGTCCCCGGCGACGTACTTGCTCCAGAGGGTCGCGGTGGGCACCCACGAGGAGTCGTAGTAGGGGGCGCTCTGGAACACACCGAGGAGTTCGGCGGGTCCGACCACACCACCGAGCGGGCTCTTCTTGGCGGCGGCGCGCAGGGTGTCCCACTGCCCCCGCACCTTGGCGGTGGTGTCACCGATGTGGAAGGTCGCGTCGTTCTTGGCGACCCACTCCAGCCAGTCGGTGAAGCGGGTCTCGAAGGCGACATCCTGGTCCAGGTTGGCCTGGTACCAGATCTTCTCCTTCGACGGGTTGACCACACTGTCGACGACCATCCGGCGCACATGCGTCGGGAAGAGCGTGCCGTAGACGGCGCCCAGGTAGGTGCCGTACGAGACGCCCAGGTAGTTGAGCTTCTTCTCGCCGAGGGCGGCGCGGACGACATCCAGGTCGCGCGCGGTGTTGGGGGTCGTCATGTGCGGCAGCATCCAGCCGCTGCGCTCCTTGCAGCCGTCCGCGTACTCGGCCGCCAGCTTGCGCTGGGCGCGCTTGTCGGCCTCGCTGTCGGGGACGGGGTCGGCCTTCGGGGCCTTGACGAACTCCTGCGGGTCGATGCAGGAGATGGGCGTCGAGCGGCCCACTCCGCGCGGGTCGAAGCCGACGAAGTCGTACGCCTTGGCGGCGTCGGCCCAGACGGCGTTCTTGGTGACGACGCGGCGCGGGAAGGCGAGTCCGGAGCCGCCGGGGCCGCCGGGGTTGTAGATCAGGGCGCCCTGGCGTTCGTCCTTGGTGCCGGTGGAGCCGATCCGGTCGACGGCTATCCTGATCTGCCGGCCGTGGGGCTTGGCGTAGTCGAGCGGGACGCTGACGTAGCCGCACTGGATGGGCTTCTCCAGCGCCCAGTCGGCCGGGCAGTCCTGCCAGTCGATGCCCTTCTTCGCGGCCCGCTCGGCGGCGGTCTTCGCGCCGTACGCCGCCGGGTCGCCCTGGTGGCGGCCGTCGGCGGTCGCCGCCGGAGCGGCCATGGCGCCCGCTATGAGTGTGCCGGCGAGCAGTGTGCCTGCCGAGCCGAGCACTGCGGTGCGTCTCACGTGGTACCTCCCCCTCATGGAGCGCCGCCCGCGCGGCGCCGTTACGTGCGAGCTTCCCGGATCCTTTCGCCTGTGAGGTGGCCGGGAACAGGGCGGACGGGGATTTCTTTACCCAACCAATAACCGGTGAGCCACCTCCGCTCAGCGGTACGCCGCCGCGCCGGTGCCGTACGGAACCCCCTCGGGCGGGTCTTCGGGTGGACGGCCGGGCAGGCCGTCGAGCAGGTCGTCCAGCGCCTCGTCGAGGATGTGCCGCAGCAGCAGCGCGTCCGGGGCTACCGCCGTGACGAGTGCGCCGGGTCCGGCGAGCGGGGTGCGTACGGCGGCCTCGCCCAGCAGCATCGGCGATACGGGCTTCTCCTCGAACCCGGGTGCCACCACGAGGAGTTGACCGACGGCACGGTGGCCGGCGAGGACCGCGGGACCGTCCCAGCCGGCCGGTGCGCCGGGCCCGTAGGAGAGTTCCTGGTCCAGGAGGGGGCGGCCCGCGCGCCGTACCGTGAGCCGGCTGAACAGGGTGCCGGGGGCCTCGCCGTGGCGGCCGAGGATCTGCTCCTCCCGCAGCACCAGCAGGGCGGTGGGGGCCAGTTCGACCTGGGTGCGCATGCGCAGCTCGCTGCCGTACGCCGAGATGAGCTGCTCGGGCAGCCAGCGCAGCTCCGCGCCCTCCCCCACGGTCAGCCGCACGTCGTAGTGGGCGGGTTCGGGCACCCGGCTGGGCAGGGCGACGGTCGCGGCTGCGGCGTCCACGGTGAGCGTGGCCCCGTCCCGTACCTCGGCCTCGACGGCGAGCCGGTCGCCGCCGAGCGGGGCGCTCATGGCACCGACGACGGTGACGCGGCTGCCTGGTCCGGTGGCCCGGGTCCGGCGGGGCGCGAGCGGCCCCTCGCCGGTCAGTACGGGCAGTCCGCTGCGGGTGGCGACGATCCGGGCGGTGGCGCGGACGCTCATGCGGTCCAGTCGGCGAGTCGGCCGAGCACCCAGTCGGTGACGGGCCGGACACCGTCCTCGCTCTTCAACGAGGTGAAGGCGACGGGGAGTTCGCCGCGCTGTTCCTTGGCGTCGCGGGCCATCCTGCCGAGGTCGGAGCCGACGTACGGGGCGAGGTCGGTCTTGTTGACGACCAGCAGGTCGGCGGTGGTGACGCCGGGGCCGCCCTTGCGCGGGATGTCGTCGCCGCCCGCCACGTCGATGACGAAGATCTGGGCGTCCACGAGGCCCTTGGAGAAGGTGGCGGTGAGGTTGTCGCCGCCGGACTCGACCAGGATCAGGTCGAGCGGTCCCACGGTGTCCTCCAGGTCCTCGACGGCTTCGAGGTTGGCGGAGATGTCGTCGCGGATCGCGGTGTGCGGGCAGGCGCCGGTCTCGACGGCCTGGATGCGCTCGGGCGGCAGGACGGCGTGGCGCAGGAGGAATGCGGCGTCCTCGCGGGTGTAGATGTCGTTGGTGACGACGGCGAGGGAGAGCCGGTCGCGCAGGGTGCGGCAGAGCGCGGCGACGGTCGCCGTCTTGCCGGAGCCGACGGGTCCGCCGAGGCCGATGCGCAGGGCGCGGCGCCGTCCGTCGGGGCGTACGGCGTCGGCGGAGACGGCCGCCGGGCCGGCGTGGCCGTGGTCGAGATGCATGGTGCGGCTCCGGTGTGTGAGGGGAGGTACGGGCGCGGGTGCGGGGACGGGGCTTCGGGCAGGGGCGGTTACGGGCTCACGAGGCGAACAGCCTGACCGGCCACTGCGCGTGGGCCTGCGCCATGATGTCGAGCAGGGGGGCGGAGGCGGCGGGCAGCGCGCAGGTCCCCTCGTCCACGGCCCGTTCCGCGCACGCGGCGGCCTGCGCGGCGACCTCGTCCAGCGCGGGCGCGAGCCGGGCGAGGACGGCGGTGGCCTCGAAGGGGTCGAGCCCGAGCAGCCGTACGACCGCCGTGACGGGGCCGCTGACGCTTTCGTACGCCGCGCAGTGCCCGGCGTCCAGGGGGGTGAGGCCCGCCGCGCGCGCGGTCACTCCGAGCACGACGGGCTGGTGCGCGCCGCGCGGGCGGGCGGCGGCGAGCGCGTCCAGTTCCGCGCTCGGCCAGGTGACGCGGGCGGCGCGCATGAGCTGGCGGCCGAGCCTGCGGGCGGTGGTCCGCAGGGCGGGTGCGGGCGTACGGGCGTCGGCCGCCTCGTCCAGTGCCAGGGGGTCCAGGCCCCGGGCCGCCGCGGCGGCGAGCGCCGCCGCGGTGAGCCCGGTGGTGTGCAGCCGTCCCCGGCAGAAGGCGGCCAGGTCCTCGGCGTCACGGATCCGGCCCGCCTTGACGGCGGGTTCCGCGCCGCCGGAGTGGGCGTGGCCGCCGGCGGGGAACCGGCCGTCGGCGAGGACGAGCAGGGCGGAGCGGCTCATCGCGCGCCTCCCCGCGGACCCGGGCGGCGGACCTTCGTGAGGGTACCCATCAGAAGAGGAAGTAGCGCTGAGCCAGCGGGAGTTCGGCGGCGGGCGCGGGCTCCACCGGCTCGCCGTCGATCCGTACCGTGAACGTGTCGGCGTCGACCTCCACGCGCGGCAGCGCGTCGTTCTCCCGCATGTCGGCCTTGGTGGTCCGCCGCGTGTTGCCGATCGGTACGAACTCCTTGGCCAGGCCGAGGCGTTCGGGCAGCCCGTCCTCGATCGCCGCCTGGGCGACGAAGTTGAGGGAGGTGGCCGCCGCCGCCCGTCCCAGGGCCCCGAACATCGGGCGGGGCAGCACCGGTTGCGGGGTGGGGATGGAGGCGTTGGCGTCGCCCATCTGCGCGTACGCGATCTGGCCGCCCTTGACGACGACCTGTGGCTTCACCCCGAAGAAAGCCGGGTCCCAGAGCACCAGGTCCGCGAGTTTGCCGGTCTCGACGGAGCCGATGCGCCCGCCGAGGCCCTGTGCGATCGCCGGGTTGATGGTGTATTTGGCGATGTAGCGGCGGACCCGGTGGTTGTCGGCGCGGCCGTCGCCGGGCAGGGCGCCGCGGCGCTTCTTCATCACATGCGCGGTCTGCCACGTCCGCATGACGACCTCCCCCACGCGCCCCATGGCCTGGGCGTCGGAGGAGATGATCGAGATGGCTCCGAGGTCGTGCAGGATGTCCTCGGCCGCGATGGTGGAGGGCCGGATCCGGGACTCCGCGAAGGCGAGGTCCTCGGGGACGGCCGGGTTGAGGTGGTGGCAGACCATCAGCATGTCGAGGTGTTCCTCGATGGTGTTGACGGTGTGCGGCCGGGTCGGGTTGGTGGAGCTGGGCAGGACGTACGGCTCGGAGACGACGGTGATGATGTCGGGTGCGTGGCCGCCGCCCGCGCCTTCGGTGTGGTACGCGTGGATGGTGCGTCCGGCGATGGCGGCGAGGGTGTCCCCGACGAAGCCCGCCTCGTTGAGTGTGTCGGTGTGGATGGCGAGCTGGGCGCCGCTCTCCTCGCAGACGCGGAGGCAGGCGTCGATGACGGCGGGGGTGGCACCCCAGTCCTCGTGGATCTTGAACCCGAGTGCTCCGCCGCGCAGTTGGGCGTGCATCGCGTCGCGGGACATCGTGTTGCCCTTGCCGAGCAGCCCGATGTTGACGGGGAAGGTCTCCAACGCCTCGAACATCCGGGCGAGATGCCAGGCGCCCGGGGTGACGGTGGTGGCCTTGGTGCCCTCGGCCGGTCCCGTGCCGCCGCCGACGAGTGTGGTGACCCCGGCCGACAGGGCCTGGTCCACGATCGTGGGCGAGATGAAGTGGACGTGCGCGTCGACCGCGCCGGCGGTGAGGATCCGCCCGTTGCCCGCGATGATCTCGGTCTCGGGGCCGATGACCAGGTCCGGGTGGACCCCGTCCATGGTGTCGGGGTTGCCGGCCTTCCCGATGCCGGTGATCAGGCCGTCCCTGATGCCGATGTCCGCCTTGACGATGCCCCAGTGGTCGATGACGACGGCGCCGGTGATCACGGTGTCGGGCGCGCCCTCGGCCCGGGTCGTACGGGACTGGCCCATCGACTCACGGATCACCTTGCCGCCGCCGAACACCGCCTCGTCCCCGGCGCGTCCGGGCCCGCCGCAGCGGTCCTCCTCGATCTCGACCAGCAGATCGGTGTCGGCGAGCCGGATCCGGTCGCCGGTGGTGGGGCCGAACAGGTCGGCGTACCCGGCGCGGGACAGCTCGTACGGTACGGGTCGACCCGCCGGCTCTGACGCGTCAGTCATCGAGGGAACCTCCGGTCTCTCCGCGCAGTCCTGGCACGATGCGCAGACCGGCGAGGGGTACGAGTGCGACGGCGACGGGGATGCCGGGTTCGAAGCGGACGGCGGTGCCCGCGGCGATGTGCAGCCGCTTGCCCCGCGCGGCGGCCCGGTCGAACTCCAGGCCGGGGTTGGCCTCGGCGAAGTGGTAGTGGGAGCCGACCTGGACGGGCCGGTCGGCGGTGTTGACGACGGTGAGCCGGGTGACCTCGCGCCCCTCGTTGAGGGCCACGGGCTCGTCGGCGTACAGGATCTCTCCGGGAATCATCGGCGCTCCCCCGTCAGACGATCGGGTCGTGGACGGTGACGAGCTTGGTGCCGTCGGGGAACGTGGCCTCCACCTGGACGTCGTGGATCATCTCGGGGATGCCCTCCATGACGTCGCCTCGGCCGAGGACCGTGCGTCCCGACGCCATCAGTTCGGCGACGGTGCGGCCGTCCCTGGCGCCTTCGAGGATGTGCGAGGTGATCAGGGCGACCGCCTCGGGGTGGTTCAGCCGCAGTCCACGTGCCCGGCGCTTGTCGGCCACGTCCGCTGCCACATGGATGAGCAGACGCTCCTGCTCGTGCGGGGTCAGTTGCACGCTTCCACCTCATCGTCTCCGGCCCGGTTCCGGCCGGGCGCGGCGCGACCCCAGCCAGCATCAACACTTCGTCGAACGGTGGTCGGGACTCTCCCCACCTGTCGGATCGCACCGTAGGACGGAAGTTTTTCCAACGCGTTAACTCGTGCGCCCGGAGACCTCCCGGCGCGCCGGTTCGTATACGGAACCCCGCACAGGGACCCGCACGGAGACACGCGTGGAAACCCGCATGGAGACCCGTACGGGGACCGGCCGCCCCGGCCGCCGCAAAGGGTCACCTGCCGGGCCCGGGAGGGCGCTCCCCGCCCTCCGGGCGGCGGTCGGGACGGTGTTCCGCGGCGATGCCGAACCGGCGCGGTTCACCCGGAGCGGACGACAGGGGGCGGATCGCCGAGACCGAGCTGACGACACGCTCCTCCGTCTCCTCCCCCTCCTCCGGTTCGCTCTCCAGCCGTTCCAGGTCAGCGGCGGACACGAGCGCGACCAGCGGCTTCCCGTGGCGGGTCACGACCACGCGCTCGCCGCCGTAGACGACGCGGTTGATCAGATCGGCGAGCTCTGCACGGGCTTGCGTCACCGGAATCTCATAGGCCATGCTCCCCATTCTAACGGCCTGTACGTCCTGTACATTTTTTACAGAGCCGCGTCATGAGGAGAGGTCTGCCATGAACCGCCCTTCGGCCCGCCACGTCCTGCCCGAGTTCACCGAGCGGACGAGCAACGGAACCCGCACCCTCGACCCGTACTCCCGGCTCCTGGAGGACCGGATCGTCTTCCTGGGGACGCCCGTCGACGACACCGCGGCGAACGATGTGATCGCGCAGTTCATCCACCTGGAGTACGCCGCGCCCGACCAGGACATCAGCCTCTACATCAACTCGCCGGGCGGCTCCATCAGCGCGATGTCCGCGATCTACGACACGATGCAGATCATCACCTGCGACGTGGCCACGACCTGTCTCGGCCAGGCCGTCTCGACCGCCGCCGTCCTCCTGGCGGCGGGCGCGCCCGGCAAACGGCTGGCGCTGCCCGGCGCCCGGATCGTCCTCCAGCAGCCCGCCGCCGAGGAGCCGATGCGGGGACAGCCGTCCGATCTGCTGATCCACGCGCAGGAGTTGCTGCGACTGAGGGAGCTGGTCACCGCGACGCTGGCGCGCCACACCGGACGGAGCGCGGAGCGGATCGCCGGCGACATCGACCGGGACACGATCCTCGACGCGCCGGGGGCCCAGGCGTACGGACTGATCGACCACGTCATCCAGAACCGCAAGACCTCCGCCGGCGGGCGGTGAGCGCCGGTGCTGCCCCCCGAACTGCCGCCGCTGCCCGCCCTCACCCGGGCCGAGGGCGAGGTCGTCGACCACTATCTGCGGATCGTGGACCTGCTGGGCCGGATCAACCCGGCGCGCGGGACGGACACGTACGGCGCCCTGCGCGCGGCCCAGGCGCTGCCGGCCCAAGTGACCGGGCTGCGGGACGCCCTGACGGCCATGCACCAGCGTGGCGAGAGCGAGGTGTACGCGGCGACCCTGGCCAGGGCGTTGCGGACGCTCGACGGGGAACGGCGGGCCGCGCGGGTCACCGTGCCGCCCGCGCGCCCGACCTGACGGGGCGTCGCGTTCCCGTATGGCCGCGTCCATATGAGAAGAACTCGCACGTTCGGCGTATGAACTGACTGGACGGATTCGGCGAGGCGAGTTGCGCGAACCGACCGGAGTGTCGGCGCGCGTGATCGTTACGTCGCAGGTAAGGCCCTCATCGGCCCGCGCCGACCGGGAGCGGAATACCCCCTCGCCACCCACATGGACCAAGGGTGAGGAACTTCACATATCGTCGTTTCAACTCGGAAATCCACTGGTTTCTGGGTCAAGATCCCTGGGACGACAAGCCCCCGCCACCCCTGGCGGGGCGGTCCGGGCGGACGCCGAGTCCTGCCGCCGTTCCGGATGTCGGGTCGACAGGAGTGGATCGGCAGGAGTGGAGGACCCAGGCAGTACGGGACGACGCCCGTTGTGGTCGTCCCTCGGGGTGAAGCCGTTCACGCGGCCGGGCAACTTCGCCAGCCCGAACCCGACAGGTCATCCTTCACAGGCGGCTGACGAAGGGGTGCGCATGACCGCGCAGACATATGTCCCGTCTTTGCTGTCCCGGGCGGGGGCCGTATCGGCCCTCACGATCGCCGCCGTCGCCGGCACCATGCTGGCACCTGGCGCGGCGTCAGAGGCCGAGGCCGCCACGCTCAGCGTCAAGGCCCTGAAGGTCGCGGCGTCGAAGAAGGGGTCCCCGTACAGGTACGGCGCGACGGGGCCGCACCGCTTCGACTGCTCGGGGCTGACGCTCTACTCGTTCAAGAAGGCGGGGAAGAAGCTCCCCCGTACGGCACAGGCCCAGTACAACAAGACGCGGCACGTCTCCTCCTCGTCGCGGCGCAAGGGTGACCTGGTGTTCTTCCACTACGGGAGGAGCGTGTACCACGTCGGGATCTACGCGGGCAGGGGAAAGATCTGGCACTCGCCGAAGACCGGTTCGCTGGTACGGCTGGAGAGGATCTGGTCCAAGAAGGTCTGGTACGGCCGGGTGAAGTGAGCACGCGTCGGCCGCCCCGCCCCGTGGAGCCCTGAAGGCCCGCCATGCCCTTGAAGGCCTCAGGCAGGGGTGGCCGGCGTCAGCGGGACCGTCCAGGGCAGCGCGATCCAGACGGTCTTGCCGCCCTCGGCCGTCGGGATGACCGACACCCGCCCGCCGGCCTCGGCCGTCAGCGAGCGGATGATGACCATCCCGCGGCCGTTGTCCTGCTGCACGGCCGCGGGAAGCCGCTGGGGCCAGCGCGGATGGCTGTCGGTGACCCCGACGCGCAACCGCTCCTCGCGGTCGAGCCGTACCTCCACGGTGAACGTGGGCGACTGGCCGAAGGTGTGCTGCACGGCGTTGGTCGCCAGCTCGGAGACGATCAGCCGGACGGTGTCCGCGGTGGCCGCCTCGCCCGGCAGCCCCCAGTCGGTGAGGAGGTCCGCGACGTATCTTCGGGCCGTCGGCACCGATGCGGGCTCGCTCGGCAGGGTGATGGATGCTTCCTGGTGGTCGGCCATGGCGACGCTGTCCCTTTCCCGCCGGACCGGACTCCGGCGCAGAGCTGATGGCTGCGCGGACGGCCTCGGAACCGTGCTGCGCGACAGCCTGCCACTGATCGCACCATCCGTACCTCCGATCCACCGAGATCTGCATATATCTGTCGCTCAAAGCGGTGAACTCTGCAACGCGAGACCGTATTTGGGCGCCGGAAAGATAACTTCTCCGCCTTGACGTCGTATCGGTGCGACGGAGAAGGAAGCGGAGAGGTGATTCGGCCATGCGGCATATTCCGGTGGTACGTCGGCAGCGACTCGGGGACGAATTGCGCAGGCTGCGCCGGAGCGCGGGGCTCACCAGTGATCAGACGGCCCGGCTGCTCGGCTGGCACCAGTCGAAGGTGAGCAGGATCGAGACCGGCGTCAGCGGGGTGCGGGACGGCGACCTGGCGGCGCTCCTCGACGCCCTGGGGATCGAGAACCGGCGGCTGCGCTCGCTGCTGCGGGCCCTCGCGGGCACGGCCGACGGCGCGCCGGGGTGGTGGACGGCGTACCGCGCGGTGATCCCGCCCACGTACCGGGACTTCATCACACTGGAGTCCCAGGCGAGCACCGCGCACACGCTGGAGACCTCGGTGGTGCCCGGACTGCTCCAGACCCCCGCCTACGCCCGCGCCGTGACCAGGGCCGCGCTGACGGGGACGCCGGACGGGACGGTGGACTCGCTGGTCGACGTGCGGCTCACCCGCCAGGAGGTGCTGACGCGGGCGGCGGCGCCGCTGCGTCTGCACGCCGTGGTCGACGAGGCCGTGTTACGGAGGGAGGTCGGCGGGCCCGGGGTGATGCGGGATCAGTTACGGCGGCTGACCGAGCTGGCCAGGCTCCCCCAGATCCGTCTCCAGGTCCTGCCCTTCGCCGCGGGCGGCTACGCCGGACTCACCGGCCCCTTCATCATCTTCTCTTTTTCGAACATTACCGATCTGGATTTAGTCATTCTCGACCATTTAACGAATAGCCTCTATCTGCAACGGAAAGAGGACCTGGAGGCGTACCGCGTCGCCTTCCACGCGATGCAGGCACACGCCCTCTCGACACAGGATTCATTGGATCTCATCGCCGGGATCAATGACGGCGCGTAGGGAGCATCATGTCCGCTTGCCTCGCAGGGCCCCCCACCTCTCTTCCCTTACCCCTTTCACCCCCGCGGAGGTGGCGGCGCAGCAGTCACAGCGTCGGCGCCAACAACTGCGTGGAGTGCGCCCGTAACGACGCGGGCGCGCTGGCCGTACGGGACTCCAAGAACGCCGCCCGCCCCCACCTGGCCTTCTCCGCCGGTGCGTGGACATCCTTCGTCCGGGCGCTGGACGGGCGGGCGCCTGCCGCGTAGACGGGCCGTCACTCCGCTTCCGGGGCCGCGGACATGGCCCCGGGCGCGAGCGCCACGACCGTACGCACCGCCGCGCCCATCTGGTCCTCCGTCAGGTCGGCGCGGGCGGTCAGTCTGATCCGGGAGATGCCGTCCGGCACCGAAGGCGGCCGGAAACACCCCACGGCCAGCCCCGCCGCCCGGCAGTCGGCGGCCCAGCGCACGGCCGCCTCCGGCGACGGCGCCTGTACGGAGACCACGGCGGCGTCGGGCCGTACCGCAGTCAGTCCCGCCCCGGTCAGCAGCCGGTGCAGCGTACGGGCGACCTCCCGGGCCCGCTCGGCCCGTTCGGGCTCGCGCCGCAGCAGCCGCACGCTCTCCAGCGCGGCGCCCACCGCCGCGGGCGCGAGCCCCGTGTCGAAGATGAACGTCCGCGCGGCGTTGACGAGATGGTCGATCACCCTGGCCGGTCCCAGGACGGCGCCGCCCTGGCTGCCCAGGGACTTGGAGAGGGTGAGGGTCGCCACCACCCCCGGGGCCCCTGCGAGGCCCGTCGCGTCGAGGGTGCCCCGGCCGCCCGCGCCGAGCACTCCCAGGCCGTGCGCGTCGTCGACGAGCAGGGCAGCGCCCCGGCCGCGGCAGACCGCGGCCAGCTCCGCCAGCGGCGCGGCGTCGCCGTCCACCGAGAAGACGGCGTCGCTCACGACCAGCGCGCGCCGCCCGGGATGCGCGTCGAGCGCCTTCGCCACGGCTTCGGGATCGGCGTGCGGTACGACGACGGTCTCGGCGCGGGAGAGCCGGCAACCGTCCACGATCGAGGCGTGGTTGCCCGCGTCGGAGACGAGGATCCCGTCGCGGGCGGTGAGCGCGGTGAGGGCGGCGAGGTTGGCCGCGTAACCGGACGAGAGAACCAGCGCGGCCTCGAAGCCGCAGAACTCGGCCAGCTCCCCTTCGAGTTCGGCGTGCAGGGCGGTGGAGCCGGTGACCAGCCGGGAGCCGGTGGCGCCCGCGCCCCAGCGGCGGGCGGCCCCGGCGGCGGCGGCGGTCACGGCCGGGTGCCGGGTGAGGCCGAGGTAGTCGTTGCTCGCCAGGTCCAGCAGGGCGGAGTCGGCCGGGCGCGGCCGGAGCGTACGGACCAGGCCGGCGCGCTCGCGGCGCAGCGCCTCCCCGTCGGTCCAGTCGAAGGGGTCGGCCCGGTAGGAGGCGTCGGCCCCGTCGGTGGGACCGGTCCGGTTCGAAGGGGCGGGCCCGTCCAGGGGAACGGTCCGGTCCGGGGGATTCTGCTCCATCGGTCCCGTCCTTGGGTCGGCGGCGTCGGGCGTCCGCGGCGGTGTCCCGTCCGGGACGATTCCCGCACCGTGTCCTTTTGTAGGCAGCTCACAGACCCTAACCGCCCGCGAACCCATTCTTAGTGTGGTCATGCACACACCTCGCTCGGGCGGTGTTGTGGGATTCCTCCGTGGTCATGACGCGCCCGGATAGGTCAGGATCGGCACCATGGATCTGCTGAACACGCTGGTGGAAAAGGGCCTGCGGCGCGAGTCGCCGACCCGTGAGGAAGCGCTCGCTGTGCTGGCGACCTCGGACGACGAGCTGCTCGACGTGGTCGCGGCGGCCGGCAAGGTGCGCCGTCAATGGTTCGGGCGGCGGGTGAAGCTGAACTATCTGATCAACCTGAAGTCCGGCCTGTGCCCGGAGGACTGCTCGTACTGTTCCCAGCGGCTCGGTTCGAAGGCGGAGATCCTCAAGTACACCTGGCTCAAACCCGACGAGGCCTCCAAGGTCGCCGCCGCCGGGGTCGCGGGCGGCGCCAAGCGGGTCTGCCTGGTCGCGAGCGGCCGGGGGCCGACGGACCGGGACGTCGACCGGGTCTCGCGGACCATCGAGGCGATCAAGGAGCAGAACGAGGACGTCGAGGTGTGCGCCTGCCTCGGGCTGCTCTCGGCGGGCCAGGGCGAGCGGCTGCGGGCCGCGGGCGCCGACGCGTACAACCACAACCTCAACACGTCCGAGGCGACCTACGGCGACATCACCACCACCCACACCTATGCCGACCGGGTGGACACCGTGCGGCAGGCGCAGGCGGCCGGTCTGTCGGCCTGTTCCGGGCTGATCGCCGGTATGGGGGAGAGCGACGAGGACCTGGTCGACGTGGTCTTCTCGCTGCGCGCGCTGGACCCCGACTCGGTGCCGGTCAACTTCCTGATCCCGATGGAGGGGACGCCGCTCGAACGGGAGTGGCACCTCACCCCGCAGCGCTGTCTGCGGATCCTGGCGATGGCGCGGTTCGTCTGCCCGGACGCGGAGGTCAGGCTCGCGGGCGGGCGCGAGGTGCATCTGCGGACGCTGCAACCGCTCGCGCTGCACCTGGTCAACTCGATCTTCCTGGGCGACTACCTCACCAGCGAGGGCCAGGCGGGCCAGGCGGACCTGGACATGATCGCGGACGCGGGCTTCGAGGTGGAGGGCGCGGGCACGACGACGCTGCCCGAGCACCGTACCGGCGGCTGCACGCCGTGCGGCGGTGACGGCGGCGGCACCTGCGGCGGGACCGAGGGGTCCGCGGTCGATGCCACGGGCGCGGCACCGGACGGCCAGAAGCAGGCACCGGCTCCGTCGGGACTCCGTACGGACCTGGTCTCCGTACGGCGCAGGGGCGCCGGCACCGACCTGGCGCCCAATGCCTGATCTCCCCTCCCCCGCGGGGCCGCTCACGCCCGACGCGCTGCTCGCCCTGGACCGGGCCCACGTCTGGCACCCGTACGGTCCGATGCCGGGCCGTACGGATCCGCTGGTCGTGGAGTCGGCCTCCGGGGTACGGCTGCGGCTCGCCGAGGCCGCGTACGGCCGGCGTGAGCTGGTCGACGGCATGTCGTCCTGGTGGTCGGCGATCCACGGCTACAACCACCCCGTGCTCAACGAGGCGGCGCGCGGCCAGCTCGACCGGATGAGCCATGTGATGTTCGGCGGGCTCACCCATGAGCCCGCCGTCCGGCTCGCGGCCCGGCTGGTCGAGATCACGCCCGAGCCGCTGCGCCACGTCTTTCTCGCGGACTCGGGCTCCGTCTCGGTCGAGGTCGCCGTCAAGATGTGCCTCCAGTACTGGCGTTCGGCCGGGCGTCCGGCCAAACAACGGCTGCTGACCTGGCGCGGCGGCTACCACGGCGACACCTGGCAGCCGATGTCGGTGTGCGACCCCGACGGCGGGATGCACGGGCTGTGGTCGGGGGTGCTGCCCCGGCAGATCTTCGCGGACGCGCCGCCGGCCGCGTACGACGAGACGTACGCCGACGGGCTGCGCGCGCTCGTCGCGCGCCACGCGGACGAACTCGCCGCCGTGATCGTCGAACCGGTGGTCCAGGGCGCGGGCGGGATGCGTTTCCACTCCCCCACCTATCTGCGGGTCCTGCGGGAGGCGTGCGACGCGCACGACGTGCTCTTCGTCCTGGACGAGATCGCCACCGGGTTCGGCCGTACGGGCACGCTCTTCGCCGCCGAGCAGGGCGGTGTGTCCCCCGATGTGATGTGCGTCGGCAAGGCTTTGACGGGCGGTTATCTCACGATGGCGGCGACCTTGTGCACCGCGCGGGTGGCCGAGGGCATCGCGCGCGGCGAGGTCCCTGTGCTGGCGCACGGGCCGACCTTCATGGGCAATCCGCTGGCGGCGGCCGTCGCCTGCGCGTCGATCGATCTGCTGCTCGGCCAGGACTGGGCGGGCGAGGTCAAGCGCGTCGAGGCTGGGCTGCGCGAGGGGCTGGCGGAGGCGGCGGACCTGCCGGGGGTACGGGACGTCCGCGTGCTGGGCGCGATCGGGGTCGTCCAGCTCGACCGTGAGGTGGACATGGCCGCGGCGACCCGGGCGGCGGTGCGCGAGGGTGTCTGGCTGCGGCCGTTCCGCGATCTGGTGTACACCATGCCGCCGTATGTGACGGGTGACGAGGACATCGCCCGGATCTGCCGCGCGGTGGTCGCGGTGGCGGCGGACGCGGCGACCGCACGACAGGAGGGCTGAACGGGCATGACGACAGTGATCGTGACCGGGACCGGGACGGAGATCGGCAAGACCGTCGTGACGGCCGCCCTGGCCGCGGCGGCGCTCGCCCGGGGCCGTACCGTCGCGGTGCTCAAACCCGCGCAGACCGGGATGGCTCCGGGCGAACCGGGGGATGCGGCGGAGGTCGTGCGGCTCGCCGGTCCGGTGACCGCGGTCGAGCTGGGCCGCTACCCCGAGCCGCTGGCGCCCGCGACGGCGGCGCTGCGGGCCGGCGCGGAGCCGGTACGCCCCGGGGAGATCGCCGCGGCGGCCACGAAGCTGGCCGACGAGCACGATCTGGTGCTCGTCGAGGGCTCGGGCGGGCTGCTCGTACGGTTCGACGCGGCGGGCGCCACCCTCGCGGACACGGCCCGGCTGCTGGGGGCCCCGGTCCTGATGGTGGCGCAGGCCGGACTCGGCACGCTCAACGCGACCGCGCTCACCGCGGAGGCGCTGCGGACGAGGTCGCTGACGCCGCTGGGCGTGGTGATCGGGAGCTGGCCGGACGAGCCGGGGCTGGCGGCGCGCTGCAATCTGGCGGACCTGCCGGAGGCGGCGGGCGCACCGCTGCTGGGGGCCGTGCCGGCGGGCGCGGGGGCGCTGGACCCGGCGGACTTCCGTGCGCGGGCGGCCACCTGGCTGGCGCCCGAACTGGACGGCGGGTGGGACGCGGACGCGTTCACGACCGCCTTCACCGCCGCGTTCGTGGACGCGTCCGTCGGTGTGGACGCCGCGGCGCCGGGGGTGACCTGACCCGGCTCGGACGGTCGGCCTGCGGGGCGTTCCCGTACCGGACTGGTAGGCCTTGGGCGATCTTCCCCACCTGCGAGTCAAGGAGCGGCGTCCATGGCACGGCCCTTCCGGTTCGGTGTGAACATGACGACGGCCTGCGGGGGCGCCGAGTGGCGCGAACGGTGCGGACGCGCCGAGGAGTTGGGGTACGACGTGATCCTCGTGCCGGACCACCTCGGCATGGTCGCGCCGTTCCCCGCTCTGGCCGCCGCGGCGGAGGCGACCGAGCGGGCGCGGCTCGGGACCTTCGTCCTGAACGCCGCCTTCTGGAACCCCGCGCTGCTCGCCCGCGAGATCGCGACGGTGGACGCGCTGTCCGGCGGGCGGCTGGAGCTGGGGCTCGGCGCCGGGTACGTACGGGAGGAGCACGAGCGGGCCGGGCTGGCGTTCCCACCGCCCGGCGCACGGGTGGACCTGCTCGGCCGTACGGTCGCGGAGGTGGACCGGCTGCTCGGCGACGCGGCGCACGTACCGCGCCCCGTCCAGTACCCGATGCCCCCGCTGCTGATCGGCGGGAACGGCGACCGGGTGCTGCGGCTGGCCGCGGAGCGGGCCGCGATCACCGCCTTCACCGGGGCGCGGCACACCGCGGAGGGGCTGCGGGCGCTCACCGCCGACGAGCTGGCGGAGCGCGTGGCCGCCTACCGGGGCTTCGAGTCCGGGCGCCCGGCGCCCGCGGAGCTGAATCTGCTGCTCCAAGTCGTCGCCGTGACCCGCGACCGCAGGGCGGCGGTGCGAGAGCTGCTGTCGGGAATGCGGCTCGGTGAGGACGAGGCGCTGGAGCTGCCGCTGCTCGCGGTCGGCACCGTCCGGCAGATCGCGGACCAGCTCAGGGCGCAGCGGGAGCGGTACGGGTTCACCTATCTGACGGTCCTGGACCCGTACATGGAGACGTTCGGCCCGGTGATCGAGGAGCTGCGCGGCGGCTGACCGTGGTCCCCCGACCCCCGCGGGCTCACGGGTTCAGTACGACCTTTCCGGCGACGGTGCCGGATTCGGCCAGGCGCAGCGCCTCGGCGACGCGGGTGAGCGGCAGTTGGGCGGCGATCCGGGCGGTGATGTCGCCGCGCTGGAGGGCCACGAAGACCTGGGTGAGGTCGGCGCGCAGCCGGGCCCTGAACCGGTTCTTGCCGAGGGCCTTGCCTGCCCAGACGTTGTAGAAGTAGGCCCGGCGGCGGTTGGGCAGCGCGTTCCACAGCCACACCCGGCCGAGCAGCTTGATCACGGGCCACTGCTTGGATCCCTCGTCGTCCCTGGTGGAGGCGGTGCCGTAGGAGACGAGCGTGCCGCCGGGCGCGAGGAGGCGCCAGGAGTCGGTGACGGACCGGCCGCCGACGTGGTCGAAGACGGCGTCCACCCCGCCGGGGGCGAGTTCCCTGACGCGCGCGGCGACGTCCTCGGTGCGGTAGTCGACGGGGACGATCCCCCGTTCCCGCAGGGCGTCGTGGTGGCGCGCCGAGGCGGTGCCGATCACCTTCACGCCCGCGACATGGGCCAACTCGGCCAGGACCGAGCCGACACCGCCGTTGACGCCGTGCACCACGATGGTCTGCCCCGCGCGGACCCGTGCCTTGCGGTGCAGCATCTGCCAGGCGGTGACGCCGTTGACCACCAGGGTCTCCGCCTCCGCCGCGCCGATCCCGTCGGGGACCTCCACCGTGTCCGCCGCGTCGACGAGCACATGGCTGGCCCAGCCGCCGACCTTGACCAGCGCGGCGACCCGGGTGCCGGCCAGGCCGGCCCCGACCCCCTCGCCGGTCGCCAGCACCGTACCGACCAGGTCGTAGCCGGGCACGAAGGGGAAGGGCGGCTGGTCGTAGTAGCGGCCCCGGCGCATCTGCTGCTCGGCGAAGGAGACCCCGGTCGCCTCCACACGGATCACGACCTGCCCGGGGCCCGCGGTGGGGACGGCTCCGTGCCGGATCCGGAGCCCTTCCGGCGCCACCTTGCCCGGCAGTACGACCTCGACGAGTCCTTCGGTGTTCATGACGACCTCCACTGCACTCCACGCTGGATACGCACTATCACGCTTGTTAGAAGTTATAACTCAGAAGCGGGCGGAGCGCCACCTCTGCTTGGCTCCTCCCATGAACGATCTCCACATACGCCGCGCCACCCTCCCGGACATCGACACCGTGCTGCGGTTCTGGCGCGAAGCCGCGGAAGGAACGAGCATCAGTGACGATCACGACGGGGTGGCCCGGCTCGTCGCACGGGATCCCGAGGCCCTGATCCTCGCGGAGCGCGACGGCCTCCTCATCGGGACGGTGATCGCCGGCTTCGACGGATGGCGGTGCTCCGCCTACCGGCTCGCCGTACACCCGGACCACCGCCGGCAGGGCGTCGCCACCTCCCTGATGGAGGCCGCGGAGCAGCGCTTCGGCGCGCTGGGCGGACGGCGGGTCGACGCCATGGTCCTGGAGACCAACGAGCGCGCGCACCGCACCTGGGCCACGGCCGGCTACCACCGCGAGGACCACTGGCGACGCTGGGTGAAGCCGCTGGACGGGCCGGTGCCGGCCGGGAGCACCGGGGACCACCCACACCACACGACGCCTGAACGCATGACACCCGGACACACGGGCACCTGAGGACGGCCGACGCCGCGCGGTCCCCGGCCCGTGCGGCGATCATGAGACGGAGGTGAACGGATGACCGAAGTGCTTCTGCTCCTGGTGGCGGTCCTGCTGGCGCTGGCCTGCGGGGCCTTCGTCGCGGCGGAGTTCTCCCTCACCACCGTGGAGCGCGGCGACCTCGAACGGGCCGTGGAGCGCGGGGAGCGGGGCGCGGCGGGGGCCCTGAAGGCCGTACGGAGCCTGACGTTCCAGCTCTCCGGAGCACAGCTCGGCATCACCGTGACCAACCTGGTCGTCGGGATGCTCGCCGAGCCGTCCATCGGGAAGCTGATCCGCGGGCCGGTCGAGGCGCTGGGCTTCTCCCCCGGTACGGCGTCCTCGGTGGCGCTGGTCATCGGGACGGCCCTGTCGACGATCGTGCTGATGGTCGTCGGCGAGCTGGTGCCGAAGAACTGGGCGATCTCCTCGCCGCTGGCGGTCGCGAAGGTGGTGGCCACACCGCAGCGGTACTTCACGGCCACGTTCCGTCCGTTCATCGCGCATCTCAACAGCACGGCGAACCGGATCGTGCGCGGGCTCGGCCTGGAACCCACCGAGGAACTGGCGTCCGCGCGCAGCCCCCAGGAGCTGGTCGCGCTCGCGCGGCACTCCGCGAAGGAGGGTGCGCTGGAGGCGGACACGGCGGAGCTCTTCGTACGGACGCTGAGCCTGGCCGCGCTGACCGCGGAGAACGTGATGACCCCCCGCGTACAGGTGATGGCCCTGGACGTACGGGCCACCGCCGAGGACGTCGCCAACGCGACCCGCGCCACCGGCCTGTCCCGCTTCCCCGTCTACCGGGGCAGCCTGGACACCGTCGTCGGGGTCGCGCACATCAAGGACGTCCTGACGGTCCCGGCGGGGCGGCGGCCCAGGCTCCCGGTGTCCGAGCTGCTGCGCGAGCCGCTGCTGGTACCGGAGAGCCTGACGGTGGACACCCTGCTCGACCGGCTGTCGGGCGGCGTCACGATGGCCGTCGTCATCGACGAGTACGGAGGGACCGCCGGGGTGGTGACGCTGGAGGACATCGTCGAGGAGGTCGTGGGCGAGGTACGGGACGAGCACGATCCGCACGAGCTGTCCGATCTCGCGCCGGTGGGCGAGGACGCGGACGGCAGGGCGCTCTGGTCGGCCGACGGCGCCGCGCGCGCCGACCAGCTCAGCTCGGTCGGGCTGCGGATGCCGGAGGGCCCGTACGAGACCCTCGCGGGGCTCGTCGCCACCGAGCTGGGCCGGATCCCCGCGGAGGGCGACCGGATGGCGCTGGGGGGCTGGGAGCTGGAGGTCGTGGACGCCACGGGCCGTCGCGCGGCCCGGGTGCTCCTGCGCGCGCCCCGTACGGCGGACGGCGGCGGTACGGACGCGCGGGCGGCGCCCGGGGACGCGGCGGACCCGGCAGACCCGGCAGACCCGGCGGACCCGGCGGCCCCCGCGGACCCGGCGGAGAGCGACGGAAAGGGAACGGGGGACTCCGGATGATCACCGCCGTCCAGCTCTTCGTCGCGCTGCTTACCCTGGTCGTCAACGCGTTCTTCGTGGCGGCCGAGTTCGCCCTGATCTCCGTACGCCGCAGCCAGATCGAGCCGACCGCGGAGGCCGGGGACCGGCGGGCGCGCAGTGTGGTCTGGGGGCTGGAGCACGTCTCGGCGCTGCTGGCTGCGGCGCAGCTCGGGATCACGCTCTGCACCCTGGTGCTGGGCATCGTCGCCGAGCCCGCCCTCGCCCACCTCCTGGAACCGCTCTTCGACGCGGTCGGGGTTCCGCACGGGCTCGTGCACCCGCTCTCGTTCGTGATCGCGCTCGCCGTCGCCACGTATCTGCACATGCTGCTGGGCGAGATGGTGCCCAAGAACGTCGCCCTGGCCGGGCCCGCGCGGGCCGCGCTGCTGCTGGGGCCGCCGCTGGTCGCGCTGGCCCGCGGGCTGCGCCCGGTCATCTTCACGGTGAACGCCTTCGCCAACGGCCTGCTGAAGCTGCTCAGGGTGGAGACGAAGGACGAGGTGTCCGCCACGTTCTCCGACGACGAGCTGGCCCGGCTGGTCACCGACGCGGGCCACGCGGGGCTGCTCGACGACCGGGCGACCGAGCGGCTGCACGACGCGCTGGAGCTGGGGCGCCGTCCGGTGCGCGATGTGGTGATGCCGCTGGAACGGGTGGTCTCGGCGCGGCTCGGGGTGACACCGGAGGGCCTGGAGCGGCTGGGCGCGGAGTCCGGCTTCTCACGGTTCCCGGTGGTGGACCCGGCCCGCCGGATCCTCGGCTACCTCCATGTGAAGGACGCGCTGGACGCGGCGCCCCGCGAGGAGCCGTTCCCGGTCTCGGGGATGCGCGCGATCGCGCGGGTACGGGCGACGACGCCGATGGACGACGTACTGACCGCGATGCGGCGCGGCCGTACCCATCTCGCGGCGGTGCTGGACGAGGACGGGAAGCTCGAAGGCCTGGTGACGATGGAGGACCTGCTGCGGGAGCTGGTGGGCCGGCACGCCTAGGGTCTTTCGTGGAGGCCCTGGGCTCGCCCCGTACCGCATCCGTGGAAGGGCCGCGTACCAGGCTTGCGAGGGCGAACCTACCGCGCGGTACGATCGGCTCCGCCATGGAGATGAATGCCAACTACACCAGTTTCGTCGCGGTCGGTGACTCCTTCACGGAGGGCATGTCCGACCTGCTGCCCGACGGCTCGTACCGCGGCTGGGCGGATCTGCTCGCCGCGCGGCTCGCGGCCCGTACCCCCGGGTTCCGGTACGCGAACCTCGCCGTGCGCGGCAAGCTCATCGGCCAGATCGTCGAGGAGCAGGTGGGCGTCGCGGCGGCGATGAAGCCGGACGTGGTCACGCTCGTCGGCGGGCTCAACGACACGCTGCGGCCCAAGGTCGACATGGGCCGGGTGCGCGGGCTGCTCACGGAGGCCGTGGAGCGGCTCGCCCCGGCGTGCGGACAGCTCGTACTGATGCGCAGCCCGGGGCGGAACGGTCCGGTGATGGAGCGCTTCCGGCCGCGCATGGAGGAGCTGTTCACCGTCGTCGACGAGCTGGCGGCGGCGCACGGCGCGCTGGTGGTGGACCTGTACGGGGTGCCGGCCCTCGGCGATCAGCGGATGTGGGACGTGGACCGGCTGCATCTGACGGCGGAGGGCCACCGCAGGGTCGCCGAGGCGGTCGGGCAGGCGCTCGGGCTGGCACCGGGCGACGACTGGCGTACGGAGCTGCCGCCCGCCGGGGCCGAACGGTGGCTCGCCCGGCGGACGAGCGACGCCCGGTTCGCGCGGCAGTACCTCGGCCCGTGGGTGATGCGCCGGGTGACGGGACGCTCCTCAGGGGACGGCCGGGCGGCGAAGCGGCCCGAGCTGCTGCCGTACGAGGTGCGGGACCTGACGTCGCGGGACCGCACGTCACCGGACCCGGCGTCGCAGGACCGAACCCCGTAGGCCACGCCTTGGAGGAACGTACGAGAACGGGCGCGGCGCCGCACTGCGTCAACCGACAGTAGAATCAGCTCACGTGACTCCCAAGCCTCGTATCCCCAATGTCCTTGCCGGCCGCTACGCCTCGGCGGAGCTGGCCGTGCTGTGGTCCCCCGAGCAGAAGGTGAAGCTGGAGCGTCAGCTCTGGCTGGCCGTGCTGCGGGCGCAGCGGGACCTCGGGATCGAGGTGCCGGACGCCGCCCTCGCCGACTACGAACGCGTCCTGGACCAGGTCGACCTGGCGTCGATCGCCGAGCGCGAGAAGGTCACCCGGCACGATGTGAAGGCGCGGATCGAGGAGTTCAACGCCCTCGCCGGCCATGAGCAGGTGCACAAGGGCATGACCTCGCGCGACCTGACGGAGAACGTCGAGCAGCTTCAGATCCGGCTCTCCCTGGAGCTGACCCGCGACCGTACGGTGGCGGTGCTGGCCCGGCTCGGGAAGCTGGCGGGCGAGTACGGCGCGCTGGTCATGGCCGGACGCTCGCACAATGTCGCCGCGCAGGCCACCACCCTCGGCAAGCGGTTCGCGACGGCGGCGGACGAGCTGCTGGTGGCGTACGGCCGGCTGGAGGATCTGCTGGGCCGCTACCCGCTGCGCGGGATCAAGGGCCCGGTCGGCACCGCGCAGGACATGCTCGACCTGCTGGGCGGCGACACCGCGAAGCTGGCCGAGCTGGAGCAGCGGATCGCGGGCCACCTCGGCTTCGCGCAGGCGTTCACCTCCGTGGGCCAGGTGTATCCGCGCTCGCTCGACTACGACGTGGTGAGCGCGCTGGTGCAGCTCGCCGCCGCGCCCTCCTCCGTCGCGAAGACGATCCGGCTGATGGCCGGGCACGAGCTGGTCACGGAGGGCTTCAAGCCGGGCCAGGTCGGCTCCTCGGCGATGCCGCACAAGATGAACACGCGCTCCTGCGAGCGGGTCAACGGGCTGATGGTGATCCTGCGCGGCTACGCGTCGATGACCGGCGAGCTGGCGGGCGACCAGTGGAACGAGGGCGATGTCTCCTGCTCGGTGGTGCGCCGGGTGGCGCTGCCGGACGCGTTCTTCGCGTTCGACGGGCTCCTGGAGACCTTCCTGACCGTCCTGGACGAGTTCGGCGCGTTCCCCGCGGTCGTGGCGCGCGAGCTGGACCGTTACCTGCCCTTCCTGGCGACGACGAAGGTGCTGATGGGCGCGGTACGGGCCGGGGTCGGCCGGGAGGCCGCGCACGAGGTGATCAAGGAGCACGCGGTGGCGTCGGCGCTGGCCATGCGCGAGCAGGGCGCCGAGCGCAACGAGCTGCTCGACCGACTGGCCGCGGACGAGCGCATGCCGCTCGGCCGGGCGGAGCTGGACGCGCTGATGGCCGACAAGCTGTCCTTCACGGGCGCGGCGGAGGAGCAGATCGCGACCGTGGTGGGCCGGATCGAGGAGATCCTGAAGCGGCACCCCGAGGCCGCCGGCTACACGCCGGGCTCCATCCTCTGATGTCCCCCGACTCCCGCCATGACTCCTGAGGAGCTCGAAGCCGCCCGCGACCGCGTCCTGCCCGACGTGGTCGCGGGCGGTTTGCGTGTGCTGTTCTGCGGTATCAACCCGGGCCTTATGTCGGCGGCGACCGGCCATCACTTCGCCCGCCCAGGCAACCGCTTCTGGCCGGTGCTGCACCTCTCCGGCTTCACCCCGCGCCGGCTGGCGCCCGCCGAGCAGGACGAGTTGCCGACGTACGGACTCGGCATCACCAACGTGGTGGCGCGGGCGTCGGCGCGCGCCGACGAGCTGAGCGCGGAGGAGTTCCGCGCGGGCGGGCGGATCCTGACGGCGAAGGTGGAGCGGCTGCGTCCGGCGTGGCTGGCGGTGGTCGGGATCACCGCGTACCGGACGGCCTTCGACGAGAAGCGCGCCCGGATCGGGCCGCAGGAGCGGACGATCGGCGGGACACGGATCTGGGCGCTGCCCAATCCGAGCGGGCTGAACGCGCACTGGACGGCGGCGACGATGGCCGAGGAGTTCGGGCGGCTGCGCGAGGCGGCGAGCACGCCCGCGGGGTGAGGGCTCCGGGGCACTCCGGGGCAGAGGCGGCCGGGGCGGGCCGGGCCGGGTCAGGGGCACTCCGGGGCCGGGCGGGTCGGCAACACCGCGCGCCCCCTTGCCAATTTTGTGGCAAGCATTGACAAGGTTGCACAACGGTGACGACCATGCAACATGCCGTTCACCCACCCCTCTCCGTCGAACCAGTAAACGGAGTATCGGAGCACCCATGGCCCCCACCCTCACCGACGTTGCCAAACGCGCCAACGTCGCCCTCTCCACCGCGTCCCGCGCGTTCAGCGACCCGGACCGGCTCGGACCGCACACCTTGCGCAAGGTTCTCTCCGTTGCGCAAGAGCTGGGATACGAACCGGCCGGGCCGCGGGTCACCGAGCCCGTCGCCGACGGGGACACCGCCACGGTGGCCGTGGTGGTCCCCGACATCGCCAACCCGGTGTTCGGCGCCTTCGTGAAGGCCGCCCAGGGTGAGGGATGGCACCGCAGGCAGACCGTCGTCCTCGCGGACACCGATCTCAACCCGGACCGCGAGCGCGAGGTCATCGCCCATCTGCGGGACCAGGCCGACGGGCTCGTCGTGGTGTCCTCACGGCTGGACGCCGACGAGATCCTCGGCATCTGCGGCCGTACGCCCGCCGTGCTGGTCAACCGCGAGACGACCGGCGCGGACTGTGTGCTCACCGACGCGGCGCACGGGCTGCGCCAGGCCGTCGACTACCTGGCGGCGCTCGGCCACCGGCGGATCGCGTACGTCCAGGGCATGCAGCGCTCCTGGTCGAACGCCCAGCGCGTCGAGCTGATCCGCGCGGAGTCCGAACGGGCCGGTCTTGAGCTGGAGTTGCTGGGGTGGCAGTCGGAGACCGTGGCGGGCGGTACCGCAGCGGCGGCCAGTGTGATGGCTTCCGGCGCCTCCGCGGTGATCACCCACAACGACCTGGTCGCGCTCGGTGTGATCGCGGGCGCCCGGGCGCTGGGGATCGGTGTGCCGGAGGACCTCAGTGTCATCGGGGTCGACGACATCCCGTTCGCGGAGGTGTCACAGCCCTCCCTCACCAGCATCGCCGTCCCCATGGCGAAGGCGGGCGCCCTCGCCATGGACCTGCTGGGGCAGGTTCTCGCCGGTGACCGCCACACACCGCGCACCCTCCGGCTGCCGACCCAGCTCATCGTCCGCGGATCGAGCGGTCCGGCCCTCACCCACGACTCCCGGCTCCCCACCACCGCGGGCCGGGCCGTCGTCGGCCGCCCGGTCGCGGGGCGAGCCACGAAGGACGCGTCATGACACTCACGGTAGTCGTCGCCGACTCCAACCTCCTGCCCCTGCGCGCCGAGTTCGAGGCCGCGCTCCCTGCGGGTACGGCCGTGCGCTGGCCCGACGTACGGGACACCGCGGCCGTCGAAACCGCCCTGGCGGACGCCGATGTCCTCGTCTCAGGACAGTGCACCGCCGCCATGGCCGCCGCGGCCCCGGGGCTGCGTCTGGTGCACGCCGCGGGCGCCGGTACGGAGAAGATCGAGACCGCCGCGCTGGCGGCGGGCACCCTGGTCGCCAACACGTTCCACCACGAGAACTCGATGGCGGAGTACGCCGTCTCGGCCGCGGTCCTGCTGCGCCGGGGCTTCCTGCGCCAGCACGACGCGCTGCGCCGCGGGGAGTGGGACTCCCCCGTGTACGACGCCGACGCACCCTGGGTGGACAGCCTGGGCTCGGCGACGGTCGGGTTCGTGGGCTTCGGTCATATCGGCGCCAGGAGCTGGGAGTTGTTCCGGGCGTTCGGCGCGCGGGGCGTCGCGGTCACCCGGCGCGGCGATGTCGACGCGGCGGCGCACCGACTGGAGTGGTCGGGGACGGTGGACGATCTCGGCACCCTGCTGGAGACGTCGGACGTCGTGGTGGTCTCCGCACCGCTGAGCGCGGCGACGACGGGGCTGATCGGCCCGGCGGAGTTCGCCCGGATGCGCTCCTCCGCCGTTCTGGTCAACGTGGGGCGCGGCCCCGTCGTGGACGAGGACGCGCTCTTCCGCGCGCTGAGCGGGCGGACGATCGGCGGCGCCGCGCTCGACGTCTGGTACCGCTACCCGTCCGAGGGCCACACCGGCGCGCCCGGCAACCATCCCTTCGAGAAGCTGGACAACGTACTGATGACTCCGCACTCCTCGGGCCTCACCCGCGAGACCTTCGCGCGCAGGGCCGCCGACATCGCCGCCAACATCGGGCGGCTGGCCGCGGGCGAAGAGCCGCACAACGTCGTGGCGGTGGCCCGATGACCAGGACCGACACCATCGCCGCCGTGGACGTGATCGTCACCAGCCCCGGCCGTAACTTCGTCACGCTCAAGATCACCACGGCGGAGGGGCTGGTGGGCTGGGGCGACGCCACCCTCAACGGCCGTGAGCTGGCCGTCGCCTCGTATCTGCGCGACCATGTCGCCCCCCTGCTCATCGGCCGGGACCCGGCGCGCATCGAGGACACCTGGCAGTACCTGTACCGGGGTGTCTACTGGCGGCGCGGTCCGGTGACGATGACCTCCATCGGCGCGGTGGACATCGCGCTGTGGGACATCAAGGGCAAGGCCACCGGACAGCCCGTGTACCAGCTCCTCGGTGGCGCGGTCCGCGACCGTGTCCTCACCTACACGCACGCCTCCGGCTGGGACGTGCCCGAGCTGCTGGACGCGATCGACGCGCAGCGCGAGCGCGGCTTCCTCGCCGTACGGGCGCAGAGCGGTGTGCCGGGCCATGACCTGGTGTACGGAGTGACGCGGGGCGGCCCCGGGTACGAGCCGGCCGGGCGGGTCGCGGCCCCCGTGGAAGAGGTCTGGGACACGGAGTCCTACCTCCGCCACGCCCCCGGTGTGCTCGCGGCGGCCCGCGCCCATGTGGGCCCCGAGCTGAAGCTGCTGCACGACGTGCACCACCGGCTGACGCCCGGTCAGGCGGCCAGGCTGGGGCGGGCGTTGGAGGACGTGGACCTGTTCTGGCTGGAGGACGTCACACCGGCGGAGAACCAGGAGGTGCTGCGGCACGTCCGGCAGCACACCACCGTGCCGCTGGCCATCGGCGAGGTGTTCAACACCGTCTGGGAGTGCCAGTCGCTGATCACCGAGCAGCTCATCGACTACGTACGGACGTGTGTCACGCACGCCGGCGGCATCAGCCACCTCCGGCGGATCGCCGCGCTCGCCGAGATCTGGCAGGTCAAGCTGGGCCCGCACGGCCCCTCCGACGTGTCGCCGGTGGCGCTCGGCGCCTCGCTCCATGTCGGCCTCTCCACACCGAACTTCGCCATCCAGGAGTACATGGGGTACGAACCGCTCGTCCACGAGGTGTTCCGGCACGCGTGGAGTTACGAGGACGGGCATCTGCACCCCGGCGAGCAGCCCGGTATCGGGATCGAGGTCGACGAGGAGCTGGCCGCCCGATTCCCGTACGAGGCCGCCTACTTGCCGGTGGCGCGGCGCCGCGACGGCTCGATGACGGACTGGTGACCGTGATGACGACAGCTCTTCCCCGGCTCGGCGCCGGGACCGTCGCGGCGAAGCCGCCGGCCGGAACCGGCATCGTCCATCTCGGACTCGGCAACTTCCACCGCGCCCACCAGGCCGTGCACACGGCCGCCGCGCTGGCGCACACCGAGGGGCCGTGGGGCATCCTCGGTGTGGCGAGCCGGTCGGCCGGGGTGGCCCAGGCCCTGCGGGAGCAGGACATGCGGTACGCGGTCGTGGAGATCTCCCCGGAACACACCGAGGTGACCGTCCCGTCGGTGCACACCGGGGCGCTGGTGGCCGCCGCGCAGCCGCAGGAGGTGCTCGACGCGCTGGCCGCGCCCGCCACGGCCGTCATCACGATGACGGTCACGGAGCACGGCTACACGTTCTCGCCCCGTACCCACGGACTCGACTTCGACGCCCCGGCCGTACAGGCGGATCTGCGCGGCGACGCGCCGCCGCGCACCACCATCGGGCAGATCGTCCGCGGGCTGCAGCGCAGACAGCGTACGCACGCCACCCCGGTCACGGTGCTGAGCTGCGACAACCTGGTGGGCAACGGCGCGCAGACGAGGCGTCTGGTGCACGAGTTCACCCAGGCGCTGCCCGCCGACGAGCGGGACGCGCTGACGCCGTGGCTGGAGAGCGCGGTGACGTTCCCCAGCTCCATGGTCGACCGGATCGTCCCCGCGACGACCGACGTCTACCGGGAGGCGGTCGCCGCCAGGCTCGGGGTACGTGACGCGGTACCGGTCCCGGCGGAACCGTTCTCCATGTGGGTGATGGAGGACCGGTTCGCCGCCGGGCGGCCACGCTGGGAGCACGGCGGGGCGCTGTTCACGGCGGACGTCGAGCCGTACGAACTGCTCAAGCTCCGGCTGCTCAACGGCACCCACTCGCTCATCGCCTATCTGGGCGCGCTGGACGGGCGGGCGACCATTCCGGAGTCGATCGGGCGGCCGTTCATCGCGGAGGCGGCGCGGGGTGTGCTGGGCACCGAGTACCTGCCGAGCCTCACCGTGCCCACCGACATCGATCTGGACGCGTACGTGGGGCAGCTCTTCGAGCGCTGGGCCAACACGGCGCTGGGTCACCGTACCCAGCAGGTCGGGTCCGACGGCTCGGTGAAGCTGCGCCAGCGGGTGCCCGAGCCGGCGCTGCTGCATCTGCGGGCCGGGCGCATGCCGCACCGGCTGGCGCTGACGGTGGCCGCGTATCTGTGCTGCGTGGCCCCGCCCGCGGGGTTCTCGCCCGGTCCGCACGCCGCCGCGATGGCGGATCCGGCGCGCGGGACGCTGGCCGCGATCGCGGACCGCGCGGCCACCGCGCCCGCCGCCTCCGGGGCGTCGCGCGCCGCCTTCGTCGAAGCCGTCCTGGACAGCGGGCTGCTCGGCGACGGTCTGACGGAGTATCCGGCCTTCGCCGGCCGGGTCGCCGAACTCATCGATGTCATCGTCCGGTTCGGACCCGGCGCGGCTGCCGCCGAGGCGGCGCGCGCCGCGGAGTGCGAACCGCAGCCCACGGGCTGAGGCCCCCGGGCCGGCCCCGATCCCCGTTTCCCGGGCCGGCCCCCCGTTCCCTGTCGGCGGACCACCGCTCCCTCTTCTCCCTCTTCCCTCCGGTTCCCGCTCACAAGGACGTGAAAGAAGTGTTCGCTCCCGATTCGACCCGCGCCGCCGTCCTGTACGGCCCGGGTGACCTGCGTGTCGAGGACCGCCCGCTGCGGCCCCTCGGCCCCGACGACGTCCTCGTCACGGTCGACGCCGTCGGTGTCTGCGGCTCGGACATGCATTACTTCGCCAGTGGCCGCAACGGCCGGAACGAGCTGCGCCAACCGACCGTCCTCGGTCACGAGGCGTCCGGTGTCATCAGCGCCAAGGGCTCCGACGTCGCCCTGGACGTGGGCACCCGCGTGGCGGTGGAGCCGGCGGTGGGGTGCGGAGCGTGCGCGACCTGCCGCTCCGGGCGCTACAACCTCTGCCCGGTGGGCACCTGCTTCGGCTCACCGCCCACCGACGGGACCTTCGCCGAGTACATCGTCGCCACCGCGCGCGCCGTCCACCCGCTGCCCGATGTCATCCCGCTGGAGGTCGGCTCGCTGATCGAGCCGCTGGCCGTCGCGGTGTGGGCGGTGCGGCGCGCCGCCGTCGAGTTCGGCGACCGCGTGCTGGTCACCGGCGCGGGGCCGATCGGCATCCTCGTCGCCCAGGTGGCGCGGGCCGCCGGGGCGAGCGAGGTGGTCGTCACCGATGTCAACGACGCGCGGCTCGCGCAGGCGCTCAAGCTGGGCGCCGACTCCGTCGTCAACACGGCGGACCAGGAACTCGAACTGTCCGGCGTCGACCGGCTGCTGGAGTGCTCGGCCCATCCGGCCGCGCTCCGGCAGGGGCTCGCGACCCTGCGTCCGGCGGGCCGGGCGATCGTCGTCGGGCAGGCCCCGCCTCTCATGGACGGGCTGCCGCTGGCGCATCTCCAGCGCTGGGAGATCGAGCTGTCCACCGCGTTCCGTTACGCCCACGCCTTCCCCACTGCCATCGCGCTGGTGGCCGGGGGACGGGTCGATCTCGCGGGCGTCCTGACCGGACGGTTCCCGCTCGACCTGGCGGCCGACGCGCTGCGGGCCCCGGGCACCGACCCGTCCCACCTCAAGGTCGTCGTACGCCCCGGCGACACCGCCGCCTGACGGGACGGACGCGCCCCGCGGCGATCCCGCAGGGCAACTCCGCCGCTCCCCCGCTCTCCCGGGGCCCCTGAGCCCCTGAGCCCCAGCCCCTGAGCCACCGTCGGCTCCGTAAAACCCCACCGACCCCACACGCACGACCAGCCACACTCCGCCGTACCCCTTTTGACCCGCTTTGCTTCGCCAACTCCGCTCCGCTCCGGAGTTCGATCCGTTCAAGGAGGCATGGATCATGGACAACACGACACCCGCCGCGGCACCCCCGCCCCCGGAGGCCACGACCCCGTCCGGGGAACCGGCACCGGACCCCGCCGCGACACGCCGCGCGGCCTGGGCCGGCCTGATCGGCACCGCGCTCGAACAGTACGACTTCGTCATCTACGGAACCGCCTCGGCGCTGATCTTCAGCGAGCTGTTCTTCCCCAACGTCTCGCCGTCCGTGGGCATCCTCGCCAGCTTCAGCACGTACGCGGTCGGCTTCGCCGCCCGGCCGCTCGGCGGACTCTTCTTCTCCCGCTACGGGGACCGGCTCGGCCGTAAGTGGGTCCTGGTCGCGACCCTCCTGCTGATGGGCGGCTCCACGCTCGCCATCGGTCTGCTGCCCACGTACGGACAGGTCGGCCTGCTCGCCCCGATCCTGCTGCTGATCTGCCGCATGGGCCAGGGCTTCGGCGCCGGCGCCGAGCAGTCGGGAGCCGCCGCCCTGCTCACCGAAACAGCCGCCAAGGGGCGCAGGGGCAGGCTCTCCTCCCTGGTCATGACGGGCGCGGCGCTGGGGACGGCCCTCGGCGCCGTGGCCTGGATCCTCGCCCAGCGCCTCTCGGACGAGGCCCTGATGTCCTGGGGCTGGCGGCTGGTCTTCGGATCCAGTCTCGTGGTGACCGTCGCCGCCATGGTCATCCGGCGGAAGCTCAACGAGAGCCCCGTCTTCAAGGACCTCAAGGAGCAGCAGGCGCAGAGCGAGGCGCAGCGGGAGAAGCCCGCGTCGCCGGTGAAGGAGGTCTTCGCCCACGGACGCAGGCCGATGCTCCTGGTCCTCTTCATGAACTTCGGGATCAGCACGCAGTCCTACACGTACCAGGTCTTCATGGCCTCCTACCTGGTGACGACGGTGGGCGTCGACAAGGACTTCGTACCGGAGGTGCTGCTGGTGGGCGCCATCTGCGGCGGTATCGCGGCGATCTGCTTCGGTACCCTCTCGGACCGCTTCGGGCGCAGGCCGGTGTACACGCTGATCCTGAGCGCCCTCGTCCTGCTCCCGGCCCCCACGTTCGTCGCGCTGAACTCGGGGTCCAAGGTGGCGATCACCGTGGCGATCGTCGTCGGCTTCATCCTGGCCTGCCAGGGCGCGGTCGGCGTCCAGATGAGCTTCTTCCCCGAGCTGTTCGGGAACCGCTACCGGTACGCCGGGGTCACCCTGGGCCGGGAGTTCTCCTCCGTGATCGGCGGCGGGGTCGCCCCGCTGATCTGCACCGCGCTGGTCACCGCCTTCTCAGGCTCGTGGATCCCGGTCGCCGTCTACATGATGCTGGTCACGACCGTCAGCCTCATCGCCACCCGGATGGCGCCCGAAACACGTGACCGCGATCTGACGCTCCCGTACGACAGCACGGACCCGGGGCACGTACGCGCCGAGCAGGAGCGGGCGTCGGCCAGGCCCGCGGACCGGCTGGAGAAGGTCGGCGACTGACCGCGGGGGCGGACGGCCAAGGTCCGTCCCGGCGCCATGGGCAGCGCGGCGTGTTCCCTGCCGCGCTGCCCGTTCCGGCGTCCGGGCGCGCCCGTCCGTGCACGCGGCGGGTCCGCCCGGCCGCGGCCGGTACGCGCCCCTCGCCGCGCCGTCGGGCACCGAGTACGATCCGCCTCACACGCGCACGAGTTGGAGGACTACCGTGGGGCGGCTGACCGGCGGAGACCCGTCCCTGCTGCGGAGGATCAACTCCGCGGTCGTCCTGCACGCCCTGCGTGACTCGGGCTCGCTCACCCTCACCGACATCACCCGGATCACCGGCCTGTCCCGGCCGACGGTCGAGGGCGTGGTGGAGGGGCTGATCGAGACCGGGCTGGCCGTCGAGTCGGCGCCGGAGGAGGGCGAGACCCGTAAACAGGGCCGCCCGGCCCGGCGGTTCCGGTTCCGGGCCGAGGCCGGACATCTGCTGGGCATCGAGATCGGGGCGCACCGGGTGGCGGCGATGGTCGCCGGACTGGACGGCGGGATCATCGGCGCCGGAGCCCTGGAGGTCGCGGAGAAGGCGGACGCGGACGAACGCCTCGCGCGCGTCCGGGCCGTCGCGGACGAGGTGCTGGGGCGGGCCGGGGTGGCGCACAGCTCCCTGCGCGCGGTCGGCGTGGGCAGCCCGGGCATCGTGGAGGCGGACGGGACCGTACGGCTCGGTACGGCGCTGCCCCAGTGGACCGGGCTGGCGCTCGGTGAGCGGCTGCGGCGCTCTTTCAGTTGCCCGGTCCTGGTGGAGAACGACGCCAACGCGGCGGCGGTGGCCGAGCAGTGGAAGGGCGCGGCCACCGACTCCGACGACATCGTCTTCGTACTGGCCGGGCTCAGCCCGGGGGCGGGCGCGCTGATCGGGGGGCGGCTGCACCGCGGGTTCGGCGGGGCCGCGGGCGAGATCGGCGCGCTGCATCTGCTGGGGCGCGGGGTCACTCCGGAGCGGCTGCTGTCGACGACGGACGAGCCGCTCCACCCGCTGGACGAACAGGCGGTGGCCCGGGTCTTCGCCGAGGCCAGACAGGGTGACGCACGGGCCAGGGAGGCCGTCGAGCGGTTCATCCTGCGGCTGGTGCACGATGTGGCGGCGCTGGTGCTCGCGCTCGACCCGGAGCTGGTGGTGATCGGCGGCTGGGCGGCGGGGCTCGACGGCGTACTGGACCCGCTCCGCGACGAACTGGCGCGCTACTGTCTGCGCCCGCCGCGCGTGGCCCTCTCGCTGCTCGGCGAGGCGGCGGTGGCGACGGGCGCGCTGCGGCTGGCCATCGACCATGTCGAGGAACAGCTCTTCGCGGTGGAGGGGCCGGTGACGGCCCGCCGCTGAGCGGCGGGCGTCCGGGCGTGGCACTGAGCAGGGGCGTCCGGGCGGCGGACTTCCGGGGTGGGCGTCCGGGCGATCGGCGGTGGGCCGACCCGCGTCAGGAAGCCCTGCGCTCCTGGCGGTCCTGCGTCTCGTCGCTGATCTCCAGGTCGCCGGAGTCCCCGAAGGTGAGCCGGCAGGTGTCCGCGCGGTACGTGGCCACGGAGACCGCGGCGATCCGGCCCGCCACCACGTAGCGCGTCGTGACCACGAGGACGGGCGCGCCGGGGAGCCGGTCCAGTTCCTTGGCGTCGTCGGCGCGCGCGGAGCCCAGCTCCACCGCGCGTTCCTGGGCGTCGAGTCCGAGGTGCTGGAGTTCCCGCAGGACGGCGCGGGCGCGCGCGGGCCCCGAGGGCGCCTCGATGGCCGACAGGTCGGGGACCGACGCCGCCGGTACGTAGATCAGCTCGGCGGCGACGGACTGGCCGTGCGTGACACGGATCCGGCGGACGGTGTGGACCTGTTCGCCGTCGTCGGTCTCCAGGAGCCGGGCCACCGCGGCGGGCGCCGTGGCCGTACCGCAGTCGAGCGGCTGCCAGGCGTCCTCGTCGGCGCCCGGCCATTCGTGCCGGGGTGTGGAGACGTCCACACCGACGCGCGGCGGGGCGACGGTCGTACCGACGCCGCGGCGGCGCTGGAGGCGGCCTTCCAGCTCCAGTTGTTCGAGCGCCTGCCGGAGGGTGGCGCGGGCGACACCGAAACGGGCGGCGAGTTCACGCTCGTTGGGCAGCACCTCGCCGACCACGAAGTCGGTGTCGAGCGCTTCGGCGAGCACCGTCCTGAGATGCCAGTACTTGGGCTCCGGCACCGTTTCGAGCCGCGTGGTCCCCACCCTGATCCTCCGCAATCGCCGGCTGGCCGACGGGTTTCCGTGCCCTTGTTTATTAAAGGTTCCTGCACTAAAAAGCGACGATAAGACGGCCCCACCCCTTGGTCAAGACCAATAGGCTCGCCGGTCACGGAAAGAAACGGATCTTTTACCCGGCGTGGACGGGTGGCCACGTACCCCAAGCGCGGACATCGCACCCGCGCCCTACAGGGTGGGCCCTCCCGCGGCGACGCCACCGAGCTTGTCCGGGTTGCGGATGATGTGAACCCGCTGCACCCGGCCGTCCACGATCTCCAACTGGAGGACGTTGTCGGGCTTTCCGTCCGCGCTGAACAGCACCGCGGGGGCACCGTTGACCTCGATGACGGTGATGTCGTACAGCCCGGCGCCGGACGCGGTCGCGGCCAGGAAGCGGCCGACCTTGTCGGCTCCCTCGACGACACGCCGGGGCGCCTTGGCCTTGCCTCCGCTGTCGCCGACCAGCCGGACGTCGGGGGCGAGCAGGGCGAGGAGTTCCTTGAGGTCGCCGCCGCCGGCCGCCGCGAGGAACCGCTCGGTGAGGTCGCGGCGTTCGGCCGGGTCGACGTCGTAGCGAGGCCTGCGCTCCTCGACATGGCGGCGGGCCCGGCCCGCGAGCTGCCGTACGGCGGACTCGCTGCGCTCCAGGGTGGTGGCGATCTCGGCGAAGGGGAAGCCGAACGCCTCCCGCAGGACGAACACCGCGCGCTCCAGCGGCGAGAGCGATTCGAGGACGACCAGGACCGCGAGGGAGACGGAGTCGGCGAGCAGGGCACGTTCGGCCGTGTCCGGCACGGTGGGGCCGAAGTCGGTGACGACGGGTTCGGGCAGCCAGGGGCCCACGTACGCCTCGCGCCGTGTCTGGGCCAGGCGCAGCCGGTCGATGGCGAGGCGGGTGGTGATCCGTACGAGAAAGGCGCGCGGCTCGCGGACCTCGGCGCGGTCGGCGGCGCTCCAGCGCAGCCATGCCTCCTGTACGACGTCCTCGGCGTCGGCGTACCGGCCGAGCATGCGGTACGCGACCCCCGTCAGTACCGGTCGGTGTGCTTCGAACGCGTCGGTACTCACGGTGTCGGCTGCCACACGCCCATCCCACCGGACGGGACGCCCCGTTGTCCAGGCGGCCCGCGCAGGGCATGGTGCGGGGGTGACGTCGCCGACGGTGCGGGACGGCCCGCGTGCGGACCCGGTACGGGACGGTCCGCGTGCGGACCCGGTACGCGCGGGCGGTTGTTCACCCGGGGTTCGCGCGGTGGCCGTCGCCGGGCGTTAGGCATGGCAGGACACTCCGGTCACCACTCGACCAGGGTCACCTCTCGCGCAGGAGACGCATCGATGCCGTACGGCCACCAGAACACCCCCGCTTCCCCCTCCCCCGACCCCGCGCGCCACCCCGGCCGGCGCGGTGTGCTGCGCGGCTCGCTCGCCGCCTCGGCCGCGCTGGCACTGCCCGGCGCCGCCGTACTGGGCGGTGCGGTGCCCGCGCAGGCCCTGTCGGGCCGGCCGCGCGCCGGCTGGGGCGTACAGGCGGGCGACATCACGACCTCCTCCGGGCTGGTGTGGGTGCGGTCGGACCGGCCCGCCCGGATGATCGTGGAGACCTCCGCCACCGAATCGTTCCGCCGCGCGCACCTCGTCCGCGGTCCGCTGCTGGGCGCCGGCACGGACTTCACCGGTACGGTCCCGCTGCGCGGTCTCCCCGCGGGCGAGCGGGTCCACTACCGGGTGACGCTCGCGGACCCGGACGACCCGCGCCGTACCGGTGAGCCGGTGTACGGCACGTTCCGTACGGCCCCCGCGAAACGCCGGCAGGACGTGCGCTTCGTCTGGTCGGGCGACATCGCGGGACAGGGCTGGGGCATCAACCCGGACCTCGGCGGCTTCACCGTCTACGAGGAGATGCGCCGTCTCTCCCCGGACTTCTTCCTGTCCAGCGGCGACAACATCTACGCGGACGGGGTGATCGAGCCGAGCGTGACACTGCCCGACGGCCGTGTCTGGCGCAATGTCACCACCGAGGAGAAGGCGAAGGTCGCGGAGACCCTGGCCGAATACCGGGGCAACTTCCGCTACAACCTGCTGGACAGCAATGTCCGGCGCTTCAACTCCGAGGTGCCCTCCATCACCCAGTGGGACGACCACGAGGTGCGCAACAACTGGTACCCGGGCCAGATCCTGGACGACGACCGCTACACCGAGAAGAACGTGGACGTCCTGGCCGCCCGCGCCTCCCAGGCCTTCCGCGAGTACTTCCCCGTCTCGACGCTGCACGCGCGCGGCACGGACCGGCGGGTGCACCGGGTGGTGAACCACGGTCCGCTGCTCGATGTGTTCGTCCTCGACATGCGGACGTTCCGCAACGCCAACTCGCCCGGCCGGCAGTCCGACGACACCACGGGCATCCTCGGCGCGGAACAGCTCCAGTGGCTGAAGCGCGAGCTGTCCCGCTCGCGCGCGGTGTGGAAGGTCATCGCCGCCGACATGCCGCTCGGTCTGGTCGTGCCGGACGGTACGGCGGACATCGAGGCGATCGCGCAGGGCGACCCGGGCGCGCCGCTCGGCCGCGAACTGCAGATCGCCGACCTGCTGCGGTACATCAAGCACCGGCGGATCACCGGCACGCTGTGGCTGACGGCGGACGTGCACCACACCTCGGCACAGCACTACCTGCCGGAGCGGGCCGCCTTCAAGGACTTCGAGCCCTTCTGGGAGTTCGTCACGGGCCCCATCGCGGCGGGACAGTTCCCCGCCAGCGCCCTGGACGGGACCTTCGGCCCCGACCGGGTCTTCGTCAAGGCCCCGACCGGCTCGAACCTCTCGCCGATGGAGACGCCCCCGCTCTTCGGCGAGGTCGACATCGACGGCGCCAGCGGGGAGTTGACGGTCCGGCTGCGGGAGCAGGGCGGCACGGTGCTGTTCACGAAGGTGCTCCAGCCGGGCAAGGTCGGCCAGTAGACCGGTCGGCACCACCGCATCAGGCGGCAGAAAACAGGGGTCACAACGGGTCCGCGAGCGGAGACTTCCCAGCTCAGGGCGATTGTCAGTGGTCGCGTCTACGGTTTTTCCCATGACGCGATCCACGCAGGCGCTGGCCTATTCCCGTCCGTCCGCCCTGGAGCACACCCGGGGCGGACGGCTGCTCGGTCTGGAGACATCGGGCGGGCTCACACCCGTCGGCGCCGAGGCGCACCCGCGCTTCTTCTCCGGCTTCCTCTCCTCGCCACGGGCCGCGGCGCGCGGCCTGCTGGCCGTCGCGGACGTGGCGGGGGCCCGGTACTACCAGCGGGTGCCGGGCCGCTCGCTGGACCCGGTGGTGACGGGGAACGGCGACCGGCTGCGCTTCGAGTCGTTCTCCGGCTGCTGCGGGGTGTACGCGCGGCTCGATGTCCTGGAGGACGGGCTCGGCGGGGCGGGAACGGGTCATGGCACGACCAATGTGGATGTGAACAACCCCCTGCGTGAGGCGCTGTCCCGGATGGCCGGCGACGATCCGCTGCACCTGCGGGTGGGGCCTGACGAGCTGGCGGTCACGACGGTCGGCGGGTCGGTGGTGGAGAAGAAGGTTCCGCTGCCGGACCGCTGGCTGCGAGGGTTCGCCGAGGCGCAGGTGGCCTCCGCCGGTTTCGATCTGCGGGCGGAGCTGACCGGGGCCGAGGCGGTGCGCTTCCTGCGTTCGCTGCCGCGTGGTGGGGGCAATGCCTCGCGCGGGGCGATGTGGGTGGTGCCCGCGGGGCGGACACTGCGGCCGACGACGCGGCCGGTGCCGGGCGCCGTCTGCCTGCCGGGTCCCGAGCGGCTGGCGTCGTTGGAGCGGGTGCTGCGGGACGCGACGGCGCTGCGGGTGTACGGGCCGCCGGTGGCGGACGGCGCTGCGGTGTCGAGCGCCTGGGAGGCGGTGCTGCCGGGGATGCGGCTGACGCTCACACTGTCGCCGGAGGCGGCGCGCGGGTTCTCCGGGGAGGGCGGCGTGCTGGAGGCGCTGGCCACCGAGGAGGCGGCCGAGGACGCCGCGTTGGTGTCGGTGCTGCTGGCGTGGGAGCCGCGCATCGATCCGGCGGAGCTGGCCGTGGAGTCGGGGCTGCCGGTGGAGCGGGTACGGGCGGCGCTGACCCGGCTGGGCACGGCGGGCCGGGTGGGTTACGACGTCGCGGACGCGGCGTACTTCCACCGGGAACTGCCGTACGACGCGGGGCGCGTGGAGCGGCACAACCCCCGGCTGGTCGCGGCGCGCGCCCTGCTCGCCGAGGGGGCCGTGACGCTGGACGACGGCCCGGCCCCGGCAGCCCCGGCTTCGTCCGTCGCCTCCGTCGCGTCGGGTGAACGCCGGTATCAGGTGCGGGAGTCGGGGGGCGTGCTGAGCTGTACGTGCCGGTGGTGGGCCGATCACCGGGGGCGCCGGGGTCCGTGCAAGCACGCGCTGGCCGTCCGGATGGCGCGCCGTGCGGCCGTGGCGACCGTGGGCGGTGCGCGATGAGCACGCTGCTCGACATGGTGAGGGCGGGGCGCGCCGAGGCCGTTCCCGGGCTGGTGAAGCCGCTGACGGCGGCGGAGCGCAGGACGGAACTGGCCGCGCTGAAGGCGCTCCGCGCGGAGCTGCGCGGCTGGGAGTGGGGCCGGTGGCGCGAGCGGCGGAGCATCGGGTGCGCGCTGGTGGTGGCGGGCGCCGGGTGTCTGACGGGCGCCGCGGCCACGGCGGCCTGGATCGGGGCCCGCGATCTACGGGAGAGCTTCACCCTCCCGCACGGCCTGCTGCTCGATGTCCTCGCCGACCGTGACCCGGGGTGGCTGGGCGATGTCGCCCACCGGCTCGCGGGCCGGGCGTCGACGGCCACGCTGGACTACCGGCTGATCGCGGGCATGGTCCGGCTGGCGGGGTGCCAGGTGCCGACCACGGACGCCTTCGTACACGGCTGGGCGGAGGCGACGCCGTCGCACGGCAGGCTGCTGCCCGCCCTGCGTGCGGACCCCGACGTACGGATCATGGTGCCGCGGCTGTTCGAGACGGCCGAGCTGCCGGGGCCGCTGGGATGGCAGAACGATCCGGACGACCCGCACCACTGGCCCTCGGTGCTCACCGTCCTGGCCGAGGAGGGGGTGGTGGAGCGGCGGGTACTCGTGGACGCGGCCGTGGCACGCCTGCTGCGCGGCGGGCGCCCCGGCGAGCTGACGTTCTTCCTGCGTCTGCTGCACCGGCTGACGCTGACGGTGGCGGAGGAGCGCGAGCGGACCGCCGACTGGATCGGCATGGCCGCGGACGGGCCGTCGGCCGTGGCGGGCCACGCCCAGGGGGTGCTCGGGCGGCTCGCGCTCTCGGGCGCGCTGCCCGCGCGGAGCCTCGCCGACCTGTCGGCCTCGGTGCTGTTCCGGCCGGAGAAGAAGCTCGTACGGGCCCAACTGGTGCTGCTGGGCAAGGTCCTGCGCGCCGACCGCGGCGCGGCGGGCGAGCTGCTGCCGGTGGTCGCCGAGGCGTTCGGGCACGAGGACACCGGTGTCCAGGAGCGGGCGCTCAAGCTGGTGGCCCGCCATCTTCCCGCCCTGGACGATGACCCGCGCTCCGAGGTGGTGCGGGCGGCGGCGCTGCTGAGTCCGGTCCACCGGGCCCGGGCGGGCGAGGTGTTCGGTGAGCTCCCGGTGGCCGACGAGGCGCCGTACGAGGAGATCCTGCCGCCCGCGCCTGAGCCGGTACGGCTGGCCCCGGCCTCGGTGGACCTGGCCGAGCTGGTCGAGGAGGTGGCGGCGCTGATCGCCTCGCCGGACGGCGGGATGCCGGCGTTCGAGCGGGCGTTGGACGGCCTGGTCCGACACGCGTACCAGGACCGGGTGGCGCTGGTGCGCGCGCTGCGCCCGGCGCTGGCGGGGTGCTGGTGGCTGGAGGACGACGAGCGCCATGACCGTGACCGGTGGTTCTCCCGGGAGACCTGCCGGCTGGAGGTCGTGGCCGCCGCGCTGCTCGACCGGATATCCACGCGGACGCTCCAGGCGCACACGCGGGAGAAGACCGTGGGGTCCTGTGCGCACTCGGCGCTCATCGGGGTGATCGACGCCCGGCTGCGGGAGGCCGCGTATCTGGTCCACGTGGGACCGCCGCCCTTCCTGCTCGCCACCCCGGCCTGGGAGACGGGCGCGCTGGACGCCGAGGTCCTCGTCGAGCGGCTGCGGGAGTACCAGCGGCTCGGCGCCGTCCCGGGGCCGGCCGATTTCGCCCAGGCGCTGCTGCGGGTGGACCGGGGCGGTGACCCGGCGACGGCGGGCGCGGCGGCGGCGCTCGGCACTCCGGAGGGGGACCGGCTCGCCGCCTGGCTCACGGCGGACGGCGCCCCCGTACCGGCGCTGCGGCCGATGGCGGAGCCTCCGCGGCCGGCGCGGGCCGGGGACGCCGTGGCCGCCGCGTGGCCGGCGCAGGCCCTGACCGGGAAGGCGGCGGCGTTCGCGGCGGGTCTGCGCCCCTGGCGGAAGGAGAAGGAGCAGGAGAAGCAGGAGAAGACCGAGCGGGCGGAACTGCTGGCGGTGCGGCGGGAGTTCCCTGTCGCGTTCGCGTGGCTGGGCCACCCCGGGGCCCGGGCGGTGCCGCGCTGCTACCACTGGGACGGGATGCGGGACGGCAACTGGACGGCCGTGCTGCCCCAGGACCGGGAGGCCCTTGCCGCCCGGCTGCTCACCGAGGCGATGTCGAGCGCGCGGGACGATCAGCGCGGCGGGACCTGGTGGCTTCCGCTGCTCGCCGAGGGCGGGGGCCTGGCGGGCCGGTGCCTGCACCGGGGGGTGGCGTACGGGCTGGGCGCCCGCCATCCGCAGGACCGGCTCTCGGCCGTGGACGCGCTGCTGGTGCTGGCCGCCCGTGGCGAGCTGGCCGGGCCGATGCTGGGCGAGGAGCTGGCCGCGCTGGTGATCTCGGGGGACGTCAAGATCAACCGGCTGGCCGACGCGGCCCGTACCGCCGCGGCGACCGGTGCGTACGGAACGGTCGCCTCCGTACTGCTGCCGGCCCTGCCCGCCCTGCTGGCCCCGGATCCGGCGGCCCCGGAGTCGGCGGCATCGGCATCGGCGGCATCGGAGTCCGCAGCATCGGAGTCCGCGGCCCAGGGCGCCTCCCGGTCCGTGAGCGCGCGCCCCGGGCTCGGGGAGATACTGTCCGTGGCCGCCGACTGCGTGGAGCGCCGCGGGGGCGCGGAAGAGATACCGGGGCTGCCGGAACTCGCCGGACGTGGCGGCACCTCACAGGTGATCACACAAGCGGCGCGGCTTCTGGCCGCAATCCGTCAGGGAAGCGATCACTCCAGGCCAAAAATGGCCGAAGATGGTCCAAAAAGGAACAGATCCAACCTTAACCCATCAGTCACAAACCGTTCGTGATCACGCAACACCGTTGCGTCAGAGTGAGGTCATGACCAATGTGACTTCCGCGAAGAGTGCCCGTCGCCCCCACCACTGGCGGCGGGATCTCGTCGAACTGGCCGCCCTGTTCACCGCGGTGGCGGTCGCCGACGCGCTGGCGAACCTGATCGCGCACGGACCCGACGGCGCGTTCCTGCTGGTCGCCTCGGCCGTGGCGCTGATCGCCACGGCCACCTTCCACACCTGGTGGGCACGGAGGCACGGGCACGCCCCACCGGCGTCCGGCACCGACGAACCTCCCGCCGCCCCGGCCACGGATCCGGACGTACGGGACGGGTCCGCTCCGGAGGAGACGACCCTCTGGCGGATGCGGACGACCGTACGGGACGAGCCGGGGAGCCTGGCCGCGCTGTGCGTCACCTTCACCACGCACCGGGTGGACATCCTCACCCTGCAGACCCATCCACTGGCCGACGGCACGGTCGACGAGTTCCTGCTGCGCGCCCCCGCGTCGCTCCAGGCCAAGGACCTCACCCGTGAGGTCTCGGCCGCGGGCGGCAGCAGCACCTGGATCGAGCGGGCCGACGCGCACGACTTGGTGGACACCCCGGCCCGGGTGCTGGGCCTGGCCACGCGCACGGCGCTGGACGCCGCGGAACTGCCCCTCGCGCTGCGCCAGTTGCTGGGCCGCTGCACCATCCACTCGCGGCCGGCCGGATCCACCGAGGGCCGGGCGGCCGACGGGAGCGGCCCGGAGGGTACGTGCGTCGAGGGCATCGAAGGACAGGACAGTACGGAGATGCGGCTGCGTGATCCGCACGGCGGCAGCATCACCATAGAGCGCCCGTACCTCCCCTTCACGCCCACGGAGTTCGCCCGCGCCCGTGCGCTGGTGGAGCTGGACACCCGGCTCGGCCCGCGTATCCCCCGCAGCCAGGACGTGCACACCCTCCCCCAGGGCGAGGAGATCACCGTCCGCCGCGCGGACACCGCCGACCTCGACGCCGCGCTCGCCATGCACGGCCGCTGCACGCCCCGCACCCTGGACCTGCGGTACCACGGTCCGGTGGGCGACGCCGACCGCTACCTGAACCATCTGCTCAGCCCGCGCTTCGGACGGACGCTCGCCGTCCAGACGTCCTCGGGGCGGCTCGTCGCCCTCGGTCATCTCCTCTGGGACGGCGACGAGACCGAGGTCGCGCTGATCGTCGAGGACGACTGGCAGCGGCGCGGCATCGGCTCCGAACTGCTGCGCCGGCTCGTCGCGCTCGCCGTCGAGGCCCGCTCGGGCAGCGTGTACGCGGTCACCCAGGCGTCCAACACGGGCATGGTCGCGGCCATGCGCGACCTCGGGCTGCCGCTGGACTACCAGATCGACGAGGGCACGCTCGTGATCACGGCCCGGCTGGAGCCGGCCGCCCTGGGCACGCTCCCCCCGTACGAGGACTCCGGGCTGTTCGGCCGGTCCGCTCCGTGACGCACACGGTCCGCGCTCCGTGACACGCACCGCCCGACGCGACTCGGCGCCGTCCGGCCCGTGACACACACGGTCCGGTCCGGCCCGCCCTCGCTCAGCGCGGCGGGAGCGTACGGATCCGGCCAAAGTCGACCGCGGGCCGCGGGCGCCGCTCCGTGGACCGGGATCCGGTGTACGGAGCGGCGGCGGACCAGGCTGGATTCCGGCGTCCGCCGCCGCCTCCGCGGGCGGCGCGGGTGACATCGGGCCGCCCGCGTCGCCCGCGCCCCCGATCGGCCAATCCGGCCGTGCCCCGGAAGATGTGAAGTGACGCGGCGGTCCGGGTTGGAGAGGATGGCGGTATGTCAGACACAGCCGGCAGCGCGCTGCCCCGCCAGGTCGCCGACGCCTACGTCGACGCACTCATCGAACTCGACCCGATCACCGGCACCTATCTCGGCGTGGCGGAGTCCTCGCGCCGTCTGCCCGACTTCTCCCCGGCCGGGCAGCAGGCCCGCGCCGACCTCGCCCGGGACACGCTCGCCCGGCTCGACGTGGCCGAGGCGCTGCCGGGTGCGGACAGCGATGCCGAGCGGCGCTGCGCACGGCTGCTGCGCGAGCGGCTCACCGCCTTCCTCGCCGTCCACGACACCGAGGAAGGGCTGCGCGAGGTCAGCAACCTCCACTCCGCCCCGCACTTCGTGCGCGGCATCTTCAGCGTGACCCCCGCCGAGACCGAGGCGGACTGGGCGGCGCTCGCCGAGCGGATGCGCGCCGTGCCCGCCGCGCTGGAGGGCTACCGCGCGTCGCTGGCCCTGGGCATCGAGCGCAAGCTGCCGGCGGGGCCGCGCGCGACGGCGACCTTTGTCGGGCAGCTCACCGAGTGGGCGGGCGAGGGCCGAGGCTGGTTCGAGGAGTTCGCCGCGGCGGGACCCGACGCGCTCCGTACGGAGTTGGACGCCGCCGCCCGTACGGCGACCGTCGCGGTGGCGGAGTTGCGCGACTGGATGCGCGAGGTGTACACCCCCGCGGTCGAGGACGCGCCCGACACCGTGGGCCGGGAGCGCTATGCCCGCTGGGCGCGCTACTACAACGGTACGGACCTGGATCTGGACGAGGCGTACGCGTACGGCTGGTCGGAGTACCACCGGCTGCTCGCCGAGATGCGGGACGAGGCGGGGAAGATCCTGCCGGGCGCGGGCCCCTGGGAGGCGCTGGCCCATCTCGACGTGCACGGCGCGCACATCGAGGGCGTCGACGAGGTGAGGACCTGGCTCCAGAAGCTGATGGACGAGGCCATCGACGCGCTGGACGGTACGCACTTCGAACTCGCCCAGCGGGTACGGCGCGTGGAGTCCCGGATCGCCCCGCCCGGCGGCGCGGCGGCCCCGTACTACACCGGCCCCTCCGAGGACTTCTCGCGCCCCGGCCGCACCTGGCTGCCGACCATGGGCGAGACCCGCTTCCCGGTGTACGACCTGGTGTCCACCTGGTACCACGAGGGTGTCCCCGGCCACCATCTCCAGATCGCGCAGTGGACGCACGTCTCGGACCAGCTCTCCCGCTACCAGGCGTCGGTGGGGCAGGTCAGCGCCAACTCGGAGGGCTGGGCGCTCTACGCGGAACGCCTCATGGACGAGCTGGGCTTCCTGCCGGACGCGGAGCGCCGACTCGGCTATCTGGACGCGCAGATGATGCGCGCCTGCCGGGTCATCGTGGACATCGGCATGCATCTGGAGCTGGAGATCCCGGCGGAGTCCCCGTTCCACCCGGGCGAGCGCTGGACACCCGAGCTGGCGGAGGAGTTCTTCGGGAGCCACAGCGGGCGTCCCGCGGACTTCGTCAGCAGCGAGCTGACCCGCTATCTGTCCATGCCGGGCCAGGCCATCGGCTACAAGCTGGGCGAACGCGCCTGGCTGCTGGGGCGGGAGAACGCGCGCAAGGCGCACGGCGACGCGTTCGACGCGAAGGCATGGCACATGGCGGCGCTGTCGCAGGGCTCGCTGGGGCTGGACGACCTGGTGGACGAGCTGTCGAAGCTCTGACCTCTCCGCAGGGCGGAGGCGGGCTCAGTCGCGTGGCACGAGCGGCATGAGCCCTGCCTCGGTCGGCCGGAAACCGCAGCTCGCGTAGAACGGCGCCAGCCCCGGCTCGTAGTCGACATGGAGCCAGTGCGCGCCCCGCGCGGACGCCTCGGCCGCCGCGGTCCGTACCAGCCGGCGGCCGAGGCCCTGGTGGCGCTGGTCCGGGTGGACGGTGGTGTCGAGGATGAAGGCGTGCACACCGCCGTCACCGGCGACGTTGACATAGCCGACGAGCCGCCCGGCGCGCCGGGCGGCCACCCAGACCAGGCTGCGTTCGAGGACGGGTGCGAAGGACGTCGTACCGTGGCCGGGCCACGAGGCGGCGAAGAGTTCGTTCAGCTCGTCGTCCGAGAGGGCGGGGCGGATGTCGAGTGTGGTGGTCGTGGACATGTTCTCTCCTGCCGAAGGCGCGGACGTCACAGGGCGCGAGCGTCACGGGGCGCGAAACTCACCTGCTGTGCAAGGTCTGGGGGATGCGATGGAAGCCGGATTCCTGTTCTGCGCCGATCCGCTGCGGGCGGTCCGAACCGATCCCGTGTTCGCCGCGGAGGCGGCCCTGGCGAGGTCCCCGGACTCGGAGTTCGCGCTCCTCGGCCATGAGGCGTTGCTCTCCGGGGACACGGCGGGCGCGCTGTCGGGGGTGCGGCGCGGTTCGGGACCGTACTGGTACCGGGGGTGGATGATGCCCGCCGCGTCCTACGAGGAGTTGGCGCGCGGCATGGAGGTACGGGGCTGCCGACTGCTGACCGATGCCGGTTCGTACCGTCGCGCACACGAACTCCCCGGCTGGTACGAGGAGTTCGCCGACGTCACGCCGCGGAGCGTCTGGCGGGAGCGGGCACCGGGCGCGCCCCTGTCGCGGGCGGAGCTGGCCGCGCTCGCGGCGCCCCTCGGCCCGGGGCCCGGGATCGTCAAGGACTATGTGAAGTCCCGGAAGGACCAGTGGGACGAAGCCTGCTTCATCCCCGAACTCACCGACCACACGCGGCTCATGGCGGTGGTGGACCGCTTCCTGGCGCTCCAGGAGGACTCCCTCGCCGGTGGGGTGGTGCTGCGCGCGTACGAGCCGTTCGTGCCGGGCGGTGAGGTGCGCGTGTGGTGGGTGGACGGGGAGCCGGTCCTGACCACCGCCCATCCGGACACCCCCGGCAAGCTGCCCGAACGGGAGCCGGGCCGGGCGCTGGACGCGGTGGCGGCGGCGGTACGGGCCCTCGGCTGCCGGTTCCTGACGACGGATCTGGCGCTGCGGGAGGACGGTGTCTGGCGGGTGGTGGAGGTGGGCGACGGGCAGGTGAGCGGGGCGCCGGCCGGTGCGGACCTGAGGGAGCTGTTCGCGGCACTGGCGGAGGCCGGCGCCACCGACTGACGCGCCCAGGGAGGCGGGCGGACGGCGACGTGAGGGCATGGGCGCCCATGATGGTCGGGCCGGGGAGGGATGTCATCCGGTTTTCGGGGTGCCGGGCGGGGCGGCTGCCGGGCCGCTTCCGCCTGCGCTCTCAGTGCTCCCCGCGGGCGTTGACCAGGGCCTCACCCGCGTCGGTCCGGGAGTAGAGCACGGACCGCCCGGCGCGTCGGCGCCGTATCAGCCCGGCGTCGAGCAGCACCTTGAGATGGCGGCCCACCGAGCCGAGGCCCTGGCCGGTCAGCGCCACCAGGTGTGTGGTGCTCTTCGGGGTGTCGAGCAGGACGAGGACGCCCGCCCGCGCGGAGCCGAGCAGCGCGCCGAGGCTCTCGGGGACGGGCGTACGGTCCGGTTGGGCCAGCACGCCGGAGCAGGGGTAGACCACGGCGTAACGGTGTGGCGCGTCCCAGGAGACCCATCCGTTGACCGGTGTCACGGGGACGAACATCAGGCGCGCTCCGGCGAGTTCCCTCGGCGGGTAGTCCCTCGTGTTGATCTGGAGGCGGCTCTGCCCGAGCCAGCGCAGCTCGGGGCGCATGTCCTCCAGGGCCGCGGTCCAGCCGCCCCGGCCGAGCCGGGCGGTGCGCGCGACGATGTCCGCCTCGATGATCCGGCGGCGCCGCGGCCAGGTGGGCAGCACGGTGCGCGCCCACACCCACGTCAGCGCCTCGGCGGTGCGTTCCGGCAGGTCGGAGCGGTGCAGCAGGGCGGGGAGCGGGCCGTTCAGCGAGACGGTCAGATCGGCGCGGACGGCCGCGGCGGGTGTCTCTCGTACGCGGGTGAGCTCGTCCTCGAACGGCTGGTCGCCGTCGCCGGTCGGGGTGGGGGTGAGGTAGTCCGCGTTCCAGTGACGCCCCAGCGCGGCCCGGACGAGCAGCGCGGTGACCGGGTCGGCTGCCTGGCGCCGACGGTAGGCGGGCAGGTGGAGGTCGAGCCAGGCGCGCTCGCCGGGGTGGGCGGCCGTACCCCGCTCCAGGGTTTTCAGGCTCGCGATCGTCTCGGCGATGGGGGAGACGACGAAGCGGCTGCTCGCGAGGGTGTCCGCGCTGATCTGCCACCACCCCATGCCTCACCACCCCATGTTTCACCGGCCCGTGTTTCAGCAGCCCATGTTTCACCGCCCCGTGTTTCAGCAGCCCATGTTTCGCCGCCCCGTGTTTCAGCAGCCCATGTTTCGCCGCCCCGTGTTTCAGCAGCCCATGTTCACCGGCCCATGTTTCGCCGGCCCATGTTCTCGCAGCTCATCTTTCGCCTCACCGCGAAAGAGTAACGACCCGGCCGCGGCCCCTCGACACTCCGGTCATGCGTACGTACCGCGAGCTCTTCCGCACACCGGAGTTCACTCCGCTGTTCCTCATGTCCGCCGGGCACGTGGGCGCCCAGACCGTGAGCGGACTGGCGCTGGGCACCCTGATCTACTCGGCGACCGGTTCCCCCCTGCTCTCCGCCCTCGCCATGTTCGGGCCCTCCCTCGCCCAGGTGCTCGGCGCGACCACCCTGCTCTCGGCGGCCGACCGGCTGCCGCCGCGCGCCACGCTGGCCGGGACGTCGCTGCTGTTCGGCCTCGGCACCGCCGTTCTGGCCGTCCCCGGGCTGCCGGTGTGGGCCTCCTTCGCGGTGCTGTTCCTCCTGGGTACGGTCGCCTCGCCGGTCGGCGGGGTGCGGTACGGGCTGCTCAACGAGATCCTGGAGCGGGACGGCTATCTGCTCGGGCGCTCCGTGCTCAACATGTGCGCGGGCGCGGCGCAGATCGGCGGATACGCGGTCGGCGGTGTGCTGGTGACCGTCCTGTCGCCGCGCGGCACGCTGCTCGCGGGCGCCGCCCTCTATCTGGCCACCGCGGTCGTCGCCCGCCTCGGTCTCAGCGGCCGGCCACCGCGGGCCACCGGGCGTGCCTCGGCCGCCGAGACCTGGCGGACCAACGCCCTGCTGTGGTCCTCGCGTTCCCGCCGCTCCGTCTATCTCGCGCTCTGGATTCCCAACGGGCTGATCGTCGGCTGTGAATCGCTCTTCGTCCCCTACGCGCCCCGGTACGCGGGGCTCCTCTTCGCGTGTGCCGCCTGCGGCATGCTCGCCGGGGACGTCGCGGTGGGCCGGTTCGTGCCGGCGCGGTGGCGGGGGCGGCTCGGCGTACCACTGCTTCTGCTGCTGGCCCTGCCGTATCCACTCCTCGCCCTGCGTCCCGCGCTGCCGCTGGTGGTGGCGGCCGTGGCTCTCGCCTCGGTGGGGTTCGCCGCGAGCCTGGTCCTCCAGGAGCGGCTGATGTCCCTGACCCCGGGTGAACTGAGCGGCCACGCCCTCGGGTTGCACACCTCGGGGATGCTCACGATGCAGGGGGTGGGCGCGGCGCTGGCGGGCGGTGTCGCCCAGCTCACCTCGGTGCAGACGGCGCCCGCCGTCATGGCGGTGCTCTCCGCCACCGTCACCCTGGCCCTGGCGCGCGGCCTGCGACAGGAACCGGCACACAGCGGCGGTACACCACGGCAGGCGCGGGGACCCCGTACGGAAACACCGTCGCCGTGACACCGCCCCGGAGGAGGGCTCACTCTCCCGCGACGCGCTGCCGTACCGCGGATCCGTGCCGCTCCTTGACGATCTCCAGTTGGGTGGGGATACGGCGGCGCAGGTCCGCGACATGGCTGACGATGCCGACGCTGCGGTCCCGTTCCCGCAGGGAGTCGAGTACGTCCAGCACCTCGTCCAGTGTCTGGTCGTCCAGGCTGCCGAAGCCCTCGTCGATGAAGAGGGTGTCCAGCCGTACCCCGCCGACCTCGTCGGTGACGACGTCCGCGAGGCCGAGCGCGAGGGCGAGGGAGGCGAAGAACGTCTCGCCGCCGGAGAGCGTCGCGGTGTCGCGGGCGCTGCCGGTCCAGGCGTCGATGACCTGGAGCCCGAGCCCGGACCGGCGCTGTCCGCCCGCGCGGGCGTCGGTGTGCGACAGGGCGTAGCGGCCGGAGGACATGCGCTGGAGGCGTACGGTGGCGGCTGCCGCGACCTGTTCGAGACGGGCCGCCAGGACGTACGACTCCAGGCGCATCCGGCGTTCGTTGTCGGCGGAGGTGCCCGCGGTGAGCCCGGCGAGGCGGGCCACCCGGTCGTACTCCTCGCGTACGGGGCCGAGCCCGCGCACCTCATCCTCGGCCCGCCGCGAGAGCCCGGCGAGCTGGTCCCGGCTCTCCCGGGCGGCGGCGTACCGGGCCGCGGCGGCGCGCAGGGCGCGTTCGGCGGTGTCGTGGGCGGACTGTGCGGCGTCCGGGGCGGCGGGCGGGCGCGCGGCGGCGTCCCGGGTGGCCGGTTCCGCGAGCCGGTCGGCCACCGCGGCGGCCTCGGCCTGCCAGTCGTCGATACGGTGCTGGAACGCGCGCCGGTCGGCGGAGCCGAGCAGGGCCTCGGCAGCGGCGCCCGGGGTGTCGAAGCCGGCCCGGAAGGCGGCGCCGGCCAGGCTCCCGTCGGCTTCCTTGAGGCGCAGCGCGGTGGCGTCCGCGACGCGTGCGGTCTCGGCCGCCTCGGCGAGCCACCGGGCCCGGTCCGCCAGTTCGGCCACACGGTCGGCGACGCTCGCGGCGGCTCCCCTGGCGCGGCTCAACTCGGCGTGCAGCGCGCTCTGTTCGCGCTCCAGCGCCTCGCGCCGCGAGGTCCGTGCGGCGGCGCGGCGTTCGGCCTGCCGCTGCGCGGTGACCCGGCCCTCGTACTCACGCTCGGCCCGGGCCAGGGACTCGCGCGCCGCGTGCGCCCCGGCGGCGGCACGGCGTGCCGCGGCGTGTTCGCGGTCCAACCGTTCGGTGAGCGAGGCGAGTTCGGCGACGGTGGGATCCGTGGCCTGGGGGGCCGTGGCGTGGGGATCCGTGCCGTGGGGATCCGTGGCCTGGGGGTCCGTGGCCTGAGGGGCCGTAGCGGTGGCGTCCGTGGCGCCGCGGCCGGCGTCGGTGTCCTGGGGCGGCTCGGCAGCCTGGGTGCGGGCCGTCGCGTACTGCTCCCGGAGCGTCGTGTACGCGCGCTCCGCCTCCTCCTGGACCTCGCCGCACCGCTGATACTCCCTCAGGGCGGCGTCCTCCGCCGCCGGATCGACCTGGTCGTCCGTGGGGCGCGCGGGCGCGGGGTGGTCGGCGGAGCCGCAGACCTCGCAGGGGGCGCCTTCCGCGAGGCGCGCGGCCAGTTCGGCGGCGATGCCCTTCAGCCGTCGTTCCCGCAGGTCGAGCCAGTTCTCGTGGGCGGTGTTGACGCGCGTGCCCGCGGCCAGGAGCCGCTGCTCCGCCTCCCGTACCGTCCCTTCGAGCGTGTCGCGCCGCCGGGCCGCGGCCAGCCGCCGTCCGGCCGGTTCGAGCTGTCCGGCGAGTTGCTCGGCGCGGGTCGCCGCCTCCAGGGCCTCTTCCACGCGGTCGAGCAGGGTGCGGCGTTCGGGCTCCCAGCCCGCCAGCCAGCCCGCCGCCTCCTGGAGGATGTCGTCGTCGGCGCGTGCCTGCCGGTCCAGTTCGGCGCGTTCGACGGTGATCTCCGCGCTGCGGCGCTCCGCGCGCCGGGCCGCGTCGAGCGCGCCGAGTTCCTGGCGTACGGAGCCTTCCAGGGCGGCGAGTTGTTCGGCTCCGGCGTCGGCGAGTTCGGAGGGCAGCAGCTTCCGGGTGCGCTCGTGCGCGGCGGACGCGGTGCGGTGGGCCGCGTCCGCCTCGTCGCGCAGGGCGAGCGCCGGGGCGACCAGCTCCGCCTTGCGGTCGCGCTCCAGCAGGGTACGGGTGCGCTCGTACTCGGGGCGGCGTGCTTCGAGGGCGGTCCCGCGCCGTCGGGCGTCCGCGAACCGCTCCTGGAGTCGGGCGAGTTCGTGCTCGGAGTCCCGTACGCCCCGGGCCTCCGCGAGCCGGTCCTCGGCCTGCGCGAGGGCCGACGCGGCGATGTCGGCCCGCTCGTGGGCGTCGCCGCGTACGAGGGCCGCCCAGGCGAGCACGGCCGGGGCGAGCCCCGCGTCACCGGGCTGCCGGTCGGGGGGCCCCGGCGCCTCCGCGTCCCCGGTCGCGGCCGAACTCCCTACCGCCGCCTGGGCGATGCGCTGCGCGATGCCGAGGAGCCGGTCGTCGCCCGCGCGCACCCGGTGCTCGGCGGCGCGCCGCAGTTCGGCCAGGCGTTCCTCGACCGCGGCGAACCTGCGGGTGTCGAAGAGGGTGCCGAGGAGTCTGCCGCGCGCCTCGGCGTCGGCGCGCAGGAAGCGGGCGAAGTCACCCTGGGGCAGGAGCACGACCTGGCAGAACTGTTCGCGGCTCATGCCGAGGAGCTGGCTGATCTCCTCCCCGATCTCCTGGTGGGACCGGCTCAGCGCCCGCCATCCGCCGCTGCCGGCACCGATGTTGGGGCCGGAACCGCCGCCGGGACCGCCGTCAGGGCCGGTGTCAGGGGCGTACTCCCGCAGCCAGCTCTGCGCCTTCTCGGTGGTGAACCCCTTGACGCGCTTCTTGGGGCGGAGCTGGGCGGGCCGCCGCGTGACCTCCAACCTCCGCCCGGCGACGGTCAGTTCGAGGACGACCTCGGTGACGGTCCCGGCGGGCGCGTGATCGCTGCGCAGGGTGGTGCCGGGGCCCTGCCGGGCGCCCGGTACGGCCCCGTACAGCGCGTAGCAGACCGCGTCCAGCACGGACGTCTTTCCGGCGCCGGTCGGCCCGTGCAGCAGGAAGAGCCCGGCGCCGGAGAGGGCGTCGAAGTCGATCTCCTGGGTGGTGGCGAAGGGGCCGAAGGCGGTGAGGGTCAGCCGGTGCAGTCTCACGGGGTCACCTCGCGCACCGTCGCGTCGACCCGTACGTCGTCGAACGCGTCGCGCAGCACGGTGCGTTCCGGCCCGTCCGGTCCCGACCCACCGCGTACGTGCGCCACGAAGTCCTCGGCGATCTGCTGGTCGGTACGGCCCGCGAGGCGCCTGCCGTAGGAGGCGAGCGGGTCGCCGGCCGGCCGCTCGGGGTCGAAGACGAGGCTGAGCGTGTACGGGAAGCGCGCGGCGAGCCGGGACATGGGCTCGGCCGGGCGCACGGGGTCGGTGAGGGTCGCCTCCACCCAGGACTCCTCGTGCCGGTCGAGGGCGGGATCGCCGAGCAGTTCGTCGAGCGTCCCGCGGATCCGGGCGAGGGCGCGCGGTACCGGGCAGTCGATCCGCCGCGCCTCGATCTCCCCCGCGGGCCCGAGATCCACCAGCCACATCGTCTTGCGGTGGGTGGTCTCGGAGAAGGAGTAGGCGAGGGGCGAGCCCGCGTAGCGGACGCGCTCGGTGAGGGCCTGGGAGCCGTGGAGGTGCCCGAGCGCGACATAGTCGACACCGTCGAAGACCCCGGCGGGCACGGCGGCCACCCCGCCGACGGTGATGTCCCGCTCGCTGTCGCTGGGCGCGCCGCCGACGACGAAGGCGTGCGCGAGGACGACGGAGCGGGTACCGGACGGACGGGCGGCGAGGTCGGCCCGTACGCGCTCCATCGCGGCGCCGAGCACCGCCTCGTGCCCGGCCTTCGGCGCCTTGAACTCCGCACGCACCAGGGCCGGTTCGAGATACGGCAGCCCGTAGAAGGCCACCTCGCCGTGGGCGTCCGTGAGTAGGACGGGGGTGGCGCAGCCCGCCGGGTCGGTCCGCAGGTGGATGCCCGCGCGCTCGATGAGTCCGGCGCCGACGCCGAGCCTGCGGGCCGAGTCGTGGTTGCCGGAGATCATGACGGTCGGCACCCCGACCTCGGCGAGGCGGTGCAGCGCGCGGTCGAACAGCTCCACGGCGGCGAGCGGCGGTACGGCCCGGTCGTAGACGTCACCGGCGACGAGGACCGCGTCGACGTCATGGGCACGGACCGTCACCACGAGGTGGTCGAGGAACGCGGCCTGGGCGTCGAGCAGGCTCACGCGGTGGAAGGACCGTCCGAGATGCCAGTCCGACGTGTGCAGAATCCTCAAGTGAGGCCTTCCTCCCGTTCACGCACTTTCGCGCCGCTCGTACCGTTCGCACGGTTCGCACCGTTCGTCCAGCTCATGCAGCCCATGCAGTTCGTTCTGCCGGCCGTGCGGGCGCGCACTCACTCCGGGGGGCCATCGCCGTACGCCTCCCCGCCCAGCTCCAGGGCGGCCGTGCCCGCCGTCGTGTCCGCGAGCCAGGCGCGGAACGCGTCGACCTCCGCGTCCGGCAGCCCCAGCTCGATGGTCACCGCCTCCGCGTACCGCACCTCGCGCACCGCGCGTCCCGTGGCGCGCAGATCGTTCTCCAGCCGGCCCGCGCGCTGGTGGTCGACGGTGACGGTGACCTGCCGGAAGCGCCGCCTGGTCCGGGTACCGAGGGCGTCCAGCGCCTCGCCGACCGCTCCCCCGTACGCCCTGATCAGGCCGCCGGCGCCGAGCTTGACCCCACCGTAGTAGCGGGTGACGACCGCCACCGTGTAGCGCACCTCACGTCGCATCAGCATCTGGAGCATCGGCGCCCCGGCCGTGCCGCCCGGCTCGCCGTCGTCGCTCGCCCTCTGCACGGAGGCGTCGGCGCCGATCACGTACGCGAAGCAGTGGTGCGTGGCCGTCGGGTGCTCCTTGCGGACGCGCGCGACGAACTCCTGCGCCTCCTCCTCGGTCGCCGCCGGTGCCAGCGCGCAGAGGAAGCGCGACCGGTTGACCTCGGTCTCATGGACGCCCGCGCGGGCGACGGTCCGGTACTGCTCCTGCATGCCCCCACCCTATGCGGGGCCCGGTCGCCGCCCCGACCTTCCGGGGCGCCGCCCCAGGGGCCGAGGGGTCAGCCGGTGATCCAGCCGTGCGCGCGGGCCAGTTCGACCACGCGCGCCCTGACCCGCTTGATCTGGTCGGCGGTCAGCGTGCCGTCCGCCTCCAGCAGCGCCTCGGTGAGTTCGCCGCGCAGACCGGCCGCGGTCGGTTCTCCGTCGCCCGTCGTCCCGTACGTCACCGGGCCCGACCCGAGGTCGCGCGCCGGGCGGCGCTGCGAGGGCTGGTGGATGAGCCGGATCTCCGACGCCTTCGGCCCCTTGTCCCCCATCTCCACGAAGAACTCGACCTCGCGGCCCGCCTGGTAGAGGTACTTCTCGTCCAGCAGGTCGTTCGCGTGCATGAACACGTCGTCACCCCCCTCGTTCGGGATGATGAACCCGTACCCACGCGTCTCGTCGAACCGCTGGATCTTTCCCGTCCTCAGCACAACCCCACCTCCACGCGAACCAGGACCTCGTACACCGCGGCCAGGATGGCACGCCGCGTCCCGTGCGGTGAACGGCACGGGGGCTCATGGAATGGCGTACGCGGTGAATCCGTTGCCCTGGCATGGACGCAGAGAGAGCACAGACCGAAAGCCCTCAGACCGGAAGCGCACGGACCGGAAGTACTGGGGCCGGAAGCGCACGGGCCGGGAACGCGCCGACCGGGGCCGGGCACGCCGATCCGGGGACGGTCCGCGAGATCCTTCAGCGGGGTGGCGACACCTGGGCCGTCGTGGGCCTGTCCGCCAACACCTCCCGGGCGGCCTACGGCGTCGCCGCGGTACTCCAGCGCTTCGGCAAGCGCGTCGTACCGGTGCACCCCAAGGCCGAGACGGTGCACGGCGAGCGCGGATACGCCTCGCTCGCGGACATCCCCTTCCCCGTGGACGTGGTGGACGTCTTCGTCAACAGCGAGCTGGCCGGGGCGGTCGCTGACGAGGCGGTCGCCGTCGGCGCGAAGGCCGTCTGGTTCCAGCTCGGGGTGATCGACGAGCAGGCGTACGAGCGGACGCGCGCGGCCGGGGTCGCGATGGTGATGGACCGCTGCCCCGCGATCGAGATCCCCCGGCTCGGCTGACCACCGGGGCCCGGCCGACCGGTCCTGGCTCCGCCCCCGACCTGCCCGGACCGACCTGCCCGGACCGACCCCGCCCGGACGGCTGGTCAGCGCACGGGCGGGACGGAGATCGACATGATCATTTCGACCGTTTCGGAACCGTCGTTGCGGTAGACGTGCGGAACGTCGGCCTCGAAGGTCGCCGACGCGCCCGCCGGTACGGGGTGCGGCTCGCCGTCGACGACGAGCGTCAGCTCACCGGCGGTCACATGGAGCAGTTCGGTGGTGCCGGGCCGGTGCGGGTCGGAGGAGCTGGCGTCGCCGGGCATCAGCGTCCACGACCACAGCTCCAGCGGGCCGCGCGCCTCCGCGCCGACCAGGAGGGTGCTGCGACTGCCCGCCGGGGTGGACCACAGCCGTACGGCCTGGCTCTCGGGGACGACCCTGACATGGGTGCCCTGTTCGTAGTCGAGCAGGGTGGTGATGGGGATACCGAGCGCGTCGGCGATCTTGACGGTGGTGCCGACGCTCGGATTGGTACGGGCCTGCTCGATCTGGATGATCATCCCGCGGCTGACCCCCGCACGAGCCGCGAGGGCGTCGAGCGTGAAGCCCCGCTCGCCGCGCCAGCGCTTGAGATTACGGGCGAGCGACTGGGTGAGCTGATCGAGGTCCGACACATTCCGTCCAATATGTTCATGGAGAGGTCCAGCAGATTGCACTACTTTGTGGTGCACCCGGGCATGCATCGCACTGTACTGCGAGCCCCGTCCCTCCGGCCTCACCCGGCACCGGCCCCTCAGGCGTGACGCGGACAGTTGACCGAAAACCATCGCTCCGGGTGCGCGATGACGCCAGATGATGCCAGGCGAGAAAACGTAACCGCAGCCGGATCCGGTCCACGGATGTCACTCCGGTCCCTCTCCGGCGTCACTCCGGTGCAGGTCAGGCGCATACGACACGGCGCGCAACGGCCAGCTCTCTCTACCATGTCGCCCCCACAGAACGAGCGACTTCGGGACGAAGTCGCTCGTTCTGTGGGCTCGGGGGGCCCTGAGTGCTCCCGTACCGCGTCCCGTGGTTAGCATGAGCGCCACATGTGGTGCGGAAGATCGCCGTCCCCATCGGTGTCAGATCCCGCCCGTGCGGCCGAAGCCCGCAGGTCGGCCGGTCTGTTCCCCCCGCACTCAAGTACCGAGGGACCGCGGAATGTCAGTGCCTGTCGCCCCCAGTCCGCACCGCATACCCACGACACGGTCGTTGTCGCTCGCCGTCCCGCTGACCCTGCTGGTGGTGGCCGGCGCCGCCGGAGGAGCCGTGGTCGCCGCGGCGCCCGGACCGGCCCGTGGCTGGGTGGCCGCCACCGTCGCCGTCACCTGGGTCTGTCTGGCCGCCACCGTCGTCACCTCCGCGCTGCTGCTGCGCAGAGCGCGGCGCGCCGCGTCGTCGGCGCAGAACGAGAGCAGGTCCGCGCAGACGCAGCTCGCCCAGAACGGCGCGGACGGCGCGCATCTGCTGAACGTCACTCTGCCCGCGGTCGTCAAGAAGCTCCGCGAGGGCGCGAGCGCCCAGCAGACCTTCGCGACCACCCCGCCCCCGTCCGACCCGCAACTCCGCCGTGTCCTGGAGCTGTTCACGGGCGAGATCGCCGCCGCCGAGACGCGCGCGGCCCGGGCGCTCGCCGACAGCGAGACCGCCGTGGTCCGGCTGACCAAGGCCGCCGACGAACTGGACCTGCTCACCGGCAAGACGCTCCCCGACGCACTCGCCGGACTGCGCGCCGGCGGCTCCGCCGACACCGTGCTCGCCACCCTCGTACCGCCCACCGACCCGCGGCTGCGCGTCCTGGTGGACGCCGTGGTCCGGGAGTTCGCCATCAGTGAGCGGCGGGCGGCAGCGGCGCAGGCGGCGAGCGCCAAGGCGCTGAGCCGGGTTCAGGCCAAGGCCGTGTCCATGCTGGCCGACCTGCGCGAGATGCAGGACCGGTACGGCGAAGAGGTCTTCGGCGACCTCCTCAGGCTCGACCACAACACCTCGCAACTCGGGCTGCTCACCGACCGGCTGGCCCTGCTGATGGGCGGGCGCGCGAGCCGCGCCTGGAACAAGCCGATCGGGATGGAGTCCATCCTGCGCGGCGCGGTCGGCCGTATCGCCGCCTACCAGCGGGTCAGGCTGCACTGCTCCAGCAAGGCCGCGATCGCCGGGTTCGCCGCCGAGCCCGTGATGCACCTGCTCGCCGAACTGATGGACAACGCGGCGAACTTCTCCCCGCCGATCGACGAGGTCCATGTCTACGTCGAGGAGCGCACCGCGGGCATCGTGGTGACCATCGAGGACAGCGGCCTGAAGATGGCCGCCGCCGCGATGCGCCGCGCCGAGGAGTCCGTCTCGGGGCAGGTCACCGACCTCGCGATGCTCCAGGGCACCCGGCTCGGTCTGGCCGTGGTCGGCCGACTGGCCGCCAAGTACCACATCAGCGTCAACTACCGGCCCTCGTCGCGCGGCGGCACCGGTGTCGTCGTCCTCTTCCCGCCGCAGCTCATGGCCCAGCAGCGCGGCATGGCGCCCGAGCAGTCGCTGCGCCGCCCGGCGCCGGAGGCGACCGTTCCGCCCGTCGTGGCGCCGCGGGTGACCACCGCCCCGCCGCCCCCGCCCGTCCCCACGTCCACGGCGTGGCCGGTGCTGCCCTCCCCGTCCGCCACCGGAGGCGGGCCCCGCGTCGCCACGCCCGGCGGCCTGCCCGTACGCCCGCCCGGCCGTACGATGGCCGCCGCCGACCGCGGTCGGCCGCAACCGGAGCCGGAGCCCACCGCCGGCCGGCCCGAACGCCGCGACGCGGGCGCCCAGTTCGGCGCCTTCCACCGCGCGCGCAACGCGGCCGAGGCCACCAACACCCCGGCCGACGCACCTTCGGAAGGCGGACAGTCCGACGGCGGGCGGTCCGACGGCGCGCCGTCCGACGCACCGTCCGACGCCGGGTGGTCACCGGCCGCTCCCGCGTCCCCGCCCCAGGACCCGGCCGGCCCTCCCGACGCTCCCGGCGCCTCCGCCACCCCCGGCACTCCGGCCGGATAGGACAGCGCCCACCCGTACGGCGCCCGGCGTATCGGCGCCCATCCCCCACCCCGGAACGCGAGAAGGAGGCACGGGCAGGTGACCGGACCACCGGCTCCATCCCGCCCCACGCACACCATGCAGACCACAGACAACAGCCTGACCTGGCTTCTTGAGAACCTTTTGGAGCGCACCCCCGGCACCCGGCATGCCCTCGTGCTCTCCCGCGACGGACTGAAGCTCTGCTGGAGCCGTCATCTCACCCTCGACCAGGCCGACCAGTTGTCCGCCATCTGTTCCGGCATCCAGGCGCTCGCTCAGGGCGCCTCGGTGGAGTTCGGGAACGGCAGCGGCGGCGTACGCCACTCGATGACGGAGTTCCACGGCGGATTGCTGTTCATCGTGGAGGCCGGTGACGGAGCGCATCTCGCGGTCGTGGCCGAGGACGGCGCCGACCCCGGTGTGGTGGGCCACCAGATGACCGAACTGGTCGAGCAGATCGGTGAGCATCTGCGGGCTGAACCCCGCACACCCGCCCAGGGCAGTCACCGCTCATGACCAGGCGGCCCGTCGACACCGGGGACCCCGACCGGCTGTACACCGTCACGGGTGGCCGGAGCCGGGCCGACGACGACACGTTCGATCTCGTCACCCTGATCGTCAGCGAGTGCGCTCCGACCGCCGGGATGCAGTCGGAGCACGTCAGGATCCTGGAGCTGTGCGACCACCCCACGGCGGTCGTCGAGATCGCCGCCGAGCTGCGGCTGCCCGTGACGGTGGTACGGATCCTCCTCGGCGATCTCCTCGCGACGGGCCGTATCACCGCCCGGCACCCGCGCGCGGCGCGCTCCGCCGACCTTCCCGACTCCGCTCTCCTGAAGGAGGTGCTCCTTGGACTCCGCAACCTCTGAGCTGCCGGCGCGTACCCCGCTGAGCGACGCCGCCGAGACCGGTCTGAAGATCGTCGTCGTGGGCGGATTCGGGGTCGGCAAGACCACTCTGGTCCGGTCGGTCAGCGAGATCCGGCCGCTCAACACCGAAGAGATCATGACGCAGGCCGGGGTCGGCGTCGACGAGACCGCCGGGCTGGCCACGAAGACGACCACGACCGTCGCCTTCGACTTCGGCCGGATCAGCCTCAACGAGCGCATGGTGCTCTACCTGTTCGGGGCGCCGGGACAGGAGCGGTTCTGGTTCCTGTGGGACCGGCTCTTCTCCGGCACCCTGGGCGCGGTCGTCCTGGTCGACACCCGGCGGATGAGTGATTCCTGGTACGCCATCGACCGGCTCGAACACCACCGGACGCCGTTCGTGGTGGCCGTCAACCGGTTCGACGACGACGTGTCGGCGTTCTCGCTCGACGAGATCCGCCAGGCCCTCTCGCTGCCGGAGCACGTGCCGCTGATCGACTGCGACGCACGTGTACGTTCGTCCGGCAAGAATGTCCTGATCACCCTTGTGGACCACCTCTACGAACTGGCCATGGCCCGGGAGCTGACACCATGACCGACCCCGCAGCACTTGTCGAAGGACAGGTACCGCCGCCCGGCTGCCCCGCGCACGCCGGCGGCGCCGTACGGCTGAGCGGCCTCGAATACCAGCAGACGCCGTCCCAGCTCTACCGCGCACTGCGCAAGGAGCACGGCGCGGTCGCGCCCATCATGCTCGACGGGGACATCCCCGCCTGGCTGGTGCTCGGCTACTCCGAGGTCTCCTACGTCACCGGCCACGACGAGCTGTTCGCCCGGGACTCACGGCGCTGGAACCAGTGGCCGAACATCCCGGCCGACTGGCCGCTGATGCCGTTCGTCGGCTACCAGCCCTCGCTGCTGTTCACCGAGGGCGCGGAGCACCAGCGGCGCGCCGGGGTGATCACGGAGGCGCTGGAGGCCGTCGACCAGTTCGAACTCGCCCACACCTGCCGGGAGATCGCGGAAGGTCTCATCGACGAGTTCGCGGGCAGCGGCGAGGCCGAGTTGATGGCCGCGTTCGCGCACGCGCTGCCGATGCGCGCCGTGGTCCAGCTCTGCGGGATGCCCCTCGGCGGCGTGGACACCGAGGATCTCGTACGGGACCTGCGGATCTCGCTGGACGCCCCCGAGGACGACGACCCGGTCGCCGCGTATCTGCGGGTGCAGGCGCGCATAGAGCAGCTCGTCAAGGAGAAGCGGAGCACCCCGGGCACCGATGTCACCTCGCGGATGCTGGCCCATCCCGCCGGGCTGACGGACGAGGAGGTCGTCCAGGACCTCATCACCCTGATCGCCGCCGCCCAGCAGCCGACGGCCAACTGGATCTGCAACTCCCTGCGGCTGCTGCTGACCGACGACCGGTTCGCGCTGAACGTCTCGGGCGGGCGGCTCAGTGTCGGGCAGGCCCTCAACGAGGTGCTGTGGCTGGACACCCCGACCCAGAACTTCGTCGGCCGGTGGGCGGTGCGCGACACCCAGCTCGCCGGGCGGCACATCAAGACGGGCGACTGTCTGGTCCTCGGCTTCGCCGCGGCCAACACCGATCCGCAGATCTGGCCCGAGGGCCATGTCGGGGCGGAGAACTCGGCGCACCTCTCGTTCAGCAACGGTGAGCACCGCTGTCTCTACCCGGGTCCGCTCCTCGCGGACGTCATCGCCCGTACGGCGGTCGAGACGCTGCTGGAGCGGCTGCCGGACGTGGTACTGGCGGTGGAGCCGCACGAGCTGACGTGGCGGCCGTCGATCTGGATGCGCGGGCTGACCGCGCTGCCGGTGCGCTTCACGCCCGCGGTGCAGTAGCGGGGATACGCGGACACACGCAGCCGTACGCGGGCATACGCTCACGTACGTACCGTCCGCCGGGCCCGGGAGTTTCCGGGCCCGGCGGTTTCCGTCACCCTCCGACCGGTGTGAACTCCACCGGCAGGGACTGCGGTCCCCGGGTGAACACCCCCTGCTCGACCGGGTCGAAGCCGTCCGCCAGCCGGATGTCCGGCATCGCGTCCAGCAGGTGGTTGATCCCGGTCTCGACCTCGGCTCTGGCCAGCAGCGCCCCGACACAGAAGTGGCGGCCGAGGGCGAAGGCGAGATGGTCGGCCGCGGCGGAGAACGCGGTCGTGGCGGTCAGATCGTCACGGAAGATGTTGAAGGAGTCCGGCTCCCGGTAGTGCGAGGCGTCGCGGTTGGCCGCCCCGATCAGGCAGGTGACCGTCGCGCCGGCCGGCACGGTGCCGCCGCTCAGCTCCACGTCCGTGGCCGTCTGCCGCATGATCATGTGCACCGGCGGGGTGAACCGGAGCGTCTCCGCGAAGGCCCGGTCGATCAGCGTACGGTCCCGCTGTACGGCGGCGAGCTGCTCGGGGTGGAGCAGGAGGTTGGCGAAGATGCTGGCGATCGCCTTGTCGGTGGTCTCGCCGCCGGCGGCGAGCAGCAGGCTGCAGAACGCCTTGATGTCCTCGTCGCTCATCCGTACGCCGTCGACCTCGGCGGCGCAGAGGGTGGAGAGCAGGTCGTCCCCGAGGTGGTCGCGCCGCTCCCGGATGATCGGCAGCATGTACTCGGCGAACTCGATCCGGGTCCGCTCGCCGGCCGCCGTCACCTCGGGGTCGCCCGAGAGGTTGCCGAGGAAGGCGATGACCGCGGTGTACCAGCCGTGGAAGCGGCCGTGGTCGGCCTTGTCGAGGCCCAGCATGTCGGCTATGACGTTGACGGGGAAGCGGGTGGCGTACGCCTCCACCAGATCGACGGAGCCGGTGTGCCGGAACGCGTCGATCAGTTCGCGGGAGTTGCGCTCGATGACGGGCTGGAACTTGTCCCGCAGATCGCTGCCGCGGAAGGCCGGTGCGACCAACGCGCGGCGTACGGCGTGCTCCCGCCCGCTGAGCTGCAGGATCGTCCTGCCGTGCACGGGCTCGATCTGCCAGTCGTAGTTGTCGGTGGTGAACACCGACTCCTTGTCCTTGAAGGCCCGTTCGACGTCGTCGTACCGCGAGATGATGTAACTCTTCGTGGCCTCGTGCCAGATGAGCGGGGCACTCTCCCGCATCGCCGCGTAGGCCGGGTAGGGGTTCTCCGCGAACTCCGGCGACAGTATGTCCGGGATCTGCTGTGCGGTGGCCATGGCGCTCCCTCGGTAGGTGCCGGTCCGATCGGTAACGGACGGCACCGTCAAGGGTATTGATCATCGGCCAACAGAAACAGGCCACCTCCTGGCCTGGTCCGGGGTACGTCAGTCCGTGACGGTTACGGTGTCCGGCTCGGCCGACTCCGCGGCCCTGGCCTGCCGCGCCTGCTCACCGGCCTTCTTGGCGCGGCTCTTCAGGACGAGCATGGAGGTGATCCCGATGAGCACGGCGAGCAGCAGTCCCAGCCAGGAGAAGCGCTTGAGCCAGGCCTCGGCGACGACACCCACCGAGTAGATGACGGCGGTCGTGCCGCCCGCCCAGACGATGCCGCCCAGCACGTTGGCGATCAGGAACTTCCAGTACGGCATGCGCAGGACGCCCGCGAGCGGTCCGGCGAAGATCCGGAGCAGGGCGACGAAGCGGCCGAAGAAGACGGCCCACATGCCCCACTTCTCGAACGACCGCTCCGCCATCGCGATCTGGTCGGCGCCGAAGTGCTTGGGGAACTTCGCGCCGAGCCGGCCGAGCAGGGGCCTGCCGCCCTTGCGTCCGATGGCGTAGCCGATCGAGTCGCCGATGATCGCGCCGGCCGTGGCGCAGGCGCCGAGGATGTACGGGTTGATGTCACCGTGCTGGGAGGCGAGCAGCGCGGAGCTGACGAGGACGATCTCGCCGGGCAGCGGGATACCGAGGCTCTCCAGTCCGATGACCACCCCGACCAGGATGTAAATACTGACCGCGGGGACGGTCTCAAGCCACTCCTGGACGTGCAACGGCGGTTCCTCCTGTGCGTCCCTGGTTCGGTGGGCCGATGTGCCCGGCGCGCGCCGCGCGGGCGCACGCCGGGCAGCCTACCCGGTGAGCGGGCGGGGTCAGGAATCCGCGATCAGGACCACGAACGGCGCAGAGGTACGGGCGGGCGCAGGAGTGCGGGCGGTTTCAGGAACGGGGGCGGGCGCAGGAGTGCGGGCGGTCTCAGGAACGGGGGCGGGCTCAGGAGTGGGGGCGGAGGATCCAGACCACGGTCATCTCTCCGGTGACCGCCCCGTCCTCACGGGTGAGGGTGACGGCCACGGGGAATTCGGGGCGCCCGCCGGCGTCCAGTTCCGCGACGACGTCCGCGACCGGGCGGCCGAGGACCGCGGCGGCGGTGACGGGGCCCATCGCGAGCTTCTTGTAGCTGATCTCCGCCTTGACAGCGAGGGGAACGACCCGGTCGAGGAGGTGACCGAAGGCGGCGATCACGATCGCGCCGCTGGCGGACTCGGCGAGGGTGAACATCGCTCCGGCGTGCGGTCCGCCGACGTGGTTGTGGTAGTCGGGCTGGTCGGGGAGGCGGACGACGGCCCGCTCCGGGGTGATCTCCAGGTAGTCGAGGCCGAGGGTCCTGGCCATGGGAACGGTCGCGGCGAGCATCTCGCCGACGGACATCTGATCAGCGCTCATGGGCGATTATGTTACCCACGGGTAGGAGGCTTCACCATCCCCTGACGGGGCGGACGTCACAGCCCCATGGGCTCCCCTCTATCGTTACTGGCCATGTGGCCAGGACAGCAGCCGCCCGGGGGCGAGCAGAACCCGCAGGACCAGAATCCCAATCCGTACCAGCAGCCGGGGTACCAGCAGCCGAACCCGTACCAGCAACCGGGGTATCAACAGCAGCCCGGTTACGGCTATCCGCAGCAGCCGGAGACCCAGCAGCAGCCCGGATACCAGCAGCCCAACCCGTATCAGCAGCCGACGGTGCCGCTGCCGTACCCCGCACCGGGGCAGCCCGGTGGGGCCGGGCCCTCGGGCGACGACAAGAAGAGGACGACGGTCGTGGCGGTCGTCGCGGCGGCCGTGGTCGTGCTCACCGCAGCGGGCACGGCGTTCTTCGTCATGGGCAAGGACGACGGTTCGAGCGACAAGGCGGCCGACTCGAAGGCGTCCGCGTCCGCGTCGGAGTCCGGCTCGGAGGAGCCGGACACGGGCGCGTCCCAGGAGAATCCGCGCAACGGCGCGGCGGCCAAGCCGCAGATCGACGGCTGGAAGGTCGTGACCAACCCCAAGTACGGGACGCAGTTCGACGTGCCCGCCGACTGGGAGGTCGCGAAGACGGGCGTCATATCCGGTTTCGAGGACATCGAGAAGGGTGACGGTTCGCCCGCGATCTCCTTCTCCGCACCGGCCTTCCTCAAGTCCGAGTGGTGCTCGCAGGACACGGACAAGGACGGCAAGCTGGAGTACAGCAGCCTCGCCGGTACCGGTACGAAGGGTGGCGAGGGCGCCACGGACACGGCGAGTGCCTCGTCGAACGAGGCGGGGAGCTGGGTGTGGGCCGCGTACGGCCAGCCGGAGCCGATGCCCACGCTGAAGAAGAAGATCAAGGTCAGCAAGCCCGAGGCGTTCACCACCACGGCGGGGCTCAAGGGGCACTTCGCGACGGCCGAGAGCACGGGTCTCGACAAGAAGGACAAGTGCGACACCGACGGCAAGTCGATCGCCTTCACCTTCACCACCGCCAAGGGCGACTACTCGACGTGGGTGCTCTACGCGAACAAGGGCGTGCCGGACGAGGTGTCCGAGGCGACCATGAAGAAGATCATGGGCACGGTCCGGCTCTCGGGGGCGGCCCCGGAGTCCTGACCGGCCACGGCGAACGCCGTTGACCGCCGCGAGCGCCGCCGCTGATCAGCGGCGGCGTTCGCGGTACCGGAGCCGGGCGTCGGCCCGGCCCGGCGCGGCCTGTAGCGGCCCGGTCCACTACGCGCGTCGGCGGGCCAGGAGGTACGCCTGCGGGACCTTCTCGTCGCCGCTGGGCTCGCGCACCAGACGGGCGCCCACGGTGAAGCCTGCCTTCTCCAGCGCGTCGGTGACCCGGTCGGGCGAGAGCCGGTGGAAGTCGAGGGAGACGGCGTGGCCCCACGCCTCGGTGAAGCTCAGCGGTGCGTCGCCGACCTGGAAGCCGACCAGGAGGTGGCCGTCCGGGGCCACCACTCGGTGGAACTCCGCGAACACCCCGGGATGCAGCTCCGGCGGGACATGGATGACGGAGTACCAGGCGACGAGGCCCGCGAGGGAGCCGTCCGGGAGGTCCAGCGCGGTCATCGATCCCTCCTCGAAGCGCAGCTCCGGGTGGTCGCGCCGGGCCAGTGCCACCATGGCCGGCGACAGATCGACACCGGAGACACGCACGCCGAGGGAGTCCAGGTACGCGGTCACCCGGCCCGCCCCGCTCCCCACTTCGACGACGGGGCCGCCCCCGGCGGCCTGTACCGACTCGGCGAAAGCGGTGAGCATGGCGCGGCCCAGTGGCCCGTCCACCAGCATGGTGGGAAAACGCTCGGCGTAGTCGGCGGAGATCTTGTCGTAGCCGTCGCGGGTGTCGCGCAGATAGGTGGGTTCGGTCATGGCGAGGACAGTAGCGGCAGCCCGCACCTCAGTCGACGGAAAACGCGCCGTCCGGAGGCTGCGGCGAGGGGACCGCGCCGCTGTCCCGTACGGGTGCCGCGTCCCCCATGAACTGCCGTAGCGACGCGCCGTGTTCGACGCGGGCGGGGAAGGCGTCCGAGGCGGTACGACGGGCCAGGGACGCCGTGTCGAGCGGGCGGTGCGAGGCGACCAGGACGGCGTTGCCGAAGCGGCGCCCGCGCAGCACGGACGGTTCCGCGATCAGCGCCAGCTCCTCGAAGGCCGTGGCGAAAGTGGCCAGTTGTGAGCGGAGAAAGGCGAACGGGGCGCCGTCCGCGAGATTGGCGGCGTAGATCCCCTCGGGGCGCAGCACCCGGGCGGCCTCCCGCGCGTACTCGACGGAGGTGAGGTGCGCGGGGATGCGCGAGCCGCCGAAGACATCGGCGATCAGGATGTCCACGGAGCGGTCGGGCGCCGTTTCGAGGAAGCGGCGGGCGTCCGCCGTGTGGGCGGTGATCCCCGCGCCGGCGGGTATCGGCAGCTCCTGCTCGACCAGGGCCAGCAGCGCCGCGTCGGCCTCCACCACGGACTGCGCGGATCCTGGCCGGGTGGCGGCGACGTAGCGGGGCAGGGTGAAGGCGCCGCCGCCGAGGTGGAGCACGGTGAGCGGCGCGGGGATCACCGCCCAGGGGGCGGACGCCGCGCAGTCGACGACATGGGCGAGGCGCCGTACGTACTCGAACTCCAGGTGCGCCGGCTCGTCCAGGTCGACGTACGACTGGGGCGCGCCGTCGACCGTCAGCAGCCAGGCCCGCTCCCGGTCCACGTCGGGCAGGAGCTTGGCGGTGCCGCGGTCGACAGCGCGGATGACGGGGATCGGCTCGTTCACCGTTCCATTGTGCGCCGCCCCCGGGACCTGGTCTCCCGGGCCCCGGGGGCGGCGTCGTCACAGCAGCGAGGTGACCGTACCGGCGCCGACCGTACGACCGCCCTCACGGATCGCGAAGCCGAGTCCCGGCTCCAGCGGGATGTCGCGGCCCAGCTCCACGGTCACGGTGACCGTGTCCCCGGGGCGCGCCACGCCCGTCGTGCCCAGGTCGATGTCGCCGACGACGTCCGCCGTACGGATGTAGAACTGCGGCCGGTAGCCGCTGCTCACCGGTGTGGTCCTACCGCCCTCCTTGGTGGACAGGACGTACACCCGCGCGGTGAAGCGCCTGCTCGGTACGACGCTGTCCGGCGCCGTGACGACATGGCCGCGCCGGACCGCGTCGCGCGGCACCCCGCGCAGCAGCAGCGCGACGTTGTCGCCGGCCTCGGCGGACTCCATCGGCTTGCCGAAGGTCTCCAGGCCGGTGACGGTGGTGGCCTGCGGTCCCGTGTCGCCGCCCAGCACCTCCACCCGGTCCCCGACGCGGACCGTGCCGCGCTCGACGGCGCCGGTGACGACCGTGCCGCGCCCGGTGATGGTCAGGACGTTCTCCACCGGGAGCAGGAACGGCGCGTCGGTGTACCTGACCGGCATCGGCACATACGTGTCGACCGCGTCGAGCAGCGCCTCCACGGCGGCGGTCCACCGTGGCTCGCCCGCCAGCGCGCCCAGCGCGGAGACCCGTACGACGGGTACGGCGTCACCGCCGTACCCGTGCTCGGTGAGCAGTTCGCGGACCTCCAGCTCGACCAGGTCGGTCAGTTCGTCGTCGCCCAGGTCCGCCTTGGTGAGGGCGACGACGATGTGGTTGACGCCGACCTGCCGGGCGAGCAGGACGTGCTCGGCGGTCTGCGGCATGATCCCTTCGAGCGCGGACACGACGAGGATCGCCCCGTCGAGCTGGGCCGCGCCCGTGACCATGTTCTTGATGTAGTCGGCGTGGCCGGGCATGTCGACGTGCGCGTAGTGCCGGGTGTCGGTCTCGTACTCGACGTGCGCGATGTTGATGGTGATCCCCCGGGCGGCCTCCTCCGGGGCCCGGTCGATCCGGTCGAAGGGCACGAAGGTGCCGGTCCCCCGGTCGCTGAGGACCTTGGTGATGGCGGCGGTCAAGGTGGTCTTGCCGTGGTCGACGTGGCCCATGGTGCCGATGTTGACGTGCGGCTTGGTGCGCACGTATGCCGTCTTGGGCATGATTCCTGCCTGAACTCGAAGCGTGAGCGGGACCCCTGGGCCTTGCCGACCCTCCCCCTGTGGGGTCCGCCGGACGTTCCGGGAAGGGTCAGCTTCGGGCGCCGCCGAGGGGCGCCGCGACGGCTGCTGCTGCGAGCGGCGCCGCTGTCAGATGTGCGGCAGCCTTCGGCGCGTCCGCGACTGCGGACGGCGCTGCGAGGAAGGCGTACCGGAACATGGGGCTGATCCTGTCCCATGCCGGGCGCCGCGTCGAATGGTTTTCCCGGGCCCGGCGGTTGGTGGATCCGGCGGCCGGAGCGGCCTCGTGGCGGGCGGGTCCGGTACGACGTGCGCCACACTTTACGTCGCTCCTCCATCGGGTCGGTTAGTCTCCCCGGATGCTCGACACCGTCCCCCGGTCTTCCCCGGACCAAGGCCCTGTTGTCGCTGACCACCGCTCCGGAGCGCTGCTCTCGCCCTGGTTCCGGTTCGCCGTGCTGGTCGTCGTGCTGGGCACGGCGGCCACCCTGGTGGTGCTGTACGAGCCGCAGCGGCTGCTCGCCGACGGCTGGCCGGCCCAGCTCGCCGGCGGCCCGGCCGTGGCGCTGTTCGCCGTGGCGTACGGGCTGTGCGCCACCGCGTTCGTCCCGCGCCCGCTGCTCAATCTCGCCGCGGGCGCGCTCTTCGGCTCGGTGTTCGGGCTGACGGCGGCGCTCGGGGGGACGGTGCTGGCGGCCGGGACGTCGTTCGCGCTCGGCCGCTGTCTCGGACAGCAGGCGCTGCGGCCCCTGTTGCGGGGCCGCTGGCTGAAGGCGGCGGACGGGCAGCTCAGCGGCCACGGTTTCCGGTCGATGCTGGCGATCCGGCTCTTCCCCGGGGTGCCGTTCGCCGCGGCGAACTATTGCGCGGCGGTCTCCCGGATGCGGGCGGCGCCGTTCCTGCTGGCGACGGCGATCGGTTCGGTCCCGAACACCGCGGCGTACGTGGTCGCGGGCAGCCGGGCGACCTCCCCGACGTCACCGGCGTTCCTGGTGGCGACGGGGTTCATCGTGGTCACGGCGGTGGGCGCGGGCGTCCTCGCCTGGCGTGAGCGGCACCGTCTCGCGGGGAGCCGCCGGTAGCCGCGTCTCAGGGCGCGAGGTGCGCCGTTCCGCCGGCCAGTCCGAGGTCGCCGCCGGGCGGCGGGGCCGCGAACCGTGCCACGTCCGCCTCCGTGACCTGCGCCAGCTCCTTGGGGGACCACTGCGGATCGCGGTCCTTGTCGACGACCCTGGCGCGGATCCCCTCCACCAGATCGGGGTGGGTGAGCGCGGCGCACGAGGCACGGTAGGCCCGGTCGAGCACCTCCTCCAGGGTGCTGGGCGGGCCGTCCCTGCGCATCGCGGCGAGCGTCGCCTTCAGGGCCGTCGGTGAGCGGGAGAGCAGCGTCTGCGCGGTGTCCTTGGCCGCGGGCAGCCCGCTGTCCAGCAGCCGGTCGACGATCTCCGTCACCGAGTCGGCCGCGTAACAGGCGTCGATCCACCCGCGGTCCCCGGCGAGCCGGCCCTCGGGGGGCGTGGCCGCGTACCGCAGGACCGTCTCCCGTACGTCCGCCGCGTCCCGCACCCCGGGCGCGGCCAGCGCCTCGCGGAGCGCGGTCAGCCGCTCGGAGGGTACGAAGTGGTCGGCGAGCCCGCACAGCAGGGCGTCCGCCGCGCCCGCCGTGTTCCCGGTGAGGGCGAGATGGGTGCCGAGTTCGCCGGGCGCGCGGGCCAGCAGATGGGTACCGCCGACGTCGGGGACGAGGCCGATGGCGGTCTCGGGCATGGCGACGGCGGACCGCTCGGTGACGATCCGCACCCCCGCGTGGCCGGAGAGGCCGACGCCGCCGCCCATCACGATGCCGTCCATCAGCGCGACGAAGGGCTTGGGGAAGTGGGCGATACGGGAGTTGAGCCGGTACTCGTCGCGCCAGAAGGCGGCCGAGGCGCCCCCGCCGGTACGGGCGTCCTCGTGGATGGCGCGGATGTCGCCGCCGGCGCAGAGCCCGCGCTCACCGGCGCCGGAGAGGATCACGGACGTGACGCCCGGATCGTGCTCCCACCGGTCCAGGGCGGCGGCGATGGTCACCACCATGGGGTGGGTCAGGGCGTTGAGGGCGCGCGGGCGGTTCAGCGTGATGCGGGCCGTGTTGCCCGTCCGGCCGAGCAGCACGGGTTCGTCGTCGTGGACCATAACGCCCAGTATCGGGTACGGCCCGCGCGTCCCCGCAGGACGGCTCCGGTGGGCGGGGTCACGGCAGGGCCAGCGCCTCGATGATCCGTTCGGCGGCGAGTGTCGCGGTGAGGGTGCCCTCCCGTACCTCCCGCTCCAGGGCGGGCGCCACCTCCCGTACCCCCGGGTGCTCACGCAGCCGGTCCAGCAGATGGTCGCGGACCATCGTCCAGGCCCAGTCGACCTGCTGGTCGCTGCGCTTGCGGGCGAGGCGGCCGTCGGCTTCGAGGACCTGGCGGTGCTGTTCGAGCCGTTCCCACACCGTGTCGAGCCCGGTCCCCTCCCGGGCGCTGCAACTGAGCACCGGGGGCGTCCAGGCCGCGTCCACCGGGTGCATCAGCCGCAGCGCACCGGCGAGTTCGCGGGCGGCGGAGCGGGCGTCGCGTTCGTGCGGGCCGTCGGCCTTGTTGACGGTGATGACGTCGGCCAGTTCCAGGACGCCCTTCTTGATGCCCTGGAGCTGGTCGCCGGTGCGCGCGAGGGTGAGCAGCAGGAACGAGTCGACCATGTTGGCGACGGTGGTCTCCGACTGTCCCACGCCCACGGTCTCGACGAGCACGACGTCGTACCCCGCCGCCTCCATCACGATGATCGTCTCGCGGGTCGCCTTGGCGACGCCGCCCAGGGTGCCCGCCGTGGGCGAGGGGCGGACGAATGCGGCCGGGTCCACGGCCAGCCGCTCCATCCGGGTCTTGTCGCCCAGGATGGAGCCGCCGGTCCGGCTGGAGGACGGGTCGACGGCCAGGACTGCCACCCGGTGTCCGAGGCCGGTGAGCAGGGTGCCGAGCGCGTCGATGAAGGTCGACTTGCCGACTCCGGGCACGCCGCTGATCCCGATGCGGCGGGCCCGTCCCGCGTGCGGCAGCAGTTCGGTCAGCAGCCGCTGCGCGAGCGCGCGGTGGTCGGTCCTGGTGGACTCCACCAGGGTGACGGCGCGGGCGATGTACGAACGGGAGCCGTCCAGGACGCCCTTGGCGTAGCTGTCGATGTCGATCCGGGGTGCCACGCGCTCACCGCTCGTGGCCGAGCGAGGCGGCCAGCGAGACCAGCAGGTCGTGCGCCGCGTCGGGGATCACCGTGCCCGGCGGGAACACCGCGGCGGCGCCCGCCCGGCGCAGCTCCTCGATGTCCTGGGGCGGGATCACCCCGCCGACGACGATCATGATGTCCTCCCGGCCCTCGGCGGCGAGCTCCTCACGCAGCGCCGGTACGAGCGTGAGGTGCCCGGCTGCCAGCGAGGAGACGCCGACGATGTGCGCGTCGGCCTCGACCGCCTGCCGGGCCACCTCGCCCGGCGTCTGGAACAGCGGGCCGACGTCGACGTCGAAGCCCAGGTCGGCGAAGGCGGTCGCGATCACCTTCTGGCCGCGGTCGTGGCCGTCCTGGCCCATCTTGGCCACCAGGATGCGGGGGCGGCGCCCCTCGGCCTGTTCGAAGTCCTCGACCGCGGCGCGGGTGCGCTCTACGGCCGGGGAGCTGCCTGCCTCGTTGCGGTACACACCGGCGATGGTACGGATCTGGCCCGAGTGGCGCCCGTACACCTTCTCCAGGGCGTCGGAGATCTCGCCGACGGTCGCCTTGGCGCGGGCGGCGTCCACGGCGAGGGCGAGCAGGTTGCCGTCGAGCCCGGGGCGCGAGCCGGCCTCCGCCGCGGCGGTGAGCGCGCGCAGCGCGTCCCGGCAGGCGGACTCGGATCGTTCGGCGCGCAGCCTGCGCAGTTTCTCGATCTGCTGGGTGCGTACGGAGGAGTTGTCGACCTTGAGGACGTCGATCTTCTCGTCGGTCTCGACGCGGTACTTGTTGACGCCGATGACGGGCTGGCGCCCGGAGTCGATCCGCGCCTGGGTGCGGGCCGCGGCCTCCTCCACCCGGAGTTTGGGGATGCCCGCGTCGATGGCCTGCGCCATGCCGCCGGCCGCCTCGACCTCCTCGATGTGCTGCCAGGCGCGGCGCGCGAGGTCGTAGGTGAGCTTCTCGACGTACGCGCTGCCGCCCCACGGGTCGGTGACCCGGCAGGTGCCGGACTCCTGCTGGATGAGGAGCTGGGTGTTGCGGGCGATCCGGGCGGAGAAGTCGGTGGGCAGGGCCAGCGCCTCGTCCAGCGCGTTGGTGTGCAGCGACTGGGTGTGGCCCTGGGTGGCGGCCATCGCCTCGACGCAGGTGCGGGTGACGTTGTTGAAGACGTCCTGTGCGGTGAGCGACCAGCCTGAGGTCTGTGAATGGGTGCGCAGGGAGAGCGACTTGGCGTTCTGCGGGTCGAACTTCTTGACCAGCTTGGCCCACAGGAGCCGGGCCGCCCGCAACTTGGCGATCTCCATGAAGAAGTTCATGCCGATGGCCCAGAAGAAGGAGAGCCGGGGCGCGAACGCGTCCACGTCGAGCCCGGCGCCGAGTCCGGCGCGCAGGTACTCGACACCGTCGGCGAGGGTGTAGGCCAGCTCCAGGTCGGCCGTCGCACCGGCTTCCTGGATGTGGTAGCCGGAGATGGAGATGGAGTTGTAGCGCGGCATCTTCCGCGAGGTGTACGCGAAGATGTCGGAGATGATCCGCATCGAGGGTTTCGGCGGATAGATGTAGGTGTTGCGGACCATGAACTCCTTGAGGATGTCGTTCTGGATGGTCCCGGCCAGCTTCTCGGGCGGTACGCCCTGTTCCTCGGCGGCGACGATGTAGAGGGCCAGTACGGGCAGTACGGCTCCGTTCATCGTCATCGACACGCTCATCCGGTCGAGCGGGATGCCGTCGAAGAGCCGGCGCATGTCGTAGATCGAGTCGATGGCGACCCCGGCCATGCCGACGTCGCCGGTGACCCGGGGGTGGTCGCTGTCGTAGCCGCGGTGGGTCGGCAGGTCGAAGGCGACCGAGAGGCCCTTCTGTCCGGCTGCCAGGTTGCGCCGGTAGAAGGCGTTGGACTCCTCGGCGGTGGAAAACCCGGCGTACTGCCGGATGGTCCAGGGCTGGTTGACGTACATCGTCGGGTACGGGCCGCGCAGGTACGGCGCGATCCCGGGGTACGTGCCGAGGAAGTCGAGCCCCGTCAGGTCCTCGGCCGTGTAGAGCGGTTTGACGGCGATGCCCTCCGGGGTGTCCCAGCGGAGGTCGTCGTCGCCCTTCCCGGTCTGCTCCTTGACGGCCGTGCGCCACTGGTCGACGGTGGTCCCGGCGCTGTCACCGGGGCCCAGCTCGATCTCGGTGAAGTCGGGGATCCCCATCACGCCACTCCCATACGGTCGAGGACCGAGGTGAGAACGGCGATCGCGTCGCCGCCCGCGACGACGAAGTCGTCGACCCCGGCCCGTACATAGGTCTCACGCTGTTCGCCGGGGCGGCCGGCGAGGAACACCTGTCGCGCGCCCGCCGACTTGAGCGCTTGGGCGACGGGTGCGGCGCCCTCGGCGTAGAGCGCGTCGCTGGAGCAGATACAGGCGACGCCCGCCCCGCTGCGGGTGAAGGCGTCGGCGGCGGTCGCCGCGTCGACGCTCATCGGATCGTGGACGGGTTCGATGCCGCCGGCCTGGAAGAGGCTGGTGGCGAAGGTGGCCCGCGCGGTGTGCGCGGCGGCGGGTCCGAGCGCGGCGAGGAAGACACGGGGCCGGGCGCCGGTGGCGGCGAGGTGCGCGTCGGAACGGGCGCGCAGCTCCTCGTACGCCTCGTCGCGGTGGACGACGGGCAGTCCGCCGGTGGGCGGCGCCGGCGGCGCCTCGCGCTCCACCGGGGCCTGGCCGAGCTGCGGGAACTCGCTGACGCCGGTGATGGGTTCGCGCCGCTCGGCGAGCCTCGTGGAGCGCTCCGCCCAGGTGGCGGCAAGCCGTTCGCCGACGAGTCCGGAGCGCAGGGCGGCGCGCTGGCCGCCGGCGCGTTCGATCTCCTGGAACCAGGCCCAGGCGGCGTGGGCGAGTTCGTCGGTGAGCCGCTCGACGTACCAGGAGCCGCCCGCCGGGTCGATGACCCGGCCGAGGTGGGACTCCTCCAGGAGGATCGTCGAGGTGTTGCGGGCGATCCTGCGGGCGAAGGCGTCGGGGAGCCCGAGGGCGTGGTCGAAGGGCAGTACGGTCACGGCGTCGGCGCCGCCCACTCCGGAGGCCAGCGCGGCGACCGTGGTGCGCAGCATGTTCACCCAGGGGTCACGGCGGGTCATCATCACCGCCGAGGTGACGGCGTGCTGACGCTGCGCCGACGCGGCGGGGCCCGCGCCGCTGACCTCCGCGACGCGGGCCCACAGCCGCCGGGCGGCGCGGAGTTTGGCGATGGTGAGGAACTGGTCGGCGGTGGCCGCGTAACGGAATTCGAGCTGGCCGCAGGCGGCGTCCACGGAGAGCCCGCTCGCGGTGAGGTCGCGCAGCCAGCCGACGCCGGTGGCGAGCGAACAGCCCAGTTCCTGCGCGTCGGAGGCGCCGGCCTCGTGGTAGGGCAGGGCGTCCACGGCGATGGCGCGCAGGCCGGGGCGGTCGCGGTCGCAGAGCGCGGCGAGTTCGGCGGCCTCGGCCGTACAGTCCGTCACTTCCCGTCCGGTGCGGGCGAATCGGCCGACCGGGTCGGCGCCGAGGGTGCCGCGCGCCGCCTCGCGGTCCACTCCGCGCTCGTCGTAGATCCTCAGCAACTCGCGGGCGGCGGGCGCGAATGCGTCGCCCGCGTCGAGCGCGACGGGCGCCAGGTCGAGGTGGACGCCGTCGAGCGCGGCGGCCAGCGCGGGGACGGGCACGCCGTCCGCGCCGACGGTGAGCCACAGGGAGGTGACGCCGTTCTCCAGGTCGGAGAGGACGGCCTCGTTGGTCAGGGTGGGGTCGGAACGCGTGTGCCGCTGGCGTACGTCCCAGCCGGAGACGGCACCGCCCTGCGGTCTGCCGCCACGGGTGAACGGCGCGAAGCCGGGGAAGCCGCCGGGGCCGGTGGCGCCGCCGGTACCGTCCGAGGCGCCGCCGGGGGCGTCTTCCGCCGTGTAGAGCGGACGGGTGAACAGCCCGTCCTGGAGCGGGGTGGAAAGCACCTCCTCGGCCGCTGCCCCCGCGACGTCACGGCCCGACTTGCGCAGCACACCTGACACCAGGTTCTGCCACTGCTCGCGGGTCGCGTCGGGGAACTCGGCTGCCAGGGAAAGCCCGTCGTCATTGAGGACCGTCATGGCGTGATCGTAGGACAGCGCTCTCATCGCGCAGCAGAGCGCGCGACTGTGAGGTTGCCCTCCCCCTGTTTTCGCCAATGCGGGGGTTTCCCGGGGCGCGATACGCGGTAACAGGGGCCCCGCGCATGCGGCGCACGGTAAGGAGGCGGCGGCGCGTACGCCGCGAGGGGGCGGCGCGTGCCGGACGGCGGACCCCGTGGCGTCAGATCCCTGCCGCCGTCCGTTCACCCACAGGCGCTACGCTGCCCACGCCCGGGACGACGAGATCGCCATAGTTTGTGCCTGAACGGGGTCATTTGACGTGCCATGAATCCACCTCGGCGGCGCCACGGCGGAGGAGTCAGCGCGGACGGGCCCCCTTCTTCCTCCATATGAGCGACTCCGCGCCCGGCCCGTCAGCCCCCACCCGTCCCGTGTCCCCCGCCCGTTCCCTGATCGCCCCTTCCCTGCCGCTCACCGCCGCTCATCGCGCCGCCACTGCGCCGGCCGGTGCCTGATCATCTTTTGGATGGCGTCGTACTCCCATGTCTTGGTTCGAATCTTTCATCCTGGGGCTCGTCCAGGGGCTGACCGAGTTCCTGCCCATCTCGTCCAGCGCGCATCTGCGGCTGACCGCCGTGTTCGCGGGCTGGCACGACCCGGGTGCGGCGTTCACCGCGATCACTCAGATCGGTACGGAGGCGGCCGTGCTGATCTACTTCCGGAAGGACATCGTCCGCATCGTCTCGTCGTGGTTCCGCTCACTGACGGACAAGGAGATGCGCGGCGACCACGACGCCCAGATGGGGTGGCTGGTCATCGTCGGCTCCATCCCGATCGGGGTTCTCGGGGTCACGCTGAAGGACCAGATCAACGGCCCGTTCCGGGACCTGCGGCTGATCGCCGTCACGCTGATCGTGATGGGCATCGTCCTCGGCATCGCCGACCGGCTGGCGGCCCGCGACGAGACGGGCGGCAAGCACCGCGCGATCAAGGAGCGCAAGTCGCTCAAGGACCTGAGCGTCAAGGACGGTCTGATCTTCGGTTTCTGCCAGGCCATGGCCCTGGTGCCGGGCGTCTCCCGCTCGGGCGCCACCATCAGCGGCGGCCTGCTGATGGGCTACACCCGTGAGGCGGCGGCGCGTTACTCCTTCCTCCTCGCGATCCCGGCCGTGCTGGCCTCGGGCGCGTACGAGCTGAAGGACGCGGGCGAGGGTCATGTCTCCTGGGGGCCGACCATTTTCGCCACGTTCATCGCTTTCGCGGTGGGATATGCCGTTATCGCGTGGTTCATGAAGTTCATCACCACCAAGAGCTTCATGCCGTTCGTGATCTACCGGGTCCTGCTGGGCATCGCCCTCTTCGTCCTGGTCGGTACGGACACGGTGAGCCCGCACGCCGGCGAGTCGGCCGGCTGACCGCGTACGGGCCGTACGGGCCCCAGGAACTCCTGCCGATCAGCGGATCAGGGGAACAGCACGATCCCGACAGCGATCACCAGGACGACGACGGCCACGATGGCGATGACGCTCCAGGTACCGGTGTGCACCAGGGGTACCTTCGGGCCTCCGCCACGCGGCCGGTCCTCCGGCAGCTTCGGGTGGGGCGGCCTGTCACTCGCGTAGAACTCCGCTTCGGTTTTCATACGAACCTCCTCACAGAGGTCACTCCTCACCGGACTTATACCCACAGAGACAGCAAATGCACATAAAATGAAATGCCGATGTGTGAGGGGTTGCCTACCACGAGTGTGAGCAAGGACGCTCCCGGATCGGCACCGGGAGCCCCTTCACTGCCCCTACGCTTGGGACATGTCCTCTTCTTCCGCATCCGCTGTCCCGGCCTCCGGCGCCGTCGCGGCCAATGAGCGGATCCGCGCCCTCGTCGACGCGGCCGATGGAACATGGCCCTCGGAGGCGTACGAAGTCCTCCTGCTGGAGTGGGCCGCGGCCCTCCACGACGAGGTCGACCAGGCCGCCTGATTCCCGCGGCCGACCTCCGGCCGCCGTCGCACCGCACAGCCCCTGGACCATCCGGGGGCTGTTCCTTTTTGCCATCGGTGTGCGCGCCTCTTGGCCCGGGGCGTTCCCTGCCGGAGACTGAGCCGATGACACAGCGTGTGGACCTCGCGACCGTGATGGACCGGCTCGCCATCGATGAGGTGATCACCGGTTACGCGGTCGCCGTGGACGAGGCGGACTGGCCGGGGTTCCGGGCCCTGTTCACCCCCGACGGCCGCGCCGACTACACGGCGGCGGGCGGTATCGAAGGACCGGCCGCCGAGGTCGCCGACTGGCTGGCCGGCACCCTGCGGCCGTACACCGTACGCCAGCACCTGATCGTCAACCGGCGGCTGCGCCTCCAGGATCTGGGCGGCTACACCGGCGACCGCGCCGAGGTGCGCGCCGACTACCTGAGCCCGCTGAGCCACTCCTCCGGCGCGGACCTGCTGCGCGGCGGCACCCTCGCGTTCGGGCTGCTCCGTGACGACGCGGAGTGGCGGCTGGGTACGGTCACGGTGCACGAGAAGTGGCGGCGCGGCGCGGATCCCGCCGCGCCCTGATCCGCTTCACCGCCGTCCGGCAGGGGAAGGGTCTGCTGGACGGAAGGGTCTGCTGGACGGACTCGGCGAGGAGGCAGGGTGACGGGGACCACGGCCGACCGGTCGGAGCGCTCGCGGTACCGCCCCGGCCTGGCGTCGCCGTGGTGGCGCGGGGCCGCGGCGGTGACGGCGGGCTCGCTCTCCGCGCTCGCGTTCCCCGCGCCGTCGCTGTGGTGGCTCGCGTATGTCTCGCTGGTGCCCTGGATGCTGCTCGTACGGAGCGCCCCCACCTCCCGCCGGGCCGCGCTCGACGGCTGGCTGGGCGGTCTCGGGTTCATGGTCGCCGTGCACCACTGGCTGATGCCGAGCCTGCATGTCTTCATCGTGCTGCTGGCGGGCCTGCTCGGGCTGCTCTGGGCGCCCTGGGGGTGGCTGGTGCGGTCCGCGCTGGGCGGCACCGCGCCGTCCCCGGGGCGGGCGGCCGGCGCGCTCGCCGTGGTGCCCTCGGGGTGGCTGGTGATCGAGCTGACCAGGTCCTGGGAGGGGCTGGGCGGCCCCTGGGGGCTGCTCGGCGCCAGCCAGTGGGAGGTCTCCCCCGCGCTGCGGCTCGCCTCGGTGGGCGGGGTGTGGCTGGTGAGTCTGCTGGTGGTCGCGGTGAACACCGCGCTGACGCTGCTGATCGCGGTGGCCGCCGCGCGGACCGCCGCCGCCGTGGCCCTGGTGGTGTGCGGGCTCACCGTCGGGTCGGTGGCGGCGTGGGCGCCCCGGCCGCAGCCGTCGGGCCACACCCGGATCGCGGTCGTCCAGCCGGGCGTCATAGGCGGCGCCGACTCCGTCGAGCGGCGCTTCGCGCGCGGCGAGGCCCTGACCCGCACCCTGGCCGGTCGGAGTGCCGGGCAGGGCTTCGGTCTGGTGGTGTGGGGCGAGAGCAGTGTCGGGATGGATCTGGAGAGGCGGCCCGATCTCGCGGGGCGGCTCGCCGCGCTGTCGCGCACGGTCGGTGCGGAGATCCTGGTCAACGTGGACGCGCGCAGCACCGACGCGTCGGGCCGTACGGGCATCTTCAAGCGGAGCGTCCTCGTGGGCCCGGACGGGCCGACCGGCGCCGCGTACGACAAGATGCGCCTGGTCCCCTTCGGCGAGTACATACCGGCGCGCGCCGCCCTCGGCTGGGCGACCTCGGTGGGCAGGGCGGCGGGCGAGGACCGGGTGCGCGGTACACGCCAGGTGGTGATGACGGCGCCGGGACCGGGCGGTGAGCTGCGGTTCGGTCCGCTGATCTGCTTCGAGTCGGCGTTCCCCGATCTGAGTCGGCGGCTGGTGCAGTCGGGCGCGCGGATGCTGGTCGCGCAGTCGTCCACCTCGTCGTTCCGGGGGAGCTGGGCGCCGGAGCAGCACGCGTCGCTGGCGGCGCTGCGGGCCGCGGAGAGCGGCCGTCCGATGGTCCATGCCACGCTCACCGGCGTCAGCGCGGTCTTCGGCCCGGACGGGCGGCGGGTCGGGGACGCCGTCGGTACGGACCGCTCCACCGCCGCGGTCTTCGACGTACCCCTGGCGACGGGCACGACCCCGTACGTCAGGCTGGGCGACTGGGCGGTGTACGCGGCGCTCGCCGTGCTGGCGGTCGCGCTCGCGGTGGAGGGCGTACGGTCGCTCAGGCCGCCTGGTCCAGCGCCGCGCGTACCACCCGCTCGCACAGCTCGTGCGTCCGCAGGGCGTCCTGTGCGCTGAGGTACCGGCCCGCCCGTACGGCGTCCAGGAAGTGCAGCACGCACTGCTCGATACCGCGCTGGCGGGCGACGGGCACCCAGTCGCCGCGCCGCCGTACGCTCGGCTGGCCCTTGTGGTCGACGATCGTCGCGAGATCGTGGACGGCCCGCTTGGTGTCCTGTCCCGACACTTCGAGGATCTCCTCGGCGGAGCCGTTCAGCCGGTTCATCATGCCGATCGCGGTGAAGCCGTCGCCGGAGAGCTGAAGGACGACGTGGTGCAGCAGCCCGTCCCTGATCCTGGCCCGTACATCGGTGTGTTCGACGGGTCCCGGCAGCAGGAAGCGCAGGGTGTCGACGACATGGATGAAGTCGTCCAGGACGAAGGTGCGCGGGTCCTCCGGGAGCCCGACCCGGTTCTTCTGGAGCAGGATCAGCTCGCGCGGGTGTTCCAGGCACTGGGCGTAGCCGGGTGCGAAGCGGCGGTTGAAGCCGACGGCGAGGCTGACGCCGCGCTCCTCGGCCAGCTCCACCAGGCTCCGCGCGTCGGCGAGTTCGTACGCCAGGGGCTTGTCGACGTACGTGGGCACGCCCGCCGCCACCAGGCGCCTGACGATCCCGGCGTGCGCGGCGGTCGGGGCGTGCACGAACGCGGCGTCGAGGCCCTGCGCGAGCAGCGCGTCCAGATCGGTGTGGCAGTGCTCGGCGGGGATACGGAAGGTCTCGGCGGTGCGCGTGAGGGTGGCGGGCGTACGGGTCTGGAGGTGCGGCTCGACCCCGGGCAGGGTGGTGAGCACCGGCAGGTACGCCTTGTGCGCGATGTCGCCGAGCCCGATGCAGCCGACCTTCACGGGGGTCTCCCTGGCGTGGGTGGAGTGCGGTGCTCCACGGTGGGGTTCAGTGCTCCGCGCGGCCCAACGACGTGATGCGGGGCGTCATCCCCGCTGCCCGCGCGGTGTCCCGGAAGCATACGTGCGCCGCGGGGGCCGCCAGTCGGCGATGGAGTCGAAGTTCCGCAGCACGAGCCCGGCAGGCGTTGCTGGAGGCGGCGGTACGGCGCCACGCGGAGCGCGAGATGCGGGTGCTCACCCCGGACGAGATGCCCGTGGCCATGGGCGGCGGGGCCGGCCCTGTCGACGCGCTGGCCCTGGCCCTGCACCGGTATCTGACCCGCCATCCCGATCTGCTCATCGCCCGCTACGAACTGGCGCTGGAGGCCAGCCGCCGTCCGGAGCTGCGGGCCTTCTACGACGCGACGGGCGGTCAGTTCCGGCAACCGCTGGTCGCGATGATGACGGCGGCGGGCTCCGCCGAACCCGAACGGCACGCGCTCTCGCTGGTCGCGTGGTGCGAGGGGCTGATGTTCGCCTGCGCGGCCGGCTCGTACCACAGCGCCGTACCCTCCCTGGACGAGCTGCGCCGGGGCTTCGCCGAACTGCTGCGCGGCATGCTGGGCGATGCCGTGCCACCCGCGGGTGACAAGGCGGGGCCCGTCGGATAACCGCTGGCCACGGCGGGCGGGCGTACGTGAGGATGACCGCCATGACCACCACCGAGAGCGCCTCCGCGCCCGCCGCCCCGGCCACCGACACCCGCACCGTGCCCTCCACCGTCGCGGGTGAACGCGAGATGCTGGAGGGCTGGCTCGAATTCCACCGGGGGACCCTGGCCCTGAAATGTGCCGGACTGAACGGGGAACAGCTCAGGGAAAGAGCCGTACCCCCGTCGGACCTGAACCTGCTCGGTCTCGTCCGGCACATGGCCGAGGTCGAGAGCTCCTGGTTCCGCAACCGGCTGACCGACGAGAAGGCCCCGCCGATCTACTTCACCGACGCCGACCCGGACGGGGACCTCCACCCGGGCGAGGACGACACCTGGGACGAGGCGTACGCCACCTGGCAGGCCCAGATCGCCCATGCGCGGGAGGTCGCGGCCCCGCTCCCGCTCGACCATCTCGGCACGGGCGAGCGCGGCCGGACGACCGGCGAGCCGTACAACCTCCGCTGGATCTACACGCACATGATCGAGGAGTACGCCCGCCACAACGGCCACGCCGACCTCCTGCGCGAGCGCATCGACGGCACGACGGGCGACTGACCCAAGCGCGCCCCGCGCGACCCGCCGCGTGCGCCGCGCGGCCAGTGGTCCCGAGCCGTCAACGGGCGCCGACCGCACCCCCGAATGGCTTCACCCGTACGGGCCACGGAGCGCGCTTCCGCTCGCCAACGGCGCCCCGCGCCCAGCAGAGTTGCGCGCGTGCAGCGAACGAGAAACGTGGTGATGGCCCTGGTGGGCGTGGCGGTCACGGCCACCTCCGGATGTGTGGCCGTGGGGCCGCGCCCCGCGCAGGACCTCAGGCCCGCGCCCTCGGCGACCGCCCCCTCCGGCGGGCCGGGCGACGTGGAACCCCAGGTCGTCCAGTCCCCGGCCAAGGAGGCCCTGGAGCGGATCGTCCCCACCCGGCCCCCGGGGCGGGACGCCTCCGCCTCCCCCGGGGCACGGGGCCCGGCGCCCGACGGGGAGGGCGTCGACGGGACGGCGGGCGGGGACCGCTCCCCGGCCTCGCGAACGCCGGGGCGGGGTCACGGGCAGCCCCACGAGGGGGCTCACGGGCAGTCGGCGCCCCGGCTGCCCGCATCGATCCCGTCCGTACCGACCCTCAGCGAGGTCTGTGCGCTCGGCGAGGGCTTCGGGCGCTGGCCGGCCGACAGTCCGCAGGCCCGTATCTGCCAGGGGGCGAACGGAAATTGAGCCCGCCCCTCACCCTCACCGCTACCCCAGCCGCCGCTCCAGGCGGTCGATGCCCGCCCTGATCCCGTTCCCGTATCCGGCGGCCCCGAGCGCGTCCGCCGCGTCCCGCGCCCGGTCGAGGTGGAGCCGCGCCGCCTCCGGCCGCTGGAGCTTGAGGTAGTCGGCCGCGAGGTTGAGATGGAGGGACGGGTAGAAGGCGCGCACGGCGGGCGAAAGCTCCCCCGCGCCCCCGTCCGGCCCCTCCACTGCGGTCAGCGCCCGCAGGTCCCACGCCAGTTCGTCCCCCGGGTCGTCCTGGGTGTCGGCCAGGTAATGCGCCAGCGTGCAGCGGTGGAGCGGGTCCCCCGCCTCACCGATCTCCGCCCACAGCTCGCCGAAGCGGTTGCGGGCCTCCTCGCGGTCGCCGCCGTGGAGCAGCATGGCCGCCTGGCCGATCCTGGTCAGAACGGCATCCGCCGACGTCTGCCGCTGCTCCGCCACTGCCGCCTCCGCTTGTCCGTCGCGTAACTCCGACGAACATCACGCTAACCGCCCTCACGGGCATTCGCCCTCAGCCGAGGTCGGGGATGCGCCAGTCGATGGGCGCGTGCCCCTGCGCGGCGACCGCCTCGTTGATCTGGGTGAACGGGCGCGACCCGAAGAACTTCTTCGCCGACAGCGGCGAGGGGTGCGCGCCCTTCACCACCACATGGCGCTCCTCGTCGATCAGGGGGAGCTTCTTCTGCGCGTAGGCGCCCCACAGGACGAAGACCGCCGGGTCGGGCCGCTCGGCCACGGCGCGGATCACCGCGTCCGTCACCTTCTCCCAGCCCTTGCCCTTGTGGGAGTTGGCCTCGCCCTCGCGGACCGTCAGCACCGCGTTGAGCAGCAGGACCCCCTGCTGCGCCCAGGGCATCAGATAGCCGTTGTCCGGCACCGGATGGCCCAGCTCCTCCTTCATCTCCTTGTAGATGTTCCGCAGGGAGGGGGGCGTCCGTACCCCGGGACGGACCGAGAAGCACAGCCCGTGCCCCTGCCCCGCGCCGTGGTACGGGTCCTGGCCCAGGATCAGGACCTTCACCTGCTCGTACGGCGTGGCGTCGAGCGCGGCGAAGACCTCTTCGCGCGGCGGGTAGACCGGCCCCTTCGCCCGCTCCTCCTCGACGAAGTCGGTCAGCTCCTTGAAGTAGGGCTTTTCCAGCTCCTCGCCGAGGACACCACGCCAGGACGCGGGCAGCATGTCGGTGTCGGTCACGTCAACAACCTCCGGTAAGCAATCACTTGTATCCCTGAACCTACCGGTGACCACTGACAACCGTTCCTACCAGCCCTTTCCGGGGCCTCGCCCCCTCACGTACGCGCCACCGTCCGCGGGGTCCCTGGCCGGGGTCCGGGGCCGGGGTCCCCGGCCGGCGGTCAGCCGACCCCGGCGTTGAGGAAGATCCCTCCGTCGACCACGAGCGTCTGCCCGGTGATCCAGTCCGACTGGTCGGAGGTGAGGAACGCGGCGGCGCCGCCGATGTCCTCGGGCACCCCGAGCCGGCCCAGCGGGTACGCGGCGGCGGCCTCGGCCTCCCGGCCCTCGTACAGCGCCTGGGCGAACCTGGTCTTGACCACGGCGGGCGCGATGGCGTTGACCCGGACGGCCGGCGCGAACTCGTGTGCGAGCTGGAGGGTCAGGTTGACCATGGCCGCCTTGCTCATCCCGTACGCGCCGATGAAGGGGGACGCGGAGATCCCGGCGACGGACGCGATGTTCACGATCGCGCCACCGTTCTCCTTCTGCCAGGCGCGCCAGGTGAGCTGTGCGAAGCCGAGGGCGGAGATGACGTTGGTCTCGAACACCTTGCGGGCGACATTGAGGTCCAGTTCGGCCATCGGGCCGAAGACCGGGTTCGTTCCCGCGTTGTTGACCAGGAAGTCGACGCGCCCGAACGCCTCCATGGCGCGCTCGACGGCAACGGCCTGGTGCGCCTCGTCGTGCGCCTTGCCCGCCACGCCGATCACCCGGTCGGCGCCGAGCCGCTCCACGGCCTCCTTGAGCGCGTCCTCGTTCCGCCCGGTGATGCACACCCGGTCACCGCGCGCGACGAACGCCTCGGCCACGCCGTACCCGATGCCGCGGCTCGCGCCGGTGACCAGCGCGGCCCTGCCGCTCTCCGGGGCCCGCCCGCCCTGTTCCGTACGATCCGTCTGCTCTGTCATGTCGGCTGCCTCCGGTATCAGTTGAGCGGTCCGCCGGCCACGTACATGACCTGTCCCGAGACGAATCCGGCCGCGTCGCCCGCGAAGAAGGCGATCGCGTTCGCGACGTCCTCCGGCCGCCCGACGCGCTGCACGGGGATCTGGGTGGCGGCGGCGGCCTGGAACTCCTCGAAGCCCATGCCGACCCGGGCGGCGGTCTGGGCCGTCATCTCGGTGACGATGAAGCCGGGGGCCACCGCGTTGGCGGTGATGCCGAACTTGCCGAGCTCCTTGGCGAGGGTCTTCGTGAAGCCCTGGAGGCCCGCCTTGACGGCGGCGTAGTTGGCCTGGCCACGGTTGCCCAGCGCGGAACTGGAGGAGAGGCTGACGATACGGCCGAACCCGGCATCCACCATGTGCTTCTGACACGCCTTCGCCATCAGGAAGGCGCCCTTGAGATGGACGTTCATCACGGTGTCCCAGTCGGACTCGCTCATCTTGAAGAGGAGGTTGTCCCGGAGCACGCCCGCGTTGTTGACGAGTACGGTCGGGGCGCCCAGTTCGGCGGCGACCCGCGCGACGGCCGCCTCCACCTGCGCGCCGTCCGAGACGTCACAGCCGACGGCGAGGGCGGTGCCGCCCGCCGCGGTGATCTTCTCCACGGTGTCCTTGCAGGCCGCCTCGTCGAGATCGAGTACGGCCACGGCGCGGCCCTCCGCGGCCAGCCGTACCGCGGTGGCGGCGCCAATGCCGCGCGCCGCCCCGGTCACGACCGCTACGCGCTGCTCGGTGGTGGACATCCCTGATCTCCTCGCCCTAGGATCCTGCGGCCCTGATGCTGAGCAACCGCTTAGTAGGTTCAGCAGACAGACGCTAGAAGCCGGAGCACGCCGTGTCAACGGCCGACGACCGCCGGTGGCGGAATCGGCCGCTGGAAAACACGGGAAGGGGCAAGGAGGAGCGCGGAGGGACGACCCGGAGGACAGCGGCTCGGAGGACAGCGGCTCGGAGGACAGCGGCTGGACAGCGACTCGGAGCGTTTCAGAGCACGAGGAGACGCAGCAGCCGTTCCGCCTCGGCTCGCGGGTCGGCCGTCAGCCCCGTATGGACGGGTCCCGGCTGTACGACGGTCGAGCGCGGCGCGATGAGCCAGCGGAAGCGCCGGCCCGCGTCGTCCACGGCTGCCTGTCCGGCCGCGTCGCCGCCCGCGCAGATGCCCTCGACCGCGCGCAGCGCCGCCCGTACCCCCGCGAGGTCCGCCCGCGGGTCGAGAGCGGACAGCTTGGCCTCGTCGAGGTGCGTGAGGGCGCCGACGTAGGAGCGCGCGCGGCAGTAGACCAGCACCCCGGCGTTGAAGCACTCGCCCCGCTCGACGCGCGGCACGACCCGCAGCAGCGCGTATTCGTACGTGTCCTTCTCGCCCTTGACGTTCTTGACGTACGTGGGTCCGGTGAAGTCCCTCGTGGTCACTGGGCGCCGCCCTTCTCGCTCGGCGCACCCTGCGCCCGGCGCGACCGCGGGGCCAGCCGGTCGGCCAGCCACCCCGGCGCCCGCGAGGGCCGCTCGGGGCTGGGCGCGTCCAGCGTGATGCGCCGGTGGATCGTCGCGGCGCGCTCCAGCAGCGGCGCCACGTAGGCCCGGCGCAGCGCCTCGGTGGAGTCGAAGCCGGGCTCGTCGGCCAGCCACTCCTCCGGTACGTCGGCGGTGACCTCGGTCAGCAACTCCTCGGTGACCAGCGGGGCGAGCTGTTCGGCGGCGGAGGCGACATCGGGGGTGAAGGGCGCGAGCGCGTGGTCGGAAGCGTTGTACGGCTTGGCGGCGGACGTCCGGGCGCCCGGCCAGTTGTGGTGCCAGATCATGGTGGCCCCGTGGTCGATGAGCCACAGATCCCCGTGCCAGACCAGCAGGTTGGGGTTGCGCCAGGAGCGGTCGACGTTGTTGATGACGGCGTCGAACCAGACGATCCGGCCCGCCTCCTCGGGGCTCACTTCGTACGCCAGCGGATCGAAGCCGATCGACCCCGGCAGGTAGTCCATCCCGAGGTTCGTTCCACCGCTGGCCTTCAGCAGCTCCTGCACCTCCTGGTCGGGCTCCGAGAGCCCGATGACCGGGTCGAGTTCCATCCGTACCAGCTCGGGGATCGGCAGCCCGAGCCTGCGCGCGAGCTGTCCGCAGATGACCTCGGCGACGAGCGTCTTGCGGCCCTGTCCGGCCCCGGTGAACTTCATGACGTACGTACCGAGATCGTCGGCTTCGACGATCCCGGGAAGCGAGCCACCCTCACGCAAGGGCGTGACATAGCGGGTTGCGGCGACTTCTCTCAGCACTTTCCCAGGCCACCCATCTCTTCAGCCCTGCAATCCACGGTCCGTTTCGGAGGGGTGCAGCAGCAGGATTCGTCCGCCCACGGCCTTGGGGAGAATCCGGGGAGTTTCAACTGGCATGCGGTTCTCCCTCCTTACTCGAGCAGTCCGTCGATGACGGTGCGCCCCTTGCTTCCGGCCTTCGGCATGAAGTGAGCATAGTAACCGAGGGTGATCGCGGGCGAGGAGTGCCCAAGCCACCGCGCCAAGGTCACCACGGACTCTCCGGCCTCCAGGATGATCGATGCGCAGGTGTGCCGCAGCACGTGGAAGCCGTCCTTCGGGGCCGCCGCCCACGGCCAGGGTTTCGCTCCCTCGGCACGCGGGGGAATGACGCCGGCCCCGGCCGACGCTGGCTTCCGGCTACACCCTCATCGGCGCGGGCGACGCACCCGAGTCCCCCCAAAAGGTGCCCCGCTTCATCCCCGACCACGAACTCGACAAGCTCATGCCGGTCATCGACGCGATCGCCTGCCCGTTCCAACGCGCCGCCCTGCTGGTGGCCCGCTGGTCCGGGGCCCGCCGCACGGAGATCCAGCGCCTCCCGGTCGACTGCCTGGACCGCTACCCCGACGGCACCCCACGGCTGCGTTTGTCCGGTCGCAAAACCTATCGAGAGCGGGTCGTCCCACTGCACGAGGACGCCGCCGAGGCCCTGCAAAAAGTCATCGACCTGCGCAGACACGCGCCCGAGCGACCCTTCACCGACGAGCGCACCGGCGAGGAAGTCCGCTACCTGTTCATGAGCCACGGCAAGCTGCTGTCGACCTACTACCTGTTCGAGACCTCGATCCAGGACGCCTGCAAAGCTGTCGGCCTGGTCCGTCCCGATGGCTGCGACGGCGCCGGCCGAGGCACCGTCGCGGCGCCCACCGATTCCGTCACACCGTCGGCACCCAGCTCGCCGAACGCGGCGCGAAGCTGCACACCATCATGAAGTTCCTCGGGCACACCTCCGTGAGCATGGCACTCGTCCACGCACAGGTCAGCGACCAGGAAGTACTGCGCGACTACCGGGCCGTCCTCGGACCCGGAGCAACGATCGCCGGGCCCGCCGCCGCAGAACTCAGAACCGGCGCTCTGCCGGACACCTCAATCGACTGGCTCAAGACGAACTTCTTCAAAACGGAGCTTGAACTCGGCCGGTGCCTGCGCCTTCCTACCGAAGGCCCATGCGAGTGCGACCTTTACCTGACCTGCGCCAAGTTCGTCACCACACCTGAGTACGTCCCACGGCTGCGGGCTCGACGTGAAGTCGAGCAGACCCTCGCTCACGACGCCGCCGTACGCGGCTGGGACCGCGAGGTGGGACGGCACCGCTGCACCAGCCGGCGCATCGACAAGCCTCTGGCGGACCTTGGGCAACCCGCCCATCCCGACGAGAAAGCCGAAGACTCCAGTGCGTGATCACTCCCCATCCGCGGCTACCGGACTGGTCCTCGCTCATCAACGAGCACCGTGGGTGGAAACAAGAACACATCGGATCCCACCGGGCCGTAAGCGATGTTGAACGTGTCAAGCCAGTACGACCAGCCCCGCACTCCCGCCGCGCTGCTGAAACGGTAGTTGAGCTGCCAGCGGACCCACTGACCGGGGACAAGGCGCACAGCCGGGGGCCGTCGTGGCCGAGGCGGTATGGCAAACAGTGGCTGGACCCGGGGTAGGACACGCAACCGACCGTCGTCTTCCCGGAGCTGGACGTCGACCTTCCGCAGGTCTTCCTGGCCGTCATGGGGAGCGAAGCCGTCTCGCTCATGCATGCGAACTACATGCGCGACCGAAGGCGACATATGCGGGACACGAAAGCCGACCGGGACCGCGTTCCTGCGAGCCGCAGCCTCTCCTCCTCGGGACTCCTTCGTCCAGGACGTCCGTATCCACTGAACGGTGACATCCAAGACGCTCTCCCCCCGCCACCTCATCGAAAGCCTCACCCTACTGGAGGAAGGTCAACTTGAACCGGCCACATAAACAGCGACATCGTGTTTGGGCTGCTCACGCTCGCTGGGTTCGCGTACGCGCCGCAGCTGGCGGACCTGCCGGAGCAGAAGATGTGGCGCATCGACCGCTCCGCCGACTACGGCGCCTTCACTGACGCTGCCCATGGTCGGGTGGACCTCGCCCGAATCGAGCGGCAGTGGGAGGACACCCTGCGGATCTTCGGCTCCGTCCACACCGGCGCCGTGCGCGCCTACGACGTCATCCGCATCCTGTCCCGGGACGGGCGGCCGACCCCGCTGGGGGACGCGATCGCGCACTACGGGCGGATCGCCAAGTCCCTGCACATCCTGCGCCTTGCCGACGAGCCCGGCTACCGCCGCCAGATCAACTATCGCGACTACAGCGAAGCGACCCTGGGCCGCGTCCAGCAGATCCGCGAACTGCTGAACGCCGGCCTGTCCACGCACGCAATCCGCGGGATCCTGCCCTGCCTGAAATCTCCGCGCGATCCGCGCGTCTTCGAAGGCGTCACACCGGAAACGATGGCGGCACTCGAACGCGAACGTGACAGGCTGACCGAACGCGTCGACATCCTGGCCCGCAACCGTGACGCGATCGCCGACTACCTCGCCGAACTCCGAGGGCGCGCAAACTGATCCGCCGCGAACTGATGACCCACGTTTCTCTGTCGGGTATCACGCCCGAATGGTTCTGTCGACCTTCTGGTCGCGGACTCCCGCCGACCGCCCCAGGTCACCGCCTGCTGTCGCCGGGCGCGAGCAGGTTGGTCACCTCGGCGACGGCATCCGGAGAGGGCTTGAAATACCGGCGGAGTACGCATGTCCGCGAGGCGCCGGGTCGGCGCGGTGAGCGGATCGCGGTCACGGAGTTCGCTGTCCAGCGCCTGGATCTCGTGGCGGAGCACCCCGTCCATCACCGCGGCGAACATGTCGTCCTTTGACGAGTAATACCCGTAGACATCGCCTCGGGCGACACCTGCCGCCGCGCTGATGTCCGCCATCGCCGTGCCGGCATGGCCGCGGGTCGGGCACAGTTCCGTCGCGGCGGCGAGCAGCTCCGCGGCACGATCCTCGCGCTGAACGCGCCGCATCCTCCCCGCTGAAGGATCTCCAGGGACTCTCCTCGCCGGGGACCGGTGGGCACAGCGCTCCTTCCTCCTGAGCAGGGCACGGCCTGCCGGGTGTCTACACTCACTTGAGATTTGGTGAACTCATGGGAGGAGTCGGGATGCCGCGGAACCGCCAACAGATCCCCCGGGAGGAGCGCACGGGTGATCTGCTAGCCGCGGCCACCGAGCTCTTCCTCTCGAAGGGCTACGCCAAGACCACGATGGCGGACATCAGTTCCGCCGCGGGCGTGGCCCGGGGCAACGTCTATTGGTACTTCGACTCCAAGGACCACATCTTCGCCGCCGTCATGAACCGCATGCTCAGTCGCGAGATCCGCATCCTCAACGAGGAGCAGGCCGGTGCCGACCCACTGAGCCGTCTGGTGCGCGGGCTGTCCGACATGCGCTATTCCCGGCCGCTGCACCAGGCCATGCACGACCGGCTTCCTCATTCGGAGGCAGTCCGCGAGGCCCACAACACCTTCCTGAACTGGATCGTGGGACTGGTCGACGAGCTCATGGCCGAGCACGGCCTCGATCAGGCCCCCGGCGTCGATGCCGCGCTCGTCCGCGATGTCGCGGTCGCCGTGTTCGAAGGGGCGAACGTGCCCAACGACCGGAACAGGCCGGCCCACGAGATGATCCGGTTCCTGATGGAGTCCGCCCTGGCCAGGAGTTCGAGGGCCAAGGGGCGGGAGCGCTGAGAGCGGTAACTCAGACGAGGTGAGTACCGGCTCCCGGTGATACCGTCCGCGCCGCTCCGGGCGCTTTCGCGTCCGGAGGCGGGACCGTCGCCCCGCGCAGCATGTCGAGCACAGCGACGGGATCCGCGGGAGCCTGCCGACCCCGCCAGCCGACGTGGCCGTCCGGGCGGACGAGGACGAGCGGCCGCTCGTACAGCTCTGCGGCGGCCGGGTCGGCGAGGCGCAGCACCGTCAACGGCACATCACACCGGCGGGCGGCCTGCACCAGCGGCGTCGGGTCCGAGGAACCCGAGACCACGAGCGTGAACCCGCGCCCGAAGTGGTCGAGCACCGAACTGCCGTCGGGCATCCAGACGTGCGGTGCGCGGCAGCCGGGCCACGTCGACGGTACGTACTCGTCCGGCTCGTCGGGCGGCTCCGGACTGCCGTCCGGCACGCAGATCGGGGAACCGCTGTAACGGTATCCGAGCTGGACGCCCGTGCAGCGGAACTCCTTGGCCCGGGACCGGCGGATCTCCTCGCCCAGCTCACGTCGGAGCAGTTCGCCTTCCGCGTCCATGCGGTCGAGCACTGGATCGGGGACGAGCTGCGCGTCGGCCCTCCAGTTGCTGGAGGCTTCCGTGACGTTACGGACGGCGATCGGCCGCCGCTCCTGGTCGTAGCTGTCCAGGAGCGCCGGGCCTCCCCATCCTTGGAGGGTCGCGGCGAGCTTCCAGCCGAGGTCCACGGCGTCGCCGATCCCGGTGTTGGCGCCGAAGCCTCCCTTGGGCCAGAGCAGATGCGCGGCGTCGCCCGCGAGGAACACGCGCCCTTCACGGTAGGTGCGGGCGACAACGCAGTGTCCGCTCCAGGGCTGCGCTGCGAGGATCTCCACGTCGATCGGCGCACCGGCGGCCTCGCGTATCCAGGCGACCGCGTCGCCGGGGTCGGGCTCCTCGTCCAGGTAGACCGAGAGCCGCCACTCGTCCACGCCGTTGACGACCGTGATGTACGGCCTGCGCACCGACGACAGGGTGTGGATCTGCACCGCTGGGCCGCCCAGCCGCTCCCGCAGCAGGTCCAGCAGCTGCGGCGAACGGAAGTGCACAGCGAAGTTGTGCCCCTGGGCGAACATGCCCTCGAACTCGATGCCGAGTGCCCGACGTATGCCGCTGCGGCCTCCGTCGCAGGCCACCAGGTACGTGCCGGTCAGCGTCTCGGTGGCACCGCTCGCCAGGTCGCGCACCACGGCCAGGACACCCTTGGAGTCCTGTTCCATCGTCTCCAGGCGGGTGCCGTACCTGATCTCGACTCCTGGCAGTTCACCGGCTGTGCGCGCGAGCAACGGCACGAAGGAGAACTTGGACAGGAACGCGGGACCCTCCGGCGTCAGCGGGTTGTACACGCCCGAAGACCGGTTGGTGACCCCGTAGTCGAACTCGGTGAGGACGTGCCCCGTGGCGGAGGTGGCGAAGACCGTGCGGTGCGGGTAGTCCGGGGCCGGTGCCGACTCCGTGCGTGCCTCTTCCGCGCAACCCCAGCGGCGCAGGTGTTCCATGGTGCGTGAAAATATCGCCTCGCCTGCCGGAAAGGGCACGCGGCCGTCGCCCTGATCGATCACGGTGACCGGTACACCACGCCACCCCAAATCGATCGCGAGCGCGAGGCCCACTGGCCCCGCTCCTACGACGAGGACGCGCCGAGATCCTGCTCTCTCGTGCTGGTCAGACATAGAAGATCTGCCTTCCTGAGCAAGGGTCGGACCGCTCATGGCCCCACCTCTTGAACCAGGGTCAGAATGGCACGCGCATGCCGCTGCATGGAAGACCTGGAAAAACGCAAGACTTTTGACCGATCGTGTGCGGTGCTACGCTCATCTCAGGTTCAAGAGACAGGGAACGTCATGGTGACTCCTGCTGATCAAGACGATGCCGGGAGCAACTGCCCGGCTCTGGTTTTCGGCTACCACCACGACATCGACAGAGGCTGGGCCACTGCCGGGATCGACGTGTTCGCGGACGATGCCGCATTCGAGGCCCACGGCAGGGCCCTCCGTGGGCGCAGTGAGATTCTCGACTTCCTCCGTGCGCGGGAGGCCGACACGCCGAGGCAGACCGTCCATGTGCTTGCCGATGAGGTCACCACGGTCCAGGCCGGCGGCCCCACGGTAAGTCCGTCCAGTTGCAGGCACTGATCCTGCTGCACGTGCGGCAGCCCGATGGCGCCTACCTCCCGGGCCGCGTCCTCAACACGACCCACTGGTTCCGCCGTACCGGCGCCAAGTGGCGCATCGCGCGCCGCACCTCAAGGCCGCTGTACCCCACCGTTTGACGGGCAAGGAGGCCCTCACGATGACGACGACCCCCCAGGCCGAGGCCGGGACAGGGGCCGGCGGAACGCAAGCCGTCGCGCTGCAGCTCTCCGAGCTGGTGCTCAAGACCGCGCGCTACGACGACATGGCCGCCTTCTACGCCCACGTCCTCGGGCACGGCCCGTTCTACGAGCGGGCCCCTGACCCGGACGCCCCGCCGCGCCCCGTCGGCATGCCCGAGCGGGCGGTCGACGTCCGGCTGGGCTTCTTCCGTATCGCAGACGCCCCGCACAGCCAGGTTTTCGCCCTGTTCGGCGTCGAAGGCCTGAGCGAGACGGAGTCCTCCGGGCCCGGTCTGCACCACTTCCAGTTCGGCGTCAGCGGCCTGGGCGACCTCATCTCCCAGCACGAACACATGGCCTCCATCGGCGTGCGCCCGCACCGTGCGGCCAACCACGGACAGGCCACCAGCTTCTACTACCGTGACCCGGACCGGAACATCGTCGAGTTCTCGTGCCCCAATTTCGCTACGGGCGAGGAGGAGGCGGCCTTCATGTCCGGGCCCGTCTTCGCCGCGAACCCCTCCGGGCTGGAACTGGACCCCGACCGCTTCGCCGCCCGCTTCCGCGCCGGTGACTCCGAGCGCGAGCTGCTGCGTCTCGACAACCGGGCGGTGGCCTTGTGACCAGGCTCGTCAGCACGGTCAAGGGAATCGGCAGGCTGGAGGACGACGGCGAGACCGTCGCCTTCCTCGACGTCGATGCAACCGACCTCGGTACGGCTCTCCAGGGCGGCCTCGACCTCGGCACCCTGGCCACGGCCGCGGTCCGCGACCGGGTGCCCACGACGCAGACCCAGTTCCTCGCTCCCGTCCCCCGGCCCTCGAAGATCTGGGCAGTGGGCTACGCCTACGCCGACCACCGCACCGAGGTGGCCTACAAGGGCGTCGCGGAGGAGCCGGTCGTCTTCCTGAAGGCGCCGTCCTCGGTCATCGGTACGGGCGAGCGGATCCGCTTCCCGAAGGCGGCCCCCGACGAGGTCGACTACGAAGGCGAGCTCGCGGTCGTCATCGGCCGACGCGCGACGGACGTGTCCGAGGCGGGAGCGTACGCGTTCGTCGCCGGCTTCACGATCGTCAACGACGTCAGCGCCCGTGACGTGCAGAAGGGGCGCATCCCCGGCCGGGCGGCCAATGTCACCGCCGCCAAGAGCTTCGACACTTTCACCCCCATGGGGCCGGCCCTGGTCACGATCGACGAACTCACCGACCCCGACGACCTGTGCCTGCGCACCTGGGTCGATGGCGATCTGCGCCAGGACGCACGCACCTCGCAGCTCATCCACCCTGTTCCAGCGCTGGTCTCCTATCTGTCTCGGCAGACGACCCTTGAACCCGGCGACGTGATCAGTACCGGAACCCCGGCCGGCGTAGGCCACAGGCAGGGACTTTTCCTGCGGTCCGGCACCGAGGTACGCATCGAGATCGAAGGCATCGGCACCCTTGTCAACACCTGCGCTTGATCGACCGGGCGCGCCGGGGCGGCATTCCAGCCGGAGGAACGGCCCCTGCACCACACGGTTCCGGCAGGCTACGGAGGACATGACGACATGAGTACACAAGCCAAGGACAGCTTCGGTGGCGGAGACCCGTGGGGATACATCCAGCCGTGGGACGAGGAGCGTTTCGGCCCGGAGATCCAGGACGTCAACCTGCGGGCGAAATGGGAAATGGCCATGGCCATCGCCGGTGGCCTGCCGTATATCTGGCAGGAGCTGGCGCGGCCGATTTCCGAGATCGTCTACGGTCTGCTCGAACTCCGTGCCGGAGACCGGGTTCTGCTCATCGGTGAGGGCATCGCGCCCTCCGGATGGGTCGAGGACATGCGGGCTTTGGTGGGGCCGGAGGGCGTCATCGACACCGTGGAGATCATCAAGGACGGACGAAACGCGGTCCTCGGCAAGGTCCCCGGCCGGAACGGCCAGATCGGCTGCTGGCGCTGGTCGTACACGGACTCGGTGGGCGACGAGGCATACGATTGTGTCGCTGTGTTGCAGGCGACCCAACACTGCGACGACTGGGCCGAGACGGCTGCGGACCTGCTGCGGGTGATGAAGCCCGGCCGGCGCATCGTGCTGGCCGAATCGGTCCTGAAGGGAGCGACGTTCTTCTCCCGTATCAACTCCGACGTCCACCTTCGGCAGTGGTTCGACAAACTCTTCGCGCATGTCCCCGTGGACGACATCCCCTACTACTCCGGAGAGCAGATCCGCGAGGCGTTCGGGGACAAGGTCGACAGTCCTCAGCTGATGGAATGGAAGGGCATCGAGATGTACTGGGGCCGAAAGAGGTGACCACTGCCACGAGCTTCGGGCAACAGGCTGCGGCACACATTCCCTCCCCGTCACCCGAGTCGATCCACTCGTTCACCCAAGGACAAGGAGGTCCCCGTGAGCGTCGTTGAAGACGTCATGGTCTTGGGCTCCGACCATCCGTTGCGCAGTATCGTCCGCGACGAGCACCTGCTTCTCTCGCCGCCGCATCCCCCGAAGGTGCCCGTCAAGCTGTGGGCGGAGCACCCGCCGCTGACCGTGGTGCACTACCCGCAGCAGTACGAGCCGGAGGCATTCGCCCCGCCGCGCGGCGTCTACGAGAACGAAGAGATCCGCGTCGAGTGGCAGAAACTCGACGGTCGGCAGCCGTTCTACCACCGCAACTGCGACGTCGACGAGATCTCCTACCAGATCAGCGGCGAGCGGACGCTGATGTCCGAGCTCGGTGTGATCGAGTTCCAGCCCGGCGAGTTCTCCCGTATCCCGCGCGGCGTCGCCCACGACAACTACGGCCGCGAGGACAGCCACCTGCTGTTCTACATCCCCGCGCCGGTCACCGAGCTGGCGCCGGCCCAGCGGGAGTCCGCGGCCGTTTTCCCGCCGTTCCCCGGCTGGCAGCCCGGCGGGGCCAACGAGGCGATCACTCAGTGCATGGCCGCGCTCGGCCACGACATCACCGTCTTCGGGGTCGACGAACAGCTCCTGCTCGAGCAGGTGCACCAGGAGGACCGGCGGATGGCGGTGCTGCGGGCCGATCCCGGTCAGGACGTCACCTGGCTGTACACGACCGATCGCATCCGCCTCGGCATGGTCGCCACCATTCCCGGCGGACAGCGCCGCTACCGGCGCACCCTGGACGCCGACGAGATCCAGTACCAGGCCCATGGTCACCGCACGCTGATCACCCAGCGGGGCGTCGTCGACCTCAAGCCGGGCGACTTCGTGCGCATCCCGCTCGGCATCTCCCACGCCAGCGTCGTGACCGAGCCCGGGGACTACGTCAGTCTCCTCTCGCACCAGGAACTGCCCCAGGTCGCCGAGACCACGCGTACGGCGGATGCCTACACCCCCGAACGGCTCCCGAGCCTCACCGTGGAGGTCCGCTGATGGCCACGATGCTTGCCCTGCGAGCGCACCAGGGCGCCGAAGCACTCGTCCTGGAGAAGGCGCCCGTCCCCGAGCCAGGTCCGCTCGACGTGGTCGTGAAGGTCGCCTCCGCCGGCCTGGCGCCGGGGATCATGCGCCTGCTTCGGATGGGAGCGCTCAAGCACCTGCCCACCACACTTGGTCACGAGGCCGCAGGCGTCATCTCCGCCGTCGGCCGCGACGTCACCGGCCACGCGGTCGGCGACCGGGTGCGGGTGCACCCCCTGCTGAACTGCCGTGAGTGCGAGTACTGCCGTACCGACCGGGACATGATGTGCGCCCAGCAGGCCATGCTCGGCCACGCCGCCTTCGGCGATGGCCCGATGCCCCTGTACGAGCAGTACCACGACGGCGGACTCGCGGAGTACGTCCGTGTCCCGCACTGGCTGACCGATTCCCTGCCGGACTCCGTCGGCTTCGACGTCGCGGCCAAGGTCCAGGATCTGGCCAACGCCGTGCGCGCGCTCAAGTGTGCCGACCTTCCGGAACGGGCCACCCTCGTGGTCACCGCCGCGACCGGCACCATGGGAACCGCGACGGTCAAACTCGCGGAGCACTTCGGAGTCGCCCGTCTGATCCTCGTCGGCCGCGACAGCGAGCGCCTCCACCGCGTCGCCGAGCTCGCCGGCGGTGTACCGGCCGGCATCGTCGCACTCGACGAACTCCCTGAGAACTGGTCGACCGACGGCACTCTCACCCGTCGGCTGCGCGAGCTGGCACCCGAGGGAGCCCAAGCCGTCATCGACTTCATCCCGGAGGGTCCCGCCCTCGGCCAGACCATGGCCGGCATGGCCACCGGCGGCACACTCGTGCACATGGGCGGTAACTCCACCCCGCTGTCGCTGCCCCCCATCGCCCTGATGATGCATTGCTGGCGCTTCGTCGCCACTCGCGCGTGCACCCGCCAGGACACGACGGATGTGCTGCGTCTGCTCGCGACGGGCGCCCTCACCGCCGACGAGCTCATCACCCATCGGTTCCCGCTCACCGAAGCGCTCAAGGCCATGGACGCCATAGAGCAACGGGTCGACGACCCGATGTGGATGACCGTGATCAACCCCTGATCCGACGCACGAGCGCGTCACGACTCTGTGCGAAGTCGCCGCGGAACTGCGAGAGAAAGCCGGGAAAGTGTCCGAATCACCATCCGTACGCAGCCAGGAGCCGCCCCTGATCGCGGTGATCGGAGCGGCCGGGCTCTGCGGTACGTACGTGCTGGAGGCCGCGCTGCGAGCTCCATTCCGGGTCCGGGCCGTGGTGCACAGCCCGGCAGGCCGGGAACGAGTGGCTGCCCTGGGCGTGGACGACATCGTCGAGGCCGACCTGGAGAAGCCCGACACCGTCCGTCAAGCGCTGGAGAACGCGGACTCCGTGTTCATGATCCCGCCGGCGTTCCACCCGGAGGAAGACGTGCTCGCGATGAGGGCCGTCGAGGCGGCTGGGCACGCGCGCGCCCGCCGGTTCGTGTACCTGTCCGTCCTCCACCCGCACACCCCAGGGCTGCGCCACCACCTGCGCAAGGCGAACGCCGAGGCCGCCGTGCGGGCCTCGCGGCTGAACTGGACGATCCTCCAGCCCTCGATGTTCGCGCAGATCGTCCTGTCGACGTGGGGCAGGGCTCCGGCCGGCTCCGTCGGGGTGCCGTTCAACGTCGACAACGAGTTCTCGTTCATCGACTTGCGCGACCTCGGGGAAGCCGGCGTCAAGGTGCTCGCCGAGAACGTGCACGACTCGGCGACCTACGAACTCGCGGGACCCGCCCTGACGTTGGCCGACGCGGTGCGCCTCGCCGGGCGCGCGCGAGGAGTGGATCTGGAGGCGAGGACGGTGGACTGGGCGGACGCACCGCTCCCGCCGGGAGTGGACGGCTCCGCGTCCCGGGCCTCGGACATGCGCGCCATGTGGCAGGACTACGACCGGCACGGCCTGCGCGGCAACAGCAACGTCCTGCGGATGCTGCTCGGCCGGGTACCCACGTCCTTCGCGGAAGCGGCCACCGCGTTCACCGCGCGAGACTGAGCGCCCCCGACGCAGTCGTGGGATGCCCCCAACGGAGGGGAGACACTCCACGTAGGGACAACGGAAAACCACCACCGCGCTGACGGCTGGTCGGTATGCGACAGACAAGCGGCCGGGGCGCACCACCATGTCGGGTTCGCGCGCCCACCGGGTGCGGTGCTGCGGGCGGGTGGCAGGGGCCGCGCCTTCGTGTCTACGCGTTCAACTGCGTGGGGAGCTGACGGGCCGTAGGCCATGGAGGACGGTGTCGAAAATCCCTTCAGGCAGTCCATCCGGGAGGTCGGGGTCGTGGCGTACGAACGTGCGGATGAGCAGCGGGCCGACGAACATGTCGATGGCCAGTTCCAGGTCGATCACCGCGATGCGGGTGCGCGGCGCCTTTCGATGTCGCCCTCGCCGACTCCGGAGTCGGCGAGGGGACCACTGAGCGCACTGCTCGGCGCCCTTCGCCACCGCGACGTGCTCGTCACAACCGCTGTGGGGCCGCTGGGTCGGGGGAGACCGGAGGCAGGCCGCCCGCGGGAACGTGATCCTGCGGTAGGTGCAAGGTGATCGTCGCTCCCTGGCCCGGGCCGGCGGATTCCGCGGTGATGTCTCCGCCGTGGGCTCGGGCGATGCCCCGGGCGATGGTCAGGCCGATGCCGCTTCCGCCGACGGCAGCGGGTCGGCCGGGATGCTCAAGGCGTTCGAAGCGGTGGAAGATGCGCTCCCGGTCGTGTTCGGCGATGCCGATGCCGTCGTCCATGACGCGGACGATCACGTGGTGCGCGGAAGACGGTTCAGCGTGCACGGACAACGCCACACGTCCTTGCCGGTCGCATGCGGCCAGTGCGTTGCCGAGCAGGTTCACCAGGACCTGGGTGATCCGGTCCGGGTCGCAGAGAGCAGCGACGGGTGTGTCTGCGTCAACGACGAGGGTCACCATCTGGTCGTCGTACTGGGGGCGCAGTCGCTCGGCTGTGCTCCGAGCCAGCATGGCCACGTCGGTGGGCCTGCGGCGAAGATCGAAGGCGCCCTCCTCCGACCGGGACAGGCTGGAGAGGTCGCCGGCCAGGCGCTGCAGCCGGTCGAGGTCGTCGGTAAGGGAGGCGAACATCGCCTCATCGGGCGTGAAGATGCCGTCGGCGATGCCCTCTATCTGGCCGCGAAGGATGGTGATGGGGGTGCGCATCTCGTGGGCGACCTCGGAGATCAGCCGGGCGCGGCGGCGCTCGGTGTCGGCGAGGGCAGCCGCCAGCGTGTTGACGTCTTGGACCAGCGCTGCCAGGCCCGGCTCGCTGGGAAGTTCGAGGATGTCGTCGTAGTGTCCCTCGGCGAGCCGGCGCGTCGCGGCGCGCACCCTGTCGAGCGGACGCAGCAGAAACCGGGACAGAGCGACGGACGCCGGGAATGCCGCGGCCCCTCCGAACAAGAGGCCGATCTGCAGGACCACATCGCCTTCGATGTCGTCGAAACCGAGCCACACCTCGATCAGCGCGCTGATCGCCGCCATGGCCGCCAGTGCCAGGAGGAGCACCATGACGTGCGAGAGCACCAGCCGGTTGCGGAGCGACATCCGCTGCTGGATTCGGCGCAGCCGCGCACGAGACCGGTGGTAGGCCGGAAAGCGGGGGGCAGGCATGGGTGGGTGTCCTTCCTGGCCGCCAGGGCCTCTCGTTCGGATCTTGCTGGGCTCGCGTGCCCGCCGTGACATCAGCCGCTGCCGCGGCGGGCGCTCCCTGACCCAGCCGGACCCAAACGAAAGACCCTAGGCGGTGCGCCCGATGAATCGGTAGCCGATGGTGCGGACGGTTCCCACGAACCGGGGTGCGCCCGCGTCGTCGCCCAGCGCGCGCCGCAGCGTGCGGATGTGCACGTCCACGACGCGCTCGTCGCCGAAGAAGTCATCGCCCCATACTTGGGCCAGCAGGCCGCGCCGGGTGAAGACCCGCCCGGGGACACGGGCCAACGCGAACAACAGATCGAAGTCGAGAGCGGACAGCTCCACCGTTCGGTCGGCATCGACCAGCACGGTCCGCGTCGCGGGATCGACAGTCAGTCCGTCGAAGCACAGCACGCCGTCCTCGTGGTCCGCCTCGGACCGGCTGTCGGCGCGGCGCAGGATGGCGCGCACCCGTAGTGCCAGTTCGCGGGGGCTGAACGGCTTGGTGACGTAGTCGTCACTGCCGGTGGTGAAGCCGATCAGCCGGTCGACCTCCTCGTCCCGGGCGGTGAGCATGATCACCGGAATCTGGCTCGCTTCCCGGATGCGGCGCAGGACCTGGAATCCGTCCAGCCCCGGGAGCATCACATCGAGCACCACGAGGTCCGGCCGGTCACGGGTGACCGCCTGCAGAGCGGACCGTCCGTCCGCGGCTTCGACGACGTCGAACCCGTCCGCCTCCAGGTAGCCGCGCACGGTCATGCGGATCTTGGGCTCGTCATCGACGACCAGAACGCGCTGCGTACTCATCGTGCTCGCTTTCCATCGCCGAGATAGGAAGAGGGAGGAGAAAGGGCGGCATGGCCGCAGGGGCACCGGCGGCACGGAGGCAGAGGGCCTCGAATGCCGCCAGCGTACGGTGTCTGTCGTGGCCGGCGACGCTCTGTGGGCCGGCCTCGCCCAACGAGCGCCGCGCCGCCGGGGCGCCGAGCAGCTGGGAGTCGGCAAGGGTGCCCAGCGCAGGAACTTTCACCGACGATCTCGCCCAACGCATCCAGGTCGGCCCACCAACAGGACGCAGGCGCGCGTCTTGTCATGGTTCCTGGCCGCCCGCGAGTCGGGCCGGAAGCCGGGTGTGGTCCAGGAATTCTCCGGCACGAAGTGGTTCGTGGCCGCCACCCGTGTCCCCCGTCGGCGCGGGGCGGGCGCCGGACTCCGGCAGACGGCGAAGTGGGACGGGATGCGCTCGCCGTCGGAGCCGATCTCCTCCAGAAGACGCGGGAGGCGGGATGGAACGGGGTGCGGTGGGAGGCCGGCCGACGCACCGTGCTCCCCTTCTCCACCGGTCCCGGCACCGGCTTTCCCGTCCTGCGTGCCGCGTTCGCCCGGCCGCCGACGCCGATTTCCGTCAGTGCCTCCCCGTGGGTCGGCTCTGACCTTTGCACAGGGCGCCGCCCGCTGCCCCGTCCACGGGGCAACGGACGGCGCCCTGGTGTGCGGTCGCGGCTCAGCGCGAGCCGGCACGGCGTATACGCGCCCGCAGCTTCGGGAACTGGTCGAGGGCGTTGTCCCGCTCAAGAGCGATCCGCTGACGCCGGCTGTAGATGTCGTCGACGGTCGGTTCGGGGTCGCCTGCCTTGAGAAGCGGCAGGCTGCCCTTGAGGAAGGGCATCGTCTCGACGTTGTCGGCCGCGTAGAGGTGGCGGGTCGCCGGCCAGTCGCTGCCGAACATGATGTGGTCGGCGGGCACAAGCGACGACAGCGGCTGCAACTGCGCGGCGGTGAACGCCTGCGCGTCGTCGAAGTACAGCCGCTTGATGTACGTGAGGGGGCCTTCCGGCAGCACCTCGTTGAACGGCGGGAAGGCCGAGTGGCGGGTCGCGAGCCGGTAGGCCAGGAACGGCAGTGCCCCGCCGCTGTGCGTGAAGTGCCAGCGGATGTTCGGGTAGTCCCGAAGGACACCGTTGTAGATCAGGCTCGTCATCGCACGGGTCGCGTCGAACGTGTACTCGAAGACATTGTTCCCAGCCGGGATGTCAGGGCCGAAGCAGAGCTTCGGAGCCGGGTTCACCTCCGGACCCGTCGGGTGGACGTAGACGTAGGCACCACGGTCATTGAGGATCTCGTACAGAGGAGCGAAGGAAGGATCCCCCAGGTAGGTGCCCTTGTAGTTGGTCAGCAGGCAGATGCCGTCGAGGTCCAGTTCGCCGAGCGCGCGGTCCACCTCGGCCACCGAGCCCTCGATGTCGGGCATCGGGGTGACCGCGAAGATCCCGAACCGGTCACCCCGGGTCTGCACGAGGTCGCGTGCGTAGTCGTTGACCGCGCGGGCGGTGGCGCGCCGGTCGTCGACCGGGCCGACGGTGACCTGGAGGTCGCCGAACGACAGGACGCTGGCCTGAATCCGGTACTGGTCCATGAAGGCCAGGTGCCGATCTACCGACCAGGGACCGTACGCCCCGGTAATGGCGCCGAGGAGGCCATAGCGCTTCAGGTAGTCGTTGTACACGTCGGGGGAGTAGTGCGCGTGGGTGTCAATACGCCAGTTGCCCTTCGGTAGCCCCGGCCCGGACGCTGCCGTATCCGGACTGGCCATGGCAGCAGGCACCGTGGCCGCAGCCGCCGTGACAAGCGCCGCGGCCGATGCTCCTTCGATCATCCTTCGACGCGAGATGTTCCGTCGCAGGTTCATTTCCGGTTCCCCTCTTCATTCTGTGTGCGAGTCAGGTCGTGTGTGCGTGCGTCACGGCGCCGTCGCCAGGCCGGCAGGGCCTGCGCGGGAGGGCGATGGTCCCCGCGATGGTGGAGATTGCTCTCTCCTCGGGCGGGCGGGCGCGCGGTCCAGGCCGACCGCGGAGCGCGAGCGGTCAAGTCGCTCCTCGGCCGGGCTGGTTGCCGCCAACAGGCCGGTCCGGCGCTCAGGCGTGGGAACCCATAGCGCCGACGTAGCCGCGTAGGCCGGCGGTTCCTTTATGCAGTGCGTCAGCGCCGAGCTCGTGTCCAGCGGGCTCCATGTGCCTGGCCGACCCCGTACCAAGGAACGCGCCGGTCACGACGGAACGGGACAGCGCGGTGCCGACCGCCGAAGTCAGGTGCCGCACAGCAGGGTGGTCGACGTTGTCCACCGGCGGGACGAGGAGTACGTGTGCATGACCGCCAGACAACAGCCGCCTCGTGAAGCACGTACCACTCAGCACATGAAGCCTCCATGAAGCCGATCGCCGGACTGACGTCCGTGCCTTCGAGAGCTTCGTACCGGTGCAGGGCCTCGCTCAGATCGGTGGTCGACCACACCGGCGCGGCCGACCAGGGGTCGGCGAGCACGTCCGGGAGTACCCGACGGCGTTCCCATTGCGGACCCGGGCCGCGGTTGTTCCTCTCTGTCGGGAGCTTTCGGTTACTACTACCGGGAGTCCTGCGGTGCGTCGGCAGGCTGCAGCGTGGTGAGCCATTGGGCCACGACGGCGTCGATGAAGGCGTCGGTGACCTGGCCGCGGTCGAGGAAGAGCCGGGCGAGGACGGGCCCGTAGAGCAGGGTGAACTCGTCGTCGCTGATCTGGATGCCCGAAGGCTCCAGCAGCCTGTTGAAGCCGACGTAGCGGTCTTCGCCGATGCGGACGAGCGCCCTCGCACTGTCGGGGTCGTGATCGGCCTGGGCGGTGACGGCCAGGGCCGCGGCTCGCACGGCCGGCACGCTGACGCCGGCGCGCAGGCTCTTCAGCCAGGCGGTGGCCACGGCGCCCACGTCGCTGCCCGGTTCGGGGTAGGTGCCGAGGTCAGGGCCTTCGAGGACGAGGTCGAAGAGCAGCGCGGCTCGGGTGGGCCAGTGCCGGTAGAGGGTTTGGCGGGTGACGTCCGACCGCTCGGCCAGCAGGGCGTAGGTCAGCCCGGCCGGCCCGACCTGAGGCAGCAGTTCCCGCGCGACGGCCAGCACGCGATTGCGGGTGCGCTGTACGCGCGGGTTGCCCGGGGTCGGCTGACGGCGGTGGAGGGGCTGCTTCATGCCGCCACCCTACCGGCACATCATACGGAGCGTGTGATTGACGCCACAGGTATCAATCATACGCTCCGTGTGATAGACCTGGAGAAGTAATCACACGCGCTGGATGATTCTTGCGTGTCGGCGCATTCGAAAGGCAGACGGCCATGTCACCTCGCAACCTGATCGCACCCACGTTCGCCCGCACTCGCCTCGGTTCCGGCCCCGGCCTGCTCCTCGCCCACGGCGCCGGCAGCAGCCTGGCCGGCACCTACGGGCCCGTCCTGGAATCCCTCGCCGCCCGCCACACCGTCGTCGGCGTCGACTACCCCGGTAGCGGCGAGACCCCCCGCTCCACCACTCCGCTGTCCGTCGACGACCTCGCCGACCAGCTCGTCGCCGCCGCCGACGCGGAAGGCCTCGACCGCTTCGCCGTGTCCGGCTTCTCCCTCGGCGGCCCGGTCGCCATCCGAGCCGCCGCCCGCCACCCCGAGCGTGTCACCGCACTCGTCCTGACCGCGGCCTTCCCGCACCGCGACAACCGGCTCGCTCTCGCCTCCTCGGTCTGGAGCAGGATCGCCGCCTCCGGCGACCGCGAACTGCTCGCCGAATTCCAGCTCATGATGGCCCTCGGCACCCAGGCGCTGGAGTCCATGCCCGCCGAGCAGCTGCGGCAGACCCTCGGCTACGTCGCCGCCGGCGCGGCCGACGGCAGCTCCGAGCAGACCGACCTCGTCGGCCAGGTCGACGTCCGGGACGACCTCGCCGGCATCGCGGTCCCCACCTTGGTCGTCTCGACCACCGACGACCGGCTCACCTCCACCGCCCTGCACCGCCGGCTCGCCGAGACCATCCCCGGCGCCCAACTCGCCGAAATCGCCACCGGCCACCTGCCGATGCTGGAGCGGCCCGACGAGTGGCTGCAGCTCATCACCGACTTCCTCGACAAGCACCACGCCTGAACGCACACCACGGGCGGTGCCGCAGGGACCTGGCCCCTCACCCGGACCGCCCCTTGATCACACCTCATCACACGCGAGTTCATGGAGGAATCATGCTCAAGTTCGGCCACCTCGACGAGTCCACCCACTTCCACGACCAGCAGAAGGAGGAGGCCGGCCCGGTCACCGTCATCAACACCTTTGTCGCCCCGGAGGGCAAGGAGGACGAGGTGGTGGCCGCCTGGACGGACGACGCGGAGTACATGAAGAAGTCGGGGAGCCTCCTCTCGGTGCAGCTGTACCGGGGCATCGGCGGCAGCCGGCTTTTCACCAACGTCGCAGTCTGGAAATCCACGGAGCACCTCCGTGCAGCGCTCGGCACGCCGGAGTTCGCCTCGCATCTGGGGAGCTACCCCGCCGGTACCGTGGCCTACCCGCACCTGTACCAGAAGTTCGCCGTCGAGGGCGTCTGCGAAGGGGAATGACGACCGCTACCCGATTCCGGCGGCCGTTCGCCACGCGCACGACGTGTGGCGACGTTCGGTCCCTGCTCAGCCGCGGGCTCGCGCCGACGACGCCGAGCTGTGTCCTCCTGACCGGCCGGCCGGTGCTCGAAGTACTCGGCCTGGTCCGCGCAGAGAAGGACTCAGCGGCAGGACGTACGCGAGGACGCATATCGCTGGTCACCAGGCCGGGGTACATCCCGCAGCTGGTCCGACGGTCGGGGCGGGTCGGCGGCGATGGCGGTACCCGGAGCTGCTTCCCCGGGTACCGCCAGAAGGCCGGCGAAGCCGTTCGACTCCCTCCGGGGAAGCGGGAGCGTCACCGCAACGCCGTCGGCCCGTTCGCCGCCGCGGCGAGCGCAGTCACACCGCCTCGACGGAGTCCGCCTTGCCACGGACGACATCCCGCAGACGCTTCTTGTCGATCTTGCCGACCTTTGTCAGCGGCAACTCCTCCACGACCAGCAGGTCTTCCGGGAGCTTGTATCGCGCCACCTGCATCGCCGTGAGGGCGGCACGGACCGATTCGAGGCTCAAGTGGGTCCCCGGCTCGACGACCACGACGGCGCACACCCGCTCCCCCAGGTCCGGATCGGCCTTCGCGACGGCCGCGACGCGGGCGACACCGGGCAGGCGGTAGATCAGGTTCTCGACCTCCTCGGCGGAGATCTTCTCGCCGCCCCGGTTGATGAGGTCCTTGTCTCGTCCTTCGACGACGAGATTGCCCGACGGGTGCAGCCGTACGACGTCACCGGTGCGGTACCAGCCGTCGGGCGTGAACGCACGGGCGTTGTGCTCGGCGGCACGGTAGTAGCCGCGTGGGGTGTACGGGCCGCGGGTGAGCAGGGCGCCCATCGCGCAGGGCCGGACCGGTTCGTCGGAGGCGTCGACGACGAGGATCTCGTCGTCCGGGCACATGGGACGCCCCTGCGTCTCGATCTTGATGTCGTCGGGGTCGCCAGGGCACGTGTAGTTCAACAGCCCCTCTGCCATGCCGAACACCTGCTGGAGCGTGCCACCGAGCACGGGTTCGGCGCGGCGGGCCACCTCCTGCGCGAGGCGGGCGCCACCCACCTGCAACAGCTGCAGTGCGGGCGGGGCGGGGTGGCGGCCGGAGGCCACCGCGTCGATCCAGCGCTGGACGACGGCCGGTACGGCGGCGGTGGCGGTCACGCCCTCGGCGGCCATCAGTGGCAGCACCTTGCCGGGCTCCGGGGTGCGGGCCAGGACGACCCGGCCGCCGTTCATGAGGGTGCCCAGGATGCCGGGGCAGGCCAGGGGAAAGTTGTGCCCGGCGGGCAGCGCCACCAGGTAGACGGAGTCGGAGTCGAGGCCGCAGACCTCGGCGCTGCGCCGAGCGTTGTACTCGTAATCGTCATGGGTGCGGGTGATGAGCTTCGGCAGTCCGGTCGTGCCTCCGGAGAGCAGGAAGACGGCGATGTCGCCGCTGTCCGGGGCGATCCGGTCGAGCCGGGCCCGTGCGGCGACCGGATCGTCGGCCGGTTCCGCCAGGGCGCGCAGATCCGTGGCGTCTGTGCCGACCGTGCCACCCGTGACGAGCAACAGCCGTACGCTCGGGGTGGCTTCGGCGATCTCACGCCCCAGGGCCTGGTGGTCGAAGTCGCCGAGTCGGTCCGGTACGGCGATCGACGTGACCTCGGCATGTGCCGCCAGGTAGCGCAGTTCGTGACCGCGGTGCGCGGGCATCGCCATCACGGGAGCGATTCCGGCCCGCAGACAGGCGAGGGTGAGGGTGACGAACTCCCAGCCGTTGGGCAGCTGGACGAGCATCGCGTCACCGGGGTTGAGACCACTGTCCAGCAGACGGCATGCCAATCCGTCTGCTCTGTCGATCAGTTGACGGTACGTCAGGCGCATGTCCCCGTCCACGACGGCCACCGTGTCGTCGTAGGCTTCGGCCCACTCGTGAAGGTACGAGCCCAGTGGCCTGCCACGCCAGTACCCGGCCTCGCGGTAGCGGTCGGCCGCCTCCTTGGGCCAGGGCACGAATCCCTCACGTGTCATCGGATCCTCCTTGATCCCGGGCGTCTCGCAGCAGCAGTACGGCGTCGAGCGCGACGACGTCGCCGTCGGGCAGGACGCGCAAAGGGTTGATCTCGCACTCGGCCACGGCATCGTCGGCGGCGAGGGAGGCGAGGGCGAGCAGCACGCGGGTGAGTCGCGCGCGGTCGACCGGGGCGGCGCCGCGCGCGCCGAGGAACATCTGGCGGGTGGCGAGCTCGTCGAGCATCGCGTGGGCCTCGTTCGCGGACAGAGGCGCGAGGCGCAGGGAGACGTCGCCGAGGATTTCGGCAGCCGTTCCCCCGGCGCCCAGAGCCAGCACGGGGCCGAAGACCGGGTCGCGGCGTACGCCGACGATGAGTTCGGGTCCCGCGGGGGCCATCTGTTCGACCAGCAGCGCGGGGCTCGCGGGCATGCGGGCGAGGGCTTCGTCGAGCTCCTCGTGCGTGCGGATGCCGACCTGGACCCCGCCCACTTCCGTCTTGTGCAGGATGTCCGCGTCGAGGATCTTCACGACGACCGGTCCGCCGAGCTCATCGAGAGCCGCGTGCGCTGCGGCTGGGTCGGCACACACGCGCCGTACGGGCGTGTGGATGCCCAGGTCCGCGAGGACGCCCTTGGCGGTGTGCTCGTCGACCGGGCCCGGCGGGGGCAGGGTGGGGGCATCGGAGGCGGTGACGACAGCCGCCAGTCGGGTGCGGGCAGCCGCGTCCTCGACGAGCGCGCGCACCATCGCCGATCCGGAGGCCGGCGTGGCCGCGCAGGGAATGCCGGCTTCGCCGAGTTCACGGCGGGTCCGCCGCGCCTGCTCCACGGGTCCGCCGACGACGGCGACGAGCGGGGTGGCCGTACGGGCAGCGGTCAGCGCGGCCGGGAGGTCCACCGCCGTCGGTTCCAGCAGCCCGTACACGGCGGTGACGTCGATGCCGGGGTCCTCCGAGACCCGCTCCACCACCTGCGTGAGCACGGGCGAAGGACGGCCGGTGTCGACGGGGTTGTTCAGATGGGTGAGGGCCGGGAGCAGCGCGCGCAGCTCCTTCACCGTCCGTTCCACCAGCGGGGGAACCTGGATGCCGTGGGAGCGCAGGTCGTCCGTGAGCAGCAGTCCCGGTCCGGCCTGTGCGGTGACCAGGCCGATGCCTGGGCGCGGGTTGGCGGGGAGGCGTACGCGGCTGAGTGCGGTGACGGCGTCCACGAGGTCGCGCTCGTCGTCGACGAGGACGGCTCCGGCCTGGCGCAGCGCCGTCCTGGTCACGCGCCAGGAGGTGGCCAGGGCACCGGTGTGGGAGCGGGCGAAGTCTCCGATGTCGCTACGGCCCACGACCAGGGCCACCACGGGGACACGATCGGCCAGACGCCGTACCGCCTCGGTGAGGCGCCGGCCTTCCGCGGCGGTCTCCACGTGCAGGGCGACGGCCCGTACGCCGTCGTCCTCAGCGAGGTGGCGCAGGACGTCGCCCTGGGTGACGTCCAGGCTGTTGCCCAGCCCGACCCCGAGGCGCAGGCCGACGCCGGCCTCGGCCAGGGCGAACGCCAGCGCGTGGTTCACGCCGCCGCTCGCGGCCACGACCGCCACCGGACCCGGTTCCAGGTCGGGCGCGCCCGGGACGAAACTGGCCGTGAGCCGTCGGTGGGGGACGAGGAAACCTGAGGTGTTCGGTCCGAGGACCCGGATGCCGGTGTCCCGCACCACCTCGGCCAACACCTGCTGGTGCAGCGCACCGTCACCCCCGGCTTCCGCGAATCCGCCGGCGCACACCAGTGCCGCGCGGGCACCGACGGCTGCCGCCTCGCGCAGGGCGTCGGCGGTCACGGCGGCCGGAATGCAGGAGACGACCAGGTCGGGTGTGATGTCGTGGGCTGCGGCGGCCTCGCCGACGGTGGGGAACAAGCCCCGATCGGGGTCCGGGCGACCGGAGTTGACCTTCATCACCGGCCCCGGGAAGGAAGCCAGGGAGTCGGCCATCGCCGCGCCGAGTTTCCCGGGCGTGGCCGATGCGCCGAGCACGGCAATGGCTCGGGGTGCGAACAGCGTTTCCAGGGCGCTCACTTGCTGCCTCCAACGAGGTCGGCCCGGCCGGAGAGCACGAGCGTGGTCGCGGTGTCGTCGTCGTACGCGCCGACGATCGCGGCGGGCAGGCTGTGCACGAGCCGGGCCTCCCCCGCGACCAGTTCGCGGGTCAGCGCCGTACCGCCGCGCACTCCGACGAGCAGGGCGCCCGCCTCCGCCGTCTCACGCACCTGATCAAGGGCGAGCGGCAGACCCTCCTCAGTGTCCGGGGCGTCGATCCACACGCCCACCCCCGACGGCTGACCGCTGAAGGGGACCATCGGGATACCGGTGCCGTCGGTCCCGGTCAGGACGTCGTCGTCGACCGTCACCCGCCGCGTGGGAAGGCGGTACGGCCCGCCCCGGAAAGGCGTCTTCAGGGGCCCCGCGTCGTGACGTCGCCGCCACCATCCGTCGACGCGGTCCACGTACGACGCGTCGCGCACGGCGAGTTTGCCCCGCGGGATGCTGCGGGTGAGGAAGTGGAAGGCGAACTGCGTGGGATCGTCGAAGGAGCGGACGTAGCGACCGAAGTGTTCCCACCAGGACAGGCTGGGCCGCGCCGAGTCCTGGATCCTCTCGACCTTGGGGCGGCGGCGCTCCTCGTACAGGTCGAGTGCCTCCGGCACGCCGTGTGACGTCTCCCCCAGTGCCTCGGCCAGTGCGACCGCGTCCTCCATGGCCATCCTGGTGCCGGACCCGACAGAGAAGTGCGCGGTGTGCGCCGCGTCGCCCAGCAGCACCCACTTGCCCCGTCGCCACGAACGGGCCCTGCGGGTGGTGAAGTTGGCCCAGCGGGAGTTGTTGCCGACCAGCGGGTGTCCGTCGATCTGTTCGCGGAACAGGTCTTCCAGGTAGCTCTTGGTCTTCTCGTCGCTCGTGCCCGGCGGGGTCGACGGATCGAAGGCGTCGAGACCGGCCCTGGCCCATGAGTCCGCGTCGGTCTCGACGATGAACGTGCTCAGCGAGTCGCTGATCGGATAGGCGTGGGCGGCGAAGACACCGTGGGGACCGTCCTGGTGGACGAAAGTGAGGCCGTCGAACGCGTAGGTGGTGCCGAACCAGATGAACTTGGCGCTCGCCACTTCGGCGGTCGGTCCGAAATCGTCGGCGAACAGGGTGCGGAAGCGGCTGTTGGCGCCGTCGCACACCACGACCAGGTCGAAGTCGTCCAGCTCGGCGGGATCGCGGACCTCGTGCTGGAAACGCATCTGCACGCCCTCGGCGCGAGCCCGTTCCTGCAGCAGGCTCAGCAGCGTCTTGCGTACGACAGCCGCCATGCCCATGCCTCCGACGCGCTCCCGTGCCCCGTGCACGCGGACCTCGATGTCGTCCCAGTGCCGGCCGTGCTTCTCCAGCGCCTCGCTGAGGACGGGATCGGCGGCGTCGATGGCGTCGAGTGTGGCGTCCGAGAACACCACTCCGAAGCCGAACGTGTCGTCGGGGCGGTTGCGTTCGAAGACCACGACCTCGGCGCCGGGCCGGTTCCGCTTGAGCAGTGTGGCGAAGAACAGTCCTCCGGGACCTGCGCCGATGCAGGCAACTTTCATCGTCTTTCCTTCGTGCTCACAGCCACGCGGGCAGCTTCGGCAGGGATCCCCCGCCGGTCGGGTACAACGGGCCGGGGACGGGGCGCCCGGTCGCGTAGGCGGCCAGGCTGGGCAGGTCACCGCTCACCACGACCGGCTCGACGTCGGCCGAGTCGCCCAGCAGCCAGGTGTGGGCACCGGCCTCGGACCGCAGCCGGACGCGGGGACGGTCCGGTCGGCCGGGGAAGGAGGCGGCCACGTCGTCGACGAGGGCCGCGCACACGTCGTGCGGCACGTCGTCGAAGCCGGTGTCGATGTTCAGGTCGACGGCGTGGACCCATACCTCGCGCGCCCGCATCCAGGGCACCTGGGAGACGGGCACCTCACGGCCTCGCGCGGTGCGGACGGTCGCAGCCCAGCACCCGTCGGGCAGCGCGGCGAGCTCCTCGGCGAGACGGCCGTCGGCCGCGAGCAGCCCGGCACGCAGCTTTTCGGCCGGCTGCCGGGCGCCCTCCTCGATCTCGCGCGCCCGCTGGTCGCCACTTGCGTACATGGGCGTCTCGACACCGGTACGCGCCCAGACCAGCAGGTTGACGAGTGCGTCGGCGTTGCGGGCGACGTGGGCGACGACGTGGGCGCGGCTCCAGCCCGGCAGGTACGAGCACCTGGTGAATCCCGGGTCGGTCAGCCGGTGCACGGCGGCCTCGAAGGCCGCCGTGCCCTTGGCCGCCTGCTCCAGCATCGCGGCAGGGCGTTCGCTCACCGTGTCTCCCGACGGCAGGTGTTGCGGGTCTCGCCGATCCCCTCGATCCGGGTGACGAGGAGTGATCCGTCCTGCAGATAGCGGGCGGGCTTGCGGGCGTGGCCGACCCCGCCCGGAGTGCCGGTGGCGATCACGTCGCCGGGCACGAGGGTGACGACCTCGGACAGGTACGCGACCAGTGCGGCCGGGTCGAAGACGAGGTCACCGGTGTCGGCCTTCTGGACCGTGTCGCCGTCGACCTCACACGTCAGGTTCAGGCCCTGTACGGAGACCGCGGGGTCGTCGGCGGTCACCAGCCACGGTCCGATGGGCGTGGTGGCCTCGAAGTTCTTGCCCTGGTCCCACTGGGTGGTGCGGTACTGCCAGTCGCGGGCGGTGACATCGTTGAGCACGGTGTACCCGGCGATCGCGGACCGCGCCTGCTCCGTGTCGGCGTGCCGGACCTCGGCGCCGATGACGACGCCGAGCTCGGCCTCCCAGTCCATCTGCGTGGACGCGGCGGGCAGGGTCACGTCGTCGTACGCACCGACCAGCACCCGCGCGAACTTGGAGAACAGCGTCGGGTGCGAGGGGAGTTCGCGGCCCATCTCCAGAATGTGGGTGCGGTAGTTGAGACCGACGCACACGACCTTCTCCGGCGCGACGACCACGGGGGCGTAGTCCAGGGCGCCTTCGTACGTCTCACCATCGGCGTCCGCGGCACGCGTCGCCCAGTCACCGTGGCGCAGGAAGGCCACAAGGTCGCTCTCGCCGAGGTCCACGGCCTTGTCCTCGTCTACGCGGACCGCACGCGTGGTGCCGTCGACCCGGATGGTGGCGAGCTTCATTTGTGTTCTCCTCCAGAGGTACGGGCGAGGCCGAGGGCCTCGTAGACGGGCTCGTCGCTGAAACGGAAGAGGTCGACCTGGGTGCGGGCGGACAGCGAGACCTCGCACCAGGACGGGACGACGAACAGGTCGCCCTTGGCGATCTCGAAGACCTTGTCTCCGACCTGGGCGACCGCCTCGCCTTCGAACACCTGCCAGACCGCGGAGCCGACCGTGCGCACCGGGGTGGTCCGGGTGCCGGCCCTCAGGCGGCGCATCTCGGTGCGCATCGTGACCAGGGCGTCCCTGCCGGTGGTGGGGTTCGAGAAGCGGACTCCGGCGTGCCCGGGCTCGAGCACGCCGGGCACACCCTCCTGCTCCAACTCCAGCTGGGCGGTCAGGGCGGCGTCGGTGTGCTCCCAGCGGTACGCGTTCAGCGGGGAGTTGGGCTGGTCGGGCCGGCCGATCGGGCGCAGCCCGGGGTGGCCCCACAGTCGCTCGCCGCGCGAGCGCTCGGGGGTTTCGCGGGTGGCGAGCTCGTCGGGGCCGAACTCGAAGAAGCCGGCGTCCAGCTTGGAGACGAGCGGGATGTCCAGGCCGTCGAGCCAGGCCATCGGCTCATCGGTGACGTTCTGGTGCTCGTGGAAGGCCCAGCTCGGCGTGAGCAGCAGGTCACCCCGCCGCATCGCCACCGCGTCCCCGTCGACGTTGGTCCACACGCCCTCGCCTTCGACCACGAACCGGAAGGCTCCCTGGCTGTGCCGGTGCGAGGGGGCGACCTCGCGCGGCCCCAGGTACTGGATCGCGGTCCACAGGGTCGGAGTGGCGTAAGGCAGGCCCGGAAGACCGGGGTTGGACAGGGCCATGGCGCGGCGCTCGCCGCCACGCCCCACCGGTACGAGTTCTCCGGAGCGCTGTGCGATGGGCAGCAGCTCCGCCCACCGCCACAGGTGAGGAACCGCGGCGGGCTGCGGCACCATCGGCATGAGGCCGTCCACCTGGGTCCACAGCGGGATCAGGCCCGCGTCCTCGAAGTCCGCGTACAGCTCGTTGAGCAGCTTGCGCTCGGTCTGTTCGCTGGTGGTGTCGGTCACGGAAACCTCCACGTCGTGTTGTACGGCGACCGCCGGAAGAAGCGCGCATCGTTCCGCGCCGTCCCTGACGCTACGCCGCGATTTCCCCTCATCGGAATCCTGGAAGGGTAGGATTCCTCTATGAAGAATTCAGGCAGCCCTTCGCCGAGCCCTTCGTATCCGGTGAGCGCCGCCGGCAACGCCCTGCGCGTCGTCCGACTCCTGCACGAGCTCGACGAGCTTCGGGTGATGGACGTCGCCGACCGGCTCGGCGTCGCGCGCTCGACCGCGCACCGGATCCTCGCGATGCTCGTCTTCGAGGGATTCGCCGTGCAGGACCGCCACAAGGTGTACCGCCCGGGGCCGGCTCTGCAGGCGATCAGGGGAAGCCAGGCGGCCCCTCCTCCGGACCTGATCACCATCGCCCACCCCCACCTGCAACGGCTGGCGGACGCCGTCCGGGAGACGACCCACCTGATGGTGCTCGAGGGCAACGGCAGCCGCTTCCTCGACGGCGTGGAAGGCCCACAGGCGCTGCGCGTCAGCTACCGCACCGGCACACTCCTGCCCGCCCACGTGACCTCGGGCGGCAAGGCCCTGCTCGCGGCACTGCCGGCTGACCGGCTCCGGGCCCTCTACCCCAACGGGCTCCCCGAGGACCGGGCCAAAGCTCCCAAGGACTTCGAGAGCCTGATGAACGAGCTGGTGTCCGTGCGCCGCCACGGCTACGCCCTCAATTTTCAGGAGAGCGAGCGCGGAGTGCACGCCGTCGGCGCGTGTGTGCGCGACCGTACGGGCGCCGCCGTGGCTGCCGTGGTCGTGGCGGCTCCGTCTGTCCGCTGCACCCGCCCAAGGCTCGCTGAACTGTCCCAGCCTCTGCTCGCGACCGCGCGGGACATCGGTGAGGGTCTGTGAACGGCAGCGGCGCACACCACTGTCAAACCGCATGGTGGCGTGCGCCGTAGCGTCTTCGAGGCATGCCGTACGACCTCTGCGAAGGGCATCCCGGGGAGGGCGGCAGCTGTAGTCCATCACCATCGGCGATCAGTGTGGTGACACTCGGCGGCACATTGCCCTCGCCACCGCGCAACGTCCATCTTGGTGCCGCGCCTCGCCGCGCCCGCGGAGTCGATGCTCCTTGCGAGGTCGCCGTCCGGCCCGCAGGACGCCACCGGAAACCCGTCGTACAGGATCCCGTGCCGGATCGCGGCCTCGCCCGGGTTGATCCCGGCGGCCGCCACCTTGACCGTTCACCGGGCTGGGGCCGTTCGACGCCGACCGCGTTCCGTACGTCGATGCCCCCACCCTTTCGGCATCGTGGCTCGTCACAGTCCCAGAACGCGCTCGGCGTTGCCGTGCCCGAAGCTCGCGAGGTCGGCCGGCGCGTACGGTGCGGAGCGCAGGAATTCCACCGCCGCAGCGCTGGACTCGAACGGGTAGTCGATGGAGAACAGCACCCGGTCGACACCCACGGCATGGACGGCTCCCAGCAGCGCTGCATGCGACATGACTCCGCTGGTGGTGACGTACACGTTGTTCCGCAGGTAGTACGAGGGCAGGTGTTGCACCCTGTGCTCGGGGGGCACCTGGTCGTAGCGGCTGTCGAGCCTGGCCATCTGGAACGGCAGCAGCTCGCCCATGTGGCCCAACATCACCGACGCGCGCGGGAACTCGTCGAACACTCCGCCGTAGATCAGCCGGAGCGCATGGGCACCCGTCGTCGCGGTCCATCCCCAGGAGGGCCCGACCAGCACGGGATACCCGTCGAAGACATGCCAGTTGTCGGCCGGAACGACAGCCGGATGCAGATACAACGTCACACCGAGGCGCTCCAGTTCGGCCCATACCGGCCTGAACTGCGGCTCGTCGAGGTAGTGGCCCCGCACATGGTCGTTGTACAGCACGCCCTTGAAACCGAGCTCCGTCACCGCCCGGCGCAGCTCCACGACCGCAGCCTCGGGATCCTGCAACGGAAGGGTGGCAAAGCCCGCGAAGCGGGTCGGATGGGCGGCGATGGCCTTGGCGAGACAGTCGTTGATCTGCCGCGCGGCAGCCACGGCCTCCGCGGGATCCTCCATCACCTCCACGCCCGGCGTGGAATACGAGAGGACCTGGACGTCGACGCCGTTCGCGTCCATGTCCGCCAGCCGCAGCTCGGCCAGATCGTCCAGGCGCCGGAACCACTCCTGTTTGATCGCCGCCGGCACCGCCATGTGCTGACGGATCGCTTCCTCCTGCCGGATGGCTCCAGGAACGGAGAACGCCTCTTCAACGGCCACAATGCGCATCTTTTCCTCCGAAGTGTTCCGATGGTCCTTCGAGCGGCCGCCTGCGGGCCTGGGCGGCGGACCTGACGTCGGGTGCTTGGGGTCGGCTCCCTGGACGCCGGTGACCGCCGTGGAGACCCGGCTGCCGGGCACGGCCTCGGCTGCCCGCGCGGGCGACCCCGCGACCAGACCGCCGACCACGGCGGCTCCTGAAGCAGCGGCGGTCGCTGCGATGAATCTTCGCCGGGTGGCCTCGGCAGCAGGTTTGGTGCGGGGCTCGGCGGGCGGAGTCACGGCTTGGAAGGGACGGTCGTCGGGCATGTCCACTCTCCCTCAAGGGCGCGCGGGTGATTGCCGGGGTCCTGTCAATGGCTGTTGCGCTCCGCGAGGGTGCGCGCGTCGTTCGCCAGTGGTCCGACGGCCCTTCCAGCCGCGGCCGCTGAAGGCATGGCGTCAGTCAGGGTGCTGGTCGTGACCGGCTGGTCCTGATCGGCTCGCAGAGTCGGCGGGCCGCGTCCGGCGACTGGGGCCGACTGCGAGTGCACTCTCTCGGGCCGGAGCCGGCCCGAGAGGTCAGGCAGTTTCTCGGTAGGTCGCTGATGCTCGTCCCTGCGTGCCACCTGACCATCAGCGTCCGAGCAGAGGAGGTGTTGGTTCATGCCGCTACAGAGCGCTCCTGGGTGACGTGGGACTGCCGTCTCCCCTCTCTTGAACTAGAGCCAAGCTAGTTCTAGGGTACTTTCCAGTCAAGGCCAGCAAGGAAGCTGCGTAGGCTCGAATTTTTCTCATGACTCGCATCCAAGAGCAGGGGCGGGCTGTCAACGTGTGGCGGCTGCCGATGTGGCTGCGTCGGGGGTGCCGAGCGTCGGGTGCGCCGGATTCGGTCGCTGTTGCGTTCGTGGTCCGGCCCTGGTGAGCCGCCTGGCCGGGATCCGCTCGCCCACGGCGTCGCCGGGGCGGGTGAGGCGCGGGCATCTGTGTGGAGCCTGTGGTGAATTGCGTAACGATCTGAAGGAACGTGAGAGTGGAACAGACCATGATGGCGGTCCGCCTGTTCGAACACGGCGGGCCCGAGGTGCTCAAGTACATCGAGGCGCCGATTCCCGAGGTCGGCCCGGATGACATCTTGATGCGCGTGCATGCCACGGCCGTCAACAGCTGGGACCTGCGCTACCGGTCGGGCAACCTGCCGCAGCCCCTCCCGGGACGCCCGCCGTGGCCTGTGCCGTTCCAGCTCGGCCGGGACGCGGCCGGTGAAGTCGTCGCCACCGGCGAGAACGTCACCAGGTGGCGCCCCGGCGACAGGGTGGTGCAGCTTCCGCACCCGCCGTGCCGTAACTGCGCCTTGTGTGTACGCGGACTCGAAAACCTGTGCATCGACACCGCCTACCCCGGACACCAGGTCTTCGGCGGATACGCCCAGTACGTCGCCCGCCGCCAGGACGCCATCCTGCCCATCCCCGACGGCGTCGACTACGAGACAGCCGCAGCCACCATGTGGACCTACACCACTCCGCTCAACTGCGCGCGGCAGGCACCTGTCGGTCCCGGCGACACGGTGGTCATCACCGGCGCCAGCGGCGGAATGGCCATCGCCTGCGCACAACTGGCCAAGCTGAGCGGAGCCACCGTCATCGGCACCACCACCAAACCGGACCGCGACGAAGCCCTCACCAAACTCGGCTACGACCACATCGTGCACTCCACCGATCCCCGACTGCCGGCACAGGTCAGGGAGCTGACGCGCGGTCTGGGCGCGGACGCCGTCTGGGACTGTGTCGGCGGCAACGACTTCTTCCAGCTCTCCCTTTCCTGCATACGGCTCGGCGGCACTGTCATCGTCCTGGGCACACCGACCGACCAGGGATCCCGCCTCGAACTGGACGCACTCGCCCTCATCGGCCAACAGGTGACAATCGCCAGCGTGCGCGGCGCCACCCTGCGCGACCAGCAGCTGTGCCTCGAACTACTGGCAGACAGAAAGATCACCCCGATCATCGACCGTGCCTACCCCCTCGAACAGGCCGCCGAAGCCCACACCTACCTCGAAAGCCACCGACAGACCGGCAAAGTACTCCTCCTGCCCTGACACCCCGAGCCGATCACTGCAGAGGTGAAGGCGGCACCACCCCGCCAGAGGTCGGTGGTACCGCTGTTGTCGTCCCACTTGCAGGCGTCCCGCTCGGTGACCGAGAGCTGGTCGACCCACCCCGGATCCGCGGGCCGGGGAGCCGGCTCACAGCGGGTGATGTCTCCTTGAACAGCGACGCCCAAGCGGCCATGTGCACGACTCACTGTCAAGGACACCAGCGCCGTGCCCGACGACCCGCAGGCTCGACGACCCGCAGGCTCGGCGCACTCAGCGGTAAGAGCACGCAAGGGTTCACGGCTGCACCGCAGGCTCTCCTCCGTGCCGCCTCGTACTGTTGCAGCGCCTGCTCGGGGGGCGTTCGCACACGCGGCCAGGCAGCAAGCCAGAGCCGCAGCGTGCTTCGCCGTCGTTCCCGACACCCGCTTCCTCGGCGCCCTGGCCAGGGCTCAGCACAAGGGCACCGACCTGACGAGCGGCGCGGTGGACGGAGGCGGTCCTGATACCCCTACGGTTCGTCAAGCAGCCCACCACCGTGGAGTGATCGACGGGATCGCCTGGAAGTTCCAGACCGGTGCGCGGACCCTGATCTCGGTCCCCGGCCGGTCTCAGCCGTGGGGCAGCAGCGGAAGGCCGCGTCTCCCCGGTGGTCCGTGGATCCGCGTCCGGTATCAGCGGCCCCGTGGTGTGGCGCGGGTCACGGGAACTCCTCGGCCCGGCCGGAGAGGTAGGTGGTGTGAGATGTGATGAACAGGAAGATCGGGAGCGCATGCGCGCACGAATCCGGGCGGGCGACCGCGAGGCGTTCGCCGCGCTCTACGAGGAGTACGCGCGGGCGGTCTACAACCACGCCTACCGGCTGACGGGCGATTGGTCGACGGCCGAGGAGGTTCTGTCCGAGACCTTCCTGGCCGCCTGGCGCACCCGTCACGCCGTCGAGCCGGAGGGCGACTCGCTGCGGCCGTGGCTGCTCGGGATCGCCACGAACAAGGCCCGCAACGCCAATCGCGGTACAGGGCGGCGCCTGGCCTTCCTGGCCCGCCGCCCCGCCCCGGAACCGGTGGCGGACATCGCGGACGCCACGGCCGGACACGTCGACGACACACGGCGGCTCGCCGCGGTCCGGCAGGCACTGGGCGGGCTCCGCCGCCAGGAACGCGAAGTGCTGGCCCTCTGTGTCTGGTCCGGGCTGGACTACGCCGAGGCCGCGGAGGCCCTGGGCATCCCGGTGGGCACCGTACGGTCGCGCCTGTCCCGCGCCCGTGCCCGGCTGCGCCGGCTCACCGACGAGGAACTCGGCCGGACGCCGGACGGGTCCGCGCGAGAAGCACTCCCCGGAGAAGCGGTCCGATCCGGAAGGGAACCCCGCCCCCGCCGCGGAGAGGTAGAGAGCAGGGCCGCGTTCGTGGCCCTGCCCATCCAGGAGGAAGCCCGATGAGCGACCGTACCTCCGGCCCCGAGCGGGCCGAACGCGAGGAACTGGCCCGGCTGTTGCCGGCCCCGGCCGAACGGGACCTGCCCCCTGGCCGTCATCTCCACCACAAGGACACCCTGATGCGTCTGATCGACCAGGACGGCGACCGCGCCCCCGCACGCCCCCGCCCCCGCCTCCTGCGCCCCGCCGTCCTGCTGCCCGCCGCCGGACTCGCCCTGGGCGGAGTCTTGTTGACCACGCTCGCCGTGACCGGCCAGGACCGCGCTCCGGCACCGTCCGCCGCGGGCACGGGTTCCCAGGCCACGGCCCCGCGTGGCGCGGCCGTGCTGCTCGACCGGGTCGCCTCGGCTGCCGCGAAGAAGGGCGAACAGAAGGTCAGCGACGACCAGTTCGTGTACGTCAAGACACTGCAGACCCGGAACGACGGCGATTTCGGCGGCCCGGTGAAACTGACCGAGCCCGGCGAGCGTGAGGCCTGGATGTCACAGAAGACGGGGCCGGTGATCGATATCGGCCTGATCCACGAGGACGGCTCGTACGCCCCGATCACCGTCGGGGTCCCGGACGGCGAGCCCGCCGTCGGCTACCCGGCGGGCCTCAACCGGCCGACGTACACGTGGCTGGCCTCGCTGCCCACCGACCCCGACGTCCTGCTCCGGCGGCTCACCACCGAGATCACCCGGGACCAGGACGCGCGCGACACCCCGGCCGAGGAGCGGGACCAGGCCCAGGACACCTTCGACGCCATCGGTGAGCTGCTGCGGGAGACGCTGATGCCGCCGAAGACCGCGGCCGCCCTCTACAAGGCCGCGGCGAAGATCCCCGGCGTGACCGTGGACTCCGACGCGGTGGACGCGGGCGGTCGGCACGGGATCGGCGTGGCCCGCGACGACACTCGGGCCGGTTGGCGCACCGCCTGGATCTTCGACTCGACCACCCTGGAGTACCTGGGCGAACGGAGCTACCTCATCAGGGACACCTCCATGGGCAAGAAGGGCACCCTGATCAACAAGTCGGCGGTCCTGGAGCGCGCGGTCGTCGACGCCCTCCGCGAAGAGCCGTCGACCGAGAAGCCGTCGACGACGACCTGATCCCGGCAGGGAGCTGCCGGGGCGGGACTCCGCTCGGGCCGCCGCCCCTCTACCTCACGATGCGTTTTCTGTTCCGTTCTGGGGACCGGTAGGCAGGCAGAGGGGATCCGGGTCCTGCTTGTGCGCCTCGGTGATGCAGTCGTTCAGCCGCTTGCGCACTTCCCGCAGGTCCGTCATCTGCCGGTTGAGGCGGTCGCGTTCGGCAGCGAGCAGCTCCAGCAGTTCCGTTGACACCGCACCGGAGTCGGCGAACGGCAGTACCTTGCGGATGGTTCTGCTGGGCAGGCCCGCGGAGTAGAGCTGTTGGATCAGCCTGACCCGTTCGACCGCACCGGCCGGATACTGGCGCTGACCACCCGGATTCCGGGTGGAGTGCAGCAAGTCCTGCTGCTCGTAGTAGCGCAGCGCCCTGACGCTGACTCCTGCCTTCGCGGCGACCTCGCCGATCCGCATCCCGGCCTCCCGACTCGAAGCCACCTCCGGCTTGCACCTGACGTTGGCGTCAGGTTTTAGCGTAGCGGACGCCAGCGCGGGCCATCCCTTCCGTGATCTGGAGCACGCCATGACCAGCACGTTTCCGTAAGCCGACCGCAATCGGGAGACCGTCCCGGAAACCTCGCCCAACTCGCTTCTCAGTACCCCGGAAAGGATGAGCAATGCTCGTCAGGAACACGGCCGTGATCGCCGAGAGCACAGCGTGGTTGGCATGACCGACATCGACAGAACCGTCGTCGTCCTGGGCGCCACGGGACAGCAGGGAGGATCGGTCGCCGCAGCGCTGCGGGCCGACGGCTGGGCGGTGCGTGCGGTCGTACGCGATCCGTCCGGCCACCGGGCCCGATCCCTCTCCGCCGCCGGCGTCGAAACCGTTCGCGGTGACCTCAGCGATCCGGAGTCGCTCCGCGCGGCCTTCACCGACGCCCATGGCGTCTTCAGCGTCCAGCCGAATACAGGCCAGGCCGGCGCCGTCGTGACCAACGAGGACGAGGTCCGCTTCGGCACGACGGTGGCCGACATCGCCGAGCGCTGCGGCGTCGCCCACCTCGTCTACAGCTCGACGGTCGCTGCGGGGCCGACACCGACGGGCGTCGCCCACCTCGACACCAAGAGCCGCATCGAGGCCCATGTCCGGAATCTGGACATCGCCAGCACCATCATCCGGCCGGCCACGTTCATGGAGACCCTGGTTCTCCCCGGAATGGGCCTCGACCGAGGGCGCATGTCCTTCCTGATGCGCCCCGACCAGACCATGCAGTTCATCGCGGTACGCGACATCGGCCGGATCGCCGCCGCGGTCTTCGGCTCACCCGAGCGCTACGCCGGCCACACCGAGGAGATCGCCGGTGACGCTCTCACCGGCAAGGGCCTGGCCGGACATCTGGCCCAGGCCGTTGGCCGGCCGATCAGCTACGGCCGTCTGCCGACGACGCTGCTGGAGCAGGATGAAGCCCTCGGCGGATCGGCAGCACTCGTCGACTCCGGCAGGCTGGTGGGAAGGACGAACCTCGACGCGTTGCGCGCGGAGTTCCCCTTCCTGCTGCGCTTCGACCGCTGGCTGGCGGGCCCTGGTGCGCGCCTCCTCGCGGAGGCGCTCCGTCCCACGGACACGGGCATCGCTCTGCGCTGAACGAGGCCCTGCGTACGATCCGGTCGGACCCCGGAGCGCTGTCGACCGGCAGACGGCGCCGACCTGTCCTGCCCTGCGGTACGTGGTTCAGAGCGCCGAGGCCACGTCCGCACGCAGCGCGGGCAGGTCGTCGTGGAGCACGGCGCCGGGGCACTCGGTGGCCGGCCGGTCCTGGTGGCCGCTGATCATCTGCACGTCCATGGTCACGCCGTCGACGGGGTTGACGAAGGTCACGGCGGCCTGGGGATCAAAGCCGTGGTACTCGGACAGGGCCGCGAGCAGGGCGGTCAGCGAGGCACGGGCCGCGGAGGTGGGGCCCTGGTCGGTGAAGGTGCCCAGGAGGGCGACGCCGCCCGATGGCGACGACGGCGCAGGCGACGGTCTCGACCAGGTGCTGTCCCAGGGGTCGTCTTCAAAACTGATCGAGTGATGGGAGATCATGTCGGGTGTGGTGCGTCGTCATGAGCTGTCGGATGCGGAGTGGGCCGTGCTGTCACGGTTGTTGCCGAGTTCGGGGACTGCGGGGCGGCCCCGGGCGGACGACCGGGTGGTGCTGAACGGGACCGTGCGGAAGCTCCGGACCGGCTCCGCCCGGCGGGACGTGCCGGAACGCTGCGGTTCCTGGCAGACCCTTTTTACACGCGTTTCCGCAGGTGGGCGCTGGACGGTACCTTCTCCCGCACGCTGAAGGCGATCCAGACGGAGAGGGACGCGGCCGGTGACATCGACTGACTGGTGTCGGTGGACTCCACGATCGTGCGGGCCCATCAGCACGCGACGGGCGGGAAAAGGGGGCGGTCGACCGGGACGAAGCGGGTGCTCACGCCATCGGCCGGTCCCGAGGAGGACTGAGCACCAAGATCCACCTGGCCTGCGACGGCCGGGGCCGCCCTCTCGGCTTCATCCTGACGGGCGTCAACACCAACGACGGCACCCGCTTCGAGCACGTTATGGACGCCGTTCGAGTCCCGCGCACCGGCCCGGGCCGGCCCCGCACCCGGCCCGACCACGTCATCGCCGACAAGGGCTACAGCTCCCGCAGGATCCGCGCCCACCTGCGTCGGCGCGGCATCCCCCACACCATTGCCGAACCCGCCGGCGGTGGCGCTGTTCGGGGACCACTCCGGCCTCCGGGGCGCTCAAGCCAGCTTCGTCCACCGGTGGTTCACCGACCCGGACGCCCGGGAGCCGTATCCCGAAGCTGATCACGGGGGCCAGTCCCGGGCCTTCGTCGCCGACCTGCGGGCAGCCGCCGCCCGACGAGATGCCGAAGACACCGAAGCCGGCTCGATGATCACCTCGCTGCTCAGCACCTCCCCCGAATTCGCTGCCCTGTGGGCCGACCACGACGTGGCGTTCCGGCGCGACGACCGCAAACGCCTCAACCACCCCGTCCTCGGTCTCATCGAGGTCAACTGCCTCAACCGGTTCAGCGAGGACGGCCGACAACGGCTCCTCTGGTTCACCCCCGCGGCCGGCACCGACAGCGCCGACTTCCTCGAACTGCTCGCCGTCCTCGGCACCCACAAGGTCACCGGTCCGACGCGCTGACGACCTGCCGCGCGTAAATCCTTCAGCGCAGTGCTGCGACGAGCAGGATCGAACCGTGACCCGATCCACGCGAGCGCCTCGATTGAACCCAACCATGAGCGATCCCGTTGTCATCCTTGAGAGCTGGGCGTCATACCACTACGCCTGAGCCCTGCCGAGGCAACCGACGGCTCACAGCCTGACCCGCGACTCCGCACAGCCGAGAGCCGCGCTCATCCGACCGAGTGATTGAGCTCGTTGCTCCCGCTGGAACCGGAAACACTGTCCAGGCGAAGCATCCGAGAGGGGGCTGTACCGGCAGTCGGTCCCGACTCCCCGGTGTGGTCGACATGATCAGGGCTGCGCTGCCGCACAGCCCGTAAGAAAGGCAATTCCGTATGTTCGCTGAAGGTACTTCCTCCCGATCGCTGCGTGTCGGGCTTTCCTCGCTGGCGACCGCTGGGGTGTTCTTGGCCGGCGCCACACCCGCGACGGCGGCCTCCTCCCCGAGCGTGGCGCCGGGCAGCGAGCTGACCTCACTGGTCGGCCTCGCCGCCGAGCGGATCCTGCTCGCCAACAAGGTCGCCGCGGCCAAGTTCGGCACCGATACGCCGATCGAGGACCCGGCGCGGGAGCAACAGGTGCTCGACCAGGCCACGGCCCTCGCCATCGAAGCCGGTCTGGACACGGGTGAGACCGTGGACTTTTTCCGGGCACAGATCGACATGAGCAAGGTCGTGCAGCAGGGACTGTACGACCTGTGGACCGAGCATCCGGACCAGGCACCGACGGAGCGTCCCGACCTGGCCACCGAGGTCCGTCCCGAGCTGGACCGGATCACTGCTGAGTTCATCGACCAACTGGTGGCCAAGCAGAAGCTGCGCGGCGGAACTCTCCGGTGCCATGTCGCGCTGGTTCGCGCCGAGAAGACCGCCGACCACCAGTACGATCTCGACCGTCTGCACGAGCGTGCCTTGTGGGGTGCGATCAAACCGGTGTGTGCCGGCTGAGTTTGAATTCTCCACCTCGCGCGTCACCCGCCCCGGCGAGAGGCTCCGCTTCTGGAGGCGTGCGGGACGGCCGTCCTCCCACGCTTCGCGATGTGGGGTAACGCGGCGTGGGAGGACGGCCGTTGTGGTCCAGGGCGCTGCCTCGCCAGGGCAGTGTGCGTAGCCAGGGCAGTGTGCGTCGCCAGGCCGTGGAGGCCGGGAGGATCGTCCCGACGATCGTCAGGTGGTGGGCGTCGCGCCGATGCGGGCAGGCCGCCGTGGTCGTGCCGGGAGTCGCCAGGGGCAGGTGTGATGCCACCCCTGGCGTTCTGCTCGATCGTCAGCGGCGGGCCTGGATCTTCAGGTCGCCGCGGGTCTGGACGCGGATGTGGTCACTCGCGAGCATGGCGTGCGGGAATCCGAGGTCGATCGCACTGACCTCGTCCAGACGAGCCGCCTGGTGCGGGGTGAGGTCGACTTCCAGAGCCCCCAGGTTTTCCCGCAGTTGCTCGGCGGTTCGAGCCCCGATGACCGGCGCTGTCACCCCCGGGTTCCGCAGGGTCCAGGCGAGCCCCACCTGAGCCGGCGTGCGACCCAGCTCATCGGCGACCTCCTTGACCACGTCCACGATGGCGAGGTTGCGCTCGGTCAATCCGCCGAGGGCCAGGTTGAGACTCTTGCGGGCGCTGTCGCTCCGGCCGGACGGCGACGTGGTCAGGTCCTGGCGGCTGTACTTGCCGGTGAGCACCCCTCCCGCCAGCGGCGACCACAGAACGGTTCCCAGCCCCAGCTCCCGCGCCATCGGGATGAGGTCACGCTCCCCGGTACGCTCCAGCAGGTTGTACTCCAACTGCAGTGCCACCAGCGGCGACCAGCCTCGTAGGTCGGCGATCGTCTGTAGGCGTGAGATCTGCCAGGCCGGGGTGTTGGAGATGGCCACATAGAGGACCTTGCCCTGACGGACCAGGTCGTCCAGACCGTGCAGGATCTCCTCCACGGGTGTGGTGGAGTCCCACACATGCAGGTAGAGCAGGTCGATGTAGTCGGTGTTCAACTGTCGCAGACTGGTTTCGACCGCCCCGAAGAGACTCTTCCGGCTCGCACCACCGGAGTTGGGGTCGTCAGGTCGGCGCAGGGTCGTGTACTTCGTGGCCAGGACCAGGCTGTCTCGCTTGTCCCGGGCGAACTCACCGAGCATGCGCTCCGATGTGCCGTTGGTGTAGGTGACCGCTGTGTCGATGAAGTTTCCGCCGCGCTCGACGTAGAGGTCGAACAACCTCCGCGCCTCGTCCCGCTCCGCGCCCCAGTTCCAGTCGTTGCCGAAGGTGGCCGCGCCGAGCGCGAGCGGCGAGACCCGCAGGCCGGAACGCCCCAGTTGCCGGTAGGTGTCGAGGGTGAGTGGCATCGTGTTCTCCAGTAGTCGTGGTTCGTGGCGTTCGAGAGGCGCGGACCGGTGGTCGGCTCGCCCGGGTTTGGTGACGTCGGCCTGCTCGTCGAACGACTCCCCCGTCCCACCGGTAACCGGTACGGGGGAGCATCCCGGCGTTGAGGAACAGCAGGTCGAGAAACCCGAAACGCTCGGACACCGTCGCCACGAGAAACGTCGGTGTCGACCAGAACGCGTGCGTCGGACTTGGACGACGAGTACGTCGCCGGGAAGCTCGGGCCCTGCTCGCGCGAGGGAATCGGGGTTCTGTCCGGTGACAGCAACCTGATAGCCACGGGCGTGCGGTAGTTCGGCGGTCGCTCCGCCGATACCGGTCGTGCTGCCGATACCGGTCGTGCTGCTGGTGATGAGCGCTGCAGGCATGGCGGGGCCTTTCGTCGAGCGGACAGGGTTCGGGCGCCACCATTAAGCGGGGAGGTCCCCGGTTACACCACTGTACACTAACCGGAGAGGTCCCCGATTCGTCCTCCACGCCCCAACCCGACACTCCCGATCGCGAAGGCCATGACACCTCCACGGAGCACCCTGCGCGCCGACGCCCAACGCAACCGAGAGCACCTGATCGCCACGGCCGCCGAGGTCTTCGCCTCCGGAAAGGCGATCTCGCTGGACGCGATCGCCAAACGCGCGGGCGTGGGAAGCGGCACCCTCTACCGGCACTTCCCCACCCGGGAGGACCTGGTCGAAGAGGTCTACCGCGACCAGATCCGCCCTCTGCGCGATGACGCGCGAGTCCTCCTGGAAACCGAACAGCCCGCGCAGGCCCTCCATGCCTGGATGCGCCGCTTCGCCGAGTGGGCGGGCGAACGGCGCGGCATCTGCGAAGCCCTGGTCGCCATGAGCGCTTCCGGACGCTTCGGCACCGGACCGGTCTGCGATGAGGTCCAGCAAGTCCTGGGGGTGGTGCTCAAGGCCGGCGCCGAAGCAGGAGAACTGCGCGGCGACATCGATCCGGTCGACGTCGGCGGCATCCTCGCCGGCGTGCTCTCCGTGGCCGGCGCGCCCGAGCAGCGCGCCCAACTCGACCGTATGCTCACCATCGTCGTCGACGGACTCAGACCGCACTGACGGCCTTACGGAGGCCCGCTCGACCGTGTGCCGGTTCGACCCGCACGATCCATCTCGCCGACGAGGGCGGACCCACACCGGCAGCACCCCGTCGCCGGACCCCACGGATCAAGTCGATGCAGAACTCGCGCGGTTCGGGATGCCCGTTCCGGCCCGCCCGCCCGAAGGGTCCCGCCACCGCGCGTCGAGGACGTGAGGAACGAGAAAGCAGCGGCAGCCCAGAGGTTGACGTTTCTCGCCGATCAGCGAGAAAGGCCGGGGTGGTCAACGCCTCAGGATCGAGATCAAGTTCTCAGATCTGGTTCTGTCCTCCGTCGACGTAGATGTTCGCGAGTCGGAGCCACCCCGCTGGACTGTCCGATCCAGTGAAGAATGAGCCTCGCCCGCGACGCTCTGAGCCGCGGCACGCGAACGATCTCCGAACTCGCCGAGGTCTCCAGCCGCTACCGCGCGATCGACCCGGCGGCGCCGGTCAGCAGCCAGTTGAGACCGAGTTCGAAGCTTGCCTCCGGATCGTCGTTGTAGAGCAGTTCGGAGAAACCGGTGTCGGCGAGGTGGGGGAGCTTGCCGGCGTCGATCTGCGCCTGGACGTATTCCGTGCCGGCCTCGCGGCGGGCGGTGTGGACGGCCTCGGTGGTGCGGCGGCGGATGCCGCCCGACAGTTCGGCCATCACATGGCCGAGCGTGAACGTGTCGACCGCGAGGATGAGCGCGCGCAGTACGGCACTGTCGGCATCCAGCGCGCGGACCGCGGCCGCGGATTCGTCCATGCGTTTGAGCGAGGCGGGGCCGCAGCAGGCGGTGCCGCCTTCGACGACCTGGACGGCGGCTGCGGCATAGCGCCGACGTACGGTCTCGCGCAGGTCAGTGCTCTGCTCAGTCATGGCGGTGACTCCTTGATGGTGGGTCGGGGTGCGAAGCGACTTGCATTGATATTTCTCGATGCAACCTTGCGTCTTGAATTGAATACCGTCAATATAGAAGTATGTCGAAACAAGAGCTGGCGGTGCTCGGCCAGGACGAGGCGGGCTGCTGCCCGACCCTGCTGACCGCGCCGATGAGCCAGGACCAGGCTGTGGAACTGGCGAAGGTGTTCAAGGCGCTGGGCGACCCGGTCCGCCTCCGCCTGCTGTCGATGATCGCCTCGCGGGCGGGCGGGGAGATCTGCGTGTGCGACCTGACCCCGGCCTTCGATCTGTCGCAGCCGACGATCTCCCATCACCTCAAGCTGCTGAAGCAGGCCGGGCTGATCGACTCCGAACGTCGCGGGACCTGGGTGTACTACCGGCTTCTGCCCGCGATGACGGACCGGCTCGCTGCCGCCCTCACCCGCGCCGGAGGGTCCGATCGCCACTCAGCGAGCGAGTCGGTCGGGGCGGCCTCGTGAACGACTCGGCCGCCGTCCCGGCCGGTTCGGTGGCCGGGAGCCTGTCGCTGGTGGACCGGTTCCTGGCGGTATGGATCCTCCTGGCGATGGCCGCCGGGCTCGGGCTTGGCCGTCTGGTACCGGGCCTTGGTGACGCACTGGCGAAGGTGACGGTCACCGGTGTCTCGCTGCCGATCGCGCTCGGTCTGCTGGTGATGATGTATCCGGTGCTGGCCAAGGTCCGCTACGACCGCCTGGAGACGGTCACCCGCGACAAACGACTTCTGACCACATCGCTGATCATCAACTGGGTACTCGGCCCGGCCGTGATGTTCGCCCTCGCCTGGATCTTCCTGCCGGACCTGCCCGAATACCGGACCGGCCTCATCATCGTGGGGCTCGCCCGCTGCATCGCCATGGTCATCATCTGGAACGACCTCGCCTGCGGTGACCGTGAGGCCGCCGCCGTGCTCGTCGCACTCAACTCCGTTTTCCAGGTGGTCACGTTCGCCGCGCTGGGCTGGTTCTACCTCTCCGTCCTGCCCGGTTGGCTCGGCCTGGAACAGACCGCCCTGGACGTGTCGGTGTGGGAGATCGCCCGCAGCGTTCTCATCTTCCTCGGCATCCCGCTGGTCGCCGGGTTCCTGACCCGCACGATGGGTGAGAAGGCCAAGGGCCGAGACTGGTACGAGACCGCGTTGGTCCCCCGCATCGCCCCGTTCGCCCTCTACGGCCTGTTGTTCACGATCGTCGTGCTGTTCGCCCTGCAAGGCGAGGCGATCGCCTCCCGGCCACTCGACGTGGTACGGATCGCGCTGCCGCTGCTGGTGTACTTCGCCATCATGTGGGCCGGGTCCATGGCCATCGGCAAGACGGTCGGCCTGGACTACCCACGGGCGACGACACTGGCGTTCACAGCGGCGGGCAACAACTTCGAGCTCGCCATCGCCGTGGCGATCGCCACCTTCGGTGCGTCCTCCGGCCAGGCCCTGGCCGGCGTTGTCGGTCCGCTCATCGAGGTGCCGGTGCTGATCGGCCTGGTCTATGTGGCCCTCGCCGCCCGCCGGTTCTTCCCCCGACCGGCTCCGGCAGGCGCCCCGTCGGCCGTTGAGGAAGGTTCCGCTCGTGTCTGACACCACCTCCGGCAAGCCGTCCGTGCTGTTCGTGTGCGTGCACAACGCCGGTCGCTCGCAGATGGCCGCGGCCTTCCTCACGCATACGTCCGGAGGCCGGGTGGAGGTCCGCTCGGCCGGGTCCGCCCCGTCCCGGACCGTGAATCCTGCTGTCATCGAGGCGATGGCCGAGGTCGGTATCGACCTGTCCGCCGAAGTGCCCAAGGTGTTGACCGTCGAGGCGGTCCAGGCGTCCGACGTCGTGATCACGATGGGCTGTGGTGACACCTGCCCGGTCTTCCCGGGCAAGCAGTACCTGGACTGGCAGCTCGCCGACCCCGCCGGTCAGGGTGTCGATGCGGTCCGCCCGATTCGCGACGCGATCGAAACGCGCATCCTCGGTCTGCTCGCCGAACTCCTTCCCGCGCGGTGATCCTGTGCCGGCGAGTGGTCAGCCGGGGATGGATACGGTCCCAGACCCTCGCGCGAGCGGTGCCATAGCGGTCGGTGACCTGAACGGTCGCGGCGTCAGGCTCGCCCCAGGTGTCAGGCTTGGAACCAGGCGCCTGCTGGCAGCCCGGTCAGCATCTGCCACGGCCGCGGTACATCGACGTTCCCGTAGTTGAGGGCGTCGTACATCGCGCCGTGCCCGCGTCGGTGCTCGGCGGTCAGCGTGAGGTCCAGTCGGAGAAGTCGTCCCGGAAGAGCGAGTGTGGTGGGGATCCACTCGGTCGCCCCCAGAGCCATCACCGGGTGATTCACATACAGGTCGATCCCTGCGATCTGCACCAACAACTCCTGCCCCATCCGTGACACTCCCGGAGGATAGGGCCCCGCACTGACAGAGGCATCAGCGACCGAGGTTGAAGAACAAGCCCAGGGCGTGTTTCGAAAGTCCCGCCTGACCCGCTACGCCTGGCACGCTCGCTGCGTTGTCGGAGTCGTCCACGCACGTCCAGGCCATCGGGGCTGACAATCCTCCGCCTTGCGATCGCGCTCGGCGTCCAAAGGACAGTTCAGTGTGCCGAGACGGAGCGAGCGGAGCGAGTGCAGTGCACCGGACGCCGCGAGCCCCGCCCTACGGGCGGACGGCACTACTTTCGAAACACGCCCTGGCGAAGGCCTCGGTCGCCAGGGGCGACCGGCTCGGGATGCGCGTCGAGCGCATCGAGCACCGCGTCGCCGTTCGCCCTCGCCCACTCGGTCAGCATGCGGATCGGATCGATCAGCGTCGCCCCGAGCGGGGTGAGTTCGTACTCGACGCGGGGCGGCACCTCGGCGTAGGCGTGGCGGCGGATGAGTCCGTGCGCCTCGAGCCGTCGGAGCGTCTGGGTGAGCATCTTGCGGGAGATGCCGCCGATCAGCTCGATCAGCTCGCCATGGCGCACCGGGCCCTCGCTGAGGCCGTAGAGCACGACCGCCGTCCACTTGTCGGCGATCAGCTCGACCGTCAGACGCCCTGGACAGTCGGCGAGAAAGGGATCACCGGGACCGAAACCGCTCATGGCGCCAACGGTACCTGCTGGTTCCTGTCGGAAACATAGCCTGGGTTCTCACCCCCTCCAAAGCACAGGAGAGTCATGCGAGTCATCACCCAGCAGACGCTCGGCGGTCCCGAGGTGCTCACCATCGTGGACGCGCCCGAGCCCCGGCCCCTGCCGACCGAGGTTCTCGTCCGCGTCAAGGCGATCGGGCTGAACCCGTTGGAGGCGCGTCTGCGTGCCGGAGAGTTCCCGCTGATCGGCCGGCCGCCGTTCGTCCTCGGCTGGGACATCAGCGGCGTGGTCGAACAGGCGCCGGGGACTTGGCGGTTCAGGCCCGGCGACGAGGTGTTCGGGATGCCGCTGTTCCCGCGGGCGGCCAACGCGTACGCCGAGGTCGTGTCGGCGCCGGCGTTGCACCTGGCACACAAGCCGGCGTCGCTCTCGCACGTCGAGGCGTCGGCGCTGCCGGTCGTCGGGCTGACGGCGTGGCAGGGCCTCGTCGACCTCGCCGGCGTGACCGAGGGCGACCGCGTCCTGATCCACGGCGGTGGCGGCGGGGTCGGCCACGTCGCGATCCAGATCGCGAAAGCGCTCGGCGCGCACGTGATCGCGACCGCCAGCGGGAGCAAGCGGAAGTTCGTCGAGGGGTTCGGCGCCGACGAGGTGATCGACTACACGGCGGTCGATTTCACCGAGGCGGTCCGCGACATCGACGTCGTGCTCGACACGATCGGCGGCGACACCGTCGAGCGGTCGCTCGAAGTGCTCCGCCCAGGCGGTCACTTGGTGACGGCGGTCGCCGAGGGGGATCCGGCGCTCACCGCCAAGTACGAGGCGGCCGGCATGCGCTTCAGCGGCATCGCGGTCGACCCCGATCCGGTCGCCATGCGAGGTCTCGTCGAACTCGTCGAACAGGGCAGACTCCGGGTCCACGTGCAGGAGACGTTCCCGTTCGAGCGCATCGCCGACGCGCACCGACTGCTCGACGGCGGTCACCTCCAGGGCAAGCTCGTCGTCACCGTCTGATCCCGTCGTGGGGGCACTGATGAACGGCCGGCGACTTCCAACCTGTGGCGACGCGGCAAGAGTTGATGAGGCGAGAGATCCGCGACGCGGCGGCTCGACTCCAGGAGAAGCCGCTGGACAACCACGACGCCACCGTTTCCTACGGAACAGTCACCGCCACATGTCCAGCCAACCGTTTGGCTCTCTTGAGATTCCGTTGCCCTGCGACCCCCTGGCGACTGATCCGGGCGGCGGACACACTCGGGCCGCCCCGTGCCCTCCCCCTTGCCATGGTGGCGGTTCCGACTGCTGCGGGGTCGACCGAGACCGTGACGACGAACGGGCTCCGGCCGCGCGCCTGGGTGGGCGTGGCCCTGAAGGCGCGCAGTGCGGGCGGCCTGCCGAAGGTGACGCGGGCTACGTCCGGCCGCATGAATCGCCCACCGTGGCCGCGCTTCGCGGGCCTGCGGGCAGCCTCGGCCGGCATCTCACCGGGGCGGGTTTTGCCCTGGTCCGTCAGGGGTGGGCCGTCCCATCATGGAGGGGCGGACCGATCGGAAGAGGTGAAGCAATGGGACGTAGGCGCAAGGTGGTTGGAAGGGTCCTGCGGAGTGCGGGGCGAGGGGAGGTGCGGATCGAAGAGGACGACAAAGGCCACCAGTGGGTGACCTGCTCCGGCTGCCGCAGAGAGGAGTACGCGCCGGGCCCCGGCTCTGCGGGGCCTCGTCAGCGCAGGCATGCGGAGGGGTGCACTCGCTGAGTGCCGGCAGTGTGTTTCGCCGGGAGGGTGATCCGGCAGTGTGTTGTCGAACGGCTCGTACGAGCCTTGCTCTATCGATCCTGGTGGGTGGGAGTCGCACGCTCGCCCCGGCCGGGTGGGGGTGTGTGGATGGCTTCAGGCGTGCAGGGTGGGCCGGTAGGTGAGTTCTTGGATGCTGCCGTCGAGTGTTCGGCTGTCGAGCAGTTCGAGGTCGAAGTCGGCCGCACCTTGGAAGATCGGGTGATCACCGGTCTGACCGGTGATCACAGGGAAGAGTGTCACCTGGACGCGGTCGACCAGGCCGGCGGCCATCAGCGTCCGGTTCAGCGACATGCTGCCGTGCGAGCGCAACGGCACCTCGGACTCCTCCTTGAGCCGGGCGACGATGTCGACGGCGTCACCGCTCACGACGGTCGCGTCCGGCCAGTCGAGAGGTCCGTCCAGGGTGGTCGACACCACCGTCGCGGGCAGGTTCATCATCCGGGTGACCCAGGGGTCACGCCCTGACTCCTCGAAGACCGGGGTCAGTACCTGCGCGAACGTCCGATAGGTGGCGGCCCCGAAGATCATCCGCTGCTCGGCCTCATACAGGGAGAGGCGGCGGTCGAGCAGTTCGGGGCCTTGCTTGCCCCAGTAGCCGCCCCAGTCGCGACTACTGGGGCGGCCGTATCCGTCGAGGGTGGAGAAGACGTCAAAGGTGTAGGTGGCGGTCATGATGCTCTCCTCGGGTGTGGTGGAGCGGGTACGTGGATTGAGACGGGACGTCACGGCGAAACTCATCGCTGTTTGACGGCGGACGTGCAGGAAGCTGTTGTGCTGAGGGGTGTTCGTCGAACGGGAGTCTCTATCGGTGATCGCTGCGGGGGCCGGGCCTGGAAGCAGGGCCCCTGGCAGCTCGGTGGGTGCGATCCGTCCGATCCGAGCCCCGGGAGGCCCTGTTGCCGCAGTTGTACGCGTCCTCCCGGGTGGAGTCGACTCGACCGGCTCGTCGTGTGGATGCCTCGCCCACCAGTACGGCAACGCCGGTGACCACGCGGAGCGTGAGCGGCGGTACCCGTCGGACATGACGGAGGCCGAGTGGTCCCGGACCCGGCCGCTGCTCCCGCTGCCTGGCCCGGCCGCAAGGCCGCGGCGGCCGGCCGGAGGGGTACGGTCACCGGCAGATGCTGGACACCCCGCGTGTCAGCAGGGCGCCGTCACCGTCCGAAGCCGGCACCACGTCAACCCGTCTGCGAGCGATCGCCCACTCCTGCCGGTCGTGCTCGGCCGCGGCCGGCTCGGCCGGGATCCGGCCGGCTTTCTCCCGCAGCTCCTCCACACGGCGACAGGCCGCAAGCTCCTGCCGCTCCAGCAGGCCGACACCGCAGCCGTGACCGCCCCCCACCGGCTGCTCGGCGGGTGGTCGCTGCCGGCGCACAGGACAGCGGTCGGCGCGCGTCCACCGGACCGACGACACGTACGGCCCCATCGGTTGCACGGAGGGGTGGTCTCGTGGGAGTCAGGAAGGTGGTGGGTCTCCGACGCGTCCGGGGACGGCCGGGAAGCGCCCGTCCCAGGCGGGCGAGCGGGGACAACGCCAGCACCGCCGGGGACAGCATCATGCCTGCGGCCGTCACCAGGAGGCTGGTGCGCAACCCCCACTCCTCAGCGAGGAATCCGCCGCAGAGAGCCGAGCGGAGCCGGCCCCATGCCCATGAACGTGATGGTACGAGGCCGGCCGAAGGGAATTCGGTACGCGGGGCATAGTCGCCGCATGGACGAACTTGATTCGGCGATCGTCCGGCATCTGCAGCTCGATGCGCGGCAAACCAACCGCGACCTCGCCCGCGCCCTCGGCATCGCCCCGTCGACCTGCCTCGAACGCGTCCGCGCACTGCGCGCCCGCGGAGTCACAGGGGCAGGTACGGCCCCGATGCCACGGCTGCGGTCCCGCTCGCTCTGCCGTTCCTCAGCCCAGTGAGAGGTCGCCCTGATCGTCCTTGATCTTCACCTTGACCCAGGCATGGCCGCTGCTGTTGCCGTCGCCGACGCCGTCGACGTTGCACTCGAACGCCCGGCCCGCCTCGACGGGGATGGAAGCGGGGCAGCTGACATCGTCGATGGTCGGGGGCTTGGCGAAGTCGGCGGAGTTGACGTTGTTCAGCACGGCCCGCGCCAGCGCGTCCTGATCCAGGACGCGCTGCGGCTGCACGGCGGGACTCCCGGCCAGCAGCATGATGGTGAAAGTGAGCGCACAACAGGCGATCAGGGCCAGGGAGAGCGCGATGACGGTACGGGCGAAGCTGCGTTGCTCAGTCACGCGGACAGTCCTATCCGGCTGTCCGTGCTCATACAACCCCCTGTGGTGACGGTCCTCGAATGGTGTCTCGAACTGGGTCGCTCACCCGGGGGTTCGCCGGACGTGGGGGCGGCCTTCGTCTGATCGTGTGCTCCGGCCAAGGTGCACGTGACCACGACGAAGGCCGTGAGGATAAGTCTGCTGCCAGATGCTGATCGGAGGGAAGCGTTCGCGGAGACGTCACGCTTCCGGGGCGAGGCCTACACGTGTCTGACCGCCCGGCGCGACGAGTTGTTCGAACTGGCGGACGCGGTGCTGTGTGCGGACGGTGCGGTGAAGTCCCCGGTGGACGTGACCCTGGTGCCCGAGCGTCGTCGTGGGCACGGAGCGATGTACGGCGGCCTGAACAACGGCCGGATCGACACCGAACGGCTGCGGACGGTGCCGGCCGGGCTGCCGCTGCCGCGCTTCGACGGCGCGCGTCTGGTCCTGGGGCCTCTCGTTTGGATCTTGCTGGGCTCGCGTGCCCGCAGTGACATCAGCCGCTGCCGCGGCGGGCGCTCCCTCACCCAGCCGGACCCCAAACGAAAGACCCTGGCGGTCGATGTGTCGCCATGGCTTCGTTCGGACGTCCCGTGCTCGGCGGAGCGCCTGTTCTGCCACGTCTACGGCCGGGCGAAGACAGCCTCGCAGTTCATCCCAACTGGGAGAAACCCGCCGCCTCCGACCCGCTCGCCCCGGCCCGCGTCCGCGTCCGCGTCCCCGTCCGCCGAGGGTTCAGGAACATCCGCGTTCACCTCGCCTGCCCGATCCGTGTTCCCAAACTCCGAGGCACCGGCCCCGGACGGCCACCCGGCTCCAAGAACAAACACCGGGCACGCCGCTACGACGTCGGCAAAACCCTCAAACGCCCCGAGACCCTCAAGGCCATCGGCAAGCCCGGACGATCCTGGTGGATGAAGAACAGCATGGGCTCAGGGGTGCATGACGATCTTTCCCACGTGCCCCCTGCGGGAGAGTTCTTCCTGGGCCTGAGCGGCCTGGTCCAGTGGGAAGGTCGCGGCGATGACGGGCTGGACCTCTGCCCGACGGGCCAGGTTCATGAGGAGGTCGAAGTGGGTGGGCGTGTGCATCGCGGATCCGATGACCTGGGCGTTGTGCAGGTAGAGGCGGCGCACATCAAAGGTCACGTCGTAGCCACCGAGTGCGCCGGCGATGACCCACCGGCCCCCTTCGCGCAGCAGCGACAGCCCCTCGCTCACCAGCTCGCCGACCACGACGTCGAGTGCGACGTCGATGCCCTCCGGGGCGGCGGCGCGGATCTGCCCGGCGATGTCTCCCGCGCGGTCGATGACTTCGTGTGCGCCTGCTTCGCGCACCGCATCGATCTTGGGTCCGCTACTGATGGCGACCACCTTCGCGCCGCGCGCACGGGCGATCTGCACCAGCGCGAGGCCGACGCCGCCGGAGGCTCCCGAGACCAGGGCGGTCTCTCCCCTCTGCAGCCGGCCTCGCTCGATCATGCCCAGCGCCGTGCCGTAGGCGGTCGGCAGCGTCGCGAGCTGGTCGTCCGTGAGCGGAGATTCCGTCACGTCGTGCACGCGCGCTACCGGCGCTGTCACGTACTCGGCGTATCCGCCGTCGCGCTCGCTCCCCATCAGTCCCACCGGGTTGGCGTCCGGCCCTTCGGTGTCGTAGATCGCGGGGTCGACGACCACGCGGCGTCCGATGAGGCTCCCCTCCACTCCGGTCCCGACGGCCACGACCCGGCCGGCCACGTCGGCGCCCTGGATGCGCGGGAAATCGATCGGGCCTCGCCATCCCGACAGCGCCTTCGGGTCGTCCGGACGGCCGTAGGCGCCCTCCCTGGTCCACAGGTCGGTGTTGTTCAGCGCTACCGCGCCGACCTGGACCAGCACCTCCCCTGCCTGAGGGGCAGGCACGGCCACCTCGGCCGGCTCAAGAACCTCAGGTCCTCCGTGTTCGGTGATGCGCACCGCACGCATGGCATCGGACACACCCATCGTTTGAACCTCCTCGCGGGTATACTGATCTGTGAACATCTCCCACCGTACACCGATCAGTGAAGGGGCCCGTCATGCAGAAAGCGCGGCCTTTGACACCGGCCGGTCGCCGCATCGTGGCGGCCGCCGAGGAGCTGTTCTACAGCCGCGGCATCACAGCGGTCGGTGTGGATCTGATCGCCGAGCACTCAGGTGTGACCAAGCGGACCCTGTACAACCAGTTCGGTTCGAAAGACCACCTCGTGGCGGCCTACCTCACGGAACGCGACCAGCGGTGGCGGTCACTTGTCCGTGCCGCCGTTGACGCCGGCAACACTCCCGCCGAGGCCGTCACCGCCCCCTTCGAGGCACTGCGGACCTGGAGCGAGACCAACACCCGCGGATGCGCCTTCATCAACGCGCTGGCCGAAATCCCGGACCCCTCGCATCCCGCGTACCGCATCGCCGCGAACCAGAAGCTCTGGCTGCTGAACCTGTTCGAGGAACTCGCCGCCGCGGCGGGCTGCTCGCACCCGGCCACCCTCGCCACTCAACTCCTCGTGCTGCACGAGGGTGCTGTCGCCACGCAGCCCCTCCCGTTCGACAGCCTTCCGGAGAGCACTGCCCTGGCACGAGTCCTGGTTCAAGCCGGCACATCGCCCCGCCGGTAGAGCGTTGGGGACAAGGTGCTGTTGTCCGGCCGGATGGGGCGGCGCGCGGAGCACCTCGCGGTTTCGGTCCGCCCAGTCCGCTCAGTCCGCCCACATACGGACCAGGAGCCGGTGCCGCAACGGCTCGTGCGGGTCGGTGAAGGCGGTTCTGCCGTGCAGCACCGCCTTGTTGCACACCAGCAAGAAGTCGCCCCGCCGCAGCGGGATTCGCAGCGCCATCCGCGGATCGGCCAGAACCCCGTCGAACGCCTCCAGGGCAGCCAGGTACTCGGCCGACAACGCCACGCCCGCCTCGCGCCGGCCACGTTCGATGTGGTGGCGGTTGTAGAACACCTCCAGCGCGTCCGACGTACTGGACCCACCGGAACGGCGCCGGAATACGGGAAAGAACCGCTCGAATCCGTCTCCCCTCCCGAAGTGCACCTTCTCGTACAGATGACGCAGGAGAGCGGGTTGTTCGGCCAGCAGCCGGTCATGGACGGCGGCTCCGCTGACCAGCATCGACTCGCCCCCGCTCGTGGCCGGCCGGACGCACAGCAGACCGAGCACGCGCGGCGGCTCCTGCTGCGGAGACCTGTCCATATGAGGTGGCAACGCGCGGTCGTCACGGTCCTGATCCGGAACCGGCACCTGTCCCCTGGCCCGCGCATCGGCCGTCACCAGCTCGTCCGTCGCTTCCCCGCAGGGCCGCACCGTACCCAGCAGCCCGCCGAACCGCCGGGCCGACTCGACGCATTCCGCGTCGGTCAACCCCTCAAGCTCCACGCCACGCACGACGGCGAAGCCGGGCCCCTCCCGCAGGCGCCGGTCGACGTACGTGGCCACATCCTCCAAGGCGTCCCGACCGGCCCTGTCGGTAACGCCGCCTCCGTACCACGGGAGTCGCACCAGCCAGTCGTCCTCCCGCAGGGACTCCCCGTCCCACAGCAAACCTCCACCAGCAGGGACGAGTTCCGTCACGCAGTGCCCCCTTGACCTTGTACGGGATCCTCAACCGACGCGGGACACAGGGATCCTGCCCCGGAAATCAGGAATGAGACCGGGCCGTCATCGTCGCGCCGGTCTACGTCGCTGTGGGGCCGGCCGCGTCAGCATGATCGAGGGTGGGCGTACCTGCCTCCTGAACTCGCCCGGGGTACGACCGTGCGCGGCGGCTGACGCCCTATGGCGCGAGCCCCACAAAGAGTGTACGTTCGTACGCTCCGGCTGTAGGGTCCCCGCATGAGTGTTGACGTACTGCGCCGGCCCGCTTCGGCCGAACGGCAGGCTCGCGTAGCCGTTGCCGTGCTCTTCTTCACCAACGGAGCTCTGTTCGCCAACCTTCTGCCGAGGTATCCGCAGATCAAGGCGGATCTCGACATCGGCAACGCCGCCTACGGGCTGGCCGTCGCGGCGTTCCCCGCGGGCGCCATCGCGGCCGGTCTCGCGGCCGGGGTGGCCATCCGGTGGCTGGGCTCGGCGCGGACGGCGGTGGCCGGAACCCTGGTGACCGGCGTGGGGATCCTCGCCGCGGGGCTGGCCGACTCGGTGGTGATGTTCGCGGCGGCGCTGTTCCTGGCCGGGGCGGCGGACTCGATCACCGACGTCGCGCAGAACGCCCACGGGCTGCGGGTGCAGCGCCGCTACGGACGCTCCATCATCAACTCCTTCCATGCCGTCTGGTCCATCGGCGCCGTCGTCGGTGGCTCCATGGCCGCCGCGGCGATCACGCTCGGTCTCTCGCGGGGGCAGCATCTGGCGGTCTCGGCCGTGGTGTTCGCGATCACCGCGTGCGTCGCCCTGCGGTTCTGTCTGCCGGGCCCCGACACCGAGCCGCCCGGGGAGACCGACGACGGCCGGGAGGCGGTCCGGCCGGAGCGTGCGGCAGCGGGGCCGCGCGCCGTTTACGTGCTGGCCGCGCTCGTCCTCATCGCCACGGCCGGCACGCTCGTCGAGGACGCGGGGAGTTCCTGGGCGACGCTCTACCTCTCCGACTCGCTCGACGCCTCGGTGACGCTCGCGGCCTGCGGCTTCATCGCCCTGGTGGGAGCTCAGTTCATCGGCCGCCTCCTGGGCGACCGGCTCGTCGACCGCTTCGGCCAGCGCACCGTGGCCCGCGCGGGCGGCCTCATCGCGGCGGCCGGCATGGGCCTGGCGCTGGCCGTTCCCACCGTGCCCGGCACGATCCTCGGTTTCGCCGCCGCCGGATTCGGGGTGGCGACGCTGATTCCCGCGGCGATGCACGAAGCCGACGAACTGCCCGGCCTCAAGGCCGGTTCGGGCCTGGCCATCGTCTCCTGGCTCATGCGCCTGGGCTTCCTGGTCTCCCCGCCCGTCGTCGGGCTGATCGCCGACGCCACCAGCCTCCGGGCGGGTCTGCTGGTGGTGCCCCTCGCCGGACTGCTCGCGCTCCTGCTCGCGGGAGTGCTGCAGGCCCGGAAACGGTAGGCCTCCCGGGCGTACGACGCTCGGGGCCGTACCCCGCCCCGAGTGTACGATCGTACGCATGCCGATGGACCACTTCGCCCAGGACCCCCGCACGAACCTCGAACGCATGCTGGCGGGCGATCCCTACATCGCCGACGACCCCGAGATCGCCCGTCGGCAGCAGCAAGCCGTACGCCTGGCCGCCCGCTACCAGGCCGCCTACGTCGAAGACGCCGACGCCGCGCGGCCGATCCTCGCCGAACTGCTCGGCTCCCTGGGCGAGGAGGCACACGTACGGCCACCGCTCCATGTCGACTACGGCAGCAACATCACCGTCGGCGCGCGCACCTTCGTCAACGTCAATCTGACCGCGCTGGACGTCGCGGCGATCACCATCGGCGAGGACTGCCAGATCGGGCCGAACGTCCAACTGCTCACCCCCACCCACCCCTTGGAACCGCGGCCCCGCCGCGACAAACTGGAAGCAGCCCGCCCGATCACCATCGGGAACAATGTGTGGCTCGGCGGAGGCGCCATCGTCCTGCCCGGCGTGAGCATCGGGGACAACTCCGTCATCGGCGCCGGCGCGGTGGTGACGAAGGACGTGCCCGCCGGCGTCGTCGCCGTGGGCAACCCCGCCCGCCCGGTCCGGACCCTCTGAGAGACTCCTGCCATGGCGACCGGACACACCGACCCGCGGCGGCGCGAACGTATCATCGCCGCCACCCTCGACCTCATCGCCGAGGAGGGGGTCGCCGGCGTCTCCCACCGGAAGATCGCCACGCGCGCCGGCGTCCCCCTGGGATCGATGACCTACCACTTCAGCGGCATGGAGGAATTGCTCCGGGACGCGTTCGGCCGCTTCGCCGACCACATCGTCGCCGTCTTCGACGCCCACCTCGCCGCCCCCACCGACCGCGACCAGGCATGCGAGGCGGTGACGGACCTCGTTCACGTCCTGTCCGAGGGAAGCCAGCGCGACCTCGTACTCTCCCAGGAGTTGTACACCCTCGCCGCCCGCCAACCCGTCTACCGGGAGATCACCCACGAGTGGATGCGCCGCAGCCGCGTCCACCTGGAGAAACACTTCGACCCCGACACGGCGCGCCAACTCGACGCGCTCATCGAGGGATTGACCCTCCACCGAGCCCTGTCGCGCGAACCCCACGACCGCGCACTGACCCGTGAGGCCATCGCCCGGATCACCACGACAGCGGGACGCACAGAGCCGGCCTGACCGGCGGCCCCCGCGGACCGCGGTCAGTCCGAGCCGGATCCGTCGGGCGGGTCGGCGGTGGTGGCCGCGTCCCGCAGCGCGTCCAACAGGCCGCGCAGGGCGGGCTGTTCCAGGGCGATCGCCCGTACGGCGGCGAAGATCACGCGGACCGGTTCGGGGTTGCGGACCGGTCGTACGACCACGCCGGGGTGCTGGTTGCGCAGCCCCAGCCGCGGCATCAGGCCGACGCCGAGACCGGCGGCGACGAAGCCCTGCGCGGTGGCGTAGTCCTCGCTCTGGATGACGAAGTCGGGGCTGAAGCCGGCCGCCGCGCAGGAGTCGATCACCGGCTCCAGGCAGGGCCCGGGCGGCTCGCTGCCCACCCACTGCTCGCCCGAGAGTTCGTTCAGGCCGATGCTCTCCCGGTCGGCGAGCGGGTGACCGAGGGGCAGTACGGCGGCGTACGGGTCGTCGAGGAGATGGACGAGCCGGAAGCCGTCGCCGACACGGTCCCGCGCCCCGACGACCACGGCCAGATCGGCCCGGCCCCGCGCCACGTCCTGGAACGGGTCGTCCGGGTCGGCGAGTTCGAGGTCGATACGGACCCCGGGGTGCTCGGCCCGGAGTCCGGCCAGGGCGGGCGCCACCAGGGTGGAACCGGCCGTGGCGAAGTAGCGGACCGACAGGCGGCCGGTGCGTCCGGCGCGCAGGTCGGCGAGGGCGCTCTCCGCCTGGGCGACCGCCGAGCTGATCAGGCCCGCGTGCTCGGTGAGCAGCAGTCCGGCGGCCGTGGGGCGCACCCCGCGGCCGACCCGCTCCAGCAGCGCCGTACCGGCCTGTTTCTCCAGCGCCGCCACCTGCTGGCTGACGGCGGACGGCGTGTAGCCGAGGTGGGCCGCGGCGGCGGTGACCGTACCGCTGGTGACCACCGCGCGCAGGACCTGCAGTCGCCTCACATCAAGCATGTAGCACAGCTTAACAGAACAGGTAGAACCATTTGCTTGTCCTCAAAGCTTGACTGAGGCACCTTCGAAGAGCCGGGAACGTCCGAACCAGGAACGACTGAACCGGGCACGACCGAACCGAAGACCACCAGAGCGAAAACACCGGACCGAGAACACCGGACCGAAAACACCGAACCGGGAATCACCGAACCGGGAATCACCGAACCGGGTGGAGGAACCATCGTGAACAGCAGCACACGGAGCCTGCGGGGCGGACTGCGGGTGGCCGTGCTCGCCCTGCTGTGGGGCTCGACGTTCCTCTGGATCGAGCTGGCGCTGCGGGGGCTCTCGCCGCTCCAGGTCACCTTCGTCCGATGCGCCCTCGGCGCGCTCGTCCTCCTCGTCGCCTGCTACGCGACGGGGCATCGGATGCCCCGGGGCCTCACCCTCTGGCGGCACATCGTCGTCGCGGCCTTCTTCTGCAACGCCCTGCCGTTCGCACTGTTCAGCCTGGGGCAGCAGAGCGTCGGCTCCGGTCTCGCGGGCGCTCTGAACGCCACGACCCCGCTCTGGTCGATCGCCCTGGGGCTCGCCCTCGGCACGGAACGCGGACTCCGCCCCGTACGCCTGGTGGGCCTCCTGCTCGGCTTCGCCGGCACGGTCGTCATCTTCGCCCCCTGGCAGACCACCGGGGCCACTGGCTGGGGCGCCCTCGCCATCCTCGGCGGCGCCGCCAGCTACGCCGTCGCCTTCACCTACATGGGGCGCACCCTGGTCCGTAAGGGCACCCCCACCCTCTCGCTCTCCGCGGCGCAGCTCATCGCCGCGAGCGGACTGACCGCCGTCGCCCTGCCGATCGGCGGCCTGGAGTCGATCGACCCCGGCCCGACGGCCGTGATCGCGGCCGTCGTTCTCAGCGTCTTCTGCACCGCGATCACCTTCCACCTCACCTACCGCATCGTCAACGACGAGGGCGCCACCAACGCCGCCGTGGTCGGCTACCTGCTGCCCGTCGTCTCCGTGCTGCTCGGCGCGGTCGTCCTGGGCGAGGTCATCGGCGTACGGGTGGTCCTGGGCATGGCCGTCGTCCTCGTCGGTGTCGGGATGACCCGGCGGCAGTCGGGACCGACCGCGAGTTCCACGAGTACGCCGACCCGCACCCTACCGGCCGTCCGATCCGACCCGGATGTCCCGCACCTTGACGAAAGGGCAGCTCTGGCGCCCGCGGAGGCAGCGGTCGGCGGCGTTACGGGGCAGGAGCACGGACGGCTGCGGCAGGCGCAGCGCGCGCTGGACCACGGCGCTGGAGGCCCGGCACACCATGGCCCTCGCCCGAACCCTCAGCGCCGGAACAACGTGAGCGTGCGGCCAACGAAAGCAACATAGGTGACAATGTCGGCACGAGCGCTGAGGAGAGGCCGGGCATGCGGGTAGCGGTGGCGGGCGGGACCGGGCTGGTCGGGCGGCTGGTGGTCGAGGAGCTGGCCGCGGCCGGTCAGGAGCCGGTGGTGCTGGCCCGGTCGCGAGGTGTGGACCTCGTCTCGGGTGCGGGGCTCGACGCGGCCATGACGGGCGTGGACGTGGTCGTCGACGTGAGCAACGTGACGACCATGAGCGGCAAGAAGGCCGTCTCGTTCTTCGACAGCGTCGGCCGCACTCTCCTGGCCGCCGGTGAGCGGGCCGGGGTACGCCACCATGTCGCGTTGTCGATCGTCGGCATCGACCGGGTCGGGCACGGCTACTACCAGGGGAAACTGCGTCAGGAGAGCGTGGTGAAGGGCGGTCCGACGCCGTGGACGGTGCTGCGGGCCACGCAGTTCCACGAGTTCGTGGAACAGACCCTCGACCTGGTCCCGAGTCCGCTCGCGGTGGTGCCCCGGATGCGGACCCAGCCGGTCGCGGCCCGCGAGGTCGCCCAGCACCTGGTCCGTCTCGCCCTGGCCCCGGCGCAGGGCATGGCCCCCGAGCTCGCCGGACCGCGGGTCGAGCAGCTCGTCGACCTGGCGCGCCGGCTGCTGCGGGCCACGCACCAGCGGCGCCTGCTGGTGCCGGTCCGGCTCCCCGGCGCCACGGGCGCGGCCATGGCGGGCGACGGCCAGCTTCCGACCGGACCGGGCCCCCGGGGCCGTCAGACCTTCGACGAATGGCTCGCCCACCGCAGGAGGAACCCCAGTGCTTCGCGGGAGGGCGAGTCGGGCGGGGCGGTGTAGGCGACGAGGAGTTGGGGTGGGTGTCGACGGTGAACTGCTGGACATCGAGGGTGAGCCTGCCGACGACCGGATGGGCGTAGGTCTTGGTGAGCTGTCGTGGCCCGCGTACCTGATGGCCGGCCCACCAGGTACGGAAGTCCGGCTCCCTGGCGCCGAGTTCATCGACCAGGGCGGCCGGCGCCGGGTCGTGCGGGGTGCGGCCCGCCGCCGTCCGCAGGACGGCGTCGCACTCGCGGGCGGTGCGGGGCCAGTCCGCGTACAGGGCCCGGAAGGGGGCGTCGAGAAAGGTACGCAGCAGTCCGCCGCGACCGCGCAGCGCCTCAACGACGCGATGAAGAGGCTGCGCGCCCAGCCTGCGCGCCGAATCGGGACAGCACGCGACCGGCCCGCCCCCGACGCCGACGCGCTCGTCGCGCGGGTCGGGGGCGCCGTCGCCGAGGTCCGCGCCGCCGGCGGCACCGTCGGCCCTGTCCGCGTCGCCTTCACCGAGGACGACTGGGCGGCGGTCCCCGCGACCAACAGGTCGTTCAGCGCGGTCGCCGCGGCGAAGATGCTGCACCACGAGGACACCGCCTGCCGGATCGACGAGCGGCTCGCGCCCGAGGACGGCGACAGCGTCGTACGCAAGGTCCGCTACGGCTCGTTCTCCACCACCGATCTCCACGGGCGGCTGAGCGACCGCGGCATCGACACCCTGGTGCTCGCGGGCATCAGCACCAGTGGTGTCGTACTGTCCACGCTCATCGACGCCGCCGACCGCGACTACCGCCTCTACGTCCTGTCCGACGGTGTCGCCGACCCCGACCCGGAAATCCACCGCGTCCTGCTCGACAAGGTGTTCCCGTCCCGGGCCCACGTCATCGACACCGCCGGGCTGCGCGCGCTGCTGCGGTCCGCCTGACACGGCGGACCGCAGCTCACCGCATGGGTGATCGTCAGGAATTCTCGATGGTGATGAAGGGGTCCCATTGGAAGTACCCCTGCAATTTCCGATGGCGGTCCAGGATCTGGAAGTAGAAGTGGTACACGACCTTGCCGGGCTTTTTGACGGTCGTCCGCCAGTAATGGTCCTCGTAGTTCTGCGTCACGAATTCCGGCCTGCCCTCGGACCCCTCTTTCGGCATCGGATAGATGCCGTCGATGACTTCGATCTCCGGGGTCCTGATGAGCTGGTGTCCGCTGTCGCTGCTCACGTATTTGTACAGCAGTGCCTTGTAGTCGCTGCTGAGCGACAGCGTCGTCTCCCGCCACCTGATGCTGTCCCCGGGTTCGGCCCGGAGGTTCAGCTCGGCCCCCGACGTCCCGACGATGTGGTCGTGGCGCGTCGTCATGTAGATCAGGGCGTGGTCGACCTGCGTCGGCGCCTCCGGGTTCCTCGACGCGTTGGGATTCCGCTCGACGATCGTGGCCGCGTCGAACGCGATCAGTACGTTGAGATCAGCCATTTCCTGTCCCTTCCGCAAACAAGACTTTCCTGACCAGGTTTTCCTGGCAGGACGTGCGGGTTGCCTGTCCTCAGGCCGCTCCGGAGGGTTTCGGCACCTTGTACGCCATCGCTCGCGGGTAGTCGTGCCGGTGCAGGCGTACGCGGACCAGCAGCGGTCCCGCGTTGACCGGGTCGGTCGGGTCGGTGAGGCGGGTCAGCAGGTCGTCCAGTTCTGAGGTGTGGGCGATGCTGATCCCGGTCGCCGGGGTCTCCTTGCCGGTGAAGACGTCCGCGAGGCGGTCGTAGTGCCACGGGTGGAGGACGTTGTAGAAGTCCGCGCGGTCCGGGGCGGCGGAGCCCTGCTCGGCGTAGTAGGACGGGTGCACCAGCATCTGCTCGATGCCGTAGAAGTGTCCGTTGTCCATGACGAACACCACCGACCGCAGCCCGAGCCGGGTGTGGGTGGAGATCTCCTGGCACGTCTCCTGGAAGGCGCCGTCGCCGACGAACACCATCGGGCGGGCGTGCCCGCGTTCGGGGGCGAGCGCGGCGCCGGTGGCCGCGCCGACCGACCAGCCGATGGAGAGCCAACTGATCTGCGACAGGAACCCGCCCGCGGGCAGGGACAGGTTCATCGAGCCGATGAGGGAGAACGCGGCGTCGGAGACGACCGTCCAGTTCTGCCGGGTCTCCTGGCCGAGGAAGTGGTTGATCCGGTCGAACAGGCCGTCGTAGGTGAGCCGTTCGGCAGGCCGGGACGACGAGCCGCTGATACGGAGCGAGGCGCGGTGGAGCTCCAGGCCGGCGGGGAGGCCGTCGGGCGCTCCGTGGTGGGCGTGGGCCTCGGCGTAGTAGTCGGCGTCCAGGCCCCCGGAGCCGTACCGGTTCACCAGCGCGTCCTGGAGGGCGGGCAGGAGCTGTTCGAGCTGGACGTCGGGGAAGTAGGAAGTGCCCACGCTGACACCGCCGTTCGCCGCCATCACCCAGTCGCCGCCGACGTACTGTTCGCCGCCCACGTTCTTCGACGTGGCCCACGCACCGAGCCCGATCCGGCAGGTGGCCCAGTCCTTGAAGATCCGGTGCACGTCCGGGTGGCTGGCCCGTCCGTTGTACACACCGTGGAACCGCGGCAGGTCCTCCTCGACGACGGCCTTGGCTCCGACGGTGGTGCAGAACGGCACTCCGGTGGCCTCCACCAGGTCGGTGAGCTGCCCGCCGAGGCGGAACCGGTCGATCTCCTCACCGGCCCACACGATCGGGCGGGGCCTGCCGTCCGGTCCCGGGTGCTCCTCGACCAGGGTGAGGATCGCGTTCACGGCGTGGTCGAGCATGGGCTGGTTGCGGGCGCTGAACGGCCGCTCGCGCCGGATGATCGGCTCCCCCGGCTCGGGGCAGGGCTCGTCCCACAGGTCCTCCATGACCTCCAGGTAGACCGGCCTGCGCTCGGAGAGGCACGCGGTGAGGGCGGCGTCGATCTGCCCGCCGGCGAGGCCCGGGTTGGAGATGACCTGCGCGTCCACGGTGACCTGCCGGTAGACGTCCAGGTTGCTCTCCGCGCGCGGGCTCATGTGGGAGGTGAGCATGCCGAGAGCACGGTAGTTCTGCCACTGCTCGTAGGGCGGGGAGGCGTTGATCGCGACGAGCGGGATCTGCTCGACGTAGGCGCCGCCGCAGGCGCCCAGCAGGTTGAACGCGCCGACGCTGTAGGTGACCGCCGCCGCGCCGATGCCGTGGATACGGGCGTAGGCGTCGGCGGCCTGGCCCGCGCCGCCCTCGGTCGGCGTACCGACCCACTCGATGTCGCCCTCGGCGCGCAGGGTGGTCAGGAACGGGCCGAGGTGGTTGCCGGGGACGCCGAACAGGTGGGTGATGCCCAACTCGGCCAGCCGCAGGGCGAGATAGCGGGCGACCGTGCACCGGGGGGTGATCGCGGTCACGAGCTGCCCTCCGTGTCCGGGCCCGGCGTGGTGACGGGCGGGGCCTGATGGACGGCGGCGGCGGCACGGACGGCGCTCTCCAAGGCGCCCTCGATCCAGGCGTGTTTGAGGGAGGTGTGCTCCCCGGCGAAGTGCACGGGGCCTTCGGGCCGGGGCACGTCCAGGTGGAAGCTGGTCATCTGGTGCGCGGTGTAGGTGGCCGCCTCGCCGAAGGCGTACGGGTCGCGGGCCCAGCTCTTGGTGGCGCCCCGCCCGGTGAAGAACACCTCGATGCGCCGGCCGTGCAGGGCCTGGAGGTTGCGCAGGGCGTAGAGGTAGCGCTCCGTGTCGCGCATGGAGTCCCAGCGCGCGGCGTCGTCGGACCAGCAGTACGCGGCGAGGACCACGCCGCCGGTGCTGCCGTCGACCCGGTGCGAGGGGTAGTACATGAACCGGTTGGGGTTGTCGGCGGCGGAGCCGCCTCCGAAGCTGCGTGTGGCGGGGCGTACGGCGGGGCCACGCAGCGGCATGGTGCTGTTGAGCTGCCGCATCTCCTCGGTGACACCGCTGTCCTTGACCGCGGCACCGAGCAGATCGGCGTCCGCGGTGGTGGGTGTGAGGGCGGGATCGGTGTCCGCCCCGGTGTTCAGCCGGTAGTTCTCGTACGCGCCCGGTGCGATGTTCTCCAGTTCGTCGCGCCAGTCGTCCTCGGTGAACTCCCACCACCGGTGGCTGAACTCCAGGAGCACCTTGGTGGCCTGGTCGTAGTGGGTCTCGATGACGGCGCGGCGCTTCTTGTACGACATCGAGGGGACGATCTCCACGAAGCGCAGGGCGGAGAACGGGATGGTGACGATCGCCAGGTCCGCGGTCCACAGGCGGGGCAGGGCCCGCGGGTCGTTCTCGGCGACGGTCTGTACGGCCACGCCCCATCCGTCGGGTCCGACGGCGCCGGTGCCCTCGGGGTCGGCGTCCCTGCTGGGGTCGTGGTATTCGAGGCGGATCATCCGGTGGCCGAGTCGCACCTCGTCGCGCAGGCCCTGGTGGAGGGCGTGCGGCAGGCGCCAACTGCCGCCGGGTATCTCCCAGTAGCGGACGGTGGGGTTGATGTCGCTGCGGCTCAGGAAGCTGTGGAAGAAGGAGAGGTGGAGCCGTGAGGACATGTTCTCCAGGGTTCCGACGGCCTCGATCGCCTCGTCGCTGAGCCCGGCGTGGTCGCGCAGGAAGCCGCCCATCGAGTAGCCGTCGAAGTCGTGGATGACGCGGGCCCAGCCCTCGACCCACGCGTCGAACGGCTTGTTGACGCGTTTCCCGTCGACGAGGTCGGAGTAGTAGTCGCGCACGCATTCCAGCGCGTCGTCGACCATCTTCACGACGGGGGCGCGGACTTCGTCGGCGGTGAGGTGGAAGCCCTCGTTGATCCGTTCCGGAGTGGTGGCGTATTCGGCCCGCCGCACCTGGACGCGGTTGGCGCGGATCCAGGAGTTGCCCCGCTTGTCGGGTTCGCGGAAGTCGGGGCTGTCGTCGCCGTAGGTCCATGTCCGGCCGGTGAAGGAGGTGTACGTGACCGGGGGGACGGGGACGTCGGGTTCGCTGCCGGTGGCGGGGTCCACGTCCACGTTGTAGAACTGGCGGCGTCCGAGCCCGAGTTTGTCGACGAGGGCGAGGACGAGCGGGTGGAAGTCGGGCAGCCGCATCGCGCCGGCCTCGGCGTACTGGGCGGGGTCGTCGAAGGGCTGGTGGTGCTTGGTGGCGCGGATGGTCTTGATGCGTCCGCCGACGCGGCCGGCGTTGGCCTCGATGATGGTGACGTCGTGGCCGGCGTCCTTGAGCAGGCGGCCGGCGACGAGGCCGGTGATGCCGGCGCCGATGACGAGGATCTTCTTGCGCGGGTGGTGGGTGGGGCCGAGGCGGCCCGTGTCGATCAGAGTGTGGAGATAGTCGAGTTTGAGGTCCTTGTCGTCCTGCCCGACGAGGAGGAGTTCGCGGGCGAGCCTGAGACATGTCTGCCAGCGCGCACGGGTGGCGGAGTTGTCCCGTGGTATGTCGGTCATAGCTGACGATCGTAGATACGAAGAAACGGTTTCCCGGTTCCTCCGGCAGGTAAAGTCCTAAAAACACCGATCGTGCTGGTTGACGGAATTTCGACTTGCTCGGATTTCCTTTATACGAACCCGAAGTTTCGCCAGAGACGGAAGGGAACGGAAGGGAACGGGGAGCGAATCCGAGGCGCGGATGCGCACGCGGAATATAAAATTCCCAAGGCCCCGACCATAACGCTCCCGACGGGGACACCGGCACATTCGGCCTTGAGCCTCCGTTTCCCCTCGGCGAGTTGGCCGCATTGCGGCCGGGTTCACCGCGCGCAGGACGGTGCGGACAGGGCGCGGCGCGGCGCGGACACGGCGTGGTGCGGTGCGTCCTGGAGCAGCCCGCGGAGCAACGCGGGTCGCCCCGGTGACGCGAGGCGCCTCGGGCGCCACGGCTGACCGCGAGGCAGCCCGCGCGAAGCGCACCGGCCGAAGACCCGGCACGCCGCCCCCGGGAAGCGTCCCCGGTCAGTCGGTGGCCGTCAGTGCCGCGCGGGCGGCGGTGAGGATCTCCTCGGAGAGCGGGGAGCCCGTCGTGGCCCGGGCCAGGACGAGCGCGCCGAGCATGGTGCACAGCCGGGCGATGCCGTCCTGGTCCTCGGTCGCGAGCCACCCGGCGAAGTCGCTCACCCCCTCGGTGTAGACGCGGTGGGCCTCGCGGTCCCCGGGGTGGCGCGCCATGTCGGCGGCGAGGGCGGCGGCGGGGCATCCGTCCGCCGCTCTGTCGCGGTGCTCGACGGAGAGGTAGGTGTCGATCAGCGCCCGCTGGGCCGCGTCGCGCTGCCCGTCGCACCGCTCCAGCCCGTCCGCATAGAGCTGGGCGAGGGTGCCGAACGCGTGGGCGGTGGCTTCGTCGATGAGCGCCTCCTTGGAGGCGAACTGCTTGTAGAAGCCGCCGTGGGTCAGACCGGACGCCTTCATGAGGTCGGCGACGCTGACGTGGGTGCCCTGCTCCCTGAACAGCCGGGAGGCGGTCTCCACGACCCGCCGGCGGTTCTCCTCCGCTTGCGCCTGCGATACGCGGCCCATCAGCCACCTCCCGATTGGATGTCGATTGCAATCTATCCTAGGCCATGTTTAGATTGCACTCATAATCTAAATAGGACGCCCTGGCCGGCGCCCGCAACACCGGGAGTGGACATGGAACTGAAGGAAACGGTCGCGGTGGTCACCGGCGCCAACCGGGGGCTCGGGCGCCATCTGGCCGCCCAGCTCGTGGAGCGCGGGGCGACGGTGTACGCGGCGGCCCGCCGCCCCGAGACGGTGGACCTGCCGGGCGTCATCCCGCTGCGCCTGGACGTGACGGACGAGGAGTCGATCCGGGCCGCGGCCCGCACCGCCTCCGACGCGACGCTGCTGGTGAACAACGCGGGCATCTCCACCGCCACACCGCTGATCGCGGGCGACCTGGACGCTGTGCGCCTGGAGATGGAGACGAACTTCTTCGGCCCGCTCACCGTGACACGGGCCTTCGCCCCCGTCATCGAGGGCAACGGCGGCGGCGCCGTACTCAACATCCTGTCGGTCCTGTCCTGGCTGCACCCCGCCGGCCTCGGGTCCTACGCCTCCGCCAAGGCCGCGGCATGGGCGCTCACCGACGCGACCCGGGAGGAACTGGCACCCCGCGGCATCACCGTCTCCGCACTGCACGTCGGGTACATGAACACCGACATGGCCGCGGGCATCCCCGCCGACCAGAAGGCCGACCCCGCCGAGGTCGCCACCCAGGCCCTGGACGGCGTCGAGGCGGGCCTGCCCGAGATCCTCGCCGACGAGACCACCCGGTACGTCCGGCAGAACCTGGCCGCGTCACCGAACGCGGCGTAAGGCACACCCCACAGCCCTGCGGCTCGCCCCTGTCGACCCTTGAGTGAGGACACCTGATGCGTTACACGACCTTCGGACACCGGACCGGACTGCGCGTGTCCGAGTACGCGCTCGGCACGGCCAACTTCGGCACCCGCTGGGGCGCCGGCGCCGAGCCGGACGAAGCCCGCGGTATCTTCGACCGGTTCGCCGAAGCGGGCGGCACCTTCCTCGACACCGCGGACTCCTACCAGTTCGGCGAGTCGGAGGAACTGACTGGGAAGTTCGTCGCCGCCGACCGGGACCACTTCGTCCTGGCCACCAAGTTCACCCTCGGGGCCGCGCCGCAGCCGGGCGTCTCCAGCACGGGCAACAGCCGCAAGAACATGGTCGCCTCCGTGGAAGCCAGCCTCAGGCGCCTGGGCACCGACCGCGTCGACCTGCTCTGGGTGCACTTCCCCGACCAGCTCACCCCCATGGAAGAGATCCTGCGCGGGCTCGATGACCTGGTGAGTTCCGGCAAGATCCACCACGCCGCCCTGTCCAACTTCCCCGCCTGGCGCGTCTCCCGAGCGGTGACCCTCGCGGATCTGAAGAACTGGGCGCCCGTCGTGGGCATCCAGCACGAGTACAGCCTCGTCGAGCGGACCGCCGACCGGGAACTGCTGCCGATGGCCGAGAGCCTCGGACTCGGCGCCGCCCTGTGGTCCCCGCTCGGCGGCGGACTGCTCACCGGAAAGTACCGCCGCAGCGCCGAGGGGCGCCTCAGCGACCTGGGGAAGGTCATCCACACGGAGAACACCGACCAGAAGACCGCCGTCGTCGACGCCGTCCTGGCCGTCGCCGAGGAGGTCGGCGTGACACCTGCCGAGGTCTCGGTGGCCTGGGTGCGGGAGCGTGCCGCCCGGTCCGCGACCTCGCTCGTACCGATCATCGGGCCGCGCAGCCTCGCCCAGCTCGACAGCTACCTGAGCGCTCTCGACGTCCGGCTGACCCCCGAGCAGTTCACCCGCCTGTCCGACGTCAGCGAAGTGCCGCTCGGAGTTCCCCACGAGGCGATCGCCCGGTCCCTCGACGGCATCCGGGGAGGCGACGCCGGCCGCGTCGTCGCCCCAGCCGCGCCGGTGGCCTGAGGCCGGGGAGGGGACGACGATGAGGGCCTTCATGATCGAGCGGTACGGCGACAAGGCCGGTGTGCGCGCCGCCGAGATGCCCGACCCCCGGGTGGGCGCCGACGACGTCCTGGTCCGGATCCATGCGGCGAGCGTCAACCCGCTCGACCTCAAGCTCCGCGACGGGGACTTGAAGTGATCCTGCCGTACGGTCTCCCGCTCATCCTGGGCAACGACCTCGCCGGGGTGGTGGTCCAGGTGGGACCGGCCGTCACACGGTTCGCGGTGGGCACGAGGTGTACGCGCGGCCCGACAAGGACCGTATCGGCACGTTCGCCGAACTCATCGCGGTCCACCAGGACGACGTGGCGGTCAAACCCGCCACGCTCACCATGGAGGAGGCCGCGTCCCTCCCCCTGGTCGCCCTGACCGCGTGGCAGGCGCTGGTGGAGCGGGCACAGGTCCGGCCGGGTCAGAAGGTCCTCATCCACACGGGCTCCGGCGGCGTCGGCACCGTCGCCGTCCAGTTGGCGAAGCATCTGGGCGCGTACGTGGCCACTACGGTGAGCACGGCCAAGGCCGGTCTGGTGAAGCAACTCGGCGCGGATGTCGTCGTCGACCACACGCAGCGGGACTTCACGACCGTCCTCGACGGCTACGACGTCGTCCTGGACACCGTCGGCGGCGAGACGCTCAAGAAGTCCCCGCGGGTCCTCAAGCCCGGCGGGAAGATCATCAGCGTCGCGGGCCCTCCCGACGCGGCCTTCGCCCGCGAACTGGGCGCGAAGGCGGGCAAGGTCGTTGTCGCGATGAGATGAGGGCAGGCCCGTCTCGTATCCGTGCGCGGCGTGGGCGTCGTCCGGTGACAGCTCGCTCGGCGGGTCACGAGAAGCGGTTCCGGAACTCGACGGGCGAGACCTGAAGGACACGGAGGAAGGAACCGCGCATGGCGGCCTCGGTTCCGAAGCCGCTCTCGCGCGCTACGGCATCCGGGCTCCGCGCGGTCTCCAGCAGTCGGCGGGAGGCGAAGGACACCCGGACGCGCTCGACGTACTCCCGGGCCGTCATACCGGCCTGTGCCCTGAACAGGCGGCTGATCTGGCGCTCGGACAGCCCCGCGCGGCGCGCGAACGACGGGAGGGACCAGTCCCCGCCGGGGTCGTCGAGGACCTGGCGCTGTACCGCGCGTAAGGCCGGGTTCCGCGCCTCACGGACGCGCGGCTCCGCGAACTGCGCCTGCCCGCCCGGTGTGCGCGGGGAGGTGGCCAGGGACGCGGCGGTGCGCCGCGCGACCTCGCGCCCCAGATCGTTCCGCACCAGGGACAGTGCCAGATCCAGGGCGGAACCCCCGCCACCGGCGGTCGTGACACGGTCGTCCTCCACCACCGTGTGCCGTGGGTCCACCGTGATGTCCGGGAAGCGGTGGGCGAGTTCCTCGGCGAACGCCCAGTGTGTCGCCGCCGTGCGCCCGTGGAGAAGTCCCGCCTCGGCGAGCAGGAAGGCGCCCGTGCCGACCGATGTCACACGCCGCGCCCCGTCCGCCGCCCTGAGGAGCGCGCGTACGGTTTCCGGCCCGGCCCCGGGAATGCCGTCGGCCCCCGGTACGACCACTGTGTCCACTGTGTCCACACCGGTCACACCTCCGGGGCCGCGATCCGGCAGCATCCCCAGCCCGCTGGAGGTGCGGACCGCCGCGCCGTCCGGCGAGACCGTACGTACGTCGTACCGGAAGCCCTGCGGCGCCCTCGCGTTCGCCCCGGAGAGGACGTCCGCGACGGCGGACACCCCGAGGCTGTCGACGCCCTCGAAGACGAGGACGAGGACCAGCACCGGGACGCCGTCCGTCACAGGCGTACGGCGCCGGAGTTGACGCACGCGAGCAGCGTACGGGCCTGGACGTTGAGGTAATGGCCGTGGGCCGCGAGGGAGTTGAGCTGTCCGATCGTCACCCAGGTGTAGCCTCCGGGGGCTTCGATCGCCGCCGTGTCCGCGTCTGCCTCCACGAACATGTATCTCACGCACGCGTCCAGGAACCGCCCGCCCTCCTCCGAGTGCGTGGCGGAGTAACGGGTCGTGCCGCGTTCGGCGGCGCGCAGGACCGTGTCCAGGAACGGTGGCCGGTCTCCTGTCGGCAGCGGCTCCCAGTCGCGGGGGGTGCACTGGACGGTCGGGGCGAGTTCGACCCGGTTGACGTATCCCGCCTCCACGCGCGCGTGGACGAGCACGTGCGGTACACCGTCCAGGAGGCGGAAGAGGAAGGCCGCCACACCGGTGCCGCACGGCTCGACCAGCGGCTGGGACCAGCCCCTGACCTCGCGGTTGCCGGCCTCGACGGTCACACCGGTGACCCGGAAGAAGCGGCCGTCGGGGCGTCGTACGGAGTCCGCGTCACGGGTCCAGCCGTCGACCTCGGCGAGCGGGATGAGCCGCACGTCGAGGTCGTGGCGGGCCCGCTCGGCGGTGACCCAGGAGAGGAGTTCGACATCGGTGTGCAGGGCGTCCGGATCGGTCGCCGGCAGCGGCAGGCAGCCCAGGACCGTACGGGCGTCCATGTTCACCACATTGTCCAGGCGCAGCAGTTCACCGATCTGGCCGAGGGTCAGCCAGCGGTAGTCGGGCGTGATCGGTATCGCGGTGCCGGCAGCCTCGACCAGCATGTTCCGGTTCGACTTGCGGTAGAACCAGGCGCCGTGCTCCGACTGGAGCGAGTCCGCCAGCACCAGGTCGGGCGGCACCTCCGTGAAGTGCTCCAGGTACCGGACCCCTGAACCGGCGTGTACGCGCTGGTAGTTGCTGCGGGTGGCCTGCACGGTCGGGGAGAGCTGGAGCAGGTTGGGATTGCCCGGCTCCATCTTCGCCTGCATCAGGAAGTGCAGTACGCCGTCGAACTCCTTGGCGAGGATGCCGAGGATGCCCACCTCCGGCTGGTGGATCACGGGTTGCTGCCATCTGCCGAGCGGCCCGCCGCCGATCCTGGCGGCCAGGCCGCGTACCGCGAAGAACCGGCCGCTGTGGTGCACCAGATCGCCGGTTCCGGGGGTGAAGGACCAGCGGTCCAGACGGTCCAGCGGCACCCGGTGCACGGTGAACCGGTGGGCACGGGCCCGCTCGGCGAGCCATCCGGTGACGTCCTCCGTACGCATCTGGTGGCCCTCGCCGGTCACGGCGGCGGACCGGGCCAGCCGCGCGGCCAGATCCTGGGCGCCGCGGGGGCGCAGGAGTGTGGCGGTGCTCATGTCCGGCCTCCCCCTGCTTCGTACGCTTCCACCGCTGCGACCGCTTCCTCTGCTGCGTATGCGAGATGGTCCACCGTCCGGCGCAGCGCCTCGCCGAACGGGACACGAGGTTCCCAGCCGGTGACGGAGCGGAACGCCGAGGCGTCGATCGTGATGCTGGAGAAGTCCCCGCCCTCCGCCTGCTCCGGTGGCTTCACCGAGACCACCGGCACGGGCGGGCGGCCGGTGCGCCGCGCGACGAGGGCGGCGACCTCCTCGAAGACCGGGCCGAGTGGCCGGCCGACGCCCGTACCGAGCAGCCAGTGGCGTCCGGCGAGGGCCTCGGCGTGGTCGAGCCCGGCGACGACGGCGCGGGCCAGGTCCTCGACGTACAGCAGGTCGCGGCGGACCGTGCCGTCGTGCCACATCGTCAGGGGCTCCCCCGCCAGGGCCCGGCGCGCCATCGCCGAGACGACGCCGCGGTCCCGGGCCGTGGGCCCGCCGGCGGGCCCGAACACGGTGGGCAGGCGCAGCGACGTCCCGCGGAGCACGCCGCGGGCGGCGGCGTCGAGCAGGAGCCGTTCGGCGGCGAGCTTCTGGCGGTCGTACGGGCCCGCGGGCCGGTCGGGTTCGGTGCCGTCGAGCACCGCCTTCGCGGTCGGGCCGACCTGGGAGGCGGCGCCGGTGAACACGACCTTGGCCGGCGGCCTGTCCCGGCGGGCGGCGAGCGCGTCGACGAGGTCGCGGACGAGGCCGACGTTGACGCGCTCGGCCGCCGTGTCGCCGTCGGTGATCCGCCAGGTGGCGGTGGCGGAGCTGTACAGCGTGGCGACGACGACCCCGTCGGCGCCGGCCACGGCGGCGGCGATCTCGCCGGGCTCGGTGAGGTCGGCGGTCCGTATCTCGATGTCGGCGCGGGCGTCGGGCGGAACGGCCGCCGGGCGCCGGGAGACGGCCCGGATCCGTACGGGCCGGGCGGCGAGTTCGCGCAGTACGGCCGAGCCGACGAAGCCGGTGGCGCCGAGCAGCGCGATCGTGGGTACGGGGGTCATGGCCACAGTGCGGCCTCCACTTCTCGGCAGGCGTCGTAGGTGGGCAACAGGCCCTTGTCCCGTGCCTCGGCGAGCGTGGGGGCGGCGCTGTCCCGGCCGGACAACCGCGGCGCGGGTCCGGCGGGCAGGGGGAGGCCGAGGGCCGGGTCCAGCGGGGAGACGGCGTGTTCGTGTTCCGGTACGTACCCCTGCGACATCACGTACACGACCATCGAGTCGTCCCGCAGGGAGAGGAAGGCGTGGCCGACGCCGACCGGGATGTACAGGGCGCGGCAGTTCTCGCCGCTGAGTTCGGTGACCTCCCAGCGGCCGAAGGTGGGTGAGCCCACCCTGAGGTCGACGACGAAGTCCCGCACCTGTCCGTACGGGCAGTAGACGTACTTGGCCCGGCCGGGAGGGGTGGCGGTGTAGTGGATGCCGCGGAGCACCCCGCCGGCGGAGAGGTTGTGGCTGATGTCCTTCACCGGGAACAGCGGACGGCCCGTGGCGCCGGTGAACGCGGCGTCCTGGTAGGGCGAGGAGAAGCAGCCGCGGTCGTCCTGGTGGACCGGGGGCGTGAACTCGCGGACCCCTTCGATGCCCAGGGTGCGGATCTGTACGGCGCTCATAGGTCTCCCTCGTCTCCCTTCGTGTCGCCGGTGATCTCCAGCAGGTACCGGCCGTAGGGCGAGTGCGCCAGGCCGAGGCCCAGCCGGTGGCAGGTGGCGCGGTCGATGTAGCCCATGCGCCAGGCGATCTCCTCGATACAGCCGATGCGTACCCCCTGCCGGTGGGAGAGCATCTGCACGTACTGACCGGCCTCGGTGAGCGCGTCGTGGGTGCCGGTGTCGAGCCAGACGAACCCCCGGCCCAACTGGACGAACTCGGCCTTCCCGCGCTCCAGATAGGTCCGGTTGACGTCGGTGATCTCCAGCTCGCCGCGTGCGGAGGGGCGCAGCCCCCGGGCGATCCCCACCACGTCGTTGTCGTAGAAGTAGAGACCGGTGACGGCCAGGTTGGAGCGGGGGGCGGCGGGTTTCTCGTCGAGCCGCAGCAGGGTGCCCGAGGCGTCGACCTCGCCGACCCCGTAGCGCTCGGGATCGCTCACCGGATAGCCGAACAGGACGCAGCCGTCGATGTTCCGGGCGGCGGTGCGCAGGATCTCGCCGAAGCCGGGACCGTGGAAGAGGTTGTCGCCGAGGACGAGGGCGACGGAGTCGTCCCCCACGTGCTCGGCGCCGACGACGAACGCGTCGGCGATGCCCCGGGGCTTGTCCTGTTCGGCGTAGGTCAGGCGCAGGCCGAGCCGGGAGCCGTCGCCGAGCAGCCGCTGGAAGCCGTGGACGTCCTGCGGGTCCGCGATGATCTGGATCTCGGTGATGCCGGCGAGCATCAGCACGGACAGCGGGTGGTAGATCATGGGCTTGTCGTAGACCGGCAGCAACTGCTTCGAGACACCGAGTGTGATCGGGTACAGCCGGGTCCCGTGGCCGCCGGCCAGGATGATCCCCTTCATTCCGTGGCCTCCCGCTGGGCCGGGACGCTCGCGTGTGCCTCGAAGTGGCTCGGCCGGCCGTCCACGTGCACCTCGCTGCCCAGACGCCTGGCCGCCGAGCGGGCCATGAGCTGCCAGGTGCCGTCGAGGTGGCGCAGCGCCACGGAGTGCCACGGCGTGGTCCAGGCGTCGGCCTCGCCGACCAGCCCGATGCCGAACTTGGGCTCGCGGCGGCTCTGCGGGTGGATGGAGAGGCGGACGTTGTCCGGGTGGTGCTGGGCGATGAGTTCGCCCCAGGCCCGGCTGCGGGCGATGACCTCGTAGGCGCGGCGGCGGCAGTCCCGCTGGAGCGCCGAGCGGGAACCCTCCCAGTTGGCCACGTCCTCCACGAGGAACCGGGTGATGCCGCGGTACATGCGCAACGTCGACTCGTCGCCGCGTACTTCGGCCCGCAGCTCCTCGACCGACGGGCCGAGGGTCCGCGCGGCGAGCGCGCGCTTCTCGTCGTACGACAGGTCGGGGCCGTACACGTCCTTCAGGTCGAAGGTGCCGAGGTGGGCGCCGAGTCCCTCGGTACGGATCATCTCGCGCAGGCCGTGTCCGTAGGCGTCGATGTGCTCGTCAGGGACCCCGATGACATCACCGAAGATATGGCCGTCGGAGCAGATCAGGATCTTCGCGCCGGGCTCGTGGAACTTGGCCATCTCCGCGCACAGGGAGCCCAGGAAACGCAGCGCGAGCCGTTCGCCGTGGTCCGGGAGACTGCCGAAGACCTTGTCCGGGTTGGGCGACTTGCAGGGGAAGCCGGGCAGGCTGAAGATCACCGGCTCGCCGCGCTCGACGAATCCGCCGATCTGGGCCAACTGCTCCGGGAAGTCGTCGGGGGTGTCGAGGTGCTGATCGGGTTCGGCGGCACGCCGGTGCGGGAGCAGCAGCTCCAGGATCTCCCGGCTGACGCGTTCGGCCGCGGAGGCCGGGTTGAAGGTGGTGGCCATCTGGGACATGGGTGTTCGACTCGCTTCCGCTGATCGTCTGACGGGTGGTGCGGTTGGGGATGGGGTGCGGGGGCTTGTCGGGGGATGAGAGAGGGAGAGAGGGAGCTACGGCGGTGCGGGGGCTCAGGCAGTGCGGTGCTGTACGGGGCAGCCGGCGGCCGTTTGCGCGGTCGCCGACGGCCCGTATGCGAGGGGGAGTTCGTCGACGCCCCGGGCGAGGACGGCGCCGATCCACCGCAGGTCCTGGTCCTCGACGGCGAGGCGTATACCGGGCAGCCGGGTGAGCACCGCGCGTAGACCGATCTGGAGTTCGATTCGGGCGAGCGCGGCACCGGGGCAGAAGTGGATGCCGTGGCCGAAGGCGAGGTGCGGGTTGGGCGTGCGGTCCAGGTCGAGGGTGTCGGCATCGGGGAACCGCTCCGGGTCGCGGTTGGCGGCGCTCAGCGACACGATGACGGAGTCGCCGGCCGGGATCCTGGTGCCGAAGAGGTCCGCGTCCTCGGCGAAGAACCGCCAGGTGGTGAGTTCGAAGGCGCTGTCGTGACGGAGCAGTTCCTCCACCGCCCGGGCAGGCAGCCCGGGGTCGGCCCCGTCGCCCTCGTGCAGGGCCGCCGTGAGCCGCCGCAGTTCGGCGGGGTGGCGCAGGAGGGCGATGAGGGCGGTGGTGATCTGGTTGGTCACCGGTTCCTGTCCGGCGACCAGCAACTGGAAGACGACGGAGTCCTGTTCCTCCTTGGTGATGTCCCCTTCGTCGCAGGCCACGACGAGCCTGGTGAGCAGGTCGTCGCCGGGGTTGCGCCTCTTGTCCTCGGTGACCTCGGCGATGTAGCCCTGCAGACCGCGCAGCCGCGCCTCGTAGACGGGCCGCTGCGGATCGGCGGGGCCGACGGGCTGTACGACCTTGCCCCAGTCCCGGTCGAACCGTGCCGCCAGGGAGGCGGGCAGGCCGATCACCTCGGTCAGGACCCGGAGCGGGAAGTGCGCGGCGAAGTTCGCGACCACGTCGATCACACCGCTCGCGCCGGTGTCCTGCTGGGTGCCCAGGGCGGCGTCGAGCAGCTCGTCGGCGATCTCCTCGAACCGGGGGCGCATGCGCTCGACATGGCGGGGCGCGAACGCCTCGGCGACCAGTTTCCGCATCACGGTGTGCTGGGGCGGGTCCTGGTGCAGCAGGTGGGCCTGGAGCTGGGAGTGCTGGGGCTCGGGCATGATGGCGGCGCGCTCGCGCCAGGCGTCGTTGCCGAGGTCGTGGTTCTTGCCGAGGCGGTCGTCGTTCAGCGCGCTGTGCGCCGCCGCGTATCCGGTGACCAGCCATGCGTTGACCCCGCTGGGAAACGTGACCCGGTGGACGGGCCCCTCCTCCCGGAGGTCGCGGTACAGGGGGTAGGGGTCGGTCTTGTAGTCCTTGCCGTAGAGGGGCAGAGGTTCGGGCTGCGGCATGGCGTGGCGGTTCCTTTCCGAGGGGTCAGCGCAGCGGGGCCAGGACCTCGCCCGTCCCGGCGTGACGTACGGTGATCGCTTCCATGGGACAGATCTCCGCGGCGTCCACCACACGGGCGTCCGGCGCGATCAGCTCCGTCACCGCGCGGGAGCGGCCGGAGTCCAGGCGCAGCAGGCCGTGTGCCGTCGCGAGACACAGTCCGGAGCCGGCGCAGGCACGCCGGTCGACCTCGATCCGCCACGCGGGCCGGTTCCGGCCGCGGTCCTCGTCCGGCTCACCCTGGGCTCCGGGGGCGGGCGGGGTCACCATGTGACCAGGAGGGACTCCGGTGCCCGTGCGATCAGGCCGGGCTTCCACGGGACGTCCGCCACCGGACCGGCCAGTCGCAGGGTGGGGAACCGGTCGAGCAGTCCCCCGATCGCGGCCTGCAACTCGGCGCGGGCCAGGGCCGCTCCGAGGCAGTAGTGGATGCCGTGGCCGAAGCCGAGGTGTGCGTTGCGTTCACGGTCGAACCGAATGGTCTCCGGGTCCGTGAAGGCGCGCTCGTCACGGTCGCCGGCGGCCCGCTGGAAGATGACCGTCTCCCCCGCGCGGATGAGCACCCCGCCGATCTCCACGTCCTCGGCGGCCCGGCGCGGGAAACTGCCCGTGGAGCGCAGGGGGACGATACGCAGCATTTCCTCGATGGCGGGACCCATGAGGGAGCGGTCCGCGCACAGTTGCTCGTACAGGTCACGCTGTGCCAGCAGGAGGAACGCGACATTGGAAATCATGCTGAGCGATGTCTCGTGTCCGGCCATGAGAATGCCGATTCCGGTCCTCACGGCCTCGACCTCCGTCATCTCACCGGCGTCCAGAGCCGAGATGAGAACGGATATGAGGTCGTCGGACTGAGTGCTTCGGCGCAGCGTGATGAGTTTACGCAGGAATTCCTCCAGGCCGTCCCTGGCTTCGTCTATCTCCTCCTTGGTGTGCGCCGAGGTGGCGACGAAGACATCGGAGTACCTGCGGAATTCGGCGCGTTCCTCGTACGGGACGCCGAACAGTTCCACGATCATGCGTACGGGAAGCGGGACCGCCAGTCTCGCCACCAGGTCGCCGGGCGGGCCGGCCGCCTCCATCGCGTCGAGTTCCGAGGTGACCAGCTCCCGCATGCGGGCGGTGAGTTCGGCGACGATACGGGGCCGGAACGCGTGCGCGACGATTCTGCGGACCCGTCCGTGGTCCGGCGGATCCATGCTGAGCAGGTTCCCGGGGCGCAGGGGCAGCGGTGTCACCCGGGCGGTGTCCGGTTCCGTCGCGGCGCGGGAGCTGAACCGGGGGTCGGCGAGGAACTCCTTCATCTCGTGGTATCCGGTGATGAGCCAGGCCTCACCGCCGTAGGGCATGGTGACCCGGGACACCGGCTCGGCGCGGCACAGTTCCGTGTAACGGGGATTCAGATCCAGCCGGACAACGGGGCCGAAGGGATATCCCGGGGGCCCGGCCTTTTCTGTGGCCGTATCCGTGACGGTCATGGTTCCACCTTCTGTGGTGCGTCCGCGGCACAGGGAAACAACAGAACCGGGGACGCTCGGTCAGGCAGGAGAGGGGAGAGCGGACCGAAGTCCCGGAAGGGGACGGATCGGTCTCGGCGGGCGGCACTTCCGACGGCGCCGCACCGGCCTTTCGCTCGGGGATCCTCTCAAAAGAACCCGTCCGGTGGAACTCTGTTCGATATCGAGGGGCTGATTCCGCGAAAACGGCGGGCGGCGCTCCCACAAGCGCTGCCCGCCGTATGTGCCGGACCGGTGCGATCCGGCCCGGAGTTCAAGTGCGGCTATTCCACGGTTGAACGTCCTTTCCCGGTCACCTGCGCGCGTAGAGCCGCATCGTGACCGGTCCGAAGACCAGCAGGAACAGCGCCGACCAGCCCAGCACCCAGGCGATGGCCGCCGAGGGCATGCCGCCGGCCATCAGGCCCCGTACCGCGTCGCACAGATGTGAGACGGGGCTGTTGTTGACGAACGCCTGGAGCCAGCCCGGCATGGTGCCCGGGTCGACGAACACATTGCTCAGGAACGACAGCGGGAAGATCACCATCATCGAGACGCCCATCACCGACTTCTCCGAGCGCAGCAGCAGACCGAACATGGTCCACACCCAGGAGAAGGCGAAGCTGAAGACGAGCAGCAGGGCCACGCCCGCCAGCACCCCGAGGGGCCCGCCGTCCGGCCGGAACCCGAGGATCAGACCGACCGTCAGGATGACGACGGCGGCGACGGTGTAGCGGAGCATGTCGCCGAGCAGGTAGCCGACCATGGGCGCGGGCCGCCAGATCGGAAGGGTCCGGAAGCGGTCGAACACGCCTTTGGCGATGTCGGTGTTGAGGGAGATGCCCGTGTACATCGTGGTCATGACGATGGACATCACCAGGATGCCGGGCAGCAGGAACTGGACGTACTCCCCCGTCGACCCCGCCAGCGCCCCGCCGAAGAGGTACGTGAACATCAGCACCATCATGATCGGCATGGCGGTGACGTCGAAGAGCTGCTCGGGCACGTGCTTGATCTTCAGCATCGCCCGCCAGCCGAACGCCATGGACGCCGTCGGCGCCCCGGCCCTCGGCCGCCGGCCGGGCGGCGGGGCCAGCAGTTCGGCCAGGGACGCCGCGGAGACCCGGGCGGGCCCCTCGGCACGGTCGTCGGTCTTCACCATGGTGGTCATGCCAGGGCCTCCTCGGCGCTGCGGCCGCGGGAGGCGGCGTCGTCGGTCAGGGCGAGGAAGACCTCGTCGAGGCTGGGCTGCCCCAGGGAGAAGGTGTCGACGGCGATACCGGCCCGGGCCAGTTCGGCCAGGGCGCGGGAGGCCTGCTCGGCCGCCTCGGCGCCGCCGGCCCCCACGACACCCACACGGGCGGTCAGGGCGACCGGGTCGGGGTCGGGCTGTACCGGGGCGCCGTCCAGGCAGAGCCTCAACAGCCGTTCGGCGTCGGGTCGTTGGGCGGCGTCCCGCAACCGCAGGTGCACCGAGCCGCCGCCCACGGAGGCCTTCAGCTCGCCCTTGGTGCCCTCCGCGATCACCTTGCCGCTGTCGATCACCGCGATCCGGGCGGCCAGTTGGTCGGCCTCGTCCAGGTACTGGGTGGTGAGGAGCACCGTCGTGCCCTGGTCGACGATGGCCCGCACGATGTCCCAGACGTGGTTGCGGCTGCGCGGGTCGAGTCCGGTGGTGGGCTCGTCCAGGAAGAGCAGGTCGGGGGTGTTGAGGAGGGAGGCCGCGATGTCGAGCCGGCGCCGCATGCCGCCGGAGTACGTCCTCACCTGCCGGTGCGCCGCGTCGGTGAGGACGAAGGCCTCCAGCATCCGTTCGGCGCGGGTACGGGCGCCGGCCTTGCCGTGGCCCAGCAGGCGGCCGAGGAGGACGAGGTTCTCGGCGCCGGTCAGGTCCTCGTCGAGCGAGGCGTACTGCCCGGTGAGGGAGACACACGCACGCACCTCGTCCGCCTCGCGTACGACATCACGGCCGAAGACGCGGGCCTCGCCGCCGTCCGGCCGCAGCAGGGTCGCGAGCATCTTCACGAAGGTCGTCTTGCCCGCCCCGTTGGGGCCGAGGACCCCGTAGACCGTACCGGCGGGGATGACGAGGTCGATGCCGTCGACCGCCCTCTTGCCTCCGAAGGTCTTCACCAGTCCCGTGGTCTCGATGGCCGCGGTCGTGCTGCCCGTCCTCATCGTGTCCTCCCCCGTCCTGCGCCGTCCGCTGCGCACGTGTCGTCCGCGTACATGCCGTCCGCGCACGTGTCGTCCTTCGTGCGGCCGAGGCGGACGGATAGCAGCGCCTTGGTCACTGTGGACCCCTTCGTCGTGGTCGTGCTCGTGGTCGTGCTCGTCGTGGTCGTTCGGAGATCCCGGAAGCCATCGGAGCCGTCCGAGCCAATGCGTTGGCTACCAATAGATAACACAGCAATACTTCTCTTGTGTAGGCTGGCAACTCATGAGACACGATGCGGTGCGAGGCCACCTGGACGGACTCCTGCTCGCCGTGCTGGAGCCCGCTCCTCTGCACGGCTACGCGATCATCACGGCCGTCCAGCAGCGCAGCGGTGGCGCCCTGGAGCTGCGCACGGGGACGATCTATCCGGCGCTCAACCGCCTGGAGCGCGTCGGCCTGCTGCGCAGCAGTTGGGAGTCGGCCGGCGAGCGGCGGCGGCGTTGTTACGAACTCACCGACGCCGGACGAGGCACTCTGGCACGCGAGCGAACGGCGTGGCAGGAGTTCACCACCGCGATCGGCTCGGTCCTGAACCCCGTCACACCGCCCGGAGCCGTCACATGAGCACCGTCAGCCCGCAGAGCGATCCCGTCGAGGACTACGTCGCCTCCCTGGCCGCGGCCCTGCACGGCCCGGCGCGCGCCAAGGACCGGATGGTGGCGGAGGTACGGGAAGGCCTCACGGACGCGGTGTCGGAGCGCACCCGGGCGGGGCTGACGTACCAGCGGGCGGCCGACCAGGCGATGCGCGAGTTCGGGACGACGGACGAGCTCGTGGTGAGCTGGCAGCGTGAGCTGACGATCGCCCAGGCCCGGCACACCGCGCGGGCCGTCGCCCTCACCATTCCCTTCGTGATCGCCTGCTGGTACCTGGTCCGGCAGGCCGGCGACGAGGGGACCTGGCAACTGCCGCGCACGGCCCAGTTACTGGCGGTCCATCTGGCCGGGGTCTCGGCCGCCGCCGCGCTGCTCGCGGCGGTGACCCTGGCGGCCACCGGCACGCTCGCCCGCTGGCTGCCCACACCGGACCGGCTGCCCCTCACCGTCGCGTGGGCGGGCACCACCGCCAGCGTCTCCATGGCGGTCGCCACGCTCGCCCTGGCCATCGCGGCGGCGCTGGGCACCAACTGGCTGCTGCTGGCCTTCGCCGGCGCGCTCGCCGCCACCTCCCACGGCCTCATCGCGAGCTCGGCCCGCTCCTGCAGACGCTGCGCCCGGCTGCCGCTGGGCGAGCCCTGACCGTGAACGGCCCCGGTACACGAAGGGATCCGCCGCCTCCCCGGCCCATCAGGCCGGGGAGGCGGCGGATCCCTTCGCCGTTCACTGCAGGTAGGCCTTCTCGCGGACCGCCTCTTCGGATGTCTTCTCGATCCGCCGCATCGCCATGTTCAGGATCGGCGGCGCCATGAGCGAGGTGACGACGGCGATCAGCACGATGATGGTGAAGGACTCGGTGGTGAGCACCCCGAGCCGCAGTCCCGCCATCGCGATGACGACCTCGACGACGCCCCGGGCGTTCAGGCCGGCGCCGAGGGCCAGCCCCTCCCATCGCGTCAGCCTGCTGAGCCGGGCGCCGAGGTAGGCGCCGAGGAACTTGCCCACCACCGCGACGACGAGCAGCAGGATCGCGGTCCCCAGGACCACCGGGTCGGCGAGCCCGGTCAGATCCATGCGCAGTCCGGCCGCGGCGAAGAAGACCGGCGCGAACACGGCCATCACCACCGTGCGCAGGGCGGCCAGCCGGGCCGGCGCCAACGCCCCCGTACAACTGATGATCAGGCCGCCCACGAACGCGCCGAAGATGGGTTCCTGCTTGAGCGCGTGGGCGGCGGCGGCGAACAGCAGCACGATCACCACCACCGCGGCGACGGACGATCCCGGATCGGCCGCCCTCGCCGTTCTGCGCAGCACGGCCCCGACGGCGGCGCGGCCGGCGGTGAAGGCGACGAGGAGGAAGAGCAGCAGGGAGGCGAGCGTCAGGGCGACGTTCCCCGCGGTCAGACCGACCGTCGCCAGCGCCGTCACCATCGACAGCAGGAACCACGCCACCGTGTCGTCGATCATCCCCGCCGTCAGGATGAGCTGCCCCATGTCGCGGTGGAGGAACCCCATGTCGGCCAGGGTCTTGGCGATGACGGGCAGCGCGCTGACGGACATCGCCACCCCGAGGAAGAGCGCGAACACCGTACGGTCGACGTCCCCCGGCACCAGCACCGCGGGCAGCAGGAAGGCGACGCCGACGCCGAGGAGCAGCGGTACGACGAGACCGCCCGCGCTGACCCGCACGGCCGTGCCGCCCTGCCGGCGGATCAGCCCGAGGCTCAGTTGGGTTCCGGTGACGCCGACCAGGAGCAGCAGACCGATCTGGCTGAACGCGTCGAGGAGATGGAACTGGGCGGCCTCCTTCGGGAAGAGCCACTCGGTCACCGCCGGCGCGAACCGGTCGAGCAGCGAGGGGCCGAGCACGACACCGACCAGCAGTTCACCCACGACGGCGGGCATCCCCCAGCGCACCGCCAGCCGCCCGAAGAGCGACGCGAGCGCCAGCAACACCGCGACCTGGGTCAGCAGCAGGAGGAAGGAGTGTGCGCCGAGCGGCGCGATCGGCGCGGCGGCCATGGTCATGGCCGGCCCCTCGTAGGGAGTCAACGGGCGGCGGCCGGCGCCTGGAACAGCGCCTGCCAGTACCAGGTGAAGGGTGCCGCCCACGCGTCGGCGACACAGCTCCAGCCGGAGCCCGGTCGGTAGGCGTCGACGAATTTTCTGGCCTGGCCGCGCACCGCACGGTTGTCGTGGACGTCGATGACCTCGGTCAGCGGTCCCGCGTCGAGCGCGCGGGCGAGGGCGTCGTCACCGCGCGCGTGGTCGTCGAGGCTCTTGTCCATGTACTTGCCGACCGGATTGTTGGTGTAGAAGAAGCGGCAGCGCCCGGCGATCAGCGCCATGTAGTACCCGAAGGTTCCCCGGTCCATTTCGGCGAGCGAGTCGATATTGATGGCGAGATCGAACCCGTCGCCGAGCGGAGCCGTCTCCAGTTCATCGATGGGGATGAACGTCACCTTGCCGAACTGTTCCTCGGAAAGGACGGTCCGCAGGTATTTCCTGGAGAGGGCCATGGTGGTCGGCAGGTCGATGATCGTGTACGAGGCGATGTCCTGGTTCGACATGAGCGTGTGGCAGGTACGGCCGTACCCCGCGCCGATCTCCAGCACCCGCGCGCCGTCGAGCTCGACGTTCTTCCCGATGAACTCCAGGTCCCGCACGGCCCGCAGGTAGTCGAGGCACACCTGCTCCCCGTCGTACGTGACGGAGTACGGCTGCCCGAGTTCGCGCCCGGTGATCCGGCGCAGCCGCTCCCAGTCGTCCGCGCTCAACTGGCCGGCCAGGTTGTAGACGAGCGTCTTCAGGTAGCGGACACCGTTGGTGCGGACGTCGAAACAGGTCAGCCGGTAATTGACCTGGCTTCTCTTGAAGTCGGCGAGGTCACCGATCCGTTCTTCGTTGACCTCGTTCTCGCCGATGTATTTCCAGAGTTCGTTCACCTGCGGCTGCGCACCCATCGAACACCTTTCCCGAAATGAATCCAACACGTCGGAGAATATGGGCCGGTAATCATCGGTGACAAGATTGAACATGGGTGCACAAAAAAAAGCAAGGGGCGCCCTGATGGGGAATCAGGGCGCCCCTGCGGCTTTTACCGTCGAAAGGTCAGCTCCTGGTGCGCGGCCCGACGGTGAAGCCGGGGCTGGCGCCGACCGCCGCCGCGGCGAAGGGCTCCAGCGCCCAGCCGGGGTTGCTCTGTTCCCAGGCCGCGGCGGGGTGCGAGACGGACACGCACGGGTCCACCGGGGCCACGGCCGCGAGAAGGTAGCGGGCGTCGCGGCCCACCACGGTGTCCGGGACGGCGGGCGGACGGGCCAGGGCGCCGCCGAGATGACGGATGTTCATGATCACCATGGTGGGTCCGGTCAGCCGGGCCAGGGACTCCAGGGCCGTCGGGTCCAACGAGTCGACCAGGAGGTTCTCCCCGATGTACGGGCCGGGGTTGTCCGGCTCGGCGTGCACCCGGGCGTAGTCGGCGAACCGCATCGGCGCCAGGCTGTCCTCGATCGGCCGCGCGATTCCGCGCAGCGGTGCGACGAGCCCGTCGGCCTCCTCCTTCGTACCGCGCAGGGCGACGGCGATGCGGGCGATCCGGCGACCGCGCAGCTTCGGGGGCAGGTAGTCGAGGTCGGGGAAGGACATCACCCGTAGCGTGGAGGTGAGTTCGTCCGGCAGGCCTGCCGTCGTCCACTCCCGGAACGCGTGCAGCACGGCCGGGTCGCCGTCGGTGCCCGTCGTACCGATGTCGAAGGTGAGCCCGCCGCCCTGGAGGGCACCCTCCGGCAGCAGGCCGATGGTCATCCCGGTGACGACGAGCCCGTCCACCGGTCCGCTGCCGCGCAGGCCGGCGAAGAGACCGGCGTCGTCCGGGCCGACCTCGCGCTCGACGCCGACCTCGGTGACGACCGTGAAGGAGCGGACGAGGTCGCTGGCCCAGCCGTCCGAGCGGGCCAGCAGGCTGATCCCCCCGCTCAGGGTGTAGCCGACGGCTCCCACGGAGCCCATGCTGCCGCTGGGCGGTATGAGTCCGTGCGGGGCGGCGGCCTCCATGACGTCGCGCCATGTCGCGCCGCCCTGGACGCGGGCGGTGCGCGCGGCGGGATCGACGTGGACACCGTTCAGCCGGCGCAGCGCCAGCAGGACTCCCCCGTCGGCCGCGTGGCGCATGCCGTGCCCGGTGTTGTGCACCGTGACCGGAACGCCGTGCTCACCGGCCAGGCGCAGCACGGTCCGTACGTCGGAGGCGTCGCGCGCCCCGACCACGACGTCCGGCTGATGGCGCAGCGCGAGCTGGAAACTGGCGAGTTCCTCGGTGAAACCGCTGTCCTCGGGTTGCAGCACCGGGCCGGTGACGGCGTCGGCCAGGGCCTTGGCCAGGCTGGATGCTTCGTTGGAGAGGGTCATGTCCGTCCTTGTCATCGACGTGCTCGACTGCGCTCGGTGGGGCGGGGTCCGTCCGGGATCGTCCGGCCGGTCAGGCTCCGGTCGTGGAGCCGGGGCGGACGATCATCAGGACGACGACGGTGGCCCAGAGCAGGTTGAAGATGCCGGTGACCATGGCCAGCCGAGCCGCGCCCGCGCGGGTCGTCGCGGCGGTGGTGGTGGCTGTGCCCCCGGCGGTCGTGGGGGCGGTGCCCGTGGGGGCGGCTTCCGTGGGGGCGGTGCCCGTGGGGGCGGTGTCCGTGGGGACGGTGTCCGTTCCCGTACCCGCGGGCTCGGGCTGGGGCAGCAGCCGCTCCTGCCCGGGCAGGATGACCGCCAGCAGCAGAGCCGCGGCGATCGCGGTGAGAACGATCGAGACGACGAGCCAGGCATCGGTCAGCACACCCATCTGGGCGCCGGTGGCGATACCGAAGACCGGTACGGCGACGCCGACGACGGTGTATCCGCGGCAGATCCGGTGCAGGAGCGCCGCGGTCTGGGGGGTGCGCTCCTCCGTGCTCTGCTCGTCCGCGGCCTGCGGACGCACGAAGCGGGGGAACATCGATGCCGCCACCGTGATCGGCCCGATCGCCAGAATCGCCGCCAAGACATGCACGGAGAGCAGGAATTTGGTCACCAGAAGCCCCTTCGAGAGCTGGATTGCGTGGCAATACGTTGGCTGCCAACCAATAGGTAGCACACTCAGCGGTCTCTACGTAGGCTGCCTACTCACCCAGGGCGGGTTTCGGCCACCGACGAGCGCCGGCCAGACACCCGCCCGGCCCTCGACCGGTCCACGGCGCCGACGCTGACCGGTCGTCGGTACGCGGCCCTCGTCCCGGTCTGAACAGCCCGCCGCTGGGCTAGCGTTCCGCCGTATCCACAACGGACGAGGAGAAAGGCAGAGCCTTGGCGAACGTTCTCGTGGCCACCGCGCCGGCCGAGGGCCATGTCAATGTCATGGCGCATCTGGTGAAGGAACTCGTGCGGCGCGGAAACACGGTGACCTGGTACACCGGCAAGGTGTTCCAGGAGCGTGTCGAAAGGACCGGTGCCCGGTTCTCCCCGATCGTCTCCGGGTTCGACTACGGCGGAATGACGCACGAGGAGGCGTTCCCCGAGCACAACGGCCTGACCGGCGTCAGGGGAATGACCGCGGTCTTCCGGGACGTCTTCCTCGGAACCGCCCCCGACCAGCTACGGGACCTCTCGGCGCTGGCGCGGGAGGTGCGGCCGGATGTCGTGGTCACCGACGAGACCACCTACGCGGGCGGCTTTCTCAGCGAGCTGACGGGGGTTCCGCTGGTGTGGATGGCCACCTCGATCTACACGCTCAGCAGCCGGGACACCGCCCCGTTCGGCATGGGGCTGAAGCCGAGCGCCACCGTCCTCGGGCGGCTGCGCAACCGGGTCCTGAAGTGGACCGCGGATCATGTCCTCATGCGCGAACTGCGCCGGGAGGCCACCCGTACGCGCTCCCTGGTGGGTCTGGCGCCGCTGGACGCCGGGGCGTTCGAGAACATCATCCGGATGCCGTCGCTGTATCTGCTGGGGACGGTTCCGTCCTTCGAGTACCCGCGCGGCGATCTGCTTCCGCAGACCCGGTTCGTCGGCCCCATCACCGGTGCGGTCACCGACGCGTTCGACCCGCCGCCCTGGTGGGACGACCTCTCGGCGTACGGCACGGTGGTGCACGTGACGCAGGGCACCGTCGCCAACGAGCCGGAGCGTCTGCTGCGGCCCGCGATCCGCGCGCTGTCCGGACTCGACGCCCTCGTCGTCCTCACCACCGGGGTTCCGCCCGAGAAGCTCGACCTGGGGCCGCTCCCGGACAACGTACGGGTGGAGCGGTTCGTGCCGTACCACCATCTCCTCCCGCACGCGGACCTGCTCGTCACCAACGGCGGGTACGGCGGTGTGACCGCGGCGCTGACCAACGGGGTGCCGCTCGTCGTGGCCTCGGCGACCGAGGACAAGAACGAGGTCGGCGCGCACGTCGGCTGGTCCGGGGCCGGCGTGCACCTCAAGGCCGGTGACGACCTGGAGCGCCGGTTGCGCACGGCGGTACGCCGCGTCCTCGCCGAGCCCGCCTACCGCGAGCGCGCCCGGCGGTTCGGCGAGGAGTACCGCGCGCTCGACGGGCCCCGCCGGGCCGCCGAGCTCATCGAGGAACTGGTGGCCGGCGCCGCCCCGCAGGACCGGGCGGGCCACCCCTCGCCCCGTCACCCGTAGCGGACGGCGGCCGCGATCACGTCGCAGATCCGGTCGACGTCCCCCGGCGAGACCGCCAGGCCCGTGGGCAGGGCGAGCACCCGCTCCGTCAGTGTCTCGGTCGCCGACAGGTCCACCGGCGTGTGCACCGCGTCCGCCCGGTAGGGCGGCATGCGGTGGCAGCCCGGTGCGAAGTACCTCTTGGCGCGGATGTTCTCCGCGCCGAGAATGTCGCACAGCCGGTCCCGGTGGAGGCCGGCCACCGCCGGGTCCACCTGTACGACGACGTACTGGTGGTTGTGGGTCTGCCCTTCCGGGCCCGCCATCAGCGTCACGCCGGGCACGTCCCGCAACCCCTCCTCGTACCGCAGGTGGATCGTCCGGTAGGCCCTCAGCGTCTCGTCGAGGCGCTCGATGGACGCGATGCCCATCGCCGCCGACGACTCGTTCATCTTCGCGTTCGTGCCCGGCCCCGCCACCTCCATCGCCTCGTCGAAGCCGAAGTTGTGGAGCGACCTGACCCGCGCGTGGACCTCGGCGGAGTCGGTGGCGACCAGCCCGCCCTCGAAGCAGTTGAGGACCTTCGTGGCGTGGAAGCTGAACACCTCCGCCGTCCCGGTGGGACCCGGCCGCAGGGGCCGGCAGCCGAAGGCCTGGGCCGCGTCGAGGACGAGCGGCACACCCGCCCCTCGGGCGACGTCGTCCAGTCCTGCCAGGTCGCACAGGTTGCCCCAGAGGTGCACGCCCAGGACCGCGCCCGTACGGGAGTTGACCGCCTTGGCGACCGAGCGGGGGTCCAGGGTGCCCGTCCCGGGATCGATGTCGCAGAACACCGGCGTGAGGCCGATCCAGCTCATCGCGTGCGCGGTCGCCACGAAGGTGAACGACGGCATGATCACCTCGCCGGTGACCCCGCACGCCTTCATGGCGACCTGCAACGCGGTGGTGGCGTTGTTCATCGCCGTGTTGTGCCGGCGCAGGGTCCGCCGCGCCGTGAGCTCCTCGAACCGCCGCACCAAAGGGCCGAGGTTGCTGAGCCAGCGGCGGTCGATGGCCTCGCTCACCAGCTCCAGGTAGCGGTCCTTCGCCGGTACGTTGGGCGTTCCGACCCGGATGTCCTCGGCGAAGCCCGGCGTACCCCCGAAGTACGCCAGGTCGTCGCGGGTCCGTTTGGTCCGTACGGCGCCCCCGCCGCCGGTCATGTCGCCGGCCAGACGGCATAGCCACGCAGCCCGTACATCAGGGGCCGCGGGGCCGGCGACCAGGTGGCCGACCGCTCGACCCGGCCGAGGACCACCGTGTGGTCGCCGACCGTGTCGGCCTTCACCAGGCGGCAGTCGGCCACCGCGTGCGCGTCCTCGGGCAGATACGGGCCGCCGCGGCCCGGCGCGCCCTCCCAGCGCACCCGGTCGAACCGGTCGGCCGCCCCAGAGGCGAACAGCTCGGCGACCGGGCGACCGGAGTCGCCCAGCAGGTTCACCGAGAAGCGTTCCGCCTCCAGCACGGCGGCCAGGGTCGGGCTGCCGTTCCTGAGGCACACCAGGAGGGTCGGCGGGTCGAGGGTGACACTGCACAGGGACGAACAGGTCATCCCCCAGGGCCGGTTCGCCGCGTCGAAGGCCGTGACCACCGTGACACCGGTGGGATACGCGGACATCAACTCGCGGAACGCACCGGGGGCGAGAGTGGCCGCCGATGAGGTGTCGTGCGCGATCATCCCGGCATCACCAGGTCTTCCTTCCGTTGTACGGGCGTGTCCTGACGTCAGCGCATCCGGGCGAGGTACTCGTACTGTCCCGGCAGGCTGCGGACCAGTTCGGCCGCCGTGGCGCGCACCCGCGCGAACTCCTCGGCCGCGGCGGTGGGATCCATCAGGTCCAGCGCGCCGGGCGCGCGCAGCGGGATCCCCTTGAGGCCCATCAGCATCGCCACGTACGAGTACGCCTCGAAGCCGTGGTAGTGGGGGAAGATGTTCTCGGCGTCCGGTGTCTTGTGCTGCCACTGCTCCAGCCGCGCGGCCAGCCCGTCGGGCACCGCACGGGTCTTGGCGTCCCGCCAGTACGCGTTGTCGTCGCGCGCCGCGCCCTTGTAGTGGAGCACGAGGAACTCCCGTACGCCGTCGAGGCAGTTGTTCACCGCGCGGTTGTACGAGTCGCGCAGCCGCGGCGACCAGTCCTCCTGCGGGAAATGCTTCACCAACTGCTCGATGCCGTGCTGGATGAAGAAGATCCCGGTCGACTCCAGCGGCTCGACGAAGCCGCTCGCCAGACCGATGGCCACGCAGTTCTTCGTCCAGGAGTTACGGCTGCGGCCGATCCGCATGCGGATGTGGTTCGCCTCCATCCCCTCCGCGGCGGGCCCCACGAACGCGCGCAGCGTCCGCTCGGCCTCCTCCGGCCCGCAGTAGTCGCTCGCGTACACGTAGCCCGTACCGACGCGGTCGAAGAGCGGGATCGTCCAGATCCAGCCGGCCTCCTGGGCGGTGGCCCGGGTGTACGGCGGCATGCCCGCCTTCGCCGTGTCCACCGGGACCCGCAGCGCCACCGCCCGGTCGTTGGGCAGGGTGTCCTGGTAGGAGACGAACGGCTCCTCAAGGGCCTCGTTCACCAACAGCCCCTTGAAACCGGTGCAGTCGACGAAGAGGTCGCCCTCCAGGTCCCCGTGGTCGCGCGTGGCCACCGTCTTGATCCAGCCCCGGTCGTCGAGCGTGACGTCGACCACGTCGTCGACCACGTGCCGTACGCCACGGCTGACGCCGTACTCGGTGAGGTACTTCGCGAGCAGCGCCGCGTCGAAGTGGTAGGCGTACGGGAACTGGGTGTCCTGCTCGCTCAGGGTGGACCGGAAGGCGGCGGACCCGGGCCCGAGGTCGTTCTCGGACCGTTCGAAGATGGTGCCGTCGAGGTAGCGCGGCGAGCGCATGGAGTCGCCCAACGCCGCCATCACGAAGTTGTCGGCGTCGAACCGGTCCGACGGCCGCAGCTTCAGCCACCAGTCCGTCAGCGGGAAGCCGTCCACGACGCGCAGCCGCTCGAAGGGGTGGTAGAAGTGCGTTCCGGGGGCCGACCAGTCCTGGAAGCGGATGCCCAGCTTGTAGGAGGCGTTGCAGGCGGGCATCCAGTCGGTCTCCTTGAGACCGAGGAACTCGAAGAAGTGGCGCACCGTGCTGAACGTGGCCTCGCCCACGCCGATCGTGGGCACCCGGTCGGACTCCACGACGGTCACCGATATCCGGTCGCCGAATGCGGCCTTGAGATAACCGGCGCTCATCCAGCCGGATGTGCCGCCGCCCACGATCACTACCTTGTCGAGCATGCTCGTCACCTTTCTGTTGTTTTCCTGACGGTTCTGAGTACGCCGGATTCCCGCACGTGATTGACGGGTTCTCAGGCGCGCGGAATGCCGCGCAGTGCATCGGGCAGGCGATCGAGATTCACCATGTTGCACCAGGTGCTCGCAGGTTCGTCCAGGTCGTGGAGGGCGCCGTATTCCTCGCCGGCCCGGGTCAGCATGAAGTGCAGATCACTGGCCAGTCCGAGGAAGGTGAACCCGTCGTCGATACGGTCCCGGACGGAGGCGGAGTCCCGGCACAGGGTGCCGAAGGGAACACCGTGCTCGCGGCAGGCTTCGGTCACGGTCCGTACGGCGTCGAGGAACGCCGGTTCCGCGCTCCAGAACCTCGCCGGGAGCCCCAGCGAGAGATGCAGGTCGTTCGGGCCGATGAAGACCAGGTCGACGCCCTTGACGGCAAGGATCTCCTTGATGTTCGCCACGCCCTGGGCGGTCTCGATCTGGACGCCGACGAGGATCTCGTCGTTGGCCTCCGCGAGGTAGCCGGGGGCGTTCACACCGAACCCGACGTGCGGGTGCATCCCTCCGCCGCCGCGCTCGCCCCGGGGCGGGAACCGGGCGTAGCGTACGGCGTCCTCGGCCTCCTGGGCGGTGTTCACCATCGGCACGATCACACCCTGGGCGCCCGCGTCCAGCGCGTGCTTGATGTGGTCGATGGTGCCCGCCGCGACCCGGGCGACCGGGGTGATCTCGCCGCCGCTCAGGTCGGAGACCGTGCTGAAGAGGTGGCTGGCGGTCGTGTGGTCGACCGGTGTGTGCTCGAAGTCCACGAGCATCCAGCGGAACGCGCCCTGCGCGACCAGGAGTCGGGTCGCCGGCACGCTGTGCAGTTGGAGCCAGGTGCCCACGGCCGGGCTCCCCCGCCGGATCAGCTCAAGTGTCTTGTTGTTCCGCAGCATCAGTCTGTTTCCTCTTTCGGTTGTCCACGTGCAGACCGTGGGTGTGCAGGAATTCCTCGATGCGTTCGGTGATCGTCGAAAAGATCGACTCCAGCGTTTCCCGGTCGGCCTGTTCCGTCTTGAGCAGCTCGGCGAAGAGGATCGCCGCGCCGGAATTGGAGACCCATTCCGGGACGATGGTCAGTCCCTGCCGAATCCAGCGTGTTCTCACTTCTGCCGTGGCGAAGGCGTTGTTGGCGCCGCAGACCACCACGTGTCCGCCGCCGTTCGCGAACTCCCGCAGGACCCCGTCGGTCAGGGCGTAGCGGGTCGCGCAGGGCGTCAGGACATCGGCGCCGGCCGCGGCGGCGAACTCGGTGAGCAGCGCCTCGTCGGAGCGGCCGGCGCCGCGCGGCACCCATTTCCAGCCCGGGAGCGGGTTCTCCCCGACGAGGTCGCCGAAGGCCGGCCGGTCGTCCCGCCCGGCCCGGCGGCGCAGGAGTTCGGGGATGTCGATGCCGTCGGGGTCGAGGAGGTAGCCGTCCTTCTCGCAGAGGGCGGTGACCTGGCCGATGCCGCGCGAGGTGAGCGAGTACGCCGCGTTCGAACCGACGCTGCCGAAGCCCTGGACCGCCACGCGCGGTGTGCCATCGGTGGAGAGCCGGATCGCCTCGGCGACGGAGTGTCCGGTGGCGGCGTCGTCGACCGTGGCGTGTTCGTTCCAGGGCCGGGCCAGCCGCCGCGGCATGGCGGGCGCCTGGGAGGCGATGCCGGCGTGCCGGGCCAGGGTGGCGGCCATCGCGGCGAACGCCGTCGGCAGGGCGAGGTCCTCGCGTGCGATGCGCTCGATGACGTCCCTGCTGGTGTACAGGTCGGCCCCGGTGCTCCAGTCCCGTGCGATGACCTCGCGGTGCGCGAGCATGAACCGGCGCAGCACGCCCTCGGCCTCCGGGGAGGCGGGGTCGTACCGTATGCCGCCCTTGCCGCCGCCGAACCGCGGGCGTTGCAGGGTGTTCTTCAGCGTCATGGTGGAGGCCAGGTCGGCCACCTCCGACAGCGTGACGTTCGGGTGCATGAACAGGCCCCCGCCCGAGACGCCGCCGACCAGGCTGTCGATGACGAGCCAGCCCTCCGCCTCGGTCCGGTCGTCCCGCCAGTGGAACACCTTGGCGAGCTGGTGAGTCGTGGTCACGTCGTGGTCACCCTCCGTTGGGCCGTGACGGCCGTGACGGCCGGGCCGCCACGGGTACGCGGCGGTCGCGTGCGTAGATGTCGAGTGCTTCCCGGTAGGTGGAGCTGACGAAGTTGACCAGGGTGGGAAGGGGGACGGCGTCCGGGGCCGCGGGCCGCGGGCCCGTGCCGTTCAGCTCCTCGTAGTTGGCCAGGGAGAGGGCCGCGGCGGCCTCGTGTTCGGGGAGGCGTTCCCGCTGGTACGCGTCGAGGGCGGCGGCCTGGTCGCCCGGCCGGCGCGCCAGGGACCGGGCGAGTACGGCGCAGTCCTCCAGGCCGAGGTTGACGCCCTGGCCCAGGAAGGGCGCCACGGTGTGCGCCGCGTCGCCGACCAGCAGGACGGAGCCGTCGTGGACCACCGGGGCCGATGCCAGCACCGAGATGGGGGTCACCGGCACCTTCGACGGATCGGGCTCGGCCGGGTGGAAGATCTCGGCCGCGTCGGGGAAGTGCCGGCGCAGGAAGGCGCGCAGGGCCTCCTCCGTCATGAGGTCGGCGAAGGCCGGGGAGCTTGGGGAGCCCGGGGAGCCCTCCCGCGGCAGGACGAGCGTGCAGCGCAGCGAGCCGTCGTGGCTGGGCAGGCCGACCATGAAGAACCCGTCGCGGGGCCAGACGTGGATCGCCCGCGGTGTCATGCGCCCGTCCCTGTGTCCGTCCCCGCCCCGGTCCTCGTCCCCGTCCGGGGGTCGCAGGGTGATCTCCCGGTACTCGACGCCGGTCCGGTGCTGCCGGCAGTGCGTCAGCCCCCGTTCGGCGAGTTGGTCGCGGACCGCGGAGTGTGTTCCGTCGGCGCCGACGAGCAGGTCGTACTCCGTCTCCCAGGAGCGGCCCCGCCGGTCGGTGAGGGCGACCCTGCGGGTGACGGGGTCGACGCCGGTGCACTCCGTACCGAAAGTGAAGCGCACCGTGGGAACGGCGTCGGCGCTCGTCATCAGCAGCAGGTTCAGGTCGTTGCGGTCGATCGACAGGTTCCGCCAGTCGTCGCGCCCGTACCCGGCGGCGTCCACCCGCCCGTCGGGACGGTGGCGTACACGGCGGTCCATCGGCACCACGAGCCGGTCCAGGGCCGCGCGGTCGCAGAACCCGTCCAGGGCGTCGATGCCCCTCGGTGACAGGGACAGGTTGATCGTGCGGCCGTCGTACCGCAGCCCGTGCTCGGTGTAGTGCGGACGCTTCTCGTGGACGTCGACGGTGTAGCCGTGCCGGGCGAGGACCTGGGCGGCCAGACAGCCGACCGGTCCCGCTCCCACCACCACCGCCCTGGGGGCGGACGTACCTCTGCTCGTCCTCGCGGACATCGGGATCACCACCGTTCTCCTGCCTGGGTCACCGGCGCTCAGACCGCGCCGACGGTGGCCAGGACCTTCCGCAGGCTCTCGATCACCCGGTCCTGCCGGTCCGGGGCGAGCGAGGGGTACATGGGCAGGGAGAAGATCTCCCCGGCGAGCCGTTCGGTGACCGGCAGGGACACCTCGGCGGCCTCGGTGTGCGCGAAGCCGGCCATCGTGTGCACCGGCCACGGGTAACTCACGTTGAGGTGGACGCCGTGGGCGCGCAGGCCTTCGATGACGGCGTCGCGGGCCGGGTGCCTGACGACGTAGAGGTAGTGGACGTGGTCGTTGCCCGGCGCGGTCTCCGGCAGGACGAGAGCGGTGTCGGCGAGCCCCTCGCGGTAGCGGTCGGCCACCCTGCGCCGGGCCGCGATGTACCCCTCCAGCCGCCGCAGCTTGCGCCGGAGGATCTCCGCCTGGACCTCGTCGAGCCGGCTGTTGTGGCCGGGGAGCGCCTCGACGTAGTAGCGCTCCTCCATGCCGTAGTAGCGCAGGCGGCGCAGGTTCTTCGCGACGTCCTCGCGGTCGGTGAGCGTGGCACCGCCGTCGCCGTAGGCGCCCAGCACCTTCGTCGGGTAGAAGGAGAAGGCGGCGGCGGCACCTGTCGTACCGGCGAGTCTGCCGTGCTGGCGCGCTCCGTGGGCCTGGGCGCAGTCCTCCACGATGTCCAGGCCGTGTGCCTCGGCCACTTCGACGACCGGCGCCATCGGCACGCACTGGCCGTAGAGGTGCACCGGCAGGACACAGCGGGTCCGTTCCGTCACGGCGTCGGCCAGGCGGGCGGTGTCCATCAGGTACGTCGCCGGGTCGATGTCCACGAACTTCGGGGTCGCGCCGGTGCCGGCGATCGCCACGACGGTCGGGGCGGCGGTGTTGGAGACGGTGATGACCTCGTCGCCCGGGCCGATGCCCAGCGCCTCCAGGGCGAGTTTCACCGCGTTGGTGCCGTTGTCGACCCCGACGCAGTCGCGTACGCCGTGGAAACCCGCGAACTCTTTTTCGAACGCGGAAACACTGGGACCGAGAATGAGTTGGCCCGAGGAGAACACCGAGTCGACCGCGTCCAGAATGTCGTCGCGTTCGGCGTTGTACTCATCCTCGTAGGACCACACCAGGGTCGTCATCCGATACTCCAACCTCGTCTTCGCCACATACGGGGACCCATAAGGGAATTCGGACAAAAGAAGTTCCAGCGGGGCCGCGGTCAGCCGGGGAGCGTGCCGACGAACGCCCCCGGCCCGCCGTTGCCCAGGTCGAGGAGTTCGGCGTCCAGGCCGGCCTCCTGGAACGCGGTCAGGTAGGTCTCGCGGGGGAACAGCGCCATGACGTGCTCGTCGGTGAAGTGCCAGATGCCCTCACCGGTCCGGGCGACCACGTAGTGCACGGTCATCCGGCTGATGTCGCCCTCTCCGACCGTGTACGAGACCCGGGACAGCCTGGTTCCCTCGAACTCGACGACGTCACCGCCGACATGGCCGTCGACGAAGGTGTCGGGGAACCACCACGGTTCGACCACCAGAACTCCGCCGGGCCGGAGGTGGCGACGCAGGCAGCGCAGGGTGGCCCGCAGTTCGGCAACGCCGCGGATGTTTCCGACCGCGCTGAAGAGGCAGGTCACCGCGTCGAATCGGCGCCCGAGGTCGAAGTCGCGCATGTCCGCCCGGTGGAGGGGCACCCCGGGCAGCCGCTGCCGCGCGTGGCGGATCATGGGCTCGGCGAGGTCGGCCCCCTCCACCCGGTCGAAGGCCCGGGCGAAGTGGTGCAGGTGGGTGCCCGGCCCGCAGCCCACGTCCAGCAGGTCGCGGGCGCCCGGGTTGCGGTCCTTGACCAGGCCGACGACCGTGGCCGCCTCGGTCTCGTAGTCCTTGCCGCGGCCCAGGTAGATCGCCTCGTACAGCGGTGCGACATCGTAGATCGTGTGGGCCGCGGCCAGCGCGCGGCCCCACTCGGTCGTCGGGGCGGTCGTCATCCGGACGTCTCCACCAGGTCCTCGATCCGGGCGACGATGTCGGACGGGGTGGGCAGGCCGCGGATCTCCTCGCGCACCTCGTGGACGGCCGCCTTCATCTTCCCGTCCGCGAGGACCGTTTCGAGCAGGTCACGGCCGAGCGCCTCGGGCGGCGCCGCCAGGCCGACCCCCCGGTTCCCGACCGCGTCCATGATGAGCGGCCGGCCGAGGCCGCCGAAGGCGGGGATGATCTGGGGGATGCCGCTCATGACGGCCGCGAAGGCGGAACCGGGCCCTCCGTGGTGGATCACCAGCGAGCTGCACTCCATCAGCGAGACCAGCGGCGCCCAGCCGACCGAGATCATGTTGTCGGGCAGCGGTCCGAACGGTTCCAGATCCATGGTGGGCGCCGCCAGCACGAACTGGGCGTCCATGTGTCCGGCCGCGTCCATGAGGTTCCGTACGACGCGCTCGGTCTCCTGCGGCGGCGGCCCGCTGCCGAACGTCACGGCGATACGCGGGGTCCCGTTCCGCCGGGCCTCCACCAGGTAGTCGTAGACACCGGACGGGAAGACACCGCCGCCGTTGAAGGGGACGACGCCCATCTGCCAGGCACCGGGCTCGATCCCGCCCATGCTCGGCGGGGTGATGTCGATGGTCGCCAGCGTCTTGGGCAGTTCCACGCCGTGCGCCTCGAAGAGGTCGCTGTGCAGGTGACGCATCAGTTGCGGCGAGTCGTCGGTGCGGACCATGCCGAACTCGTTGCGCACCGCGGGGATGCCGAGCTTGGCCGCGGCGATCAGGCCGGGGGTCAGCAGGGGCGAGTAGACGATGACGTCCGGCTGCCACTCCTCGGCCGTACGGATCATGTTCTCGACCAGCGTGGGCTGCAGGCGCAGCGCCGACGAGACCGCCAGGCCGATGGTCTGGTGGTAGTCGGGGTCCAGGGAGTCGTTGTTCAGCCGCGCGATCACGTCCGGGTGGTTCTGCGCGAGCTTGGCCTGCATCTGCGTCAGGGACAGGCCCGGGGCCATGTCGACGCACCGTACGCCCGCCTCGCCCAGCATCAGACCGGGGCCGGCCGAGGCGACGAGTACCTCGTGCCCGGCCATCTGCAGGGCCCAGCCGAGCGGCACCATCGGAAAGGCGTGACCGGCACCGGGGGTGATCATCATCAACACGCGCACGGCGCATCATCTCCTCGGACGTAGCAGACGTAACAGACGCAACGGAAGTAACGGATGTAACGGATGTAACGGATGTAACGAGAGGGGTGAAAGTGACTGAAGTGACGAGATGTCAGCGGGAACGGCGGGACGGCAGCGCTCACCGCAATTCCGGAGCAGGATGTTCCGGGCGCAGCCCGATGCCGATCGTGCGCGCCGGGCCGGCCTGGAGCACGGGCAGTCGCTTGAGGATCCTCAGCACCACCGGCGTGGTGGACCTGCCCTCTCCGCGCACCCACGGTTCCAGGAACCGGCTCTGCAGGAACCGCTGGAGCCGCTGGGTCATCACCGTGGGCGGTGTACGACGCCTCTGGACGCGCGCCAGGTGGCGGTCGGTGACCGTCCCGGAAGCCAGCGGTCCGGCGAGGATGTTGGCGGCGGCCACGGCGTCCTGGATCGCGAGGTTGATCCCGACGCCCATGATGGGCGACATGGTGTGGGCCGCGTCCCCGAGGCAGAGCAGCCCGGGACGCCACCAGCGCGGGAGGCGATCGATCTGTACGTCCAGGGCCTTGACGTCGTCCCAGGTGCGTACCTCGTGCACCCGGTCCGCGAGGAAGGGGGTGAGTTCGGCCAGGGTCCGGCGGAACCAGTCGAGACCGTGCGCCTTCACCTCGTCGTATCCGCCCTTGCGGACGGTGTAGGCGGTCTGCCAGTGCGTCTGGCGTTCGATCCGGACGAGCAGCTTCCCGTTGGAGAGCCGGCCCACCATCCCGCCCGGATCACCCTCCTTCTTCGAGAGCTGGAACCACAGGATGTCCATGCCCGAGCCAAAGACCCGGGGCCGCAGCCCCGCGTCCTGGCGCAGTGCCGACCGCCGGCCGTCGGCCGCCACCGTGAGGTCGGCCCGCAGTTCGTGCTCCCCCGTCGCGTCGCGGTAGCGCAGCCCGGTGATCCGGCCGTTCTCCTCGATCGCCCCGGTGACCTCGCTGTCCCGGTACAGCCGGAAGTTCGGGAACCGGCTCGCCTCCTCGGCCAGGAAGCTCAGGAAGTCCCACTGCGGCAGGAACGTGATGTGCTTGAACTTGCCGGGAAGGCGGCGGAAGTCGGCGAGAGTGAACGGCCCGTCGTCGGTGACCACCTGCAGCCGGTGGATCTGCTGGTGAGCCAGTTTCATGAATTCTTCCTGCAGCCCCAGTTCCCCCATCAGCCGGAGGGTCGAGGCATGCACGGTGTCGCCGCGGAAGTCGCGCAGGAAATCGCTGTGCTTCTCAAGGACAACGGTATTGACCCCGGCCCTGGCCAGCAACATTCCGAGCATGAGTCCGGCCGGGCCGGCACCGGCAATGGCGCACGTCGTCGTACTGGTTCCCACTTTCCCCCACATTCTGTGTTCAGCTCTCGCGGAACGATTCACCAAATGGAAGTACCGCCGGAAGACGTTGCGAACCTACCGCCGCCCGTTCCGTTCAAGCGAGGAAAGCGAATAGCGGAGCCAATCCCGTTTCGGCCGCCCTCTCATTCATCGGCACGGGGCCCGTTCGCCGCCTCCTTCTCCCGTTGAACCTCCGTCTCCCGTTGAGCCTCCGTCTCCAGTTGATCGGCGAACTGCGTCCATCTGAGCGCGCTCTGCCGGGCCAGCGCCGCGACGACATCGGTGCAGTGCGTGGGGAGGTTCATCACGATGCTCGTCCAGTCGGAGGTGTCGAGGTCGTGCATGGCGAGCAGCCGCAGCACCACCCGCCCGGAGTCGGTCGACCGCAGGGCCGGATCCCTGCGCAGCCTCTTGAGGAGCTCCGCCGTCGGCAGGGGCGGGGTCTCGCACGCGGCGCGCGCGAGCTTCTGTTTCGGCCGCTGCTCCGCGACCACCGACCTGCCCCCGCCGGGCATGGGGTCCTCCCCGCGCTGCAGCCGCTTCTTGACGTCGTGCGCCGTCCCCAGCGAGATCCCCGCGGCCCTGGCCACCTCGCGCAGGCTCGCCTCCGGCCGTTCGGCGAGCAGCCGCCCGGCCTGCTCCCGGCCCTGCGCCACCCCCTTGGGATGGACCTTGCCGTCCATGCCGATACGGGCGTTCAGGTGCGGATCGTGCCCGGTTGAACGCCGGATACGGGCGACCGTACGCGCGGACAGCCCGGCGACCACCGCCACGTACCGGTCCGACATTCCGGCGCTCTCCCCGAGCAGTCGGCCGGCCGCGGCCACCCGCTCCGCGTACGACAGCGGCATGCCGTGTGCCGTGTTCAGACGTACCGAGAGGGCGAACAGGTCGCGCTCCGGAACGTCCAGCAAGTAGGCGTCGATGGCGGTGTCACCGCGGCGCCGGGCGGCGTCCACCCGGTGCATCCCGTCCACGACGCGCCGGGTGGGCCGGTGGACGACGATGGGAGGTAACTGCCCGTTCAGTTCGGTCAGTACGTCGACGTGGTTCTGGTCGATCGTCTTCATCCGCGGCGAGTCCGCGGGGTTCAGGGTGTCCAGAGGTACCGACCGTCGTTCGAAAGGACCGAGCCTCGACGGTCTCCCGTCGGCGGTCAGTTCGGGAAGCACCTCGGACAGGTTCGGCAGGTCCGGCCCGACACGCGCAACAGTTCGTCTCTCCATTGACCCTCACCTCTCCGGACGCGCCGTTCAGCGCTTGGTCGTTCAGTCGTGCGGTGGGTGTTCGTCATGACGTCCGACGCCGACGGCGCCGCCCTGTCGCGCGGACGGGCGTACGCGCGCGGCGCGCCCATGACCGGTCCGGGCAAGGGGGTGGCGGAGCAGCGGTCGACCGTGCCGGCGGAACGCGGGCGGACGGCCGACACGGGACATGACTCGACCGGAAACCGGCCACCGGGTGTCCACCGCGCCCACGGACGCGGCCGCCGGCAGGGCGGGACTCATGACGTGCGGAATCTCAGACGGCGCTGGTCACATGCGGTGCCGAGCGCGGGCCTTCCGGTGCGCGGACCAGGGCGGTCCGCAATTCGACAGACGGCGCTCCGGAAAGCGGCGGCACCCTGAATGTGCCGGCCTTCCCGGGCGCGCACACGCCCCGACCAGGGGCTCCACCTCTGACGCGCGGTCGACGCACCGTCAAAGATGTACCTTTGCGGCCAATTGGGCCGCACTTTTCCCACACTTTACCGGTGTGTTCACCGATGGACCGATCCAATGCACCATTCGATGCGCCCACGGCGACTTCATCTCTCGCCAAAGTCATCTGCTCCACGGAATCCCCCGTTCACATTTTCCGTCGCACGGCGAAATCTAGCCGAGTATCGGAAACCAGGCAGCTTCGTTCAGCAGGCGCTATTAACGGAAAGCAGTATTCCGCTCATAGCGACGACCGAACGGCTCCTGCCGCGGGGCGGCCCCGGATCGCGCGGCGGTTCGTGATCTTCGCCGCGCCGTATGTGCCGGCCACGGGCCTCTTCCCGTTCAACCCACACTGCCGGGATCCGGCCGGGCGTATCTTCACCCTCAGCACGGAGCCCCCGGCGGCCACTTCCGCCGGGGGCTCCGTGTCGTGTGTCAGTCCGCGATCGTGGCGTTGAGCGGCGCCGCCCCGGCCGTCCGCGCGAACGCACCGCCGAAGTACCCCTCGACCTCGGCCTTCTCGGCCGTGTTCGGGTAGGCGTTCGTGCAGGTGGTTCCCGCGCTGGCACCGGACATCAGGCTCGTGCAGGGCCCGGGCTTGCGGTCGGGGAGGCCCAGGATGTGGCCCAGTTCGTGGGACGAGATACGGATCGTGTTGTGCCCCTCGTTCACCGCCTGCCGTCCGATGTAGACGGTTCCGTTGCCCAGCGAGGTGGTGATCGCGCGGGGCCAGCCGTCGTCCGCCAGGACCCGGATGTTGGCGCGTTGCCCGGTCGAGGCGGGGCGTAGTTCCACGGCGTCGACGCTCTCGTTCCAGATCGCCGCGCCCCGGTCGACCGCGGACCTGAACTCCGCGGTACCGCTGGCGTCATAGGTGACCACCCGAGCGGCCACGGCCCTGTCCGCGTCCGCGGAAGGGGCGGCCACGGCCTGGCCGCCGATCAGGGAAAAGGTCACGGCCAGCGTGGCGGCGAGCCCGCCGGTCAGCTTACGAACGTTCATGGTCGGCCTCCTTGCAGGTGAGAAAGTCGTGCACATGACATAGTTTTCCTCTGCTCATTGCCCAGCGAGGACGGACACCAATCCGTCAATCGGCAGCCGTGCCGACGACCACGACAGGCCGCGGAATCACCGCTGTTCAGCTCTTGCGGAGTGCGGCGAGCAGAGCCGGAGAGTGGTAGGCCGTCGAGCTGCCGGACAGCCAGGACTTGAGGTCCGGCGGCTGCGGACGGGCGCCGCCCAGGGCGTAGAGGCCCACCAGGAGCAGCGCGCCGATCACCAGGAGCGCGAGGATGATCACCACGGCGAGGTGGAAGCCGTGCGCGAGGCCGTTGGTCAGGGCGAGGTGCAGCAGGACGGGGCCGACCAGGAACGCGGCTTCCGAACGCAGCAGTTCGACCAGGGCGAAGGCCGGACCGATCCGCGCCGACGGTACGGAGAAAGCGGCCAGGAAGAGTCCCGGCGTCACGCCCGCGCCCGCTCCGAAGCCGAGGAAAAGCGCCGCGAAGGGAACGACCGCGGAGGCGTTCCCCGTGGACGCGGTCAGCAGCACGCCGGCGGCGATCGCCACACTGACGGTGCCCGACAGGGCCAGATACGGGGTCCAGCGGGTCGACATCAGCCGCCGGAACAGGACGGCGGCCACGAACACACCGACGATCTGGGGTGTGACGAGCGCCCCGACGCGCAGCGGAGCGTAGTGCGCCTCCCTGGTCAGATAGGTCTCGGTCAGTTCCAGGAGCGAGGTGAAGCAGGCGCCGACGAGCATCGCGTTGGCCGTCCCCACGACGGGCAGTGTGTTGCTGATGAGCCGCACCGGCATCAGCGGATCGGCCTTTCTGTACTGGCCTCCCACCAGAAACACACCGCAGATCAGCCCGCACCCGACCGGCACGAAGAACGCGGGATCGCCGAACGAGCCGCGGGTCAGCCAGGAGACGCCGAAGAACGGCAGCGCGGTGGTCCCGAGCGCGAGGAGGACGGCGGACCGGTCGAACCGCGCCCGGGGGTCCGGTGGTTCGTTGCCCTCGAACGTCAGGGCGCCGACGGTCAGGCCGATCGCCGCCAGCGTGGCGATGCCCGCGAACAGTGGCCGCCAGCCGCCCAGACTCCCGACGAGTCCGCCCACCAGCGGTCCGAAGGCCACCATGCCGAACAGTCCGAGACTGATGACGGCCGCGGTCGTCCGAAGCTGCTCCACGGGGTGTCCGGTGACCAGCGGTGGCAGCGCCGCGACCAGCAGCATGCCGGTGAACAGGCCCTGAAGCACCACACCGGCCGTGAACAGGCCGACGCCCGGCGCGCTGAGCGCCAGCACCGAACTCAGTACGAAGCCCGCTTCACAGATGAGGTAGACCCGGCGCCGTGCCGCACGCTGGACGAGGCCGGCGGCGGCCACCGCGCCGAACGCGTACGCCGCGTTCGACAGAGCACCGGCGAGTCGCAGCTCGAACGCGGTCCCGCCGATGTCCTCCATGATCCGCGGCTCCATCAGGGCGGTGGCCGAGGTGAGGATCAGATACGGGCTCAGCGCGAGCAGCGAGAGCGCCACCGCCGCGGGGTAACGTCCGGCCAGCGGGAGCCGGCCGAAGTGTCGCGGCGAGGATGAGCTGAACCGCAAGGACGCCTCCGGGGCCGAGAGGGAAGGGCCGCGGACCCGTCGCGCACGCCGGGCACAGGTCACTGCGCCGTCCTCGCGGTGCGACGCCCGGACTCCGGCCGGGCCGGCCCGGTCAGCGTACGTGCGGACGCCGCACACCCCGGACTGACACGCCCGCGCCGAGCCCGTCCCGCGTTCCCGTCGAAGCGATCCGGCCACCCCCGTGGGAGCGCTTCCACGGCGGCCGTGTCCATGCCACGATGCCCCGGGGCGGTGCCTTTCCGAGAGGGGCGAGGTCATGAGAATTCCACGCGGGCGCCTGTTCGTGAGCGCCGTGATGCTGGGGCTGCTGGCCGTCGTGGCCTTCACCGTCCCGCCGGGACCGGCCACCGCGGCCGACCAGCGGTCGACCGTGTCGGCGTCGACCGTGTCGGCATCGGCGTCAAAGGCGGATACGGAAACGGAAAAGGCGGGCGCGTCAGAGGCGGGAGCAGAGTCGGAGTCGCGGGTGAACCCGCTGCCCCGCTCGTTCAGTTGGTCGTCCAGCGGTCCGCTGATCGCCCCGAAGCCGGACGCGGCCCACCCGATCGTCTCGGTCAAGGACCCGACGGTCTTCCGGTACGCCAACCGGTGGCACGTCTATGCCACGACCGCCGACACCGCCGGCCGGTGGAGCCTGGCGTACACCAGCTTCGCCAACTGGTCCGACGCCGCCGCCGCGCCGCAGACGTTCCTGGACACCAATCCGAACATCGGTGACCGGTACGCCGCCGCGCCCCAGGTGTTCTACTTCGCGCCCCAGCGCACCTGGTACATGGTCTACCAGACCGGTCCGCCGTCGTACTCCACCAGCAAGGACCCCACCCGGCCGGGAAGCTGGAGCACGCCCCGCCTCTTCATGGACACCGAGCCGCCGGTCCTCATGGAGAACAAGGGGGACGGCGGCTGGCTGGACTTCTGGGTGATCTGCGACCGGACCGACTGCTACCTGTTCTTCTCCGACGGCAACGGCCATCAGTACCGGGCGCGGACCACCCTCGCCGAGTTCCCCGGCGGCTTCCGCGACACCGCCGTCGTGCTCTCCGCCCCGAACCGCTTCGACCTCTTCGAGGCGAGCAACGTCTACCGCGTCGGCGACACCGGCACGTACCTCATGCTCGTCGAGGCCCTGGCCACCGGTTCGGACTGGCGGCGGTACTTCCGGGCCTGGACCGCCGACCGTCTGGACGGTACGTGGACCCCGCTGGCGGACACCGAGGCCGTACCCTTCGCCCGCGCGAACAACGTGCTCTTCGAGCCGGGACAGGCCGCGTGGACCCGGGACATCAGTCACGGCGAGCTGATCCGCGACGGGGTCGACCAGAGCCTCACCATCGATCCGTGCCGTCTGCGCTTCCTCTACCAGGGGCTCGATCCGGACGCGAGCGGCGACTACTCCCAACTCCCCTGGCGGCTGGGGCTGCTCACCCAGACCAACTCCACCTGCTGAACGTTCCCCGGCACCCGGCAGCACGCACCCACGTATCCCCGGATCCCCGGATTCACGCACCCCGTACACGCACCTCCCCGAGCGATACCCCCCACCCGAGCCGCGATCAGGAAGGGACAAGGACGTGTCCAGAACTGGCAGGAACCGCGCGAGGAGACCCTTGCGCACAGCGCTCGTCGCGCTTCTCGGAGCGCTGGCGCCGTTGCTCGCGACGGTGTTCCTCACCGCGCCCATGGCCTCCGCCGCACCTCCCGGAGTACCCGTCGCACCCCGTCAGGCGCCCACCGCGGGCGCCGCGGCCCTCACCGAGGTCACCGACTTCGGCAGCAATCCCAGCAACCTCCAGATGTATCTGTACGTGCCGGACACGGTCGCCGCGCGCCCGGCGGTCCTGGTGGCCGTGCACTACTGCGGGGGCTCCGGGCCGGTGTTCCACTCCGGTACCGAATTCGCCTCGCTCGCCGACCGGTACGGCTTCATCGTCGTCTACCCGTCCGTCACCCGGGCCAGCAAGTGCTTCGACGTCTCCTCGCCCCAGGCCCTGCGGCGCGGCGGCGGGAGCGACCCGGTGGGCATCCGGTCCATGGTCGACTGGGCCACGCGTACGTACAGCGCCGACACCAGCCGCGTCTACGTCACCGGCGCCTCCTCCGGCGCGATGATGACCAACGTCCTGCTGGGCGACTACCCGGACGTCTTCGCCGCGGGCGCCGCGTTCATGGGCGTGCCGTTCGGCTGCTTCGCCACCACCGACGGCTCCGAGTGGAACAGCGCGTGCGCCAACGGTACGGTCAGCCGCACCCCCGCCGGGTGGGGAGACCTGGTCCGCGCCGCCTACCCCGGCTACAGCGGGCCACGGCCGCGCATGCAGCTCTGGCACGGCACCGAGGACGACATCCTGCGCTACCCCAATTTCGGGGAAGAGATCAAACAGTGGACGAACGTCCACGGACTGGCCCAGACGCCGGCCGCGACCGACTCGCCCCAGTCCGGCTGGACCCGTACCCGCTACGGTTCCACCGGCAACCAGGCGCCGGTCGAGGCCATCAGCCTCCAGGGCGTCGGGCACAACCTCCCCGCCGGGGGCATGGCCGCGCGCGTCCTCACCTTCTTCGGGCTGGACGGCGGCGGCACCGGGCCCGGCCCCGAGCCGCAGCCGGGCACCTGCCGGGTGGCCGTCACGGTCAGCGCCTGGAACACCGGGCTGACCGCGTCCGTGACGGTCACCAACACCGGAGCCACCCCGGTCAACGGCTGGAAGCTGGGCTTCACCCTGCCCTCCGGCCAGACCATCGCCTCCGGCTGGGGCGCCACCTACGCCCCGGCCACCGGCGCCGTGACCGCCACCAACGTGTCGTACAACGGGACGATCAACCCGGCCGCCGGTGTCACCATCGGCTACCAGGCGAACCACGGCGGCGGCGCGTCCGCGCCCGGCGCCTTCACCCTGAACGGAACGGCCTGCACGGTCGCCTGACCGGGCCGGTGTCACCACCCCGCGGGTCCGGGCGCGCGCCGGGGCCCGCGGGGAATTTCGGCCCGGCACACGTGTTGAACCGAGCGTGGCGATCGCGACGACGACGAAGTTCTCCGTACTGGACCGCTCCCGTACCCGGCAGGGGGTGACGGCCCCCGAGGCGCTGCGGGAGACCGTACGGTTCGCGCGGGAGATCGAGGCGCTCGGCTACCACCGCTTCTGGGTCTCGGAGCACCACAGCGTGCCGGGCGTGGCCGGTTCCGCGCCGACCGTGCTCGCGGCGGCCGTGGCGGGCGCGACCTCCACCATCCGGGTCGGCACCGGCGGGGTGATGCTGCCGAACCACCAACCGCTGGTCGTGGCCGAGCAGTTCGGGGTGCTGGAGTCCCTGTTCCCGGGGCGGATCGACATGGGGCTCGGCCGCTCCGTCGGCTTCACCGACGGCATCCGCAGGGCGCTGGGCCGGGACAAGCGGGACGCGGACGACTTCCCCGTACGGCTGGCGGAACTGCTGGCCTACTTCACCGGTGACGGGACCGCACACCCCGAGGTGCACGCGCACCCCGCAGAGGGGCTGCGCCCGCCCGCGTTCGTCCTGGCGACCGGTAAGAGCGCGCGCGTCGCGGCCGGGGCGGGACTCCCGCTGGTCATCGCGGCCGTACGGGGCGAGGACGCGATGCTGAGGGCCGTCGAGGAGTACCGCCGCGGCTTCCGGCCGTCCGCGTGGGGCGAGCGCCCGTACGTGGTGCTCTCCGGCACGCTCGCGGTGGCCGCCACCTCCGAGGAGGCGCACCGGCTGCTGATCCCGGAGGCGTGGTCCACCGCGTACGCGCGTACGCATGGCGCGTTCCCGCCCCTCACCCCGGTCGACACGGTCCTCGCGACGCCCATGGCGGAGCGGGAGCGCGCGCTGTTCGAGGAGGCGCGGCAGGGGCAGACGGCCGGCACCGAGGAGGAGGTCGCAACGGCCCTGGCGAAGCTGCTGGCCCGCAGCGAGGCGGACGAGTACCTGGTCACGACCAGTACGTACGACCGGGGCGCCCTGCTGGACTCGTACCGTCGGCTGGCGGACCTCGTGGGGCTCGGGCCCGGCCCCGTGCGGACGGATTCCTAAGAATTCTCTGAGGGGTTGAGCATCCCGGCGCTCCTTCACGTACTTTCTGACGAACCGGCGACGCAGGACAGCGCGAGGACAGCGCGAGTCAGCACGAAAACGGGAGTTGGGCATGACGGAACCGCAGGGGACCGCACGGATCGTGGAACGCCGGACCGTCGGACGCAGAACAGTGGTCGCGGCGGCGGGCGCCGTGGGGCTGAGTGCGGCGCTGGTCGCGTGCGGCGGCTCGGACGACACGGCGGACTCCTCGGACTCTTCGAACGGCGCGGCCCAGCAGCCGACGGCCGGCGGCGACGCCGGAGCGGCCGGCGGCGGTGTTCTCGCGAAGACCACCGACATCCCCGAGGGCGGCGGCATGGTCTTCGCCGACCAGGGCGTGGTCGTCACCCAGCCCACGGCGGGCGAGTACAAGGCGTTCTCGTCCAAGTGCACGCACACGGGCTGCGCGGTGAAGGACATCACGGACGGTGTCATCCACTGCCCGTGCCACGGCAGCCAGTTCAGCGCGGCGGACGGCAGTGTGAAGGCCGGACCCGCCACGAAGCCGCTGCCCGCGGCCTCGATCAAGGTCTCCGGAACCTCGATCACACTCGCCTGACCACCGAGCCCCGCCACCAGGGGCTCGGTAGGCCGGTGGGTCCGTACCACCCCGGCGCCCCGGCGCCACCACAGACCGACGGCTGACGGACTTCACTTTTCGTCGGCAGCGGGTGAAGCCCGTCAGCCGTCAACCCCCTCCGTACGGGGGCCGTGCCCGACCCGGCCGGTCACCGCGGCCGACACCCGGCCCAGCGCCCGCGCCGCCGCCCTGATCGACGGGCGGCGGTCGGCGTCCGTCCGCCACACGGCGGAGACACGCCGGTGCATGGCGTTCCGTACGGGGACCACGGCGACGCCCTCCGGCAGCGCGCCGCGCCCCAGCCGGGGCGCCACACAGACCCCGAGTCCTTCCGCGATCAGCGCGAGTTGGGTGTGGTACTCCCCCGCGAGATGCGCGATCCGCGGCTCGAACCCCTTCGAGCGCAGGGTGAACATCAGCCAGTCGTGGCAGAACTCGCCCTCCGGCCAGGACACCCACTCGTCGTCCGCGAAGTCCTCCAGGTCCACCTCGGCCCGGCCCGCGAGCGGATGGCCGACCGGCATCGCCAGGTCGGCCGCGTCGTCCAGCAGATGCGCGGTCGCGAGGCCGCCGGGCACCGGCATCCGCTTGTTGCTCCAGTCCAGTACGACGGCGAGGTCGAGATCGCCCCTGATGACGCCCCGGACGCCGGCCTCGGGTTCCAGCTCGCTCGAACGGACCCGCAGCTCGGGGTGGTCCTCGCGGAGCAGCCGGAGCGCGTGGGGGAACAGCCCGCGCGCCGCCGTCGGGAACGCCGAGATCCGCACCTCGCCGACCACCCGGCCGCGCTGCGCCTCGATGTCCGACTGCGCGACCTCGACCTGGGAGAGGATCCGCGCGGCATGGTCGGCGAGGAGCCGGCCCGCGTCGGTGAGCCGTACGCCGCGGCCGTTCCTGGCCAGGAGCTGCTGGCCCACCTCGCGCTCCAGTTTGGCCATCTGCTGGGAGACCGCGGAGGTCGTGACGTGCAGGCCGTCGGCGGCGCCGCTCACCGAGCCGTGCCGGGCCAGGGCATCCAGGGTCCGCAGGCGCTCCAGATTCAACATGTAAGCAATACTAATCAGATGGGTGGTCAAAGTCTTGCTTGTTCTACGAGGTTCCGCGCGCCATCGTTGACGCCATGACCTCCGCCACCCCGCCCCGCCCCGCCCGGCCCCGACCCCGACCCCGGCCCCCACCACCTCCGCCGATGCCGCCGGTTCCGCCGCACCGGTCCGCCCGCGTCCCGCGCTCGACTGGCGCATACGGTTCGCCGCGCTCGCGCTCATCTGGGGCTTCAGCTTTCTGCTGATCAAGGTCGGCACACACGGCTTCGCCCCCTTCCAGGTCGCCTTCGGCCGGCTCTTCTTCGGTACGGCGGTCCTGGCCGTCGCGATGGCGGTCAGGCGCGAGGGGCTGCCCCGGTCCGCGCGCACCTGGGGCCATCTCGCCGTCGCCGCTTTCCTGCTCAACGCGCTGCCGTTCTCGCTGTTCGCGTACGCCGAGCTGACGATCCCGTCCACGCTCGCGGGCATCTGCAACGCCACCGCCCCGCTCTGGGGCATGGTGCTCTCCCTGGTCGCGCTCTCCGAGGACCGGCCCACCCGCCGCCGGGTCGCCGGTCTCGGCCTCGGCTTCCTCGGGGTGCTGACGGTGCTGGGCGCGTGGCAGGGGTTCTCGGGGCTCGATCCGACCGGCACGGCGATGGCGCTGCTCGCCTCGCTGAGCTACGCGATCGGCTGGATCTACGTACGCCGCACCCTGGCGGGCAGCAGCGACTCGTACCTCTCCCTGACGGGCGCGCAGCTCTTCCTCGCCACGCTGCAACTCGCCGTGGTGACCACGCTGTTCACCACCCTGCCGACCTCGTTCCCGGTGGGCCCGCTGCTGGCGGTGGTCGTGCTGGGCGCGCTCGGGACGGGGCTGGCGATCCTGCTCCAGTACAGCGTCGTCGCCGAGGTCGGGCCGACCACCGGCCAGATGGTCACGTACTTCATCCCGGTGATCGCGACCGCGGCCGGTGTCACGCTCCTCGGGGAGCAGTTGAGCTGGAACACCCCGGTCGGCGCGCTGATCGTCCTCGTCGGGGCCGCGCTCACACAGAGCCGGCCCCGCACGTCCCGCACATCACGCCCGTCCCGCACATCACGGCGTACGGCGGCCCGTCAGCCGTAGCTGCGGGCGGGCGCCGGTCCCGCCGCCGACGCCACCGCGTCGGCGAGCGGCCCGATGTCGTCGGCCGTGACGGTCGACACCGTCAGCCGTACGCCCCGAGGCGCCAGGGTCGTGAAGCGCGCGCCGGGCGCGACCGCCCACCCGGCGTGCAGCAGTCGCGCGACCGCGCCGGTCTCGTCGGCCACCGGCACCCAGACGTTCATGCCGCTGCGGCCGTGCGCCGCCACACCCCGCTCGGCCAGCGCCGCCACCAGCCCGCCCCGCCGCTCCCCGTAGGCCCGTGCGACGGCCGGTACGTCCACCGCTCCCGAGGTCCACAGGTGCACGACGGCCCGCTGGAGGAGCCGGCTCACCCAGCCGGGGCCGAGCTGCTGGCGCCCCCTGACCCGGTCGACGGTCAGCGCGTCCCCGGTGAGCACCGCGAGGCGCAGATCGGGTCCGTACGCCTTCGCTGTGGACCGTACGAGCACCCACCGGTCGGTGACACCCGCCAGCGGGTGCAGGGGCAGGTCCACGATGCTGTGGCCGTGGTCGTCCTCGATGAGCAGCACCTCGGGCCTGGCCGCGAGGAGGGCGCGCAGCCGGGCCGCCCGGCCGGCGCTCACCGACGCGCCGGTCGGGTTCTGCGCGCGGCAGGTGACGACGACCGCGCGGGCACCGGCGCGCAGCGCCCGGTCGAGGTCGGCGGGGAGCGGTCCTTCGTCGTCCACCCCGACGGGGACGAGCCGCAGCCCGAGCGCGGGGACGAGATCCAGCAGGCTGCCCCAGCCGGGGTCCTCCACGGCGACGGCGTCACCGGGGCGCAGATGCGCGGCCAGGACGCGTTCGATGGCGTCGAGCGATCCGGAGGTGACGGCGACAGGACCGGGCGGCACGCCGTCGGCGTCCAGACCTGCGCGGGCGAGGCGCGCGAACTCCGGGTCGACGGGGTCCTGTCCGTACAGCCCCGGATGCGCGGCGTTGTGGCGCGCGGCGGCGGCGAGCGCGTCGTCCAGCGGGGGCAGCAGGGCCGGGTCGGGGTTGCCCTCGGAGATGTCCCGTACACCGGGCGGTGCGTCGACGCGGATGGAGCCGCGGGCGGTACTCGCCGGGCGTGACCGTACGCGGCTGCCCCGGCGCCCCGCCGTCTCGATCACCCCCCGGTCGCGCAGGGCACGGTAGGCGGCGGCGACGGTATTGGGGTTGACCCCCAACTCCGTCGCCAACTCCCGCATCGGGGGCAGCGGTTGGCCCGAAGCCAGCTCACCGGAGCCGACTCCTCGCTCCACGCTGGCGGAAATCTCAGCGGCACCCCGGCCCGTGATCCGGTACTCTCCTAGCACAAAGAAGATTATGCACTAGTGCAATGGAGGACGCAAATGCCGGAGACCACGGAGACCACCGACATCGCCGAGCCCACCGGGGCGGCCGGCGCCTACCGGCCCACGGCCCGTACCGTCCCCACCCGCGCCAAGGAGCGGGCCTCGTACGACCGCGAGCTGGTGCACGGGATCCTCGACGAGGCGTACCTCTGCCATCTCGGGTTCGTCCGCGACGGTGCCCCGGTCGTCCTGCCCACGCTCTACACGCGGGTGGGCGAGCGGCTCTACGTACACGGCTCGACGGGCTCGCGCCCGCTGCGGATGGTGTCCGGCGCCGGCACCGCGCCGGACCCCGGTCTCGCGGTGTGTCTGACGGTGACCCATGTCGACGGACTGGTGCTGGCGCGCGCCGCCTTCCACCACTCGATCAACTACCGCTCGGTCGTGGTCCACGGCACCGCCCACCAGGTCACCGACCCCGAGGAGCGGCGCACGGCGCTCGACGCGATCGTGGACCAGGCCGTCCCCGGCCGCTCCGCCGACTCCCGGCCCGCCAACGCCCGCGAACTGGCCGCGACCGCCGTGATCCGGCTCGATCTGGACGAGGTGTCCGCCAAGGTCCGTACGGGCGGCCCCCACGACGAGCCCGAGGACCTCTCCCTGCCGTACTGGAGCGGGGTCGTCCCTGTCGTACGGGGCTACGGCGCACCCGTGCCGGCCGACGATCTCGACCCGTCCGTCGCGCCGCCCGGCTACCTCTCCGCCCGCTGAGGCGCCACCGAAGGCAGCGCCTCCTCCGTCGTACCGCCCGTACCCACGGCGATCGGTCCCGACGGCACCTTGGGCGTCGACGACTGGGCGATGAAGGCGCCGATGAGGACGACGGCGCCGCCGAGGATCTGCGGGGCGGACAGGTGTTCCCGCAGCAGCACCCAGGCCAGCCCGGTCGCGATGACCGCCTCCAGGCAGGCGACCACGCCCGCCACCTGCGGGGAGAGCTTGCGCACGGAGACCACCCCGGTGACGTACGCGAGCACGGTCGCGATCAGCACGATCCAGCCCAGCAGCAGCCAGGCCGCGACCTGCGAACCGCCGACGTCCACCGCGCCGCCGAGGAGCGAGAAGTCCATGCCCCACGGGCGGGCGACCACGGTCAGCACGACGGCGCCGACGAGCAGTCCGTACGCGATCACGCCGAGCGGATCGGGGGCGTCCTCCGCGTCGCCGCCCTGGTCGGACAGGACGAAGTAGCCGACCTGGCAGCAGGCGGCGCAGAGCGCGAGGAGCACCCCGACCGGGTCGAAGCCCAGCCCGGCCCAGACCTCCACCACACAGGCGAGACCGCCCACCGCGAGGACGACCCCCACCGCGGCGGCGCGGGTGACCGGGCGGCGCTGGACGAAGCGGACCCAGAGCAGGACGAGCGCGGGGGCGAGGTACTCGATGAGCAGCGCGACACCGACGGGGATACGGGAGAGCGCGGCGAAGTAGAAGGCCTGGACGCCCGCCACGGCCAGCAGGCCGAACCCGGCGAGCAGTGCGGGCCTGCGGCGCACCAGCGCGCGGTGGCGCCAGGCCACCGGAAGCATGACGAGCGCGGCGCCCGCGACCCGTAGCCAGACCACGTGGAGCGGGTCGAGCCCCGCCTCGATCAGCGGCTTGGCCGCGACCCCCGAACCGCCGAATGCGAACGCCGAGCCCAGAGCCAGTGCCAGGCCGACGTTTCTCCCCTGAGACGCGTGCATGGCGCCATCATGACAGCTCGCGTCAGGAGCATCACCCGCGTGACGCCTGTCGAGACGGGCCGGGCCCTGCGTCCCGGATCACAGCAGACCGGAGAGGCGGGACAGGCGTCGCTCCAGCGTTCCGGCCTCGGCCCCGGCCCGTTCCAGCACCTCGACCGCACGGCAGCCACGGTCGGCGAGCAGCGCGGCCAGCAGATCGAGCCCACTGACGCGCGGCTCACCGTGGCGGGCCGCCCGGTCCAGGGCACCCGCCATGGCGGCGAGCGCCTGCGGGGACCAGCCGGTCACGGCACGATCCGCGGCGCCGCGCGGTACGGGTACCGCGGGAACGGATCCGGAGTCCTCCACCGTGGCCTGCCAGCGCAGCCCGTAACCGATGCTCCGCTGTACGAGATAGCCCAGCACCCTGACCACCTGCTGATCGCCGCCGAAGACCTCCCGTACCCGCGGATCCGTCTCCAGCAAGGAGTGCAGCAGATGGGCGGTGTCGACCTGGACGTCCCCGACGCGCAGCGCTCTCCTGCGCGCGCCCGAGAGCACCGACACCAGCTCCGCGGTGAGCCGGGACTCGGCAGCGGCGCGGACCGGCGTGACGCCGGCGCGCTCAGGGGCGGGCTGTACCGGCACCAGCGGTGGAGGCTTCTGCACTCTCCCACCCCATCAGTCCCGCGCACCCGGGGCATCCCCGAAGGGGAGCATCTTCACGTCCGACGGAGGGTGGGTACATCGGGACGAGTTCTCCTCCTTGCGGATGAGATTTCCCCGTTGTTCCCTGATTCCCCCACCGCTTCCCCTCTGCCCCTCCCCCGGTCGCGGGTGAGGCCCCACGGCTAGGGCCGCGGGGCCTCACTCTGTCGGCGACGGGGCGGTCAGCCCTCGTCGGCGAGGATCAGGTAGAGCTTCTTGCGTGATTCGTTGATGACCGCCAGAGCCTTCTCCCGCTGATCGGGAGTGCCGGTCTTCCAGACCTGGCCGAAGGCTTCCATCAGCCCGAATCCGGCCTGCCGTATCTCGTTCATCGACTCCCAGTCGACGCCGCGGCCGGCCTCTTCCCACGGGGCCTCGGGCCCCGATTCGGCCTCGGTGGCGCCGGCCTCGGTGAGGGTGAACAGCTTCTTGCCGCCCTCGCTCCGGCTGGTGATCAGCCCCTCGTCCTCCAGCAACTGGAGGGTCGGGTACACCGATCCCGGGCTGGGCCGCCAGGCCCCGCCGCTGCGCTCGCCGATCTCCTGGATCATCTCGTAACCGTGCATCGGCCGGTCCTTCAGCAGCGCCAGGATCGAGGCGCGCACATCACCACGCCGCGCCCTCCCCCGGCCTCCGCCGCCGCGCCCCCTGCCGCCCCCGCCGAAGGGACCGCCGAACGGCGGCCCGAACGGCCCGAAGGCCCGACGCCGCCCCTCGAAGTCACCCCGGCCGGAATGGCCGGGCCCGCAGTGACCGGGTCCCGGTCCGTGCTCATGTCCGTGCTCGTGTCCATGTGAACGCATCGCTACGCTCCCTTCATCGTTGATCTGTCGCGATGCGTCAACGATATATCGGAACCTGTCGCATGACAAGCCCGCCGAGATGAGTGTCGGTGACCTGTGCCAGTGATCGTTGATCGATTGCCAGCAGAGGGCGATCAACGCTTTTCCGTGTCAGCAATGAGCGACCGCATGCCAGTTTGTGGCAGTAAAGATTGACCAAAGTCGCGGGTGACGCTCTCAGGGCTGACTCGGGCGCCTCTGACCTGGCCTTTTCCCAGTTCGCCGTCTTCAGATGACGGCGATGACGCACTTTCCGGCTATCCCTCTGCGGCTGGCGAGTGAGCACCCCAGCCGTGTTCGCAGGTCAGCCAGGTTCGTTGCTGTTGGCAGCCTTGCGGCGCCGCTGTGCCTTCTCGCGACAACTTCTTGAACACCAGCGGCGGGCCCTCCCCGACGCGGCCCTTTCGATGGGCTCCCGGCAATACTCGCAGGTCAGCAGCCTGTAGGAGGTCGGGTCGACTCCTCGGCGGGCTCGTTGCCCGCAGCGATACGAACACCAGCGACGCAAGCTGGTCCTGGACTTGGCCGGTTGAAGAGGATCCTGGCAGAACTCACAGGTATCACTTGGCGGTTGGAGGAACTGTTCTGGCGAGGAGAGGCGACTCCAGCGGCGAGCGTGCTGTCGACAAGCGGCCGAACATGTCTGACGGTGAGAGCGTGCGCCCGGGGGTAGGGGCTTCTCGCAGGCTATGCAGCGACGGTCTTCTTGAGTGGGCGGACCGCCCTCGGTGCTCGAGGCGTCGAGGCCGGTGCGCCCACTCTGGCGACGGAGGTAGGCGGTGCGGCGGCATGCAGAGGAACAGAGTCTGTGACGCTGCCCGATTTGAATCTGCATCGGTTTCTGGCAGATCCGGCAGGGGGCCGTCGTCTGCCTTCGGCGGTGTGCTCGGGTCTTGCAGCGCATGGAGCAGAGGATCGCCCGCCGCCCGAAGGCTCCGGTGGGCGGTATGTCCGTGCCGCATTCCCTGCACTTCTTCGTCTCGAGGGTGATGCGCAGGAAGTCGGGGTCGCGGCCAGTGACCGCGGCCAGACGAAACCAGGACGGTGTGCCCCGTGGGCCGGGTGGGTCTATGAGGAACTTTCGAAGGTAGGCAGGCGGGAGGTGGTTGGCGTGGGCGAGGCGTCTGATGAAGGCGGGGCCGCCTTCCCCTGCTCGTGGACGGACCTGGAAGGGAAGACGTGCGATCGTAAGGTCACTCCAAGGTGGCACTGTCACTGACCGCCGGCCGCCGCTGAAGGGCCGCCTGGCCGCTTGCGGCCGGAGGCGATGTCCAGGTCAACGGCCAGCAGTCCGGGCTTAGTGATCTTTTCTGAGCCGGTGAGAATGGCGTCCACGGCGGCTCCGCGGAGCTGGTGAGAGAGGGTTCCGATCATGCCGCCCGTTCGGGTGTGCAGGAAGCGGTCCAGACGGGTCAGAGTGCCGGGCTTGTGCTGATGCAGCAAAAGGTTCGCTTCCATCTGCGCGACCAGCGCCTTCCATTCCTTGTTGTAGGGGAACGGGTGAGTGGCCACCGAGGTGAAACGGGCGGCGATCTGGTCGCCGCGGGTGCCGGAGAGCAGGCCGCTGTCTTCGATGTCGATGCCGGCGTAGGCGAACGTCGCGGGGATGCGCTCGGAGAAGTACTTGAGCGTGTCGGACGCCTCGGCTCCCGTGCGGGTGTGCAGGGAGATGTTGTGGATCTCGTCGACCAGGATGAGGTTGGTGCGGGCCTTGGTGCAGACGCCGACCACGGCCTCGGTGAGGTCGGTGATGTTGGAGCTTCGCAGCACCGGAAGGCCGAGGAAGCGGGCGAACTCTGCAGCGATCATGCGGGGTGTCGCGGCAGGCGGGACGGTGATGTAGATGACCGGTATGCGCTCGTCTTGGCCGGGGTGCCGACGGCGGTCCTGGAGTTCGTGGGCCAGGCCGAGCTGGGTGAGGGCGATCGTCTTGCCGGTGTTGGCTGGCCCGGAGACGATGAGGCCTCTTCGGGCGCTGATGGCGCCGCGGTTGAGGATGATCAGGCGGCGCCCGCAGGTGACAGTGTGCCGGACGGTCGAGGTGGCAACCACCTGCAGGCGGGCATGGTGGTCAAGCCGGTCCTCGTCGTATTGGTATCTGTCCTCTTTGGTTAGGGCTTCGTACTCATCCTGCGTCAGCGTGGCCGTCGGCTCACTGATCGCCCCCGCGACGAACTCGCGCCAACCGGGCAGGACCGTCAGGTAGCGGCCGAAATCGTCATCCGGCTGGTCTGCCAGCGGCGTGCTCACGAGCGTCTCCAAGGGTCCTCAAGCGGGTCGAAGATTCCCAGCGGGATCACTTCGGCCATCGTTTCCTCGTCCTCCGCCAGCGGCTCCGGCGAGGGTTGCATCTCTGGTTGCGGTGGGGGTGTGGCTGCTGCCGGTGTGGTGGCCTTGGTCCGGGCGGCGACGCGGCGGTCCGCCTTGGACGGCTTGGCCTTCCGCTTCTTTGCCACTGGCTCGTCGGGGCCGGCGTGTGCGCGAGTCAGCAGGGCTGACACGGCTGCGGCGAGTTCTTCCTCGGTGGCCTTGGGTAGTTGGTGGCTGACGTGGTCCCAGGCGAGGTCACCGAAGGGAACGGGTGCCCGGTTCAGGTATTTCCAGGTTGCCTGGACCCACTCACCTTCGCCGCGGTGGTTGCGTACCCAGACTCGGGAGACGTCGTAGGGGTCTCGGTGCACTTCCCAGAGCCCGCGCTTGGCGGTGACGCCTGAGTCCCGCCGCCGCATCGGCCCGAGCTCGGGGGCGTCGTAAGTGCGGTTGTTGATCCGGATGCCGTAGGAGTTGACGGCCCGCCAGGCCGCGGGCAGGAGCTCGATGTAGTCCTGCCCGCTGAGCGCGACCGGGACGTAGCCGCAGGCCTCCACCAGGGCGGCGTACTTCTGGTTGGGGGTGAACAGGCGTCCCGGGTGGCCGGGGTCGCGCAGGCCCTCGTGCGGCCGGTTCTGCCACCTCGCGACGATCCACTCGTCCAGCAGGTCCTGGAGTTCGGGCAGTGACCACAGGTTCTCCTCCTCCGGGTGCCGGCCGCGGTGGTCGGTGTTGCGGCCGGTGTAGCCGGGGAGGAACTGGGCGAACATCGTCGCGACGGAGCCCAGCATCTTCTCGATGTGCCCCTTCTCGAAGGGCGATCCCTTGTGCGTGGGCTGGAAGTCGATCTCCAGGAACCGGCAGGACGCCCGGAAGTTGTGCGAGATGAACACCTTGCCGTGATCGCAGACGATCATCTCCGGGACGATCACCGGCTTGGCTGCAGCATGTTTGAGGCGTTCGTCGATCGTCAGCAGGCGGCGGTGCGGCAGCACCGAGCGCGACATCTTCAGTGCGTCGATCCAGCCTGGCCTCATCAGTTCCGGCGTGACCGTGCGGGCAAGCAGCACGCTGGCGTCGACCGACTTCGTCGTGGGCCTGAGCACCGCCGCGGTCAGCGTCCTGGACGCGACATCGATCATGCCGGTCAGTTCGACCTTGCCGACCACTCCGTCGTCGAGGCGGACCATGACGTCCAGCGGAGTGGAGTCGATCTGCATGACCTCGCCCGGAGCCGACACCGTCAGCTCTCCGAACGGGGCAGCAGCCCCATGGGCCATCGACCTGCGGGTGACCGCCGACCCGGTCGCGTGCGTGCCCGCCACCAGCCTGTCCAGCAGACGGTAGAGCGTCCGCCGCGACGGCAGTTCGGCCAGGTCGCCGCCGTTGTCCCGGAGGATCTCCTCCGTCCTCCAGATCAGGTAGGCCCCGTTGCGTGTCGAGGTCTCGACGCCTTCCTTGATCGCCATCCGCATCGCCGCGACGACGGCGTCCGGTGCGTCACCGAACTCCTTGCGCTTGCGGCCAGGTCGGTGGTCCACGAGCCTGGCCAGTCCTGCCAGGCCGTCCTCCAAATAGCGGCGTCGCCGCAGCCCCACCGCCCCGGACTTGATCTCGTGGCCGAGGGCCGCGAGTTCGGTCGCCTTGGTCTTCTGGCGTGAGGTCACCGACGTGCCCGGCCCATAGCCCGGCCGTGGCAGTGTTCCGGGTTCGACGCCGGGCGGCAGTCCGTGCAAGACCTCGAGGATGTGCCCTTCCCACCACAATGCCTGCTTCATCACTTCGGGATCGAAGGTCTCCAGCAGGCCGGACGGCGGCAGCGGAATGCGTTCGGGCTGGAACAGGACCTCGAAGTCCGCCGTCTCGAACAGATCGATCAGGGCCACCACTCGGTGCGGTGCCCCGGCGTCCTCCAGCACCGCCGCCTGTGTAGTGACCTCGAGAACCCCCCTGACCTGGCCCTCGAACCGAACCCGCTGGCCGACCGCCAAGGCCGGCGGCCGCTTCAGGCTGCCCATGCGTTTCCCTCCGTCCAGACCAGGCTGTCGGTCTCCATCAGCCCTCCCACCAGGTCCGTCTTCAAAGCCCCGGACCACAACAGATGAAAAAGCACCGGCAGAACCTGCAACCGGTCGCCGACCAGCCCGGCGCCGCCCCAGAGCCCCATCGGTTCGCGGAAGACCTCCAGGAGCCTGTCGGCCACCCCCGCCGGCCGTCGGCAGCGGGCCCGCCGATACCGGGACAGCCAGCGGACATTCGCCATGAACACCGGATCAGGCCGCCCGGCCCACTCGAACTCCCAGCCCACGGCCCGGCAGGCATGCCCGGCCGCGTCGAACGCCTCCCGCGTCGCCTCATCCATCTCGTCCTCGGCCCGGACATCAACGACACGGGCGCGACCGTCGGACAGCCGGACAAAGTAGTCCGGAGCGTGTCGGCGCTTGCGGGTGCCGTCGTGCCAGTGCAGCCAAAACGGCTGTGAGGCGATTGCGGCCACGTGCGGGTCGCGGTCTAGCAGGATCAGCCGGTCCCTCTCCAGCCAGGACTCGTAGCCCACGTGATCCCGAACCGTCGTCGAGTAATACCAGCCCGCGAACCCCTGGCCGTCCTTCCGCCAGCTGAACTCCCGTACCGGGTCCACAGCCTCGAACGGCGTATCCCAGCTGGCCCCCAGCGACCGGCGTACAAGCAAGCTGTTGACGGAAAACGCCAGGTCAAAGGCCGTAAGAGCAGCCTCGTCCGACACACTGGCAAGTGCCCCCACCACGTCCTCCGCTTGCTGTACGCCAGGTGATCATCCTTTGGTGGCACAAACTAGCGTTGATCATTCATCAGTGGCAATCGATCAGGGTTAACTGACACAGGTCAGTCGGTGCGCCCGGCCGGTGGGGGGCCGGATGGGGGAGGAGGATCGGCGGACATGAGGAGGTTGACGGGGCCACTTCGTCGCGAGAGGCCCTGTACCGGTCCCACACGCGTCAGTTGGGATGGACGCCGAATCCGCCGGCACCGATACGAAAGGGCTCGATGACCGTGTCGCGAACCCGCTCGTTCATGCAGGTCGATGTGTTCTCCACGCTCCCCTGCGGTGGCAATCCGGTCGCGGTCGTCCTGGACGGCACGAACCTGACAGATGAGGAGACTCACCGCCTGGCGCGTTGGACGAACCTGTCTCGCTGCCGCACCTGCCGCCTGCACGGTCGCGATCAACGACTGTGTGACGGCCGTACCGACCCCCGGACACACCGTCCACGAAGTCAGCGGCAGCGCCGGCCGGCTCCTCGTCTGGGGCGACACCGTGCACGTACCGTCACTGCAATTCGCCCAGCCGGACGTGTCCTGGGAACTCGACGGCGCACAGCCACAAGCGCGCACAGCACGCACCTGTGACCGATGCCGCGATGCGACATCCGCACAGCGCGGAGCAGAGTCGAACCGGCCAGTGAGTGTCGGTCGGCTGTCGGTGGGGACAGCGATCTGTCGGCAGGATGTGGGTGGCGGCTGGGACTGTGGGGACTGGGCGTGGCCGGCTGTGCGTGTACGGTCCCGCCCGCCTCCAGACCACTCCTAGCTTCCGGGAGCCCGCCATGTCCTCCGTACCCCCGTTCCCGCAGTGGGACGTCCACCGGCTGCCTCACGCCGAGGGAAAGAACTTCCTGGTCACCGGCGGCAACGCGGGGATCGGGTATTTCGTCGCCGAGCAACTCGCGGGCACCGGGGCCACGGTCGTGCTCGGTAGCCGAGACAGGGCGAAGGCCGACGAGGCGATCGCTTCCATCAACTCGCGCGTCCCCGGCGCCAAGGTGCGGCACGTGCCCCTGGACCTGGCCGATCTCGCGTCGCTCAAGACGTCCGTGGACGCGCTCGGTCTGGATCGCCTCGACGCCGTCGTCCACAACGCCGGCATGGCGCTCGACCATCCTCCGCGCCGCGAAACCACGGCCGGTCACGAGGTGATGCTCGCGGTGAACCACCTGGGGCACTTCACACTGACCCGCCACCTGGCCCCCCTGCTCACGGCAACCCCGGGGAGCCGGATCGTCACCACCGGCAGCTTCGCCGCCAAGTCCGAACGCCTGGACCTCGACGATCTCCAGGGCACGCGCGACTACCAGCCCAAGCGCGCCTACGCACGGTCGAAGTTGGCCCAGATGCTCTTCGCTTTCGAACTCGACCGGCGCCTGCGCGCCGTCGGCAGCACGACGCTGAGCGTGGTCGTTCATCCCGGCGGCGCGCTCGACTCCCTCACGCCTTCGCGCCCGCCGTTCCATGTCCGGACCGCCGGCGAGCGGCTGCGCCATCTGCCGCTCGGCCTTCTCGTCCAGGGCAAGGACGCCGCCGCCTGGCCCGCTGTCCGGGCCGTGCTCGACCCAGGGGTCCGCGGCGGCCAGATGTGGAGCCCCCGACTGTTCGGGCTGCGCGGTACGCCCAGGATCGAACCCCTTTGGAACCACCTCGCCGACACCACGACCGCGGCACGTCTCTGGGCGGCCAGTTGCGAGCTGACCGGCCACGATCTGACGTTCACCGCGCCGACAGGGTCCGGTGGGGCTGAAGGCCCGGCGACTGAGCGCGGCGAAGTGGACGCCTGACCGGACGAGACCGGATAAGCGGTGCCGCTTCCGGCCGTCAAGGCCCTGAAGTCCTAAGGTCCTAAGGTCCTTCGGAGACCGCCGGATCGGCGATGTCGAGCGTCACCTTCGACAGCGGACAGCCGACGCATGTCAGTACGTAGCCCTCGGTCTTCTGCTCCGGTGTGAGGCAGGTGTGCTCGGGTTGCGTGACCTCTCCGCTGCGCATCCGCACCATGCATTCACCACAGTTGCCGACCGTGCAGGAGTACGGCACGCGCAGTCCTGCGGCGAGAGCTACTCGCTTTTCACTGCCCGGGAAGATCAACGGATGCCCTCCGCCGAACGCCGTCCCACCCCACGTCGCAAGCCTCGGCAGGTGCGTGCCGAGCTCACCCGTGAGCGCATCCTCACTGCCGCTGCTCACGTTTTCGCCGAGTACGGCTACGCCGCCGGCACCACCAACCGCATCGCCGAACACGCCCGCATGTCCATCGGCTCGCTGTACCAGTACTTCCCGAACAAGTACGCCATCCTGGCCGAGTTGCTGGTCCGGCACATCGACCGCGGTGCCTGGAAGGGAGCCGAAGAGCTGGACCTGACCCCCGGCAGCCTGAAGGAGACGGTGCTGGCCCTGGTCCGCGACGCGATCGACCACCATCGCGACGACCCGCAACTCCTGCGGATCATGATCGAAGAAGCCCCGGTCTCCAGTGAACTGATCGAAGCGATCGACCGGCACGGCACGGCGCGGGTGCGTCAGATACGCGACGTGCTCGCCCGCCATCCGGACGTCCGGGTGCGGGATCTCGACATGGCCGCGGAACTGGTCGTGGGAACGGTGGAGATGAATACCCACAAGCTCATGGCAACCCCGCATCCCGTCCAGGTCGAGAGGCTGGAGACGGAGCTGACCGCCATGATCACCCGATATCTGCGCGGTGACGGGTAGCCGCCGGTGCGGGCTCGTCGCCGCCGCACGGAGTACGCGAACACCGAGGCGACCTGGCCCGGCACCTTCTCGATACGGCCCCCAGGAGGCGTCGTTCTCCCGTCAGCGAGCGAACTTCTCGACGGCGGCCGGGGTGACCGGGGTGAAGAAGTTGACGAGGTTGCCGTCGGGGTCGCGGAAGAGGAGCGCGCGGTTGCCCCAGGGCATCGTGGTGGGCTCGTTGACGAAGTCCTCCACGAAGCCGGTCAGGTTCTCGTACACGCTGTCCACGTCGTCGACGAGGAATTCGAGGATGACGCTGTGGTTGTCGGCCGGGCGGGCGGAGCCGGGCGCGAACAGCGGGACGGTACGGGTGCTGCCGATCGCGAGGGTGGCCGAGGCGGTCCTCAGCTCGGCGAAGTCCTCGTTGGACCAGCTCGCCCGCACTCCGGTGACGCGCTCGTAAAAGGTGACGAGGCGGGCGACGTCGTCCGTGATGACGCGGACCGAGACGAAGTTCATGAGTTCTCCCCTGGTTGATCGATGTGATCGGTGTGATCGATGTAGCTGATCGATGCCTCTGAGCGCACACTACGATCCATACCGGACAGAATCCGCCCGGTATCCGCGAGAGACTTCTCGGCATGTCCCGACCCATCGCTCGCGTACTCACCCTGCTGGAGCTCCTGCAGTCGGGAGGCATCCGGACCGTGGCCGAACTGGCCGATCGGCTCGACGTCGACGAGCGCACGGTACGGCGGTACGTCGACCACCTCCTCGACCTCGACGTGCCCGTCGAGTCCGTGCGCGGCCGCTACGGCGGCTACCGGCTCGCCTCCGGATACCGCATGCCGCCGCTCATGCTGAGCGACGACGAAGCGCTCGCCGTGCTGCTCGGCCTGGTCGCGGGCCGGCGAGCCGGCCTGATGACGGCCACCGGCACGGCGAGCGAGACGGCGGCGGCCAAGGTCCGGCGGGTGCTGCCCGAGCGGCTCGGCCGCAGACTCGACGCCGTGCTCGGCTCTCTCGCCTTCACGGCTCCGCCCGGTGAGTCGGCCGCCCCGGAGACCGGGGTCCTGCTCCCGATCGCCGACGCCGTGCGCCATCACCGGCCGATCTCGATCCGGTACACCGCCGCCGACGGCCGGCGCAGCGAACGCACGCTGCACCCGTACGGGCTCGTCGCCCACTCGGGCAGGTGGTACGTGACGGGCGCGGATCCCGCGCTGGGTGAGGACCGGACGTTCCGGCTGGATCGTATCGACGGGGCGAGGACCCTGCCCGGCGCGTTCGATCCGCCCGCCGGATTCGACCCGGCGGAGCACGTCCTGACCGGGCTCGCCACCGCCCCGTACCGCCACGAGGTGACTCTGCGGATCCAGGGGACGGCCGAGCAGATCCACACCCGGCTTCCCGCCGGTATCGCGATCGTGGAGGAGTCACCGTCCTCGGACCGCGCGCACGCGGACGCGGACGCCGCGCACTGGTCCCGTGTCGAACTGCGGGTGGAACGGCTCGACTGGCTGCCTGCCGTGCTCGCGTCGCTGGACCGGCCGTTCGTCATCGAGCGACCGGACGAACTCCGCGACCTCGTCGAGGCGCTCGCCGGCAGGCTCGCGGACTCGGCCCGGCGAAGGCCGCCTCACGCATGACGGATCAGCGAGGCCCCTGTCCCTGCCGGCCGGGGCCCCGCGCCGGCCCGTTCCGCTGTCCGCCATGGCGGCACCGCACTACCGTGCCGTCATGGATCTCGTCTCACGCTCCTGGACGGCGTTGCGCGCGGCGGTCGCCGAACTCTCCGACGAGGACTTCCAACAGCCGTCCGGCTGTACCGGCTGGCTCGTACGAGGGACCTGGTCCGCCATCTGGTCATCGACGCCCAGGACGTCCTGATCACCCTGGCGACCCCGGCCGAAACGGAACCGACCCGCGACGCGGTGACCTACTGGGACGTCGCCGGAACGCCGCCGACGGACGACGACCCGCTCGACGCGCTGACCGTCCGGCTGGCTGCCGCGTACGAGGAACCCCGGCTGCTCACGTTCCACCTCGACGACGTCGGCTCCGCCGCCGGCCGCGCCGCCCAACTCGCCGACCCGCGCCTGCGGGTGGGCACCCGCGACGAGGTCCTCACCGCGGGCGACTACCTGTCCGCGTACGTCCTGGAGTGGACCCTGCACCATCTCGACCTGGTCGCGCACCTCCCGGACGCGGCGGCGCCACCGGCGGAGGGGCTCGCCCGGTCCCGCGAGATGCTGGAGAGGATCGCCGGGGCGGCGTTCCCCGCGTCGTTCTCCGACAAGGACGCGCTGCTGGTCGGCACCGGACGGCGCGCGCCGACCGACGCGGAGAAGGCCGAACCGGGCGAGCTGGGCGAACTGGCCACGAAACTCCCGCTCGTCCTCGGACGACCGTCCGAAGGACCGACTCGGTCGTGGCCGGCCCCCCTGTTCACGACCCTGTTCACGGCCCTCAGTCGAGACAGAACTCGTTGCCCTCGACGTCCTGCATCCCGAGGCACGACTCGTTGAATCCATCGGCGACCAGGAGCTGCCCGCGTACCGCGCCGAGCGGGACAAGTCGTGCGCACTCGGCCTCAAGTGCGGCCACACGCTCCTCACCCACGAGCCCGGTGCCGACCCGCACGTCGAGATGCACCCGGTTCTTGACGACCTTGCCTTCGGGCACGCGCTGGAAGAACAGTCGCGGGCCCACACCTGAGGGATCGACACATGCGAACGCCGACCCCTGACGCTCAGCCGGCAGCGAGCGGTCGAAATCGTCCCACGTGGCGAACCCCTCCGGCGGCGGCGGTACGACGTACCCCAACACCTCGCACCAGAAACGAGCGACGCGCTCGGGTTCCGCGCAGTCGAAAGTGATCTGGACCTGCTTGATCGACGCCATCGGGCCACCCTATCCACCCGAGGACCGGCCCCTCCACCGTGTTGATCGGCGCCTCCTACTCGACGATCGCGGTGACCTCGGCCTCCACCAGGATCCCGGGCTCGAAGAGGACGTCGACCCCGATCAGCGCGAGCGGCGGCGTGGCGAGATCGAACTCGCGGGCCGCCTGCTCGATGCCCGCGTTGAATGCCTCGTACATCTCTCGCTTCCAGCCCGCGGCGTACCAGGTGAACCGGACGACGTCGTGGAACGTGGCTCCTGCCGCGTCGAGCGCCCTGGCGACGTTGCGGTGGACCTGGGCAACCTGTCCGGCGAGGTCGCCCGGTGCCACGAGGTCGCCGTTCTCGTCCCAGGCGACCTGCCCCGCGATGTGGACCTGCTTGCTCCCCGTCGCGACCGCGACGTGGTGGTAGAGCGGAACGCGGACATGCCCGTCGGGGTTGATGAGCGAGACAGCCATGAGATCTCCGTACGTTGTCGGGCGGCGTGGTGGGATGAGCGGGCGCGCGGGAGACGGACGACGGCGGTTATCCGCCCGTACGCCCGAGTGCCTCGGGGCGGGCGGCCTCGGTTTCCCGTTGATCGGCGGCCTGGTCGGCGGCCTGATCGGCGACCTGGTCGGACAGCAGGCGCAGCGCGTCGGCCGAGGCCGTGTCGTTGGGCGTGTAGACCTCCAGCCGGTGGTCGGGGCTCTCGGGCTGGAGCCACACCTGGTAGTCGACGTCGACCCTGCCGACGGTCGGGTGGCGCAGGCGCATGGTGCCCACGGTGCACTCCGCGACATCGCCCCTGGCCCACAGTTCGGCGAAGTCGGCGCTGTGCATGGCGAGTTCACCGATCAGTTCGGCCAGCCGGGCGTCGTGGGGATATCTGCCGGCGGTGAACCGCAGGTAGGCGACATGGGATCGGGCCAGTTCCTCCCAGTTCTGGTGCAGATCGCGGGTGAGGGGGTCGAGGAAGAACATCCGGGGGATGGACGGCCGTCGCGCGAGATCGTGGGGCGCGTCGAAGTCGAGGTGCTCCGCGACGAGGGCGTGTCCGGTGCGGTTCCACACCAGCACGTCGCCACGGCGGCCGAGGACGACGGCCGGCGTGCTCTCTCCCAGGGAGGCCAGGAGCGCCCGTACGCGGGAGTGCGGTGTTTCCGGGCGGGGGCGGACCAGCCGTGATGTGGCGGGCTGACGGGCGAGGTTGCGCAGGTGGGCCGTCTCGGCCGGATCGAGCCGGAGCACGTGGGCGAGCGCGTCGAGGACCTGCCGGGAGGCCGTACCGGCCTGGCCCTGTTCCAGCCGCGTGTAGTAGCCGGCGCTCACCCCCGCGAGCTGCGCCAGCTCCTCGCGACGCAGACCCGGCACGCGACGGGCCGTTCCGTAAGTACGCAGTCCCGCGTCGGCGGGCGTGACCCGGTCACGGCGGCTCTTGAGATAGGCCCCGAGGCTCTCCAGCTCCATGGCTTCGAGCGTAGGCGGAACGGTCCGGCCCCGGGTGCCCCTGTGAGGTGTACCCAGGGCGCGGGGACGGCGGAAGGACCGACCGCTGTCCCGACGGTCACCGGGGCGTCGGCGTCTTCGCCCTGCGCCATCTGCCGAGGGCCGCCACCAGCTCCGACGGTGTCCGTACGGGACCCGAGGGCCCGGCCCCGGGCAGCGGCTCCCGTACGGCTCGTACGCTCGCCCCATGCGCATTCGAATCGTCGACGCCTTCGCCGACCGCCCCTTCACGGGCAACCCCGCCGGGGTGCTGCTCCTCGAATCCGACGGTTTCCCCGACGCCGCCTGGCTCCAGCAGGTGGCGGCCGAGGTGAACCTCTCGGAGACCGCCTTCGCCCATCCCCTGCCGCCCGGCGGCGAGGCCGACTGGGCGCTGCGCTGGTTCACCCCGGTCACCGAGGTGGACATGTGCGGCCATGCCACCCTCGCCACCGCCCATGTGCTGCACAGCACGGGACGCGCGAGCGGCCCCCTGCGCTTCGCCGCCCGCCCCGGGGTGCTCGGCGCCACCGCGCACGAGGACGGGTCCCTCACCCTGGACTTCCCGACCTCGCCGCTGACCCCGGTCACCGTCCCGGACGGCGTCCCCGCAGCCCTGGGCGCCGAGCCGCTCTCCGTGCACGACACGTCGGAGCACATCGGGGACCTGCTGGTGGAGCTGGCCGACGAGCGGACCGTACGGGACCTCGCCCCGGACTTCGCGGCGCTGAGGACGGTCTCCAAACGGGGTGTCATCGTGACCGCCGTCGCCGAGGATCCGGGCCGTGGCTACGACTTCGTCTCGCGGGGCTTCTTCCCCAACGTCGGGGTCGACGAGGATCCGGTGACGGGGAGCGCGCACACCACGCTCGCCCCGTTCTGGTCGGCCCGGCTGGGCCGTACGGAGCTCACCGGGCTCCAGGCCTCCGCCCGCACCGGCCTCGTCCGCACCTCACTGCGCGGCGACCGGACGCTGCTCACCGGGCGGGCCGTGACGGTCATCGACGGCGAGCTGCACAGCGCGCCGTGACGCCGCCGAGGGGCGTACGGCAGCCCCCGTACGCCCCTCGGCGCCGCTCACGCGTCCACGTCACCGTCACCGTGTCCCCGCGTCACACCGTGGGCAGCCAGGAGACATTCCCCGCCAGCAGCGCGTACCCGACGAACGCCCCGATGTCGAGCAGCGCGTGGGCGGCGACCAGCGGGCCGACCCGGCCCCACCGCCGGTAGAGCAGGACGAACACCACGCCCATCACCATGTTGCCGATGAAGCCGCCGATCCCCTGGTACAGGTGGTACGAACCGCGCAGCACCGAACTCGCCACCAGCGCGCCCATCGGCGTCCAGCCGAGCTGTCCGAGCCTGCGCAGCAGATACCCGACGACGATGACCTCCTCCAGTACGGAGTTCTGCACCGCCGAGAGGATCAGCACCGGGAACTTCCACCACACGGAGGGCAGTGACTCCGGCTGCACCGTCAGATTGAACCCGGCCGCCTGCATCGCCAGGTAGAACGCCAGTCCCGCGCTGCCGATCCCGGCCGCCACCAGCGTGCCGCGCCCCAGGTCCGGCCAGGGCCTGCGGCCGTCGAAGCCGATGTCCCGCAGCCCGCTGCCCTCCCTCAGCAGGAGGTGCGCGACCAGCGCGACCGGCACCAGCGCCGTGGTGATCCCGAAGAGCTGCCAGGCGAGGTCGAGCCACGGCCGGCCCGGCGCCGCCGACGCGTTGAGCCGGGCCGCCTGGTCGCTCAGCGCTCCGGGCCTGGTCAGCGAGCCGATGAAACTGATGAGCGCCGACACCCCGCTCGCGCCGAGCGAGAGCGCCAGCACGAGCACTGTCTCGGACCGCAACGTCCTCGGTGAGAGGGCTTCTTGGGGGTAAGAGCCGTCCACCCGCCCCGCCTCCGCCTGCACACAGCCTCCAGTTGAGTATTCGCGCCTCATGCCTCGCACGGTGCCGCTAGGGTCTCGAATGCAGATACGAAGATCGCTCGCGACAGGCCGGGAGACCGGCGCCCTTCGGCGTCCGGGCCCTGGACCTCGGGGCCCGTCCACTCTCCCAGCCCTTGTTCACCCTTCACGAAGGAGGGGCACCACCGCCATGGGACGTCACAGCTTGCCCGACGCACGATCGGCAGGAGTGCGCAGGGTCTGGCCGCCCCGCCGGCGCACCGTCACGATCGCCGCCGCGGTCGTGGTGTCGGTGGCCGCGGGGACGGGGATCGCGGCGGGAAGCGGCCTGCTCTCCCTCTCGGAGACCTCCTGCGGGAACGCGCCGGTACGGCTGGATCTCGTGGCCTCCCCGGACATCGCACCCGCCCTGCGCGCCGTCGCCGACCGTGCCCGGCGCGACCATGTCACCTCCGACGGCCGCTGTATCGACATCCGGGTCACCGCCCGTGAGAACGCCGAGGTCGCGAACGCGCTCGCCACCGCCACGGTCGCGCCCGACTACCAGATCTGGGTACCGGACTCGGACCTGTGGGTGGACCGCGCCAAGAGCGTCGGGGACGCCGTCTCCCTGACCCCGGCGGGCAATGTGGCCCTCTCCCCGGTGGCACTGGCCGCGCTGCCCACGTCGGCGCGGGCGCTCGGCTGGCCCACGAAGACCTACACCTGGGCCGCGCTCGCCGCCGCGGCCGGCAACGCCGACACCCTGCGCCTGGGCTCCGCCGATCCGTCGCGCAGCGCCACCGGGCTGCTCGCGCTCAGCAGCATCGCGGAGTCCGAGCGGCAGGAGTCCGAGCGGCGGGGCGGCAGGCCGAAGGAGTCCGAGCGGCAGGACGGGGCCGGTGGCACCCGGGCCGCCGCCCTCGCCAAGCTGCTCACCCAGCGGGTCTCGGAGTCGGACACGCGGGTGCTGGAGAGCCTCGCCCAGGACGACGCGGGCGCCGGGCTCGCCGACCCCCGGCGCAACGAGGCGGTGCTCCTCTCCGAGCAGGCCGCGTTCCGCCACAACTCCGGGACCGGCGACTCCGCGCGGCTCGAACTCTTCTACCCCACCGACGGGGCGCCGGCGCTCGACTACCCGTACAGCCTGGTCAACCAGACCGAGCTGAGTACGGACGAGAGCCGTGCCGCCATGCGGTTCATGGTGCTGCTCAGCGAGGACGGCTCGTACCGCACCCTGGCTGAGCACGGTTTCCGGGTCGCGAACACCCCCGTCCACGCCGATGTGCTCCGTACGGCCGGTGGCCGCTCGCCCCAGCCGTACACCGGGGACGACGCGCGCCCGCCGTCCGCCGAGGCGGTGGAGCAGGCCCTCGGCCTGTGGACGATGTCCGTGCGCAGCACCCGGCTGACGACGGTCGTGGACGCCTCGGGCTCGATGGAGGAGCCCGTTCCCGGACGCGGTGGCCAGAGCCGTATGGACGTCACCAAGGCGTCGCTGCTGCGGGCCCTCGCCCAGTTCACCGCCGAGGACGAGATCGGCCTGTGGGAGTTCAGCACCCGTCTGGACGGCGCCAAGGACTACCGCAAGCTGGAGAGGACGGCCCGGCTCGGTGAGCCCGCGCGGGGCGGCGGCACCCACCGCGAGCGGCTCTCCGACGCCTTCACCGCGCTGAAGCCCGTCCCCGGCGGTGACACCGGGCTGTACGACACGACGCTGGCCGCCTACAAGGAGGCGCAGGCCGGCTATGTGCCCGGCAAGTTCAACGCGCTCGTCGTCCTCAGCGACGGCTCCAACAAGGACGACGACAGCATCTCGCGCGGCGATCTCGTCAAGCGGCTGAAGAAGCTCGCCGACCCGGCGCGACCGGTGCCGCTGATCGGGGTCGCGGTGGGGCCCGACGCGGACCGGAAGGAGATCGACGCGATCGCGCGGGCCACCGGCGGCGCGGGGTACGAGGTGAGCGACCCGGCCGACATCCAGTCGGTGATCCTGCGGGCGATCATGCTGTCGGCGAGCGAGTCCGCGGCGGACGCCACCGGCGGCACCACCGCGGCGCGCCCCTGACCCCCCGACGCGCCGGCCCGGCCGGACCGGCCGGGGCCCCCGCCGTTCGCTCCCCCGTGGGGCTCCGGCTCAGGGGACTCCGACTCATGCGGCTCCGGCTCGCGGACATCCAGCTCCTGCGGCTCCGGCTCGCGGGGCTCCGGTTCGCGGAGAGCGCGCCGTGTCATCCCGTCCCGGAGGCGAACGGCCCCGCGTCGGAGTCGCCCGGATCGGAGGGCCCCGCGCCGGACGGCGCCGGGAACCCCGTCGGCCAGGTGTGCACCGGCTCACCCCGGTGCATCAGCTCGCAGTAGCGGCGGGTCGTCGCCGCGAGCGCCGCGTCCCGCTCCAGCCCGGCCTCCAGCGCCCGGTGGAAGGTCTCCACCTGCCAGGAGGCGCCGTTCACCCGCCGCTTGCACCGCTCCTCGATCACCCCGAGGTAGAAGTCCCGGTCCACCGGCGCGACCTGCCACGCGTCGAGCCCGGCCGCGGCGAGCGGCAGCAGTTCGTCCCGTACGAGCTTCACCGCCGGTACGGTCGTCATCCCGCCGGTACGGCCCGGGCGCGGCCAGCGCAGCTCCGCGTCGATGCCGTGCCGGCACGCCTCCTCGAAGTTCCGGGCGGCGTCCTCGAAGGGCAGCCTGCTCCACACCGGCCGGGAATCCTCGGCGAGGGCCCGCACGAGCCCGTAGTAGAACGCGACGTTCGCGATGACGTCGGTGACCGTGGGCCCCGCGGGCAGCACCCGGTTCTCCACCCGCAGATGCGGGGCGCCGTCGGCGACCTCGTACACCGGCCGGTTCCAGCGGTAGACCGTGCCGTTGTGCAACGCCAGCTCCTGGAGGTCGGGCATCCCGCCCGCGTCGAGGACGCTCATCGGGTCCTCGTCGTCGCAGATCGGCAGCAGCGGGGGGAAGTAGCGCAGGTTCTCCTCGAACAGGTCGTAGGCGGAGCTGATCCAGCGCTCGCCGAACCAGGTCCTGGGGCGTACCCCCTGTGCCTTCAGCTCCGGCGGCCGGGTGTCGGTGGCCTGTTCGAAGAGCGGCGGCCTGGATTCGCGCCACAGCTCCCGGCCGAACAGGAAGGGCGCGTTGGCACCGAGTGCCACCTGTACGGACGCCACCGCCTGGGCCGCGTTCCACACGTCGGGGAACCGGTCGGGGGTGACCTGGAGGTGCAGTTGTACGGAGGTGCAGGCGGCCTCCGGGGTGATCGACGCCGACGTGCACGTAAGCCGTTCCACGCCTTCGATGTCGAGGGTGAAATCCTCGCCGCGGGCCGCCACCATCTGGTCGTTGAGGAGTGTGTAGCGGTCCACGTCGGAAAGGTTCGCGGAGACCACGTCGTGCTGCGTGAGGGTCGGGAGAATTCCGATCATCACGATCCCCGCGTCGACCTCGCTCGCTTTACGGTGGGCATATCCGAGGCCCGTGCGCAGTTCCTCCGCGAGCTGATCGAGTACGCGCCCGCCCAGGCGGTGCGGAGCCACGTTCACTTCCATGTTGAACATTCCGAGTTCGGTCTGGAAATCGCCGCTCGCGATGCGCTTCAGTACCTCCGCATTCATCATGCGGGGCATCCCGTCGGAGCCCGCCAGATTCAGTTCGATCTCCAGGCCCATCAGATTCTTGGGCCGATCGAACCTCTCCTCCGCCAGTAGTCGCTCCAGCACCCTCAGGCACTGTTGGAGCTTCCTGCGGTATTTCTGCCGATCGGACAGGTCGGAACCGCCCGCTTCGACCTTCTCCCCCATCGAAGTGTCCCTCCTCGACTGGGCTTCCGGCGGCTGGGGCCGCTCGCGTCACGATCGATAATGCCCACACAGAGTGATCCGTAACGTCCCGTCGGCGCCCGGCGCCCGGTAGGGTGGCGAGTCCGGCCCCCGAGGCGTCCGGCACATTCCCTCGGCATGACAGGTGACAGGGCAGGGAGTGGATATTCGTTTCCACTCCCGGAACCGTCCTCCAAAATCGCCGACCGTTTTCAGCCGACCCCATCCGGCGAATCACCCCAGGCCAGACACCCTCCCTTCCCTATTTATCAACAGAAAGCGCGCGGGAGATGGACTTAATAGTGTCTTGCCCGCAATATCCAGTACAGCTAGCGGAAACATGGCGTGAACACGCGTCGTATAAACTCTGCCCACGAGGCAGAGAGTCGGTGCCCGGCCGCCAGCGGCCCGGTGACCCACCTCTGACCCCGCACGCCGACAGCGATGTCCGCACCCGCCCACGCTCCATTTCACGCGTCACCCTGTCTCCTGAATGAGAGGCAACCCACCATGCCGCTGCATGTACCCCCGGCCCCGGCGCCCGCCCTGCGCAGCGTTCTCGCGGCACTCGGTTCCCCCACCGCCGTGCGCGATGCCCGCACCCCCGCTCTCCAGTCCGTCCAGGGACCGCTGAGCCCCGAACTCCCGCTTCCCGTTCATGTGCTCGACCACGTCACCCCGGAGGACCGAACGACCACAGCAGGCAGCGGTGCACCGCGGACCCGGCTGACCGGCTGGCGCTTCCTGATCCGCAGCGGCGAACGCACCGTGGCCGCCGCCGACACCATGCCGACCGCGGACGGCTGGACCTTCTCGCGCTTCTTCGAGGGCCCGTACCTGCCCTCCACGGAGCGCGCGCTGCGCCAGGCCGAGAGCCTGACGACGGCCTACCAGCCCCGGCTGCTCTCCATACCCGAGCTGTACATGCTCGCCCTCTGGCTGCACGGCGACACGGAGGCCGACGCCGGCGCGGGCGCGCCCGCGCCGACCGACATCCTCGTCCCGCTGGCGCCCGCGCCGCCGGGCATCGCCGCGCACCGCCCGCACCGGGTCGCCGAGTTGCTGCCGGTGATCGGACTGCGGCTCACTCCGCCCCCTCCGCTCCCCTCGGCCCCGCCTCTCCCCCCGGCCACTCCGCTCACTCCCGCGCCGCCCCTGCTCCGCACCCCGGCCTGAACGCGCTCCGGGCGCCTGTGCCCCGCGGCCCCCGGCGGCCGCGGGGCACTTCGCTGACCATGTGGCGTAGTCCGCTCAGGCCACTGCGAACCACCCGAAAAGAGAGCGCAGTTGAGCTGAACCGTCCGGGCGGGTGGCACGTCCTTAAGCAGAAGGAAGCGCTGCCGCGAAATACCTGCGGATTTACCGTCCGTAGGGCAACACTAGGACTGGACCAGACAGATACGGGGGAGGCGCCATGACCACATCGCGCCGCAGGACACTCACAACGACCCAGCGAAAGAATCCACCCATGTGCCAGCACCAGCCCGCCTGCCCGACAGCCGACTCCGCCGACCGCGACGCCGCGCGGCTGGTCGCGCACCACCCGGAGCAGGGCTGGAGCCTGCTGTGCAACGGCGTACTGCTCTTCGAGGACACCGGTGAGCTGCTGCCCGACGGACAGATCATCGCTCCGCACCGGCCGCTGCGCACCGAGCAGGTGGCCACGGCGGCCTGAACCCCGGCCGCCGCCCGGCAGTTCGCCGCCCGCGAGGCGCGCGGCTGCCACCGGAAGAACGGGGGCCGGCCCGGAGACTCACTCCGCACCGGCCCCGACGCATGTCCACGAACGTCTCGTACGCCGCCTGCCGCCGCGTACGCCCCGTACGTCAGTTGTCGTACGCGTCCACCGGCGGGCACGAGCAGACCAGATTACGGTCGCCGAACGCGCCGTCGATACGGCGGACCGGCGGCCAGTACTTGTCCGCGGCCGACACACCGGCCGGGAAGACCGCCTCGGCGCGGCTGTAGGCGTGCTCCCACTCCCCGCCCAGCGCGGCGGCCGTGTGCGGGGCGTGGCACAGAGGGTTGTCGTCCGCGGGCCACTCACCCGACGCGACCCGCTCGATCTCCGCACGGATCGCGATCATCGCCTCACAGAAGCGGTCGATCTCGTTCAGATCCTCGCTCTCGGTGGGCTCGATCATCAGCGTGCCCGCCACGGGGAACGACATCGTCGGCGCGTGGAAGCCGTAGTCGATCAGGCGCTTCGCGATGTCGTCGACGCTGACCCCGGTGGCCTTGGAGAGCGGGCGCAGGTCCACGATGCACTCGTGCGCCACCAGTCCGTTCGGGCCGGTGTAGAGCACGGGGTAGTGCGGCTCCAGGCGCTTGGCGATGTAGTTGGCGGCGAGCACCGCGACCTGGGTCGCGCGCTTGAGGCCCTCCCCGCCCATCAGCCGTACGTACGCCCAGGAGATCGGCAGGATGCCGGCCGAGCCCCACGGCGCCGCCGAGATCGGCCCGACGCCGGTCTCGGGCCCGGCGGCCGGCTGGAGCGGGTGGTTGGGCAGGTACGGGGCGAGGTGCGCCCGTACGCCGACGGGACCGACACCGGGGCCGCCCCCGCCGTGCGGGATGCAGAACGTCTTGTGCAGGTTGAGATGCGAGACGTCGGAGCCGAACCGGCCGGGCTTCGCCAGCCCGACCAGCGCGTTCAGGTTGGCGCCGTCGACGTACACCTGGCCGCCCGCGTCGTGCACCGCCGCGCAGATGTCGCCGATGTGCTCCTCGAACACCCCGTGTGTGGACGGGTAGGTGACCATCAGGACGGCCAGCTCCGCGCCGTGCTGCTCGATCTTGGCGTGCAGGTCCTCGACATCGACGTCGCCGTCCTCGCGGGTCTTGACGACGACGACCCGCATCCCGGCCATGACCGCGCTCGCCGCGTTCGTGCCGTGCGCGGAGGACGGGATGAGGCAGACGGTGCGCCCGGTGTCGCCGTTGGCCCGGTGGTACGCCCGTACGGCGAGCAGTCCGGCCAGCTCGCCCTGCGACCCGGCATTGGGCTGGAGGGAGACCGCATCGTACCCGGTCACCTCGGCGAGCCGCTCCTCCAGCTCGCGGATCAGCGTCAGATAGCCCTGCGCCTGCTCTGCCGGGGCGAAGGGGTGCAGCGCGCCGAACTCGGGCCAGGTGACCGGCTCCATCTCGGTGGTCGCGTTCAGCTTCATCGTGCAGGAGCCGAGCGGGATCATGCCGCGGTCCAGCGCGTAGTCGCGGTCGGCGAGCCGGCGCAGATAGCGCAGCATCGCGGTCTCGGAGCGGTGCTCGTGGAAGACGGGGTGCGTCAGGTAGTCGTCGGTGCGCAGCAGCGCGGCCGGCAGCGCGTCGTCGGTGGCCGCGTCCAGCGCGTCGATGTCGCCCTGGACACCGAAGGCGGTCCACACGGCGGCGAGCTGCGCGCGGCCGGTGGTCTCGTCGCAGGCCACGGAGACCTGGTCGGCGCCGACCTGGCGGAGGTTGACCCCGCCCTCGCGCGCCGCGGCGACGACCTCGGCGGCCCGTCCCGGGACCCGGACGGTGAGCGTGTCGAAGTACGCGGCGTGCACGGCCTCGACCCCGCCGGCCCGCAGCCCCGCGGCGAGCACCGCCGCGTACCGGTGGGCGCGCCGGGCGATGGAGCGCAGCCCGTCGGGGCCGTGGTAGACCGCGTACATCCCGGCCATGACGGCGAGGAGCACCTGCGCGGTGCAGATGTTGCTGGTGGCCTTCTCGCGGCGGATGTGCTGCTCGCGGGTCTGGAGCGCGAGCCGGTACGCCGGGTGGCCGTCGGCGTCGACGGAGACCCCGACGAGGCGTCCCGGTAGGCTGCGCGCGAACTTCTCGCGTACGGCCATGAAGCCGGCGTGCGGTCCGCCGAAGCCCATGGGGACGCCGAAGCGCTGGGTGGTGCCGACGGCGATGTCGGCGCCCAGCTCGCCGGGCGGGGTGAGGAGCGTCAGCGCGAGCAGGTCGGCGGCGACGGTGACGACCGCGCCGAGCTCGTGCGCCCGCTCGATCACGGGCCTGAGGTCCCGTACGCCCCCGGAGGCGCCCGGGTACGCGAGCAGCACCCCGAAGACACCGCGCTCGACGGCCTCGGCGGGGATGCCCTCACCGAGGTCCGCGACGACGACCTCGACACCGGTCGGCTCGGCGCGGGTACGGATCACGGCGATCGTCTGCGGCAGGGTGTCGGCGTCGACCAGGAAGACACCGCCCTTGACCTTGCCGACGCGGCGGGAGAGCGCCATGGCCTCCGCGGCGGCGGTGGACTCGTCCAGCAGGGAGGCGCCGGAGGTCGGCAGCCCCGTGAGCTCGGCCACGACGGTCTGGAAGTTGAGCAGCGCCTCCAGCCGGCCCTGGGAGATCTCGGGCTGGTAGGGCGTGTACGCGGTGTACCAGGCCGGATTCTCCATCACGTTGCGGAGGATCACCGGCGGGGTGAACGTGCCGTAGTAGCCCAGCCCGATCATCGGCGCCAGCACCTGGTTGCGGTCGGCGAGCGAGCGCAGCTCCGCGAGGACCTCGGGCTCGGTGCGGGCGTCCGGGAGGTTCAGCGCCTCGGCGCTCTTGATCACGTCGGGTACCGCGGCGGCGGTCAGCTCGTCGAGCGAGCCGTAGCCGACCTGCGCGAGCATCTTCGCCTGCGCCCCCGCGTCGGGGCCTATGTGGCGCTGTTCGAAGGGGATGCCACGCTCAAGCTGGGCGAGCGGCGTGCGGTGGGCGTTCATGTACGGAGGCCTCCTGGTCTGCCACGACCTGTGGGGGCACCAAGGCGCGGGTGCCCTAAACGGCCTCCCCCTCTGTCATCTCGACCTGAGAGCTTCACCGGTCCGCCGTGCGGCGGTCCGGCTTTCACCGTCGGTGAGAGCGGATGCCGTACGGTCCGGCGTCCGCCCTGCTTTCCAGAGTGACCTCGTCCGCGCGGTACGGGGGCCTGAGAGATTCCGGGGAGGATTTGCTCCTTCGGCGCCTCCGGTGGGCTCACCGGAGAACTCTCCCGCGCGGGGTCAGCAGCCGCTTGCCAGCCTACCAGCGGGATCTTCCGGGCAACTTTCGAGTGGCCGTCGCCCCGGTTCTGCACTTCTGTAGTGCTTACGAGCAGTTGCGACCCGCTGGAGGGACCGTGGAGACCGATATCGATCCGCGCAGCCTGATAGGACGCAAGGCGTACGACCGGGAGGGGCGCAAGCTCGGCACGGTCGACGAGGTCTATCTCGACGACGCCACGGGTACGCCCGAATGGGCCGCCGTCCGCACCGGGCTCTTCAGCCGTGACGCCTTCGTCCCCCTCGCCCCCAGCACACTGGAGGCGGAGGGGCTGCGGGTCCCGTTCGAACGGGCGCTGATCAAGGACGCCCCCGATTTCGGTGTCGGCCGCCATCTCTCCCCCGAGCAGGAGCTTCAGCTCTACCACCACTACGGCCTCGCCCTGCCGGCCCCGGAACCGCCGGAGGGGCCCGCGGCCCGCTCGGACCGGGACTCCGAGCGGAACTTCGGGCGGCTGGCGGGCCAGGACGACTGACGCGACTGCCCCGTCTCCGGCACCAGGGGCAGCGGCTCGGAGAGCTCCAGATCGGGATCATCGACCCAGAACGTCCGCACCCACCCCGGTGCGGACCCTGGCTCCTCGAACCGTACGGTGACCCTCCGCAGCCCGCTGCCCTGCACCCAGCCGGGACCGAACTCGGCATGGCGCACATCGTGTCCGGCCGGAAACCGGCGCTCCTCGGACGGCTCGGGAAGTCCGGCGGGCCCCGCCGCCGACGGCGCCCCGTCCCCCACGGCCGCCACCCCCTCCCCCCGCTCCCCCGCGCCGCCCTCCGCCCCCGCGTCCCCCTGACCCGCGCCCGCGGCCTCGCCGAGCGGGTCGGCATGCTCCTGCGCCTCCCGCTCGCGGGCGGCGGCCTGCGCGAAGAGGTCCTCCTGCGTGAAGTCGGCGAGCCCTGTCACCCCCACCCCGAGCAGCCGTACGCCGCCCGTGGTGTCCACGGACTCCAGCAGGCGCCCCGCGGCCTCCCTGACCACGCCCAGGTCGTCCGTGGGGCCTCTGAGCGTCTCCGAGCGGGTCAGCGTGGAGAAGTCGTACCTGCGCACCTTGAGGACGACGGTCCGCCCGGAGTGCCCGGAGGCCCGCAGCCGCCGCACGCACCGCTCCGCCAGCCGGTCCACCTCCGTACGCACCCGCACCCGGTCGTGGAGGTCCGTGTCGAAGGTGTCCTCGACCGACACGGACTTGGCCTCGCGCTCGGAGACCACCGGCCGGTCGTCGTTCCCCATCGCCATCCGGTACAGCGAAGCGCCGTGGGCCCTGCCCAGCAGCCGTACCAGCTCGTCCTCGCCCGCCTCGGCCAGGTCGGAGACCGTCGTCATACCGGCCCGGCGCAGATGCTCGCCCGTCGCGGGCCCCACCCCGGGCAGGGTCCGTACGGTCATGGGCCCCAGCAGCTCGCGCTCCGTACCGGGCTCTATCAGGACCAGCCCGTCCGGCTTGGCCTGCTCGGAACCGATCTTCGCGAGCATCTTGGACCCGGCGAGCCCCACCGAGCCGCTGAGCCCGGTCAGCTCCCTGATGTCCCGGCGCAGCCGCTCCCCCGTCGCCAGCGCCGAGGCCGTGTCATCGGCGGAGCCGCCCGCCTCCAGGTCCACGAACGCCTCGTCCAGACTGAGCGGCTCCACCAGCGGCGAGAGCCGGCCCAGCAGCCCCATCACCTGCTCGCTGACCGCGCGGTAGAGCGTGAAGCGCGGCACGAGATACGCGGCGTTCGGCGCGAGGCGTCTCGCCTGGGCCATCGGCATCGCGGAGTGCACCCCGAACCGCCGTGCCTCGTAGGACGCCGTGGAGACCACCCCTCGCGGGCCCAGACCGCCGACGACCACCGGTTTTCCGCGCAGACTCGGCTTCGCGGCCTGCTCTGCGGCGGCGAAGAAGGCATCCATGTCCAGATGGAGGACGGTCGGCGCGGTTCTCACACCACTGATGCTGCCTCACACCACTGACAATCGGCCCGGGACGCCGCCACGCGGGGGCCGGTCGGGCGGAAAGGGCCTGGTCAGACGGCCCGGTCGCGGCGCCGCCTGGCCAGTTCGTCGGCGGGGTTGTTCCCGATCAGCGTCTCGCCGGTGTCGATCCGCTCCCCGTGGAGCTGGGACAGCGCGGACTCGACGTCCCGCCACACCACGCCGACCGCGATGCCGAAGATCCCCTGGCCGCCCTGGAGCAGGCTCACCACCTCGTCGGGCGAGGAGCACTCGTAAACGGTGGCACCGTCGCTCATCAGCGTCATACGGTCCAGGTCCCGGAAGCCGCGGTCCCGCAGGTGCTGGACCGCCGCCCGGATGTTCTGGAGCGCAACCCCGGTGTCCAGGAACCGCTTCACGATCTTGAGGACGACCACGTCCCGGAAGCTGTAGAGCCGCTGCGTGCCCGATCCGTACGCGGGCCGCACGCTGGGCTCGACCAGCCCCGTACGCGCCCAGTAGTCCAACTGGCGGTACGTGATGCCCGCCGCCGCGCACGCGGTGGGCCCTCGGTATCCGACCGTCTCCGCTCCGGGGTCGGGCGCGCTGCTGTGAAGCGGATACGGACCGCCCGCCGCCGTACCGTCGCCGCTGCTTCTCACGCCGACCCTCCGTCCTTGACCTGCCCTGTCGAAGGTAGGCAGTCACCAGGGGTGCGTCAACGATCGCCACACTCGCCACGCCGAGTGATAATCACCCTGAGAGTGGTTTCCCGTGCCCCATTTCGGGGAAAAGCTGACCGAATGCGCTGGCGGGGCCCGGTGCAGCGCTCACCGGCCGCTCACTGGCTGTTGGTCCCGAAGTCCTCCGGAGAGATCTGGTCGAGGAACTCGCGGAACTTCTCCACCTCGTCCTCCTGCTCGTCCGGGATGGCGATGCCGGCATCGTCCAGAACCCCGTCACTGCCGTAGATCGGCGTACCCGTGCGCAGAGCGAGCGCTATGGCATCGCTCGGCCTCGCGCTCACCTCGACCCCGCTCGCGAAGACCAGCTCCGCGTAGAAGACCCCTTCACGCAGGTCCGTGATCCGGACCTCGGTGAGCTCCTGGCCCACCGCTTCCAGCACGTCCTTGAAGAGATCATGGGTCAGCGGCCGGGCCGGGGCCATGCCCTGCTGGGCGAAGGCAATGGCGGTCGCCTCCCCCGGTCCGATCCAAATGGGGAGGTACCGGTCGCCTCCCACTTCACGCAGGAGCACGATCGGTTGGTTGGAGGGCATTTCCACCCGGACACCCACAACGTCGAGCTCGTTCACACAGCAACCCTAGGACGTGCCCGGCAGGTTTGGGTAGTCGGACTCTCCCATGATCAGTGCGGACCCGGCCCGAGAGCCGTACGCAGCAGGGCCGCGTGAAGCTGCACACAGAGTGCCGAAAGCTCCTTCGTGGTCTCCTCTGCATGGGCTCTGGTCTGCGGGTTACGGTGCAGCCGAAGCGGGGCCACGACCTGCTCGACCAGTCCCGCGTCGCGCTCGGCCGCAGCTTTCATGGCGCGCAGGTGCCGCGGTTCCAGGCCGAATCCGCCCAGATCCGAGACAAGTTTCGCGACCGTCACGGACTCCGCGTCGTAGCCTCCGTCCGGCATCGGGGCGACCAGGCCGTACGCCTCCCACTCGGCGAGCGCGCGCCCGTCGGCCCCGGTCGCCGCCAGCAACTCCTCACGGCCGATCCGCGCCGCGGTCGGAAGATCGGACTCCGCGTCCCCCCGCGGTCCCCTCAGCGCCCGCCGAGAGCCGGGAAGAGGCACGTCCTCGCCGCGCTCCAGGGCGTCCAGGTGTCCCTTGATGACCTTCAGCGGCAGATAGTGGTCCCGCTGCATCCGCAGGACGCGAGCGAGCCGCTCAACGTCCTCCGCGCTGAATTTCCGATACCCCGAAGGGGTCCGGCAGGGCTCGACGAGCCCCTCGGCCTCCAGAAACCGGATCTTGGAGATGGAGACCTCGGGAAACTCGTCCCGCAGCCTGCCCAGGACCGCGCCGATACTCATCAGCGGGTCGCCGGTAGGGGCGGCGCCGTGTCCGGCACCGCCCGTCGGTGTACGCGGCATGGACCTTCCTCAGGGGCTTGTCACACGCCCCGCTGGCTCGCGTAGAAGACCAGCCGGTACTTCCCGATCTGGACCTCGTCGCCGTTCGCCAGCAGGACCGAGTCGATCCGCTCACGATTGACGTACGTACCGTTCAGACTGCCGACGTCCGAGACCGTGAAGTGACCGTCGCCGCCCCTGCGGAACTCCACGTGGCGACGCGACACGGTCACGTCGTCCAGGAAGATGTCACTCTCCGGATGGCGGCCGGCCGTGGTCAGCTCGCCGTCCAGCAGGAAGCGGCTGCCCGAGTTCGGACCGCGCCGCACCACCAGGAGCGCCGAGCCGAGCGGCAGGGCGTCGACGGCGGCCTGCGCCTCCGGGGTGAGCGACGGAAGCGACGTCTGGCCCGTCACCTCGGAGTCGTACGCCTCAAGACCCGAGATCGAGATCGTCGAGGTCGTCTCCGAAGCGCGCTCCGGGGGCACTCCGCCCCGCAGCGGCGCCCCGCAGTTGGAGCAGAACCGACTGGCCTCGGCATTGCGGTGCCCGCACCTCGTACAAACCGGCAAGGCCGCCATAGAGGGATCCTCCTGCCGCGACGGCCCCCCGGGGGCCGATGATTCCCCGAAACCTATGCGGCCGGGACCGGCAGGGTCAACAGACGACGCGCCGGTGGCCTCGCCGCCCACCTGGTCGCGGAAGAGCGGACGTTCGCCGCCCTGCTCCTCGCTCCCACCACGCGCTGCGCGATGGCGGGAGCGCCCCCCGCCGTCCTCGCGTGCGCTTTTGCCGAACAACTTCCCAAACAACTTCACGGGCGATTCCCCTTGACCGAAACAGACCCGCCCGTGGGGCAGGACGAACCCTGAATGAACACACCTGCCGACCCGGACATCTTGACAACGTCCGTATCCACCGGACAGTTTCCACCACTCACCGCACTGTTCGTGCGTCGACCCCCCGCAACCTCATGCCCCCGTACGACGGCTCGCATGCGCCCCCGCCTCACCGTGATGACGACCGAGCGTAGTCAGGCCGCTTCGCGGGTCGCAAGGCATTCACAATGATCTTCTCAGCCCGTGTCACCGTGGCCGTGGCCTGCTCCTTCTCCAGCGTCTGGACCACCCCGCCCGGAATGTTCAGGGCAGGCTCCAGATCCTGCGGTTTACCGATGACCTTGAAGACGTACGGCGAGGACACCGCCTTGCCGTCCACCCGCACCTCACCTCCCGCACCCGAGAAGTACGTATCGGCGACGACGCGGACATCGTTGATCTGAATGGCCTCCGCGCCGGCCGCCCGCAGCTCCTGGAGCGCGTCGAGCAGCATGTCCGGCTCGACCGTCCCGCTGATGTCCCTGATCGTCAGCGTGATGCCGGGCCCCTGAGCGGCGACCGTACCGGCCAGGATGCCGAGCTGCTGCTCTTTTTCCCTGGTCTGCTTACGGGCCTCCTCGGCCTGGTCCGAGCTGGTCTCCAGCTCGGTGCGCTGGGCGTCCAGCCGCTGCTTCTCGTCCTCGAGCCGCTGCGTCCGGTTGTCCAGCTCGTCCAGGATCCGCACCAGGTCCTCCTGGCGGGCGCCGCGCAGCGCGCTGTCGTCGTTGTTCGACCTGACCTGGATGGCGAGCCCCAGCCCGAGCCCGAACAGCAGGACGGCGACGATGAGCTGCGCCCGCGTCACCCGCGGCGGCCACAGCCCCGCCGCCAACCGCTGGCGTCCGGTGAGCTGTTGAGCCCCGGACTGCCCCGGAGCGTCCCCGGCGGCGCCCTCGGGGCCCGCACCGGCTCCGGGGGTCGCGTCCGCGGCGCCGGCGGCGTCCTCGGCGCCCTGGGGCTTCTCGGCGTGCTGCGCGTTCTCGGGGGTCTCGGGCTTCTGAGGGTTCCGGGGGTTCTCTTCGCTGTTCATCGGCGTCACGCCCGGAACACGTGTCGCCGGATGGCGGCAGCGTTGGAGAAGATCCGGATACCGAAGACGACGACCACACCCGTGGACAACTGCGCGCCCACGCCCAGCTTGTCGCCGAGGAAGACGATCAGCGCGGCGACCACCACGTTCGACAGGAAGGAGACCACGAACACCTTGTCGACGAAGATCCCGTCGAGCATGGCCCGCAGCCCGCCGAAGACCGCGTCCAGAGCGGCGACGACGGCGATCGGAAGATAAGGCTCGACCACGGCCGGCACCTCGGGCCGGACCAACAGTCCGACCACGACTCCCACGACGAGGCCCAGTACGGCGATCACGATGTGCCCTTCTCCATGTCGGCCGCGTCCTGCCCGGTGCCCTTCCCGGCGTCGGCGGTCTCCGGCTCTGCTGTACGTACGATCAGGCTGGGCGCGGCAGGAAGGCGCAGGTCCCGCTGGTCCGAAATGCTGGTGCGGATGCCGAAGTTCTCCTGCAAGGAGTGCAGATACTGGCCATCGGCGCTGTCCTGGAACGCGGTGCTCAGCTTCTTTCCGTCCCCCACCGCGAGCACCGTGTACGGCGGCACGAGTGGCCTGTTGTCGACCAGTATGGCGTCCCCGGCGGCCCGGATCGCCGACAGCGAGGTCAGCCGCTGGTCGTTGATGGCGATCGCCTCGGCACCCGACTCCCACAGGCCGTTGACGACCCGTTGCATGTCACGGTCGCGTACCCGGCCCGTGTCGGAGAAACCACTGCTCTCCCGGGGACCGCCGCCGCCACCCGACGAGGCGTCCTTGGCGTCGTCGACGACCAGTTTCACGCCGGGCCCCCGCACGGGGGTCGCACCGGCCAGCAGGGCCACCAGTTCGCCCTGGTCGCCGCCCTGGGTCCGCAGCGCGGCACGCTGCCGGTCACCGACCTCCTTGCGGAGCTTCTCGACGGTGCTCTCCAGCCCGTCGGCGGTCGACGTCTCCGAGTTGATCCGGTCGATCAGCTCCTCGCGTTCCTTCGCCACCACAGGGGCCGAGATACGGGCCTGGGCGGCACCGACAGTGACCACGAGAGCGGCCAGCACCAGCCCTGCGGCAAGGCCCAGTTTGGCCTTGAGCGTGCGCGGCAGCCCGCCGTCCTCCGCGTCCCTGCGGGCCGCCGCCTCCGCGTACCCCTCATCGAGGCTGTGGTCCATCACACTGTTCAGCAGCGACATCGACGCGTCCGGACGCGCGGGCGGAGAAGCGGTGCTCCTCATGGGGGGCTGCTGCGACATGCCGCACATCGTCGCACGTCGCGACCGCTACCGCCGAATGGCCCCACCGACGCGCCGGACGGCGTCCGAGGACGCCGTCCGACCTGCCGCCGGGACACCTGCGAAGCGTCCCGGACCGCCCTTAATGACCTGCGCTGTCCACCACGGACGACCACTCATCGAGCAGCGCCTGGGCCGACGCGTCGTCAGGACCCTCCGCCCACAGATGGGTGACGGCCTCGGACGGGTCGGGCAGCACCATCACCCAGCGTCCGTCGGTCTCCACCACGCGCACCCCGTCGGTGGTGTCCACCTGACGCTCACCGGCCGCCTCCACGACGCTGCGCATCACCAAGCCCTTGACGGCCCACGGGGTCGCCAGATCCCGGCGCAGGACGTGGGCGCGCGGGATCCGGGCGTCGATCTGGCTCAGGGTGAGCTGCGTACGGGCCACCAGACCGATGAGCCGTACGAAGGCCGCCGTGCCGTCGAGGAGGCTGCTGAACTCCGGCACGATGAAGGCGCCGCGGCCGTCCCCGCCGAAGATCGTGGACTCCTCACGGCCCACCCGGGTCAGATCGTCGGGCGATGTCGTCGTCCACTCCACCTGCGTGCCGTGGTACGCGGCGACCTGCTCGGCGATCCTCGTGGTGGTCACCGGGAGCGCCACCCGCCCGCTGCGCCGCTCCGCGGCGACCAGGTCGAGCATGACGAGCAGGGCACGGTCGTCCTCGATGATCCGGCCGCGCTCGTCCACCAGGGACAGCCGCTCGCCGACGGGGTCGAACCGCACACCGAACGCGGCCCGCGCGGAGGCGACGATCTCGCCGAGTCTGACCAGCCCCGAGCGACGTGACTCGGCCGTTTCCGTCGGCCGGGACTCGTCGAGCCCCGGGTTGATCGTCAGGGCGTCGACACCGAGCCGGCCGAGCAGACTGGGCAGTACGAGCCCGGCGCTGCCGTTGGAGGCGTCGACGACGACCTTGAGGCCGGCCTCGGAGATCCCGGTGGTGTCGACGTTGCGGAGCAAGGAACCGGTGTACGAGTCGAAGACGCTGGCGGGGAAGTGGAGATCCCCGATCTCGCCGGGGAACGCGCGGCGGTACTCCTGGCGGGCGTACACCCGGTCGAGCTTCCGCTGGCCCGCCTGGGAGAGATCGGCGCCCCGCTCGTCGAAGAACATGATGTCGACGGAGTCGGGCACCCCCGGCGACGTCCGGATCATGATGCCGCCCGCGCTGCCCCGGCCGGTCTGCTGCCGGGCGACGGGCAGCGGCACGTTCTCCAGGTCCCGTACGTCGATGGCGCTGGACTGGAGCGAAGAGATCACGGCTCGTTTGAGGGCTCGGGCACCACGCGAATGGTCACGCGCCGTAGTGACGGTGGAGCCCTTCTTCAGCGTGGTCGCGTACGCCCCTGCCAGCCGGACCACGACTTCTGGCGTGATCTCGACGTTCAGGATGCCCGAAACACCACGGGCGCCGAAGAGATTCGCCTGTCCGCGGGACTCCCAGATGACCGAGGTGTTGACGAAGGCGCCGGCCTCGATGGTCTTGAACGGGTACACCCGCACATTGCCCTGGATGATCGATTCCTCACCGACCAGGCACTCGTCGCCGATGACCGCGCCGTCCTCGATGCGGGCGGCCCGCATGATGTCGGTGTTCTTGCCGATCACGCAGCCGCGCAGATTGCTGTGCTGCCCGATGTAGACGTTGTCGTGGACGACGGCCTTGTGGAGGAACGCTCCGGTCTTGACGACCACGTTGGAGCCGATGACGGTGTGCTCGCGCATCTCGACATCGGCTTCGACCTTGGCGTAGTCACCGATGTACAGCGGTCCGCGCAGCACGGCGTCGGGGTGGACCTCGGCGCCTTCGGCGACCCAGACGCCCGGGGAGATCTCGAAGCCGTCGATGTCGACGTCGACCTTGCCTTCGAGTACGTCGGCCTGGGCCTTGACGTAGCTCTCGTGCGTGCCGACGTCCTCCCAGTACCCCTCGGCGATATAGCCGTAGATCGGCTTGCCTTCCTTCATGAGCTGAGGGAAGACATCGCCGGACCAGTCCACCGACACATCGGCCTCGACGTAGTCGAAGACTTCGGGCTCCATGACATAGATGCCCGTGTTCACGGTGTCGGAGAAGACCTGGCCCCAGGTGGGCTTCTCCAGGAAGCGCTCGACCTTTCCTTCCTCGTCCACGATCGTGATACCGAATTCCAGCGGATTCGGGACCCGGGTCAGGCACACCGTCACGAGTGCGCCCTTCTCCTTGTGGAAGGCGATGAGGTCGGTCAGGTCGAAGTCGGTGAGGGCGTCACCGGAAATGACGAGAAACGCATCGTCCTTCAGTGCCTCCTCGGCGTTCTTCACGCTCCCCGCGGTGCCGAGCGGCTTCTCCTCGTTCGCATAGCTGAGCTCCATGCCCAGCTCTTCACCGTCGCCGAAATAGTTCTTGACGAGGGAGGCGAGGAATTGCACGGTGACGACGGTCTCGCTGAGCCCATGGCGCTTGAGCAACCGCAGCACATGCTCCATGATCGGCCGGTTCACGACCGGCAGGAGCGGCTTGGGCATGCTTGAGGTCATGGGACGAAGTCGAGTACCTTCGCCACCGGCCATCACGACGGCCTTCATGTCGGAAGCGTCCTCCTTGAAGAGACGGTCTCGCCGACTTCACCCGTCTGGAACGAGGCCCCATGGCGTCAGGCGTGAGCCGGCGACATTGCACGGCACCACATCGACGAGCTCAATCGGCCACGTTGTCCGCCTTGACGAGCCGGCGGACCTGGACCACATACAGGACTCCTGCCCACCAATACAGCGTTGTACCCCATCCTGCGAACGCCCATCCGAAAACTTCGGCGAGTGACGCAAGCCATCCACTTCCGTCACTGAGCAGCAGGAGCGGGAAGGCATACATCAAGTTGAAGGTAGCCGCCTTCCCGAGGAAGTTCACCTGGGGAGGCGGGTAACCGTGCCTGCGAAGGATGCCCACCATCACCAGAAGCATCAGCTCACGGGCCAATAGGGCGGCGGTGAGCCACAGTGGCAGAATCTCGCGCCACGTGAGGCCAACCAGGGTGGAAAGGATGTACAGCCGGTCCGCGGCGGGGTCGAGGAGCCGGCCGAGGCTGCTGATCTGGTTCCAGCGGCGCGCGAGCTTTCCGTCGAGGTAGTCGCTGACGCCACTCAGCATCAGCACCAGCAGGGCCCAGCCGTCGCTGTTGGGCCCGCCGAACTCGGGACGGAGGATCAGCCACAGGAAGAGCGGTACGCCGACGAGGCGAGCCATGCTGAGGATGTTGGGGATGGTGAGCACCCGGTCCGTCTGGACGCGGGTCTCCTGGACCTCCACCCGGGAGCCTCCTGTGTGGAACGAGCCAACGATGCCTCCTGACCTTACCCTCAGGGCAGGCCGACGCCTGCAAGGGGGCCTGGAACGCAGAAATGCCCCGCACCAGAGGTGCGGGGCATTCCCGTCAATGATTGTTCGGCGGCGTCCTACTCTCCCACAGGGTCCCCCCTG
>NZ_JBITHL010000010.1:0-341102 GCF_044457965.1 Streptomyces sp. NPDC050509 | reverse complement strand
CAGCAGTCAACACGAACTCGACGGAAGGACGCCTCGGAAACGACATCCAGAAACCCTAGCAACTTAATGCCGGAATTTCAGGCGCATAACACTAGGACACCGGGGCCTCAACGGTGAGACCACCCAGGAGATGGCCTCAGGTCCCCGTTTTCCGGATCGGCGAGCACTTGTGGCGACGTGGCCCGACCCTGAGAAGTGAGCACCGGTCCCCCCCCCTTGACCGGGCACGGTCAGAGCGTGCTGCCACCAACTGCTCGACGGGGAGCAGCCGCCCGGCCACCACCGGGCGCTGCCAGGGGCCGCTGGTGGCGCACCCTCACCTGGGACCACGTCCACACCTGGCGCCTGCCGCGCTGAGCGCCTGCCGCGCTGAGCGCCTGCCGCGCTGAGCGGCTGTTGCGCTGAGCGCGGCAGGTGCCCCGCACCGCGGGCCGTCAACTCACTTCTCGTCGCGCAGCCGGGCCGCCAAGGAGGTCAGGGAGGTCAGCGGCTCGGTTCCGGCCGGGTGGCCCAGGGCGGTCAGGTGGGAGACCGCCGCGTCGAGGCGGGTGAGGGCGGGGGCGGGGCGTTCCAGGTAGATGCCCTCCACGGCGCCCGCGAGGCGGACGCACTCGGCCCACTCGTCGGGGCGGTCCCCCTCCGCCGGCTCGCCGAGCAGGGCGAGGGCCTTTTCCAGGGCTGCCAGGGCGTCCTCGTACTCACCGGCGTAGGCATGGACCCGCCCGTGCTCGTAGGCCAGAGCGGTGTCCAGGGAGCGGCCGTGGGCCTGGTACCCGGCGGCGCGGGCCTCGTCGGCGATCCGGCCGGCTTCGGCGAGGTGGGCGAGGGCGTCGGCCAGGCCGTCGGAGCCCTGCTGATGGGCCTGGAGGCGGGCGAGTTCGCGCAGGCAGTTGCTGAGCTGCTCGTAGCGCGGGGCGCGGGCGTGGGCGGCGAGGGCCTGGTCCGCGACCTCGCGGGCCCGGCCGAACGCGCCGGACTCGCCGAGGAGCATGGCCGTCTCCGCGGCGATCATGGCGTGGCTCCCCGGGTCGTCGTCCCAGCCGGCCGACTCGGCAGCGAGGGCGACGAACTCCGCCGTGGCGGCCTTGAGGTCCTCCCCGGCGTGCAGCGCGCGGGCGCGGGACAGGCGCAACTGGGCGACGAGCCGGTCGTCCAGCTCTCCGGCGGCGACGGCGGGGTCGGCCAGGAGGGAGTCGAGCAGAGCGATGCAGTCCTCGAAGCGGCCCAGGTCGAGGCTGAGTTGGGCCGCGTTGCTGTACGTGCAGAACGCCTCGGTCCGGCTGCCGCGGCGAAGGTCCAGCTCGGCCGAGCGGGTCAGGTGCCGCAGTGCCTCGTCGGGGCGGCCCAGGTGCATGCACACCTCGGCCAGATCACCGTGGAGGCGGGAGACGCCGACCACGTCGGCCGACCAGTCGGCGGCCAGCCGCAGGCCCTCGGCCAGGTCCGCGTGGGCCGACCGCGCGTCCTGGAGGCCGAGTTGGCACCGGCCACGCAGGACGAGCGTGCGGGGCAGATGCCAGGCGGGGCCGTGCGCCCTCAGCAGGTCGAGGAGGGCGTCGATCTCGGTGACCGCGGCTGGCAGGTCACCGGAGACGGCGCAGGTACTGGCCCGCAGCAGCCGGGCGCCGGAGATCTGCCCGGCGATCTCGTGCCGGGTGGCGAACGCGTGCAACAGGTCCACCTCGGCGAAGGCCGACGCGATGTGCTCCTCGCTCCGCGAGGCCTGAAGGCGCAGGCCGAGCGCGGTCGCCCGCAGCCGCAGCAGCCGAGCCTCCTGGTACGGGGCGAGCCCGGAAGTCTCCTCGTGCAGGCGGACCATGGACGCGTGGGCGGCGGTCAGCGCGGCGGCCTTCGCCTCGGCGCCGTCGGCGCCCTCCGCGGGGATTTCGGCGGCGGCGAGCAGGGCGCAGGCGCGGGCGAGCGCCGCGTGACCCGGCGCTCCGGCGTCGTCGTACAGGCCCGCCGCCTCCTCGTGGAGGGCGACGGCGTCGGCGAACTCGTCCTGCTCGCCGGCCCGGCTCGCCTCGTCGTCCAGCAGGTCCGCGCGCAGTCGTACGAGCGGGCCCACTGCCGGGTCGTCGGGGTGGGTGTAGCCGCGGGCGGTGACGAGCGTACGCAGCCGCGCCCAGCAGGCCTTCGCGTCCGGGTGCCCCTGTTCGTCCAACGCCCGTGCCTGGGCGATGAGTTCCGGCAGTGACTCGGGGACGGCGACGGGTATGGGGGCGGCGGGCGCGGCGGCCGGCGCGGCCGGGGCCACGTCGTCGAGGCCGCGGGTGCGCAGGGTCAGTTCCAGTGCGTCCCGGAGCGGGGCGCGGTCGAGGCGGGCCCTGCGCCGGTCGGTGTGGGCCGTGGTTCCGTTGCGGGCGTCGAAGCGGGCGGCGAGGTCGTCGGCGCGGCCCCGCACCTCGGCGCGCAGGCCGGTCACCGTCCAGGTACGGCCCGCGTATCCGGCGGCGGGCAGTTCGCCGTGGCCGAGGAGCTCGACGCGCTGGAGGAGGACCTCCACGCCGGTGGAGAAGTCGAGCAGGTCCAGCGGCGAGTCCACCTCGTCGAACAGGCTCCGGTTCTCGGCGAGCAGCTCCAGGCCGCGTGCCTCGTTGCCGGTCAGCGCGCAGAACTCCAGGTGCCGGCCGACCTCCCCGGACATGGCGGGGTTGCGGCGGCAGCCGCGGTAACCGGCGAGGTGCAGTTCGCGGGCCCGGTCGGTGCGACCGGTGCGCAGCAGGGGCAACAGCGCGTGCGAGACGGAGTGGGCGGGCTCCTCCTGGCAGGACTCCTTCCCGGCCAGGACGGGTTCCCAGGCGCGCAGTGCCCGCTCGTCGTCGCCCGCCGCGAGGTGGTACAGGGCGCGCTCGCAGATCTCGCAGGCCTCGCAGTCGCTGAGCGGGGTACGGGTGCGGCCCGCCCACAGCTCGTAGGCGAGGGTGGTGTCCTCGCCGAGGTGAGCGGCGAGCTGGTACGCCTGTCCGTAGGAGGGCTGGAGGCCGAGACCGGCCTTCTCGTACCGGTCGCTCATCTCCGTGAGCCACTGACGCAGGCTGGCCAGCGGGATCTCGGGCAGCGCGCGCAGGGCGTTGGCCACCCATTTGAAACGCCAGAACAGCATGTGGCGCAGGCGCTCGTCGAAGACGTCGGGCTGCTCGTCGAAGAGGGTGAGCAGGCGGGCGAAGACGACGGGCGACTTCCGGGGTTCGGAGCCGTAGGTGTACGCCTCCTGGAGTTCGAAGAGCGCGCGGACGAGCGGGACGGGCTCGTCGAACTGCTCGGCCGCCTCGACGAGTTCCTCGGCGGTGACGGTACGGGTGCGGCCGTAGGGGCGCCGGTCGTTCTCCTGGAGCGCCTGGTACAGCTCATCGGTGGTCTGGGGTGCGGTCGGCATCGTCAGCTGTCCTTGCGGAGGGCATGGGCGAGAAGGTCGAGGAAGGAGCGGTTGATGAGGCTCGACTCGGCGGGCCTGAGCGGGCGCCGGGACAGCAGCGCGGCCTGCCCGTAGAGGGCTTCGGCGCTGGTGCGGGCCAGTTCGGGCGCGTCGATGGCGATGGCGGTGCGGACCAGCGGGTTGAGCTGGTTGAGGATCAGTTGGGCCCGCGGGGCCTCCTGGCGCAGCGCGCCGAGGATGTCGCCCCACAGGCCGCCCTCCTGCTCACGGGCGAGCTGGGAGCGGGTGCGCTCGTGCCGGGCGTCGCGGCTGTCGACGAGGAGGGCGGGGGCGGAGGCGGGCTGGAAGGTGCGCAGCGCGACATCGCAGTCGAAGACGGCGAGGGCGTCGCGGGCCAGGGCGAGATAGGCCGCCGCGGCCAGTTCCGTCTCGCGGTCGACGGGGTCTAGGTGGGCGGTGAGGGTCGCCGGGTCGAGGTCGGCGACGCTGACCTCGGGCCTGATCTCGGGCAGCCGGTGGACCAGTTCACGGTCGTAGGTGTAGCCGCCGTTGACGACGCCGAGCCCGGCGGCCGAGGCGATCGCCGCGACCTGCCGGAACTCCTCCACGCTCGACGTCACGAGGACGGTGCGGTGGGTGCGCGCGAACCCGTCGAGGGTGGTGTGCCCGTCGGTGGTCTCGAACGGCAGCCAGGGCAGCAGCATCCGCAGGATCTCGTCGTCGTGCACCGCGAGCGACTTCACGGCCAGGTGGTGGGCCTGGAGGAAGCGGGCGAGCAGGTCAGGGTCGCTGGCGGCGGCCCGGGCGATCCACGCGCGAAGCCGCTCGGCGAGGGTGTCGCGGACGGCGGCGAGGGTGTCGTCCTCGTACAGGGACTCGCGGGACGCCGTCGGGCGCAGACTCTCGGCGTCGACCACGCAGCGGACGAAGAACGCCCACTCGGGCAGGATCTCCGCGGCCTGCTCGGACAGCAGCATGCCCTTGACGTGTACGCGGTGGCCGAGGCGGCGCCCGGCCGGCACCGCCTCGGGCAGCACGCACGCGATGCCCTTCAGGCCGACGGCCGGCAGGTCCAGATCGATGGTGTCCAGCGGTGTGAACCCGAAGACCTCCTCGCCGTAGGCGGCCAGCGCGCGGGCACGCGTCCCCGGCGTGGGGTAGGTACGCGCCCAGGGGGCGGGATCAGGGTTGACGGACGCGCCCGGGCCGCCCGTGCCGTCGTCGAAGGTCACCGGGTGGCGCAGCAGGGAGCCGAAGTGCCGGGCCAGCGCGTGCACCCGCACCGGCCGGGTCCACTCCTCCGCGTCGGCGCGCGGCGTCAGGGTGACGGTGGTACCGGGCCGGGGGCGGGCGGAGGCGGGCAGGGTGCGCACGGTGTAGCTGCCGTCGCCGCGGCCCCGCCACTCCACGGTGGGCGCGTCGGGGGTGCGGGCGGAGCGGGTCATGACGTGGATCTCGTCGGCGACCAGGAAGCAGGAGAGCAGGCCGATGCCGAACTGCCCTATGAAATCGCCGCGTTGCTCCGCTATCCGTTCGGCGCGCTTGCTGCTGCGGCCGATCGTGGCGAGGAAGGCGTGCACGTCGTCCGCGGTGAGACCGACCCCGTCGTCCTCGACGCGTACCACCGAACCGTCGGCGTACAGGCGGATACCGAAGGCGTCGGCGGGGGCGGCCGGTTCGAGGCCGCGCCGGGCGGTGAGCGCGTCCACCGCGTTCTGGAGAAGTTCGCGCAGGTAGACGCGGGGGCTGGAGTAGAGGTGGTGGGAGAGGAGGTCGACCAGGCCGCGCAGATCCACCTGGAAGGTGTGGTCGGCGCCGGACGGGTTCGCGGTGATGTCGGGCAGAGTCATGGGCAGTCCGGAGTGGGAGGGGCGACAGGTACGGGCGGAACGGGGACCGGCGTGCGCTCAGACGCGGCGGCGGCGGTCGAACTGCTCCTCGGGCTCCGCGAAGTAGGTCCAGGGCCAGTCGGTGTAGGCGCCGTCGAGGGCCTGGAAGACGCGCCGGACCGTGTGACGCTCATCGGCCAGCGACAGGGCCATGGCGAACGTGTTGAAGTCGTACTGCCAGCCCGGGCGCCGCGGGTAAGCGGGGTGGAGGATGCTGTGGTCGGCCGCGTTCCGCAACTCGGCCTGGATCTCCGGGGTTTCGAGGCACTCCGCCGTGTCCGACTCCACCCACTCCTCGATGTGGGCCATGGCGACCACGCAGCCGAGCCGGTGCCCCTGCGGGGCGCGGGCGAACGCGTCGCGGGCGAACCCCAGGGCCTGGCCCGGCTCGCCGCCCCAGCGGGGCTGCGACTGCGACACCCATTCGAGGTGGGTCTCCAGGTCCAGCGGGTCGCGGCGCAGGGCGGCGTCGAGCCGGGTCTCGTTGACGGCGAGGCCCAGCGACATACCGCGGCCGGAGGTGAGGAGGCGGCGCCACGGCGTCACCCATTCCGGCCGCGACTCGGCGGCCTCGAACAACTGCTCCTCGGCGATGCGGAGCCGCTCGTGAAAGACCCGCCACTGCTCCTGCGTGACGTTCTTGGCACGCGCGTCGGTGCGCGCCTCCCAGCCCCAGATGATGTGGCGGGCCCCGGATATCAGCAGGGCCGTCGCCCGGTGCTCCTTGTCCTCCTCGACGGCCCGGCCGATCCACTCCTCCACGCCGCCCAAGTCGGCGAGCTGGCCCAGGACATGGTGGTCGCGGCCGAGATCGAAGGGGGTCAGTGCCGCCTTGACCGCCTCCCAGTCACCCGCGTCGGCCGCCTCCACCAGCGCGAGCACCCGGGTGTCCCCGAGCGCGCGCAGTGTGTACATCCCGTTCTTCCGCCTGCGTGGGGCGGGAAGGGCGTACGGATCCGCACCCGGTCTCTCCCCACCCCTACCGAACAGCCTGTCGAACATGCCGCGCCCTCCCCTGAACCGCGTGATCGTCGGTGCAGCATAGGCGGCCCCACTGACATCGGCTCCACAGGGTATTCACAAGTGCTTCACGAGCCCGGGGCCCGGCTCCGCCTCTGGCGGCCGGGCCATGCGGACGAGCTGGCCGTCGATCAGCCTCGGGTCCCACCGGCCTGACGCGACGCGGCGGTGACCAACGGCTGCGGGTGAGGGGCCGCCTGACCGGGCGGGTCCGTCCGGCGGTCGCGCTGCGTGGCGAGCAGCGTCATCGCGAGGACGACCTGTACCGCCAGGATGTATGCCTGCGTCAGGGGCGACTCGACGGTCAACACGGCCATGGTCGCGTTGAAGCCGAGATGAACCGCGATGGCCGCCGCGACTCCGGCCCGCTCGTAGGCGTAACCGGTCAGCAGCGCCACCGGCAGGACGCTGAGCGAGAACATCAGGCCACTCCAGCTGATCAGACCGAACGCGGCCTGGACGGTTCCCTCGATGAAGAACAGCGGCAGATGCCACACCGCCCAGACAGCACCCAGCAGAAGGCCTGCCTGAAGACGGCCCATGGACGCCCGCAGGCGCGGATAGGCAGTGCCGCGCCAGCCGGGCTCCTCGGCCAACGGACCGGCGATCAGCATGCTGACGAAGAACGGGACGACTCCGCCGACGGTCGACACCAGCTCCTTGCCCTCGGTCAGGCTCACCCTGGTACCACCCAGGAACTCCGCGAGCAGCGCGCCCGCCACCACGGTCGCCGATGCCAGCACCAGTAGGGGCAGCACCCAGAACAGCCGTACGCCCTGCCGGAATTTCACCGTACGAGCGGGTACGGGCTCCCCACGACGAGTGCGGCGCACCCGGACCGCGATCGCGCCGAACACCGGGCCGAAGCCACCGAGCAGGAAGGGAACGGCGGTGGGGGAGCTCGTCGGCGATCCGCCGAGCGCGATCGCGATCAGCCAGAAGGCCCAGCTCGTCGTGAACGTGACAGCGAAGAAGAGAACGAGCCCGCTGCGCCGACCCTGAACGCCGCCGCCCCCGACCTGCCGCGGCGCTCCACCGCTCCTGGTGGGTCCGGTTCCGCTCGTCCGCTGGAACATGTCCGCCGTCCTCTCCGCAAGGCGCTCCCTGCGCCATGTCCATGACGCTACGGAGAACGAGAGCCCGGCACACTGGGCGTACGGACCCGCCGGGGGGTGGGGCTGAGTACACCCCCCGGCCCGGGCCGAGTCACTGTGCGTATCGGCGCCGAACCCCTGGAATGTCTGGCCCGCGGTTCCAACGGAGCCGGGGTGAGCCAGTTGGGCCGATGAACTTCCCGGGCCCCGGCCGGACGGGCGGATCAGCGCAGTCCGGCGAAGAGATCGTTCTCGGGTACGGCCGCGCCGGTGGCGTCCTTGACCCGTACGAAGGTCTCCATGCCCATCAACTCGCCGAACTTCTCCTTGCCCATCTTGAGGAAGAAGATGTTCTCGCCCTGGCTGGCGTGCGCGGCCAGCGCATCGAACTTCTGGCCGCTGAACGCGGTGGTGTCCACCCACGTGGTGATCTCATCGTCGGGGAGGCCGATCTCGGCCATCGCGGCGACCTCGGCAGGATCCGGCTCCGGCATGTCCTCCTGGAACTCGCGCATGGTCTCCCCGAACCGCTGCATCATCGAGCGGGGCATGGTCGTCCAGTACACCTTCGGTGTCAGCTCGGTCATCTCCAGCGCCGCCATCGTGATGCGGTGGGCCTGGATGTGGTCGGGGTGGCCGTAGAAACCGTTCTCGTCATAGGTGACGACCACATCGGGTCGGTAGTGCCGCATGAGTTCCGCAAGGCGGGCGGCGCCTTCCTCCACGGGGGTCTGCCAGAAGGATCCGGGGGCGTCGTTGCTCGGCCAGCCCGTCATCCCGGAGTCGGCATAGTCCAGCATCTCCAGATCGCTGATCTTCAGGACGTCACAGCTCGCCTCGAGTTCTTGGCGGCGCATCGAGGCGACGGCCGCCGGATCGTGGCCGGGATCGCTCGGCTTGACACCCCCTGGCCCGTCACCGCAACCGCCGTCGGTACACGTCACGAGAACCGTGCGGATGCCTTCCGCCGCGTACCGCGCGAGGACCCCGCCGGTGCTGGTGGCCTCGTCGTCGGGGTGGGCGTGTACTGCCATGAGCGTCAAGGGCCGGTCGGTCATGAAAAACAGTCCTCCTGCGGAAGTACGTCTGGGTTCGAGTGCGCGGCGGGCGTGTACCGCGATCCTGGGGCCCGGATCCTGGTGGGGCGGACGACCTCGCGGTCTCCGTGTTCCCCGACCGTGCCGGTCCCTCGATGGCAACTGTGCCGACCGGACCGGTTGTTCCCGGCGGGGCGGCTCGCCTTCCGGACGTCGGTGAACCGATGGAGTCGCGACGCGTCGGTAGCGCCGCACCCGGCAGCACCGCCATGTCTCTTCCGTTGTCCCGAGGGGATGGTGGCCCTTGGGCGACTCCGGATTCGGTCACGCTGATTTTCTGGCCTGGCCTGCCGGAAGCGCGCTGACGGGTGCCGGGATGCCGGGATGCCGTACGGAAATTCCGTCCGTTGGGCAGGGGCGAGTGTCCCGCCGAGGGGCGCCGTTCGGCCCTCGCGTCAGATCGGCCAGTTTCCAGATCGTGGTGATGGCCGCAGCGGGACGGACTCGGGAAGCGGGGTCGCCGCCGCCGGTGAGAGGCCGTCGAGGATGAGGGAGAGGTAGCGGCGCCAGCCGTCGCCGGCCGGGTCCATGGTCCACAGCAGGCTGAAGAGCATGGCCATGATTCTGGGCAGGTCCTCCGGGACGAGGTCGGCGCGGATACGTCCGGCCTGCTGGGCGCGCCGGGCGAGCAGGGTCAGCGATGTGTAGAACGGGCCGATCGCGTCCGAGATGACGGCGCCGGCGTTTCTCGCGGCGGCCAGAGTGTTGTGCTCACGGGCGGCCAGCCCCATGGCGGCGTCGATGACGGAGGTGAGGGCACGTAGCGGGTCGTCATCGAGGAGCGCCTGTTCGATGGCGGGAGCGATGCACTCGGCGATGCCCTGCTCCAAGGCGGCCTTCGCGAGGACGGCCTTGTTGGGGAAACGCCGGTAGAGCGTTCTGCTGCCGACCCCTGCGTGTTGGGCGATCTCGTCCAACTGCGCGTCGGGCCCGCTCTCTGTGAAGACTTCGCGGGCGGAGCGGAGGATTCGCTCCACGTTGCGGGCCGCGTCGGTCCGCAGGAGTCGCTCGGGATCGGTGGCCACGAGAACAGAGTAGCAAAGAGGCGGTTGACTGCCACTTGCGTCAGGTGCACCATGGAACTGGCAGTCAACTGCCAGTTCCTGCCGTACGTAGGTTCGCGGTGATCCGGTGAGTGGCGAACGCCGAGCGCGGCGCGCTGCCCACGACGCGCGCAGTGCCTCTGCGTTCTTCCAGGTCACGACGGCTCGCTCAGCAGTACCTCGGCGCCTTCCCCCACGACGCTCCAGGAGTTCTCATGTCCACCACGACCGACATCGATGACGCCACCGGTCTTCCGGTCTTCCCCGGTGACCGCGACGCACGCTGTCCTCTCGCCCCCGCCCCCGAGTACCGGGAGTGGCGTGAGACGGATGGTCTGCGCCGGGTGAGCTTCAGAGGCCACGCCGCCTGGGCCGTGAGCCGGTACGAGGACGTGACGGCCGCGATGACGGATTCGCGGATCAGCGCAGAGGTCCCGATACAGCAGATCGGCATGGGCCCCGACGCCCAGATGTTTCCCCGGATGGACGACCCCGAACACGCCCGGCTGCGCCGCATGCTGACCAAGGACTTCACGGTCAAGCGGGTACAGGCCATGCGCCCGCGCATCGAGGAGATGGCGAACGAGTTCATCGACACCATGGTGGCCTCCGGCAGCCCCGCCTATCTGGTCCAGGCGTACGCGCTGCCGATTCCGTCCCTGGTGATCTCCATGCTGTTGGGGGTGCCCTACGACGACCACGCCTTCTTCCAGGACATCACCTCCGTCCTGATGAGCCGCACCGCCACGGAGGAGGAGAAGCAGAAGGCCAGAGGGTCGCTCTTCGTCTATCTGCTCGACCTCATCGGGAAGAAGGAACGCGAACCGGACGACGCCCTGATCAGCCGCGTCGCGCGCGAGCACCTCCAGGAAGGGCGGCTGAGCCGCGAGACCTTGGCGGTGAACGGCTTCATCCTCCTCAACGCCGGGCACGAGACCACCGCGAACATGATCGCGCTGGGCACCCTCACGCTGCTGGAGAACCCGGACGCGCTCGCGCGGATCCGCGACACGGACGACCCGAAGGTGGTCTCGGCCGCGGTGGAGGAGCTCCTGCGCCACCTCACGATCGTGCACAGCCTGGTCACCCGGGTGGCCAAGGAGGACATCGAGATCGGTGGCCAGCTCGTCCGCGCCGGTGACCTCCTGGTCATGAACCTCTCGGCAGCCAACTGGGATCCCGGCTTCGTCAGCGACCCCGACCGCCTCGACATCGGGCGCGACGCCCGCGGACACGTGGCCTTCGGACACGGCGTGCACCAGTGCCTCGGACAGGTCCTGGCCCGTGCCGAACTCGAGATCGCCCTGCCCGTGCTCCTGCGCCGGCTGCCCGGCCTGCGGCTCGCGGTGCCTCCGGAGGAGATCAGGTTCCGCAACGACATGAACGTCTACGGCGTCCACGCGCTGCCGATCGCCTGGTGACGGACACGACCCGGGTGCCCTGCCGCACCGCCGTCGCCCCGGTCGCCGCCACCCGCATGCTCGCGGGATCCCTGGCGTACGCGCGGATCGGCGGCGCGGGGACGGCCCCGCTGCGGAGTGCCACACGCCGGCCATGAGCAGGCGCCTTGCGCGCCCTGCTCCGGCGGATCACTGCTCGTCCACCCCCCTCCCCACAGGAGTAACCATGAGTACGGCGACCGACCGGACCCAGCCGAACGACGGCACCGATCTTCCCGACTACCCGGGCACGCGTTCCCCTCGCTGCCCCTTCGACCCGCCCCCCGTACAGGCAGGTTGGCGGCGCGCCGACGGGCTGACCCAGGTGCGGCTGAGCAATGGCCGCATCGCCTGGGCGGTCACCCGGTACGACGATGTCAAGCAGCTACTGGGCGACCCGCGGCTCAGCGCCGACGGACATCGCTACCCGCAGCTGATGGAGACCCAGCAGCACGGCCAGCCGCAGGCGTTCCCGCGGATGGACGACCCCGAGCACTCCCGCATCCGGCGCACCCTCACCGGAGAGTTCACGGTCAAGCGGGTCGAGGCGATGCGGCCGCACGTCCGGTCGCTGGTCAACCGGTTCCTGGAGGAGATGATCGCCGCAGGTTCGCCGGCGGACCTGGTGCGCGCGTACGCCCTGCCGATTCCGTCCCTGGTGATCTCGTTGCTGCTCGGGGTGCCCTACGACGACCACGCCTTCTTCCAGACCCGCAGCGCCACGCTGATGCGCAAGGGAACCCCACAGGAGGAGAGGAAAGCGGCGAGCGGCGAACTGTTCGGCTACCTCCTGGACCTGGTGAAGCGCAAGGAGCGCGAGCCGGGGGACGACCTCATCAGCCGGCTGATCACCGAGCGGGTGGTCACCGGAGAGCTCACCCACCACGACGTGGCCATGAACAGCATGGTCATCCTGCACGCAGGGCATGAGACCACGGCCAACATGATCGCGCTGGGGACGCTGGCCCTGCTGGAGAACCCCGGGCAGGCCGCCCGGATCCGGGACGCCGATGATCCGAAGACGGTCGCCGGCGCCGTCGAGGAACTGCTGCGGTACCTGTCGATCGCCCAGGACATGCTCGTGCGCGTGGCGACCGAGGACCTCGACGTCGGCGGTCACCTCGTGCGGGAGGGCGAGATGCTGGTCTCCGGTGTGCCCTCGGCCAACCGGGACGCCGTCTTCGAGACCGCGGACGCCCTGGACCTCGACCGCGATGCCCGCGGACATGTGGCCTTCGGCTACGGCGTACACCAGTGTCTCGGCCAGTCCCTCGCCCGCGTGGAACTGCAGGAGGCCCTGCCCGCGCTGCTGCGCCGGCTGCCGGACCTGCGTCTGGCCGTACCCCTGGATGAGGTGCGTTTCCGGCACGACATGGTCGTCTACGGCGTGCACGAACTGCCCGTCGCCTGGTAGTCGCGAGACCCCCTCTGAAGAACCACTTCCTGAAGCCCCACCCCCTGAAGCCCCACCCCCCTGAAGAACATGAGGACAAGAACCATGCGTGTGGAGCTGGACGAACCGAAATGCGTCGCGGCCGGACAATGTGTCGTGGTCGCCCCTGAGGTGTTCGACCAACGGGACGAGGACGGCGTCGCCGTGGTGCTGGACGAGCATCCCGCCGCCGAACTCCTGGACGGCGTGCGGGAGGCCGTGGCCGTCTGCCCGGCCGCGGCGATCCGCCTGGCCGAGCTGTGAAACGGATCGTGGTCGTCGGTGCCTCGGCCGCCGGGCTGGCGGCGGCCGAGACACTGCGCCGGGAAGGCTACGACGGCACGCTGACCCTGGTCGGCGACGAACCCCACCCGCCCTACGACCGTCCGCCGCTGTCCAAACAGGTCCTGTCCGGTCAGTGGGACGCCGACCGGACGGCCCTGCGGACTCCCGAGGACCTCGCCGCCCTCGGCCTCGACCTGCGGCTCGGCGTCGCCGCGGCCGGCCTCGACCCCGCCACGGGTCTGGTGCGGCTGGCGGACGGCTCGACAGTGCCGTACGACCGGCTGGTCGTCGCGACCGGCGTACGGCCACGGCGCCTTCCCGGCGACCGTGTCGCCCACGTCCTGCGCACCCTCGACGACGCGCTCGCCCTGCGGGACCGGATAGGACCGGGACGGCGACTGGTAGTGGTCGGGGCCGGATTCCTGGGGGCGGAGGCAGCGGCGGTGGCGTCGACGCTGGGCGCTCAAGTGACCCTGCTGGAGCCGGCGCCGGTACCGCTGGCGCATGCGGTGGGCCGTGAGGTGGGGCAGGCGCTGGCACAGGCTCACCGGGAGCGGGGCGTGGAGCTGCGGTGCGGGGTCACCGTCACGGAGGTGACCGGGAACGGGGTGCGGCTGGCGGGCGGCGAGGTCGTCGAGGGCGACGAGATCCTGGTCGCGATCGGCTCACTGCCGAACACCGACTGGCTGGCCGGCAGCGGTCTCACGGTCGACGACGGCGTGGTCTGTGACGAGTACTGCCAGGCCGCGCCGGACGTGTACGCGGCCGGGGACGTCGCCCGCTGGTACAACCCTCTGTTCGGCGCCTCGATGCGGATCGAGCACCGCACCAACGCGGCCGAGCAGGGCATGGCCGCCGCCCGCAACCTGCTTGCCGCTCCCGGGGCGCGCAAGCCGTTCACGCCGGTTCCGTACTTCTGGTCCGACCAGTACGACATGAAGATCCAGGCGTACGGCTACCTGCGCGGCCATGACGAAGTCGCCGTCGTCGAAGGGAACGTGGCCGAGCGCCGCTTCCTGGCCGCGTACCGCTCCGGCGACCGGATCACCGGAGCCCTCGCGGTCGGCATGCCGGCCAAGGCCGTCCGGCAATGGCGGCAGGTCATCGCCGTCCGCGCCGCCTGGCACCACGCCGTGCCGAATCGGCCGTGGGCGACACGCACGTAGGCGACACGCGCGTACGCGACACAGGGCTCAGGAGCTCCGTAAGACGCGACCGGCCCTGTGACAGCCACACGCTTTCCGTATCGCCGTCCCCACCGGCTCCCCCACACGGAGGCCTCGTCCATGTCCCCGCTCTGTCCCCCCACCACCGAGGCGGGGAATTCCGTACCCCCACGAGTGGCCACCGCCCCCCTGCTGTGCGCCGCCCTCGCCACCACCGGTGACGGAACGGCTCGGTGACATGTACGGCAAACGCCGCATGCCGCCGGCCTGGGGCACCTTCAAGGGGGCGGGCATCAGCGTCATGCGGAATGTTCTGCCTGCGGACAGGCTCGCCACGTCCACCGCCTTTGAGGTACGGCTTCTTCGGCGTCGGTGGTTCCCCGGGCCTTCCCATCGCCGCGCTCGTCGCCGAGAACCACGACTGGCAGGGGCTGGACCGCCGCTGCCCTCGGCACCGTCGTGGCCGTCGTGGCCGTCCTCGTCGGGCTGCTCGTGTCCGAGTCGAAGGTGCGCACGGGCGGACGCTCCGGCCTCACCGGCGCCGCCGGCCTCACAACCGGGACGCCAACTCCGCGGGAGAACCCGCGCCGGCGGGCACGGCCGCGCACATGCCCGCCACCGACGCCGAGTAGGGGCCACGGAGCGGCTCTTCCTGCTTCCTCACCTCTCGTTCCACCACACCCCCCACCATTCCTCGGCAGCTACTGCCGAGGTCCCCGGAGGAGAAGCATGATGCTGTACCTCGCCCAGACCACCGGCGAACCGACAGGGGGCGTGGCAGGCTGGGCCTTCGATGTGATCGACGCACTCGGCGGGCTCGGGGTCGGGGTGCTCACCGCCCTGGACAGCTTGGTTTTCGGGGCCCTCCCCGTCGACGTGCTGCTGCCGCTGATCGGGTACACCGCCAGCCAGGGCGCCGTCAACATCGGCGTCGCCATCGTCTGCGCCGCCGCGGGAGTGGTCGCGGGCAGTCTCGTCCAGTACACGCTCGGCGCGCGGCTCGGCCGTGACCGCGCGCGAGCGCTGCTGGTGAAGGTCCCGGGCATCAAGCCGGAAACCGTCGACCGCGCCGAGGCATGGTTCGCCCGGCACGGCGCCAAGGCGGTGTTGTTCGGCCGGATGCTTCCCGTCGTCCGTCCCATCATCTCCATACCGGCCGGGGTCGAGCGGATGGCACTGCCGAAGTTCGTGCTCCTCTCCTCGATCGGCAGCCTGATCTGGAACGCCGTACTGCTGGGCTCCGGATACCTGCTCGGCGAGAACTGGCACCGAGTGGTCGACATCATGGGTTACGTCCCGTATGTCTTCTTCGGCGCCCTCGCCGTGGGCGTCCCCCTCTTCCTCAGGCGCCGCAACCGACGCCGGAAGAACGCGGCGACCGCGATCGCCGAAACCGACGCATCCAGGTGAGGTGGCCGCGGGGAAGGAGGCACGCGTACTGCCGTGTCGCGCCGAACCTGTACGGGGCAGGCGACGTCGCCCGCCGGCACCACCCGCCCTTCGGGGCACCGATGTGGTTCGAGCGCCGTACCGACAGGGGAGAGCAGGGCATGGCCGCGGCCCGCGGCCTGCTCCACCCCGACGTCCGCAAGCAGTTCGACCCGGTGCCCTGCCTCTGGTCCGCCCAGTACGACGTGAGGATCCAGGCGTACGGATACCTGAGCGACCACGAGCAAGTGGCCTTCATGGAAGGCGACGTGGCCGAGCGCCGGTACGTGGCCGCGTACCGCACCGGCGAGACACCGACCGGAGTCCTGGCCGTCGGCGTGCCGCCCGAGGCCGTCCACCCGCACCCCTGGCACGACGCACTGGTGACCAACGCGCTCCAGGCCGGCGCACCGGGGCCGAGGCTCGCGGGAGGAACCCCCACCCCGGCGCGTCGTGGCCGCCCTCAGCCCCGCACCAGACACACGGAGGCCCCACCCATGTCCAGAACACACCCGCCGGGCGCCCAGGCGCGGAATTCGCCGCCACCACGGCTGGATGCCATGGTGGCGGCCCTCACCCTCACCGGAATCATCGGCGCGTTGACGCAGACCCTGGTGATCCCGATCGTTCCCCTCCTGCCCCAACTGCTGGACGCCAAGGCTTCGGACACCGCCTGGGCCGTCACGGCCACGCTGCTGTGCGGCGCTGTCGCCACCCCTGTGACGGGCAGGCTCGGCGACATGTACGGCAAGCGGCGCATGTTCCTGCTCGGCATCTGCCTGATGCTGGTGGGCTCGGTGATCTGCGCGCTGAGCGACTCCCTCGCTCCGATGATCGTCGGCCGGGCGTTGCAGGGCCTGGCGGCGGGCGTGGTGCCGCTGGGCGTGAGCATCATGCGTGAGGTACTTCCCGCCGAGAAGCTGCCTGGGGCGATGTCGGCGATGGTCGGCTCCCTCGGCGTCGGCGCCGCCCTGGGTCTGCCCGTCTCCGCGGTCATAGTCGACAACTTCGACTGGCACGTACTGTTCTGGGTCTCCGCGGTCCTCAGCGCCGTCTCCGCCGGACTCGTCGTCCTGCTGGTGCCCGAATCGAGGGCGCGTACGGGCGGGCGCTTCGATCTGATGGGGGCGGCCGGCCTGGCACTGGGCCTGGTCTGCCTGCTGCTCGCGGTCTCCAAGGGCGCCGACTGGGGATGGGGCAGCGGCACGGTCCTCTCCCTGTTCGCCGCGGCCGTGATCGTGCTGCCGCTGTGGGGCTGGTTCCAACTGCGCACGCCGCAGCCCTTGGTGGACCTGCGTACCAACGCACGACCGCGGATACTGCTCACCAACCTCGCCGCGCTGGCGCTGGGCCTCGTCCTGTTCTCGATGAACATGGCGCTGCCGCAACTGCTCCAGATGCCGGAGGCCACCGGCTACGGTCTGGGCAGGTCCCTGATCGTCACCGGCCTGGTGATGGCTCCGCAGGGCCTGGTGATGATGGCGGTCTCTCCGTACGGAGCGCGTATCACCAGGAGCAAGGGGCCGAAGGTGACCCTCATGATCGGGTCCGCGATCGTGGCAGCGGGCCACCTCGTCACCATGGCGATGATGTCCGGGGTCTGGCAGGTCATCGTGGCCTCCTGCGTCGTGGCGACCGGAGTGGGCTTCGCGTACGGCGCGCTGCCCGCGCTGATCATGGAAGCCGTGCCGGTGTCCGGGACCGCCGCCGCCAACGGCCTCAACGCACTCATGCGCTCCATCGGCACGACCGTCTCCAGCGCCGTCGCCGGCCTGATCCTGGCCCACATGACCACCGACTTCCACGGCGTGCTCATCCCGACGGAGAACGGCCTGCGGGCCGTCCTGGCCCTGGGCGCCGGCGCCGGTGTCCTCACCTTCACCCTCGCGAGTCTCATCCCCCGCGGAGCGCCGACGGAGGTTCCTGCCCCGCCGGAGCCGGCCGCCGCGAAGGCAGCGGGGGCGGAGTAGGGCACCGCTTCGAGGCTGTCGAACCCCGCCTTCCCCGTGTCCCGTCCACCGCTCGTCAGGTGGTGAGTCCCGCGTCGCGGGCCAGCAGGGCGGCCTGGACGCGGTTGGTGACTTCCAGGGAGGTCAGGATGCGGCTGACGTGGGCTTTGACGGTGCTCTCACGCATGGCGAGGCGGGTGGCGATGTCGGCGTTGGTGTCGCCTTGGGCGAGCAGGGTGAGCACGTCGCGTTCGCGGGGGGTGAGCCGGTCCAGCCGGGCCTTGGCAGCGGTTGCCTCGGGCTGGTTGGCCGCGTGGTAGCGGTCGATGAGGCGGCGGGCCGCGGTGGGGTGGAGCATGGCCGAGCCGGCGGCCACCAAGTGGACGGCACGCAGGATTTCCGCCGGGTCGGTGTCCTTGAGCAGGAAGCCGTCGGACCCGGCGGCGAGGGCGTTGTAGACGTACTCGTCGAGGTCGAAGGTGGTCAGGGTGATCACCTTCGGCGGGTGGGGGAGGGCTCGCAGGCGGGTCGTGGCGGTGATGCCGTCCATGCGGGGCATGCGTACGTCGACCAGGGCGACGTCGATGCGGTGGGCGGTGGCCTGTTCGACGGCCTGCAGGCCGTCAGCGGCCTGGGCGGCCACCTCGATGTCCGGGTCGCCGTCCAAGAGGTCGGCCAGGCCGAGGCGGACCAGGGCGTCGTCGTCGACGATCATGGTGCGGATCATGTGCGGGGGCCGTTCTGTTCGATGCCGGCGGGGTGGGGGATCCGTGCGGCCAGCCGCCAGGCGCCCGCGCCGGCCGGTCCGGAGTTCAGGTGCCCGCCGAGGGCGGTGACGCGTTCGCGCAGGCCGACGAGTCCGTAGCCGCTGCCGACGGTGTCCGTGCGGGGAGTGCCAGGGGGGTTCGTGATTTCGACGAGGGTGGCGGGCGGCCCGTAGTCGATGCGTACGGTCACCGGAGCACCGTCGGCGTGCTTGCGGGCATTGGTCAGTGCTTCCTGGACGATGCGGTACACGGCCAGCCGGTGGGTGGTCGGAGCCTGGTCGGGAAGGCCGTCGGTGGTCAGCTCGACGTGCTGGCCGGCGGCGCGGGCCTCGTCGGCCAGTTCCCCTGCTTCCCTCATCATCGGCGTGAGGGCGGCGCCGGCCGGCGCGGCGTCGGGGTCGCGCAGCACGCCGAGAACGTCGCGCAGATCGGTGAGGGCCTCGACGGACGTCGTGCGCAGCAGCCCGAGGCGTTCGGCGACGAGTGCGGGCAGTGTGTCGCTCTTGGTGGCCAGGACACCGGTGTGCAGGGCGATCAGGCTCAGGCGGTGGGCCAGGACGTCGTGCATCTCGGCGGCGATACGGGACCGTTCCGTGATGCGGGCCGCTTCCTCGCGCAGCTGCGACTCGATGCGCAGATGCTCGACGTCGGCTGCCAGCGCCTGGATCAGGCGGCGCCGACTGCCGAGCCACAGCCCGACGAGCACGGCCAGCACCGGCAGGAGCAGCGTGGACGCGTAGGACTGCCCCGTCCACAGGGAGGTGGCCTGGTAGCTGAGCAGGTTGGCGCTCAGCGCGGCGACGGCGCATCCCACCGCCACCCGCGCCCGGCGGTCCACGGCCAGGTCGAACAGGGCGACTGCCAGCAGGGGCAGCAGCGGCCATCCCCACCACGCCGTGGCCACGGTGACCAGGAGAGGCGAGACGGGCCATCGCAGCCGGGGCACGAGCAGAGCCGCTCCGCACACCAGCGCCGCGGTGAGGACGGGGGCCAGGTAGCGCCCTACGACCGACACGTCGTTCAGCGCGGCGGCCAGTACGCACAGGGCTACGAGAGCCCCACGTCCGTACGCCGCCCATCTGCGGCTTTCTCTGCTGCTCACCTGGTCAATCCTAGGCAGACCGGTGCGCTGTTCCGTCCGACGATTGGTGATGTCCACCCCCTACTTTCGTAGGGGGACGCCGTCGCAGAACGGCGGATCCGAGGTCGGACGCGGTTTTCTAGCGTCAATTCCATGAACGACTGGACCACCTCCCACGACCGTGTCCTGGCGCAGCGCAATGCTGAAGGCTGGATGTTCCTGCTCGAAGCGGCCCGTGATCTGCGCACCACGGGTGCCATAGCCCCCAGCGGAAAGGCCCTGGCCCGCGCGCTCACCGACCCCGTACGGGCCCAGGCGCCCAGCCCACTGGCGGTCCTGGAAGCCGGGGCCGGCACCGGCCCGGTCACCCGGGCCCTGATCCCGCAGCTGTCCCGGGGCAGCCGCCTGGACATCGTCGAGGCCAACCCGCGCTTCGCCGCCCGACTGCGCCATCTCGTCACCACGCACCCGCACCTGGCCGCCAGGCCCGCGCAGGTGAACGTGCACCAGAACTACGTCGAGCAGCTCGACACCGACCAGCGGTACGACGTCATCGTCTCGGGGCTGCCGCTGACCAACTTCACGCCCGTACAGGTCGAGCGCATCATGGCCCGCTACATGGAACTCCTCCACCCCGGCGGCACACTGACCTACTTCGCCTACCTCGGCACCCGCAAAGCCCGTGCCCTGACGGCACCGCGGGGCGAAGCCCGCCGCCACGCCGCTGTGGACGAGATCATGGCCGCCTACCAGCGCACCTACGCCACGGGCCGCTGGACGGTGTGGGCCAATCTTCCTCCCGCCTGCGTCTGGCATCTGCGGCGCCCCCTCGTCTCCGCGGACCGGCCCACGTCGCAGTTGGACGGGACTCGGCGGTGAACGTGCTCTCCGACATGCTCGGCCACCTCTCGCCGACCGCGGCGTATATGGTGGTGGCCGCCGCGGTCCTGGCCGAGTCGGTCCTTCTGGTCGGTGCTTTCGTCCCGACACTGTCCCTGCTCCTGACCGCGGGCGCGTTGGCTCGTACCGGCCAGGTCGACATTCTCCTCGTCATCGCAGTCGCAGCAGGCGCCGTGGTGGTGGGTGACTTCCTCGCCCACCGCACCGGCAGATATCTCGGTGACCGGCTGCGCGGCGGCCGGCTGGGCCGTCGCGTTCCGGATGCCGCGTGGGGCCGGGCCGAGACGCTGATGAAGCGCCACGGCGGCCGAGCGGTCCTGGTGGCCCGCTTCCTGCCGGTGGTGCGCACCCTCGCCCCGCACACGGCGGGCGCCACCCGCCTGCCCTACCGGCGTATCGCTCCGTACAGCGTCGTCGCAGCTTGTGTGTGGGCCACAGCGGAAGCGGGTGTCGGATACGCCGCCGCGACCTCTCTCCAGCGCGTCCTCACGCTGGGCGGCCCTGCCCTCGCCCTGGTCGCCCTGATGGCGATCGGGGGCGCGCTGCTGTGGCGAAGAAGGCGCCGCCCGTCTGAAGCCGGGGGACAGGCGCCCGAGTCCGGTGCAGAGTCCTCCAGTCGTGTTCAGGCAGGTCTGACGAGGCCGGCGTCGTAGGCGAAGATCACGGCCTGGACCCGGTCGTGGACCCCGATCTTGGTGAGGATGCTGCTCACGTGTGACTTGACGGTGGATTCGGCGAGGGAGAAGCGTGCGGCGATCTCGGTGTTGCTCCAGCCGGTCGCGATGGCGGTGAGTACTTCGCGTTCGCGGTTGGTGAGGCGGGCCAGTTGCCGTTCCTGTTCGGGCGTGTGGCCCGGCAGACGGCTGCCGAAGGCGTCGATGAGCTTGCGGGTCAGACCGGGCGAGATGACGGCGTCCCCGGCGGCCACCGCGCGGATGCCGGAGACGAGTTCCTCGGGCAGGGCGTCTTTCAGCAGGAACCCGGAGGCTCCGGCGCGCAGGGCGTCATAGGCGTATTCGTCGAGGTCGAACGTGGTCAGGACCAGGATGCGCGAGCGTCCGCCGGACGCGATGATGCGTCGGGTGGCCTCGATGCCGTCCATGCCGGGCATACGAACGTCCATCAGGACGACATCGGGCTTCAGCTCGGCGGCCATGCGGACGGCTTCGGCGCCGTGGGTGGCTTCACCGATGAGGGTGAGGTCGGCGTGCTGTTCCAGGAGCATGCTGAAGCCCAGGCGTTGCAGGGCCTGGTCGTCGACGATGAGCACGGTGGTCATGCGCGGGGATTCTCCGTTCTGGTCGTGGTGACGGGCGGGGTGGTGAGGAGCCGGGCGTGGACGCTCCAGCCGCCCTCACGGTTGGGTCCGCCGGTGACCTGGCCCTGGTAGATGGCCGCGCGTTCACGCATGCCGATCAGGCCGCGGCCGATTCCGGTGCTCCGCCTTCGGGAGCGGGGTGCGCGGAGGGGGCCGGTGTCCTCGACGTCGACGTGGATCGTGCCGGGCCCGACGGTTACCCGGACGCTGATGGAGGTGTCGGCGGCGGCGTACTTGAGGGAGTTGGTGAGGGCTTCCTGGACGATGCGGTAGACGGCGAGCTGGAGGCCGGGGGCCGGCGCCGTGAGGTCGCCCTCGGTGCCGAGGGTGACGCTCGGGCCGGCGGCGCGGACGCGTTCGATCAGCGGATCGAGGTCGGCCAGGCCGGGCTGCGGGGCGAGCGGGGCATCGTGCGGCCGGTCGTTGCCGTCACCGATGACGGCGAGGAGCCGGCGCAGTTCGGCGAGGGCGCCGCGACCGCTGTCAGCGATGATCCGCAGGGTCTCGGCACCGCGCTGGGGCTTTGTCTCGGTCAGGCCGGCGGCGCCGTCGGCGAGGCCGACGATGACGGCGAGGGTGTGCCCCAGGATGTCGTGCATCTCCTGCGAGACGCGGGCGCGTTCCTGGGCGACGGCGAGGCGGGCCTGCTGGTCCTTCTCCTTCTGCAGGGCGGCGATGACGACGTTCACCAGGCGGGTGGCGAGGCCGAGGCCGGCGATGGCCAGCACCGTCACCGTCCCCAGCAGAATGACGGGTTCCGAGCGTGCGGCGTACTCCGGCGGACCGTCGCCCCACAGCCCGGTGGCCCAGGCCACGAGCTGCGTCAGGGAGATGGCCAGGGCGATCAGCAACTGGCCGGGGGAGGCGAAGCGGCCCACGTTGAACAGGGCTACGAGGCGTGCGGCGTCGGCACCGGCGTCGGCACCGTGGAGGGACCCTGCGTAGGCCGTCAGCACGGCGGTGGCACTGGTGAGTACGAAGACCAGCATGGGCCTGCGCTCCCGCCACAGCAGGGGGGCGGCCAGGGCGACGGTGAGGACCAGCTCTTCGGCGACTCCGGTCCCGCCGGCGGGGTCGAGTACGGATGGAAGGCCCAGGGCGAAGCAGAACAGCGGTACGCCCCACCGCCGGACCCGGGGGTGGGCCCGGTCCGCCCACCGCCAGGAAGACAGCCGAGCGATGATCGACACGATCACCCGCTGCTCGGCGTCGCTCGTCAGTGCCTCGGGCAGTTCGGCCCGGTCGGGACCGTGTCGACCGGGCCGGGAATCCTGTGGGGGCGTGGGGGGCAAGGTCGGGGCCCTTCGCGGTGCGGGCGAGGCGCTCGCCGGTCCCGGTGGACGGCCGGACGGGCGGCGACTGGGGGCGAACGCCGACCAGGGGCGACCGCTCTTCCGCAATCGTACGGCTGACAACGGTTCGGGGGCGGCGGTCGTCCAGTACCGGGGTACCAGAGCCAGTGCCCCTCCCGGCAGGCTTTGCCCCGTCGGCGGGATGCCGCGGTCAGCTCGTGCGGGGCGGTGGGGCGTCTCTCAGGATCTGGCAGGCGCGTTGGGGATGAGGAGGGCGTGGACGGTCCAGCCGCCGTGAGGGTTGCGGCCCGCGGTGACGTCGCCCCGGTACAGGGTGGCGCGCTCGCGCATACCGACCAGGCCCCTGCCGCTGCCCGTCCCGCCACGGCGTGTGTGGATGCGGGGCGGGCCGGTGTCCTCCACGGTGATGCGTACGGTGTCGGGGTCGGCGGCGACGGAGACGTGGACCGAGGTGTCGGAGGCGGCGTACTTGACGGTGTTGGTCAGGGCCTCCTGGATGATGCGGTAGGCGGAAAGCTGGAGCCCAGGGGCCAGGCCGGTGAGGTCGCCGTGCGCGTGCAGCGCGACGGTGGGGCCGGCGGCGCGGACCCGGTCGAGCAGGGCGTCGAGGTCGGCGAGGCCGGGCTGCGGGGTCAGCGGGGCATTGTGCGGCCGGTCGTTGTCGTTGCCGATGACGGCGAGCAGGCGGCGCAGTTCGGCCAGGGCGTCACGGCCGCTGGCGCCGATGATGCGGAGGGTCTGGGCGCCGCGTTCGGGCTTGGTCTCGGCGAGCCCGGCGGCGCCGTCGGCGAGGCCGACGATGACGGCGAGGGTGTGGCCGAGGATGTCATGCATCTCGCGGGAGACACGGGCGCGTTCCTGCGCCGTGGCGAGACGGGCCTGCTGGTCGCGTTGCTTCTTCAGGGTGTCGATGTAGGTGTAGGCCAGCCGCAGGAGCAGGCCGAGTGCCGCGACCGCCGCCACGGCGACCATCGCCAGCAACGTCACGGGCTCCGGACGCGTGACGTACTCCAACTGATGTCCGCGCCAGAAGAAGTAGGCCCATGCGACGAGTTGGACGAGGGTGACGCCGGTGGCGGCGGCCAGCAGGCGTGGGGGGCAGTGGCGGCCGACATTGAACAGGGCGACCATCCGGGCGAATTCGGCGCCGGTCAGCACACCCAGGGGGAGAGAGACGATGGAAACGGCCGTGGTGAGGGCGAAGACCAGCATGGGGCGTCGTTCCCGCCACAGCAGCGGGACGCAGAAGGCGAGGATGATCGGCAGCTGGGGGTCGCTGACGTTGTAGGGGTTGAGGTAGGCATCGCTGCCGCCCGCGAAGCACAAGGCCGGGACACCCCACCGCCGGACCCGGGGACGGGCCCGGTCGGCCCGCCGCCACGAGGCGAGCCGGGACATGACCGAGACGATCACGCGCTGCTCGGGATCGTCCGTCAGGGCCCGAAGGAACTGGCGCTCATCGGGGCGTGGGCCGGGAGCGGGCGTGCTCGGTGCGGTCACGGGTAGGCCCTTCGCGGTTTCGGGACCGCCCGCCGGCCGAGGGGGGATCGGGCCGGCGGGCGGGGCAGGGGAGGCGGCCGGTGAGAGTCGGCCGCCATGTCGGGAGCCGTACGGAAGCCGGTGCTGCGGCTCGCTCTCGTCAACGCCTGCGTATCGGGTTCTTCAGCAGCTTCCTGCGTGCCGGTGCCTTCGGCTCCGGAGTGTCGGCGGCGTCGGTGGCGTCGCTGCCCCGTGCGAGGCGCTGCTTGAGCCTGGACAGTCCTCGTGCCTTCCCGCGCGCCCGCTGGGCAGGCGCCGGTACGTCCGTGTCGCCAGAAGCGTGGACGCCGGTGAAGGTGCGGGGGATGCCGTGGTCGTCCGAGCCCGCGTGGACCCCGGCGGCGACCCCGGCGAGCACGGGTTCAGGCGCGGGGACCGTCCGCTCGGCTTCGAGCGCGTGGCGCAGTTTCTCGCCCTCGACATCCACGTCGGGCAGGATGCGGTCCAGCCACTTCGGCAAGGCCCAGGAGCGGTGGCCGAGCAGAGCCATCACCGCGGGGACGATGGTCATCCGGACGACGAAGGCGTCGATGAACACGGCGGCGGCGAGCCCCAGACCGATGGACTTGATCAGCGCCGCGTCGTCGAGGAGGAATCCCGAGAAGACGGAGACCATGATGACCGCGGCCGCGGTGACCACTCGGCCGCTGTGCCGGAAGCCCTCCACGACGGCCTTCGTGGGGTCGGCGCCGTGGACGTACTCCTCCCGCATGCGGGAGACGAGGAAGACCTCGTAGTCCATGGCGAGTCCGAACACGACGCCGATCAGCACGATGGGCAGCAGGCTGACGATGGGGCCGGTCTGGTCGACGCCGAAGAGGTCCTTCAGCCAGCCCCACTGGAAGACCGCGACCACGACTCCGAGGGTGGAGGCCACGCTGAGCAGGAAGCCGAGGGCGGCCTTGAGCGGGATCACGATCGACCGGAAGACCAGCAGGAGCAGGACCAGGGCCAGGCCCACGACGATGGCCAGGTACGGCACGAGGGCCTGGGAGAGCTTGGTGCTGACGTCGATGTTGACGGCGGTCAGGCCGGTGACCATCAGGTCGGCGCCGGTGTCCTGGTGCAGGGCGGCGCTGCGGTCGCGGATCTCGTTGACGAGGTCCTTGGTGGCTTCACCGGTAGGGGCACTCTTGGGGACGACGCCGAGCAGGGCCACATCGCCCGCCTCGTTGAAGGAAGGGGGGCGAACGGTGGCGGCGTCATCCAGCTTGCCCAGCATGGCGTACGCGTCCTGGGCGGCTGCCTTGGGGCCGTCGCTGTCCCGGGCGTCGACGACCACCGTGAGCGGGCCGTTGAAGCCCGGCCCGAAACCCTTGCTGAGGGTGTCGTAGGCGATCCGCTGGGTGCTGCCGGGGGGCTCCATCGAGTCGTCGTTCAGGGCCATCCGCAGGGACAGCGCGGGGATGGCCAGCAGGGCCAGGCCGGCCACCGAGACCACGAGCACCTTGACCGGGCTGCGGGTGACGAACTTCGCCCAGCGCACGCCCATCGACTCGCCCTCGCCGCGCTCCAGCGCCTTCATACGGCGGGTCAGCATCTTGCTCTTCATGATCCGCATCCCGGCGAAGCCGAGGACGGCGGGCAGCAGGGTCAGCGCGATGATCACGGCGACGGCGACGGCGAAGGCCGAGGCCAGCCCCATCGAGGTGAGCATGCCGATACCGATGACGCTCAGGCCGCTCAACGCGACGATCACGGTCAGACCGGCGAAAACGACCGCCGAGCCGGCGGTGCCCAGGGCCCGTCCACAGGCTTCCTCGGGCTCCTGGCCGTCGTGGATCTCGTTGCGGTAGCGGGAGACGATGAACAGGGCGTAGTCGATGGCGACGGCCAGGCCCAGCATCAGCGCCAGGGTCGTGGAGGCCGAGGCCAGGTCGAAGAAACGCGTGGCGAGCGTGACCGACAGGACGGCCGCGGCCACCCCGAGGATCGCGGTGAGCAGGGGCAGTCCGGCCGCTGTCAGCGAACCGAAGGTGATCACCAGGACGACGGCGGCGACCCCGACGCCGATCAGCTCGGCCGCCTTGTTCGCGGTCTTGCCCTCGACGGCGTTGCCGCCCAGGCTCACCTTCAGACCGGCCTTCTCGCCCTGGGCGACGACGTCCGTCTGGACGGCGTGGGCCGCGCCGCCGACGTCGGCCTGGGCAACCTTGTAGGACACCTGGGCGTAGGCGATGGTGCCGGACCTGCTGACCAGGCCGCTGGTGAAGGGGTCGGAGACGCCCGACACCTGCGGCGACTTCTCCAGCTTCGCCACCAGGGACTCGACCTCGGCCTTGTTGACGCCGGAGGTGAGCTTCTGCCCGCTGGGCGCCTCGAACACCACCCGCGCGGTGGCGCCGTCGGCGGACGCCTGCGGGAACTCCTTCTGCAGCAGGTCGATCGCCCGCTGCGACTGCGTGCCCGGAACGCTCAAGCTTCCCGAGGAGGTGCCGGGCGCACTCATGGCGCCGATGCCGATGGCGGCCAGGACGGCGACCCACAGCATCACGACGATGCGTCGTCGCCGGAACGACAGCCGGCCGAGCCGATAGAGGAAGGTGGCCACGGATTACTCCCACCAGGAGAAGAGATCATTGGGTGAGCTGGGCCTGACTGACCCGCGATCTCAACCTAGGAGCGGTACCGGCCGACCATCCGGTACCGCGGATCCGAATCCGGCGGAGCCCGTTAGTACCGCAGTACTACGCCCGGTCCTCCTCGCCTCGTCGCCCATCACGATCTGGCCCCGTGGAACATCGTGGCCGGAGATGAGGTCCCATTGCCCCGAGGCGGCGCGGAAGTCCGCCGAAATCCCGCTCCTGCTGGCAGACAGGGCGGGCGGAGGGCCGGCTCAACAGAAAATGGTCCAGACGACAAACAAGGCCCTGGTCGCTGACCAGGGCCTTCGTCATGGAGCGGGTGACGAGAACCGAACTCGCGCTCTGAGCTTGGGAATCACCCAGTACTGCGTAGGCTTGCCCGCCTCTGGACTGGGGAAACGCGCACCTGAAGGCGTGCCGCAGTGGCTTCGTCCGGGCCTCTGCTGACCGCCGTTCACCGTCCTGACGGGCACGTAGCGGCACACGGACCCCGGGTGGTCGGCCGAGAGCTGAGCCGGACCCGGCTCCGCCCCGTGCGATGCCTGCCGCCCTGCGGCGGCGGTGCGTCAGCTCTGAGCCGTGTCGTCGCCCGTCTGCTCGGCGCCCTCGGCTGCGCCTGCCTTCTCGCGCATCTTGCGTACCAGCTCCGCCTTCTGGTCGGCGGCACCCTTGCGGTCGAGGTTGCGGTGCGGACCGTTGTTCTGCCGTTCGGCGCGGGACAGCCTCTTGCGCTGCCCGCCACCCATGCCCACGGGGTTGTTGATGTTCTTGCTCACGGTCATGAGTTCTCCCGGAATGATGTGTACGGATTCATCGGTGGGGACGGGCGTGGCGACGTCGAGGGCGTCAGCGGGGGCCCATCACGCTCTCGCTCGTAAATGGGTGTCTAGGAGAACATGACAAAGACGTTACCCGGTTCCGTCGGCCCCACTCGCCAAGCCTTTCGCAGCCCCGTGCGACGGAAACGGGAAGAACGCCCGCAGGGCCGGCCGCGCGTACAGACCTCGGCCAGTTCGGCGTCGCCCAGCCTGATCGCCGGTGAGCGCTCCAGGGGCAGTCGCCATGCGGCCGGGACCATCCTCCCGGGCGGTGCCGCTTCCAGCGGGCTCGCCGCGAGCAATGTCCACTCGCGCCGCAGTTGATCGATCGGCATCCCCCCCCATGTCAGGCGTGGCGTCGACTATCGCGAAGTGCTTCTCTCGGCCCGCCTGGCGCAGCCAGCTCTGGATGGAGCTCGCGCAGGACTTTGCTTGAGCGTTCGGGCATGCACACATTGGGCAGTGATCACGAGGTCAGGCGGGCTGATCGCGCCGAACTGCGAACGGGCACGCGGCGGGCACGGCGACCCGTAAGAGGTTGAGACAACAAGGAAGCCCCGGGCCGCTGGCCTGGGGCTTTTGTGTGGAGCGGGTGACGAGAATCGAACTCGCGCTCTGAGCTTGGGAAGCTCATGTTCTACCATTAAACTACACCCGCTTGGCGAGCCGGTGATCGGCTTCGCATCGTCGGACACTCTACCCCATCCCCTGCCCCGGGCGCCCGTCGCGTCGTGGGGTTCGGTTGGTGTGGGTGGGGGGCGGGGGCGGGAGTTGGGGCGTAGGGTCGGGGGCGGAGTGCCGCTTCTTGTGGTGTCCTGATCATCCCCTAGTGTGGGCGTTCGTCCGCGTTTGTTGGGGAAAGGACCTGATGGACTTGATGGAACGCACCGTCGTCCGCTGTGCCGAAGGGCACGTGTTCAGTACTGCGACATTCCCGATGCAGCAGCTCGACACCGGGCGGATCGGCCCCGGGCGGCTCATTCGGTGTCCGCGTTGTGCGCGGTTGCGGCATGCCGTGCCGGTGGAGACGGTGAACAGGGTGGATCAGCGCTGATTCCTGGCGGGTGAGGCGCGTGGGGCTGCCCGATTGGGGTGGGCTCGCGCGCCTTGCGTATCCTCGGGGCGTGCTTCTCTCAGACAAGGACATCCGGGCCGAGCTCGACTCCGGCCGCGTACGCCTCGACCCGTACGACGAGACGATGGTGCAGCCCTCCAGCATCGATGTACGGCTCGACCGGTTTTTCCGGGTGTTCGAGAACCACCGTTATCCGCACATCGATCCTGCTGTCGAGCAGGCCGATCTGACGCGTACGGTCGAGCCCGAAGGCGACGAGCCGTTCATCCTGCACCCCGGTGAGTTCGTGCTCGCGTCGACGTACGAGGTCATCTCGCTGCCCGACGACATCGCCTCCCGGCTGGAGGGCAAGTCCAGCCTCGGGCGGCTCGGGCTGGTGACGCACTCCACCGCCGGGTTCATCGACCCCGGGTTCTCCGGGCACGTCACCCTCGAACTGTCGAACATGGCGACCATGCCGATCAAGCTCTGGCCGGGGATGAAGATCGGGCAGCTCTGTCTGTTCCGGCTCAGTTCGCCGGCCGAGTTCCCCTACGGGTCCGAGCGGTACGGGTCGCGGTACCAGGGGCAGCGGGGGCCGACCGCCTCGCGTTCGTATCTCAACTTCCACCGGACGCAGGTGTGACGCGGCCATGACCGAGCGCCGGGAGAACCTGTCGTACGAGAAGTTCGGCCGTGCCGTGCGCGAGCTGGCGCAGAGTGTCGCGGACGACGGCTACGAGCCGGATGTCGTGCTGAGCATCGCGCGCGGTGGTGTCTTCGTCGCCGGCGGGCTCGCCTATGCCCTGGACTGCAAAAATATCCATCTGATCAACGTCGAGTTCTACACCGGTGTGGGGACCACGCTCGCGATGCCCGTCATGCTCGCGCCCGTCCCCAACGTCGTCGACTTCTCCCGTAAGAAGGTCCTGATCGCGGACGACGTCGCCGACACCGGCAAGACACTGAAGCTCGTCCACGACTTCTGTGTCGGCCATGTCGCCGAGGTGCGCAGCGCCGTCATATACGAGAAGTCGCAGTCGCTCGTGAAGTGCGAGTACGTCTGGAAGCGCACCGAGGACTGGATCAACTTTCCCTGGAGTGTCGAGCCGCCTGTCGTGCGTAGGTGAGGGGGGCGTAGGGAGAGGTGGGCAGGGAGGAGTGGGCAGGGTGGGCGGTTGTGCCGCCTCGACCCTGCCCTTGTCCCTACAGCGTGCCCAGTTTCAGGAGCGACAGCAGGCCGATGAGCTGGATCGCCGACGCGCCCAGTGCCTTCGGCCACGGCAGGTCGTGCGACTTGCTCACCATCACCGTGAAGAGCGCGCCCGCCGCCACCCACGTCGCCCAGCCGATGATCTGCACCAGTGAGTTCTCGCCGCCCAGGAAGAGCGCGAAGAGCAGGCGCGGGACGTCCGTGATCGACATGATCAGCATGGAGAGGCCCACGGTCGGCTGCCAGGCGCCGTCGCCGCCGAGCTGGCGGGCGAGCGTGTGGGTGACCGCGCCCAGGATCAGACCGCCGATCACGAAGGCGACCGCCGTCGTGAGGACGTACGGGATGGCCGTGGTGAGCGTCGCGTTGATCGCTTCCTCGCGGGCCGTGTCGAAGCCGAACAGCGCCAGCAGGCCGTAGAGGAACGTGACGATCAGGGCCGGGCCCCAGATCGGGAGGTCGCGCATCTGGAGGAACGTCTGCGCCGGGCGCAGGACGATGCCGCTCAGCAGCTCCTTCCAGCGCAGCCGGGGGCCGGCCGGGGCCGGGGCCGCGCCGGGCTGATACGTGGCGCCGTCGCCGTAGCGCTCCTCGTCGACGCGGAACGCCTGGGTGTGCCCCGGGTTGTTCGCGTACGGGTCGCCGTGCTGCTGCGGCTGCGGTGCGCCGCTGTACCCCTGCTGCCCGTACGGGTCGCCGAAGTACTCGGGTTCGCCCTGCCCGCCGCCTCCGTACGGCGCGCCGCCCCCTTGCTGTCCACCACCCGCGGGGGGCCACTGCTGCCGGCCGTACGACGGCGCGCCCTGCTGACCGCCCCCGTATGCGGGGGGCGGCGCCTGCCGTCCGTACGGCGGTTGCTGCGGTTGCTGTTGCGAGGTGCGGTTGTCCCGGCCGCGTCCGATCCTGAATCCAGCCACGCGATCGAACGTACCCGCTCCCGACGGGCGCGGTGACGAAGGGAGGGAAACAGGAGGGCCTTTGCGGCCGAGCTGTGACATCCCTTAGGGGAACCCTGGGGGGATCTCCCCAGTAAACGGCTCGGGGGACGTCGGTCGGCCCCACTCGGCGTCCGCCGGACGTCAGTCCAGGAAGACCGCGGTGCTGAAGGTGAGCAGGGGGTGGGGGCGGAAGGCCGGCGCCTTGGGACCGGACGCGTAGGCCGCTATCAGGTCCGTGCTCTCCGCCCGGTGCGTCCTCGTCACCAGGTAGCCGTCCGTCGCGCGCAGGATCTCCGTGGTCGCCTTGCCGCCCGGTACGCCGGGGAGCCGTGGCGCCGGGGGCTTGCGTACCGCGGTGAAGGTGTACGTCGCGCCGGGCCGCTCGGGGCCGTTCGGGCCGCCCAGCAGCAGCGTTCCGCGCGCGGCCGTGCCGGGCGCGTGGGCGCGGGGCAGGACGACGAGGTCGTCGTAGCCGTCCCCGTTCACATCGCTCCTCGGTTCCGGCGCCGCCAGGACCGGGCCGCCGGCCTGGACCGGCGCGGTGGCGGTGCGCGGGGCGCCGGTCCGGCGGAACGGGCCGCGCAGGAAGCTGACCTGGCCCGCGCTCGCGGTGACCGCGAGATCGACCTCGCCGTCCCCGTCGAAGTCGCCGCAGACCGGGTGGTCGGGCCACTCGTCGCCCGCACGGGCCTTCGCCGGGATCCGCAGGACGACCGCGCGGCCGGTGGGCCCGCCCGGGCCGCCGAACAGGATCTGGAGCGGTACGGGCGGCATCCCGATGCCGTTGTACGGCGGGTCCGTGGCGATGATCAGGTCGCCGAAGCCGTCGCCGTCGAGGTCGCACGCCGCCTCGGCGTCGAACGCCGCGGGCGGCACCCCGTCCACGCGCGCACCCCGTTCCCGCGGGTCGAGCGTCTGGCGTACGGCAGGGTCGAAGCGGCGGGCCGCGCCGGTCCCGGCCGCCGTGCCGTACACGATGCCGATGCCCGCGTCGTCCCCGTACGTGTCGCCCGCCGCCTTGACCAGGTCGTTCAGTACGAGGTCGGGGTGGCCGTCGCCGTTGAGGTCGTCCGGGAGGCGGCTGCCCCTGCCGCGCGGGACGGCGCGGCGCGCGGTGGCCGTCGGGCCGGCGCCCGGGGCGGTGTCGCCGTTCTTCGCCTCCGTCGAGCCGCCCGAGGCGGAGGAGGACGAGGTGGAGGTGTCGGTGCAGGCCGTCAGTGGCAGCAGCAGGGCCGCGCAGGTGGAGAGGGTGATCGCCGTCCTCGCCGCCGTCGTACGTATCGGCAGTCTTCGCCGTGTCCGCCGTGTCCGCCGTACCCGTCGTATCCGCATGTCCCCACCCGCCCCATCCGTACTCATCGACCCCCGACGCACCGCCTCATTGTGCGCGTGGCGGAGGGCCGTGCCCAGGCCGGGCGGGGGCTCGGTGACCGAAGTCCCAGCCGAAGTTGTCGCCCGGCACCGGCGTCAGGCCGAGATCCGCCGGGGTGATCCGGCGCGGCCACCCGTCGGCGTCGGCGCCCGTGCCGGGGCCCGTGCCCGTCAGTCCCTCCCGGCCGCCGTGCAGGACGCGCACCTGCGCCTTCTCGCCGATCGCCAGTTCCGCCGCCCCGTCCCCGTCCGTGTCCAGCAGCGCGAGCGCCCAGGCGGGGCCCGTGAGGTGCTGGGCGCCCGTTCCGGTCAGGCCCTTCTTGCCGCCGCGCAGGACGAGGACCACGGCCGAGTCGTCCTCCGTCGGGGCGGTGAAGGCCACGTCGGCGTATCCGTCGCCGTTCATGTCGCCCGCCGTGGGCGCCCTCCCGAAGTCGCAGCCGGAGGAGACGGGCGCGCCGGGCAGCCCCGGCGTCCGGTCGTCGATCGTCGTCGGCTTCCGGGCGTGGCCACGGCCCGCCCGGGCGCCGTACACGACTGTCAGCCGGCTGCCGTCGTCCGCGAGCTGCTCGTCGCCGATGACCTCGCAGGAGCGCCCGACGATCACGTCCGCGGTGCCGTCCTTGTCGACGTCGGCGGTGAGCGTGTCCGCGCCGTAGATGTCCTGGCCCCGCGCGTCCTTGAGGCGCGTGTACGCGGCGGATACGCCCCCGGAGCCCCCGGAGCCCCCGGAGCCCCCGGAGCCCCCGGCGTCCCGGGCGTCCCGGGCGGTCCCGGTGTGGACGGCGGTGGCGCGCGGGACGGGCATCTCGTCGACGAAGACATGGGTCCAGGTGACGACGAGGTCGTCCCGGCCGTCGCCGTTCACATCGCCCGCCGCGGCGAGGCGGGCCGCGTAGTACCCCTTGCCGTCCTTCGGCGTGAGGTCCAGGGGCACCGTGGCCGCGGGCGCGCCCGCCCGGCTGAATGGGCCGTACGACAGCGTCGCCGTGGACGGCGACTGCCCGGCGGTGACGAGGTCGGCGTACCCGTCCCCGTCGAAGTCGCCGGTCAGCGGCGCGCTGCCGGAGAGCCGGGCCCCGCCAGCGAGGCCCTTGTCGCCGCCCCAGACGACGAAGACGGTGTTGGTGCCCGCCCCGGTGATCAGGTCGGCCGTCCCGTCCGCGTCGAGGTCGGCCGAGGCCACGGATCCTCCGAACCCGCCGCCCTGGCCGGCCTTCCCGAGGTTCAGGCCGTTCTGGGTGATCACCCGGTGGCGGGCCGGGGCCGGGCCGTCCGGTGAGCCGGGCACCACGGCCGCGTAACCGGCGGCGTAGACGCCGTCGACCGTCGCGGCGGAGTCGGTCAGGACGAGGTCGCTCACGCCGTCGCCGTCGAAGTCGGAGTACGCGGCGGGCTCGGACGGCGGGGGAGGAGGAGGGGACGGGGACGGGGGTGGGGACGGGGACGGGGGTGGTGCCGATGCGCTGGACGGCGCGCCGGCCGTCGGCCCGGACGGCCCGCCGTCCGGTGGTGTGCCCGCGCCCCCGCACGCCGTCGCCAGGCCTGCCAGACAGATGAGGCCGATCAGAGGGGACACGGGAGCAAGGACGCGCCTACCGGCCACCGGACGTTTCCGCATGGCCAGTTGGACCTGCCCCGCCCCCGGATGGTTGTGCCCGCCTCGTGCTCCCGCGCCCGCCCCGCACCCGGGGCGGGCGACGGTCCTACTTCGCCGGTTCGGGCTCCGGGTCCGGCGCGTTCTCCTGCTCCTCCGCCGGCTCCGGGTCCCCCGGTGCCCGTACCGAGTCGAGCAGCAACTGCGCCACGTCCACCACCTGGAGGGACTCCTTGGCCTGGCCGTCGTTCTTCTTGCCGTTGACGGAGTCCGTCAGCATCACCAGGCAGAACGGGCAGGCCGTCGAGACGATGTCCGGGTTCAGCGAAAGGGCCTCGTCCACGCGCTCGTTGTTGACGCGCTTGCCGATCCGCTCCTCCATCCACATCCGCGCGCCGCCCGCGCCGCAGCAGAAGCCGCGCTCCTTGTGACGGTGCATCTCCTGCTGGCGCAGGCCGGGTACGGACGACATGATCTCGCGCGGCGGCGTGTAGACCTTGTTGTGCCGGCCCAGGTAGCAGGGGTCGTGGTACGTGATCAGGCCCTCGACCGGGGTCACCGGCACCAGCCTGCCCTCGTCCACGAGGTGCTGGAGCAACTGGGTGTGGTGGATGACCTCGTACTCGCCGCCGAGCTGCGGGTACTCGTTCGCGATCGTGTTGAAGCAGTGCGGGCAGGTCGCGACGATCTTCTTCGACGCCTTCGGCTTCTTCGTCGAGGCGTCCGCGTTGCCCTCCTCGTCGAGGGACTCCCCGTACGCCATGTTCAGCATCGCCACGTTCTCCTGGCCGAGCTGCTGGAACAGCGGCTCGTTGCCGAGGCGGCGGGCCGAGTCGCCCGTGCACTTCTCGTCGCCGCCCATGATGGCGAACTTCACGCCCGCGATGTGCAGCAGTTCCGCGAACGCCTTCGTGGTCTTCTTGGCGCGGTCCTCCAGGGCGCCCGCGCAGCCGACCCAGTAGAGGTAGTCGACCTCGGAGAGGTCTTCGATGTCCTTACCGACGACCGGAACCTCGAAGTCGACCTCCTTCGTCCACTCCAGGCGCTGCTTCTTGGCGAGCCCCCAGGGGTTGCCCTTCTTCTCCAGGTTCTTGAGCATCGTCCCGGCCTCGCTCGGGAAGGCGCTCTCGATCATCACCTGGTAGCGGCGCATGTCGACGATGTGGTCGATGTGCTCGATGTCGACCGGGCACTGCTCCACGCACGCGCCGCAGGTGGTGCAGGACCACAGCACGTCCGGGTCGATGACGCCGTTCTCCTCCAGCGTCCCGATCAGCGGGCGTTCGGCCTCCGCGATGGCCGCCGCCGGTACGTCCTTCAGGGCCTCGGCCGAGGCCTTCTCCTCGCCCTCCGCCGTCTTGCCGCCGCCCGCCAGCAGATACGGCGCCTTGGCGTGCGCGTGGTCGCGCAGCGACATGATCAGGAGCTTCGGGGAGAGCGGCTTGCCGGTGTTCCAGGCGGGGCACTGCGACTGGCAGCGCCCGCACTCCGTACACGTCGAGAAGTCGAGGATGCCCTTCCAACTGAACTGCTCGACCTGGCTGACCCCGAACACCGCGTCCTCGGCCGGGTCCTCCCAGTCGATCTGCTCGCCGCCGCTGGTCATCGGCGGCAGCGCGCCGAGCGCCGTGGAGCCGTCCGCCTCGCGCTTGAACCAGATGTTGGGGAAGGCGAGGAAGCGGTGCCAGGCGACGCCCATGTTGGTGTTGAGCCCGACGGTGATCGCCCAGGCCATGGTCGTGCCGAGCTTGATCATGGCGGCGAGGTACACCAGGTTCTGCAGGGTGGCGAGGCTCAGTCCGCCGAACGCGGCGACCAGGGGGTACGAGACGAAGTACGCCGCCTCGTAGTGGTCGACGCCGTGGATCGCGCCCTCCAGGCCGCGCAGCGTGAGGATCGCGAGGCCGATCACCAGGATCACGTACTCGACGAAGTACGCCTGGCCCAGCTTGGAGCCGGTGAAGCGCGACTTGCGGCCCGCGCGCGAGGGCAGGCTCGCCAGCCGGACGCCCATCAGGACGAGGATGCCGACCGTCGTCGCCAGGGCGATGAACTCGGTGTACATCTCGTACGGCAGCCAGCCGCCCAGCACCGGGAGGACGAAGTCCGCCCGGAAGAGCTGGCAGTACGCGGTGATGATCGTCAGCCCGAGCGTGAGGAAGCCGACCGCGACGAACCAGTGGGCGACGCCGACCACCCCCCACCGGTTCATCCGGGTGTGGCCGACGAACTCCTTGGCCAGGGTGAGGCTGCGCTGCTTCGGGTCGCCGGTGCGGCTCCCCTCGGGCACCGGTTGGCCGAGTCGGACGAACCGGTAGATCTGCGCGACGGCGCGGCCGATGAGCGCGACGCCGACCACGGTCAGGACCAGCGACACGATGATCGCGGCGAGTTGCATTCGGGGGCTCCTCGGGCCTGCGAGGGTGGGTGACTCAGCACTCATACTGATCGTACTAAGCGGTAACTTAATCAGTTCGTGCTGAGGGTACCCACTTATTCCGTCGCAATGTAGCCGTGGGGCCGGTGATCTGTGTCGCTGAGGGCACCCTGACCGCAGGAAGGAGCGCGCCGGGCGTACGGGCGAGGATCGCCAGGTCGAGGCCGATCCAGTGGTGCTCCACGTAGTGCTGGTCGAGCAGGGGCGCCTCGTCCCACGGCAGCGCCGAACGGCGCCGTACCTGCGCGAGTCCGGTCAGCCCCGGCCGTACGAGCTGCCGCCAGGGCGCCGCCGCGGCGGCGGAGCCGAACTTCAGGGGCGCGGGCCCGACCAGCGAGAGGTCGCCGCGTACGACATGGGGCAGCCGGGAGAGCAGGTCGAGGCGGAAGCGGCGGGTGCGCAGGGAACTCAGGAGGAAGGGGTTTCCGTTGAGCCCGGTGCGGTAGTCGCGTACGAGGACTCCGTCGGCCGGACGGGTGAGCGCGACGGCGAGAGCGGCGCCGGCGAGGACGGGCGAGGCCAGCACCAGCAGGGCCGACCCGAGGATGAGGTCCAGCAGCCGCTTGGGGTCGGGTAGCCGCTTGGGTTCCAGGTGTGGGGAGATTCGGGATGCATGTCGCTTCATGGCCACATCTGACCGTTCTCTGAGCGATATATGGCTTTTGATGGGGAACGATCGCATGCTGGAGCGGCACGGGTCAGGTAGGCGCCCCGAGGGAGCTGTCGGGGAGCCGCCGGGAAAGCCGCCGGTCCGGAGCCCGCGAAACCTCCAGTCGAGGCCCAGACGCACAATAATTGAGCCCCCTCGGCTCAGGTCCTTTGACTCCGCAGGATCTGTCATGCATCCTTGAGCCTGTTCCACTCAAGTCACCTGGAGGAATCGAAATGGCACGTGCGGTCGGCATCGACCTGGGCACGACTAACTCCGTCGTCAGCGTTCTCGAAGGCGGCGAGCCCACCGTCATCACCAACGCAGAGGGCGCCAGGACCACGCCGTCCGTCGTCGCCTTCGCCAAGAACGGCGAGGTGCTCGTCGGCGAGGTCGCGAAGCGCCAGGCGGTCACGAACGTCGACAGGACCATCCGGTCGGTCAAGCGCCACATGGGCACCGACTGGAAGATCAACCTGGACGGCAAGGACTTCAACCCGCAGCAGATGTCGGCCTTCGTGCTGCAGAAGCTGAAGCGGGACGCCGAGGCGTACCTGGGCGAGAAGGTCACCGACGCGGTGATCACCGTCCCGGCGTACTTCAACGACTCGGAGCGCCAGGCGACCAAGGAGGCCGGCGAGATCGCGGGCCTGAACGTCCTGCGTATCGTCAACGAGCCGACGGCCGCCGCGCTGGCCTACGGCCTCGACAAGGACGACCAGACGATCCTGGTCTTCGACCTCGGTGGCGGTACGTTCGACGTCTCGCTGCTGGAGATCGGTGACGGCGTCGTCGAGGTGAAGGCCACCAACGGTGACAACCACCTCGGTGGTGACGACTGGGACCAGCGTCTCGTCGACTTCCTGGTGAAGCAGTTCGCCAACGGTCACGGCGTGGACCTGGCCAAGGACAAGATGGCTCTCCAGCGTCTCCGCGAGGCCGCGGAGAAGGCGAAGATCGAGCTGTCGTCCTCCACCGAGACCACGATCAACCTGCCGTACATCACGGCGTCCGCCGAGGGCCCGCTGCACCTGGACGAGAAGGTCACGCGCTCCCAGTTCCAGCAGCTCACGGCCGACCTGCTGGACCGGTGCAAGACCCCGTTCCACAACGTCATCAAGGACGCGGGCATCCAGCTCTCCGAGATCGACCACGTGGTGCTCGTCGGTGGTTCGACGCGTATGCCCGCCGTGGCCGAGCTGGTCAAGGAGCTGACCGGTGGCCGCGAGGCCAACAAGGGTGTCAACCCGGACGAGGTCGTCGCCATCGGCGCCGTGCTCCAGGCCGGTGTCCTGAAGGGTGAGGTCAAGGACGTCCTGCTCCTCGACGTCACCCCGCTGTCCCTGGGTATCGAGACCAAGGGCGGCATCATGACCAAGCTCATCGAGCGGAACACGACGATTCCGACGAAGCGCTCGGAGATCTTCACGACGGCCGAGGACAACCAGCCGTCCGTGCAGATCCAGGTCTACCAGGGCGAGCGCGAGATCGCCGCGTACAACAAGAAGCTCGGTATGTTCGAGCTGACCGGTCTGCCGCCCGCGCCGCGTGGTGTGCCGCAGATCGAGGTCGCCTTCGACATCGACGCCAACGGCATCATGCACGTGGCCGCGAAGGACCTCGGCACCGGCAAGGAGCAGAAGATGACCGTCACCGGTGGCTCCTCGCTGCCGAAGGACGAGGTCAACCGGATGCGCGAAGAGGCCGAGCAGTACGCGGACGAGGACCACCGCCGCCGCGAGGCCGCGGAGACCCGCAACCAGGCCGAGCAGCTCGTCTACCAGACGGAGAAGTTCCTCAAGGACAACGAGGAGAAGGTTCCCGGCGAGATCAAGACCGAGGTCGAGGCCTCGATCGCCGATCTCAAGGAGAAGCTGAAGGGCGAGGACACCGCCGAGATCCGTACCGCCACGGAGAAGGTCGCGGCCGTCTCGCAGAAGCTCGGACAGGCGATGTACGCGGACGCCCAGGCGTCCGGCGGCGCCGCCGGACCCGAGGGTGCGGCCGGCGAAGGCCAGGCCAAGCCCGAGGACGACGTCGTGGACGCCGAGATCGTCGACGACGAGAAGCCCAGGAAGGACGGTGCGGCGTGACCGAGGAGACTCCGGGCTTCGAGGAGAAGCCCGATGTCCCCTCCGGCGCCGACGACGCCACGCCGAAGGCCGCCGAGCCGGACTCCCCTCAGGAGTCCGGGCCGGCGGCCCCCGCCGGGGACATCCAGGACGCTGCTCTGCTGGCCCAGCTCGACCAGGTCCGTACGGCGCTCGGTGAGCGCACCGCGGACCTCCAGCGGCTCCAGGCGGAGTACCAGAACTACCGCAGGCGTGTGGAGCGGGACCGGGTCTCCGTCAAGGAGATCGCGGTCGCGAACCTGCTGACCGAACTGCTGCCCGTGCTCGACGACATCGGCCGGGCGCGCGACCACGACGAACTGGTCGGCGGCTTCAAGTCCGTCGCCGAGTCGCTCGAAGCGGTCACGGTCAAGCTGGGGCTCCAGCCGTTCGGTACGGAGGGCGAGCCCTTCGACCCGACGATCCACGAGGCCCTGATGCACTCGTACGCGCCGGACGTCACGGAGACGACGTGCGTCGCGATCCTCCAGCCCGGGTATCGGTTCGGGGAGCGGACGATCAGGCCCGCGCGGGTCGCGGTGGCCGAGCCACAGCCGGGCGGCAAGACCAAGTCCGCGGAGGAGCAGGCGGATTCGGCCGATGACAGGGAGAACGGTGGCCCCGACGAGGGCTGACGGAGCAGACACACCGGCGACGGCCGGCGCGCGACGCGCCGGCCGTGTGCCGGACACAGGTGACGCGGTGACCGGCGGTGCCGGTGCGGGCGGAGAGGAGGGACGTCGAGGATGAGCACGAAGGACTTCGTGGAGAAGGACTACTACAAGGTTCTCGGCGTTCCCAAGGACGCCACCGAGGCCGAGATCAAGAAGGCGTACCGGAAGCTCGCCCGCGAGTTCCACCCGGACGCCAACAAGGGCGACGCCAAGGCGGAGGAGCGCTTCAAGGAGATCTCCGAGGCGAACGACGTCCTCGGTGACCCCAAGCGGCGCAAGGAGTACGACGAGGCGCGCTCGCTCTTCGGCAACGGCGGATTCCGGCCGGGTCCCGGCGCGGGCGGCAACGGCTCGTTCAACTTCGACCTCGGCGACCTCTTCGGCGGCGGTCAGGGCGGTCCGCAGGGCGGCCCCGCGGGCGCCGGCGGGGCCGGCGGCTTCGGCGGCGGGCTCGGGGACGTCTTCGGCGGGCTGTTCAACCGCGGCGGCCCCGGCACCCGTACGCAGCCGCGCCGCGGCCAGGACATCGACACCGAGGTGACGCTCAGCTTCACGGAGGCCGTCGACGGGGCCACGGTCCCGCTGCGGATGTCCAGCCAGGCGCCCTGCAAGGCGTGTTCGGGCACCGGCGACAAGAACGGCTCGCCGCGGGTCTGCCCGACCTGTGTGGGCACCGGACAGGTGTCGCGCGGCTCGGGCGGCGGCTTCTCGCTGACCGACCCGTGTGTGGACTGCAAGGGCCGCGGGCTGATCGCCCAGGACCCGTGCGAGGTGTGCAAGGGCAGCGGGCGTGCCAGGTCCTCGCGGACCATGCAGGTCCGGATCCCGGCGGGTGTCAGCGACGGCCAGCGGATCAGGCTGCGCGGCAAGGGCGCTCCCGGTGAGCGCGGCGGCCCCGGCGGCGACCTGTACGTCGTCGTCCATGTCGACGCGCACCCGGTCTTCGGCCGCAAGGACGACAACCTCACCATCACCGTGCCCGTCACCTTCACGGAGGCGGCGCTCGGCGGCGAGGTGCGGGTCCCCACGCTGGGCGGTCCGCCGGTCACGCTGAAACTGCCCGCGGGTACCCCCAACGGCCGTACGATGCGGGCCCGTGGCAAGGGCGCCGTACGCAAGGACGGCAGCCGCGGCGACCTGCTGGTCACCGTCGAGGTGGTCGTGCCCAAGGACCTCGGCGGCGAGGCGCGCGACGCGCTGGAGGCATACCGGAAGGCGACCGCGGACGAGAACCCGCGGGCGGAGCTGTTCCAGGCGGCGAAGGGAGCATGACCCGATGGACAGGGACGGGCGGCGGCGGCCGTCCTCATCGTTCGGCAGGGCGTACACGCTGACCGAGGAGACGCCGGTGTACGTCATCTCGGTGGCGGCCCAGCTCTCCGGGCTGCACCCGCAGACCCTCCGGCAGTACGACCGCCTCGGTCTGGTCTCCCCGGACCGTACGGCGGGGCGCGGGCGCCGCTACTCGGCCCGTGACATCGAACTGCTCCGGCAGGTGCAGCAGCTCTCGCAGGACGAGGGCATCAATCTGGCCGGAATCAAGCGCATCATCGAGCTGGAGAACCAGGTCGCCGCGCTCCAGGCCAGGGTCGCCGAGCTGTCCTCCGCGGTGGACGGCGCCGCGGCGGCGATGCGGCAGCGCGAGGCGCAGGTGCACGCGTCGTACCGCCGGGACCTGGTGCCGTACCAGGACGTGCAGCAGACGAGCGCGCTGGTGGTGTGGCGCCCGAAGCCCAAGCGCGCGACGGACTGAGTTCGAGCGCGCGACGGGCTGACAGCCGACGGGCTGACAGCCGACGGGCTGACGTCTCTCACCGCCACACGACGCCCGGCCGGGATCTCCCGCCGGGCGTTCCGTCGTGTGCGGGCGCGGTCGGCCCGGTTTCGCGGTCGCGGTCAGCCCAGTTTGCGTTCCTCGGCGGCGGCCTCGGACCCCCACCACACCCCGAGCGAGAACAGCGTGTCCACGCCGACGACCTCGTACAGCTTGTTCAGGTCGGTGTTGACGGTCCGCAGGCTCACATCCAGCTCGCTGGCGATCTGCTTGAGGGTGCGGCCCTCGCGGAGCTTGTTGAGGATGCGCCGGGAGCGGCCCGTCGTGACGATCCCCTCCCTCGGCAGGAACCGGCCGCCCATCCAGGGCTCGGCCCGCTCCCACTGCTGGTCGAAGAGGTGGTGGAGGAAAGCCACCATGCCGGGGTGCGTCACCTTGAACGCGGTCATTCTGTTCGGCTCGTCCCGGTGGTCGGAAATGATGGCGAATCTTCTGTCCACGAGGATCATTCGCTCGAAATCGGAGGCGAGGGTACGTATCTCCGCGCCGTGCGCGCTCATGGTGGTGGCCCACTCCTGTTCCGCGGCACGGGTGCGGGCGGGCTCCGAATAGATCGTGCGGCGTGCGATCCCGCGCTGGAGGAGTTTGATCTCGCGGGGGACGACCGCGGCCAGTCCTTTCGCGGTTCTGTTCACCGGATGCGCCGTATACATGTGGGATTGCGCGTAATCCGCCGCCTGCATGATGGCGGCATTGACGTGTTCGACCCGGTCGAGAAACTCGATTCCGTTACCGGTGGGCGATTCGTGTGTGCGGATGTCGCGGTACAGCTCGTCGAGCTGGTGCATGCGCTGGAGGTGGCGGGCGATGCCGGCGCGCTCCTCGGCCATGGCGGTCTGCTCCGCATGGTGCAGGTCGGCCACGCCCCACCGGTCGGAGTGGGGGTCGTGCACCGCCAGTCCGAGGGCGATCAGTTCGGTGCAGCCCGGCTCGGCCCGCCCGACCTGCTCGCCCCTGACGAGCCGGCGCAGCAGGGTGTGCGCCCCCGCCGACACAGCGGGCGACGGTTCTCTGTGTGTCACCGCGTCCGGTTGTGTCATATGTCCCTCCTGCGTGGTTCCGCAGTGCTGCACGGTTCCGCAGTGCGCATCAGTGCAGTCGCGTTTCGCTTGATCCGGGCAGGCCGTGTCGGCACTCTACAGAGAGTGACCGAGACCATCGCCGAGTTCTCGCCGTGCAGGGGTGGGAGTTCGACGTCCGGTTCAGGGAATTCGGGCTGATTCGGGCCGATTCAGTTGGCGGGTTCCCTCTCTGTGTTCACGGTGGTTCTCGTTGTGGGCGGTACGGAGCGAGATAGGTCGAGGTGTTTCGAAATGCCGGGTCAGCGCTCCTGGTCGAGGATTCCCGAGTGCGCGATCAGATAGCCGAGCTGCGCCCTGCTGCCGCTGCCGAGCGTGGTGGCGAGTTTGGCGATGTGGGCACGGCAGGTCCGTACGTTCATCCCCAGCCGCCGGGCGATGGCCTCGTCCACGTACCCCTCGATGAGCAGTTTCGCGATCGACCGCTGGACGCCGGAGACGCCGTCGGGTGTCGGCTCGTACGAGACCTGCTCGGTGAGGGGCGTGGCGCGGCGCCAGAGCTGTTCGAAGACCTGGGCCAGGTAGTCGACGAGCGCCGGGTGGCGCAGTTCCAGGGCGACCGCCCGGTCGGAGCGTGCCGGGATGTACGCGACGGTGCGGTCGAAGATGATCAGTCGCTCGACCAGCTCCTCCAGCGTCCGGATCTCGACGTTTCCTTCGGCGAGCCGTTCGGCGTAAGCGAGCGTGCCCTGTCCGTGCCGGACGGTGTGCTGGTACAGGGTGCGGATGCTGACCCCGCGGTCCACCACGAGCTGGCCGCGCTCCAGGCCCTGTTCGAGCGCGTCGGCGCTGCGGACACCACCTGGCTGCACGGTGAGGACCTCGGTCCTGCACGCGGCCGTGGCGAGGTCGATCGCCGCGTTGATACGGCCCTTGCCCTCCAGGACGGTGATCGCGTGGGCGCTCGGCGGCCCCTGCGAGGCGATGGCCATGAACGGCTCGAAAGCGTCGGTGAGCGCCACCGCGAAGTGCCGTCGCTCCTGGATCTCCCGCTCGACGGGGTTGAGGCGTTGGGAGAGCGCGGCGGACGGCGGAACCGGTCGCAGCCAGTCCGGATCGTCCGGGTCCGGATGCAGGAGTGGGAACTCCATGAGACACGGGGCGGCGACGATCTCGCTCCGGGCGAGGCGCCCCGAGCGCAGTGCGCTGGCGTAAAGCCGCCTGCCGTCTTCACATAGATCAGTGACGGCATGGGGATGTGTCGGTTTTGTGATGCTTTCGGTCAAATCTCCACCCCTCAGGGTCCTGAACATGCAGGAACATGATGCCTCGTCCCGGTGGTGTTGACGTGTCCGAATGAGACATCGTCTAGATGGCGGGGGAGAGGAATCCATCAAGTGAGGACGAAGCCGACTATGTATAAGAGAATGCTTCGCGCGGTGGTTGCCACTGCTTTCTCTGCGGCTCTGGCCTACGGTGTGCTGGGTGTTGCCGGGGAGATCTCCTGGACCAGCGCGCCGGCCGGTTCGGCCGGCCAGACCACCGCGGTGGGGGAGATCTCCTGGACCAGCACTCCGGCCGGAACCGTCGTCCAGGCCGCGGGCGCCGGGGAGATGAGCACGGAAGAGATCTCATGGACGGTGGCCCCGAAGGCAGCTTCGGGTGACGCCGGCGACATCGAGTGGGGCAGTACCCCGGCCGGCATCACGGCATGACCGTCCCGCCGGACGATCGGGTCTTCCGGCGTGAGATGGCCACGGCGTACCGATCGGGGTGGCACTTCATCGATCTGGTCACGGCCATTCCCCACCGAGGAGACTCGTTGATGGTCACTCTCTTCGGAGAGCCGATCGTCGTCGTGCGTGAGGAGGACGAGGACGTACGTGCCTACCGCTGCCTCCGCAGGCCGCGCGGGGCTCCACGCCCGGTCCGCTGCGCCATCCGCTACGACATGATCTTCGTCAACCTCGACCAGCGTGACCACCAGCTCGTCGGGTCACCACAAACCACCCTCGCCACCCCCCGCAGTGCCTGAACGATTCCCCCGTCGTTTCAAATCGTTCAGGCGCTTCCCCCACACAACGGCGCCATCGTGGACCTGAAACACGATGGCGCCGTTGTGCTGCCCGGATTCTTCCCGGATTCTTCCCGGGCCCCGGTGGCGGCCCCGGCAGGCCTCCCTGCCCCCTTCCTGACCGCTCCTGGCCCGGCGCGCGGACACCCGTGCGCCGGGCCATTGGTGTGTACCGGTGGTGCCCGCGCCGGAACGCGAGAAAATCAGGGGGCGGGGGCCGATTTTCCGGGCGCCACTCGGCCGAGCCAGCCTTGAGTGGAATAGACTCAACTTTGCGTAGGTTCTTGCTGTCAGGGATGCGGCGGCCCGGATGAGACCGGAGTGGCGTTTTCCCGTACCCATAGGGGATCACGCAAGGGATCGCGTGAGGATCACGTAAGGGATCCCGCAAGAGCCCGCGCAGAACTCGTGCAAGGAGGAGAGGGCCCACGTGGACGCCGAGCTGACCAACAAGAGCCGGGATGCGATCAACTCCGCCACCAACCGGGCGGTGGCGGCGGGACATCCCGATCTGACCCCCGCGCATCTGCTGCTCGCGCTGCTGGAGGGCCAGGACAACGAGAACGTCACCGACCTGCTGGCCGCCGTCGAGGCCGACCAGGCGGCCGTACGGTCGGCCACCGAGCGGCTGCTCGCCGCCCAGCCCAGCGTCACCGGGTCGACCGTCGCGCCCCCGCAGCCCAACCGCGACCTGCTCGCCGTCATCGCGGACGCGGGCCGCCGGGCGAAGGAGCTGGGCGACGACTACCTCTCCACCGAGCACCTGCTCATCGGCATCGCCGCCAAGGGCGGCCCGGCGGGGGAGATACTGGCCCGGCAGGGGGCGGCGGCTGACCGGCTCCTGGACGCGTTCGAAAAGGCAAGGGGAGGGCGCCGGGTGACCACACCCGACCCGGAGGGCCAGTACAAGGCCCTGGAGAAGTTCGGCACCGATTTCACCGCGGCGGCCCGCGACGGCAAGCTCGACCCGGTCATCGGCCGGGACCAGGAGATCCGGCGCGTGGTGCAGGTGCTGTCGCGCCGTACGAAGAACAACCCCGTGCTGATCGGTGAACCGGGCGTCGGTAAGACCGCCGTGGTCGAGGGGCTCGCGCAGCGCATCGTCAAGGGCGACGTGCCGGAGTCCCTCAAGAACAAGCGGCTGGTCTCGCTGGACCTCGGCGCGATGGTCGCGGGCGCCAAGTACCGCGGCGAGTTCGAGGAGCGCCTCAAGACCGTCCTCTCCGAGATCAAGGAGAGCGACGGCCAGATCATCACGTTCATCGACGAGCTCCACACCGTCGTCGGCGCGGGCGCCGGCGGCGACTCCGCGATGGACGCGGGCAACATGCTCAAGCCGATGCTGGCCCGCGGCGAGCTGCGCATGGTCGGCGCGACCACCCTGGACGAGTACCGCGAGCGGATCGAGAAGGACGCCGCCCTGGAGCGCCGCTTCCAGCAGGTGCTGGTCGCCGAGCCGAGCGTCGAGGACACCATCGCGATCCTGCGCGGGCTCAAGGGCCGTTACGAGGCCCACCACAAGGTGCAGATCGCGGACGCGGCCCTGGTGGCCGCCGCCGCCCTCTCCGACCGCTACATCACCTCCCGCTTCCTCCCCGACAAGGCCATCGACCTCGTCGACGAGGCCGCGTCCCGGCTCCGTATGGAGATCGACTCCTCGCCGGTCGAGATCGACGAGCTCCAGCGCTCCGTCGACCGCCTCCGCATGGAGGAGCTGGCCCTCAAGAACGAGTCCGACCCCGCCTCCAAGCAACGCCTGGAGAAGCTGCGCCGCGACCTCGCCGACCGCGAGGAGGAGCTGCGCGGCCTCACCGCCCGCTGGGAGAAGGAGAAGCAGGGCCTGAACCGGGTCGGTGAGCTGAAGGAGCGTCTCGACGACCTGCGCGGCCAGGCCGAGCGCGCGCAGCGCGACGGCGACTTCGACACCGCCTCCAAGATGCTGTACGGGGAGATCCCCAACCTGGAGCGGGAGTTGGAGGCGGCGGCCGAGGCCGAGCAGGAGGCAGCCAAGGACACGATGGTCAAGGAGGAGGTCGGCCCGGACGACATCGCCGACGTCGTCGGCTCCTGGACCGGCATCCCCGCGGGCCGCCTGCTGGAGGGCGAGACGCAGAAGCTGCTGCGTATGGAGCAGGAGCTGGGCAAGCGGCTGATCGGCCAGGGCGAGGCGGTCCAGGCCGTCTCCGACGCCGTACGCCGCACCCGCGCCGGCATCGCCGACCCGGACCGGCCCACCGGCTCGTTCCTCTTCCTCGGACCGACGGGCGTGGGCAAGACCGAACTGGCCAAGGCCCTCGCGGACTTCCTCTTCGACGACGAGCGGGCCATGGTCCGTATCGACATGAGCGAGTACGGCGAGAAGCACTCCGTGGCCCGCCTGGTGGGCGCGCCTCCCGGTTACGTCGGCTATGAGGAGGGCGGCCAGCTCACCGAGGCAGTAAGGCGGCGCCCGTACTCCGTGGTCCTCCTGGACGAGGTCGAGAAGGCGCACCCCGAGGTCTTCGACATCCTGCTCCAGGTCCTGGACGACGGCCGCCTCACCGACGGCCAGGGGCGGACGGTCGACTTCCGCAACACCATCCTGATCCTGACGTCGAACCTGGGCAGCCAGTACCTGGTCGACCCGAACATCACCCCGGAGCGCAAGAAGGAGCAGGTCCTCCAGACCGTACGGGCCTCCTTCAAGCCGGAATTCCTCAACCGCCTGGACGACCTGGTGGTCTTCTCCGCCCTGTCCCAGGACGAGCTGGCCCACATCGCGGGCCTCCAGATCGGCCGCCTCGCCAAACGCCTCGCGGAACGCCGCCTCACCCTGGAGGTCACCCCGGAGGCCCTGACCTGGCTGGCGGAAGAGGGCAACGACCCGGCCTACGGCGCCCGCCCGCTGCGCCGCCTGGTCCAGACGGCGATCGGCGACCAGCTCGCGAAGGAGATCCTGGCGGGCGACATCACGGACGGGGACACGGTCCGGGTGGACCGGGTGGGAGACGGCCTGATGGTGGGGAGGGGCGCGGCGGAGGCGCCAGGGCGCCTGGAGAAGGCGCTGTAGGGGAAGATCCCCGGGTTGCGGTGGGGCCCGTTCCGTGTCAGCCCAGAGCGGATGGACGCGGGCCGGGCTTGCCAGGGACCGCCCGGGATGGGAGAGGATGGCAGGAACCGTACGAAGGGAAATACACGGTGAGCATCGACCCGTCCTCGATTCCGAATTTCGGGGGACAGCCCCAACCGCAGGGTGAAGGACCGGCGGGCCCCGTCGTCCCCGACCAGGATCTGGTCAAGCAGCTCCTGGAACAGATGGAGCTGAAGTACGTCGTCGACGACGAGGGCGACCTCGCGGCGCCGTGGGAGGAGTTCCGCACCTACTTCATGTTCCGTGGCGAGGAGGACCAGCAGGTCTTCTCGGTACGGACGTTCTACGACCGGCCGCACCCCATCGAGGACAAGTCCAAGATCCTCGACGCGATCGACGACTGGAACCGCCGCACGCTGTGGCCCAAGGTCTACAGCCACATCCACGAGGAGGGCGACGGCCCGCCCACCGTGCGGCTCATCGGCGAGGCCCAGATGCTGATCGGCATGGGGGTCAGCCTGGAGCACTTCGTGTCGTCGACGGTGAGCTGGGTGCGCGCCTCGATCGAGTTCGACAAGTGGCTCGTGGAGCAGTTCGGCCTGGAGCCCGGCGACGAGAAGCCCGAGGACGTCTGAGCCACGTCCTCTTCTGCCGCGGGCGAACCGATGAGCCCGTCCCCAGGTGGGGGCGGGCTCATCGGCGTCCGGGGCCACGAGCTCGGCCCCGTTGCCTGGGGTGTGGCGTGCGGGGCGGGTCAGGGGGTTTGCGCCTGGGCGCAGAGCTGCCGAGGGCGCGCTTCGCGCGGTCGGGGTGGGCCGGGTGTGTCTTATGGCGGGTGGCCCGCCCCCTCCCTGGTTCGATGATCGCGGCTCCGGGGTGTGCGTCAAGGGCGCTCCTTTGTCGCGTCGGCTTCGCCGATGTCGCTGCGCTCCACCCTTGACCCCCACCCCTCCACCGCTGGAAAAGGCGTGGGGAGGGGGCGGGGGGAGGGGTCCCCTGGGAAACACCGATGTCCCTGGGGTCGGTTCCAGGCTTGCGGGCCGGTTCGCCCTGCGGGGCGCGCGGTAGTGGAGTGGGGTGGCCCGGCTTTCGTCAAGCGGCTCCCCTCCGGATGACGGCTGGGCTTCATGCCCCGCTGGTCACCCGCCGTGGGTGGGAGGGGTCGGGTGGAGTCGGGGCGGATGTGACGTGTGGGGCGGGGGTGGTGCGCAATGGGGATGTGTGTGCCGAGAGTCCCGCATAGGTGCGCTGGCTGCACGCAGTCACGGAACAACGGAGCCAACCCCTCCAATCAGCCGGGGCAAACTGGGGCATAACGCATGCTTTCTGGGTGGGGAAGCGCCCTATCGGCCACCAAGACCGCGCCCTGCCCCGGCACCGCATCCCGCCCCGGCACCCCATCACCCCGGCTCCATCAAGGCACCCGGCTCCGTCAAGTCGCCCCACTCCACGCCGCATTCACCACCGGCCCCACCCACGGCGAGTGACCAGCGGGGCATGAAGCCCAACCGCTATCCGGTGGGGAGCCGCTTGACGAAGCCCGTCACCGCCCCACTCCACTGCCGCGTGCCCCGCAGGGCGAGCCGACCGCAAGCCTGGGACCGACCCCAGGAACAGCCGTGTTTCCCAGGGGACCCCTCCCCCCGCCCCCTCCCCACGCCTTTTCCAGCGGCGCAGGGGTGTGGGTCAAGGGTGGCCGGAGGCCATCGGCGCAGCCGACGCGACGTAGGAGCGCCCTTGACGCACACCCCGGAGCCGCGATCATCGAACCAGGGAGGGGGCGGCCCTCCGGTGACCCATCAACCACCGGGCAACCTCGGTTCCCCCTCGGCACTGACCTGCGCTCAATGCCGTCAGGGCACTCGTGGAACGTGAGGTTCGCTCGGGCCCGCTTGGTGAAGATGCGACCGCGCCTGGTCCAGCGATGCCCGGGGCGCGTGCCGTCGAGGCGTCAGGCTTCCACGGCGTACGTCACAAAGTGCGCCCAGGCGCGGGGTGCGAGTGCCAGGTGGGGGCCCTCGATGGTCTTGGAGTCGCGGACGTGCACGGTGCCGGGGGTGGTGGCGATCTCGACGCAGGACTCGCCATTGGTACCGCCGCTGTAGCTGCTCTTGAACCACGTCAGTTCGGAGGCGTCCCCGGCGGAGGCCTTGCGCATCATGTCTCTCCCAGAAGTCTTTCGATGAAGGCCAGCGACTCCCGTGGAGGGAGGGCCTGCGCTCGGATGGTGCCATATTGCAGCTCAAGGATGCGGAGGTGCTTCGGATCGGAGACGGGCCGCCCGTTGAACAGGCCGTCGGAGCGCCCCACCGCTGTACCATCCGGGAACTTCAGCAGATCGATCCTGCCGTCCAGCCCAGGGTGTGCCTCGGTGTTGGTGGGCATCATCTGGAGTGTGACGTTGTGCAACCGCCCCGCCTCCAGCAGACGTTCGAGCTGCTCTCGCCACACCATTGTGCCCCCAACCTGTCGGCGCAGCGGTGCCTCTTCCAGGACGAAATGGATTGACGGAGCCGGGTCGCGATCGAAGACCGACTGCCGGGCCAGACGGGCCGCCACCATGCGTTCGACATCGTCCGGGGAGTACGGCGGCTGCGCGGCCTGGATCACGGCACGTGCGTGCTCGGGCGTCTGCAACAGCCCCGCGATGATGTTGCACTCGTACACGCCGATCTCGACCGCCTGGGCTTCCAGCTTCCCCAGATCCCGAACCTTCTTCGGGTACCGGACCTTCTTGACGTCCTCCCAGGTCGCCGCGATGAGCCCACCCGCTCCCAGCACCTCGTCGGCCGCGTTCAGGAAGTCCTGGCGGGGGATCCGCTTGCCGCCCTCGATCTTGTACACCATGTCCTCGCCGTACCCGATGGCCTTTCCGAACTCCCCGGCGCGCATCCCCGCCGCCTCCCGTCGGAGCTTCAACTGCCGCCCCACCGTGGTGATGACGGCCACGCCCCACTCGTCGTCCGGGTCCACCTCCCACCCCGGCTCGTCCGCCTCGTCCGTCTCGTCCCTCGGTTGTACCGCCTCGCCGTCCACCGACATCCGTACTCCTCCGTCCTGCCGCGCCGTCCCTCGGCGCCCTGCGCCCTACCCGTAACAACGGCGCGGACAGTCAGGACAGCACCGGACAAGAGCCGGACAGTGACCGTACGCAAGCGCTCCGTCACTCCTCAGGGTAAGCAGATTCGGACACTGTGAGTGATGTGAACGATGAAAAAGCCGAGACCACGGCTCAACTCGACCACCCCGTCCCCGTCTTCAGCGTGCTGCTTTCCTCCACGCGCCGGGGCGCCCGCCTCGCCCGTCTGCTTGCGGAGAGTCAACTCCGGGACTGGGGGCTCCCGCTGGACCCGGGGCGGCTCCTCGTGGCCGAGCTGGCGGCCAATGCCGCGAGTCATGGCCGGGTGGCCGGGCGGGACTTCCGGCTCACGTTGCGTCTTGCCGGGGGCGTTCTCCGGATCGAGGTCGCCGATACGCGCCGGGAACGCCTGCCCGTACTCCAACGGCCACCCGTGGACGACGAGTCGGGGCGTGGCCTGCTGCTCGTGGACGTGCTGGCCGACCGGTGGGGAGTCACCGAGGGCCTTTTTCCGCGCAAGACGGTGTGGGCGGAGCTGCGCTGTACGCGACCGGAACCCGTTCCGTCGGGTTCCGGTGACTCCGGTGCTCTTTCCCAAGGAACGTGAGGAGAAAGAAACCCACCAAGCCCCACCCCACCCACCCGTCGCTCACACTCACTCGGGCGGGTGAACATCCCTGGCTGGGCTGGATTTGGTGTCCCCCGGCTGCCTTACGCTCAGCGAGAGCGGACACACCACCGCAGACATACGTCGGCCCCCGGCCGGGACTAGCGATCCCGATCGAGGGCCTGACCAACGAGGAAGAGCAACCTTCCTGATGGATAGTCGAAACACTAGCGTGCCCCCGCACGCCCCGTCAGCCGTAGCTGGCGGTCAACGCCCCGCACGGGCTAACCCGCGTCCCCGTGTTCGGCCCCCGGCCGCCCCGGTGGCTCATCCCGCCGGAGTCGAGCACGACAACTCCCGCCACACCACCCACTTCACGGTGATCGGCAACCACCTCGCCCAGCACCGCGAGTTGTCGCTGACCGCCATGGGGCTCGCTCTGCACATCCAGTCGCTGCCCACCGGGGCCCGCGTGGACATCAAGACCCTCGCCCACCGTTTCACGGAGGGCTCCACTCGTATCGCCGCCGGGTTACGGGAACTTGAGGCCCACGGCTATCTGCGCCGGGTCCGTGAACGTACCCCTGGTGGCCGGATCGTCACGCGTACGATCTCCTGCAACCAGCCTGCGGCGGCCCGGCACCGTACGGCCAACGCGCCCGTACGAGCCACCAGGCCCGTCCCTCCGGCGCACGAGACGGGCCCCGAGCGCGCGGGCCCCGAGCGCACGCGGCCCGCGCCGCCCCGGAAGAAGCGGCCTCTGCCCGCCGTGCCCCAGCCCGGCTTCTCCTCCCCGGAGCTCCTCCGGGCGGCCACGGAGGTCCTGGCCGACCTGCGCGCCCTCGACCCCCGGCTGCTCCTTTCCACCTGCGACACGGCCCACCTGGCCCCGGGGGTCGCCGCCTGGCTGGAGCGCGACGTGCCACCCGCCGCCGTGTGCCACGCCCTGGCCGCCGACCTGCCGCCCGAGGGCCCGCGCCGCCCGGCCGCTCTGGTGGCGTACCGCCTGATCGCCCAGTTGCCACCCCCGCCCCCGTTCCGCCCACCGGCGGCCCTGGAACCCGTCCGGCATCCCCTCCAGAACTGCGACCGCTGCGACCGCGCCTTCCGCGGCCCGGAACCGGGCCGCTGCGGAGAGTGCCGCCCGGCCGGCCTCGGCGCTCCCACCAGCCCATGAACAGGACCTTCACACCCATGTTGGCGACAACCTGCCCCAACCGTCCCGGACGACTACCCTGGCCCGTGCGCTCCCAGGAGGACACGATGAGCATCCAGGCCGACCATGGACACGAGCTGGCCCCCCGCCCCGAGCAGACGCCCGACGCACTGCGTGCCGCGCTCGCCGTCGTCGCCCCCGGCCGCCTGGCCGAGATGCAGCGGACGAAGGACGAGGCCTTCGCCAAGGCCGTCGAGTGGCAGTCGCTCAGCCCGGTGCGGAGCTGGGTCCTGGCCTGGGCCAGGGACATCGAGATCGCTCGCTGTCCCGACCTGTCCGCTCGCCATGCCCGCGCGAGCAGAGACCTGGAGCACGAGGATCCGGGCGTCGCCCGGGAGGCGCTGCGGGAACTGACCGCGGTCCTGGACGAGGCGATGACGGCAGTACGCGGTTGAGCTGGGCCTGGGAGTACGCCTTCGGGGCAGAAGAAGCGGCCCGCACCGCACCGCGCTCCTTCCTGGCCGGAGTGGAGGAGAAGGCGGATGAACTGGTCAGGGCGGCGGAGGCACTGTACGTGCACGGCCGAAGCCATGAGGGAGACAATCCGAAAGGCGGGAATCTCCCCGTTCCCGGTGGCATGTTCACGTACCAGATTGTCGTGCGCAGTGAACATGTCTACATCGTCCAGATCACCTACCTGGGATTCTGACAGGCGGTTGCCACCGGCCGGATCTCATGTCTTCCAGCAGCTCCGAACCAGGCGGCTCGGGGCGACTTTACGTAGGGAGCACCCAGGCGTCGACACCACGATTCCGGTTCACGGAAACGGAGCTGATCGCGGAGACCTCGGCCGGTTTCGACCAGCTCTACGCACGGGGTGAGGAGCACGCCGACTTCTTCGACCGCGAGATCGCCCCGCTCCCGCCGCCGGTCGCCCTCCTCTGAGCCGGGCCGTTCGCCGTGCGGTCAGGACGACAGGCGTCGAAGGCGACTGACGGCCTCTTCGAGGACATCGGGGCGTTTGCAGAACGCGAAGCGTACGAAGGGCGCGCCTTGCTTCCGGTGGTCGTAGAAGACCGCGTTCGGGACCGCGACCACTCCGCACCGCTCCGGGAGCGCGCGGCAGAACGCGAAGCCGTCGGTCTCGCCGAGGGGGCGGATGTCCGTCGTGACGAAGTAGGTGCCCGCCGGGCGGTAGACCTCGAAGCCGGCCGCCTCCAGGCCCGTGCAGAGCAGGTCGCGCTTGGTGCGGAGGTCGGCGCGGAGGTCGTCGAAGTAGCTCTGGGGGAGGCGTAGGGCTTCCGCGATCGCGTACTGGAAGGGTCCTGAGCTGACGTACGTCAGGAACTGCTTCGCCGAGCGCACCGCTGTGACCAGGGCGGGCGGGCCCGTCACCCAGCCGACTTTCCAGCCGGTGAACGAGAAGGTCTTGCCGCCGCTGCTGATGGTCAGGGTGCGTTCCCGCATGCCGGGCAGGGTGGCGATCGGTACGTGTGCGCCGTCGAAGACCAGGTGTTCGTAGACCTCGTCGGTGATGACCAGCAGATCGCGTTCCACGGCGAGTTCGGCGACGGCGGTCAGTTCGGCGGGGCTGAGGACGGTGCCCGTGGGGTTGTGCGGGGTGTTGAGGAGCAGGATTCGGGTGCGGTCGGTGATCGCGTCGCGCAGTTCGTCGAGGTCCAGGTGGTACGCGCCGTCGCGGGGGCGCAGGGTGACCGGGACGCGGGTGGCGCCCGCCATGCCGATGCAGGCGGCGTACGAGTCGTAGTACGGCTCCAGGGCGATCACCTCGTCGCCGGGGCCGGCCAGCGCGAGCAGGGCGGCGGCGATGGCCTCCGTGGCGCCCGCGGTGACCAGGACCTCGGTGTCGGGGTCGTACGTCAGGCCGTACCGCAGCCGCTGGTGGTCGGCGACCGCGGTGCGCAGTTCGGGGACGCCGGGGCCCGGCGGGTACTGGTTGCCGCGGCCGTCGCGCAGCGCCCGTACCGCGGCCTCTCTGACGGCCTCGGGCCCGTCGGTGTCGGGGAAGCCCTGGCCGAGGTTGATCGCCCCGGTGCGGGCGGCCAGGGCCGACATCTCCGCGAAGATCGTGGTGCCGCCGAGCCATTCTTTGGTCATGGCGGCCATCCTGCGCCGAACCTCTGGACTTGCTCAAGTCGGCTTTGGGCGGTGGACGCCCGGGGGACAACCGATGCACGCACGTCAGTGCGGGGCCCGCCGCCCGAGGTGGTGCGGCCTCGCTTCGGGGGAACAGCCGGGGGAACAGTAAGGACGGTGAGGCCCATGTTCGGCATGGGAGTGGTGGTGGTTCTGGTCGCGGTCGCGGTGGTCGGGGTCGTGTCGAGTGTGAGCAGCCGGGACAAGCGGCGGCGGGGGCAGGCTCGTAGCGCGGCGAAGGCGCGGAGCGCGGCGCGGAACCGTCGTACGGGGAGGCCCTCGGCTTCGCCGTCGCTGTCGAAGAAGGGTGCGAGGGGTTCGAAGGGCTCGAAGCGTCGTTCGTCCGACGGAAGTTGGTGGGCCGGGGGCGCCGGTGGCGGTGCGGCCGGCGGGTCGGCGTCGTGCGGCACCGGCGGCGGGCACTCGTCGTGCGGGGGCGGCAGCCACTCGTCCTGCGGCGGAGGCGGGTCCTCCTGCGGGGGCGGCGGTGGCGGTGGTGGCGGGGGATGCGGCGGAGGTAGCTGACACGGGGCAGCTAGTTCGTCGCTGAAAGACAGGTCCCGCGGAGGGTTCGCCTCCGCGGGACCTTTTGCGTTCGGCCCGGCGGGGGCGGTGGTGCCGGGATTGGTTGAACAGTTGAACCCCTGGGCCCCCTAGGGGATGGAAACCCCGTCAAGTTGGGTAAAAACGCTGTGAGCGTCGCGTACTTCGTGATTCCCTCCCTCTTGAGAGCTTCCAGCCCTCGGACCTGATATGGCGCCGAGCGGGCGATCTCCTCCACGAGTTCCGTAGCTCTCCGTCCGGGACATCCCCGGTCCACCCGTCAAGCGTGTTTGCGGAGCCGACCCATGCTCACCACCCTCAATACCGCCTACACCGACACCCGCGCGGCCGATCTGGCCTGGGAGTTGGGCCGGGAGCCGGTTCCCGCCCTGGCCGTCCTGGATCTCGATCTCGCCGGTGCCGGGCTCCAGTTGAGGCTGCTCGGCGCCTCCCACCAAGTGATTCTCGAAGAGCGGGGCGGTGCCTGCTCCGAGACCGTCGCCTGTATGCCGGGCAGCAGCACACCGCTGCCGCTCGGTGTGTCCAAGCGCCTCGGGGATTGGGAGTACGAATTCGCCGCGCGCGTCGAGACCCTGTCGCGCAATTCGTTCTCCGGCCGCGCGCAGGAACTGCTCGCCCTGGTCTCCGATCATCCGAACGGCCTAGCGGGGACGTTCCCCGGGGCCCCGAACGCCTTCACCGCGATGCTCGCGCAGCGCGACGAGAGCCATGTCCGGTGGCGCACCTGGCACGCGTACCCCCAAGAGGGGCGCCTGGTGGTAACCCGGACACGTATCAGGGTCCGTATGCCTGCGGTGCGGGAAATTCAGCCGTGTGGGTGACAAACCGCAATGAATTCGTGACGTAGCGTTACGGACATGATCGAGCAGTCCGTGTCCTCGCCGCCCCAGGGTGAGACACGGCTGCCCGTGCGCGCGGGGGCGGGGCGGTTCATGATCCTCGCCGTCGTCTTCGTCTGCGCCGCGTGCGGACTGGTGTACGAGCTGGAGCTGGTGGCGCTGGCCTCGTATCTCATCGGGGACTCCGTCACCCAGGCGTCCGTCGTCCTCTCGGTGATGGTCTTCGCGATGGGCGTCGGCTCGCTCCTCGCGAAGCGGCTGCGCTGCCGGGCGGCCTTCGGCTTCGGGCTGCTGGAGGCGGCGCTGGCGCTGCTGGGCGGCTGTTCGGCGCTGGTGCTGTACATGAGCTTCGTGTGGGTGGGCGAGTCGCGGTACGCGCTGGTGGGCTTCTCGCTGGCCATCGGCGTGCTCATCGGCGCCGAGATCCCGCTGCTGATGACGCTCATCCAGCGGTTCTCCCGGCAGGACGCGGAGGGGACGGTCGCGGATCTGTTCGCCGCGGATTACGTGGGGGCGCTCGTCGGCGGTCTCGCCTTCCCGTTCCTGCTGCTGCCCTGGCTCGGACAGCTCACGGGCGCGCTGGTCACGGGCGCGGTCAACGCGGTGGCGGGCGCCGCGCTCGTCCTGTGGCTCTTCGGGCGCGATCTGACGCGGCGGTCGCGCCGGCTGCTGCTGGCGGTCAATGTGCTGGTGCTCGCCGTGCTGGCCACGGCGGCCGTCGAGGTCGACGACTTCGAACGGGCGGCGCGGCGCGCGCTCTACGGCGACGGGGTGCGGGTCGCCCTGCACACCGACATCCAGGAAGTGGTGCTCACGGGAGAGGGGGAGGGCGCGGGAGGGGACGGGGCGGGCGAGCCGCTGGAGCTGTATCTGGACGGGCGGCTGCGGGTCAGCGGGCGCGACGAGTTTCGTTACCACGAGGCGCTGGTGCACCCCGCGATGCGCGGGCCCCATGCGCGCGTGCTGATCCTCGGCGGGGGCGACGGGCTGGCCGCGCGCGAGGTCCTGCGCTACCAGGACGTGCACACGGTCACCCTGGTCGAGCTGGACCCGGGCGTCGTCCGCCTCGCGCGTACGGACCCGGCGCTGGCGGAGCTGAACGGGCACGCGTACGAGGATCCGCGGCTGCGGGAGGTGTCGGCGGACGCGTTCACCTGGCTGCGGGGGGCGGATCGGGCCGGGGCGGGCGGGTACGACGTGGTCATCTCGGACCTTCCCAACCCCGGCATCACCGCCAGTACGAAGCTCTACTCCGAGGAGTTCTACGGGCTGGCCTCGCGCGTCCTCGCGAAGGGCGGGCGGCTGGCGGTGCACGCCGGGTCGCCCGCGACCGACCCGCGTACGTACTGGACGGTGGACGCGACGCTGCGCGCCGCCGGGTTCGGTACGACGCCCTACCGCGCCACGGGAGGCCCCTCCGGCTTCGCGGCGGGGCCCGACCGGGTGAAGGACGGCAGACCGGAGGTGAGCGACTGGGGGTTCGAGCTGGCGGGGCTGGGTGCGCGGCCCGCGCTCGGGCTGGCGGAGGACGCGCCGAGGCTGCGGTCGCCGACACCGGCTCTGCTGGCGGCGGGCCGGCGGGGCGTGGAGCGTACGAGGGTGCCGGGGCTGCCGCCGTCGACACTGGTGCATCCCCGGTACGGCGGGTAGGGGGAAAGGGAGGAGAGAGGGAGGGAAGAGGGTGCTGGGGAGAGTGTGAGGGAAGGGGTGGGTGCTGTGGTGTGGGGGCGTTGTGCGTGGTGTGGGGCAAAGGGGCTGCCTCGGCGGCGACCTCTGAGTAGGCTCGGCTTCCATGGAGCATGAGGTGTTCGTTCCGGTTTCGGCAGAGACCCTTCGGCAGACGCTGCGGGACCCCGCCCGGGTCGCGCGGTGCGTTCCAGGGCTTCAGCAGGACGCCGACGCGTCGGCCGGGCCGCTCTCCGGGCGGCTCAAGGTCCGTATCGGCGGCCACACGATCACCTACCGCGGCGCGCTGACGCTCGCCGAACGGGACGGGCGGTTCGAGATCGAGGCGGTGGGCACGGAGGTCCGGGGCACCGGCTCCGCCAAGCTCACGCTCATGATCGGGCTGACGGACGCCCCCGGCGGTACGACCGTCACGTTCACCGGCGGCGCGCGCGCGGACGGCCGGCTGGCCGAGCTGGACGCCGGGGCGGTGACGGCGGCGGGCCAGCGGCTGCTGGACCGGTTCGTCGCGCGGCTGGGGGACGAGTCGGCTCCGGAGGAGCCCGCCCCCGGGGAAGGCCCCGACGCGGATGCCGACTCGGAGGCCGTATTGGACGCGGAGGCCGGTTCGGACCCGGAGGCCGGTTCGGAACCGGACGCGGGCTCGGACGCGGATGCCGTATCCGACGCGGACGCGGCATCGACCCCGGATGCCGATGACGCCGCCTCCGTCTTCGACGTCGAGGTGGAGCCGCCCTCGCTCGACGGTGCGACCACCTCCGGTGAGGGTGACTTCCGTATCCCCGACGTCCCCTTCGAGGAGCCGCCCGCCGAGGCCGCGCACGCCAGGCGGACGATGATCGGGCGCAGCGCCGAGGAGGTCGACCACGCGCCGCCGCGCGGCCGGTACGCGCCGGTGCCCGCGCCCGACGCCGCCGAGGGCGGTGGCGCGCTCCGCTGGATCGCGCCCGCCGCCGCACTCGCGCTCGCCTCCGCCGTGGTGGTCGGCCGCGCGCTGCGGCGGCGCAAGTAGTGTCGGCGTGTGAGTAGCAGCGAAGAGAGCATCCGACTGGCGGCGGGCGACGCCGAGTTGACCATCACTCCGGCGAACGGCTGCCGGATCAGCAGTCTGCGCATCGGCGGGACGGAACTGCTGCGCCAAGGGGAGCGGTACGGCTGCTTCCCGATGGTGCCGTGGTGCGGCCGGATCGAGCACGGACAGTTCCGCAACGGCGGCGTGATTCACCAGATGCCCCTGAACTCCCCGCCGCACGCCATCCACGGCACCGGCAGGGACACGGCCTGGCGTACCGCGCGGGCGGGCGAGAGCGAGGCGGCGTTCACCTACGACCTGGCCGAGCCGTGGCCGTACAGCGGGCTGGTGACGCAGGTCGTGGAACTGGCCCCGGACTCGCTGACCCTCCGGCTCGGGGTGGAGACGTACGAGACGTCCTTCCCCGCGCAGGCGGGCTGGCACCCGTGGTTCCTCCGCACCCTCGGGGACGGGGACGGGGACGGAGACAGGGACGGGGACGGCGGACCGGGTGACGGCACGGCGGCGGCGGAGGGCGGCGTGCGGCTCGACTTCGCCGCCGACTGGCAGGAGGAGCGCGGCCAGGACCACCTCCCCACCGGCCACCGGATCCCGCCGCGCCCCGGCCCCTGGGACGACTGCTTCGGGATGCCGGACGGGGTCGCCGCCACGCTGACCTGGCCCGGTCAGCTCGAACTCAAGGTCACGAGCCCCGCCGAGTGGGCCGTGATCTACGACGAGCAGGCCGAGGCGGTCTGTGTCGAGCCGCAGTCGGGACCGCCGAACGGGCTGAATTCCGCGCCCCGGCTGGTCACCCCCCTGGAGCCGCTGGAGATCGTCACCACCTGGCAGTGGCGACGCCTCTGAGGACCGGGCGGAGGACGGCTTAAGCTCATGGGCATGACTGACGTACGGGCTGAGCTGCTCCAACTGATCAAGGACAAGGCCGTGGTCCACGGCAAGGTGACCCTCTCCTCGGGGATCGAGGCCGACTGGTACATCGACCTGCGCCGGATCACGCTGGACGGGCACGCCGCACCGCTGGTCGGTCAGGTCATGCTGGACGCCACCGCCGAGCTGGACTTCGACTGCGTGGGCGGGCTGACGCTGGGTGCCGACCCGGTGGCGACATCGATGCTGCACGCCTCCGCAGCGCGCGGGCAGCGGCTCGACGCCTTCGTCGTCCGCAAGGCGCAGAAGGCGCACGGCCTCCAGCGCCGTATCGAGGGCACGGACGTCAAGGGCCGGCGCTGCCTGGTGGTCGAGGACACCTCGACCACCGGCGGCTCCCCGCTGACGGCCGTCGAGGCGGTACGGGAGGCGGGCGGCGAGGTCGTCGCCGTCGCCGTCATCGTGGAGCGCGGTGCGGCCCCGGCCGTCGCGGCGGCCGGGCTGCCCTACCTCAACGTCTACGCACTCGACGAGCTGGGGCTCTGACCTGGAGTTTCCCGTCGACTCCGGTGGCTGTCGGCCGTTTCACGTGAAACGGCCGACAGAGGCCCGTGCCGTACTCGCCGCCGTACCCACCGCGGTACCCACCGCGGTACTCACCGTGGACCTCACGGGAGAGTCTGGAAAGATGGGGCCGACGACGATGTCGCCCCCAGGTCAGGGACAAGCACCTCACACCCGCACATCACAAGGAGCGGCCCGATGCCCATCGCAACCCCCGAGGTCTACGCCGAGATGCTGGACCGGGCGAAGGCAGGCAAGTTCGCCTACCCGGCCATCAATGTGACCTCGTCCCAGACCCTGCACGCCGCGCTGCGCGGCTTCGCGGAGGCCGAGAGCGACGGCATCATCCAGATGTCGACCGGTGGCGCTGAGTTCCTGGGCGGCCAGTACAACAAGGACATGGTGACCGGTGCGGTCGCCCTCGCCGAGTTCGCGCACATCGTCGCCGCCAAGTACGACATCACCGTCGCGCTCCACACCGACCACTGTCCCAAGGACAAGCTCGACGCCTATGTCCGTCCGCTGCTCGACGTCTCCGCCGAGCGCGTGAAGGCCGGTCGTAACCCGCTCTTCCAGTCGCACATGTGGGACGGTTCCGCCGAGACGCTGGCGGACAACCTGGCCATCGGTGAGGAACTGCTCGCCCAGGCCGCCGCCGCCAAGATCATCCTTGAGGTCGAGATCACCCCGACCGGCGGCGAGGAGGACGGCGTCACCCACGAGATCAACGACGAGCTGTACACGACCGTCGACGACGCGCTGCGTACGGCCGAGGCCCTGGGCCTGGGCGAGAAGGGCCGCTACCTGCTGGCCGCGTCCTTCGGCAACGTCCACGGCGTCTACAAGCCGGGCAACGTCGTGCTCCGTCCCGAGCTGCTCAAGGACCTCCAGGACGGCGTCGGCGCCAAGTACGGCAAGGCCGCCGGCAGCCAGCCGTTCGACTTCGTCTTCCACGGCGGCTCCGGCTCCACGGCCGAGGAGATCGCCACGGCGCTGGAGAACGGCGTCGTGAAGATGAACCTCGACACCGACACGCAGTACGCCTTCACGCGGCCGGTCGCGGACCACGTGCTGCGCAACTACGACGGCGTGCTGAAGGTCGACGGCGAGGTCGGCTCGAAGAAGACGTACGACCCGCGCACCTGGGGCAAGCTGGCCGAGGCCGGCATGGCCAAGCGCGTCACCGAGGCGTGCGCCGCGCTGCGCTCCACGGGCACCAAGCTCAAGTAACTTCCTGTGGGTCGGGCCCGGCACCGTTCCTACGGTGCCGGGCCCGACGCGTGTACGGAACGCGGCGCAGCCGCCGTCGCCGGGTCGCTTTCCGGGGGCGGTGCGGGGATGATCCCCGTATGGACATCAGGCTGTCCTCGACCCGGGGACGCTGGGTCATTCTGACGACGGTGCTCGGTTCGAGCATGGCTCTGCTCGACTCCACCGTCGTCAATGTCGCGCTGCCGCACATCGGGGACTCGCTCGACGCGGACCTCGCGGCGCTCCAGTGGACCGTCAACGCCTACATGGTCACGCTGGCCGGGCTGATCCTGCTCGGCGGCTCGCTCGGCGACCGGTACGGGCGGCGGCGCGTCTTCGTCATCGGGGTGGTGTGGTTCGCGCTCGGGTCGCTGCTGTGCGGGATCGCGCCGAACGTGGCCATCCTGATCATGGCGCGCGCCCTCCAGGGCGTGGGCGGCGCGCTGCTCGTACCCGGCTCGCTCGCGATCATCCAGGCGAGTTTCCACCCGGACGACCGGGCGCGGGCCGTCGGCCTGTGGTCGGGGCTCGGCGGCGTGGGGGCGGCGATCGGGCCGTTCCTGGGCGGCTGGCTGGTGGACGGGCCCGGCTGGCGCTGGGTGTTCCTGATCAATGTGCCGCTGGCCGCCGTGTGCGTACCGGTGGCCCTGCGCCACGTACCGGAGACCCGCGACCCGGCGGCGCACGGGAAGTTCGACGTGCTGGGCGCGGTGCTCGGCGCGGCGGCGCTGGCGCTGGTCACGTACGCGCTCATCGCCAGGACGGTCTGGCCGGGGGTGGCGGGGGTGCTGGTCGCGGTGGCCTTCGTACGGGTCGAGCGGCGCCGGGCCGAGCCGATGCTGCCGCTGTCGATCTTCCGGTCCCGGCTGTTCACCTCGGTGAACGTGGTGACGCTGTGCGTGTACGCGGCGTTCGGCGGCTTCTTCTTCCTCGCCGCGCTCCAGCTCCAGGTCGTCTCCGGGTACTCGGCGCTGCGCGCGGGCGCGGCCCTGCTGCCGACGACGGTGCTGATGCTGCTGCTCTCCGCGCGCTCCGGCGCGCTGGCGCAGCGGATCGGGCCCCGGCTGCCGCTCACGGTGGGGCCGCTGCTGTGCGCGGCGGGCATGGGGCTGATGCTGCGCGTGGGCCCGCACGCCGACTATCTGACGGATGTGCTGCCGGCCCTGGTGGTGCTGGGGATGGGCATGGTGACGCTGGTCGCGCCGCTGACGTCGACGGTCCTCGCCTCGGTCGACATCGCGCGGGCCGGGCTGGCCAGCGGCATCAACAACGCGGCGGCCCGCGCGGCGGGCCTGATCGCGGTGGCGGCGCTGCCGCTGCTGGCGGGCATGGGGCCGGAGGTGTACCGCTCGGCGACGCAGTTCGACGCCTCGTTCCGGCGGGCGATGCCGATGCTCGCGGGGGTGCTGGTGGTGGGCGCGCTGATCGCCTGGGCGACGGTACGGTCGCCGGGGCGCGAGGCGGCCGGGCGACCGGAGCCCGAGTGCCGGGTCAACTGCGGGCTGACCCCGCCGGTGGAGACGGACCGGCCCGGGGAGAGGGGCGGGGTGGGTTGAGCGGGGTGGGTTGAGCGGGACGGGTTGAGCGGGGTCGGCTGAGCGGGACGGGCCGAGGGGGACAGGCCCCGATGGGGATGGGGCGAGGGGCCCGGTTCCGGTGGCCGGAGGCCGGGTGCGGCAAGGCAGACTGTAGGCATGGGTATCCACGAAAACCTTCTGGGGGGACCGCCCCCCACCGAACTGCCCGACGATCCCGAGCCGCGTGAGCTGCTCGCGAACGGCACGCCGCCCGCCGACGTCGCCGCGAAGTACCCGACCTCGTCGCTGGCCTGGGCGCAGCTCGCCGACGGTGCGTACGAGAACGGGCGGGTCGTCGAGTCGTACGCGTACGCCAGGACCGGCTACCACCGCGGGCTCGACGCCCTGCGGCGCAGCGGCTGGAAGGGCCACGGCCCGGTGCCGTGGGAGCACGAGCCGAACCGCGGCTTCCTGCGCGCCCTGCACGCGCTCGCGCGCGCCGCGCAGTCGATCGGCGAGGAGGCGGAGTACGAGCGCTGCGCGACGTTCCTGCGCGACTCCTCACCGCTCGCCGCGGACACCCTCGGCTGAAAACGTACGGGGTCCGGCCGCTCCTGGAGCGGGTCGGAGGCTCCCGGACTGAGTCGGAGCAGGTCGTGGTGCGTATCTCAGGGTGTCTCAGGGTGCCGGTCTCACCCTGATGGTGCCTTTTGAGCCACCTCGTGTCCTGAACCCCGCGATGAGTGTCTTGTGAAGGAACCCTTCGAAGGCCCCGCCCGTCTCTCAGGGCGTGGCCTTCGCATAGGTGAGCGAATGTCGCTACCGGTATCAACTGCGACCGGGTTCGATCAGGGAGACATTCGTTTTGGGCAAGCGCGCCGCCATCCGTCCGGGACGCCATAGGACGTCCGCCTCCGGTGGCGGTGGCGGTGACGGCGGGGGCACGGGCCGTTACGGTCGCGTGCGCCGGCCGATCCGCCCGCTGGTGGCGGCGGGGATCGCCCTCGCCGCCGTGATCATCGGTGCCGCCGCCGTCGCCTCCTGGCCGGGCACCGAGGCGGAGGCGGACGCGCAGGGGGACGGCGCCAAGGGCGGCGCCTCGCAAGCGGCCTCCCCGGCGACCGGGACGGAGCCGGAACCGCAGACGACGCGGAGCCCCGAGGCACCGGAGACGAAGCCCACCCCCAAGCCCACGCCGACGCCCACGACCTCGGCCGACGTCCCGGTCTCCGGCCCCGGCACCTTCACCACCGCCCAGTCGCAGGGCGACCCCGTCGGCTCGGGACCGCTGCGCCGCTACAGCGTGCAGGTCGAGAACGGGGTCGACGTCTCCGCCGCGGGCGCCGCCGGCGAGATCGAGAAGATCCTCGCCCACCCGCAGGGCTGGGCCGCGCACGGCCGGGGCAGTTTCCAGCTGGTCTCCTCGGGCGCCGACTTCGTCATCCGTATCGCCACCCCGGCCACCGCCGACAAGCTCTGCCTCGCCCAGGGGCTGAACACGCGCGGCGAACTGAACTGCGAGACCGTCGACGGTGTCGTGGTCAACCTGCGCCGCTGGGTGCTGGGCTCGCCGCAGTTCGACGGGGAGCCGTCCGAGTACCGGCATCTCATCATCAACCACGAGGTCGGCCATGAGATCGGCCTCCAGCAGCACCTCGGCTGCGGCGGGCCCGGCAAGCTCGCCCCGGTGATGATGCAGCAGATCAAGGGGCTCGACGGCTGCCGTTCCAACGCCTGGCCGTACGACAAGGACGGAACGTACGTCGACGGCCCCGGCCTCTGACCGCGAGGGCCCTGGCCTCCGAAAGAGAGGGGCCGGGGCCCCGGCGGGCGGGGCATGCGGGGCGGGCGCGGTGGCGGGGGCCCGGATTATGATGCCGGGAGGGGACCGGAGCTCCGTAGCCACAGACGGAAAGGGGCGGACCGCTACCCGGCACATGTCGAGGAGACAGAGATGTCGTACACCCCCGATGTCCCCGGAGCCGGTTCGGACGCCCCGAATCTGGATTTCGCCGGGACGACCCCGTACGAGGACTACGTCCAGGCGGACGTTCTCACCCACTTGCAGCATCCGCGCTCCGACGACCCCGGCGAGATGGTCTTCCTCGTCACCACCCAGGTCATGGAGTTGTGGTTCACCGTCATCGTCCACGAGTGGGAGACGGCCTCCCGCGCGCTGCGCGAGGACCGTCCGCAGGTCGCGATCGACGCGCTCCGGCGCTCCGCGCGCGAGCTGGAGGCGCTCAACGCCTCCTGGCAGCCGCTCGCCCGCCTGACACCCGCGCAGTTCAACGCGTACCGGAGCGCGCTCGGCGAGGGCTCCGGCTTCCAGTCCGCGATGTACCGGCGCATGGAGTTCCTGCTCGGCGAGAAGTCCGCGTCGATGCTCGTCCCGCACCGGGGCGCGCCGCGTGTCCACGCCGAGCTGGAGAAGGCGCTCCAGGAGCCGAGCCTGTACGACGAGGTGCTGCGGCTGCTCGCCCGGCGCGGGCTGCCGGTGCCGGACGCGGTGCTCGGCCGTGACCTCGCGCGGCGGTACGAGCCGGTGCCCGAGGTCGAGGAGGCGTGGACCGGGATCTACGGTGACCCGGACGGGAACGCCGAACTCGTCGTCCTCGGCGAGGCGTTGACCGATGTCGCCGAGCTGGTGTGGCGCTGGCGCAACGACCATCTGGTGGCGACCCGGCGCGCGATGGGCTCCAAGACCGGTACGGGCGGTTCCGCGGGCGTCGCCTGGCTGGAGAAGCGGGCCGCCAAGAACGTGTTCCCCGAGCTGTGGACAGCGCGCAGCCATGTCTGAGCCCGTGCGGATGTCCGAGCCGGCCGAGCAGGCCGGACCGGCGGACCCGGCCGGACCGGTGGCGCGGGCCGCGGCGCTGGACGCCGCCGATGAACTCGCCCCGCTGCGCGACCTGTTCGCCCTCAACGAGGGATCCGTCTATCTCGACGGGAACTCGCTGGGCGCGCTGCCGCGCCATGTCCCGGAGCGGATGCGGGAGGTGATGACCCGTCAGTGGGGCGAGCTGGGTATCCGCTCCTGGACCGAGGAGGGTTGGTGGACCGCGCCCGAGCGCACAGGCGACCGGATCGCCCCGCTCGTGGGTGCCGGCCCCGGGCAGATCGTGGTCGGGGACTCGACCAGTGTGAATGTCTTCAAGGCGGTGGTGGCCGCCGTACGCCTCGCCGACCAGGACCGTACGACTGACGAGAACCGTACGTCCGACCAGGACCGTACGGCTGACGAGAACCGTACGGACGTGCTGGTCGACGCCACGACCTTCCCCACGGACGGCTACATCGCGCGGTCCGCCGCCCGGATGACCGGCAGGCGAATCGTTCCTCTCGACCCGGCCGAGCTGCCCGCAGCGCTGGGCCCGCGCACCGCCGCCGTACTCGTCAACCACGTCGACTTCCGTACGGGACGCCTCCACGACCTCCCCGGGATCACCGCCGCCGCGCACGCGGTCGGGGCGCTCGCCGTCTGGGACCTGTGCCACAGCGCGGGCGCGCTGCCGGTCGGCCTGGACGCGCACGGGGTGGACCTCGCGGTGGGCTGCACGTACAAGTACCTGAACGGCGGGCCCGGTTCGCCCGCCTTCCTGTACGTCGCCGAGCGCCATCAGGCCCGCTTCGACTCCCCGCTGCCGGGGTGGAACGGGCACGCCGACCCGTTCGCGATGGCCCCCGGCTTCGCGGCGGCGGACGGCGCGGTACGCGGCCGGGTCGGCACCCCCGACATCCTCTCCATGCTGGCGCTGGACGCCGCGCTCGATGTCTGGGCGGACGTGCGGATGGCGGACGTACGGGCGAAGAGCCTGGCGCTGACCGACTTCTTCCTGGAGTGCGTGGCGGCGTACGCCCCACCGGGCCGGGTGAGTTCGCTGACCCCCGCCGCGCACGCCGAGCGCGGCAGCCAGGTCGCCCTGCGGTGTGCGGAGGCGCCCGCGGTGATGGCGGAGCTGATCGCCCGCGGGGTGGTCGGGGACCTGCGCAGGCCGGACGTGCTGCGCTTCGGTTTCACGCCGCTGTACGTGGGCTTCGCGGACGCGGAGCGGGCGGCGCGGGTGCTCGGCGAGGTGCTGGCCGAGGTGCCGGGGGAGGCGCCTGGGGCGGGGTGGGCGGAGGGGTAGGCGGGTGTGGCCGCCGGGGCCGAGGGCGGGCGCCGTCCGGCCAGCGGTGACAGCGACGCCCGCCGGGCTGATAGCGTCCCCGCTGATCAGGTCAATTCGGCCCCCGTACCGAAAGGTTGGAGCAAGATGCCGGACCCCGCCGCGCACGACGCCATCGCTCGTGACGCCGCAGAGACCGAATCGGTCCTCGCCCGTCCGGTCGTCCGGCCCGATGCCACCGCCGCGTACGGCGAACACCCTGATCAGGTGATCGACTTCTACGCTCCCCGGGGCAATCAGGAGCGGGTGCCGCTCGTCGTCGTCCTGCACGGCGGCGCGTGGCGCGCGCCGTACGACCGGTGGCACCTCACCCCGTTCGCGGACTTCCTGGCCCGGCGCGGCTTCGCCGTCGCCAACGTCGAGTACCGGCGCGGGCCCGGCTCTCCCGAGGACGGCGGCGACCCGGTGGCGGGGCGCTGGCCCGAGACGTTCGACGACGTGGCCGCCGCCCTGGACGCCCTGCCCGCGCTCGCCGCCGCCGCGCTGCCGCAGGCCGACGTACGGCGCACGGTGGTGACGGGGCACTCCGCGGGCGGCCACCTCGCCCTCTGGGCGGCGGCCCGCCATGTGCTGCCCGAGGGCTCGCCCTGGCGGCTGCCGCAGCCGCCGCCGCTGCGCGGGGTCGTCGCACTGGCGCCGATCGCGGACCTCGCACGCGCCGTCGAGCTGGCGGTGTGCGGCGGGGCGGTGCTCCAACTCCTCGGCGGTGAGGCCGAGTTCAAGCAGCGCAGGGAGAGCGCTGACCCGGCCGCGCTGCTGCCGACGGGGATCGCCACGGCGGTGGTGCAGGGGCGTAAGGACCTCACCGTGCCGTACGAGGTCTCCGAGGCGTTCGTGGAGGCGGCGGGCCTGGCGGGCGAGCTGGTCGGGCTGACGCTGCTGGAGGACGTCGGGCACTTCCCGCTCGTGGACCCGTCGGCGGACGCGTGCGCGGTGGTGGCGGAGGAGATCGCCCAGCTCGCGTGGTGAGCGCGCGGCGGTGCCCGGCGGCCTGGGGGGCGTGTGGCGGCCCGGTGCCGTAACGACCACATCGAGCCGCCGGCCCCGGGCAGTTCGGGCGACTGGTGGGCAAGGCGGGAGGCATCTGCGGCCCGGGGTGGCACCCAGGGCTCCGGGCTCTGACCGGAAAAACATGGTGGAAGGCAGTGCTGCCCGGGACGCTGAAGGTTCCGGGCAGCATGCGTGAGCAGCAGTGGCGAAGCTGGTGGGAATACCGCAGGCCCCAGCCGCCTCAGGACGCGGCTGTTGGATTCGCCGATTCGGCGGGGCGGTGGTGTTCGGCGTTGATGCGCTGGGCTTCCTCAAGCTGGTCTTCGAGGATGATGATGCGGCACGCGGCCTCGATGGGGGTGCCCTGGTCGACGAGCTCCCGGGCCCGGGCAGCGATGCGCAACTGGTAGCGGGAGTAGCGGCGGTGGCCGCCCTCGGAGCGCAGCGGGGTGATCAGGCGGGCTTCGCCAAGGGCGCGGAGGAAGCCCTGGGTGGTGCCGAGCGTCTCGGCGGCCCGGCCCATCGTGTAGGCGGGGTAGTCGTCGTCATCAATGCGGTTGAACGAGTCGTCTGCGGTCATTGCACCTCTCTGTGAACCATGCTGGAGGGGCCCTGGTGCCGTACGGCACCAGGGCCCCGAAGGAACTGCTACACCATCTGCCGGCCCTGTTCCTGCGCCGGCCTTCTGTGTCCGCACGACCGTCCGGGAGAGGACGGGGAATGCGGGGATCGCGGTTGCTTGACCGGAGACCACCTCACTATCGATGTCCTGCGGTACCCGGGCTCGATTCGTCCGCCCGGGCGATCCTGATGGCGCTCGGCTCCTCCGTTCTTCCCTCTTGATCAACTACTTACCAAACGGGGAACTGCACACTGCTTTGTACTGCTGGTGAAGCGAACTGCTGGTGATGCGAACTGCTGGTGACCTGAGTAAGCGCCACTCTTCGGCAGCCAGCCCCGTCGCCCGTCCTGCGTCTGCTCTGGCTTGGAACCCCACTGCCGAACCTCCCGGCACGCGCGCCCGCAGCCGACGCCTTTACCGAGGAACCACTGACAATCACACTGCTGGTACTGCGAACTGCACTTGCGTGTACTGACACCGCGTCAACCGCGGTTGTGCTGTCGGCGGCCCCTGATCACTGCGGGCCACCCGGTCCGGTCGTCAGTCCCGTCGCCGTCCTGCAACAAACCTGGCTTCGGAACTCCACCACCGCACCGTCCTGCGCACTGCGACTGCGTGTACTGCTGCCCGCCAGTTCGTTTCTGCCGGGCCGTGTTGATCTCGGCTACGAGAGAAACCATAACCACACCACCGCCCAATGTCTACTCCGGCCGCCACAGATTTCCGGGTGTTCGACAGAGAGGTAATCGGGCCCGTCCGGATGAGGGGGTCTCGGGGCGGGGCACGAGGGGCGGGTAGGCAGGAGCGGGCATTGGCGAGCCGGAGACCAGGGCGAACCTGATGGACACGATGTGCGTCGACGCCACGACCATCCGTTCCGCGACCGCCGTCGCCGATGCGCGCGAAACCGCCCGGGCCTTCGAGGGCATCCGGCCCGACCTCCTCACCCCCACCGGCCGCCGCAAGGGACCCAGCCCCAGCCTCTCCAGCATCTACCGGGCGCTCGCCGAGCGCGTGAAGACCCAGACATGTCCGCTCGCCGTAGCTAGTACGAGAACAGGGCCTCTAGTACCTGGGACGGACGGCGAAGGATCCGCTTTGCTGGTGACGCCCGGGCCCGGTCCGCCCCCCTACCTTGGGGAAGTGACCGAAACCGAATCCGGGAAGCCCCAGGACAACGAGCTCCGCATGGCCAAGGGTGCCTACGGCAGCCTTCGCCTGGACCTCTTCGACAGCGCGTTCGACTACCGCCCGCTGCCGCCCATGCGGCTGGACGGCCGCTTCACCCGCCGGGTGCCCGCGCGGATACGTGAGTTCGCGGGGTGGGCCCCGCACGCCTTCATCGTCGCCGTGGCGCTGATGATGTTCACCATCTCCATCGACGGCGGCGGCGCCGGTGCGCTCGGACTCCTGCCGGTGTTCCCCCTCCTGCTGACCCTGATCAGGCCCGTTCTCGCCTGGTGGGCCGCGCTGGGGGTCAGCCTGGTCACCAATGTCCTCAGCAATCACGACTGGCCCTGGACGCCCACCTCCTTCGTCGGCTACCTCCTCGTGATCACGGTGGTGGCCCTCCGCACCACCCCGCGCACCGCCGCCTGGATGTGGGCGATGACCGCCGCGTACGCCGCGTTCTCCGAGGTCTTCTTCAACCGCGGGTACAGCTACGGCGGCTCCACCTCCGCCATGATGCTCTTCACCTCCGCGCTCGTCCTGCTGGCCGTGAGCATGCTCCAGGTCCGTCGCAAGGCGGACCAGGAGGTCGCCGCGCAGCAGAGCGTCACGGCCGTCGAGCGGGGCCGGCGCACGCTGCTGGAGGAGCGCACCACCATCGCCCGCGAGCTGCACGACGTGGTCGCCCACCACATGTCGGTGGTCGCCATCCAGGCCGAGGCCGCCCCGTACCGCGTGGAGAACCCGCCGCCCGAGCTGGAGCAGGCGTTCCTCACCATCCGCGAGAACGCGGTCGCCGCCCTGACCGAGCTGCGCCGCATCCTCGGTGTCGTACGGGCGGACGACTACGAGGCGCCCGACGCCCCGCAGCCCACGCTCGCCGACCTCGACGGCCTGATCGACAACGTCCGTGACGCCGGGCTCACCGTGGAGAAGACGATCACCGGCGCGGTACGGGAGCTGCCGCAGGGCGTGGAGCTGTCGGCGTACCGCATCGTCCAGGAGGGGCTGAGCAACGCGCTGCGCCACGCGCCCGGGTCGACGGCGCGCGTCGAGGTGGCGTACGTACTCGGCGGTCTGGGCCTGCGCATCGTCAACACGCCGCCGCGCGGCCTGGTCAAGCCGTCGCCGGGGGCGGGGCACGGGGTCACGGGCATGCGGGAGCGTGTCACGATGCTGAACGGCGAGATGACCGCGGACCTCACGGAGGACGGCGGCTACGAGGTCGCGGCCTTCATTCCGGTGGCCGCCGTGCGGGACGGGGACGCGTCATGAGCATCAGGGTGCTGATCGTCGACGATCAGGTGATGGTCCGCGAGGGCTTCTCGGTGCTGCTGAACGCGATGCCGGACATCGAGGTGATCGGCGAGGCGGTGAACGGCCGCGAGGCGGTCCGGCAGGTCGCGGTGCTCCACCCCGACGTCGTCCTGATGGACATCCGGATGCCCGAGATGAACGGCATCGAGGCGACCCGCGAGATCGTCGCGGCCGACTCCGCCGCGAAGGTGCTGGTCCTGACCACGTTCGACCTGGACGAGTACGTCTACCAGGCGCTGCGCGCCGGCGCCTCCGGCTTCCTCCTGAAGGACGCCTCGGCACGGCAGCTCGCGGACGGCGTACGGGTGGTGGCCTCCGGCGAGGCCCTGCTGGCCCCGACGGTCACCCGCCGCCTGATCACGGAGTTCTCCAAACTCTCGGACGCCCCGCGCGGCCCGGCGCTGGCCCGGATAGGGGATCTCACGGAGCGCGAGACGGAGGTCCTGGTGCTGATCGCACAGGGCCTGTCGAACGCGGAGATCGCCGAACACCTGGTGGTCGCGGAGTCCACGATCAAGACACATGTGAGCCGGATCCTGGTGAAGCTGGGGCTGCGCGACCGGACACAGGCGGCGGTGTTCGCGTACGAGGCGCGGCTGGTGACGCCGGGGTAACGGGGTGACGGGGTGACGGGGCGAGGTGAGGCCGGGGGCTCGGAGCGGCCTTGGAGGTCGTGCGGGGTGGCGAGTACTCGTCATGTGATCACTCGCACGGGTGATCGTATCGGGGAGGACCGTTTCGGCTGAGCGTCGGCCGGTCACGCTGGTGTCCGCCTGACAGGAGGTGCACCATGACAGTTATGGCAGAGCGCGCGGTCCAGATGTCCGTCGAGGAGTTCGAAAGGATTGCCAAGCTCGTCGAGCGGGAGTCCGACGCCGTCAGGTTGGAGTTCATCAACGGACGGATCGGAATCAAGGGCATGACGGACGGCGATCACGCCGAGATCATCCGGTGGCTGCAGAAACGCTGTATCCAGGCCCGACCGGACCTGTGGCTGTACGCGGGTGGTGAGATCGGGCTTCTGGTCGAGGCATACCGCCAGGGGCGGGCCAAACCGGACGCGGTTCTCGCGCCGGAGAAGACGTTCGTGGGGCAGGGGGACTGGGCGGATCCGGCACGCGTACTGATGGTGGTCGAGGTGACTTCGTACGACTGGGACACCCATCGACGGGACCGCAAGGAGAAACCGGCCGCGTACGCGGCCAAGGGGATCCCGATCTACTTGCTGGTCGATCGCGACCGCTGCACGGTCACGGTGCACAGCGATCCGGCAGCGGAAGGCTATGGCTACCGCCAGGTGGCGGACTTCGGTAAGAAGATCGTGATTCCCGGTCCCGTCTCCATCGAGCTGGACACCGAGGAGCTGACGGAGTTCGTCCGCTGATGCGCCACGACTGATGCGCCACGACGGCATGTGACACGGCGGCCCGCTTCATCCCCAGCCTGTGGACGAAGCGGGCCGTTCGCATGGCTGCGCATCGGGTTCAGCTCAGCACATCCCGGCGCCGCAGTCCCGCCAGTCCCGCCGCCACCAGCGCCGCCGCCAGCCCCGTCAGGACGAGCACCGGCGTCCATGCCATCTCCGCGCCCGGCAGTTTCGGGAGGTGGCCGAAGGGCGACAGGTCCATCAGCGCCTGGGGGAGGCCGAGGGCCGGGCCGAGCCAGCCGAGGGCCAGGGCCAGTCCGCTCGCCGCCCACGCCGCCACGGCCGCCCTCGGGAACGCCCCGTACAGCAGGACCGCCACCGCGCCCAGCAGCCAGATCGCGGGCAGGTGGACGAGTGCGGCGCCGAGGATTCCGGGCAGGTCGTGGCCGTAGCCCAGGAAGAGGCCCACCGCGCCCAGCAGCATGATCAGTACGGCGCCGCCGAAGGCGATCAGCAGATGGCCGGCGGCCCAGCGCAGCCGGCCGACCGCGCCCGCGAGGACCGGTTCGGCCCGGCCGCCGGTCTCCTCGCCGTACAGTCGCAGGACGGAGGCGACCACGTACAGCGCGGCCACCATGCCGAGCAGGCTCACCATCGTGGCGAGGAACGCGTCCGTCAGCCCCTGTTCGCCGCCCATCCGCTGGATGATCTCGCGGGTCCGCTCGTTGTCGCCGACCAGCTCGGCCGCGCCGTCCGTGATCCCGCCGAACATGATCCCGCTGAGCAGGAACCCGGCCCCCCAGCCGAACACGCTGCCCCGCTGGAGCCGCCACGCCAGCCCGCCCGCCGTGGTGAGTCGGCCCACCGCGGGGCCCGGCCGCGCCGGCAGGAAGCTCATGCCGACGTCGCGCCGGCCGGCGAGGGCGTACGCGAGGACCGCCTGGACGACGACCGCGGCCACCACCAGGAGCAGCACCCACCGGCGTTCGTCGGCGAAGGCCCGTACGTTCTGGGCCCAGCCCAGCGGGGAGAGCCAGGTCAGGACGGAGGAGCCGTCGGTGGTCGCGGCGTCGCCCGCCGCCTTGAGGACGAACGCGACGCCGATGACCGCCGCCGTGAGCCCCTTCGCGAGCCGCGCGTTCTCGGTGATCTGCGCGGCGATCGCGGCGGTGCACGCGAAGAGCATGCCGACCCCGCCCACCGCGAGGCCGAGCGCCGCCGAACCCGCGGTGTCGCCGGTCGCCCCGGCGATCCCGGCCGTGATCACCAGCGCCAGCGCGGCCTGCGCGATCAGGGCCGTGAGCAGCGCGGCGGTCAGCGGCGCCCGGCGCCCGACCATCGCGGCGGAGAGCATGTCCTGACGCCCGGTCTCCTCTTCCTCCCGCGTGTGCCGTACGACGAGGGTGAGGCTGAGCACGGCGGCGAGCGCCGTGCCGAACGCCGTCATCCGTACGGCGGTGAGCCCGCCGATCGAGTCGCTGAAGACGGGTCCGTACAGGGAGCGCAGCGATCCGTTGGAGGCGAGGGAGCGCGCGAGTTCGGCGCGTTCGGCGGCCGTTCCCGCGATCGAGGTGAGGGAGCGGGCGACGGAGAGGAAGGAGCCGCCGAGGACCAGCACCCAGACCGGGAGCATGATCCGGTCGCGGCGCAGCGCGAGGCGCAGCAGCGGGCCGGTGCCGGCGAACGGGCGGGAGCCGCCGGTACGGGCCACGGGTGGGACGCGTGCGGGGCTGGTGTCGGTGGCGGTGTCGGCGGTCATGACGCCACCCGCTCCTCGATCGTCCCGTCAGTTCCGTCGGTTCCGCCGGACGGGACGGCTCCGTCCGCCGCGTAATGGCGGAGGAACAGCTCCTCCAGCGTCGGCGGCGTACTGCTCAGCGAGCGGACCCCCGCCCCGGACAGGCACCGCAGCACGCCGTCCAGCTTGTCGGTGTCGACCTGGAGCCGTACCCGGGGCCCCTGGACGTCGAGGTCGTGCACCCCGGGCAGCCGGTCGAGGCCGGCGGGCGGCCCCGCCAGCTCCGCGCTCACGCTCGTCCGGGTGAGGTGGCGCAGTTCGGCCAGCGAACCCGACTCGACGGTCGCGCCCTTGCGGATGATGCTCACGCGGTCGCAGAGCGCCTCGACCTCGCTCAGCACATGGCTGGAGAGGAGGACGGTCCTGCCCCGGTCGCGCTCCTCGGTGACACAGCTCTGGAAGACCTCCTCCATCAGCGGGTCGAGCCCGGAGGTCGGTTCGTCGAGGATCAGCACGTCCACGTCCGAGGCGAACGCCGCGACCAGGGCGACCTTCTGGCGGTTGCCCTTGGAGTACGTACGGCCCTTCTTGGTCGGGTCGAGTTCGAACCGCTCGATCAGCGAGGCCCGCCGCGCCGCGTCCATCCGGCCGCGCAGCCGCCCGTACAGGTCGATGACCTCACCGCCGGAGAGGTTGCGCCACAGCGTCACGTCACCGGGTACGTACGCCACACGCCGGTGCAGTTCGACGGCGTCCCGCCACGGGTTCCGGCCGAGGAGCTGGGCCGCGCCGGAGTCGGCGCGCAGGAGTCCGAGGAGGACCCGGATGGTGGTGGACTTCCCGGCTCCGTTGGGGCCGAGGAAGCCGTGGACCTCACCGGTCTCGACGGTGAGATCGAGGCCGTCCAGCGCGTGCGTCCGGCCGAACGACTTGTGCAGTCCTGCGACGCTGATTGCCTTCGTCATGCTTCGGAACGTACGCTACGTTCACAAAGTTGTGAAGTTAAGGAAGCGTAAAAAGCGTCCGTTAAGATCGGGACGTGGGGCCCGGGACCCGGGGCGCCGACGTGGGACGTCGCGCGGGAGCAGCGGGAGCAGCAGAGGGCCGGCAGGGAGACGATCAGGCGATGGGTGATCAGGCGACGAACGAGAATGCTCCGTCGCGGAATCCGGCGGCGGTGAGCCGCTTCGTCGAGCGGTTCGCGGCCGTGATGACCGAGGCCGGCATGCAGCGGACGGCCTCCCGGGTCTTCGCCGCCCTCATCGCCTCGGACGACGCGTCCCTGACCTCGGCGGAGCTGAGCGAACAGCTCGGCATCAGCCCCGCCGCCGTATCGGGCGCGATCCGCTACCTCACCCAGGTCGGGATGGCCGGCCGGGAGCGCGACCCGGGCTCCCGGCGGGACCGTTACCGGATACACAACGAGGTCTGGTACACGACGTTCGCGCACCGTGACACCGTGCTCACCCGCTGGGAGAGCGCGCTGCGCGAGGGCACGGAGTCGCTGGGCCGGGACACCCCGGCGGGGGCGCGGATCGCGGAGACGGCCGAGTTCTTCGAGTTCCTGCAGGAGGAGCTGATGGCGATGATGGAACGCTGGCAGGCGCTCCAGGAGAAGCGCAGGGCGGAGGCGACCGAGGGGCCTCGGACCCCCTAGGTCTCCTGAGCCGTCGAGGCGGCCGGCGCGCTCGCGTTCGGCGCCAGCAGCTCCAGATAGGCGCGGGTCCCGGCGTCGTTCGGGTTGATCTCCTCGTACGGGTGCCGGGGCCACAGCGCCCGGCCCTCGATCCAGGGCACGACGGCCGGGGACGGGTCCAGCCAGCCGCGCAGCTCCACCTCCCCCGTGGGGGCGGGCATCCCGAGCCACGGCCGGCGCCCCGTGCCGGGCGGCAGTACGCCGAGCAGCGCCTCCGGCAGGTCGTCGTCCCGGCCGTGGGCGGGGAAGAACAGCAGCACGGGCCCGGCGCCGTACGGATCGTTCAGCAGGACGTACCGCTTGGGTACGGGTACGGGGGCGAGCGCCGCCCGTACGAGCGTGCGCACCGTGGGCACGCCCCGCCGGACCAGCCGGCTCAGCGCCGTCAGCCCCGTAGCCGTGCAGATGCCGCCCATCAGCAGGGTCAGCCACGGCGTCTCGTCGCCCGGGATCAGCCACAGCACCCCGATCCCGGCCGCCACGCCGAGGCTCTGGAACACGGCGGTCAGCGAGGTCAGCTCGCGCAGCGTCCGCACCCGCCACCAGGGCACCGCGCGGATGTCGAGGTCGGGACGGTACCGGTACGGGTACCGCCGGCGCCCGGTCCTGGGGGCGTGCGCGTGGTGCGCCTCGGCGGCGAGGACCGCGTACGTGAAGGTGAGCGGGGCGTGGCGGCCCGTACGGGCCGGGCGATCGGTGGCCTTGGCGAGACTGACGGGCCGGCGGGCGGAGGCGGTGGGCGAAAGAACGGCCGAATCCGTGAGGGGCGATGCGAGTGTGACAGGCGGTGCGGAAGGGCCGGATGTGGCCATGACGGAGGCAGAGGCGGAGGCAGAGGCAGAGACGCAGGCCGATGCAGACGCGGAGGCCGACGCAGTCGCGGACGCGGCCGTCGCCTGGGGCTGGGACTGGTCCTGGGGCTGGGGCTGGCGCGGTGCCGGCCGTTCCAGCAGCCCGCGCTCCACGGCCTCCCGTACGTTCCGCTGCCGCGCCCGTTCCCCCCGTACCGCACGCGTCCAGACGAGCTCCGCACCGCCCGGCGGCGCGATCACCCCGCCGGTCCTGGGGTCGCCGCACCACCACAGCACCCCGCCGGGGCCCGGTTCGACGAGCTGGTAGCGCTGCTGTACGGCGACCACGGCCAGCGGCCACAGATCACCGGTGACCGGGTCGCGCAGGACCACCGTCCCGCCGCGCAGCCCGCGCGGTACGGAGACGGCGGCGCAGGCCCGCCACGGCGCCTCCGCCAGGCGGTCCCTCATCCGGCGGGCGAGCCGCCGGGCGCCCAGGCCGAGCCCGAGCGCGAAGAGGGCCAGTCCGCACAGGGACGGCAGCAGCTCCTCGGGCCAGGTCAGTCCACGGCCCCGGGCGGCCAGCGCGATGACCGCGGCGCCGGCCAGCAGCGCCGCCCCGCCGCGCGCCCAGGTCCCGGCGCGGGTCCGGTAGCGGGTCAGGGCCTCCGCCGTGTCGGGGAGGTCGAGGGCGACGTCCGCCCCCACCGCACCGTCCGGGCCCCCGCCGCCGCCCGGTCTGGACCCGTCTCCCGGTCCGGGCCCCTTCGCCGGTCTGGATCCGTCTCCCGATCCGGGTCTCTCTCCCGGTCCGGGCCCCTCTGCCGCCGTGTCGTGCGTGCCGTGCATGTGTTCCGGTCCCCCCGGGCGTTGTTCGGACGCTGAGGGTAACCGGCCCGCTGACCAGGGAGAAGCCGTACGACCCGGCGGAGACCCGGCGGGGAAGGGTGTCAGCCGCCGGACCGGCCGCCACCCGGGCCGCCGCCCGGCCCCGCGTACGCCCCGGCCACCGCCGTCCCGTTCCCCGTACCGAGGGGCAGGGTCAGCCCCCAGGCGCCCGGCCGCAGTGTCCAGGTCCTGGTACGGACGGGACCGGCGACCCGGGCATCCGCGCGGTAGCGGAAGTCCGCGCCCGAGACGGTGACGGAGAGGGCGCTTGCCCTGACCGGTTCGGCCGCGCCGCGCGTCCGGATCACCACCTCCGCCCGGCCGCCCCGCGACCGTACCGTCACGGCCTCGACCGGTTCGTCCAGATCGCTCAGCACGACGCCGTCCGCCTCCACCCGCAGCCGGTGCGTGTGGACCGCGAGGGCGTGCGGGACGGGGCGTACGAGCGTACGGACCAGGGAACGGCAGGTGTGCCAGACCGAGGCCACCGCGGGCGCGACCCCGGTACCGCCGCCCGGATCCTGGGCCGCGCCCCCGGCTCCCGCATGCCCGGGGAGGGAGGGGAGGGCCGGGATACGGAGATCGCCCAGCACCACCCCGTCGCTGTCGTCGACCAGCAGGTCCAGTCTGCGCACCGCGCCGTCCAGCACCGCCCGCGCCGCCGCCACCGCGCCCGTGGGCACGCCCAGCGAGCGGGCCAGCTCCACGGAGGCGCCCACCGGCACCACCGAGAGCGCACCCGCGGTCAGCCCGCGCTCCCGGTGGAGCAGCGAGACCATCCGCAGCAGCGCCCGGTCGTCGCCCACCAGCACGGGGCGCCGGCTGCCGCGCCGGGCCAGCGCCCGCGCCAGCTCGTCGGGCCCTTCGGGGAAGCAGATTTTCACCGCCGCGCCCCCGCTGAGCACGTCTCTCGCGATCCGCACCGATTCGCCGTCGGTCCGGCCGGAGACCGGGTCGATGACCACCAGAAGCTGCTGCGCGCCGTTCTCGGCGGGCTCCGGAGCCGACACCTCGGTCCTTCCTCGGGTAGCATCTTTGTGCAAGAGCCCCTTGCGCTATTGCGCCAGGGGCTTCGTCTATTCCGGGGCATCCGGTTCGACGGTCAGGTCTGTGTCGTACAACGCTGTGCGATGTCGCAGGCACGGATAACGCATGGTTACGGCGTACTCACGCTGTATGAACGGCGTTTGTGCGCTCCCTGACCTTGGACATGCCCCGCCCGGAAGGGGTGTACGCCTGTGCCCGCACTTGTGCTGCTCGGTGCTCAGTGGGGTGACGAAGGCAAGGGAAAGGCCACCGACCTGCTCGGTGGTTCCGTGGACTATGTCGTGCGTTACCAGGGCGGCAACAACGCCGGCCACACGGTCGTCGTGGGCGACCAGAAGTACGCACTGCATCTCCTCCCTTCCGGAATCCTCTCCCCGGGGTGCACCCCGGTGATCGGTAACGGCGTGGTGGTCGACCCGGCTGTCCTGTTCTCCGAGCTGAACGGTCTTGGCGAGCGCGGTGTCGACACGTCGAAGCTGCTGATCAGTGGCAACGCGCACTTGATCACGCCGTACAACGTCACGGTCGACAAGGTGACGGAACGGTTCCTCGGGAAGCGGAAGATCGGTACGACCGGGCGCGGCATCGGCCCGACGTACGCGGACAAGATCAACCGCACCGGCATCCGCGTCCAGGACCTCTACGACGAGTCGATCCTGGCGCAGAAGGTCGACGCGGCGCTGGAGTCCAAGAACCAGCTCCTCGCCAAGGTCTTCAACCGGCGGGCCATAGAGGCCGGCAAGGTCGTCGAGGAGCTGCTGACCTTCGCGGACCGGCTCAAGCCGTACGTGGCGGACACGACGCTGATCCTCAACAACGCGATCGACGAGGGCAAGGTCGTCCTCTTCGAGGGCGGCCAGGGCACCCTGCTCGACGTCGACCACGGCACATACCCCTTCGTCACCTCGTCCAACCCGACGGCGGGCGGCGCCTGCACCGGCTCCGGTGTGGGGCCGACGAAGATCAACCGTGTCATCGGCATCCTCAAGGCCTATACGACGCGCGTCGGCGCCGGACCGTTCCCCACGGAACTCTTCGACGAGGACGGCGAGGCCCTGCGCCGCATCGGCGGCGAGCGGGGCGTCACCACGGGCCGCGACCGCCGCTGCGGCTGGTTCGACGCGGTGATCGCGCGCTACGCGACCCGGGTCAACGGCCTGACGGACTTCTTCCTCACCAAGCTGGACGTGCTGACCGGCTGGGAGCAGATCCCGGTGTGCGTGGCGTACGAGATCGACGGCAGGCGCGTCGAGGAACTCCCGTACAGCCAGACGGACTTCCACCACGCGAAGCCGGTGTACGAGTACCTGCCGGGCTGGTCGGAGGACATCACGAAGGCGAAGACGTTCGCCGACCTGCCGAAGAACGCGCAGGCGTACGTGAAGGCCCTGGAGGAGATGTCGGGAGCCCCGATCTCGGCGATCGGCGTGGGTCCGGGCCGCACGGAGACGATCGAGATCAACTCGTTCCTGTAGGTCCCTGGTTCCTGGTTCCTGTAGTTCTTTTCGAAGCTCCATCACACCGCCCCGGCGCCGGAAACGGCGCCGGGGCGGTCGTGTTTGCGCGCGCGGGCCGACCGGATTGTCAGTGGCGGGCCGTACGGTCCTGTCATGGCAGCACGCATCGATCTGACCCTTGACTGCACGAACGCGCGGCTCCTCGCCGCGTTCTGGAAGACGGCGCTCGGCTACGTCGACGAGCCGCCGCCCACGCCCTTCGCCACCCGCGCCGAGTGGCTGGCGAGTCTCGACCTGGAGGAGGACTCCTCCGCCGAGGACGGGGCCTGGCTGTGCGATCCGGAGGGGATCGGTCCACGGTTGTCGATCCTCAAGGTCCCCGAGCCGCGCACGGCGAAGAACCGCCTCCATATGGACATCCGGCTGCCTGTGCACGGCGGCGCCGAGGCGCGTTGGGCGCGGATCCGGGCCGAGGCCGAGCGGCTGGTGGCGGCGGGCGGGACGATCGTGGCGGAGGTCGACGAACACCACATCGTGATGGCGGACCCGGAGGGCAACGTCTACTGCGTCGCGGCAGCGGCCCCGGCGTCGGACCTGGCCTCGGCCCCGGCTTCCTGAGCGCTACGAACGGGCGTCGCACCGGGGGTGCGGCGCCCGTTGTCCTTCGGTGGGGGGCGGGGGACTGCGCCGGGGTGGGGCCGGCTCAGGAGATGGTCACGTCACTGCACATGAAGAACGTCTGGTCCATGTGCGAGGCCTGCCAGATCGTGTAGACGACATGGCGTCCCGTGTACCCCGACGTGGTGACGTCGATGGGGTAGTACTCGGCCGGGGCGTAGGCGGCGGTCCGTTTGACCAACTGCATGTCGCTCCAGTTCAGCGGCTGGGTCGTGGGGTCGAGACCCTGCCTGCTGACGTAGACGAGGATGTAGTCGGCGCCGTGCCGGGCCTGGTCGTACAGGTTGATCTTGAAGTTGCTCTTGATGCTGGTCGTCTTCCACGCGCCGGGGACGTCCATCGAGTTGTAGCGCCCGCCCTCGGTGCGGCCCGCGCTGCAGAGCTGGCCGTTCGGGACGACGGCCTGGAAGTTACCGGCGGCACCGTTGCGGTAGAGGCCGTTCCAGTTCCACATGGCGTTCGTGTTGTCCTGCCACGCCTGCCAGCACATGGGGTCCTGCGTGGCCATCGCCGGGTTCTGGAAGTCGCTGCCCCAGCGCAGCCAGCAGCCGTAGTTGCGGGAGGCGGGGTCGATGACCGATCCGTGGGCGGAGGCGGTGCCGACCGTACCGATCAGGCAGAGCATGACGGTGGAGAGCAGCCCCAGGACGCGCAGGATCCAGCGCTTGGTGTGCCGGGGGCGGGTGACGCGGGTGACGCGGTTGTTCCTTAAGTGCTCATGACAATCCATGATGCGGTCTCCATCTTCCGGGTTGGGGGGATGTGGGGGATCCGGTTATGGGAGCGCTCCCAACGTACTGCGGGACGACGTGGCGTCATAGGGCTGAAACAAACGGAATTACGGGCGTCCGTCGCCGGTGTCCGGCGTGGTCCTCCCGGAGTGGTCCCGACCCGGGGGCGTCACTCCGATGGGTGAACTCCGGCTGTTGCGGCGGGGGTTCGGCGGCGTTGGCAGAACCATTCTGCGGTGGCGGATATCCGCAGGTCAGAGCTGGTTCGGCAGGCGATCCGCAACGAATCGAACGCCGGTCCCGGGCGGTGCTGTTGACACTTGCGCTCGTCACAGTGCGTGGCGTTACAGTCGCGGCAGACCCGCGGATCTGCGATCAGATCCGAGCTTTGGGCAGGAAATACCCCCGCGGTGACCCAATCACCCGGGGGCCCGACACCAGGAGTAGCACCTCCGGATGCGCATTTACCGTACAACGCCCACCCGTTCGTTCTCCACCTTCGCCAACGCGCTGCTGCGCGATCGCTCCATCTCGTGGTGCGCGGCAGGCGTACTCATGTACTTACTCAGCCTGCCGCCCGGCGCCCGCGCCTCGATCCGGTCTCTCGCCGATCAGCGCAAGGAAGGCCGCACGCGGATCGCCGAATCCCTGCGTGAGCTGGAGGAATCCCGCTATCTGCGCCGGTCGGTCGTGAAGGACCGCGAATCGGGGCAACTCTCCACGGTGTGCGAGGTGTTCGATCACCCCTACACGAACGAGGGATCGGGAGCCGTCGGCAACGGTGGCACCGAAGACACCGGAAATGGCCGAAACCTGGCCTCCGGTGAGGAGGCCGCCGGCGTGTCGGGCCCGCTCCCTACGGGAGAAAGGACTGGGGAACAAGAACCTCCCTCCCCGCACCACCGCTCGGTGGTTCGGTCAGCCCGTCTTCGTGTACGTCAGGGACTCCCCGGTCGTCGTCACGCGGCGGAGGCCCCCGTCCGGGAGGATCGTCAGCTCCGTCGCCGCCCCGGGGGTGCAGGAGGACATCGGTTCCCCGGTGGTCACCTCGGACGGGCCGATGCGCAGCGGGCCGTCGGCCGCGGGGGCGGTGGCCAGGGGGGCTTCGAAGACGCAGTGGTACGTGGCGCCGTTCGCCGGGCCTTTCACCGTCAGGGTCAGGACGTCGTCGCCCGGGCCGCCCTGCCGTATGACCAGGGTCCGGGAGCTGTCCTCGGAGCCGCTGTCCGCGCTGCCGTTCCAGGTGCCGAGGTACTGCGCCGGGATTTTTCCGGCGGTCCCCGAGGGGGAGGAGGGGGACCCGGCGCCGGTGCTGGAATCCGGGGTGGGGGCCTGGGGGTTCACGTCCGAGCCCGGGGACGCGGTGTCGGTGACCGGTGCCGTGTCGTTCTTCTTCATCCCGTCGCCGCGCATGACGGCGTACACCGAGCCGCCCGCGCCGATCGCGACGACCACCGCGACGGCGATCAGGGCGATCGTGCCGCGGACACTGCGCGCCGCCGGTTCCTGCGCGGGGGCCGGGCTGCCGTACCCGGTGTGCGGGTAGCCGTAGCCCGCCCGCGGGGGAAGGCCCGGGTGGCCGTACGGGGACGCGGGCGGGGGTGTCGGCGCGAGCGGTGGCTGCGTCGCGCGGTGGTCGTTCGTCGTCGGCGTCCTGTGCGTCCCCGGAGCGGGAGGGGCGGGGTGAGCCGCGGGGGCGTGGGGGCTCTCCGGGCTGCCCGGCGTAGCCCGCGTCGTCGGCGTTGCCGGCGTTGCCGGCGAGGACTGCGAGGACTGCGAGGACTGCGAGGACGGTGAGGATGATCCGGACGATGCGGACGGTCCGGACCGCACGGACGGACCGGGCTCCGTGCTTGCCGTCGGCGTTCGTACCGTCCCCGTCGGGTCCTCGTGTTCCAGCAACCGCACCGCGTGCTGCCCCAATTGCGCCAGCAGCCCGCCCGGCAGCCATGGTTCCCCGCCGGGGCCCGCCCCCGAGTCCTCCGCCTCGCCCACCCGGGCCAGGATGTCCCGCGTGGTCGGCCGCTGCGCCGGGTCCTTGCGCAGGCAGTCGCGTACCAGCTCGGAGAGGCCCTCGGGCAGTCCCGACAGGTCCGGTTCCTCCTGCGCGATGCGGAACATCAGGACGTGCACCGCGGTGTCCGCCCCGCCGAACGGCAGCCGTCCCGTCGTCGCGTACGCCAGGACCGAGCCGAGGCAGAAGACGTCGCACGCCGCCGTCACCCGGTCCCCGCGCACCTGCTCGGGCGCCATGAAGCCGGGCGAGCCCACCAGCGCGCCGGTGCGGGTCAGGCTCTCTTCCGCGACCGTCTCCAGTGCGCGGGCTATTCCGAAGTCGATGACGCGCGGCCCCTCGATCGTCACCAGCACGTTGGACGGCTTGAGGTCGCGGTGGATCAGCCCGGCCGCGTGGATGTCCTGGAGGGCGTGGGCGAGGCCGGACGCGAGGATACGGACGGAACGCTCCGGCAGCGGCCCGTGCCGCCCCGACACCACCGTCTGGAGCGAGGGCCCGGCGACATAGCCCGTGGCCAGCCACGGCACGTCCGCCTCCGTGTCGGCGTCGAGGACCGGCGCCGTCCACATCCCGCCGACGCGCCGCGCCGCCGCCACCTCCTGCCGGAACCGGCCGCGGAACTGTTCCTGCTCGGCCAGTTCCGGCCGGACGAGCTTGACCGCGACCGTACGGCCCCGGTCGGAGCGCGCCAGATAGACCTGGCCCATCCCGCCCGCGCCGAGGCGGGCGAGCAGCCGGTAGGCGCCGATGTGTGTGGGATCTCCTGCTACCAGTCTCTCCATGGCCGCGCGGCCCCTCCCCATACCCCGTGCCCATACCCGGTTGGCACCCATTGTCGGGTGCCACCCATTGTCGGTGTCGCGCCCGGATCATCTCGCATCGAGGGAAACGGATCGAGAGAGGGGAGTGAAGGGGGAAGAGGCGGAGGGAAGGGAAGGGATGCATCGAGAGGAGGGGAAGAGGAGGAGAAGAGGAGGGGAAGAGGAGGAGAAGGGGAGGGGAAGAGGAGGGGAGAGGAGGGGAGGAGGAGAAGGGGAGAGGAAGAGGAGGAGGGAGGGGATCGGGGGCGCGCGGCAGGAACCCGCCGCCGTGCCGATCGGCGGCGATCCCGTCCGTACACCCGGGCCTTGTCCGTTCCTTCCCGTACGTCCCTACGCTGGTGCCATGACCGCACACGCCGCCCCGCACCCCACCTCGTACGAAGACCCGCACGCCGCGGCCCCGCACATCGGCGCCGCCGTGAAGGCCGCCGACCGCGCGCACGTGTTCCACTCCTGGTCCGCGCAGGACCTGATCGACCCCCTCGCCGTCGCCGGGGCCGAGGGGTCCTACTTCTGGGACTACGACGGCAACCGTTACCTCGACTTCACCAGCGGTCTCGTCTTCACCAACATCGGCTATCAGCACCCCACCGTCGTCGCCGCGATCCAGGAGCAGGCCGGCCGCCTCACCACCTTCGCGCCAGCCTTCGCCGTGGACGTACGCTCCGAGGCCGCGCGCCTCATCGCCGAGCGCACACCCGGCGACCTCGACAAGATCTTCTTCACGAACGGCGGCGCCGAGGCCGTCGAGAACGCCATCCGGATGGCCCGCCTCCACACCGGCCGCCCCAAGGTGCTCTCCGCGTACCGCTCGTACCACGGTGGCACCTCCACCGCGATCAACCTGACCGGCGACCCGCGCCGCTGGGCCTCCGACAGCGGCACGGCAGGCGTCGTCCACTTCCACGGTCCTTTCCTCTACCGCTCCGCCTTCTACTCCTCCGACGAGGCCGAGGAGTGCGCCCGCGCGCTGGAGCACCTGGAGGCGACCCTCGCCTTCGAGGGCCCGGCGACGATCGCGGCGATCATCCTGGAGACCGTCCCGGGCACGGCGGGCGTCATGACGCCGCCGCCCGGCTATCTCGCGGGCGTACGGGAGATCTGCGACCGGCACGGGATCGTGTTCGTGCTGGACGAGGTGATGGCCGGATTCGGCCGTACGGGCAAGTGGTTCGCCGCCGAGCACCATGACGTCGTCCCCGACCTGCTGACCTTCGCCAAGGGCGTCAACTCGGGGTACGTACCGCTTGGCGGCGTCGCCATCTCCGCCGCCGTCGCGGAGACCTTCGCCACCCGCCCCTACCCCGGCGGGCTCACCTACTCCGGCCATCCGCTGGCCTGCGCCGCCGCCGTCGCGACGATCCAGGTCATGGCGGAGGAGAAGATCGTGGAGCACGCGGCGCACATCGGCGAGACGGTCCTCGGCCCCGGCCTGCGCGACCTGGCGGCGCGCCACCCCTCGGTGGGCGAGGTGCGGGGGACGGGTGTCTTCTGGGCGCTCGACCTCGTACGGGACCGGGAGACGCGCGAGCCGCTGGTGCCGTACAACGCGTCGGGCGAGGCGAACGCGCCGATGGCCGCCTTCGCCGCCGCGTGCAAGAAGGGCGGCCTGTGGCCCTTCGTGAACATGAACCGTACGCACGCGGTGCCGGCCTGCAACGTCTCCGAGGCGGAGGCGAAGGAGGGGCTGGCCATTCTGGACGCGGCGCTGTCCGTGGCGGACGAGCACACGGCGGCGTAGCGCGGGACCTGGGCGTAGCGCGGGACCTGCGCGTTGTACGGGACCCGCGCGCTCGTGGGCTCACGGGCTTCCGGAGTCGTGGGCCCCCGGAGTCGCGGAATCCGGACAGGGGCCGGGGCCGAATCCGGCCGCGGGCCTGGTCAGGCCCGCCCCCGCGACGCCGCCCCCCGATTGCCGGTCGGTCTAAGGTGTCGGAAGCCGGATGAGGGGACGGAAAACCATGCCCGCCAGCGGAGCTGTCACCCGCAATACCTTGCGGCAGCAGATCGCGGACGCGCTGCGTGACGAGGTGCTCGCGGGGCGTTTACTGCCGGGGCAGGAATTCACTGTCAAGCAGATCGCCGAGCAGTACGGGGTCTCCGCGACCCCGGTCAGAGAGGCGCTGGTCGACCTCTCCGCGCAGGATCTGCTCGACTCCGACCAGCACCGGGGCTTCCGGGTCCACCAGTTCTCCGTGGCGGACTTCCGCGGCATGGCCGAGGCACGCGCGCTGATCGCCGACGCGGTCTTCCGAGAGCTGGGCGATGGGCATCTCGCCGCCAGGGCGCAGGGCACCGCGCTCGTCTCCGTACGGCGCCGGGCCGAGGAGGCCGCGCGCGCGGCCGGCGCCGGTGACCTGAACATCCTCATCGGCTACGACCTGCGGTTCTGGCGCGAGCTGTGTGCCCTGGTCGCCAACCGTTACGTCGCGGAGTTCCTGCACCGGCTGCGTGTGCAGGCGTGGGTGTTCTCCGTACCCTTCCTGCGGGCGGAAGGCGGGGCGAAGGCCTGCGCCCTGTGGCTCTGGAACGGCTACGAGCCGCTGGTCGACGCCCTGACCCTCGGCGACGCGGTGGCGGTGCGGACCGTCATCGGTGACTACGACGCCCACTCCCTGAAGTGGGCGGACCGGCTGGAGCGCCCGCAGAAATGACGACGGAAGAAACCCCCGGAACGGACGCGGACACGGACGCGAGCGCGGATACGGACGCGAGCGCGAGCACAGACGCGAGCGCGGACATCACGGGTATCGCGGGTATCGCGGGTATCGCCGACGTAGGCGCGGGTGCGGGCGGCCTCGTGGACCTGACCGTCGTCGTCCCCGCGTACAACGAGGAGCGCCGTCTGCGCCCCACCCTCGACGCCATCCGCGACCACCTGCGCGCGGACCCCGACCGCTGGGGCGAGTGGGAGCTGATCGTCGTGGACGACGGCTCCACCGACCGTACGGCCGAGGTCGCCGCCGAGGCCGCCGCCGGTGAGCCGCGCATCCAACTCGTCAGGAGCGACGGCAACCACGGCAAGGGCCACGCCCTGCGGCAGGGTGTGCTCGCCTCGTACGGCCGGCGCGTCCTCGTGACCGACGCGGACCTCGCGACCCCGATCTCCGAACTCGACCAGCTCGACGAGCAGCTCTCGGCGGACGGGGGCGGCGGCGCGGCGATCGGCTCGCGCGCCCATCCCGACGCGCGCATAGAGGTACGGCAGCTCGCGGTGCGCGAGTGGCTGGGCCGGCTCGGCAACCGGCTCATACAGCGCGTCGCGGTCGACGGCATCAGCGACACCCAGTGCGGCTTCAAGCTCTTCGACGGCGAGCGGGCGCGCGCCGCCTTCGCCGCCTCGCGGCTGGACGGCTGGGGCATAGACGTCGAGATACTGCGCTTCTTCCGGCGCTCCGGGTGGCCGGTGACGGAGGTGCCGGTGCGCTGGTCGCACCAGCCGGGCTCGAAGGTACGGCCGCTGGACTACGGCAGGGTGCTGCTGGAGCTGACCCGGCTGCGGACCTCCCGCCCGAAGGATGAAGGCGGCGATCCGGGCGGCATCCAGGGCGCCGTCCGCCGCTGGGGGCGCAGGCACCGTACGGACCTGGCCGTCGCCGGACTCTTCGTCCTCGCCTCCTTCTTCCTCTACAAGGGGCTGTGGGCGGACCTCGACCGCGGGTACCTCGCCGACGCGGGGTCCGACCAGAACCAGTGGGAGTGGTTCTTCGCGGTCACCGCGGACAACGTCGTGCATCTGCGCAATCCGCTCTTCACCACGATCCAGAACTTCCCCGACGGCGTGAACCTGATGGCGAACACCGTCATGCTCGGGCTCTCCGTACCGCTCACGCCCGTCACGCTCACCCTCGGCCCGGTCGTCACCTGGGCGCTCGTCCTGACGCTCGGGCTGGCCGGCACGGCGTTCGCCTGGTACTGGCTGTTCGCGCGGTGGCTCACCGCGAACCGTCGGGCGGCGGCGCTCGGCGGTTCGCTCGCCGCCTTCGGGCCGCCGATGATCTCGCACGCCAACGCGCACCCGAACTTCCTCGTGCTGTTCATGATCCCGGTGATCATCGACCGGGCGCTGCGCCTGTGCGCACCGGCCGGGAAGGACGGTAACGGGAAGGACGGTAACGGGAAGGACGCCAGACCGAGGACCGTACGGGACGGGGTCCTGCTGGGCCTCTTCGCGACGTACCAGATCTTCCTGGGCGAGGAGCCGCTGCTGCTCGCCGTGATGGGCACGCTGCTCTTCGCGCTCTCGTACGCCGTCGTACGCCGCGATGTCGCGCGGGCGGCCCTGGGCCCCCTGCTGCGCGGGGTCGGAGTGGCGCTGGGCGTCTGTCTGCCGCTGGTGGCGTTCCCGCTGTACTGGCAGTTCCTCGGCCCGCAGAGCTACCACAGCGTGCTGCACGGCGACAGCGCGGGCAACAGCCCGCTCTCCTTCCTGGAGTTCTCCGGGCGGGCGCTCTTCGGCGACGAGGCGACGGCCGACGCCCTGGCGATGAACCGCACCGAGCAGAACGCCTTCTACGGCTGGCCGCTGATCTCCCTCACGCTGGGGATCGTGGTGTGGCTGTGGCGGCTCTCGGTGGTCAGGGCGCTGGCGTTCACGGCGGTGGCGGCGGCGGTGCTGTCGCTGGGGCAGAAGATCCGTATCCCCTACACCGATGTGGTGCTGCCGGGCCCGTGGCGGGCGCTGGCGCACCAGCCGCTCTTCGAGTCGGTCATCGAGTCACGGGTGGCGATGATCTGCGCGCCGGCGCTGGGCGCGCTGGTGGCCCTGGCGGTGGCGAACCTGGCGGACGCCCGGGACGTACGGGACGCAGGAGTCGTACGGAACGTGCGGCAGGAGCGGGTCCACCGTCTCATCGGCTTGGCGGTGGTGGCGGTGGCCCTGCTCCCGATCGTGCCGACGCCGCTGCCGGTACGGGAGCGCCCCGACATCCCGGAGTTCTTCACGGAGAAGATGTACCGCGCGTACGTCACCGAGGGGGAGTCCGTGGTCCCCGTACCGGTCCCGGACCCGGGCAACGCCGAGGCGCTGCGCTGGCAGTCCGCGACCAGGTTCGGATTCTCCGTGCCGGGCGGCTACTTCAACGGGCCCTGGGGCGAGAACCGTATGGGCATCTACGGCGCCCCCGCCCGCTACACCTCCTCCATGCTGCGTGACGTCCGCTACAGCGGCCAGGCCCAGGAGATCGACGACCGGTGGCGCGCGCAGGCCCGCTTCGATCTGGACTTCTGGAAGGGCGGCGTGGTGGTGCTGACGCCGCAGCCCAACGACGCGGCGCTCTACGAGACGCTGGAGAAGCTGTTCCAGCGGCCGGGGAAGCGGATCGGCGGGGTCTGGATCTGGGACCTTCCGGCCAGAAGGTGACCGGCCCCGGTTCCTGGGTACCGATCGATACCGGATGATCGATACCGGATGATGGGGACGCGATGATGCGGGGCCGACGGGCCCTGGAGGTACGGGAGGAGGCCGCCGGGCCGCCGGTGGCTATCGGCCCGGCGACGGCTCGCCGGGCCGATGGGGGCCGCCGGGCCCCTTCGCCCGACGTGCCCGCCGCATTACGCTGTCCCGACCATCGCGCGCACGCGTACGAACCCGTTGGAGAGCGAGCCTCCCTTGGCCTGTGACCTGTGGTTGGTCCCCCTCGTCGATGTGCTGTGCCACAGCCCCGACAATCCCTTCGCCGAAGAGATCGCCGTGTACGACAAGGCGCTCGGCGAGGCCGGGCTGCCGTCCGTTCCCGTCTTCGCCTACATGCCGGGCCTCGCGGGCGATGTCGCCCCGGTCGCCGGTTTCGACTACGACGCGCTGCATTTCCTGCGGCGCGTGTACCTGCTCCAGCTCTGCGGCCTCGCGGTGACGCCGGTCGGTGAACTGGGCGGTGACTACGAGCAGTTGCTGGAGATGTTCGAGTCGACGGCTCAGCAGTCGCATCTCGTCTGGCACTACGACCACGCGGGCGCGTACGTCCCGGTGGACTTCGACCTCCCCCTCTCGAACGAGGAACTCCTCGCGGGCGGCGGCCCGTTGGGCTCGACGCAGGGTCTGTTGCGCGAGCTGGAGATCGTCGGCCCGGCGATCGGCATCGACCCGGCCAACCCCCCGTCGGCCCCGACCCCGCCGGACCGCCCCACGTCGCTGGAGGAACCGGCGGCCTCGATCCCGTACGACGACAGCCCGTTCGCCCGGGAGCGCCATGTGTGGCTGGGGCTGCACGCGGCGGCCACCAGGAGCCTGGGGCAAGGCTCCATGATCATCTTTAGCTGACGGTCGGACCGGTCCGACCGGGCTGACGGAGCGGATCCAGGAACCGATTCAGGGGCCGGCAAACCAGCCGGCCCCTGAATTGTCCCTTCTGTCGAGTTCTCGACATCCGGCGGACAGAAGTCGCAAGGGCACCTGCCCCCGGGCATGCTCGGAAGATGGAGCCGAAAGAGGAAGACACGTCGGCCGTGACCGGAGTGACGGTCCGGGTCAGGGTCAAGCGGGTGTACGAGGAGTGGGCCCCCGAGGACGGCACCCGCGTGCTGGTGGACCGGCTCTGGCCGCGCGGCCTCAGCAAGGAGGACGTACGGCTCGACGAATGGGCCAAGTCGGCCACCCCCTCGGCCGAACTGCGCGCCTGGTACCACGAGCGGATGGAGGAGCGGTACGAGGAGTTCCGCGCCCGCTACGAGGCCGAACTGACCGCGCCCGAGCCCGCGCAGGCCCTGCGGCGCCTCCGGGAGCTGGCCCGCTCCGGCCGCCCGCTCACCCTCCTGACGGCGGCGAAGAACCTGGGCCACACGCACGCGGACCTGCTGGCCGGCCTGGTGGCGGCCCCGTAACGCAGGGGCGGGCGCGGTGTCCCGGCGACCTTGAGGCGGGCGCGGCCCCGTAACCGCGAAGCGGGAGCGACCCCGTGCCCCATCGGGCCTACCAGGGCCTACCGGGGCCTACCGGGTCTCGGGCGGGCGCTGTCTGGGCATGTTCGGCCGGGCGCCCGGGGGCAGCGGGAAGCGGCCCAGGGGCGGGACGGGGCCCTCGCCGCGGGCTCCGCCCATCGGCATCGACTGCATCACCAGCGGCGCGGGCCCGGAGCGGAACTCGACCATCCAGTCCGCCGTCTCCGCCCGTACCAGCTCCGTCACGTCCTCCGTGAACCGCCGCAGCACCCCGAGGCATCGTTCCGCCGCCTCGCTGGCCGTGCCCTCCGTGGGGCCCAGCACCTCCCGCACGCACTCCGACGCCCAGTCGAACTGGAGCGTCTGCAACCGGCGCTGCACCGCCTGCGCCGTGGCCACCGCCCGCATCCACCCGGACGTCAGCCCGAAGTACCGGTCGCACCCCACGCACGCCGCGCCCAGCAGCAGCGAGAAGTACCCCCATCCCGCCGCCCCCGCCAGCGCGCCCGTCAGATCCACCAGCGGCAGCGTCGCGCCCGCCGTCACCCCGAGCGCGGTGGCGGCGCGCAGGACGCGGGCGAAGCGGCGCTTGCGCACCCGGTCGGAGAGGTACCAGTCGACCGTACGCAGCGCGCCCGTCTCGACCCAGCGGTACAGCTCGTCGAGGCGTTCGGCCGGCTCGCCCCAGTCGCCCTGGGGGAAGGGCCCGCTGATCAGATCGCCGTACGGCGGGCCGCTTCCGGTGTCGGTGTCGGCGAGGGACTCCGCGGGGCCCGGACCCGTACCCCCGCCGGTGCTCGCGTCCGCACCGGGTGAGGCGCCCTCCTCCCGGGCGGGGCCTCCGGGCTGCATCTCCGGCTGGCTCACCGAGGCACTCCTCTACGGTCTGCTGTGACACTGGGTGACGCGCATCACTCGCGGCGATGGGACCGCGCACGTAGGTGCACGCCCGTACGCGCCCGTATGCGCACGTGTGTGCGAGGTGAATACGAGGCGAACAGGACGATCCGCGCATGATGATGTGCTCGCAATTCCTACCGCCAAATGGTGGGCGCCGCGGCCGAAATCCCGGCTTTTTCACCCGCGTCAGGGGTGTGAACAGGTAGAGGAGCCGAAGGTACTCACTCGAAAGAGTTGGTCCCGGTGGGGTGGGGCGCGGTACGCGGGGACCACGTAGGCTCGGCTTACAGGTACATCGTCGTCGAAATGCCAGGAGTGACCGTGATTCCCGGTGGTGGTCAGCCCAACATGCAAGAGCTGCTCCAGCAGGCCCAGAAGATGCAGCAGGACCTCGCGCGTGCGCAGGAGGAGCTGGCGGCGACCCTGGTCGAAGGCCAGGCGGGCGGGGGCCTGGTGAAGGCCACCGTCAACGGCTCCGGTGAGCTGCGCGGCCTCGTCATCGACCCGAAGGCGGTGGACCCGGAGGACACCGAGACGCTGGCGGATCTGGTCGTCGCGGCGGTCCACGCGGCGAACGACAACGCGCAGCAGCTCCAGCAGGACAAGCTGGGCCCGCTGGCCCAGGGCCTCGGCGGTATGCCGGGCCTGCCCTTCTAAGACTCGCCGGTACCAACTAGCGTACGTAGTCGACGTACCCAACGTACTCACGTGGACACGTACGCGTTTGTGGCAGGAAAGGCAATCCGTTGTACGAAGGCGTGGTTCAGGAGCTCATCGACGAACTGGGCAGGCTGCCCGGCGTCGGTCCCAAGAGCGCGCAGCGGATCGCCTTCCATGTCCTCCAGGCGGAGCCGACGGACGTCCGCCGCCTCGCGCACGCGCTGCTGGAAGTCAAGGACAAGGTGCGGTTCTGCGCGGTGTGCGGCAACGTCGCCCAGGAGGAGCGCTGCGGGATCTGCCGCGACGCCCGCCGGGACGTGACGGTGATCTGCGTGGTGGAGGAGCCGAAGGACGTCGTCGCGATCGAGCGCACCCGCGAGTTCCGCGGGAAGTACCACGTGCTCGGTGGCGCGATCAGCCCCATCGAGGGGGTCGGCCCCGACGATCTGCGCATCCGTGAACTGCTGACCCGCCTCGCCGACGGGACGGTCACCGAGCTGATCCTGGCGACCGACCCCAACCTGGAGGGTGAGGCCACGGCGACGTACCTCGCCCGCATGATCAAGCCGATGGGCCTCAGGGTCACACGTCTGGCCAGCGGTCTGCCCGTCGGGGGCGACCTGGAATATGCCGACGAGGTCACGCTCGGGCGTGCCTTCGAGGGGAGACGACTTCTCGATGTCTGACGCAACGCTGCACGCCGTCAACCAGGATCCGGACGACTTCGCGGTCCAGATCGCCGACCAGATCGAGAGCTTCATCGTCGCCGTCACGGAAGTGGCGAAGGGCGACGAGCCGGACAGCGCCGTACCCTTCCTGCTGCTGGAGTTCTCGCAGCTCATGCTGGCCGGCGGCCGGCTGGGTGCGCACGAGGACATCCTCCCCGACGAGCGGTACGAACCGGATCTGGGCCCCGAGCCGGACGTGGACGACCTGCGCGAGCGCTTCGCCGTGATCCTGGAGCCGATCGACGTCTACTCCGAGGTCTTCGACCCGTACGAGCCGCGCAAGGCGCCGGTGGCGCACCGGATCTCCGACGACATCGCCGACGTGGTCACCGACCTCCGCCACGGACTGGCCCACTACCGCGCGGGCCGCACGACCGAGGCCCTCTGGTGGTGGCAGTTCTCGTACTTCTCCAACTGGGGCTCCACCGCCTCCGCCACCCTCCGCGCCCTCCAGTCCCTGGTCGCCCACGTCCGCCTGGACCAGCCGCTCCCGGCCCTGGACGGCCTCGACACGGACCAGGAACTCACGGAAGCCGCGGAGGAAGCCCTCGCGGAAGAGGCGGGCCGCGTCATGGTGGAGGAGATCGCGGGCCCGCTGGGACTCCGTACGGTCAGGTGACCGCGTTTGCACCCCGCCCCGCGATGCACCTAACGTCACCGTGACGTAACGCGGCGCGTTCATGGTCCGTGGGAGCGGGGAGCGGGGGCGGTCCTGTGCCGTACGCACAGAAGTGGCAGGAACTCTTCGAGCTGGCGGAACGCCCGCCGGTGCCGCCGCGCGCCGACGCACACCTGAAGCACACCACCGGCCCCTGGACAGCGGCCTCCGGCGCCGCCGCCACGCTCCGGACGAGCACGGAGAAGAGCCGCCGCCGTCTGCGTTCCGCGCACGCGGGCGTGGCACCCGGTGCCGTGGGCCTGGCCGCGGTGGCGGAGCTGGCGGGCGTCCTGGAGTCGTGGGAGGAGCGCCTGGCGGCGGTACGCGGCGAATGCGACCACCTGGCCGGGGCGCTGCTGGGGGTCGCCAGGGACATGGGCGGGACGGACGACGCGGTGCGGGCGTCCTTCGGTTCGGGGGATCGTGAGGGAATCGCCGCAGGTCGTCCCCTCCTGCGATGCGACCTCGGGATGCTCCCGGAGTTGGTCAAGGGCAGGCGGAATCAGCGATGATGCGTCGGCAGGCACGGTCTTCCACTCGAATCACGGGGCGTAGAGAACTCCATGATCTTGGAAACCGTGCCTGCACTGCTTCCCGCCCCCACAGAGCCGACAGGCCATCACGAACCGGGCGTTACACGACTACGCCGAAGCCCTGGGCGTCACGCGACTACGCCGAAGCCCTGATGGCAAGCCCAGAAGCATTCGCTGCCTGACGGGGTGTGGAATAGCCCTGTGGGCGGGGATCTGACGACTTGGCCAGGGCTGCCCTATGCGTTGCTCTTCCTGGAGTGGGAGGCGAGGTACCCGCTGGAGTGGACGCAGCATGCGAAGGTGTGGGGTACGAAGGAGACCCTGATCCGTAAGGTGGCCCGTGCTTGCCAGGAGGAGGCGATTAAGGCGAAGCATCTGACCAGGGACAACGCAGCGGCACCACGATCTATGGCTGCCGTATCAGTGGAAGAACAGGGCCACCCCGTTGACGTAGAACTGGATAGCGTCATCCCCATTTGCGTCGCTGAGACGGATCCCGCAAACCATAAAATTGGGGGGCGCAAATGAGAGTTCAGCCTTCATCTGACCCAGCGGGCGGTTGGTCAAATTCGCGCCGCTGATGAATGCGCCACTGAATGCCATCAGCGCAAAAACGACGCTATCACCGGGTTGAAGATCTATGGGCTTACGTTGAGACTGGGGGCCCCCGGGAAGGAGGTGGTCCGGGCCGCCGGGTGCGTCAAAGAAGAAATTGACGACTTGGAATCCCGTGAAGCCTGCATTGAGGCGACCCGTCGGGTCGCCCTCGCCGGGGATAAAGAGTCCCGGGGCGAGATGCTCGATAACTTTGGCGTCTGTCAATTTCTGAGTAGTCACTTCTCGCTCCGTTCACGTAATTTGCCGCATTAAGCGCATTCCCCAGTTCAGGATGCACTCCGAGGAGTTCCATGGATCGACCTTTGGTGGGGTGCTACTCACCTTGGAGCCCCGCACCCGCGCTGGCCAAGATGCGTCCATATTCGCCTGAATGAATCGGACAGCGGCTACACTCTCACTCCTCATCTGCCTCTCTCCACATTCGCACCGAAGTGGCATGTTCGCAAATTTTGAAGCGAGCTCGAATTGTTTGAACCTGAAATATTTGAGGGCTCTCGCGCTTGACGAATAAACTACTCGGGCTTTCCAGATATGGACGCGACCCGGTCTTTCGCAGGACCGGAGGATCCGAGGGCTCCGGGTAGGGCGGTACCGAGGTTGAACGCGTGAAAGCGGCCGATCATGACGATTCACGATCCCAGCGGTACGTCAACGACGGCGAGGGCGCGGCAGCCGTATACGGAGTTAGCCAAAGGCAGGCGGGATCAAAGATGCGGCGTCACCAAGCACAGTCTGCTAGTCGGATCGCGGGATGCCTCCATGATCTTGGAAGTCGCGCCTCTGGAAAGGCACGACAGTTACGGCAGCCGTAGATCTGGTGTTCTCGCAGGTCAGGACGACCGCGGGGCCCGGCTGTGGGGATGGGTGCGGCCACCGTGATCATGAAGCTTTGTGACGAGACATCAAGAGACGGTGGCCGCGGCGGCGAGGATAGCCGGGCAGGAGTGGGCGGGCGTCTTCGGGGCTGCGATGGGAGCCATCGCGGGCTGCTTCAAGCGGCGTGAACCCCGCCAGGCCGCAGCCGAGCTGACGTCGGGCCTGCTGATGGAGCTGGAGACCCGCAACTGCTGGACACTGGCCGAAGCCGCGGGTCACCGGAGTCCGGACCGGTTCCAGCACCTGCTGGCGCGGGCGAAGTTCGATCACGAGGCGGCCCGCAGGAAGATCGCCGAGCAGGTCGCCGTGCACCTTGCCGGAGAGGAGATCGTGCTGGTCGCGGACGAGACCGGCGACGAGAAGGCGTCCGAGTACGCGGTCGGGGCGGCCCACCAGTACTCCGGGGCGATCGGCGGCACGGCGAAGTACCAGGTCGCGGTGCACCTCGTAGCGGTGACCGCGAGGATGCGGGTGATGATCGACCGGAAGCTCTACCTGCCCCAGGGGTGGGCGGCCGACGACGAGCGCCGTGAACTCGCGCGTGTCCCTGACGAGTTGGAGTTCTCGACGAAGCCGGACCAGGCCGTCGCCATGGTGCGCGACGCCCTCGACGCCGGCGTCGGGGTCGACTGGTTCGCCGCGATCTACGGCTGCCGTAACAGTCCTCGCCCGAATAGTTGTTCGTCAAGCGCGTGAGCATTCGACTATTCCAGGTTCAAATAATTCGGGCTCGCTTCAAAATTTGCGAACATGCCACCTCGGTGCGAGTGTGGAGAGAGGCAGATGAGGAGTGAGAGCGTAGCCGCTGTCCGATTCATTCAGGCGATATACGAGCCGCTTAGGCAGCGTGGGAGCGGGACCCCAAGGTGCGCCGCGTCCTACCAAAGGTCGAACCCTGGAACTCCTCGAAGTGCATGCTGAACTGACGGATGCACTTAATTCCGCAAATTACGCGAACGGAGTCGGAAATGACTACTCAGAAATTGACAGACGCCAAAGTTATCGAGCCTCTCGCCCCGGGACTCTTTATCCCCGGCGAGGGCGACCCGACGGGTCGCCTCAATGCAGGCCTCAGGGGATTCCAAGTCGTCAATTTCGCCTTCGAAGGGCCCGCCCCAGGCGAGCGTCCGGGGGACGTCCGCTCTCAACGTAAGCCCATAGATCTTCAACCCGGCGATAGCGTCGTTTTTGCGCTGATGGCATTCAGTGGCGCATTCATCAGCGGCGCGAATTTGACCGAACGCCAGCTGGGTCAGATGATGGCTGTACTCTCATTTGCGCCCCCCAATCTGATGGTTTGCAGCATCCGTCTAACCGACATAAATTCGGATGACCCTATCCAGTTCTACGTCAACGGGGTGGCCCTGTTCTTCCACTGAAGCTGACAAGACCGCATGCCCACATTCCCCTGAGCATTCACCGGTCGTACAACCGCTCCGAAATCCTTGCCGCCATGAACGTTGCCCGCCTCGGCGGCCAAATGCTGGGCTTCTGATGTCCCACCCCCAACCAACAAGCACTACTGAACTTGATTGGGTGATGTCGGGTTGTTCGCCTGACAGCGGCTGGGTCGGGTCGGTAGCTGTGTGGTGTGAGATACGCGCAGGGCGGCGGTTTGACCGATGCCAAGAGGGCGGCGAGGGAACGGATCCGGCTGGAGGCGGTCGGCCGCTTCGAGGATGGTGCGAAGAACAGGGAGATCGCGGCCGCGCTGCGTGTGAGTGAGGGGGCTTGAGCCTCGGGTTCCGGGCCCCGGGCTTCGAGCCCCTACCCAGGGTTTGGGTGGTTGAGGGAAACCCCCACCTCCCTCCCCTGACCCTCCGCTGACGAGCGAATATGACTATCTGTGTTCGGGTTGCGTCAGAGCGTGTTGAGCGTTTAGGTTCGCGACGTAAAGCGGCTCCGGCGGTGCACCAACACCAATCCGGAGCCTGACCAGCGCATCGAAAGAGACTCGATCGTGGCTTACGCCCACTCTAGTGCTGCCCTGCCCGCGCCCGGGCACCCCTTCGCCAACCCCGGTTACGGCAAGCGCTCCGCGCCCGACCAACGCCCGCGTGGCGAGGCCGACTTCGCACATCTGCGCACGAGGGAAGCGGCGGTTGCCGCATACATCGATCGTCTGCCCGAGGGTTCAGCCATCGGCTACAAGGCGCTCGCCGCGAACGTCGCCGACTACGGCCAGCAGGCCTGCGGCAAGGCGCTGCGCTTCCTCTCCGACGCCGGTCATCTGCGCCGGGTCAAGGAGCACTTGGCGCTGGAGGACAACAGCTTCCGCTGGGTGACACACACGTACTTCTCCCGTACGGCCAGGGACGACGAGTGGTGGCAGGCGTACGTCGCCGGTCTGCGCGGGATCGATCTCACCGAGCTGGAACGGCGGTTGAGGGAGGGGACGGGGAGCGATCGCGCGCCGGTCCCCGAACGGGAACCGGCATCGGCCGTGTGCCAGGAGTCCCGTACGGCGGAAGCACCGGTACACGGCACAGGACCGGCCCCCGCTCCGGCTCCCGGTTCGGCGCCCGAATCCACTACCGTCCCCGCCTCCGTCGCGTACCGCACCCTCGCGCGCCTGGGCCGTACCGAGCCCCGTATGACACTGTCCGCCGCCGACTGCGCCGCGCTCGAAGCGCTCGCCGCCGAGTGGCTGGCGCGCGGCGCCACACCGGACCACATCACCCGATCCCTGACCGCCGGGCTGCCGCAGCCCCTGCACAGCCCGGTCGCGATCGCCCGTACCCGACTGGAGAGCAAAATGCCGCCCGAGCCGAGCAGCGCGAGCGCACCGGCCTACGTCACCCGTGCGCTCATGACCTGCATCACCTGCGAGAACGACGAGTCGATGACGCTGCTGGTCGGGGGCGTCTGCGTCGAGTGCCGGGAGGAGATGACGGCGTACGACGCGGCCGAGGAGACCGGCCTGGTCATCGACGCGATCCCCGACACCTTCCGGGCGGTTCCCGCCCAGGTGGACGTGGCCCGCCGCGCCGACGAACTGCGTGCCGCCGCCGGCCTGAAGGCCCGGCCGATCCCCGAGCCGGTACACAGCGAACACGTCCGCGCGCAGGCGGTCGCGCGCGGAACGCGGCAACCTATCGTGGAGGTGGTCCGGTGATTGCTCGTATGGAAAGGCGGCCCTTCATGGCCCTCATCACTGTCGAGATCGACGGGGAATTCCTCGAAGACATCCGCGAGGCGTTCGGCGCGGAGACTGACGAGGACGCAGTGAAGGCCGCGGTCGTGGACGCGGCGAAGCGTCAGAGGCGCCGCGAGTTCAGTGACGCCATCAAGTCGGGAGAGATCGACCTCACGTACGACGCCCGCAATGATCATGGGCAGGAGTCGTCCGCGGCATGAGCGAGAGGTACCTGATCGACAAGTCCGCGTTCGCCCGATGGCACCGGCCGGCCGTGGCGAAGGTGCTCGACCCCCTCCGTGATCAAGGGCTGCTCTGCGTCTCGGGAGCGGTGCGTATGGAGATCATGTACTCGGTGCGCAGTGCCACCGAAGCGAAGCGGTGGGAGCGCTGGTTAGCAGGCTTCGAGTACCTGCCGTCTCCGGACGAGGTGTGGGACACCGCGATGGACATTCAGCGGCAGGCGGTACTGAAGGGCAATCACCGGGCGCTGTCCCTCGCGGATCTGCTGATCGCTTCCACTGCCCAGCGGCACAGGGTTACCGTCCTGCACTACGACCAGGATTACGACCAGATCGAGGAGATCACGGGTCACCCGAGCCGCTGGGTCGTCGAACCGGGAATGGCGGAGAGCCCTGGCGAGGCGTGAGCGCTGGGCCGTACAAGGAGACGCGCATACGCGTGACGTGGGCCACGTTCTGCGTGCCTCGCCCGATCCCGGGCATGTTTCCTCATCGAGCGGCCGTGGACGTCTCGGGGTGATCACGGAGTGAGCGGGACATCTCACGATGTGGTATAGACGGGTCGTCCTGCGGCCGCTCGTTAAACTGAGCCGACAGCAGCGATGTGCCGCGACGCGCGGTGCTGTAGCGATGGACTGAGCGAGGAGCGCACGTGGGCCTTGTCGTGCAGAAGTACGGAGGCTCCTCCGTAGCCGATGCCGAGGGCATCAAGCGGGTCGCCAAGAGGATCGTCGACGCCAAGAAGAACGGCCACCAAGTGGTCGTCGTGGTGTCGGCGATGGGTGACACGACGGACGAGTTGATCGATCTCGCCGGGCAGGTATCCCCGATCCCTGCCGGGCGTGAGTTCGACATGCTGCTGACCGCCGGAGAGCGGATCTCCATGGCCCTGCTGGCGATGGCGATCAAAAACCTGGGCCACGAGGCCCAGTCGTTCACCGGCAGCCAGGCAGGCGTCATCACCGACTCGGTCCACAACAAAGCGCGCATCATCGATGTCACGCCGGGCCGGATCCGCACCGCCGTCGACGAGGGCAACATCGCCATCGTCGCCGGTTTCCAGGGGGTGTCCCAGGACAAGAAGGACATCACGACCCTGGGGCGGGGCGGCTCGGACACCACGGCCGTCGCGCTCGCCGCGGCGCTGGACGCCGAGGTGTGTGAGATCTACACCGATGTGGACGGTGTCTTCACCGCCGACCCCCGGGTCGTCTCGAAGGCCCGGAAGATCGACTGGATCTCCTTCGAGGACATGCTGGAGCTGGCCAGCTCCGGTTCCAAGGTGCTGCTGCACCGCTGCGTCGAGTACGCGCGCCGATACAACATCCCGATCCATGTCCGCTCCTCCTTCTCGGGGCTTCAGGGCACATGGGTCAGCAACGAACCGCAAGGGGACCGCAAGGTGGAGCAGGCCATCATCTCCGGTGTCGCCCATGACACCTCCGAGGCGAAGATCACGGTCGTCGGTGTCCCCGACAAGCCCGGCGAGGCGGCGACGATCTTCCGTGTCATCGCGGACAACGAGATCAACCTCGACATGGTGGTGCAGAACGTCTCCGCCGCGTCGACCGGTCTGACCGACATCTCGTTCACGCTGCCGAAGACCGAGGGCCGCAAGGCCATCGACGCGCTGGAGAAGACGAAGGAGAAGATCGGCTTCGAGTCGCTGCGCTACGACGACCAGATCGGCAAGGTCTCCCTCGTCGGCGCCGGGATGAAGACCAACCCGGGCGTCACCGCCGGGTTCTTCGAAGCGCTCTCCAACGTGGGCGTCAACATCGAGCTGATCTCGACATCCGAGATCCGGATCTCGGTGGTCATGCGGGAGGAGTCGGTCGTCGAGGCCGTACGGGCCGTGCACACCGCCTTCGGTCTCGACAGCGACTCCGACGAGGCCGTCGTCTACGGCGGCACCGGGCGATGACCCCGTCCGGCGGGGCGCCGAGCGCCGCGCTCCGGGGCGGGATGTTCCGGAGCGCGATGCTCCGGAACGCGACGCCCTGGCGCACGCTGTTCCGGGGCGCCGCGCGATGAACGGGCGGCCGACGCTCGCGGTCGTGGGTGCGACCGGGGCCGTCGGCGCCGTCATGCTCCAGATCCTGTCGCAGCACGCCGACATCTGGGGCGACATCCGGCTGCTCGCCTCGCCTCGTACGAACGGCCGCAAGCTGTCCGTACGAGGCGGGACGACCGAGGTCGTCCCGCTCTCCGAGGAGGCGCTGGACGGCGTCGACGTCGCGGTGTTCCTCGTACCGGACGAGGTGTCCGCCACCTGGGCGCCCGTCGCCGCGGCCAAGGGCGCCGTCGTCGTGGACCACTCCGCCGCCTTCCGGATGGACCCCGACGTCCCCCTGGTCGTCCCCGAGGTGAACCCCCACGGCGTACGGACCCGGCCGCGCTCCATCATCGCCGGGCCCGGCTGCGCCACGCTCACGATGATCGTCGCGGTGGGCGCGCTGCACGCCGAGTTCGGCCTGCGCGAACTGGTCGTCTCCTCGTACCAGGCGGTCAGCGCCGCAGGTCAGGGCGGCGTGGACGCCCTGCGCGACCAGCTCTCCCTGGTCGCCGGTACGGAACTGGGCACGCACCCGGGCGACGTACGGCGCGCGGTCGGCGACGCCACCGGCCCGTTCCCCGCGCCGCTGGCCCTCAACGTCGTGCCCTGGGCCGGCTCCCCGGCCGCCACCGGCGACGGCTGGTCCTCGGAGGAGACGGCGATCCGGGACGAGACCCGGAAGATCCTCGACCTGCCCGCGCTGCGGGTCGCTGCGACCTGCGTCCGCGTACCCGTGATCACCGGCCACTCCCTCTCCGTGCACGCGCGCTTCGAGAAGGAGGTCACGGTCGACCGGGCGCACGAGATCCTGGCGACCTCGCCCGGCGTGGTGCTCTTCGACAACCCGGAGGCGGGCGATTTCCCCACACCCGCCGATGTGGTGGGGACGGATCCGACCTGGGTGGGGCGCGTACGGCGCTCGCTGGACGACCCCAGGGCGCTGGAGCTGTTCGTCTGCGGCGACAACCTGCGCAAGGGCGCCGCCCTGAACACCGCGCAGATCGCCGAGGCCGTCGCCGTCGAACTGGCGAAGCCGTAACCGGTCGAAGCCCTAACCGATCGATGCCCTAACCGATCGATGCCGTAACCGGCCGAAGGGGTAGCCGCCCGGTCGCTTGCCGACAACTGCCTGGTAGTCGGCGCAAATCAGTACGCCGTGACGACTCAAAAGTTTGTAGGATCTGTGAACGCCCCATGGGCAGGCTGACCGGCTATGCCTCTTGAACTGGGGCGTTGCCATGTCGGACGCTACTCCTCCCACCCTTCCGCGAGTCTCCGCGCGAGTGCCGCGCGAGTACTGCAACCGCCGGATGGCTGGGAAGCGTCTCTGTGGTCGCCCCCGTGTGGTGCCGCGGAATTGGGGCATAGGGGGAGATCGGGTACGCATGAGGGTATTCAGTGCAGCGTCAGATGGGGCGGCGTGCGCGTACAACCCTGACGGGGGGAAGCGTGTCCAACAGGCGTGGCAGCAGAGGTTCTCGACATCACAGCGGTTGTCCCGGTACGAGGCGCGGCAGTGCGTCCGCTCCGGCGGCCCCGCATGCCCGGCGGCATGCCGGTGATCGCCCCCATGCCGGCCGCGCGGCCCGCCCGTATCCCGTCCCAGCGCGAGGGTGCTGAGGAGGCGATGGCGGCGGGCACCACCGTCGACCACCTCACCGAGACCTACCGTGCCCACTACCGGTCGCTGCTCGGTCTCGCCGCTCTCCTGCTGGACGACACGGCCTCCTGCGAGGACGTCGTCCAGGAGGCGTTCATCCGCGTGCACTCCGCGCGCAACCGGGTCCGGGAGCCGGAGAAGACGCTCGCCTATCTGCGGCAGACGGTCGTGAACCTGTCCCGTTCCGCGCTGCGCCGCCGCATCCTCGGCCTGAAGCTTCTCTCGAAGCCGATGCCCGACATGGCGAGCGCCGAGGAGGGCGCGTACGACCTGCTGGAGCGGGACGCGCTGATCAAGGCGATGCGCGGGTTGCAGCGCAGGCAGCGCGAGGTGCTCTCCCTGCGGTACTTCGCCGACATGACCGAGGCGCAGGTCGCCGAGACGCTGGGGATATCCCTGGGCTCGGTGAAGGCGTACGGCTCGCGCGGGATCGCGGCGCTGCGGGTCGCCATGGAGGCTTCGGCATGAGTGCGTGGCGCAAGGACCGGCACGGCCCCGGCCATGAGCGGGAACAGGACCACGGACGAGAGCGGGAGCGCGCACAGGGGCGAGAGAAGGACGGGCGGGAAGCCCCGGACGTGCCGTTGAACGACCTGACTGGAAACGGAACTGTGAGCAACGGGCCGGAGAACGAGCTGAGCGGCCGCACCGACGGAGAGGCCGCCGAGGTCACCGCGGAGACCGAGCAGGCCGAGGAGCCTGATGAGTCCGGTGAGCCCGACGAGTCCGAGGAGCCCGATGACGCGGGCACGGATCTGAGCGGCGATCCGGCCGGGGCCCTGGACGGCGACGAGTTGGCGCTGCGCCGGCTCATGCACGGTGCCGTGGGTGAGCTCCGGCCGTCCGACGGCGCGCTGGACCACCTGCGCAAGGCGGTCCCGACCCGGCGGGCCAGAAAGCGGCAGGCCGTCGTGGGGGTGGCCGCCGCCGCGCTGCTCGTCGGTACGGCGGTGCCCGCCTTCGTGCACGTCGCGAAAACCGGCACCACGTCCGACGACAGCTCCGTCGCCGCCGGGCACGGTGAGAAGTCGCGGAGCGGCGAGGACAAGGACCGGACCGACAAGGACCGGACGACGAACCCGGACGGCCCCTCGGACAAGGTGTCCGCCGACGAGGACGAGCCCGACAAGCAGGAGAAGCCCGACCCCGACGCGTCGGACGCGGCCGACGGCGGCAAGGGCGGCACGTCCGACGAGTCCGGCGGCTCCAGCAGCGTCACCTCCTCGCAGGTCTGTACGGCGGGCCAACTCCGCCAGCCCACCGCGGAGGTGGGCGTCGCCGATGCCGCGGGCAAGGTGTACGGCACGTTCCGCCTCGCCAATGTCTCCTCCTCCGCCTGTACGGTCACCGGCCGCGGCTCGATCGGCTTCGGCACCATCGGCGCGGCCGACGGCTCGAAGATCAGCACGTCGACGCACTTCGCGGGCGATGCGGCGACCGGGCTGCCCGACCCCTCCCAGGAGATGTCGACGCTGACGCTGCCGCCGAACGGCACGTATCAGGTGAAGTTCGCCTGGGTGCCGTCGGAGACCTGCCCGACCTCGGGCGGCCCCTCGCCCGACCCCTCGCCCACGGACGACGGCTCGGCCGGCACGACCGCCGGCTCCACGGCCGGCAACGGCGAAACCGGCTCGGGCGACGGCACGACCGGTGCGGAGCCCCAGCTCCTCAACGATGGGGGCGTCGAGGACGGCAGCGTCTCCGTCTCCTACACCGCGGCGGCGGGCACGACCGTATCGGCGACGATCCCCAACGCCTGTGCGGGCACGGTCTACTGGACCGGACTCCTCAGCGGCTTCTAGGCCCCGTCTGGCCTAGGCCATGACCAGGGCGTGATCACCTCGTGGTGCCTGATCGCTCCGCGGGGCGGTCAGGCCGCGGTGCCCAGCCCCAGCGCCTCGTCCTTGGCGGTCTCCACCTCGCGCCGGGCCAGCCGGAACCACATGAAGACCACGAACCCGGCGAACACGAACCACTCGCCGGTGTACCCCAGGTTCTGGAACGCCTTCAGGTCGAGCCCGGTGTTCTGCGGCGCGGCGGCGGGCACGGGCAGCAGCCCGTCCGACGCCTGACCCACGGTGACCCAGGCGTCGTACACCCCGTACGGCACGAGGTTGACCAGCGAGGCCGCGCTGATCATGCCGAGCTGTCCCTGCGGCAGGCCGCCCGACCGCACCCCGTCGGACCCGACCGCCTCGGACGCCTGGAGCGACCCGGTCACGGTCACCTCGCCCTTCGGCGGCGCGGGCGTCTTCTCGCCGCCGGCCAGCCAGCCGCGGACGACGGGCAGCGCCTTGCCGTCGTCGGTACGGAGCATGGTCAGGACGTACGAACCGGTCCTGCCGTCCAGCTTCCGGTCCGGCACCACGAACTGGTCCGCGTACCGTCCGGTCGCCGTGACATGGCGTCCCGACGTCTCCTGGTCGACCGGCAGCAGGGACGCCACCGCCACGGCGGGCCGCTTCCCGGGATCGGGCCTGGCCTCGGCCGCCCGGTGGGTGTCCACCCGGTCCTCGAAGCGCCCGAGCTGCCACATTCCCATGAAGATACAAAAGGGGATCGCCAGTACGACGAAGACGTTGATCCCCCACCATCGCGGAGTCACCAGGAACCGGTACACCCCTCCACGGTACGGAACGCCGCCCCGCCCCCGGGTCCCGGGGCCCGGTTTCCCCGGTGCCCCGGCCCGGTCCGTCCGCTCTATCCGATGCCCAGGTGCCTCCTCGCGAAGTCCAGTTCCAGCCGCACCTGCTTGATCCGCTCCTCCACCACCAGCGAACCGTGCCCCGCGTCGTACCGGTACACCTCGTGGACCGCGTCGCGCGCCGCCAGCCGGTCCACGTAGTTCTCCACCTGACGGATCGGGCAGCGTGGATCGTTCACCCCCGCCGAGATGTAGACCGGGGCCCGGACCGCGTCGACGTACGTCAGCGGGGACGACGCCTCGAACCGCTCCGGCACCTCCTCCGGCGTACCACCCAGCAGGGTGCGGTCCATCGCCTTCAGGGCCTCCATCTCGTCGTGATACGCCGTCACGTAATCCGCGACCGGTACGGCCGCGAGGCCCACGGCCCAGACGTCCGGCTGGGTGCCGAGGCCGAGCAGGGTCAGATAGCCGCCCCACGAGCCGCCCGCCAGGACCAGCCGCGCCGGGTCGGCCAGCCCCGAGGTGACCGCCCACTGGCGTACCGCCGCGATGTCCTCCAGCTCGATCAGCCCGACCCGGTGCTTGAGCGCGTCCGTCCACTCCCGCCCGTACCCCGTCGATCCGCGGTAGTTGACCCGTACGACCGCGAAGCCGTGGTCGACCCAGGCGGCCGGGCCCGCGGCGAACGCGTCGCTGTCGTGCCACGTCGGGCCGCCGTGGATCTCGAAGACCGTGGGGAAGGGGCCCTCGCCCGACGGCCGCTGCACCAGCGCGTGGACCCGGCCGCCGGGGCCTTCGACCCACGCGTCCTCCACCGGCACCGAGGCGGGCGCCGCCATGCCCGGCGCGTCCAGCACCACTCCGCCCGCGGTGGACCGCACCACCGGCGGTCTGGCGGCCGACGACCACAGGTACTCCACACTGCCGTCCGGCCGCGCCGTCGCCCCCGAGACCGTCCCGGCCGGGGTCTCCACCTGGATCAGCGCGCTCTTGGCGAAGTCGTAACGCCACAGCTCGTCGCGCGCCTCGAAGCTGTGTGCGATGAGCAGCCCCGAGCCGTCCGGATACCACTCGGCGTGGACATCGCCGGGCAGCTCGATCGCGAGATCCGTCTCCTCGCCCGTCAGCGGATCCCAGACGATCGGCTCCCAGCGGCTCCGCCGCTGATGGCCGACGAGCAGCCGGCTGTCCCCGGCCACCGGAGCGAAGCCCAGCACATCGAGGCCCAGCTCGCGCGTGCCCCTCTCGGTGTCGTCCAGCTCGGCGACCAGCGAGCCGTCCAGCCGCAGCACCCGCACCGCCGAGTGCATCGCGTCCCCGTGCTCGGTGTGCTCGATCGCGAGCAGTGTGCCGTCGTGCGACAGATCCCCGACCCCGGCCGACTCCCGGTGGCGGTAGATCTCGGCCGGCGCCTCGCCCGGCCGTACGACATGGACCGTCGATCCGTCCTCGTCGGTCGACCGCCCGACGACCGCCGTCCCGTCCCGTCCCAGCGCCAGACCGGCGGGATAGGAGGGATCGAGCCCCGGCGCCGCCGGCTCGTCGGCCCCGGCCCCGGCCCCTGTTCCCGCACCCGAAGCGGCCTCGGCCCCCGCGCCGTTCTCCCGCGCGCCGGAGAACGGCTGGCGCATCCAGACCCCGAACTCGTCCCCGTCCGTGTCCGAGAACCACCAGATCCACTCGCCGTCGAGCGAGAGCACCCCGTCCGTCGTCCCGTTCGGCCGGTCCGTCACCTGACGCTGCGCGCCGGTCGAGCGATCCCACGCGTACAGCTCATACGTCCCTGTCGCGTTGGACACGAACAGCGCCCGCTCAGGGGCGTCCTCCGCCCAGTCGGGCAGGGAGACCCGAGGGGCCCGGAAGCGCTTCTCCCACTCCGGCATGGCGTCCCGCGTCGCGTCCGGCTTCGAACCGTTGATCTCAGTCATGACCCCATTCTGCGCTTGGCCGCTGACATCCCGTCGAGATCCCCCTCAGCCTGTGGATAACTTTCGGATGAGCGAAAGGTGAGGCGAAAGGTGAGGGGAAAATTATGCGAAACGGGAGGAAGCGGAAGGAATAGTAAGGAAGGCGTATAGATGGGGTCGGGTGAGGGGGGTGTGAGGTGTGAGGGGCCCGTGGGACGGGCATCTCCTCAGGGAGAGGTGCTCTCGTCCCGGAGCGCCTCAGCAGGTGTGCCCGTGGACCGGCGGATCGAGCCGCCCCGGGCGCCCGCGGTGAAGAAGGGGGACGGACGGAAGATGGCTGTTTCACCCGCGCTCCGCGCTGAACGCACACGCATCCACGACGAACTCCTCGCCGAGCACACCCTCATGCGCCGGGGTGCGACGCTCGTCACCGCGTCGCTCTCGGCCCTCGCGGACGGCCGGCCCGTCGATGTGCGCACGCTGGTCGGCACGGCCCGGTGGCTGATCGAGTTCGTCCACGGCCAGCGTGCGAGCGAGTCCGAGCTGCTCTGGCCGGTGCTGCGCGAACTCTTCCCCGGACCCGTCGCGGAGCTGGAAGGCACGGCCGTCGAACGCGAGGCGCTCGACGCCGAGCTGTACACCCTCGCCCGCGCGGTCGACGCGATCGCCGCCCGCGAGGTGACCGGCGGGCGCGGCGAGGTCCTGGTGGTCGTCGGTGAGGCGGCGATGACGGGGCTGCCGTCCGCGATCCGCGTCCTGTCCATCCTGAACAGGAACCTCGACGAGGAGGAGCCGGTCCTGCTGGAGCTGTTCCCCCGGGTGCCGGACCGCGAGGTGCCCCGGCTGCGGAGCGCGATCGTCCACGGCGGCCCGCGTACGGGGCCGCATCTCGTGTTCGGCCTGCTGGAGGACCCCGACCGGGTCCCGGGGCGCACGGCGCTGCTGGGCAGTTTCCCGGCGTCGGTGCGCTGGCTGCGCCCGGTGTTCCTGGCGCGTTACCGCTCCACCAAGCGGGCGCTCGGGGTGCCTCTGTGACCACCTGCACAGACGGTGCCACTGACGTCCCCACAGGAGTCCGTGCGAGGGTGGCCCTGGCCTTGTTGCGCGTGTGGTTGATGCGGGATACTTCTACAGCGCTGTAGATGTTGCGGCGACACGGCGGCAGGACGGCCGCGGACGTTCCCGGGAGAGAGCAGACCTGATGTTCGGCTTGAGCGAACTGGCCGTGATCCTCATCATCATCGCCGTGGTTGTCGGGGTGAAGAAACTCCCTGAGCTGGCCCGCTCCGCGGGCAAGGCGGCCCGCATCCTCAAGAGCGAGACGAAAGCGCTCAAGGAGGAGGGGAAGGCGGACAGTGCCGCCCCGGGCGCGGCGGACAGCGCCGCCCCGGGCACCGCGCCCCAGGACGAAGCCCGGAGCGGCCCCCAGGGCGGCTCCCCGGGCGGTGCGCAGGACGACGCGCAGGGTGGGCGCCGTATCGTCACCGGCACCATCGTCGAGCCGAACGAACCCCCGAAGCGTCCCTGACGCGAGCCTCCTTTTGCCTGCGACCCCTCCGTAGGGGGAGCCCCTAGACTGAGCCGTTGGGTTCCGGCAGGGGATTCGGGCGGGGGATCGGGCACGGGTACGCGGGTGGACGGCCCGCGTGGGACAGGAGAGCGATCGTGACGGCAGGTGTCGGCGGCTTCGGGGATCCTTCCGCCGAGGTGCTGGCGGACGCCGCCGCCGCGTTCGGGCTGCTGGCGTCATCGGCGCGGTTGCACATCGTCTGGGTGCTGGCACAGGGCGAGAGCGATGTGACGGGGCTCGCGGAGCGGGTCGGCGGCGCGCTGCCCGCCGTGAGCCAGCACCTCACCAAGCTGAAGCTCGCCGGTCTCGTACGGTCCCGCCGGGAGGGCCGGCGACAGGTCTACTTCGTCGACGACCCCGATGTCGTGACCGTCGTACGGCTGATGGTCGGCCAGCTCACCGACCGGGCGGCGCTCGCGCCGGGGCCACGGCGTATCAGCGACGTCGGCGCCTGAGACCGCCATGTCCGAGTCCGTGGTGCCGGGGCCCGCAGCCTGGGGCGCCCCGGCGGACACAGACGCGGACACCGACGCGGAAACGGGCACGGCCGGGCGCCGGGATCCGCAGGGCCGGGAATCCCCGCTCACCTCCCTCCAAGTACTGCGCCGGCTCGACAGCGGACCGCGCGGGCTGACCGACGCGCAGGCCGAGGAGCGTCTGCTCCGGTACGGCGAGAACGCCGTGCCCGAGTGGAGTACGGCCTCCTGGCCACGCCTTTTCGTACGGAGCCTGCGGGATCCGTTCACGGCCGTACTGCTCTGCCTCGGTCTGGTGTCCGCGACCGTCGCCGCCTGGGGCACCGCGTGCGTGATCCTCTCGCTCGTCGCCGTGAGCTGTCTGCTGCGCTCGTCGGGGGAGCACCGCGCCGACCGCTCCATGGCCGCGCTGCGGGACCTGGTGGCCACGACCGCCACCGTACTGCGACGTACCGACAGCGGGACGGACGGCCGGACGGACGACCGGACCGGCGGCGAGAGCGATCAGCCGCAGCCCCGGGAGATCCCCGTCGACCAGCTCGTGCCCGGCGACGTGATCCGCCTGGGCCCCGGCGACCTGGTGCCCGCCGACGTACGGCTGCTGCGCGCCAGCGGTCTGACCGTCCATCAGGCGCCGCTGACGGGAGAGTCGGCCCCGGTCACCAAGTACGCGGTGGACGCGCCCGGCGAGGGGCCCGGGGGCGAAGCGGCCGGGGGGCCGGGGGTGTTCGGGCAGCCGCACCTCTGCTTCCAGGGCAGCAGCGTGGCCTCCGGGAGCGGGACGGCGGTCGTCGTCGCGACCGGGACCCGTACGCTGTGGGGCGCGGCGCGCAGCCGCCCGGGACGGCGCCCCGCCAGCGCCTTCGACCGCTCGGTGCACGGGATCTCCTGGGTCCTGATCCGGTTCATGCTGCTGACGCCACCGCTGGTCCTGATGGCCAACGCTGCGCTGCGCGGCCGGGGTCTGGAGACGCTGCCGTTCGCCGTCGCGGTGGCGGTCGGGCTGACGCCGGAGATGCTGCCGGTCATCGTCACCACGGCGCTCGCCCGGGGCGCGTCGCTCCTCGCGCGCCACCACAGCGTCATCGTCAAACGGCTGCCCGCGCTGCACGACCTGGGCGCCGTCGACGTACTGTTCCTGGACAAGACGGGCACCCTCACCCAGGACCGGCCGGTGCTGGACCGGGCGACGGACGCGCACGGCGCCCCCGACCCGGACGTACTGCACTGGGCCGCCGTCAACGCCTGGTGGACGTTGCAACTGGCCGATCTACCCGCTCCCGACGCGCTCGACGAGGCGATCCTCGACGCGGCGGAGGGGACGGAAGGCGAGGACATCGGAGGGCGAGGGTACGAAGGCGTCGCCGCCCTGCCGTTCGATCCCGTGCGCCGTCTCTCCACCGCCGTCGTACGGCGGCCGGGACGCCTGGGCGCCCACACCCTCGTCGTCAAGGGCGCCGTCGCCGACGTCCTCCAGCGGTGCGCGCTCGACGACGGCGAACGCGCCCGGCTCACCGCCCTCGCCGCCCGCGAGGCGGACAGCGGACTGCGGCTGCTCGCCGTCGCCACCGCCGAGCGGCCGGCCCGGCGCCGTGACTACACCCCCGCCGACGAACGCGGCCTCGACTTCCGGGGGTTCGTCGCCCTCCGCGACGCGCTCGCCCCGACGGCGGCCGACGCGCTGGAGGTCTTCGCGGCCCGTGGCGTCACCGTCAGGATCCTCACGGGCGATCACCCCGGAACGGCGGCCCGCGCCTGCCAGGACCTCGGGATCCCCCTGGGGCCGCCGGGCGAGGGCGAGGTGGTCACCGCCGACCGTATCGACGGTCTCACCGACGCCGAACTCGCCGAGGTCGCCCGGCACACCACCGTCTTCGCGCGCTGCACACCCGAGCACAAGGCCCGTGTCGTCGCCGCCGTACGCGCCCACGGCCACACCACCGGCTTCCTCGGCGACGGCGTCAACGACCTGCCCGCGCTGCACTCCGCCGACGTCGGGATCTGCCCGCGCGACGCCGTCGACGTCGTACGCGAGTCCAGCGATGTCGTCCTGGCCAAGAAGGACCTCACCGCGATCGACCACGCGATCAGCGCCGGACGCCACTCCAGCGGCAACATCGCGACCTATCTGCGGATCACTCTCTCCTCAAACCTCGGCAACGTCATCGCGATGCTCGTCGCGGGCCTGCTGCTGCCCTTCCTGCCGATGCTCCCGGCCCAGGTCCTGGTGCAGAACCTCTGTTTCGACGCGGCGCAGCTCGCCTTCGCGTACGACCGGCCGGGGCCCGAGGCGCTGCGCCGGCCGACGGAGCTGCGGTCGCGCGCGTTCCTCCGGTTCATCACGGGGTTCGGGCTGATCAACGCCACCGCCGACCTGGCGACGTTCGCGGTGCTCGCGCTCGCCCTGCACACGACGGCGGACGGGACCACCCAGGCGGCCTTCCACTCCGGGTGGTTCACGGAGAACCTGCTCACCCAGGCGCTGGTGATGCTCCTGCTGCGTACGAGCCGTACCGGAGGGGGACCGGTCCGCTGGGCCGCCGCCGGGCTCGCCGTGACCGGGCTGCTGCTGCCGCTCTCCCCGCTCGGCCCGGCCCTCGGGATGCCGGCGCTGCCCGCGCTGTACTACGTGCTGCTCGCCCTGGTCCTCGCGCTGTACGCCGCCGGTCTCGCGGTGGCGAGGGGGCGCCACGAGCGGCGGCACGTACCGGACGGGGCGAGCGTCGCGGTTCAGCCGTAGGACAGTCGTAGGGCTCAGCCGTAGGAGAGGTTCGAGCAGGGGTCGTCGTCCGCCGAACGGGCGTCGTCGGTCACGGCGGACGGTACGGAGCCGGGGGCCGGAGCGGAGGGGGATCCTGCCCCGTCGGTCCCGTCGGCCGGGGCGTCCGCGTACGACGTGCCGAGCACGACATCGATGCCCGAGGTGGTGGACACGGGCGTGACCTCCGCCCCGGGGAAGAGCCGCGCGACGGTCCTGGCCCGGTCCTCCAGACCGGCGCCGTACTCGATCACGGTGGTGGTGCGGTCCTGGCTGCTCGCCGTCGCGGCGCCGGTGACGACGAAGTCGTGGTCCGTGAGGGTACGGGAGGCCCGCGCGGCCAGCCCGGTGACGGTGGTGCCGTTGTACACGGCGACGCTGATGCCGCCGCCCGAGACCTGGCCGGAGGCCTCGCCGGTGGCGCTCTGCGTGGGGGAGGCGGGGGAGCCGGTGGCCTCCTCGGTCCCCGCGTCCTTCGTGCCGCTGGCGTCCTTGCCGTCGACGGTACGGTCCGCCTTCAGCGCCGCCCACAGCTCGGAGGCGTCCGGCTCGACGATCGCGACGCGCGCCCCCTCGTACCGCCAGGGGATGGTGACGAACTTGGTGTTGTGCAGGTCGATGTCCTTGAGCGACATCATGAAGCTGATCAGCTTGTCGGCGGAGCCGAGCCCAGGATCCACGGTCATCGACCGGGTCGCCGCGTTCGCGAGCGGCAGCAGCTTGGTGGGGGTGAGGCCGTCGCTCTTCACCTTCTTGAGCAGACCGGCGACGAAGGCCTGCTGGCGCTTGATCCGGCCGATGTCGGAGCCGTCGCCCATGCCGTGCCGGATCCGTACGTAGTCCAGCGCCTGCCGGCCGGAGACGGTCTGGGCGCCCTGGGTGAAGAGACGTTCGCCCCGGGTGGCGCGGTTGGGGTTGAGATCCTTCTGGTAGATGTCCTGGGGCAGGCACACCTGGACCCCGCCGACGACCTCGGTCAGCTTCGCGAACCCCTTGAAGTCGACGACGACGGTGTGGTCGACGCGCAGTCCGGTGAGGTGCTCGACGGTGTTCTGGGTGCAGGCGGGGTTGCCCTGGGCGCTCTGCCCCAGGGAGAAGGCCGCGTTGAACATGGTGTTGACCTGCGTCTTCGTCCACGTACCGTCGGGCAGCCGGCAGGGCGGGATGTCGAGGAGCGTGTCGCGGGGTATGGAGACGGCGACCGCGTGCTGGTGGTCGGCGTAGATGTGCAGCAGGAACGCGGTGTCGGAGCGGCCGATGTCGTCCTTGTCGCCGCCGCCCAGCGAGCTGTTGCCGTCCGTCCGCGCGTCCGAGCCGATGACCAGCACGTTCTGGCCCTTGGAGGTGCCTACGGGCCGGTTGTCGGAGAGGCCGCCCGCGCTGAAGGTGTTGATGTTCCCGCTGAGCTTGAGGTAGATCCAGCCGATCCCGGCGGTAGCGAGCACGAGCAGGGAGAGGGCGACGACGAACGACGTGCGCAGCCCGCTCCGCTTGCGCCGCCGGGAGCGGGCAGGGGCGGCGCGACGGCTCGTACGCGCGGCTGGAGTGTGCTGGCGGCTGCCTGCCATGTGTGCGCCCTCATCCCTCTGGCCGACCTCTTGGTTGTACAGTTGCGCAATGTAGCAACTTTAGTGAGAGGTGCGGACCCCGGGTGCGTGAGTGACGCGGGGCACCGGCCGATTCGGGATTCCCGGCCGGTTCGGGATGCGACGAGAGGAAGGCGGGGCGGCATGTTGCGTAACGGGTTGGAGCCTTGGCACCTGCTGATCGTGGCCATCGTGTTCATCGCTCTGTTCGGCTCGAAGAAGCTGCCGGACACCGCACGGGCCGTGGGCAAGTCCCTGCGCATCCTCAAGAGCGAGACGAAGGCGATGAAGGAGGAGGGCGGCGCCACGGCGGACACTGCCGCCCCGCCCGCCTCTTCCTTCTCGCCTCCCCCCGCCTCGCCTTCTCCCTCGCCCCCTTCCTCGCCCTCCTCCGCCTCTTCGGATCGCTGAGGGGTACGTCCGGTCCCGTCCCCGTCAGGTCCTCAGGGGCTGGCCAGGTCGAAGCCGTACCGCAGGGGCTCGCCCTGTACGCGCGGGTCGCGCCGGTAGACGAAGAGCGCGTCCACGTGGGCGCCGCCCGACGGGCCGTCCAGTTCGCAGGGGTATGTCACCTGCACCACGGACGGCCGGTCGGCGACCCGCATCCGTACCCCGTTCGCGGGTCCTCCGTCGAGGACCGCGACTTCCCATTCCGTTCTGCCGTGATCATCCATGGCAATACTTTAGAGGTTGCGCAATCTTTGAACCATGGTGCACGGGGTGCGCTCCGGAGCATCCGGAGGGCGGTACGTACGCCGGAGGGCGGCCACTGACGCCAGTGACCGCCCTCCAAAGTGTTCCGTATCTCGCGGCCGGAAGGCCCGGGAATCCGGAAGCCGGGAACTACAGGGTTCGCTCCAGCCGGTCCGCCATCAGCTTGACGAAGCGTGACGGGTCGGCCAGCTCGCCGCCGTCCGCGAGGAGTGCCATCCCGTAGACCAGCTCGGCGGCCTCGGCGAGACCGGCGTCGCCCGATCCCGTGTCCGTCGCGTCGTCCGATCCCGCGTCCGCCGCGTCAGCCTTCTGGCCGGTGTGGGCCGTGCGCATGCCGACGACCAGCGGATGCGTCGGGTTGAGTTCGAGGATCCGCTTGATGTGGGGCACGTCCTGGCCCATGGCCCGGTACATGTTCTCCAGCGCCGGCGTCACGTCGAAGGTGTCCCCGACGATGCAGGCGGGCGACACCGTGAGGCGCGAGGAGAGCCGTACCTCCTTCACGTGCTCACTCAGCTTCCCGGACATCCAGGTCAGCAGCCCGGCGAAGTCCTGCTGCTGCTTCTCGCGCTCGGCCTCGACCTCCTTCTTCTCCTCCTCGGTGTCGAGGTCGACCTCGCCCTTGGCGATCGACTGCAGCGGCTTGCCGTCGAACTCCGGGACGGACTGGACCCACACCTCGTCGACGGGGTCGGTCAGGAGCAGCACCTCGAAGCCCTTGGCGCGCAGGGCCTCCATGTGCGGCGAGTTCTCGATCGCCGTACGGGACTCGCCCGTCATGTAGAAGATGTGCTGCTGTCCCTCCTTCATGCGCTCCACGTACTGCTGGAGGGTGGTCACCCCCTCCTCGTCGTGGGTCGAGGCGAACGACGAGACGCCGAGAATCGCGTCGCGGTTCTCGAAGTCGCTGAGCAGCCCTTCCTTGAGAACCCGGCCGAATTCCTTCCAGAACGTCGTGTAACGCTCCGGGCGGTCGGCCATCATCTCCTTCACCGTCGACAGCACCTTCTTGACCAGGCGCCGGTGCATCAACTGGATCTGCCGGTCCTGCTGAAGAATCTCGCGCGACACGTTCAGCGAAAGGTCCTGGGCGTCGACCACACCCTTGACGAAGCGCAGATAATCGGGCATCAGCGCTTCGCAGTTGTCCATGATGAAGACGCGCTTCACATAGAGCTGGACTCCGCGCTTGCTCCCCTGTGTGAACAGGTCCTGCGGAGCGTGGGACGGGAGGAAGAGCAGCGCCTGATATTCGAAGGTGCCTTCCGCCTGCATACGGATGGTTTCGAGCGGGTCGCTCCAGTCGTGGCTGACGTGCTTGTACAGCTCGCTGTACTCCTCGTCGGTCACCTCGCTCCTGGACCGGGCCCACAGCGCCTTCATCGAGTTGATCGTCTCGGGCTCGGGCGTCGCGTCAGCGCCGGCGCCGGCGGCGTCGGCATCGGCCGTTCCGTCGGCGTCCGCGCCCGCGTCCGTCTCGTCCACGGCGGGCTTCGCCTCGGCGGCCATGCGGATCGGCCAGGTGATGAAGTCCGAGTACCGCTTGACGATCTCCTTGATCTTCCACGTGGACGTGTAGTCGAAGAGCTGGTCCTCGGCGTCCTCCGGCTTCAGTCGCAGCGTCACCGCCGTACCCCGCGCCGCGTCGTCGACCGTGTCGACCGTGTACGTGCCCTCGCCGGTGGACTGCCAGCGGGTCCCCTTGCTCTCGCCCGCGCGCCGGGTCAGCAGGGTGACCTCGTCGGCCACCATGAAGCTTGAGTAGAAGCCGACACCGAACTGCCCGATGAGTTCTTCGGAAGCCGTGGCGTCCTGCGCCTCCTTGGCTTCCTTCATCTCCTTCAGGAACTTCGCCGTACCGGAATTCGCGATGGTGCCGATGAGGTCCACCACGTCGTCGTGCGACATTCCGATGCCATTGTCACGTACAGTCAGCGTGCGCTGTTCCTTGTCGACCTCGATGTCGATATGAAGGTCCGACACGTCTTCCTGTAGTTCGCTCCGGAGAACTTCCAGTCGCAATTTGTCCAGCGCGTCGGACGCGTTGGAGACCAGCTCACGAAGAAATACATCCTTGTTCGAGTAGATCGAATGGATCATCATCTGGAGGAGCTGGCGTGCTTCCACCTGAAACTCGAACGTCTCGGTCGTCATATCCAAGGATTCCTTTCCTCGCTCATATCAGCAGCGTCGGCGCGTGGAGCCGCCCTTCATCGTATCCAGCCCGCGTCGCCGTCAACCCGCGATCCCCGCACGGCGTAAGAGAGCCGTCAAGCCGGCGACCGGAGCCGTATGGACACCGTCAACGGAAGACGGAAGCCCCGAATGAGGGGGTTTCCTCAGGACGTCCGGTTTCGTCAGGACGTCCGGTTTCCTCAGGGCGTCCGGCTTCCTCAGGACGTCCGATTCCTTCCGTACCTCACCCGTACCGAACCTCATTCAGGAGCTCACGATGGCCGATCTGGCCTTCGTCGTCACCACGGTCGCGGTCTTCGCGCTGGTGGCCCTCGTCGCCAAGGGGGTGACGAAGCTGTGACCGCCGAGAACATCGTCGGCCTGGTCGTGGCCGTCGCCCTGCTGGGATATCTCGTCCTCGCCCTGCTGTTCCCGGAGAGGTTCTGAGCCCGTCATGAGTTCTGTCCTCGCCAGTACGCTCCAGTTGCTCGCGCTGATCGTGGCGCTGGGGCTGGCGTACCGTCCGCTCGGCGACTACATGGCCCGCGTGTACGCGTCCCCCCGGGCAGACTCCGGCTCGGGCTCCGGCTCCGGCTCGGAGGCCGGTTCGGGTTCGGGTTCGGGCTCCGGCTTCGGCTCCGTGCGCCATCTGCGGGTCGAGAAGTGGATCTACCGGGCCATCGGCGCCAACCCCGCCACCGAGATGCGCTGGCCCGCCTATCTGCGCGGTGTCCTCGCCTTCTCCGTGGTGAGCGTCCTCTTCCTCTACCTGCTCCAGCGGGTCCAGGGCGGGCTCCCCGGCTCGCTCGGCTTCTCCTCGATCGACCCGGACCAGGCGTTCAACACCGCCGCGTCGTTCGTCTCCAACACCAACTGGCAGTCGTACTACGGCGAGCAGTCCATGGGCCCGGTCGTCCAGACCGGCGGGCTCGCCGTGCAGAACTTCCTCTCCGCCGCCGTCGGCATGGCCGTCGCGGTGGCGCTCGTACGGGGCTTCGCCCGCTCCCGTACCGGCGAGCTGGGGAACTTCTGGGCCGACCTGGTACGCGGGACCGTACGGATCCTGCTGCCCATCTCCGTCATCGGCGCCGTCGTCCTCGTCGCCTGCGGCGCGATCCAGAACGTCGCCGGCATCCACGAGGTCGGACAGTTCCTCGGCGGGCCGCAGCAGTGGAACGGCGGCGCGGTCGCCTCCCAGGAGGCCATCAAGGAGCTGGGGACCAACGGCGGAGGCTACTTCAACGCCAACTCCGCCCACCCCTTCGAGAACCCCAACGGGATCTCCAACCTTTTCGAGATCTTCCTGATCCTGCTCATCCCGTTCGCGATGACCCGGACCTTCGGCAGGATGGTCGGTTCCGTCAAGCAGGGGTACGCGATCCTCGCCGCGATGGTGACGATCTGGATCGGCTTCACGGCGCTGATGCTGTGGACCGAGTTCCACCACGGCGCCCCCGCGTTCGACATCGCGCGCGGTGCGATGGAGGGCAAGGAGACCCGGTTCGGGGTCGGCGGCTCGTCGCTCTTCGCGGTCGCCACCACGCTCACCTCCACCGGCGCGGTCAACGCCTTCCTCTCCTCCTTCACCGGATTCGGCGGCGGGATCGCGCTGCTGGGCATGCAGCTCGGCGAGATCGCGCCCGGCGGGGTCGGCTCCGGGCTGTACGGGATGCTGATCATGGCCGTCATCGCGGTGTTCCTCGCCGGTCTGATGGTCGGACGTACACCCGAGTACCTGGGCAAGAAGATCGGCACCCGCGAGATCAAGTTCGCCGCGTGCTACATCCTCATCACCCCGGCGCTGGTCCTCTGCTTCACAGCCGTCGCCATGGCGCTGCCCACCCCGGGCCACTCGATGACCAACTCGGGGCCGCACGGCTTCTCCGAGATCCTGTACGCGTACACCTCGGCCGCCAACAACAACGGCTCCGCCTTCGCCGGGCTCAACGCCGACACCCAGTGGTTCAACACGAGCCTCGGGATCGTGATGCTGCTCGGCCGCTTCGTCCCGATGGTGTTCGTCCTCGCGCTGGCGGGTTCGCTGGCCGGGCAGCGGCCCGTCCCCTCGACCGCGGGCACCCTGCGTACCGACAAACCCCTGTTCACCGGCCTGCTCGTCGGCGCGATCCTGATCGTCACCGGGCTGACGTACTTCCCCGCGCTGGCGCTGGGGCCGCTGGCCGAGGGGCTGGCGTCATGACCGACCGTACGAAGAGGCAAGAGGACGCGATGTCCACTCCCACCCCTACTCCCTCCCCCAACCCCAACCCGGCGCGCGCGCCGCACAGCGACCTCTCCGGCGGAATCGGCCGGTCCGCCGGAGCCACCGGACGGGTCGGCGTGGGGTTCTTCGACCCCCAGCAGTTGATCAGCTCGCTCCCGGACGCGCTCAGGAAGCTCGACCCGCGGGTGATGATCGCGTCCCCGGTGATGTTCGTGGTCGAGGTCGGCTCGGTCCTCACGACCGTACTGGCCATCCTGGACCCGGGCGCCTGGTTCGGCTGGGCCATCGCCGCCTGGCTCTGGCTGACCGTGGTCTTCGCCAACCTGGCGGAGGCGGTGGCCGAAGGCCGTGGCAAGGCGCAGGCCGACACCCTGCGCCGGGCCAAGACGGACACGGTCGCGCGCCGGCTCACCGGCCGGAGCGCCGGCGCGGGCGAGGAGCGCGTCCCGGGTACGGAGCTGCGCATCGGCGACCTGGTGGTGTGCGAGGCGGGCGACATCATCCCCGGTGACGGCGATGTGACCGACGGGGTCGCCTCCGTGGACGAGTCCGCGATCACCGGCGAGTCCGCGCCCGTCATCCGCGAGTCGGGCGGCGACCGCTCGGCCGTCACCGGCGGTACGAAGGTGCTCTCCGACCGGATCGTCGTCAAGATCACGACCAGGCCCGGTGAGACCTTCATCGACCGGATGATCGCCCTGGTCGAGGGCGCGGCCCGGCAGAAGACGCCCAACGAGATCGCGCTGAACATCCTCCTCGCGTCCCTCACGATCGTCTTCCTGCTGGCGGTCGTCACCCTCCAGCCGTTCGCGAAGTACGCCCACGCCGAGCAGTCGATGATCGTGCTGGCGGCGCTGCTGGTCTGTCTGATCCCGACCACCATCGGCGCGCTGCTCTCCGCGATCGGCATCGCCGGCATGGACCGCCTCGTCCAGCGCAACGTCCTGGCCATGTCGGGGCGCGCGGTCGAGGCGGCCGGCGACGTGTCCACGCTGCTGCTCGACAAGACCGGCACGATCACGCTCGGCAACCGGCAGGCCGCCGAACTGGTCCCCGTACGCGGCACGGACCAGGCCGAACTGGCCGACGCCGCCCAGCTCTCCTCCCTGGCCGACGAGACGCCCGAGGGCCGCTCCGTCGTCGTCCTCGCCAAGGAACGGTACGGGCTGCGCGAACGCCACCAGGGCGAACTGGCCGGCGCCGAGTGGATCGCCTTCACGGCACAGACCCGGATGTCGGGCGTCGACATCACGGAGAACGGCGCCGCGCGCAAGGTACGCAAAGGCGCGGCCGGTTCGGTGACCGCCTGGGTCACCGAGCGCGGCGGCCAGGTCTCCGACGACACCCGCGCACTCACCGACGCGATCTCCCAGGCGGGCGGTACGCCGCTGCTGGTGGCCGTCGAGGACGGCGCGGGCGCGCGCGTGCTGGGCGTCATCCACCTCAAGGACGTCGTCAAGGACGGCATGCGGGAACGGTTCGACGAGCTGCGCCGCATGGGCATCAAGACCGTCATGATCACCGGCGACAACCCGCTCACCGCGAAGGCGATCGCGGAGGAGGCGGGCGTGGACGACTTCCTCGCCGAGGCCACGCCCGAGGACAAGATGGCCCTGATCAGACGGGAACAGGCGGGCGGCAAGCTCGTCGCGATGACCGGCGACGGCACGAACGACGCGCCCGCGCTCGCCCAGGCGGACGTCGGCGTCGCCATGAACACCGGGACCTCGGCCGCCAAGGAGGCCGGGAACATGGTGGACCTGGACTCCAACCCCACCAAGCTGATCGAGATCGTGGAGATCGGCAAGCAGCTCCTGATCACGCGGGGCGCGCTGACGACGTTCTCCATCGCCAACGACGTCGCCAAGTACTTCGCGATCATCCCGGCGATGTTCGCGGTCGTCTATCCGGGCCTGGACAAGCTCAACATCATGCGGCTGTCGTCGCCCGAGTCCGCGATCCTCTCGGCGGTCGTCTTCAACGCCCTGATCATCATCGTGCTCGTACCGCTGGCCCTGCGGGGCGTACGGTACCGGCCGACCAGCGCGGACCGGATGCTCCGGCGCAACCTCGGGATCTACGGCCTCGGCGGCCTCGTCGCGCCCTTCATCGGCATCAAGATCATCGACCTGCTCATCTCCCTCATCCCCGGAATCGGCTGACCGTCATGAACACCTCCGTACGCAACACCGGACGCCTCCTGTGGGCCGGGCTGCGCGCCCTGCTCGTCCTGACCGTGGTCTGCGGGATCATCTACCCGCTGGCCGTCACCGGCGTCGCCCAGGGCCTCTTCGCCCACCGGGCCAACGGCTCGGAGGTCACCTCCGGCGGCAAGGTCGTCGGCTCGGAACTCATCGGCCAGACCTACCTCCTGCCGAAGAGGAACCCTGCCGACCCCACCGAACCGGCCCGCCCCGACCTGCGCTGGTTCCAGCCGCGCCCGTCCAACGGCCTGGGCACCAACACCGTCAACACCCAGTACAAGCTGCTGCTCTCGGGCGCGACCAACCGCTCCGGCGACAACAAGGAACTGATCGCCTGGGTCACGGACGCCAAGGCCGCCGTCATCAAGGACAACTCCACCCCGGGCCACCCGATCACCCCCGACGCCGTCCCCCCGGACGCGGTCACCTCGTCCGGCTCGGGCCTCGACCCCGACATCTCCCCGGCCTACGCCCACCTCCAGACCAACCGCGTAGCGCAACGCAACCACCTCCCCGCCGCCGGGGTACGCGCCCTGGTGGACGCCCACACGACGGGGCGCACGCTGGGCTTCATCGGGGAGCCGCGGGTCAACGTCCTGCGACTCAATGTGGCGCTCAAGGCGTTGACGTCCGCCGGAGCCCGCTAACGGTTGGCGTTGAGGGCCGTGACGTTCCCTCGATATAACGTTCCGTCTTCCCTTGTTGACGTCATGTAGTTAGTCTCTGTGCTCTGACGCGATCCACGGGGGGAAAGATGTCAGGGGGGATGTACGACTGGCTGCTCGCCGCCGTGGCAGAGTTCGGGCGGATGTCCAAGCTCAAGTTGTCCGGCGGCGGCAGCGCGGAAGCCGCCATTCGCGGGCCACTTGAGACGCTGCTCCAAGCGGTGGGCGAGCGCCACCAGCAGCCCGAAGTCACCTGGCATGACGAGTTCCGTCTCGCCGATCTCGGGGTGCGGCCCGATTACGCCGTCCGTGCCGGCGGTGAGCTGACCGGCTACATCGAGCTCAAGAGGCCCGGTCTTTCCGTTGACCCCGACTCTTTCAGCAAGGCCAACAAGGAGCAGTGGCAGAAGCTGCGGAACCTCCCCAACCTGCTCTACTCCAACGGGACGGAGTGGAGGCTGTTCCGGGACGGACGGCAGTGGGGGGAGACGGTCCACTTCACCGGCTCACTGAAGAGCGCGGGAGACAAGCTTGCTCCTGTTGATCCAGGGGCATTTGACGCCTTGCTGAAGACCTTTCTCCTGTGGAAGCCCGCCCCAATTCTCCGAGTGGCCCGTCTCGTCCAACATGTTGCGCCGCTGTGCCGTCTGTTACGGTCTGCTGTCCTCGAACAGTTGGCCGTAGAGGCCAAGTCCTCCAGCCCGGACGACGATGTACGTGCCCGGCCTTTCACCGGCTTGAAGAACGACTGGCGCAAACTGCTGTTCCCCACCGCCGACGACGCCACGTTCGCGGACGGCTACGCCCAGGCAGTCACTTTCGCTCTCTTACTGGCCTGCTCGGAGGACCTTCTGAGCGAAGACACGAGCCTGCATGAGGTCGGCCGACTGCTGGACGCGGACCACGCGCTGATGGGCAGAGCACTGCAGTTGCTCACCGACCATGTCAACGACCGCTTCAGCGTCACCCTCGAACTGCTCCAGCGCACCATCGTCCGCGTGAACTGGCCGGCCATACGCGCCGGCAACCGCGACGCTTATCTCCATCTGTACGAAAACTTCCTGACGGTGTACGACCCTGAGCTGAGGCAAAGGAGCGGCTCCTACTACACGCCGCGTGAGGTCGTGGAGGAGATGGTCCGCCTCACCGAGGAGGTGCTGCGTACGCGACTGGGACAGCCAGATGGCTTCGGCGCGGACGAGGTACAGATCGTGGATCCGGCGATGGGCACGGGGACTTACCTTCACACGATCATCGAACGAGTCGCGGCGCAGGCCGTCGAGCGGCATGGCGAGGCCATGGCACCCGACGCCATCTCCCGGCTCGCATCACGCCTCAGCGGCTTCGAGTTGCAGATGGGACCCTTCGCCGTCGCGGAGTTACGCACGTCGGATCTCCTCAAGCGCTACGACGCGCCCTTGCCCGGCGGCGGCCTCAACCTCTTCGTCACGGACACGCTCGACAATCCCTTCGTGGAGGACGAGTACCTTCCATCCACGGTAGGCCCGCTCTCCGAATCCCGAAGGCGTGCCAACGCTCTGAAGGCGAATATCCCCGTCACGGTCGTCATCGGGAATCCCCCCTATGACGCCAAGGCGGAGAACAGAGGCGGATGGGTGGAGAGAGGGGGCGGGGAGCATGATGTGCCCTTGCTCGACAGCTTTCGGTATCCGGATAACGGCCGCTACGAGCACATGCTCAAGAATATGTACGTGTACTTCTGGCGGTGGGCTGCCTGGAAGGTTTTCGACGCTCATGAGGACGACCGCCACGGCGTGGTCTGTTTCATCACCCCATCCGGATGGGCGACCGGCCCCGGCGGCCGGGGGATGCGTGACTACCTGCGGCGTACGTGTGATGAGGGCTGGATCATCAACCTTTCCCCCGAAGGGCAACGTTCGGACATCGCCACTCGTGTTTTCCCCATAGTGGCCCAACCGCTCGCCATCTGCGTTTTCGTCCGCAAGGCAGGTGTCGAGCGCAGCAAGGACCACCGCGCGCGGGTGCACTATCGTGCGCTTGCGGGCAGACGCGCCGAGAAGTTCCAGCAACTTCGTGAGATCGGACTGGACGACGACGGCTGGCGAGGCGCCCATGTTCAGCGAGTACGGCCCTTCACCCCGCTGACCGAGTCCGGTTGGGAGGAGTTCCCGGCCCTGGACTCCCTCTTTCCTTGGGGCAGTCTTGGCACCACGTCGAACCGCGCCTGGGTCAGTTCTCCTTCCGCTGAGACTCTGCGCCGCCGTTGGGTAACCCTCGTACGGGAGACCGACCGGGCAGACAAGGGAAAGCTGTTCAAGGAGACCCGTGACCGCACACTGAATACCAAGAAAGCCCCGCTGCCCGGACAGCAGGCCCATCCTTGCCCCATTGGCCAGGAAGTCTCTGTCCGCCCTGAACTGATTCGCACGGCATTACGCAGCTTCGACCGGCAATGGCTGATCGCGGACAACCGAGTGCTCGACTATCCACGCTCCGAACTATGGGCATCGCTTCAGGACGGCCAGCTCTTCCTGAATCAGCAGTCGTCACACGAGATAGATTCAGGGCCGGCCGTGGTGGCGACTCACCTCATACCTAACACGGACCATTTCAACGGTCGGGGCGGGCGGTTCATGCCCGCCCTGCACACTGACGGCTCTCCCAACGTTCCCCCCGGACTGCTCACCTGCCTCGCTCGCGTGCTGGGTACGGAACGGATCACCGTGACCGAGCTGGTCGCGTACACAGTCGCCGTTGCCGGACACAGTGCCTTCACCGAGCGATTCTGTGAAGAGCTGCTCACCCCGGGCGTCCGTCTGCCCCTGACCCGTAACCGGGCGTTATGGGATCGGGCAGTCGCACTCGGCAACGAGGTTCTGTGGGCCTCGACATACGGCGAACGGTGTACGGACGCTGCCGGGGGAAGACCCGACGGCCGGATCGAATTTCCGGTGGGAGACGAGCGGCAGGTCCGTTACCTCACCCGCATCGGCGACGGAGTCCCGGACCGTATCCACTACGACGGCGACACACGGACTCTCCACATCGGCGAGGGAAGTTTTGCGCCGGTGCCCGAAGTCGTTTGGGCCTACGACGTCGGTGGCATGCGCGTGGTCAACAAGTGGTTCGGCTACCGCAAGGCCAGCCCCAGCAGCAAGAAGACAAGTCCCCTGGACGACATCCACGTCGAGCAATGGCCACAGGAATGGACCAGAGAACTGATCGAACTGCTCTCCGTACTGCGCCGTCTCACAGACCTGGCTCCTGCTCAGAACGAGCTGCTCGTCGAGATACTCGCCCAACCCGTGCTTACGCACACGGAGTTGACAGCCGTTGGCGTCCTGCCGGTCACGAAGGCGAGCCGCAAGGCGCGGCGGAGTCCGGCAGACGGGCTCTTCGCTCAGGGCGAGGCCATCTGATCGGAAGCCGCTCAGCCGGAGTCGCGCAGCCTGATGGCCGCCTCTTCGAAGGTGAGGGATCCCTCGGCCAGCCGACGAACGCATCGAGCCAACTCGGGCGCCCGCGTCTGGTGGGCCGACACAAGCTGCGCGACCTGACTCAGCCGCTCCTCCGAGGACTCGTACAGGGCACGAAAATGAACGGCTGTTCCGAGGTCCGTGGCGACGAGCGAGCCGTGGGTCCGGGTGATCAGCTTCAGCCAGATCAGGGACGGAAGATCGGCACGGACCTGGTCGGGATCCAGCCCATGAGCGACCACCGCTTCCGCGGAGTTCGTACCGTCGTCGGGGTCAGGCAGGGGGGCGGACGCTACCTGTGCGAGTAACTGCCTCTGTGAGCCGGTGAGGTCTGCGTGGGGCAGGGGGCCTGTGAGGTGCATGCCGCCATGCCTAGCACACGGCACTGACAGCCCCGCCGTCCGGCCGTATCGTCGGGATTTGATGATGGAGGCCCGGGTGGAGCTTGCCGCTCCACCCGGGTCCATGCCCGGGGCGGCTACAGCAGGTGGTCGGCCTTGCCGGCTTTGATGTCGCGGATGAGGGTGGTGAGGGCTTCGCGGGTGTCCGTGAGGTAGGTGTCTTCCTGGCCCGCGACGGCGATGTAGGCGTTGCCGTTCGCGTCGGTGCCGATGCGGAAGCAGGTGCTACCTTCCCCACAGAAGGGCTGCTCCCATGCGATGACGGGCATCTTGGCTCCTTGCCGTGTCGGCTGAGTGCCATTGAATGGTATGGCAGATCCGGCGCTCACCGTGATGCCTCGTACGCTTCGCGGATGGTCGAAGGGATACGCCCGTGGTCGTTGACGAGGTAGCCGTTCGCGCGGGCCCAGAGGCGTATCGCCTCGCCCTCCGGCCTGTGACTGCCCACACCGTGCTTGGCGGTCTGGTCCGTACTGCCTCGGGAGACCCCTTCCAGCCGGTCCGCCACATCCTGGAAGAAGGCGGACAACGACGGGTATGCGCCGTCCTCGGGGGAGGACCCCTCGGCCCAGGATCCGACGCTTCCGGTGCACGTGTTCAGGAACTTCCCGTAGAAGCCGTCGGCTTCCGCGGCGATCGGCACCCATTCCCTGCGCCAGGAAGGGCAGTCAGCGTCTTCGGACCGTTCCATCTCCTCCGTGGTCATCTTGTGGAGGTAGACCCGCTCGATGTCCGTGAGGCCGAGAAGGAGCCCGCCACTGGGGATGACTCCCTGGCACCCCAGCGCCACCAGACTCGATCGGGCGGGCTGTCTGCCGGCATCGATGTCGTTCACCAGGAGCCACTGCCGCATCTCCCTCGGCAATGCCAGGCCCATGCGGCTTTCCGCTTCGGCGACAGCCGCTGGGTTCCCCGGGCCACCGAGCTCAGCGAAAACACCAGGGGCGTGCCGCTCCAGCCAAGCGGTCACCCGGCCCCACGCCTGCCGGACCTCTCCTGCTTCGTCTGTTGGCATTTCTTCTCCAGCAATCCCTAGAGCAGGTGGTCGGCCTTGCCGGCCTTGATGTCGCGGATGAGGGTGGCGAGGGCTTCGCGGGTGTCCGTGAGGTACGTGTCTTCCTGGCCTGCGACGGCGATGTAGGCGTTGCCGTCCGCGTCGGTGCCGATGCGGAAGCAGTTGTTGCCTTCCCCGCAGAATGGTTCTTCCCAGGTGATCTCGGTCATGGTGTTCCCCTCATAGCTCGCGGGCGAGGCCGTGGATGAAATCGCGTGAGGCGCTTGCTGACAAGCATTCCTTGTCCATCCACTCCAAGTGGGCTCGGTACTTGGCGAGGTGCGGCTCGGTGTGAAGGAAGTCCGGACCGTGGGCCGAATCGACCTGCGCGGTGTCGAGTTGGGACACGGCTCCCTCCGCGTAGAGCAGGGCGTGTCCCGCGCCCGGGAAGCTGCCGCGTTCGAAGGGCACTATGCGGATGGTGACGTTGTCCCTATCGGATGCCGCGATCAGCGCGTTGAGCTGACTACGTGCTGCTTCGCGACCGCCGAAGCGCATGCGCAGCGCCGCTTCGTGTACGTAACCCATGAAGCCCGGAGGCTGTTCCCGGCCCAGTACTTGTTGCCGTTCCATGCGGTGGGCCACGCGAAGTTCGACTTCGAGGCGCGAGAGCGCTGGCAGGACCGCCGCGAAGATGCTGCGGGCGTAATCCTCGGTCTGGAGCAGGCCGGGCACATGGGCGGTCTGCGTCGTCTGAATGCCGACCGCGTGCCACTCCAGTTCCGCGATGTCCAGCAGCCCCGGTGAAAGTCGGCCCCGGTACTGGTCCCACCAGTTCCGCCCCGAGGGCGTGGCGAGTTCGAACAGCGCGGACACGTACTCCTCATCCGTGCATTCACAGTGCGTCGCCAGAGTCCGGAGCCGGTCCGTACTGATGTGGCGGATGCCCGATTCGATGTGCGAGATCTTGCTGCGATCGACACCGAGCAGCCCGGCGGCGTACTCGATCGACATGCCCGCGCCGGTGCGCAACTTGCGGACTTCTGCGCCAAGTCTCTTCTGGCGCTGCGTTGGTGCTGTCCGTGCGGCCATGAAGACCCTTCCTTTCGGCCGGTGCTCAGTGTGCCGGGCGTCACCCTATAGGTCTATTGGGGCCCCAAGTTTCACCGATGGGTGGAACTTGGGGCCCCCGATGCCCTACCTTCAGTGATGCGGCGCTCACTTACAGCAAAGCAGAAGCGCATCGCGCGAGCCCGCCTGCCTCCTCCTGCCACAACAACCAGCGCATCAGCGAGCGGAGTTGTCATGCCTGAGAGCGAAACCACACCCGTATCAACGACAAGCGGCCCCACCCCCGGCGTACCGGAGTGTCCGCCGCCGCTGCCCGGCCTCGGGGAGCCGTCGCCCGGGAGTCTCGTGTACGGCCTCACCCTCCCCGCCGGACTGGCCAGCCCCGCGGTCGCGCGGGAGATCGCCGAACTCGTCCTCGACGTGCACGAGATGGAGCGCCTGATCGATCCGGCGCTGGTGGTCGTCCGTGAACTGGTCGCGTACGCCTGCCGGTTCTCCGGGGACGGCGCGGACGTCCACCTCGCCCTGCGGCAACGGGAGGACACCCTGCGCGTCACCGTGTACGACACGCACGCGGCCCACCCGCAGCCCCGCCTCGCCGCCCTCTGCGACGAGCGGCGCCGCTCCGCCCTCTCGCGCACCCCCGACGTGGTGGCGGCCCACCGGGGCGCGTGGGGTTTCCGCGCCGCCGAGTGCCCGGGGGCCGGTACGTGGACGTGGGCGACCCTGGTGGACACGCCCCGGAGCTGGGCGGCCTGACGGAAAGACGTCATCACCGCCGCCGTGCCGCAGTGGGCACGGCGGCCTCGAACGACCGTGGACTGAGAGAATGCGTACCGTGAGCGAAGACGATCTGGCAGACATCCTCGGTACCCGAGAGAGCACCACGCTGGAGTTCAAGCGCACCGCCAAGCGTGAAGGCAAGCGTGGGGACGCCATCGCCAACGCGGTGTGCGCCATGGCGAACGACCTGTGCGGCAGCGGGGGAGGCGACATCCTCGTCGGGGTGGATGACCACGGTGAGCCGGTGGAGGGCGTCGACACCACTGATCGTGCTCTGCTGGCCCTCACGGACCTGCGGGACGACGGCCGTATTCTCGACCGGCCGTCGCTCACCGTGCGTGCGGCCCGGTTCAAGGGCAAGCCCGTCGTACATCTGCGGGTCGAGGCGTCCGCTGCTCCACCCGTGCGGTGCGAGGGCGTGATCTGGGTCAGGCCCGGCCCCACCACCCGGCGGGCCGGCCGCGAGGACGAACGCGTTCTGTCGGAACGCCGCCGCGCCAAGGACGCTCCGTTCGACACCCAGGCAGTGGCGCGGGCCACGCGCGATGATCTGGACCTCGATCTGTTCCAGCGTTCGTATCTGCCCTCCATGGTCGATCCCGATGTGATCGAGGAAAACGGCCGTCCGCTCGGTGTGCAGTTGTCCTCCTGCCACCTCGCCACGCCCGAGGGTGTGCCCACGGCGCTCGGCTTGTTGACCATCGGGATTGACCCGTCGAGCGGGATTCCGGGGGCGTACGTTCAATTCGTACGGTATGAAGGCGCCGATCTCGACGCGCCGATCGCCGACGAGCAGGAGCTGAGGCAGAACCTCATCGGGACTGCCGCCCGGCTCGAACCCCTGCTGCGGAGCAATCTGCGGACCCGGATGGTGGGGGAGGGATTCCGCGAGACCCCGCACCCGGACTACCCGCTGGAAGCACTCCGGGAGATCTGTATGAATGCGCTCATGCACCGGAACTACGAGACTTCGTACGCTCCCACGCGCATCGTGTGGTTCGACGACCGTATCGAAGTGACCAATCCGGGCGGGCCGTTCGGACAGGTACGGGACGACAACTTCGACCGGGTCACGGACTACCGCAATCCCTCGCTCGCGGCTGCGCTGAAGGGACTCGGATACGTCAACCGCTTCGGCCGGGGTATCGGAAGGGTCCGCGCCGCCCTGGAACGGAACGGCAATCCGCCCGCCGAGTTCCAGGTCGACGACTCGTCCTGGGCCGTAACCCTCCGGAGAGCCGCATGACCGCGACATCGATCGCGCTGTTCAACAACAAGGGCGGCGTCGGCAAGACCACCCTCGCCTATCACCTGGCGCATATGATCAGCCGGTTCGGGCTGAGTGTCCTCGCGGTGGACCTGGACCCGCAGGCGAACCTCACGTCGATGTGCCTGGACGAGAACGAGATCGAGGACCTGTGGTCCCACCCCTCCGAGCTCATCGCGCAAGGCGCGGCCGCGGCGACGCTGCCCGGCATGGGGCGGGTACGGGAGGACCGGACCGTCGCCGACGCCGTGCGGCCCATCCTTGAGGGGACCGGGGACGTCGCCCTCGTCGAGCCGGTTTCACTCAAGCCGGGGTTGTGGCTGCTGCCCGGTAGCCTTGATCTCAGCCGATTCGAGGACAAGCTTTCGAACGAGTGGTTCAAGTCGTTCGCCGGGGACGTCGCCGCGATCCGCACCACCACCGCGTTCCACCGCATGATCGAGCACGCTGCCGCCGCCGTCGACGCCGACATCGTGCTGATCGATGTCGGTCCCAACCTGGGCGCCATCAACCGGGCGGCGCTGATCGCGGCGGACAGCGTGCTGATGCCGCTGGCGGCCGATCTGTTCTCGCTCAAGGGGCTGAGCAACCTGGGGCCGACCCTGCGTGAGTGGCGGCGGAACTGGCAGCACGTCGTCCTGCCCCAGGTGCCGCCCGGCATCTCCGCGCCGCCTGCCCGGATGACTCCGCTGGGATATGTGATCATGCAGCCGGAAATGCGTCTCGACCGGCCGGTCAAGGCGTACGGCCGTTGGTTGGAGCGCATTCCGTGGGTCTACTCGGCCGCTGTGCTCGATGACCCGGATCCGTCCCGGAACGATGATCAATACCGCATCGCGACCCTGCGCAACTACCGCAGCCTGATGCCGCTGGCGCATGACGCCCGAAAGCCGATGTTCGAACTCAAGGCGGCGGACGGTGCGCTCGGCAGCACACAGAAGTACGTGCAGACGTGCTATCGGGAGTTCCGGGAGCTGGCGGAGAACGTTCTGCGGCTCGCGGAGGTCAGGAAGAAGGCGGAGGGGACGGCCGGCTGAGTCCCCGCCGACGCCGGTACAGAGCCACCAGGATCACGGCAGCCACGGCTCCGCCCGCGCCCGTCGCCCACAGGGCCGGGTTCCGGTACGGCGGGGCGGGGGAGGCGTCGAGGGGGATGGTGGCGGTGTCGTTGGCGGGGGTGCGGTCGTAGGGGTTGTACGTGCGGATGGTGCCGCGCGCGCCCGGGACCTGGCGGTCGATGCGGATGTGGAAGTCGATCGCGGTCGGGCCCTCTTCGTACCGCGCGTCGTAGAAGCCGTCGACACCGATGTCGCAGACGAACGCCCCGCCCGGTTTCTCCGGCCGCTTGCACGCCCAGGTTCCGTCCGAGCCCTCGAAGACGTACGGAATGGAGGTGACGGTGGTTCCCTCCGGCGGGACGACCTCGAAGCCGCCCTGCGTCTCGGAGTCGGTCAGCCGGCCGGGGCCGTGGTCGCGCAGGCCGAGCCGGACCTTCACCGTGTCGCCCACCCGGCCCCGTACGGTCGCCGTCACCGGTTCGTAGTCGGCCTGCACGGTGGTCTCGACCTTGACCTCGCTGCTGCCGTGCGTGAGGCCCCGGGCGGCCGTTCTGACCAGCGTCAGCGGGGCGTCCGTACCGCGCACCGTCAGGCCGTCGGGCTTCTGGGGTTCGGACGACCAGGAGTAGGACAGCGTGCCCGCCAGCTCGCCGGGGGCGGCCGTGTAGCTGATCGGGGAGCTGACGCGGTACGCGGTCCGCGCCGCGGCCCGGGTGGGGAACGTGCACCACGCCGAGGTGGAAGTGGTGTCGAAGGAGCAGTTGGCGGGGCGCGATGTCAGCAGCAGGCCGTCCCGCACGGTGATGTGCAGGGCGACGCCGCGCTCCGTGGTGAACCGGCTGTGGTTGGCGAACCTGGGGGTCAGCGGCGCGGACGTGCCCGGGGCCAGGCCCTTGACCGTCTTCTCCTCCTCGGGCGTGTGCAGTGTGGGGCCGCCCACGGTCATACGGGTCGTGCCGATGACCGGGGCCGCGTTGTCGGCAGTGGCGATGTACGTCACCGTCCCGCTGTCGCCCGGCCGTACGCCGTCCACGCCACGCAGGGTGAAGGGCGCGTTGGCCTCCCCGTCGCCGTTCTGCACGTCGCCGTAGACGCAGGTGAACACGGGGCCGCCGCCGGTGCAGTTCCCGTAGCCGCCCTTCACCGCCCGCGCGACGCCCGCCAGCCCCGACGTGTCCACGACGACCCTGACATTGCGGGCCGGGCCGCCGTCGCTGGGCTCGACGGCGACGGGGACGACGAAGTCGCTGTTCTCGGCTTTGGCGCCCTCGTCGGCGTGGTAGATGGAGAAGGCCGCGGGGGCTTCGAGCCGGAGCGCGACCTCGCGCTCGCGGGGGGCGTCGGCCGAGGCGGGCACGGAGGCCGTGGCAAGCAGGGTGAGGATGCCTGCCGTGAGGGCGGCCGGGCGTCGGGCGATCCGTATCCGTATTCGTATCCGTATCCGTCGGAGCATGCGGGCACTATGCCAGTGCCCGCCGGTGAATTACCGATGGATCCGCCGGAGGACCGGCTCCTATGCTCGGTCGATGACCACACGGGAGAGCACATACGGGCACCACGAGGGCCTGCTGACGGGCCGCGTCGCGATGATCACGGGGGCGTCCAGCGGCATAGGCGCGGCAGCCGCGAAACTCTTCGCGCGGGAGGGCGCGGCGGTCGTCCTGACGGCGCGCCGCGCCGACCGGCTCCAAGCCCTGGCGGAGGAGATCACCGCCGGGGGCGGCCGCGCACTGGCCGCCCCCGGCGATGTCAGCGACTCGGGTGATGTCCGGCGTACGGTCGAGGCGGCCGTGGAACGGTTCGGCGGTCTCGACTGCGCCTTCAACAACGCCGGTTACGCCACCCTCGAATCCTGTCTGCACGAGACGGACGACGAGGTGTACGAGCGCACGATGGACGTCAACGTGCGGGGTGTGTGGAACTGCATGAAGCACCAACTGCCGGTCATGCTGGCCTCGGGACGGGGCGGGTCCATCGTCAACACCAGCAGTACGGCAGGCCGTTACGCCACCGGCGCCTCCGTGCCGTACGTCGCCTCCAAGCACGCGATCCTCGGCATCACGCGCGCCGCCGCGGCCGAGTACGGAGAGCAGGGCATCCGCGTCAACGCGCTCGTCGTCGGCACCACCCGCAGCGAGATGACGGACGAGGCGGTACGGCAGGTTCCGGGGCTGGAGGAGGCGTTCATCGCCCCGCAGATCCAGAAGCGTATGGCCGCACCGCAGGAGATCGCGGAGGCGGCCGTCTGGCTGTGCAGCGACCGCTCCTCGTTCGTCACGGGCGCAGCGATGCCCGTCGACGGGGGGATCTCGGCGCAGGCCAAGGCGGGCTGACGCGGAAGGGGACCGCGTGGCCGGTGCCCGGCCGCGTATGCGAGACGTGACGCCTCATTGACTGGCATGTGCGGTGCGCTCACCCTGGTCTGAGCCGTACATGCGGCCTCCGCCGACTGGTGAGGCTGGGGTGAGGGCTGTGGGCGTCCTGGTGGTGCAGCACGCGCGAGGCGAAGGCCCGTACGCGATCGGCGAGGCCCTGGCGGCGGCCGGGCTGCCCGTGCGGCTGTGCCGGGTGTGGGCCGGGGATCCGCTGCCGGAGAGCCTGGCCGGCGTCGAGGCGCTGGTGGTCATGGGCGGTCCGGCGGCGGCGTACCGCGACGACGGCTTCCCCACCCGCCGCGCCGAACTGGCCCTGCTGCGCCGGGCGCTGGCCGCCGAAGTGCCGGTGCTCGGGGTCTGCCTGGGCGCGCAACTGCTGGCGGTCGCGGCGGGCGGCGCCGCCCGTACGGGGTCCGGGCCGCAGGTGGGGTGGGGCGACGTACGGACGAGCCCGGCGGCGGCCAGGGACCCGCTCCTCGCCGGTACGCCCGAGCGGCTGCGCGTGCTGCACTGGCACGGCGACACCATGACCCTGCCCGACGGGGCGGTGCCGCTGGCCTCCTGCGAGCGGTATCCGGTACAGGCGTTCCGGGTGGGCGGGGCCGCGTGGGGGCTCCAGTTCCACCTGGAGGCCGACAAGGCCGCGGTGGACGCGTTCGTGGCGGCGTTCCCGGCGGAGGCGGCGACCGCGCCCGGCCTGCGGGAGGCCGCGCCGGAGGAGTTGGCCGCGCCGGCGCCATACCGGGACCTGGTGTTCGGGCGGTTCGCGGCGCTGGTGGCCGCACGGGCCGGGCACACCGCGACCCGTACCTTCTTCACCCCGAAGGCCGACTCCTGGGAGACGCGTTTCGCCGCCGACGGGCCGCGCTACGCCCAGGCCGTCGCCCGCCTGGGGCTGCGCCCCGGTCAGACGGCGCTCGACCTGGGCTGCGGCACCGGGCGCGCCCTGCCCGCGCTACGCGCCCAGGTGGGCGACAAGGGGGCGGTCCTGGGCGTGGACGTCACCTCCGCCATGCTCCTGGCGGCGGCCAGGGAAGGGCGCGGCGGGCCGGCGGGCCTGCTGCTCGCGGACTGCTGCCAACTGCCTTTGCCGCCGGGCACGGTGGACGGAATCTTCACCGCCGGGCTGCTCGACCACCTCCCCGACCCGGCCGCCGCCCTGCGCGAATGGGCCCGGGTCACCGTGCCGGGCGGCGCCCTGCTCCTCTTCCACCCCTCCGGCCGCGTCGAACGCGCCGCCCGCCACGGCCGCCCGCTGAGCCCCGACGACCCGCTGGGCGAGCCGAACCTGCGGCCCCTGCTGGCCGGCGGCGGCTGGCGGCTGGAGTGCTACGAGGACGCGACCCCGTACTTCCTGGCCCGCGCGGTCCGGGTCGGTTGAGGCGTACGGGCCCCGTGGCCGGCGTACGCGGCTGAGGCGCCGGGGCGCGGCTCGCCGAGACGTACGCCGCCTCAGCGCCGCAGCCCGAGGGCGTCCCGCCCCGCGTAACGCGCCTGGCCGCCCAACTCCTCCTCGATACGAATGAGCTGGTTGTACTTGGCGGTGCGGTCCGAGCGGGAGAGCGAGCCCGTCTTGATCTGGCCGCAGCCCGTGGCCACGGCGAGGTCGGCGATCGTGGTGTCCTCGGTCTCGCCGGAGCGGTGCGACATGACCACGGTGTAGCCGGCGCGATGGGCGGTGGCGATGGTGGCGAGGGTCTCCGTGAGCGTGCCGATCTGGTTGACCTTCACCAGGATCGAGTTGGCGACGCCGTCGCGGATCCCCTCGCGCAACAGGGTCTCGTTGGTGCAGAAGACATCGTCGCCGGTGAGCTGGCAGCGCTCCCCGAGCCGGGCGGTGAGCAGCCGCCACCCGTCGTGGTCGTCCTCGGCCATCGGGTCCTCGATCGACGCGACGGGATAGCGGTCGACGAGGGAGGCGAGGTAGTCGGCGTGCTCGTCGGGGGTACGGCGCACGCCCTCGCCGGTGTAGTCGTAGACGCCGTCGCGGAAGAACTCGGAGGTGGCCGGGTCCATGACGACGGTGATGTCGGTGCCGGGCTTGTAGCCGGTGCGCTCCACGGCCCGTACGACGAAGTCCAGCGCCTCCTCGGCGGTCCGCAGATCCGGCGCGAACCCGCCCTCGTCGCCCACGCCGGTGCCGTGGCCCGCGGCGACGAGGTCGCGGCGCAGGGTGTGGAAGACCTCCGAGCCGATCCGTACGGCCTCGGTGAAGGTGGCCGCGCCGATCGGCGCGATCATGAACTCCTGGAAGTCCAGCGGATTGTCCGCGTGCGCGCCGCCGTTGATGATGTTCATCATCGGTACCGGCAGCAGCCGGGCGTCCACCCCGCCGACGTAGCGGTAGAGCGGCAGCCGGTGGGCGCGCGCGGCGGCCTTGGCGGTGGCGAGGGAGACGCCCAGGATGGCGTTCGCGCCGAGTCTCGCCTTGTCCGGGGTGCCGTCCAGTTCGATCAGCGCCGCGTCCACGGCGGCCTGGTCCTCCGCTTCGAGGCCCACGACGGTGTCCGCGATGGAGTCGTTGACGGCGTCCACGGCACGCCGGACCCCCTTCCCGTGGAAGCGGGCCGGGTCCCCGTCGCGCAGCTCCACCGCCTCGCGGGCGCCGGTGGAGGCCCCCGAGGGCACGGCCGCGCGTCCGGTCGAGCCGTCCGCCAGCTCGACGTCGACCTCGACGGTGGGGTTGCCGCGGCTGTCGATGATCTCGCGGGCCGTGATGCGGGTGATGGCGGTCATGATGCTGCTCCTCACGTTGGGTCCCTGTTGGAGGGGGTAGGACAGCCAGTAAGTTCAATTCAGAAACAAAGTGAGTTCCGAAAGGGAACGTACTATGGGTCCATGAGGATGCACAACGCCGCCGCCGACGAGCACTGCGGGATCGCCCAGGCCGCCGTCATCACCGGCGACTGGTGGAACGTCCTGGTCCTGCGGGAGATCGCGCGCGGCCACGTACGCTTCGACGCCCTCGCCGCCGAACTCGGCCTCTCCCGCAAGGTCCTCACCGAACGCCTCGGCCGGCTCGTCGCCTCCGGGGTTCTGCGCCGCAGCCTCTACCAGCGCCGGCCGGTCCGTTACGAGTACCTGCTCACCGACTCCGGACTCGCCCTGCTGCCCCTGCTCGTGGCCATGCAGGACTGGGGCGACCGCTGGGTGCTCGGTGACGGCGGCATCACCGCGACGGCGGCGCAGGACGGCGCGGAGCACGCCCGCGTCCACGCGCTCGCCGGGACGCGGCTGGCCGCCGGTCTCGAACTGCCCTCCGGCGACGGCACCGACCACCCCGTCGTCGCGCCGGACGCCGCGACGACCGTCCTGTTCACGTACCCCGGCACCGGGGTGGACTGGAGCGACGAACCGATCCCCGGCGCCGCCGGATGCACCCTGGAGAACCGGCTGTTCCGCGACGCCTGGCCCGAATTCCGGCGCGCGGACGTGGCGGTGCACGGGATCAGCAGCCAACTCCCGTACGAACAGGCGTCCTTCGCCCGTACGGAGGCGATCCCCTACCCGCTCCTCTCCGACGCGCAACACCGCCTGGCCGCCGCCCTGCGCCTGCCCACCTTCCGCGGCGCGGGCCGCCTGCACCTCAAGCGACTGATCCTCGTCGTCGACCGGGAACGGACGGTGCGGCACGCGCTGTTCCCGGTCGAGGACATCCCGCACGCGGTCGAAGAAGCTCTGCGCCTCGCTACGACGACGTGACTCAGGCGGCCGCGGCGCGTCATGATGGCCCGGAGGCACGACGGACGAGCGGGGGCGGAATGGGCGCGTCGCGGGCGGTCACATGGGGGCTGCTGGCCGCCTTCGTGGTGCACGACCTGGAGGAACTGGCCACGATGCCCGGCTGGGCCGACGCCCAGGTCGACCGATTGCGGGAGGCCCACCCGCAGGTCCCCGAACGCGTCTGGTCCGCGATACGGGTGACCCCCGGACACGCGGCCACCGCCATCGGCCTGATGGGCCTGGTGGTCGGCACGGCGGCGGCCGACGGAGCCAGAACCGGCGGAAAGTCGCCCTTCTTCCAGACCGTACTGGCCGGATTCGGCCTCCACGCGGCCACTCACCTGGCACAGAGCGCCGCCCTGCGCGGCTACACCCCCGGCGTGGTCACGGCCCCGCTGGTGGTCGCCCCGTTCTCACTCTGGGCCTGGCGCGAACTGCGCCGCGCCGGCGTCCTCGGAGAGGTCGACACCCGAAGGGCACTGACGAGCGCCGCCCTCTTCCCGGCGGGCATCCTCGGGGTGCACGCGGCGGCATACGGAATCAGACGCCTGACCCATCGAACACCCTGAGAGCCGCCCCCGCGCAGCACCCCGGACGCTCGCGAACTCCTCGGCCGTCAGCGGTTCCGGCACATAGCCTTCCCACTCGGGCACCGGCAACTCGGCGGTCATCCTGTACCGGGTGTCGAGGTCCGTATCGCACGCGGCGGCGGCAGGCCCCAGATCGGCCCCTCGGAGCTCCACCTGCCGGACCACCCAGCCGTCGTCGCCGACCTCGAAGTAGAACCAGACGTCCTCCTCGTCCCAGTAACTACGGAACCACCGCCTCATCGGGCCGTCACGTCATCGGGGGCAGGAAGGGGCCGCGCCGGATCGGTTCCGACGGCGTCGCGGAGGCCGGGCGGCACCCCAGCCGCGTGCGCTGCCCGTCCCACAACGCGACAGGGCCGGTCTCCCATAAAGGAGACCGGCCCTGACCTGGTCTTTCTGGCTGTCGGGGTGGCGGGATTTAAACCCACGACCTCTTCGTCCCGAATGAGGTTCGGTGAAGATCGCTACCAGGGCTGATGGGTATCTGTACTGGTCAGAGGCTTGGAGTGGGTTGGTCTCGTGTGGCCTCGGCCGCCCTGCGGGGGAAGATCATCTCCCAATCTTCTCCCAAGCCGCGGAGGGTCGGCGCTCGCTCGGGTGGAGCAGCAGAAACGGCCAAGCATTGCCCTCGCACATTCACGTTGCGATGGTGACTGTCACGCCCGAAATTCCCGGCCTGGTTGGGTGGGCTCAGGGCTCCGAGTGCCCATGGGCGTCGTACCCCGTCTCTTCATCACCGACGAATGTGAGAGCTTCGCGGCCGATGCCCAGCGCATCAAGCAGCAAGGTGAGCGCCGCGTCGACGTCTTCCGTGGAGCGGCCCACCGAGACGATGGTGTCCTGGCAGGGGCTTCCTTCGAGCCGGTGGAGAGAGAAGTCCACGCCCCGGATGCGGAGCATCGCGACGTCGACGGACCCCAGGTCCTCCCAACTGTGCTCGATGGTGAGTCGCAGCCGTGCTGCTAGCGCCTCCAACGGCGGCGCGAGGCTAGCAACTGCACGAAAGAGGCCGCCGACGTACCACCACATACCGAACTGGAAGGCGGGGTTGGGATTTCCCGGCCAGTACGCCGCCGCCGACGCCCACTCCGGATTCGGCCCCGGCACTTCAATGTGTTCCACCGCACCCTCACCGCCCGTCGAGGAATCCTATCCAGGGCTTGGAACGTGACCGCGACGAGATTCCGGTCGGAGCCCTACAACCGGCCAGGGCTGTTCGTCGCCCCACTCGCTAACTCGCCGTCGGTTGCCTCCGCGTCGACCACTCCCCACGGTCCCCGCTCAGCGGACTGCCGGGGCGGTCCCATGCCGCTCAGCTCCTGTCTGCGTCCGTGACGATCCGGTCGATGATGGCTACGGCCTGTTCCGGGTGTTCCTCCAGCCATCTGCCGAGGTGCTCCTGGACGGCCTCATCGACGCTGGTGCGTACGAGGCTGTTGCCCAGGATGCCGCGGGTGGCGCCCTCGAACTCGGGTTGGTCCAGCTTCACGGACACGACCGCTGTCAGGCCGGCGGCTACTTGATCAGCGCTGAGATCGGAGTCCGCCTCGGCCAGCAGTCGCCGCCTGCGCGCGTAGGCGCTGACCGCGGCCGCCGCCCCGTCGCGGAAGCCCACCAGGTGTGTCCCGCCGTACGGGGTGGGCGCGCTGTTGGCGAAGCTGCGGATCTGCTCCTCGCGGGAGGTGCCCCACCGCAGGGCCACCTCTGCCGTCCCTGCCGTCCGCAGGTCCTCCCATCCGAAGCCGATGACCTCAGGGTGAACCGGTGTCCCTGCTGAAGAGTCAAGGAAGGCAACGAAGTCCCGTACCTCGCCCAGGAATCGTTCCGACCGGGGCTCGCCCGGAGGGCGTGCGTCGGTCAGGGAGATGTCCAAGCTCCGGTTCAGGAAGGCCAGTTCCCTGAAGCGTTCCGCCAGCACCGCGAACGAGCACTCCACGGTCTCGAATATGTCGGCGTCGGGCCAGAAGGTGATGGTCGTCCCGCTACCGGACGCTGCCCCCACTACGGTGGGTGGGCCGACGGCGACACCGCACGTGTACTCCTGAACCCAGTGGGCACCGTCGCGCCGCACCTCGGCCGTCAGCCGGCTCGAGAGGGCGTTGGTGACGCAGGGGCCGACGCTGGCCAGGCCCACGGCCACGGTGTCGCGGCCGACGGGCTCCCTCCCGACGCACATGTCGGTCAGCAGGGTTTCCAGGCCGGGACCATCCGGGTCCCCGATGGCCTCAACGGGGACACCCGGCCCGTCGTCGGCGACTCTCACGCCGCCGTCGGAGGTGAGGGTGACATCGACGGCACTGGCGCGGCCAGCCAGCACCTCGTTCACGGCCCGGTCCACGACCTCGAACACGGCGTGGTGCAGGCCGCGTGCGCTCGTGGAGCCGACGAACATCCCGGGCCGCTTCCGAATGGCCTCGACCCCCTCCAGTACCGTGATGTGGCTGGCGTCGTACTCGTTGACGTTCTCACTCATGAGTTCCCCCTCCGGCCGTGTCCAGCAGACTTGCCCAGCCTAGGCGGATCCCTGAAAAACGCCAGGTCAGAGCAGGTATAGCGAGGTCATGACTGGGCGGGTGAGCGCCTGCCTGGATTCAGGTGACCCAGGTGTCGGGGTCGACCAGCAAATTGCGGCCAGGCACCGGCCGAGGCCGCGTATGACCCTTTTCCGGCCCCACCAAGGCCCCTTATCTCAGGGCGAGATGCGGAGTTATGTCGCGCCCCCTTGATGGTGACTCCCACCGAAGGTGGGTTCCCCGTTACCGCACCGCGTGACGACGCACCTGCGGGCCGAGGTCCTCGGCGAAACGGTCACGGCCGGAGAGGTCGTCGCTGTGGCGGTGTCCCACCTTCCTACCGGCCTCGGCCCGGCCGTGGAGGGAACCGCCAACCGAAATGAGTGACGCATGCGGCCGCCGCATCCTGTCGGCACGATGAGGGGCAGCTCCGCCGACCTGAAGGTCGTCGGCTGGCATGTCAGGCTTCGGGGGCCGTGAGGTGTCGCCGGGCGGCGGCCCAGACAACTTCGAACTTCTCGAAGGTCAGCGGCTCCTCGACGTGCCCCTCCCAGTCGGTGACGGGCGACTCGGCAGTGAACCCGTACCGGGCGTCGTCGTCCTCGGCCGTCGCGGCTGCGATGGGGCGCAGCGCGGGCCCTTCGAGTTCGACCTGCCGGCTCACCCAGCCGTCGTCGCCGACCTCGAAGTAGAACCATGTGTCTTCTTCGTCCCAGTAGCTGCGAAACCATCGCGTCACCGTCCCATCTTGGCCCAGCAGCGTCGTCTCTGGTACTTCCGCGGTCAGTGGAACCAGACGACGAGCCGTACGTTCTCCGCGCCGTGCAGTTCGCCCAATGTCCGCATCACCTGCCAGACCGGTCCCCAGTGGGTGCTGTCTCCCGCGACGGTGCGGCGGCTGCGTGCGCCGGAGCCATCGGTCTCGTCCCAGTCGGCGGCGCTCAGTTCGGCCCAGGTGGTCCAGGTGGTGCCATGGACGTACTTGGGCCCTCCGTGGGAGGTGAAGTCGGCGCGCACCCCGTCGGAAGTGTCCTCCGGAAGTCCGCGCTTCTCGGTCAGCGGCCGGAACCCGAAGGTGTTGCGCACTCCGAAGAGGCAGGCGGGTGCGTTGTAGGCGTTGCCGGTGTTGAGGAGGAACAGTTCGATGGCGGCCGTCCAGACCGCGTCCTCGTCGTCCTCGCCCCAGGGCCTGCACTCGATCATTCCGCTCACGTCGGTGGACATGCTCGGATTCTGGCGGGCAGAGGTGGGGCCTGTCGTCCGGGTTTCATGACGGCCTGTCCTCGCAGGAGAGATCGGTGGGGCCGAGGGCTCCTGGACTACCCACGGTCCGCTTAATGGGCTGGAGATCGCACCCATTGCAGGAGTCCGGACAGTGCCTTGACGAGATCCTCCTCTGTCTGGAGGAGACGATGCTCAGGGCGGAACTGACCGCTCTCGACGTCTACGTGGTCGAGTTCCGCCTCGCCGGTGTCCCAGACGGTGATGGTGGCGAATCGCGCCTTGGCGCTGAGGGTCACCCAGGCGCTCGCCTTGCTGCGGCCGTCGGCCGGAGAGGTGTCGAGCTCACAGCCGATTGCCGCTGCTCGGAGGTTGGCCTCCTGGTGGTTGCGCCAGGCAGCAAGAGCATGAAGGAAGTCGGTCATGGTCTCTCCGTCGGAAGGATCCGCGCCGGGGCTGGCACGAAGGAAGCAAGGCTGCTCGGGCTTCGTATGTCTACGTCGTCGGAGAAGTCCCGAAAAGTCAGGCATTCCACCACGCATCGGTGCCGCAGCCAACTTCGTAGTGCCACCACCCTTCCTCCTGCCCTTGATGCAGGAGCGCCTTGATCCCGGCGAAGTCCGCGTCAGCCGGCGCGGTGAAGGCCACCATGGGGAAGTCCTCTCTGAAGACCTCGCCTCCGAGCCCGAACGCGGACAGACGCTCATGCACCGCATGGGGACTCCGTCCCAAAGGGCCGGTAGGGATGGGCACGACGCGAATCGTGCAGTTCCCGACGGTGCTGACCCGCCCAACGGCCCAGTGGCGGCCGTCGGCGTCAGTCTGATATCGAACCACGTCACCTTCAGAGACCCCGTCCTGGAGGAAGGGGATGTTCCGCACGAGGGCGGTGTCGTCACCGAACTTCGTTGCCCAGAGACCCTCTGTGTCCTGCGGGAACCATCCCTCGCGAGGGATGAACCTGAACCAGATCTTGATCCTCTCGCCCACACTCTCCATGACGGGCATCATGCGCCGCCCGGAAACGGCATTCCGCACCGGGGCCAACTCAGTGCGTTGTGGCAAAGGGAGTCCCTGTTCGATGAGCAGGGGCTTCTTCGTGTGCGGGGCATGATCGCGACGGGGTAGGGGCAGGCAGCGGGCGGCTTGTTGTTGATCGAGGAGGGTGCGATGCCGTCGGTGCTGGGGTTGATGGAACAGCGTGAGGCGCGGGCGAGGCAGGATCTGGAGTCCTGGACGGAGGTCCTGGAGCAGGCTCAGGCGGAGGTGGATGCCGCGCGGGAGCGGGGCGAGCGGGCCCGGGTGGGGCGTGAGGAGCTCGTGTCGGTGCTGGCCGGGGAGAGCCCGGTGAATACGCCGGTTCCGGTGCCGTCCGGTGGTGAGTTGGCTGCCGCCGTGGGATCGAGCGGCCCCGGCTCGGGGCATGGTGAGCGGCCGTCGGTGTGGCGGCCTGGCATGGGCGAGGAGGTGCTCGGCGGCCTGTATCGGGAGGTGTTCGCCGCGGTGGTGGCCGCTTCGGGGCCGGTGAACGGGGTGGAGCTGACGCGGGCGGTGGGCCGGGAAGCGGAGATCAAGAACGAGGTGGAGAAGATCCGGCACCGTGCCTATGTGCTGGAGAAGCGGGGCTGGCTGGTGCGGGCGGAGGACGGACGGTTCATGCCTGAGCCCGGAGCAGTCGGCCGGGACGCTTCTCCGGGCCAGCGCGGAGCGTCTGCGGCCAGGCGCCGGGACAGTCTGATCACGGCGGCCCACCACACCATTTGGGCGTGGTGGTCGGGGCGGCGTTCGTGGTCGTGGTTGAGGCGGCGTGAGCGGGCCGGCCAGCTCAGCGTCCGCTCCACGACCCACCTGCGGGCCAGTACGACAAATCCGCGTTGTCCGTCGGAGCGGCGCACGACCTCGATCCGGACTCCGTGACGGGCGAACGCCTTCGCCAGCGCCGGACCCTGGTAGGCACTGTCGGCCCACACCAGCTTCAACAGCCGGCCCGGCTGCTGCATGAACGTCTCCAGCAGCGTGGGGGCGGCCTTGGAGTCGTGCACATCGGCCGTGGTCACGGTCACTTCCAGGAGCAGGCGCTCGGTGTCGGTCAGGATGTGCCGCTTGCGGCCGTCACGTGACTTGCCGCCGTCGTATCCGCGACTGTCCTCGCCGACGGTCTCGGAGGCGTCCACCGACTGACTGTCGATGACTCCCGCACTGGGCTCGGCGTTGCGGCCCGCGCGTTCCCTCGCCGAACGGCGCAGGCGTTCGTACAGTTCACGCACGTAGTCGTAGGTCCGCCAGCGGCGGAAGAAGTCGTGGACCGCCCGCCAGCAAGGGAAATCGACCGGCAGAGCCGTCCACTTCACGCCGTTGTCGACCAGGTAGCGCACCGCGTCGAGCATTGTCCGATGGCAGTACGCCTCGGGACGCCCGCCCCGCTTCAAGAGCCAGGCCGGCACCGGCATCGCCGAGCGGACCTCGGCCCACTCCGCATCCGTCATGTCACTCGGATAGCAGCCTGCCCGCCGTCCCGGAGCGAGCGAACCGAACCGGTGCACGTAGCAGTCACACCCAGGGGTGACCGCGGTGGACGCATGCACAGAGATACTGCTCAACTGATCAGGCAACGGGCTTCCTTGGTCGTGCTGGTGTCGTAACCGCGTCACTACCAAGGGGCCCGTTCTCTCATGCCCGCGACCGCACCCGAACCTCCGTCCAGATGATCACCCGCTGCCGCTCGAACAAGATCCGGTTTGCCACAACGCACTGAGGGAACCCCGACCAAGATCTTCTCCCAGATTCCTCCCAAACGATCACCGCAGATGCAGGAAGGGCCTGACCCTCAGAGAGGATCAGGCCCTTGACCTGGTCTTACGGCTGTCGGGGTGGCGGGATTTGAACCCACGACCTCTTCGTCCCGAACGAAGCGCGCTGCCAAGCTGCGCTACACCCCGATGTCGCCCTTGTGCTGGCGACATCGATTACTTTAGCCCACCGCTGGCCGGAGACGAAATCCGGTTTAGCGGGTCCGGAGACGGTCTGGAGCGCCCGGTGGCTTCCCACCGGGGCTGTTCCGGGGCCACCGGCCCGGTCCCGTCAGGCGCGCTTGGCCGTCAGGGTCAGCAGGGTCGCTTCCGGGGGGCAGGCGAAGCGGAGGGGGGTGTAGCGGTTGGTGCCGCAGCCTGCTGAGACGTGGAGGTACGCGGTGTGGTCCGGGGTGCGGTGGGTGGAGAGGCCCTTGACGCGGTCCGTGTCGAGGTCGCAGTTGGTGACCAGCGCGCCGTAGAAGGGGATGCAGAGCTGGCCGCCGTGCGTGTGGCCCGCGAGGATCAGGGGGTAGCCGTCGGCCGTGAAGGCGTCCAGGGAGCGCAGGTACGGGGCGTGGACCACGCCGATCGAGAGGTCCGCGTCCTGGGCGGGGCCGCCCGCGACGTGTGCGTACCTGTCCCGCTTGATGTGTGGGTCGTCGACGCCGGTGAAGGCGATCTCGTGGCCGTCGATCTTCAGCCGGCCGCGGGCGTTGTTCAGGCCCACCCAGCCCGCCTCGTCGAAGGCGTCACGCATGGGCTCCCACGGGTTGTGCACCGCGGCGACGGCCGGGGCGTTGCCGTTCAGGCCGTGGCGGCCCTGGGCCTTGTCGAAGAGGTAGCGGGCCGGGTTGCGGAGTTTAGGGCCGTAGTAGTCGTTCGAGCCGAAGACGTAGACGCCGGGGTACTCCATCAGCGGGCCCAGCGCGTCCAGCACCTCCGGCACGCCCTCCGGGTCGGAGAGGTTGTCGCCGGTGTTGACGACGAAGTCGGGGCGCAGCCCGGCCAGCGACTGGAGCCAGCGCTGTTTCTTGCGCTGTCCGCTCACCATGTGGATGTCGGAGACCTGGAGGACGCGGAGATCGCGCATTCCGCGCGGCAGCACCGGTACGGAGATCCTCCGCAGCCGGAACGAGCGGGCTTCGAATCCGGCGGCGTAGGCGAGGCCCGCCGCCCCTACTGCCGCGATACCGGCGGTGACTTTGAGGGGAACCCCATAGCGTGCACGCATGTGCCCATCGTCGCAGACGCGCCGGGCGGGAGAGATCCGCGGGGCGGGTGCGGGGCCTCCACGGGGCGGTTGTCCACAGGTGGGGATATCCGCAGGCGGCCACCTCGGCCCACCTGCCACACTTGGCCCCATGACCAGCCTTAAGTCCAGACTGAAGGAAGACCTCACCGAGGCCATCAGGGCGCGGGACGAGCTCCGCTCGGCCACGCTCCGGCTCACCCTCACCGCGATCACCAAGGAGGAGGTCTCGGGCACGTCGGCGCGCGAGCTGTCCGACGACGAGGTGCTGAAGGTGATCGCGAAGGAGGCGAAGAAGCGTCGCGAGGCGGCCGAGGCGTTCGCCCAGGGCGGCCGTGACGAGCAGGCCGAGCGCGAGAAGGCCGAGGGCGAGCTGCTCGACACGTATCTGCCGAAGCAGCTCACCGACGAGGAGCTGGCCGGGATCGTGGCGCAGGCCGTCGCGGAGGCGAAGGCCGCCGGCGCCGAGGGGCCCCGGGCGATGGGCGCCGTCATGAAGATCGTGAACCCGAAGGTGGCCGGTCTCGCCGAGGGCGGCCGGGTCGCGGCCCTGGTGAAGCGGTCGCTCACCGGCCAGGGCTGAGCCGCCGGCCTCCGCTCACCGGCCGGCGCCGAGCCGCCGGTCAGGGCTGAGCCGGGACGGCCGGGACGGCGGCTCGGAACGCACCGGAGGGTGGCCCGCATGTGTGCGGGCCACCCTCCGGTCGGTTACGCGGTCGGAAGCGCGGGTGTGCGGTTACGGGAAGTTCCCGCCGCCGTTCCCGTTGCCACCGCCGTTACGGCCGCCGCCGAACGGGAACTCGAAGCCGCCGCCCGGCTTCCCGTCGTCCGAGCCGCCGTTGCTGTTGCCCCCGTTGTTCGAACCGCCATTGTTCGAACCGCCGTTGTCGGAGCCGCCGTTGTCCCGGCCGCCGTCGCCGCCGCCCGGGTTGTCGCGGTCCGGGTCCTTGGTCTTCGGCGCGTCCGGGATGTCGACGGTGTTGAAGGTCGGCGCTTCCTTGCCGTCCAGTGCCCCGGTGACCGCGTCCTTCCAGATCGGTCCCGGCACCTGACCACCGAACACCTTGTCGTGGTAGGCGCCGCCGATGGTGATGTTCTCCATCTCGACCTGCTGGGAGGGGCTGCCGACCCAGACCGCGCCGGACAGATTCGGGGTGTAGCCGACGAACCAGGCGTTCTTCCTGAGGTCCGTCGTACCCGTCTTGCCCGCGTTGTCGCGGCTGGTCAGACCGGCCGACTCACCGGTACCGGAGTCCACCACGCCCTTGAGCAGGGTGTTGATCGTGTCGGCCGTCTTCTCGGTCATCGCCCGTGAGCAGCTCGACTTCGGGACCTTGAGGCTTCCGCCCGCCACCGTCTTGATGGAGGAGATGGCGATCGGCGTGCAGTACGTGCCACGGTTCGCGAAGGCGGCGTACGCGCTGGCCATCCGCAGCGGCGAGATGCCCTGGGAGCCCAGGGTCAGGGCGGACGGCGACTCGGGGAGCTTCTTGCCGTCACCCTGGACGACGCCCAGCTTGGAGATCGTCTCCGTCACCGGGCAGAGCCCGATTTGCCCTATCATCTGCACGAAGTAGGTGTTGACCGACTTGGCCATCGCCTCCTTCAGCGCGTACGGACCGACCTCGGACTCGTTCTCGTTCTCGGCCGTGTCCCCGCCGGTGTTGACCCATGGCCTACCACTGCACGTCTGGATCGACGCCGGGTACGGCATGTCGTACGGCGACGGGTAGGACTGCGTCGGCGGTACGCCGCGCTCGATCGCCGCCGTCGCGAGGAACGGCTTGAAGGTCGAACCGGTCGGGAAGCCGTAGTTCGAGCCGCCCATCCCGTGGTCGACCGAGAGGTTGATCTGGGTCTCGTTCTTCCCGAAGCCGTACGGCTTGGACTGGCCCATGCCGAGGATCTTGCCGGTGCCGGGCTCGACCAGCGTCACGGCCGTCGCGACCTTGTCGCTCTGGTTGACGTGGTCCTTGATCGACGTCTGCACCGCGGACTGGGCCTGCGGGGCCAGCGTCGTACGGATCGTCAGGCCGCCCTGGCTCCAGACTCCGGCGCGCTCCTCGCGGCTCTTGCCGAAGACCGGGTTCGTCAGGAAGACCTCGCGCACGTAGTCGCAGAAGAAGCCCGCTCCGCTGACCGCCGTGATGCAGCCGTTCTTCGGACGGCTCACCTTCAGCTCGATCGGCGCGGCCTTGGCGCGGTCGGCCTCCGGCTGCGAGATGTCGCCGATGGTGGCCATCCGCTGGAGCACGGTGTTGCGTCGCTTGGTCGCTTCTTCCTCGTCGTTGACGGGGTCGTAACGGCTCGGCGACTGGACGATGCCCGCGAGCATCGCCGCCTCCTCCAGCTTCAGGTCCTCGGCCGACTTCGAGAAGTAGCGTTGCGCCGCCGCCTCGATCCCGTACGCCTGCTGCCCGAAGAACGTGATGTTCAGGTAGTTCTCCAGGATCTTCTTCTTGCCCAGTTCCTCCTCGACCTGGATCGCGAACTTCAATTCCTGGATCTTGCGGCCCAGGGTCTGCTGGGTGGCCTGGGCGACCTTGTCCGGGTCGTCGCCGGCCTCCTCGACGAACACGTTCTTCACGTACTGCTGTGTCAGGGTCGAGGCACCCTGCGCGACGCCGCCCGACTGTGCGTTGCGGTTGACCGCGCGCAGCACACCCTTGAGGTCGATGGCCCCGTGCTCGTAGAAGCGCGAGTCCTCGATCGCGACGATCGCCTTCTGCATGTACGGGGAGATCTTCTTGAGCGGCACGACCGTACGGTCGCGGAAATAGACGGTGGCGATCCGGCCACCCTGGGAGTCCAGGATCGTGGTGCGCTGACTCAGCGGCGGCGTCTTGAGGTTGGCGGGGATCTCGTCGAACCCCTCGACCGTCCCCTTCGCGGCGAGCCCCAGCGCGCCGAAGGCCGGCAGTGCGATTCCGGCGAGCACCGCTCCCGCGAGCACACTCACACCGAGGAACTTGGCGGCCTGCTGGGTCCCGGTCAGACCCCCGCCCGAGCGCTTCTTTGGCATGAGGGCAGCCTACGTTCTCAATCGCCGGACACGCGTCAAGGCTCTGGCCTAAGCTGTCCCCAACTGTCACAGCAGTGCGGTCATGCATCAAGGCCTCCCGATGAACTTCCCGTGAACCCGAAACGCGAGAAGCGATGTCCCAATCACCCTGATCCACCGCCGTATGTCCGTTGTGGCTCGACTGAAATAACCCGACTCTTTTGGATTGTTCCTTTATGCCCTTGGGTCACTCCCCTGGGTGATCTGCCGCGTACGCATAGTCCGTTCGGGCCATTCAAGATTGGGCCCGAAGGGGGTGTTGCGCTGTGCCCGCCTTCCGTAACGTCCTCAACTGGCAACGGTGAATATGCCGCTGCCGCCGTGGGGGAGCCTCGATTCGGGAGAGGACGGCGCCGGCATGGGCTGGGTAACCGACTGGAGTGCGCAGGCAGCTTGCCGCACTACCGATCCAGATGAACTGTTCGTACAGGGTGCGGCGCAGAACAGGGCCAAGGCGGTGTGCACCGGATGCCCGGTGCGGACCGAGTGCCTGGCCGATGCGCTGGACAACCGCGTCGAATTCGGCGTGTGGGGCGGGATGACGGAGCGGGAGCGCCGCGCATTGCTGCGCAGGCGTCCGACCGTCACTTCGTGGCGCCGACTGCTGGAGACGGCGCGTACGGAGTACGAGCGCAGCGCGGGCCTGCTACCCGTGGGCTTGGAGGATGACGAGACGTACGAGACCTACGCGGCGGTCGGGTAGATCCCGGACCGTCCCGGTGCTGGGGCGGATGCGTTTCGGTCCCACCGATACCGAAACGGACTCCGCCCTGGCCGGGAGCCTGCCGGGAGCGCGCTGGGTGTGGCGTGGGCGAGCGGTTGCGAGGCAGGAGTGATCCTCGTGTCGCGCATTGTGGGGGCCATACATCCCCGTGGCCTCGCAATGTCGTCTACGTACCCCCAGCTCCAGCTCTCAGGCGCACCTCTGTGCTCCCAGGTCTACGTCCGTTGCCATTCGACTCGTATGCCACTCGGCTCGTACGCGGGCGTGACGTGAGGGGGCGCGGCTCGATCAGTCGCGCTGTCGGCGTGTCCCTGAGGCGAGACGCTCGCCGATCGTCCTGAGTCCGGCCAGGTCGTGCACATCTCCTGGCAGGGCTCCCACCTCGACCACCGCCACCTCGGGGTGGAGCGCGGTGAAGCGGTCACGGGTGCGCTGCTCACGCTCTAGAACCTGCATGCGCTCGGCGTGCAGATAGAGCAGACCGGCCGTGAGCTGTTCCACAGTTGTGACAGAAGCGGCTGCGTCACCGGCGGCGGAAACGGACACATCCGCCGCAATCTCCTCTGGGGACTCTGAACCTGGAGCCTCTGAGTCTGGAGCCGCTGAGATCGGCTCGTCTGAGGTCTCTGGAGTCTGTGGGGTCTGCGGGGCCTGTGGGGTCTCTCGGCTGTCTGATGTGTCTGATGTATCCGGGGTCTTCTCGGTCTTGTCCGCGTCGGAAGCTGGCTCGGCGGCTACGGGGGGCTCGACGGCTTCATGAAGTCCGTACGGCTCGGACGCTTCGGGAGAGGAGCTGTCCGTGGCGGTAGCGCCACTGCCAGCATTCCCCCGTATCCGATCCGCCATGCGCCCCTCCTCAAGATTTTCCGCCGCGGCCCGCGCCCGCTCCGCCGACAGCCGCGCCGCCCCGCTCCCGTGGACCCGGTTGAGGACCAGCCCCGCCAGCGGCATCTCCTCGGCCGCCAGCCGCTGCACGAAGTACGCGGCCTCCCGCAGCGCGTCCCGCTCCGGCGCCGCCACCACCAGAAACGCGGTGCCCGGGGCCTGGAGCAGCCGGTACGTCGCGTCCGCGCGGGTGCGGAAGCCGCCGAACATCGTGTCCATCGCCGTCACGAACGTCTGTACGTCACGCAGGAACTGACCGCCCAGCAGCTTCCCGAGCGTCCCGGTCATCATCGACATACCGACATTCAGGAACTTCATCCCGGCCCGGCCGCCCATCTTCGCCGGGGCCATCAGCAACCGGATGAACTTCCCGTCGAGGAAGGACCCCAGCCGCTTCGGCGCGTCCAGGAAATCCAGTGCCGAGCGGGAGGGAGGGGTGTCGACGATGATCAGGTCCCAGGAGTCGCGGGCCCGTAGCTGGCCCAGCTTCTCCATCGCCATGTACTCCTGCGTGCCCGCGAAACCGGCCGACAGGGACTGGTAGAAGGGGTTCTCCAGAATGGCGCGGGCCCGCTCCGGATCCGCGTGCGCCTCGACGATCTCGTCGAAGGTCCGCTTCATGTCGAGCATCATCGCGTGCAGCTCGCCGGGCCCCTCGACGCCCTTGACCTGCCGCGGCGTGTTGTCCAGCGAGTCGATCCCCATGGACTGGGCCAGCCGGCGCGCCGGGTCGATGGTCAGGACGACGACCTTGCGACCGCGCTCCGCGGCCCGTACGCCGAGGGCCGCCGCGGTCGTCGTCTTGCCGACCCCGCCGGAGCCGCAGCACACGATGATCCGTGTGTCCCGGTCGTCGAGCAGCGGGTCGATGTCGAGCGGGGCGGCCGTGGAGTCCAGGGTCATGCGAAGACCTCACCAAGTTCCCGTAGCTCTCCCGCCAGCCGGTAGAGACCGGCGAGGTCCATCCCCTCCCCGATGAGGGGAAGCTCGTACGCGGGCAGTCCCAGCTTGGCGAGCACGGCCCGCTGTTCGCGCTCCAGCTCCACACGCTGCGCGTGCTCGGCGGCCTGTTCGAGCAGCGGCCCGACCAGCTTCGCGGGCGTGGCCACCCCGGCCGAGGCGAGTGCCTTGGCCACCTCCTTGCGACGGTCGCCCGCGGCGGCGCGTACGGCGGCCTCGTCCAGGAGGTGCGGACGCACCATGTTCACGATCACCTTGCCGACCCGCAGCTCGGCGCCCTTCAGCTCGGCGATGCCGTCCGCGGTCTCCTGGACGGGCATCTCCTCCAGCAGCGTCACGAGATGCACCGCCGTCTCCGGCGACTTCAGGACCCGCATCACGGCCTGCGCCTGATTGTGTATCGGGCCGATCTTGGCCAGCCCCGCCACCTCGTCGTTCACATTGAGGAAGCGGGTGATGCGGCCGGTGGGCGGCGCGTCCATCACGACGTAGTCGTAAGCGAAACGTCCCTGCTTGTCCCGCCGCCGTACGGCCTCGCACGCCTTGCCGGTCAGCAGCACGTCCCGGACGCCGGGCGCGATCGTCGTCGCGAAGTCGATCGCGCCGATCTTCTTGAGCGCCCGGCCCGCGCTGCCGAGCTTGTAGAACATCTGGAGGTAGTCGAGGAGGGCGCGCTCGGCGTCGATGGCCAGCGCGTACACCTCACCGCCGCCCGAGGCGACGGCGATTTTCCGCTCTTCGTAAGGAAGGGCTTCCGTCTCGAAAAGCTGTGCGATTCCTTGTCTGCCCTCGACCTCGACGAGAAGAGTGCGCTTGCCCTCGGTCGCGAGGGCGAGCGCGAGGGCGGCGGCGACCGTCGTCTTACCGGTACCGCCCTTGCCGCTGACGACCTGGAGCCTGCTCACGTATTCGAGCCTAACCAGTAAGGCCGCGGGCTACGCACGAGGCTGCCACGCGGTACGACTACAGTCGCCCCATGACCAAGTGGGAATACGCGACCGTGCCCCTTCTCGTGCACGCGACCAAGCAGATTCTGGACACCTGGGGCGAGGACGGCTGGGAGCTCGTCCAGGTCGTTCCCGGACCGAACAACCCGGAGCAGTTGGTGGCCTACCTCAAGCGGGAGAAGGGCGCATGAGCGGGACCGTCGACGCCGCCCTCGCCGACCTCGGGCTGACGCTGCCCGAGGTCGTACCGCCGCTGGCCGCCTACCAGCCGGCCGTACGGTCCGGTGCGTACGTCTACACCTCGGGCCAGCTCCCGATGGTGGACGGCAAGCTTCCGGTCACCGGCAAGGTGGGCGCCGAGGTCACCGCGGACGAGGCCAAGGAACTGGCCCGCACCTGCGCGCTGAACGCCCTGGCCGCCGTGAAATCGGTCGTCGGTGACCTGGACCGGATCGCACGCGTGGTGAAGGTCACCGGCTTCGTCGCCTCGGCCGCGGACTTCACCGGCCAGCCGGGCGTCGTCAACGGCGCGAGCGAGTTGCTGGGCCAGGTCCTCGGCGACAAGGGCGTGCACGCGCGCAGCGCCGTCGGCGTGGCGGTGCTGCCGCTGGACGCGCCGGTCGAGGTCGAGATCCTGGTGGAGCTGACCGAGGACTGAGCGGCGCGACTCCTGGACCGGGGAGTCTTTGCCCGACCCCGAGGGGCCCCGCCCGGTACGTGTGTACGGCACGTACCGGGCGGGGCCTCTCCGCGTACGTGAAGGACCTGGACGCCACCCGGACACAGCCGGCACACCGACCCGGACGCAGCCGGCACACCGCCCGGGACGCGGCACGCGCCCCGGCGCGTGGCCAAGTGCCTCTCGAACATCCTCGCGCCAGCGCATAGCATCCGGCCATGTCCAATGGTCAGTGGTACCCGCCCGAATGGCCCGAGCGGATCCGCGCCCTCGCCGCCGGCGAGATCACCGCGGTGACCCCCCGGCGGGCCGCGACCGTGATGCTCCTGCGCGACGAGCCGGGCGGCCCCGCCGTCCACATGCTGCGCCGCCGTACCTCCATGGCCTTCGCCGCGGGCGCGTACGCCTACCCGGGCGGTGGAGTCGACCCCCGGGACGACGACCGCCTCGTCGGCTGGGCAGGGCCGGGCCGCGACGTATGGGCGCGTCGGCTCGGCGTCGACCCGGCGTCCGCGCAGGCCATCGTCTGCGCGGCGGTAAGGGAGACGTACGAGGAGGCGGGCGTCCTGCTCGCGGGGGAGAGCGCGGACACCGTTGTGGGGGCTGTCGGAGACGGGTGGGCGGAAAGCGGTACCCGTGGCTCCCCGGGCGCCCGCGACCCCAGTGACGCCCGTGACGACGATCGGGACGGCTGGGAGGCCGATCGCGCCGCCCTCGTCGCCCGCGAGCTGTCCTTCGCGGACTTCCTGCACCGGCGCGGCCTGGTCCTGCGCAGCGACCTGCTCGGCGCCTGGGCCCGCTGGATCACCCCGGAGTTCGAGCCGCGCCGCTACGACACCTGGTTCTTCGTGGCCGCCCTGCCGGCCGGACAGCGGACCAGGAACGCCTCGACCGAGGCCGACCGTACGGTGTGGATCCGGCCCTCCGAGGCGACGGAGGCGTACGACAAGGGCGAGCTGCTGATGATGCCACCGACCGTCGCGACGCTGCGTCAGCTCCAGTCGTACGGTACGGCCGCCGACGCGCTCGCCGGGGCCGAGGGGCGCGATCTGGCGCCCGTACTGGCCACGGCGCGGCTGGAGGGCGAGGAGCTGGTCCTGAGCTGGCCGGGGCACGACGAGTTCACCAAGCGGGTCGAACCGGCGCCCCCGCACGGCCCGAGCGATCCGAGCAGCCCCGGCTCCAGCCCGAGCCTCAGCGAGCAGAGCCCGAACGGAGGCCCCCGATGAGTGACGCCGCCGCCCTCCCCGGCCAGCCGCGCGGCGGGGTGCTCTCAGGCCCCGCCACCGCCCGCGCCGTGAACGTCCTCGCCCCGAACCCCTCGCCGATGACGCTCGACGGCACCAACACCTGGATCGTCTCGGAGCCCGGCTCCGACCTGGCGGTCGTGATCGACCCGGGGCCGCTGGACGACGTCCACCTCAAGGCGGTCGTCAACGCCGCCGAGAAGGCCGGGAAGAGGGTCGCGCTGACCCTGCTCACCCATGGCCACCCGGACCACGCGGACGGCGCTGCGCGCTTCGCCGCCCTGACCCGTACCGACGTACGCGCCCTGGACCCGGCCCTGCGGCTCGGGGGCGAGGGCCTGGCGGCCGGGGACGTCATCACCACCGGCGGCCTGGAGATGCGGGTCGTGCCCACTCCGGGCCACACCTCCGACTCGCTCTGCTTCCACCTGCCGGCCGACCGCGCGGTGTTGACGGGGGACACCGTCCTGGGGCGCGGTACCACGCTCGTCGCGCACCCGGACGGCAGGCTCGGCGACTACCTCGACTCGCTGCGCAGGCTGCGCTCGCTCACCGTCGACGACGGGGTCGACACGGTCCTGCCGGGCCACGGCCCGGTCCTGGACGACGCGCAGGGTGCCGTCGAGTTCTATCTCGCCCACCGAGCCAACCGGCTCGCCCAGATCGAGACGGCGGTCGAGAACGGCCACCGCACGCCCGAGGAGGTCGTGGCGCACGTGTACGCGGGGGTGGACCGCTCGCTGTGGCCCGCCGCCGAGTTGTCCGTACGCGCACAGCTCGACTATCTGCGCGAGCACGGCCTCATCCCGGAGTAGCCGTACCCCGAGCCTCCTGCGCACACGCCGATGGGCCCCGCCGTCGTCCGGCGGGGCCCATCGGCACATCAGGGGTGAGCGGCGCGTCCCGTGCTCAGCGCGAGCGCTTCGCGAGGCGCTCCACGTCCAGGAGGATCACCGCGCGCGCCTCCAGCCGCAGCCAGCCGCGCTGGGCGAAGTCGGCGAGCGCCTTGTTGACCGTCTCGCGGGAGGCGCCGACGAGCTGGGCCAGCTCCTCCTGGGTCAGGTCGTGGACGACGTGGATGCCCTCCTCGGACTGCACGCCGAAGCGGCGCGAGAGGTCCAGGAGCGCCCGCGCCACACGGCCGGGAACGTCGGAGAAGACCAGGTCGGACATCTGGTCGTTCGTCTTGCGCAGCCGTCGCGCGACGGCGCGCAGCAGCGCCGTGGCCACCTCGGGGCGGGCGTTCAGCCAGGGCTGGAGGTCGCCGTGGCCGAGGCCGAGGAGCTTGACCTCGGTGAGCGCGGTCGCGGTGGCGGTGCGCGGGCCCGGGTCGAAGAGGGACAGCTCGCCGATCAGCTCGCCGGGGCCGAGTACCGCCAGCATGTTCTCCCGGCCGTCGGGGGAGGTGCGGTGGAGCTTGACCTTGCCTTCGGTGACCACGTAGAGGCGGTCGCCGGGGTCGCCCTCGTGGAACAGCGCGTCACCGCGCGCCAGCGTCGCTTCACTCATCGAGGCGCGGAGCTCCGCTGCCTGCTCGTCATCGAGCGCCGCGAAGAGCGGGGCACGCCGCAGAACGTCGTCCACGTGTTCTCTCCTTGTCGACCTGCTCAGGGAACCGTGGTCCCCACCTGCTCAGAGGACCGTGGTCCCCATGATGCCGTACGTGCTGCTTCTTCTCGGGTGGCTCGGCATCCTGGGCTTTCTCCGCCCTCCGCCGAGCTCCGGTTGTTCGAACTGGTTGTTCGAAACCGTGCGATCAGTCACAAGTTTGACGTACGTACGTGCCCCACCGTGCCCGTAGGGCCGATTCGAGTGGTGATCCGCCATGGTCGGGGCGGATGTCAGTGGGGGGCTTTACGCTGGCCGGGTGTCCAACTCGCCGGTGACAGCGCAGGCCAAGGGGGCTGGAAGAGTGTCCGCGGAGCGTAATTCCGCTGTGGGCGAACAGCCTTCGGCGAAACCGAAAAAAGCCGCAAAAGGGTCAAAGGTCAAGGTGGCGACCCCCGCCGCCGGGGCCAAGGCCAAACCGGAATCGAAACTGGCGATGGTCCGCCGGGCCCGCCGGATAAACCGTGAGCTGGCCGAGGTCTATCCGTACGCCCATCCCGAGCTGGATTTCCGGAACCCGTTCGAACTGCTCGTGGCGACGGTCCTGTCCGCCCAGACGACCGACCTCCGGGTCAACCAGACGACGCCAGCGCTCTTCGCCACGTACCCGACGCCCGAGGACATGGCGGCGGCCGTGCCGGAGGAGATGGAGGAGGTCATCAGGCCGACGGGGTTCTTCCGCGCCAAGACCAAGTCCCTCATCGGGCTCTCCATCGCCCTCCGTGACCGGTTCGACGGCGAGGTGCCGGGCCGGCTGGCCGACCTGGTGTCGCTGCCGGGCGTCGGCCGCAAGACGGCCAACGTGGTGCTCGGCAACGCCTTCAATGTCCCTGGCTTGACCGTGGACACACACTTCGGCCGGCTGGTCCGCCGCTGGAAGTGGACGGAACAGGAGGACCCGGAGAAGGTCGAGGCGGAGATCGCCGAGATCTTCCCCAAGAGCGAGTGGACGATGCTCTCGCACCGGGTGATCTTCCACGGCCGCCGGGTCTGCCACTCCCGCAAGCCTGCCTGCGGCGCCTGCCCGATCGCGCCGCTCTGCCCCTCGTACGGAGAGGGCGAGACGGACCCGGAGAAGGCGCGCAAGCTTCTCAAGTACGAGATGGGCGGATACCCGGGCCAGCGCCTGAGCCCGCCCGCCGACTACCCGGGCGAGCCGGCCCCGCCCGCGGGCACGTCGCGGGACTGAGCAGTGGGACTGAGCGGCAGGACCGAGTAGCGGGACTGAGCGGCGGAATTGAGCAGGTGGAGGAGGTGCGCCGTATGAAGGTCCGGGGCACGGCGGGCCGTGGCGGCCGAGCGGGCCGCACGATCGGGTGGGGCCGGACGGGCACGGAACGATCCGGCCGACGGCAGGCGTTGTACGACGGGGGTGCCCATGACGCGCGCTAGAGAGACCTACGACCCATCGGCGGACGGCATCGCCGTCACCACCGAAGGCCTGCCCGACTGGCTGGCGCCCGTCGTCGGCGCCGTCAGGACCGTCCAGGGCGAGCAGCTCAGCCGCTTCCTGCCGCCGGAGAGCGAGGGCGGCCGTCAGTCCGCGGTGCTGATCCTCTTCGGCGAGGGCGACCGCGGGCCCGAGCTGCTGCTCATGGAGCGCGCCAGCAACCTCCGCTCGCATCCGGGGCAGCCCGCGTTCCCCGGTGGCTCCCTCGACCCCGAGGACGGCGACCCGGCGACCACCGGCCCGCTGCGCGCGGCCCTGCGGGAGGCCCGGGAGGAGACCGGCCTCGATCCGGCGGGCGTCCAGCTCTTCGGCGTGCTGCCCCGGCTCTACATCCCGGTGAGTGGCTTCGTGGTGACGCCCGTCCTCGGCTGGTGGCGGACCCCGACCCCGGTCGGTGTCGTCGACCCCGCGGAGACGGCCCGGGTCTTCACGGTCCCGGTGGCCGAGCTGACGGACCCGGCCAACCGCGCGACCGCCCGCCACCCGAGAGGCCACCAGGGCCCGGCCTTCCTGGTCGAGTCCGCCCTGGTCTGGGGGTTCACCGCCGGGGTGATCGACGGGATCCTGCACCACGCCGGATGGGAGCGGCCGTGGGACCGCTCCTGGCAGGTCCCGCTCGACTGGCGTGCATGAAAGGCTGACCCGGTGCCCTGGTCGGGGCCACCGGAGACATTTCCGCGAGGCAAGCGAGGCTACTGACGGTGAACGTGCTGGACATCCTGCTGCTGCTCGCCGCCGTCTGGTTCGCCGTCGTGGGCTACCGCCAGGGGTTCGTCGTCGGCATCCTGTCGGTGGTCGGCTTTCTCGGCGGCGGCCTCGTCGCGGTCTACCTCCTCCCCGTGGTCTGGGCGAAGCTCACGCAGGACTCCGAGGTCTCCACGACGGCCGCCGTCGTCGCGGTCGTCATAGTGATCGTCTGCGCCTCCGTGGGGCAGGCGTTCACCACGCACCTCGGCAACAAACTCCGCCGATACATCACCTGGTCCCCGGCCCGGGCCCTGGACGCCACCGGCGGCGCGCTGGTCAACGTCGTGGCGATGCTGCTGGTCGCGTGGCTGATCGGCTCCGCCCTCGCCGGTACGTCGCTGCCGACGCTCGGCAAGGAGGTCCGCAGCTCCAAGGTGCTCACGGGCGTCTCCCAGGTGATGCCCTCGGACGCGTCGACCTGGTTCACGGACTTCTCGTCCGTCCTCGCGCAGAACGGCTTCCCGCAGGTCTTCAGCCCGTTCGCCCGCGAGCCCATCACCCCGGTCAAGGCGCCGGACCCGGCGCTCGCCGGCAGCCCGGTCGCGGCCCGCGCGCAGCGGTCCATCGTCAAGGTCGTCGGTACGGCCCCGAGCTGCGGCAAGGTCCTCGAAGGCTCCGGCTTCGTCTTCGCCGACCGCCGCGTCATGACCAACGCACACGTGGTCGGCGGCGTGAGCGAGCCGACGGTCCAGATCGGCGGCGAGGGCAAGCTGTACGACGCCAAGGTCGTCCTCTACGACTGGCGGCGCGACATCGCCGTACTGGACGTGCCCGACCTTCCGGCGACGCCGCTCCCGTTCACCGACGAGGGCGCGTCCAGCGGGGACGACGCGATCGTCGCCGGCTTCCCGGAGAACGGCGCGTACGACGTCCGCTCCGCGCGCGTCCGCGGCCGTATCGACGCCAACGGCCCCGACATCTACCGCCGCGGTGAGGTCCAGCGCCGCGTCTACTCGGTCTTCGCGACCGTGCGCCAGGGCAACTCCGGCGGCCCGCTCCTCACCCCCGAGGGCAAGGTGTACGGAGTGATCTTCGCCAGGTCGCTCGACGACCCCGAGACCGGCTACGCCCTGACGGTCGACGAGATCCGCGACGACATCACCCTCGGCCGGACCGCGAACCAGCAGGTCGACACCCAGGGGTGCGCGCTCTAGCCGCCGTTGGCCCGGAGCCTGAACCTGAGCCGGTACCGCGACGGGTACGGGGCGGTGTCAGGTGCGTTGATGGCGCAGCCGGGCCGAGACCCAGCGCGCCCTGCGGCGGAGAATCAGCGAAATGCCGAGCCGGGCATCATGGCGCTGATCATCGGAGCCGCCCCTTCTGTGGGTGATCGGCCCCGAGGCCGAGCGGCGGTTGCGTGCTGCGTCACCGTAGTCGTGCGTCCAGCCCATACCCCGACGTCTGCCCGTGCCCCATGGTCGGTAACCGCCCCGGAGGCGGCCAATCGGCCTATGCGTCCGGCATTTGGCTGTTCGTAGGACAAGCGTTCGTGACGTTCGCCCGATGGTGTGTGCGCCGCTCACGTTTGCGGTCCACCGGCCCTTCAACGGTCCGGTTCGGGGTCCTTGAGCCAGTTGATGAGCTCCGACGAGAACGCCGCCGGATCCTCCTCGTGCGGGAAGTGTCCCAGACCGTCGAACAACCGCCAGCGGTACGGCGCCTCCACGTACGCGGCCGACCCGGCCGTGCTGCGCGTACGCATCGCCGGATCGAGTGACCCGTGGAGCTGAAGCGTCGGCACCCGCACGGGCCGTTTCATCCGCCGGTTGAACTGGATGCCGTCCGGGCGCGCCATCGACCGGACCATCCAGCGGTACGGCTCGATCGAACAGTGCGCCGTGGACGGAATGGCCATCGCGCGCCGGTAGACCCCGATCGCCTCGTCGTCGGGCAGCCGGGGCCCCGACCACTCCTGGATCAGCCGCCCCACCAGCGCCGCGTCGTCGGCGAGCAGTTGACGCTCCGGCAGCCACGGCCGCTGGAAGCCCCAGATGTACGAGCCGGCCCGGCTCTGCGAGAAGTCGGAGAGCATCGCCGAGCGCCAGCGGCGCGGATGCGGCATCGAGGAGACCGCCAGCCGGCGCACCAGCTTGGGCCGCATCACGGCCGCCGTCCAGGCGAGATAGCCGCCCAGATCATGGCCGACGAGCGCGGCGTCGGGCTCACCGAGGGAGCGCACCACGCCGGTGATGTCGAGGGCCAGGTTCGCCGGGTCGTAACCGCGCGGCGTACGGTCGCTGCCGCCCACCCCCCGCAGATCCATCGCGACCGCCCGGTACCCGGCGTCCGCGAGCGCCGGGAGCTGGTGCCGCCACGTCCACCAGAACTGCGGGAAGCCGTGCAGCAGCAGCACCAGCGGCCCGTCGCCCATCTCGGCGATGTGGAAGCGCGCGCCGTTGGCCGCCACGTCGCGATGGGTCCAGGGCCCGTCGAGGCGTACGGGGGAGCCCGGCGCCGGCGCGGCCCGGTGGGCCGGGGCCGGCGAACTCGCCGGGGTCGTACCGGGGGTGGCGCCGGGCTCGGAATCAGGGGCGGTCATACGGTCGAGCGTGCCACAGACTTGGCGCCTTCCCCGACCTCGCGCGGGTGCGGCTTCACGTTCTGGAGCACGGCGGCGGTCTGCTTGGCCGAGGCGATGGACTTCTCCGGCGGCTTGACCTTCTTGAACTTCCTGATCGCGAGAAGCGCCAGCAGCCCGGCGATCAGCAGGAACGCGGCGCCCACGATCAGGAACGACCAGGCGAGGCCCAGGCCCAGATTGTGGATTCCGTACGCGGCGGCGAAGCTCAGCACCGGCAGCGCGAACAGCGCGAACACCGCCGCGACGGCGATGGCGGCGCCGCCGACGACACCGCGCTTGACGTCCTGCCGGACCTCCGCCTTGACCAGGGCGATCTCATCGTGCACCAGTGCGGACATCTCGGCGGTCGCCGAGGCGACAAGCTGACCGATACTGCGGTCCACACTGCCGGCCTCGACAACGGTGCCGGTCGTGACAGCGTCGGCGACGTGCATGCCGGGGTCGCTCATCGGTGACTCCCTACCTTCTCGCTCTTCTCGTCTGCGGATCGCAGGTCGGTCCGTCTGCGCGATCGCAGGTCCGTCGGATGTCCGATCATGCCGGACCGGGGGCGTCATCGCGCGCCGCCCCCGCGTGTTCCGCCAGCCGGCGGTGTTCCGCGGCCTTCGCCTCGTACAGCGCGGCCATCCGCAAGTGGTACCCCGGATCATCCTGTTCATAGATGTCGGGGATGCCGTCGAGGTCCTCGTCGCGCTCCTCCGCCTCGTACAGCGCACGGTACGTACGGACCCGCATCTTGAGCAGCGCGCCCGCCAGCACGGCGGCGATCAGGGAGCCCGTGAGCACCGCGGCCTTCACCTCGTCGGTGAGCCCCGGATCGGTGGCGAAGGCCAGCTCGCCGATGAGCAGCGAGACCGTGAAGCCGATTCCGGCGAGCGTGGCGAGGGTGAAGACATCGGGCCAGGCCAGGTCCTCGTTCAGCTCGGCGCGGGTGAACCGTACGGCCAGCCACGTACCGCCGAAGATGCCCACGGCCTTGCCGACCACCAGCCCCAGGACCACCCCGAGGGTCTCCGGCTCGGTGAAGACCCGGCCGAGCGCGTCCCCGGAGACCGAGACACCCGCCGCGAAGAGGGCGAACAGCGGCACGGCCAGGCCCGCCGAGAGCGGGCGGACAAGGTGCTCGATGCGCTCGCCGGGGGAGCGCTCCTCGCCCTCGCGCCGGGTGCAGCGCAGCATCAGCCCCATCGCGACCCCGGCGATGGTGGCGTGGACGCCGCTGTTGTACATCAGCCCCCAGACGACCAGGGCCAGCGGAACGTACACGTACCAGCCGCGCACCCCCTTGCGCACCAGCAGCCAGAAGACGGCGAGGCCCGCGAACGCGCCGCCGAGCGCCAGGAAGTTCAGGTCGCCGGTGAAGAAGACGGCGATGATCAGGATCGCGAAGAGGTCGTCGACGACGGCGAGGGTGAGGAGGAAGGCGCGGAGCGCGGACGGCAGAGACGTGCCGAGGACCGCGAGAACGGCGAGGGCGAAGGCGATGTCGGTGGCGACGGGCACGGCCCAGCCGCCGAGCGACCCACCGCCCACCGTGTTGACCAGCACGTACACCAGAGCGGGTGCGGCCATACCGGAGAGCGCGGCGACGACGGGGAGGGCCGCGGCCTTCGGGTCGCGCAGCTCCCCGGCCACCAGCTCGCGCTTGAGTTCGATGCCGGCGACGAAGAAGAAGACGGCGAGCAGACCGTCGGCCGCCCAGTGCTGCACGGAGAGGTCGAGGCCGAGCGCGCTGGGCCCGAAATGGAAGTCGCGTACGGCGTCGTAGGCCCCGCTGAGCGGGGTGTTCGCCCAGACGAGGGCGGCGACGGCGGCGATGAGCAGCAGCACACCGCCGACGGTCTCGGCGCGTAGCGCCTCCGCGACGTAGTTCCGCTCGGGGAGCGGGAGCCGTCCGAGGAACTTACGTGGGTGAGTGGGGGCAGGCGCGGGCATCCGGCATCCTCCGGTCGGGGGCATGGCGTATCACATGCCGACCAGACTTCCCGGCTCCCCTATGGACTTCGTGTTCATTTGTTGACGCGTTCCTCACCCTACCCGGATGGGCGGAACGGGGCGCCGGCGTGTGGATCTCCGCCGGGCGCCCCGTCCACCGGGCGCGGGTGCCGGTGCTCAGTCCTCGCTGGTCGCGCCGGGGAGCTGGGTCTGGATCAGCTCCATGACGGACGAGTCGGTGAGGGTGGTGACATCGCCGAGCTGGCGGTCCTCCGCGACGTCCCGCAGCAGGCGCCGCATGATCTTGCCGGAGCGGGTCTTCGGCAGTTCGGCCACCGGAAGGATCCGCTGGGGCTTGGCGATCGGGCCGAGCACCCCGCTGACATGGCTCCGCAACTCGGCCACCAGACCGTCGTCCACGGAGGCGGTGCCGCGCAGGATCACAAAGGCGACGATGGCCTGACCGGTGGTCGGGTCGGCGGCGCCGACGACCGCGGCCTCGGCGACCTTGGGGTGGGAGACGAGCGCGGACTCGACCTCGGTCGTCGAGATGTTGTGGCCGGAGACCAGCATCACGTCGTCGACGCGGCCCAGCAGCCAGATGTCGCCGTCGTCGTCCTTCTTGGCGCCGTCCCCGGCGAAGTACATGCCCTCGAAGCGGGACCAGTACGTGTCGATGAACCGCTGGTCGTCGCCCCAGATGGTGCGCAGCATCGACGGCCACGGCTCGGTGAGGACGAGATAGCCGCCGCCCCCGTCGGGCACCTCGCGCCCCTCGTCGTCCACGACCGTGGCGGAGATGCCGGGCAGGGCGCGCTGCGCGGAGCCCGGTTTCGTCGCGGTCACGCCGGGGAGCGGCGAGATCATCATGGCGCCGGTCTCGGTCTGCCACCAGGTGTCCACGATCGGGGTCGTGCCCGCGCCGATGTGCTCGCGGTACCAGATCCACGCCTCGGGGTTGATCGGCTCGCCGACCGAGCCCAGCACGCGCAGGGACGACAGGTCGAACTTGGCGGGGATGTCGTCCCCCCACTTCATGAACGTACGGATCGCGGTCGGCGCGGTGTAGAGGATCGTCACCCCGTACTTCTGGACGATCTCCCAGAACCGCCCCTGGTGCGGGGTGTCGGGCGTGCCCTCGTACATCACCTGTGTGGCGCCGTTGGCGAGCGGCCCGTACACGATGTACGAGTGGCCGGTTACCCAGCCGATGTCGGCCGTGCACCAGTACACGTCCGTCTCGGGCTTCAGGTCGAAGACGGCGTGGTGGGTGTAGGCCGCCTGCGTGAGATAGCCGCCCGAGGTGTGCAGGATGCCCTTGGGCTTACCCGTCGTACCGGACGTGTAGAGGATGAAGAGCGGGTGTTCGGCACCGAACGCCTCGGGGGTGTGCTCGGCGGACTGGCGGCCCACGATCTCGTGCCACCACACGTCCCGGGAGGCGTCGAACGCGGTGTCCTGTCCGGTACGGCGCACCACGAGGACGTGCTCGACCTGCGGGCACTTGGCGACGGCCTCGTCGATGGCCGGCTTGAGCGCGGACGGCTTGCCGCGGCGGTAGCCGCCGTCGGAGGTGATGACCAGTTTGGCGTCGGCGTCCTGGATCCGGGAGGCGACCGCGTCGGCGGAGAAGCCGCCGAAGACCACGGAGTGCGCGGCTCCGATCCGGGCGCAGGCCAGCATGGCGACCGCGGCCTCGGGGATCATCGGCAGATAGACGGCGACCCGGTCCCCCTTGCGGACGCCCAGCTCGGTGAGGGCGTTCGCGGCCCGCGACACCTCGTCCTTCAGCTCCGCGTAGGTCAGGGTCCGGCTGTCACCGGGCTCGCCCTCGAAGTGGATCGCCACGCGGTCGCCGTGACCGGCCTCGACATGGCGGTCGACACAGTTGTAGGCGACATTCAGCTCGCCGTCCGCGAACCACTTCGCGAACGGGGGGTTCGACCAGTCGAGTGTCTCGGTCGGCTCGGTGATCCAGGTGAGCCGCCTCGCCTGCTCGGCCCAGAAGCCAAGCCTGTCCGCCTCGGCCCGCTCGTACGCCTCCGCCGTCACATTGGCGTGCGCGGCCAGCTCGGCCGGCGGAGTGAACCGCCGCTCCTCCTTGAGCAGGTTGGAGAGGGAAGAAGTCTCGCTCATCGTCCCGTCTCCTCCTTGAGAAGATTGGCCAGGCTTTCGTTGCTCACGACATCTCCCTTTCCCAGGGCGTCCTAGCGTCCTATGTGTCCCGGGGCTAGCTCATCAGGCGGATGTCCTGGTGACAAGGGGCTTCCCCTCCGCCCTCGCTCTCCCCGCCAGGTCTCCCGCCCGGTGCCCTGCCGGGCGGGAGCGGCCCGCTTCCCCCGGACGGGTGGGTGGGAAGAGGAGGGAAGGGGCCACACAGTCTCACGGATGCGGTACGCGGACGGTTCAGGCGCGCGACTCCTCCCGCGCGGTGGGCGCCACCCGGTTGAAGACTTCTTCGTCCCGGGCGGCGACGGCGCCGGTCCCGACGCCGTCCGCCAGCAGATACGCCTGGGCCTCGCCGACATGGAAGTACATGCCGTGCAGCTCCAGCCGTCCCTCGGCGAGTCCACGCGCGACCGCGTCATGGGCCCGGAGATGCTCCAACTGCTGGACCACATTGGTCAGACAGAGCTGCTCGACCGCGTCGGCCGGCAGCCGCCCGGAGATTCTGGCCCATGCGTGCTGACGGCTTCTCATCCGCGCCAGGCTGGGCTGCCCGTGGCGTAGCCAGCGCGCCAGCGGGGTCGGCGGCGGGTGGGCGGACCCGGCGTCCGGCTCGGGCGTGTTGAGCAGGGCCTGCATCGCCCCGCACCCCGAATGGCCGCATACGGTGATCGACTCGACGCGCAGCACGTCCACGGCGTACTCGATCGCCGCGGCCACCGAGTCGTCCGCACCGTTCGCCCCCGGTGGCGGCACCAGATTCCCCACGTTCCGTACGGTGAAGAGGTCGCCCGGACCGCTGGACGTGATCATGCTCGTGACCAGCCGGGAGTCGGCGCAGGTGAGGAAGAGCTGGGAGGGGCGCTGGCCCTCGCGCGCCAGCCGCGCCAGCTCACCGCGCACCAGCGGGGCCGTGTCGCGCTGGAAGGAGCCGAGCCCGCTGGCCAGTTGGCGCCCGCCCGGCGACCGGACCGTACCACCGCCCCCAGGGCCCGCGCCCGGCACGGTGGCAGCGGCACCCGACCGGGGGGCGGCCGGTGCGACGTGGTGGTTGCGCCAGGGGGCCCAGGGGCGGCAGCGCACATGCGGCTCGTCGGAGGGCGGCTCCGCGATGCTGCCGCCGGTCCGGCCGGTGAACTGCGCCGTACCGCCCTGGGCGACATGCGCGGTCCGCCAGTCGTGCAGGGCTTCGTACGCCGCGTGGTCCATGAAGGATCCGTCCAGCTCCACCACGCACCGGGCGTCCTGCGGGATCTGATGCAGCATCCGGCTGAGTCTCGGCACGGCGAGGAAGGTCAACTGGCCCCGGGCGCATACCCGGTGGACGCCGTCCCGCTCCTCCACCGTGATCCGTGTCCTCGTCAGCCGGTGCAGCGCGACCGCCACGGCCACCGCGATGCCGATCACGACCCCTTCCAGGACGCCGGTGAACACCACGGCGGTAAGCGTCACCGCGTACACCAGTAGTTCGCGGTTGCGTCGGACGCTGCGCAGGTGCGTGATGTTCACCATCTGGACCCCGACGACCATCACCAGCGCCGCCAGGGCCGCCAGCGGGATCAGATCGAGCACCGGTACGAGCAGCAGGGCCGCCACCGCGATCCACAGGCCGTGCAGCATCGTCGAGTTCCGGCTCACACCGCCGGCGGCGACATTGGCGGCGCTGCGCACGGCGACCCCGGTGACGGGGAGTCCGCCGAGCGCGCCGGAGACCAGGTTCCCCGCGCCCTGTCCGGCCAGCTCCCGGTCGAGCCGGGCGCGCGGGATCCGGACGCCCGGCGTCTTGCGCGCGGCCACCAGTTTGTCCACGGCGACCGCGGACAGGAGCGATTCGACGCTGCCGACCAGAGTGATCGTGAGGACGGCGGCGAGCAGTCCGAGCACCGGCCCCTCGGGCAGCTCGGGCATGGCGTGGCTGCTCCAGGACGGCAGGTCGACCCGCTCCAGGCGCAGCCCGACGAGAGCCGCCGCCGTCGTGGAGAGGGTCACCGCGGCGAGAGCGGCCGGGATCTTCCGTAGGGCCCGGCCCGCGCGTCCGGGGGCGCGCGGCCAGAGGAGCAGCACCGCGACGGTCAGGGCGCTCACGGAGAGGGCGCCCGGGTGCGGATGGGCCAACTGGGCGGGCAGGCCGCGCACATTGGCGACGGCGGAGCTCTGCGGCGAACCGCCGAGCACGATGTGGAGCTGGGCCAGGGCGATCGTGACGCCGATGCCCGCGAGCATGCCGTGCACGATCGCCGGGCTGACGGCGAGCGCGGAGCGGGCCACCCGCAGTGCCGCGAGGCCGAGTTGGGCGAGGCCGGCGCAGACGGTGATGGCGCAGGTGGTGCGCCAGCCGTATCGCTGGATCAGGTCGGCCGTGACGACGGTGAGTCCGGCCGCGGGCCCGCTGACCTGGAGTGGGGCGCCGCCCAGCCGTCCGACGACCAGACCGCCGACCGCGGCGGCCACCAGGCCCGCCTGAAGGGGTGCGCCGGTGGCGAGCGCGATGCCCAGCGACAGGGGCAGTGCGATCAGGAAGACGGCGATGGAGGCGGAGAGATCGGCCCCCGCGATCCGGAACCCGGGGCCGCCCGGCGGCGTGGGGCGGGCCGGGCGGTCGGTGTGCGTGGAAACGCCGGCAGTCATATGTCCCGTCCCCTCCAGGCGGCTGGCGGATGCGTCAACTCAACTCTTGGTAAACGGATCGTAATGGAGGGTAAAGATTAAGGCATGACATTTCGGGCAAATGGACTAGTCATTCACCCAGGGTGATGATTAGTCATTTTGTACGGCTTGTCGTTTCTTCTTCTAATCAGTCTCAGTGCGAGGTTGTCGGCGCTCGACGCCGCGCCGGCAGTCGCCGCTCGGCACTTCGGTACTGAATCTGAAGGAAGAGGTGGGCGGATGCTGGCCGCCACAAAACGAATCTCCTTCGGCGCTGCTGTCATGGCGCTCGCCGTCGGCCTCGCCGGATGCTCCGGTGCTCAGGGCGCCAAGGAGGAAACGTCGAAGGGCTCCCAGGCGGCGAAGCAGGCGCACGGGGCGCCCGGTGCCGTACGGCTCATCGGTGACGGTTCGACCGCGTTCACCGGCGCTCAGCCTCAACTCGGCAAGCCGCAACGGCTGAAGCCCGGACAGAAGCCCCCGCAGTTCGTGGTGTTCTCCTGGGACGGCGCCGGCGAGGACAGTCAACAGCTCTTCTCGTACTTCCGGGAGGTGTCCAAGAAGTACGGCGCGAAGATGACGTACTTCCTGAGCGGCGTCTACCTGCTCCCCGAGGAGAAGGCCAAGCAGTACGACCCGCCGAAGCACACGATCGGCACCTCCGACATCGGCTTCAACGACACCAAGGGGATCAAGGACACCCTGCGGCAGGTACGGGCCGCCTGGAGCGAGGGCAACGAGATCGGCACCCACTTCAACGGACACTTCTGCGGCAAGAACGGCGGCGTCGGCACCTGGTCCGTCGACGAGTGGAAGAGCGAGATCAACCAGGCCAAGTCGTTCGTGAAGGGCTGGAAGACCAACTCGGGCCTCCAGGACGAGGCTCCGCTGCCCTTCGACTACGACAAGGAGCTGATCGGCGCCCGCACCCCGTGCCTGGAGGGGCAGAAGAACGCGATGCGCGCGGGCAAGGCGATGGGCTTCCGCTACGACTCCAGCGGCATCGGCAACCAGGTCTGGCCGAAGAAGAAGGAGGGGCTGTGGGACGTCCCGCTCCAGCTCGTCCCGGTGCCGGGCCGCGAGTTCGAGACGCTCTCGATGGACTACAACTTCATGTACAACCAGTCGGGGGAGTCGAGCGGCGACGAGTCGCAGCACACGTACTGGGGCAACCAGATGCGTGACGGCCTGCTCCAGGCGTTCGACCGCGCCTACAAGGGCAACCGCGCCCCGCTGATCATCGGCAACCACTTCGAGTCCTGGAACGGCGGCACGTACATGCGCGCCATCGAGGAGACCATCGAAACGGTCTGCCCCCAGAAGGACGTGCAGTGCGTGACCTTCCGCCAGCTTGTGGACTGGCTGGACGCGCAGGACCCGGCGACCCTGGAGAAGCTGCGGGGCCTCGGCGTGGGCGAGGCCCCCAAGGGCGGCTGGGAGGCCTACACGAGGGCCACGCCCCCGCTGAACTCCGCCTCCCCGGCCACCTCGGCCTCCCCGGCGGTGGCCGCGAGGCACTGAGCGGCCCCGGACCCCGGGACTCCGGGACGGCCGTCCTGATCTCCGTCAGGACGGCTGGGGCAGGGCGAGCGCTTCGCTGAGTACGAAGGCGGGGTCGACCTGAGACGCGAGGTCGACGCCCGTCTTCGCGTTGCCCCAGCTCTCGGCGTTCCTGAGGTGGAAATGGACCATCTGCCGTGTGTAGCGCTCCCAGTCGCGCAGCTCGTACGAATCCTCCGCCGTGTCCTGCAGCGTCTGGAGGGCGCAGCGGTTGTCCGCCTCCAGCAGTTCGAACCGGGAGGGCCGGCCCTTCTCCATCGCCCGCACCCACTCGGAGTGGCCGACCGTGACGAGCAGGTCCTCGCCCACCTCGTCACGGAGGAACTCCACGTCGTCCCGGCCCTGGACCTTGTTGCCGACGACCTTCAGCGAGACACCGAAGTCCCGCGCGTACTCCTTGTACTGGCGGTACACCGACACGCCCTTGCGCGTGGGCTCGACCACCAGGAACGTCATGTCGAACCGGGTGAACATCCCGGAGGCGAACGAGTCGGAACCGGCCGTCATGTCGACGACCACGTACTCGTGGGGCCCGTCGACGAGATGGTTCAGGCACAGCTCCACCGCGCCGACCTTGGAGTGGTAGCAGGCCACCCCCAGATCGGATTCCGAGAACGGGCCGGTGGCCATCAGCCGGATCTCGCCGTCGTCGAGAGCCACGGGGCGGGCGCACGCGTCGTACACCGGGTTGTTCTCGCAGACCCGCAGCAGCCGCGATCCCTCGCCCGGCGGTGTCGTCTTGATCATCGCGTCCACCGAGGCGATCCGCGGGTTGGTGCCCCGCAGATACTCCTTGATCAGCGGGAGATGCGCCCCCATCGCGGGCAGCGTCGCGGCTGTTGTCTCGTCGAGGCCGAGCGCGGCCCCGAGGTGCTGGTTGATATCGGCGTCCACCGCGACGACGGGAGCCTCATTGGCGGTCAGATGGCGGATGAAGAGCGAGGACAGCGTCGTCTTGCCGCTGCCGCCCTTCCCCACGAAAGCGATCTTCATGTTCACGTAGGGTAGTGGCAATCTCGCTCCCGGTGAGGGGTCCGGGGTGGAAAGACCACTCCAAGGTGGGACGCGAGCGCGGGGCGCGTAGCCTCGCTACTTATGAGTACGACAGCCTCTGACGCCTCCTCCGCGCCACGGCCGGAGGACCCCCTGGCCACACTGGCCGCCCTGCCGGGCGTTCCCGGCACGGTGGAATCCGTACGCAAGGCCGTCGACCGGGTCTACGGGCACCGTGTGATGCGGCGCCGCGGCAACGAGGTCACGGCCGAGGCGGCCCTGCGGGCGGCGCGGGGGTCGGCTGCGCTGTCCGGGGCGGACTGGGCGCTCGAAGAAGTGCGCCGGCGCAGTGACTTCGGCTCCGACGCCGAGGCCCGTACGGTCGGCGCAGCCCTGCGGCTGAACGCCGAGGCCGGCCAACTGCTCTCCGTCTGGTCCCAGTCGCCGCTCCGGGTGCTGGCCCGGCTGCACCTGGTGGCGGCCGGTGGCGCCGGGGTGTCCGACCGCACCGTGGGGCGGCCCCGGCTGGCGGGCGAATCGGTCGTGGAGGCGCCCGGCTCCGGTGCCGCTGCCCCGGACGGCGGAGCGTCTTCGTCCGGAGCGCCGTCGGTCGGGGCGCCCTCTTCCGGAGAGTCGTCGGTCGAGGAGGCACCTGCCCAGGTGCCGCTGGCCGGGACGCCGCTGCCGGACGCCGACGAGGTGGCCGCACGGCTGGACGGGCTGGCTCGGCTGGTGATCGCGACCAGCGCGGCGCCCGCGCTGGTGACCGCCGCGGTGGTGCACGGCGAACTGCTGGCGCTGCGCCCCTTCGGCTCGTACAACGGCCTGGTGGCGCGGGCGGCCGAGCGCGTCGTGCTGATCGGCAGCGGGCTCGACCCCAAGTCGATCTGTCCTGCGGAGGTCGGCCACGCGGAGCTGGGGCGCGCCGCGTACGCGGCGGCCTTTGACGGCTATCTGTCCGGAACCCCGGAGGGCATGGCGGCGTGGATCACGCACTGCGGTCGCGCGGTCGAGCTGGGGGTACGGGAGTCGACGGCCGTCTGTGAGGCGCTCCAGCGGGGCGCGGCCTGAGGCCGGTCCCGCACGAAGTTGCGGCGGCGCCGTATGGGCACCGCCGCTGGCATGTCCGCCGGGTTACCAAGCGTCCTCGTATGTTGCCCATCAGGTCGGGTGCTTTGCCCGTCACCTGGTGCGGCTGGCCCGTAATCGACGGGTCGACGTCGCGTGGGTGCTCGGCTTCCATGCTCGGTCCGTGGGGCCTGGTGCGTAAAAAGGTGATCCTCTCGGATGTCCTTGGTCTCGCGGGCCGTTGAGTCCTTTGTACTCCTGTCGGCCAGGATGCGGAACCCCAGGCCCCACTTCTTTACTTTTAGGTTCAAACACGGGCAAAGGGGGCCGACTGCCGACGGCGGCTGGCGTACCAGACCAGTCCGGCCGTCGCCGCCGCCGCACCCACCGCTGCCGCCGCGACCAGCGCGGGGCGGGGAGGCATCGAGAAGGCGGGCAGCCGCTGCTTCAGCCGGACGGGCCGGTTGAAGACGAGAACCGGCCATTCGCGACCCGCCGCCTCGCGCCGCAGTGCCCGGTCCGGGTTGACGGCGAAGGGGTGGCCGACCGACTCGAGCATCGGCACATCGGTGATGGAATCGCTGTACGCGTAACAGCGGGCCAGGTCGTACCCCTCGGACGCGGCCAGCGCCTTGACCGCCTCCGCCTTGGTCGGCCCGTACGCGTAGTACTCCACCTCGCCGGTGAAGCATCCGTCGGTGCCGACGACCATCCGGGTGGCCACGACCCGGTCGGCGCCCAGCAGTTCCCCGATGGGCTCGACGACCTCCGCGCCCGAGGTGGAGACGATCACCACGTCGCGTCCGGCGGTGTGATGCTCCTCGATGAGGGACGCCGCCTCGTCATAGATGATCGGGTCGATCAGATCGTGCAGGGTCTCCGCGACGATCTCCTTGACCTGCTGGACGTTCCAGCCTTTGCAGAGCGCGGAAAGGTACTCCCGCATCCGCTCCATCTGGTCGTGATCCGCGCCCCCGGCGAGGAAGACAAACTGTGCGTACGCGGTGCGCAGCACGGCACGGCGGTTGATCAGGCCGCCTTGGTAGAAGGACTTGCTGAAGGTCAACGTCGAGGACTTCGCAATGACCGTCTTGTCCAGGTCAAAGAAGGCTGCTGTGCGCGGCAAGGAGTGGTTTTCCACGAGGTCGAGCATATGCGCCCACCATTCGGCGTAAGGTGCGGCGCGTGGGTTTGCCTGAGAAGGCTCTCGGGTACACCATGGAAGTCACGGATCGTTCGCGACCGTGCTAACCCGGTCCGGCTCCTCCCCCCCCCGAGTCGGCCGTGGGGACGACCCCCGCTCTCCCCCCCGGCGGGGGTCGTCGCATGTCCGGACGCGTTTTTGGCCCTCGTGCCACGGCGTCCCCCTCTCTTTGATCTCTACGCGCGGCGACCTCGCCACCAGCATGCCCGTCACCGTGTGTAGTCGATGCGCTCCGCTCCGGAAGTCACCGGTATGAGCTACCGGGATATTCACAACTGGTGAGTTGTCCACAGTTTTCCAGCAAGATCCACACGATTTCTTGTTGTCCTGCACGGTGATTCCGACCGCGAACTTCGCGGAAGCCGGAATCAGGGATACCGGATCAGTGCGAGATCGCGGAGAGAAGCGCTCGCGGATACCGGATCACGTCAGAGATAGGGGGCGGAGATCGTGGCTGGATCCATGACATCCGATCGCTCGCACGGACCGGGCGGGCACCGGGCGGGACCGCTGATCCTCACCGAGGACGTGGAGTTGCTCGACGACCTGCTGCGCCTGTGCGCCGCGGCCGGCGCCGAGCCGGAGGTGCACCACGCGGTGCCGGAGCGGAAGGGCTCCTGGGAGGACGCGCCGATGGTCCTGGTCGGGGACGACGCGGCGGCCCGCTGCCGGGGCGCCACGCGCAGGCGCGGAGTGATGCTCGTCGGGAAGGACCAGGACGACCCGGGCGTATGGCGGCGGGCGGTGGAGATCGGCGCCGACTGCGTACTGCGGCTGCCCGACGCGGAGAGCTGGCTGGTCGACCGCATCGCGGACGCCGTCGAGGGCGTGGGCCGGCCGGCGCTGACCGTCGGAGTGATCGGCGGCCGGGGCGGCGCCGGGGCCTCGACTCTCGCCTGCGCCCTGGCCGTTACCGCGGCGCGCGCCGGTCGGCGCACCATGCTCGTGGACGGCGATCCGCTCGGCGGAGGGCTCGACGTTCTGCTCGGCGGCGAACAGGCCGAGGGCCGGAGGTGGCCGGATTTCGCGGCTTCCAAGGGGAGGGTGGCGGGCGGCGCCCTGGAGGAGTCGCTGCCGTTCCTGCACGAGCTGCGGGTGCTCAGTTGGGATCGTGGGGATTCGGTGGTGGTCCGGCCGGAGGCCATGAGATCGGTGCTGGCAGCCGCCCGCAGGCGTGGCGGTGTGGTCGTCGTGGACCTTCCGCGCCGCGTGGACGAGGCCATGGCCGAGGCGCTCGCCCAGGTGGACCTGGGGCTGCTGGTGGTCCCGGCCGAGCTGCGGGCCGTCGCAGCGGCCGGACGGGTGGCCTCGACGGTGGGCATGGTCCTTCATGATCTGCGCGCGGTGGTCCGCGGCCCGTACGCCGCCGGCCTCGACGAGCAGTGGATCGCCGACGCGCTGCGCCTTCCATTGGCGGGCGAACTTCCTCTGGAACCAGGACTGTCGGAGGCCCAGGAGAGCGGAGCGCCGCCGGGATCCCGGGCGCGCGGCCCGCTCGCGGCGTTCTGCGCGGCTTTCTGGGAGCAGGCCCTCGCCGGGGACGGGAGCGTGACGGCATGACGTCCACGACGCCTCTGACGTCCAGGCCCGCCTCCGCGGCCGGCGGGCTGCTGGACGCCGTACGGCAGCGGCTCGCGGAGAGCGGGGCCGAGCCGACACCGGCCAGGGTGGCCGCCGCCCTGCGGGCGCAGGGGCGGCTGCTCGGCGACTCGGAAGTGCTCGGAGCCGCCGAGGAGTTACGGTGCGAGCTGGTGGGCACGGGTCCGCTGGAGCCGCTGCTCGCCGACCCGTCCGTGACGGATGTGCTGGTCTCCGCACCGGACCGGGTCTGGGTGGACCGGGGCAGGGGTCTCGAACGCACGGCGGTGTCGTTCGCGGACGCGGCTTCCGTACGGAGGCTCGCGCAGCGGCTCGCCGCTGCGGCCGGCCGCAGACTCGACGACGCCAGGCCCTGGGTCGACGCACGGCTGCCCGACGGGACACGGATGCACGCGGTGCTGCCACCGGTCGCCGTCGGCTCGACCTGTCTGTCGCTGCGGGTGGTGCGCCCCAAGGCGTTCTCGCTCGCGGAGCTGACCGAGGCCGGGACGGTCCCGCCGGGCGGCGAGCGGCTGCTCCGCGCGCTGATGGACGCCCGGCTCTCGTTCCTGATCAGTGGCGGTACGGGCACTGGGAAGACGACGCTCCTGTCCACCCTGCTCGGCCTGGTCGGGGCGCGCGAGCGGATCGTACTGGCCGAGGACTCGGCGGAGTTGAGGCCCGACCATCCGCATGTGGTGCGGCTGGAGGGCCGCCCGGCGAACCAGGAGGGCGCCGGCCTGGTGACCCTGCGGGATCTGGTCCGGCAGGCGCTGCGGATGCGGCCGGACCGGTTGGTCGTCGGTGAGGTCCGCGGACCCGAGGTCACGGAATTGCTGGCCGCCCTGAACACGGGACATGAGGGTGGCGGCACGGTGCACGCCAATACGGCGGCGGACGTACCCGCGCGGCTGGAAGCCCTCGGGACAGCGGCGGGGCTCGACCGGACCGCGCTGCACAGCCAGTTGGCGGCGGCGCTGTCCGTCGTGATCCATCTCGTACGGGACCGTGACGGGCGCCGGAGACTCGCCGAGGTACATGTGCTGGAGCGGGACGGTGCCGGGCTCGTGGTGCCGGTGCCCGCGCTGCGCTGGGGCATTGACGCCTTCGCGTACGAGCGGGGCTGGCCGCGGCTGCGGACGCTGCTCGGGGGTGCGCTGTGACGGTGTCCATGAGAGCGGCGTCCATGACGGCCGTCGCGTGTGCGGCGGTGCCGTGCGCGGTGGCCGCCGTACGGCTGGCGGTCCGCCAGGAGAAGGGGCTGCGCCGGGCCAGGCTGCTGCTGGCGCCCGTCGGCACGCCCCGGGGGCCGGCGCCCGGGGAGCCACCGTGGGAGGGCCTGCTGCCGAAGATCCGTGAGCGGGCGCGTGGGCTGCCCCGGGAGTGGCTGTGCGTGCCTCCCGCGGCGCTGCTCGCCCTGCTGGGCGAGTCGGCGCTGCCGCTGCTCGGAGGCGCGCTGGCGGTGCCGCTGGTGGGGCGGCGACTGCGGGCCGTCGAGCAGCGCAAGGAGCGGGAACGGCGGGCCGACGGGATCCTGGTGCTCTGCGGTGCGGCCGCCGGCGACCTGCGGGCGGGTCTCCAGCCCGTACAGGCCCTGCTGAGCGCGGCGGCCTTCACCGGCGGGCTGGGCGACGCCGAGCCCGCCGTACTGGCCGCCGCGCGCTTCGGCGGTGACGTGCCGGACGCGTTGCGGCGGGCGGCGTGCGAGCCGGGGGCCGAGGGCCTGGTGGGGCTCGCGGCGTGCTGGCGGGTGGCCGTGGACGGCGGTGCGGGACTGGCCGCCGGGCTGGACCGGCTGGAGGCGGCCCTCCGGGCGGAGAGGGACCAGCGGGAGGGGCTGCGCGCTCAGTTGGCGGGCGCCTGGTCGACGGTTGTGGTGCTCGCGCTGCTGCCGGTCGTGGGGCTGGCGATGGGCTGGGCGCTGGGCGCGGACCCCCTGCGTGTGCTGCTGCACACCCCGGCCGGGCTGGGGTGCCTGGCGGTGGGCGGCCTGCTGGAGGCGGTGGGGCTGTGGTGGGCGGCTCGGATCGTACGGACCGGGGAGGCGCCATGAGCGCCGTCTTCGTCCACGGGCTGTGGACGGCTGTTGCGGTGCCGGCCGCCGTCGGGTGCCTGGCTTTCGCCGTATCGGCCGGGCGCTGCGCACGGCGGGTGCGCGGGCGGCTGGCGGTGCTCCAGGGCGCCGGGCACGGACCGCTGCCTGTCCGGGCGCGTCCGTGGCGGACGGAACAGGCCGGGCGCTGGGGCCCGCCGATCGGCGTGGTGATCATCGGCTGGGCCCTGATCGGTGGAGCGACCGGAGTGGCGGTCGGCCTGGCCGGGGCGTACGGGATCCGGAGATGGCTGCGTACCCACCGGCCGGACGACCGGTCCCTGGCCGAAGCGACGGCGAGACAGCTTCCGCTCGCGGCCGACCTGCTGGCCGCCTGTGTCGCGGCCGGGGCCGGGCCGCGCGAGGCCGCTGAGGCCGTCGGCGAGTCGCTGGGCGGTCCCGTCGGCGACCGGCTGGCGCGTACGGCGGCCGAGATCCGGCTCGGCGGTGAACCGTCCGAGGCGTGGGGGAGGTTCGGCGCGATACCGGGCGCCGCCGGGCTGGCCCGCTGCCTGGAGCGGGCGGGCGCCACCGGAGCACCGGCGGCGGAGCCGGTGTCCCGGCTGGCCGACGGCTTCCGGGCGGCCCGGTCCCGGGACGCGGTGGCCCGGGCCCAGCGTGCCCAGGTGCTGATCACCGCGCCGGTGGGGCTGTGCTTCCTGCCCGCCTTCCTGGCGGTGGGGGTGGCCCCGGTGGTCATCGGCCTGGCGAGCGGGCTGCTGAGCGGCAACTGATCTTTTCCGTCAACAAATTCTGACGATGTGTCACGGGGAACACGGGGAGAGTCATATGCGGACACGATGGACACGGCGAGCGGACAGGCTGCGCCGGACCTGGCTGCGGCGGGCACGGGCCGACACGGGGATGACGACGTCCGAGTACGCGGTGGGGACGATCGCCGCCTGCGCCTTCGCGGCGGTGCTCTACCGGGTGGTCACGAGCGGGGCCGTCTCGGGCACGCTGCAGGGGCTGATCGGCCGGGCGCTCGATGCGCAGTTCTGAGCCGGACCGTACGGAGCGGGACTCGGTGACGGCGGACAGGGGCTCGGTGACGGCGGAGGCGGCCGTGGCGGTGCCCGCGCTGGTGGTCTTCGCTTTGTCGCTGGTCTGGGGGCTGACGGCGGCCGCCGCGCAGATCCAGTGCGTGGATGCCGCCAGAGCGGGGGTGCGGGCGGCGGCCAGGTCCGAGCCCCGGGCCGTGGCGCTGGCCGCCGCCCGGTCGGCCGCCCCGAAGGGCGCCCGGGTCACCCTGGGCCGTACGGGCGATCTGTGGCGGGTCCGGGTGGAGGCACCGACGCCAGGACCCGGCTCACTGGCTCTGACGCTCACGTCCGAGGCCGTCGCGTCGGCGGAGGATGCCCAGGACGGCCCTGGAGGGGCCCCAGGAGGCCCGGGACCGGTGGAGGTGACTCCATGAGCCGGGACCGTGGTGCGGCGACGGTGTGGGCGGCCATGGCGGCGACCACGATGTGCGTGGTCTTCGCGGCGGTGCTCGCCCTGGGCCAGGCGGTCGTCGCGCGCCACCGGGCCGGGGCCGCCGCGGACCTGGCGGCTCTCGCCGCGGCCGACCGTGCGCCGAGCGGTCCGGCCGTCGCCTGCCGCGGGGCGGCCGAGGTGGCGGCGGCGCAGGGTGCGCGGGTGGTGCGGTGCGTGCTGAGCGGGGAGATCGCGGAGGTGACGGCCGTGGCGCGCCTCGGTCCGTACGCGCCCACGGTCAGGGCGCGGGCCGGTCCGCCCCGATCGGCGTACCCGCCGGACCCGCTGCCTCCACCGGAGGCGCCGTACCCGGATCAGCCGGGTCCGGCTGATCCGCCGGCGCCGCCCTGAGCAGTTCGGTCAGCAGCCGTACGGCGCCCCGCTTGTGCAGCGGGTCGTTGCCGTTGCCGCATTTGGGCGACTGGATGCAGGACGGGCAGCCCGCCTCGCACTCGCACGAGGCGATGGCCTCACGGGTGGCGGTGAGCCACGCGCGGGCCGTACGGAAGGCGCGCTCCGCGAATCCCGCGCCGCCGGGATGGCCGTCGTACACGAAGACGGTCGGCAGAAGGGTGTCCGGGTGCAGCGGTACGGAGACGCCGCCGATGTCCCGGCGGTCACAGGTCGCGAAGAGCGGCAGCATGCCGATGGAGGCGTGTTCGGCGGCGTGCAGCGCGCCGCCGAGCTGCTCGGGGTTGATCCGGGCCGCGTCGAGCTGGTCCTCGGTGACCGTCCACCACACGGCCCGGGTGCGCAGGGTCCGTGGTGGCAGATCGAGCTTGCTCTCGCCGAGCACTTCGCCGGTGATGAGCCGGCGGCGCAGGAAGGAGACGACCTGGTTGGTGACTTCGACGGAGCCGTAGCACAGGCGTCCGGTGCCCCAGGCGATCTCGGTGTCGGTTTCGAGGACGGAGATGGCGGTGGTGTCGCGGGCGGTGGTGGAGTACGGCGGGTTGGCCTCCTCGACCAGGGCGACCGACTCCGGCAGGTCGAGCTGTTTCACCAGGTAGGTGCGGCCCTGGTGGAGGTGGACGGCGCCGTCGTGGACAGCGGTGTGGCTGGCCGCTTCGTCGACGGTGCCGAGCAGCCGCCCGGTCGAGGCCTCGACGATCTGGACGGGTCGGCCGCCCTCGCCCCGGATGTCGGCGAGATCGGCGGCCCGCTCGCGGCGGGTCCAGTACCAGCCGGAGGCGCGGCGGCGCAGCAGCCCCGCGGACTCCAGTTGCGGCAGCAGGGCGGGCGCGGCCGGGCCGAAGAGCGTCAGGTCCTCCTCGGTGAGGGGGAGTTCGGCGGCGGCGGCGCAGAGATGGGGGGCGAGGACGTACGGATTGTCCGGGTCGAGGACGGTGGACTCCACCGGCTGCTGCAACAGCGCCTCGGGGTGGTGGACCAGGAAGGTGTCCAGCGGGTCGTCCCGGGCGACGAGGACGGCCAGCGCGCCCTGTCCCGACCTGCCCGCCCGGCCCGCCTGCTGCCAGAGCGAGGCCCGGGTGCCGGGGTAGCCGGAGATCACGACGGCGTCCAGGCCGGAGACGTCGATGCCGAGCTCCAGGGCGGTGGTGGCGGCGAGGCCGAGGAGCTCGCCGGAGTGCAGGGCGTTCTCCAGCGCGCGGCGCTCCTCCGGGAGGTAGCCGCCCCGGTAGGCGGCGACCCGGCGGGCCAGCGAGCGGTCCACCTCGGCGAGGCGTTCCTGGGCGATGACGGAGATCAGTTCGGCGCCGCGCCGGGAGCGTACGAAGGCGACCGTACGGACGCCCTGGAGGGTCAGATCGGTGAGGAGGTCGGCTGTCTCGGCGGTGGCGGTACGGCGTACGGGCGCGCCCCGCTCGCCGTGGAGCTCCGTGAGCGGGGGCTCCCACAGGGCGAAGACCATTTCGCCCCGGGGCGAGGCGTCGTCGGCGACCTCGTGCACGGGCAGACCGGTGAGCCGGCCCGCGGCCTGGGCGGGCTCGGCGGCGGTGGCCGAGGCGAGCAGGAAGACCGGGTTCGCGCCGTAGCGGGCGCAGACGCGGCGCAGCCGGCGCAGCACCTGGGCCACGTGGGAGCCGAAGACGCCGCGGTAGGTGTGGCACTCGTCGATGACGACATAGCGCAGCGAGCGCAGGAAGGAGGCCCAGCGGGGGTGGGACGGGAGGATGCCCCGGTGCAGCATGTCCGGATTGGTCAGCACGTAGTTCGCGTACTGCCGGACCCATTCGCGCTCCTCCACCGGGGTGTCGCCGTCGTAGACGGCGGGGCGCACGCTGTTGCCGAGCGGGGCCGCGAGGGCCTTCACGGCGCGCCTCTGGTCGGCGGCGAGGGCCTTCGTCGGGGCGAGGTAGAGCGCCGTGGTGCCCCGGCCGTTGGGCGCCTCGGAGCCGTCGAGGAGCGTGGTCAGCACGGGGGCGAGGTAGGCGAGCGACTTGCCGGAGGCCGTTCCGGTGGCGATCACGACGGACTCGCCGTCCAGGGCGTGCTCGGCGGCCTGGGCCTGATGCGTCCACGGATGGTCGATGCCCGCCCGCTGGATGGCGTTGATCACTTCCCCGCGGATGCGATCGGGCCAGACGGCATGACGGCCCTCACGTGGGGGCAGGTGCTCCGTATGGGTGATGCGCGCAGCACGGCCCGCCCCTGCGGCGAGCCGGTCGAGGACCGTACCGGGAGAGGGGCGTTCGCCCCCGGTCTGCGGGGGTCCACTGGGGCGATGTTTCCTGGCCATCGGCATCGAGTGTGTCACTGGCATGACGGACAATGAGCCCAAGGCGTCGTGCATGACTGCCGGTAAGTGATTGAATGCCATCGCGGCTGGCGATACGTCCCCTGGCTCCGTCGGGGAGACCCGAGGGGCGACCGCTCGATAGCAAGGTGCTGGAGGATCCGTGGACCTGTCCCTGTCGACTCGCAATGTGTCCGGCCCTGGTGGCGACCGTACGGTCGTCGAGGTCGGTGGCGAGATTGATGTGTATACCGCGCCCAAGCTGCGCGAGCAGTTGGTCGAGTTGGTGAACGACGGCAGCTACCACCTGGTTGTCGACATGGAGGGCGTGGACTTCCTGGACTCGACCGGTCTCGGCGTGCTCGTGGGCGGGCTGAAGCGTGTGCGCGCCCATGAGGGCTCGCTGCGCCTGGTCTGCAACCAGGAGCGCATTCTCAAGATCTTCCGGATCACCGGTCTGACCAAGGTGTTCCCCATCCACACCACGGTCGACGAGGCCGTGGCGGCCACCGACTGAGGTCGGACGCCGCTTTCCGGAGGAGTGGGCAGAGGCACCGGGCGTCGCGCCCGGATGCCCGCGCCCGTGAGTTTGCACGCCCGTACGTTCGAGGGGGATCGCATGGCCACCGTTGAACTCCGCTTCAGCGCCCAGCCCGAACATGTCAGAACGGCCCGTCTGGTGGCGGCTGCCGTGGCTCGCCGGGCAGGCGTCGACGAAGCTGTGTTGGACGAGGTCAGACTCGCGGTCGGTGAGGCATGCAGCCGCGCGGTCGGGCTGCATCGCAGTCATGGCATCACCGATCCGGTGCGCGTCGTGCTCACCGAGGAGGAGAAGGTTTTCTCCATCGAGGTCGGCGACGGGGTGTCCGGTACGGGCAGCGCCGGTGCCGGGGCCTCGGCGGCGGGCGAGGGCGCGTCCTCGGGCGACTACGAGGGTGATGCCGAGGGCGAGGACGAGATGGGCCTCGCGGTCATCAGCGGCCTCGTCGACGACGTCGAGGTGACTTCGGGCGACGACGGCGGCGTCATCCGGATGAGCTGGCCCACGACACCACCTGTCGCGACGTCCTGATCATTCTGTCGGCCGACCCCTTCCGGCCGTCCCGAGAAAGGCCCTGCTGAGCAGGGCCTTTCTTATTTCCGCCCGGCTTCGTAAACGCTTTTATCCCATTACTCGTTTCCCGGGTGATTCCTTATGTCAAGGTCAATTACGCTGTGGCGCGCTCTGTTTTGATCAGGTTCCGCTCCCTACAATCCGTCCATCTTGAACGCTGAGCGTCAAGGAGGACGAATGGCGGGACACTTCCAACCACAACTGTCCGAGCACCCCACTTCTCTTGCGGCCGCGATACTCACGGACGGCAATCGGCTGATCGTGATCGTCATCGCGGTCGTCGCGCTGGCCGCACTGTTCGTCGCCCAGTTGCTGGTGCGTCAGGTCCTGGCGGCCGGTGAGGGCACCGATTCCATGAAGGAGATCGCGGCCGCTGTACAGGAAGGCGCGAATGCCTATCTGGCCAGGCAGTTGCGCACCCTCGGCGTTTTCGCCGTGGTGGTTTTCTTTCTGCTCCTGGTGCTGCCGGCCGACAACTGGTCGCAGCGTGCGGGACGTTCGCTGTTCTTCCTGGTGGGTGCGGGATTCTCGGCGGCCACCGGTTACATCGGCATGCGTCTCGCCGTACGCAGCAATGTGCGGGTGGCGGCCGCGGCGCGTGAGGCGACTCCGGCGGAGGGCGAACCGGAAAAGGATCTGACGGCTGTCTCGCACAAAGCCATGAAGATCGCATTCCGTACCGGCGGCGTGGTCGGCATGTTCACGGTGGGGCTCGGGCTGCTCGGCGCCTCCTGTGTGGTCCTCGTCTACGCGGCCGACGCCCCCAAGGTCCTGGAGGGCTTCGGCCTCGGCGCCGCGCTGATCGCCATGTTCATGAGGGTCGGCGGCGGCATCTTCACCAAGGCCGCCGATGTCGGCGCCGACCTGGTCGGCAAGGTCGAGAAGGGCATCCCCGAGGACGATCCGCGCAACGCCGCCACGATCGCCGACAACGTGGGCGACAACGTCGGCGACTGCGCGGGCATGGCCGCCGACCTCTTCGAGTCGTACGCCGTGACGCTCGTCGCCGCGCTGATCCTCGGCAAGGCGGCCTTCGGGGACTTCGGCCTCGCCTTCCCGCTGATCGTCCCCGCGATCGGCGTGGTGACCGCGATGATCGGCATCTTCGCGGTCGCCCCGCGCCGTGCCGACCGCAGCGGCATGAGCGCCATCAACCGCGGCTTCTTCATCTCCGCGGTGATCTCGCTCGCCCTCGTGGCCGTGGCGGTCTTCGTCTACCTGCCGTCCTCGTACGCGGAGCTGGACGGCGTCTCCGACCGGTCGATCCTCACGCACGGCGGCGACCCGAGGGTCCTGGCCCTGGTCGCGGTCGCCATCGGTATCGTCCTCGCGGCCCTGATCCAGCAGCTCACCGGCTACTTCACCGAGACCACCCGGCGCCCGGTCAGGGACATCGGCAAGTCCGCCCTGACCGGCCCCGCCACGGTCGTGCTCGCGGGCGTCGCCATCGGCCTGGAGTCCGCCGTCTACACGGCGCTGCTGATCGGTCTCGCGGTGTACGGGGCGTTCCTGCTCGGCGGTACGTCGATCATGCTCGCCCTCTTCGCGGTGGCCCTGGCCGGCACCGGGCTGCTCACCACCGTCGGCGTCATCGTCGCCATGGACACCTTCGGGCCGGTCTCCGACAACGCCCAGGGCATCGCCGAGATGTCCGGCGACGTGACGGGCGCGGGCGCCCAGGTGCTCACCGACCTCGATGCCGTGGGCAACACCACCAAGGCGATCACGAAGGGCATCGCCATCGCCACGGCCGTACTCGCCGCGGCGGCGCTCTTCGGCTCGTACCGGGACGCCATCGCGACGGCCGTCGCGGACGTCGGGGCCAGAGCCGACGAACTGACGCTCAGCCTGGACATCTCCCAGCCGAACAACCTGGTCGGGCTGATCCTCGGCGCCGCGGTCGTCTTCCTCTTCTCCGGGCTGGCGATCAACGCGGTGTCCCGGTCGGCCGGCGCGGTGGTCTACGAGGTGCGGCGGCAGTTCCGCGAGCACCCCGGGATCATGGACTACACGGAGAAGCCGGAGTACGGGCGCGTCGTCGACATCTGCACCAAGGACGCGCTGCGCGAGCTGGCCACGCCGGGGCTGCTCGCGGTGCTCACCCCGATCGCCGTGGGCTTCTCGCTCGGCGTCGGGGCGCTCGGATCGTTCCTGGCGGGCGCGATCGGCACCGGCACCCTGATGGCCGTCTTCCTCGCCAACTCCGGCGGCGCCTGGGACAACGCGAAGAAGCTGGTCGAGGACGGCCACCACGGCGGCAAGGGCAGCGAGGCGCACGCCGCGACGGTCATCGGCGACACCGTGGGCGACCCGTTCAAGGACACTGCGGGGCCCGCCATCAACCCGCTGCTGAAGGTGATGAACCTGGTCGCGCTGCTGATCGCCCCGGCGGTCGTGCAGTTCAGTTACGGGGCCGACGCCAGCGCGGGGGTCCGCGCGCTGGTCGCGGTGCTCGCCCTGGCCGTCATCGTGGGCGCGGTCTACGTCTCCAAGCGGCGCTCGGTCACCGTGGACGACACGGGCGGGGGCGGCGGGGAAGGCAGCGGCGGCGGCAGCGAGAAGTCGCCCGATCCGGTGGCGGCCTCATGACAGCCGGTCATCCGCCGATCGTCCACCGATCATCGAATGGCCCCTTCTCCTCACTTCTCGCTGCCTAGCTGATCGGAGCCGGTCAAGAAACGTACGGGCGGCGCGGATTGACGCGCCGTCCGTACGTGGCCGGGCCCAGGCCGACACGCGGGGCGAGGTACGAGCCGTCCCGCCGCGGGCCGTGTGCGTGAGGTGTCTCTCCCTTGGTGCAAATGGCTGCAATAGCCTACGTACCGGACGTCCGGCGCATGGCTGCCGCCCCGTCGGCGTGTATGTTCCGGGGCCGAGAGCCTTGGAAGGGACCCATCCGGTGAACAAGAAGCTTGTGGCCGCGCTGTCCGGCGGTGCGGTACTGCTCATGGCGCTGTCCGGTTGCAGTAGCGAAGACAACGACAGCAAGGTGAACGACTGGGCCAAGAAGGTCTGCGACCAGGTCCAGCCACAGCTAAAGAAGATCGCGGACGCCAACACGTCCATCCAGCAGGCGACCTCGGACAGCAGCAAGCCCGCTGACGTCCAGACGACGGACTCCGCCGCCTTCCAGTCCATCTCCCAGGCGTACAAGTCGCTGGGTGCCGCCGTGAACAGCGCGGGCGCCCCGCCCGTCACCGACGGCGAGAAGACCCAGCAGGAGGCCGTCAAGGAGCTCAACTCCACCGCGACGTCCTACGGAGGCCTCAAGACCAAGGTCGACGAGCTGGACACCAAGGACCAGGCGAAGTTCGCCGACGGCCTCAAGGGCGTCGCCGACGAACTGGCCACCCTCAGCAAGAGCGGTGACAAGGCGCTCCAGAAGCTCCAGTCCGGCGATGTCGGCAAGGCGATGGCGAAGCAGCCCGGCTGCCAGAAGCCCACGGCCGGCGGCGCGACCGCCTCTCCCACCACGGCGGGCAGCCAGTCCTGACCGGCGCGGCGGTGTCCGCCCGCGGTCCACGGGCCGCGGCGCGCGGCTCGCGCTCTCGAACGCGGCACACGCGGCCCGGCCCGGACCCACGCGTCCAGGGGCCGGGCCGCGGGCCGTTGTCAGTGGGAGACGCCACAATGGGCGGGTGAGTACGACCAGCCTTCCCGCGCCCGACCACTCGCCCCGACTCCGTGCGGCCCTGCTCGCCGCCGACTTCACCGCCGACGGCCTCCTGGAGCTGCTCGGCGCCCCCGCCTACGCCGCCCTGGCCCGCAGCGAGACCGTGCCCGCCCTGCGCGCCACCCGCGGCGACACGCCGCTCGAAACGCTCGTCCGGCTCTTCCTGCTCCAGCGCCCCGTCCCCCGGGAGCGCGCGGAAGCCGCGCTTCCGCTGGAGGCCGCCCTGAAGGACGGCTGGGTCGTACAGGACGGCGCGCGGATCGCCGCCGCCGTGGACGTACGGCCGTACGGCGGACCCGAGGGGCAGGACTGGTTCATCGTCTCCGACCTGGGCTGCTCCGTCGGAGGTGCCTCCGGGGCGAGCGGCCACGGCGAGGGCGTGGTGCTCGGTGTGGGCGGCGCCTCGACGACCCTGGCCGGGCTCACCGTCCGTACGCCTGTGGGCAGCGCGCTGGACGTGGGCACGGGCTCCGGCATCCAGGCGCTGCACGCCGCTCAGCACGCCACCCGCGTCACCGCCACCGATCTCAACCCGCGGGCGCTCGGCTTCACCCGCCTGACGCTGGCGCTCTCCGGCGCGCCCGCCGCCGAGCTGCGCGAGGGCTCGCTCTTCGAACCGGTCGGGGACGAGACGTACGACCTGATCGTCTCCAACCCGCCGTTCGTGATCTCGCCCGGCGCCCGGCTGACCTACCGGGACGGCGGGATGGGCGGGGACGATCTGTGCCGCACGCTCGTTCAGCAGACGGGGGACCGGCTGAACGAGGGGGGATACGCGCACTTCCTCGCCAACTGGCAGCACGTGGAGGGGGAGGAATGGCAGGAGCGGCTGCGCTCGTGGGTGCCGCGCGGCTGCGACGCCTGGATCGTGCAGCGCGAGGTCCAGGACGTGACGCAGTACGCCGAGCTGTGGCTGCGCGACAGCGGCGACCACCACAGCGATCCGCAGGCGTACGCGGCGCGCTACGACGCCTGGCTGGACGAGTTCGAGGCCCGCGGGACGAAGGCCGTCGGTTTCGGCTGGATCTCGCTCAGGAAGTCGGGCGCCGCGCAGCCGTCGATCGTCGTGGAGGAGTGGCCGCACTCGGTGGAGCAGCCGCTCGGCGAGAGCGTACGGGCCCACTTCGAGCGCCAGGACTACCTGCGGGCGCGTGACGACGCCGCGCTGCTCGCCGACCACTTCGTCCTCGCGGCCGAGGTCGTCCAGGAGCAGGTCGGGCTGCCGGGGGCCGAGGACCCCGAGCATGTGGTGCTCCGGCAGAACCGCGGAATGCGCCGGGCCACCAAGGTCGACACGGTCGGCGCCGGGTTCGCGGGGGTCTGCGACGGCTCCCTGAGCGCCGGGCGGATCCTGGACGCGATCGCCCAGCTCATGGGGGAGGACCCGGTCCTGCTCCGGGACCGGACCCCGCAGTCGATCCGGCTGCTGGTGGAGGAGGGCTTCATCGAACCGGCCCCGGTGCCGGCCCCGGGCTCCGCACCCGGCTCGGCACCGGACCCCTCGCCGAGATGACGCCGCCGAGATGACGTCGCCGGGATGAGCCTTCCCCGGCCTTCCCCGGTGAGCCGCCGGCCGGTCGGCGATGCGCCGCGTTCACCCGGAGTTCGCGCCGGGTACGTCCCGGGCTGCCAGCATCCGCCTACTGGATTCCCGGCGCCATGGAACGGGCGCCACGGAGCAACGGGGGGCGGGCATGGAGAGCGAGCCGGCGATCTTCGCGGGAGTGGTGTTCACGCTGTTCGGGGCCGGGCTGCTGCTGTGGACGGGCGCTCGCGTCCTGCACCGGGCGCCGGTCGCGCACGGCGTCCGGCCTGCGGCGTCCATCACGCTCGCGACACTCTCGGGCGTGGTCTTTCTCGCTCTCGGCGTGTGGTGCTTCGGTCGTATCTGATCCAAGCGTTCCACCACCTTGCCGCAACCGCCGGGCCGTGATCGTCCAGGCCCGCCGTGCTCCGCCGCCGTCCCCCGGACCTGCTGCGGAAGCATGCCGGACCTGCGCCGGGACCTGGGCGGGACCCGGGCCGGGCCGATGCCGCAGGCCTCACGAGGCACCCCTGCCCGACCGGCCCCTGGCGCCCCGGCGCGGACGCCGCCGAAGCGGCCCGACGCGGCGGGCGCGGGGGTCCGGGCGGCAGGAATGGCTGGAGTCGGGTTACCGTTCGAGTGGCCGTTGCGGTCTTTCGTCGTTTGACACGGGGGCGGGTTGTACCGTCACACTCCGCAGCGAAGCAGCGTCATCGCTGGGCGGTCCCGCGCCCCGCCGTGCCGTTCTGCCGTACTGCCGTACGGGCCCACCCAGCGTCGACCGGAGAGAAGAGCGAAGTTGTCCCCGACCAGCGAGACCGCAGACGGCGGCCGCCGACTCGTCATCGTCGAGTCGCCTGCCAAGGCGAAGACGATCAAGGGCTACCTCGGCCCTGGCTATGTCGTCGAGGCGAGCGTCGGGCACATCCGCGACCTCCCGAACGGCGCCGCCGAGGTGCCCGAGAAGTACACCGGCGAGGTGCGCCGCCTCGGTGTGGACGTCGAACACGACTTCCAGCCGATCTACGTCGTCAACGCGGACAAGAAGTCGCAGGTCAGAAAGCTCAAGGAGCTGCTGGCCGAATCCGACGAGCTCTACCTCGCCACCGATGAGGACCGCGAGGGCGAAGCCATCGCGTGGCACCTCCAGGAGGTCCTCAAGCCCAAGGTCCCCGTCCACCGGATGGTCTTCCACGAGATCACCAAGGACGCGATCCGGGCCGCCGTCGCCAACCCGCGCGAACTGAACCAGCGCATGGTCGACGCCCAGGAGACCCGCCGTATCCTCGACCGGCTGTACGGCTACGAGGTCTCGCCGGTCCTGTGGAAGAAGGTCATGCGCGGCCTCTCCGCGGGCCGCGTCCAGTCCGTCGCCACCCGGCTCGTCGTCGAGCGCGAGCGCGAGCGCATCGCCTTCCGCTCCGCCGAGTACTGGGACCTGACCGGCACGTTCTCCACCGGCCGCCCGGGGGACTCCTCCGACCCGTCGTCGCTGGTCGCCCGGTTGAACTCGGTCGACGGCCGGCGCGTCGCCCAGGGCCGCGACTTCGGCCCGGACGGCCGGCTCAAGTCCGACCAGGTGCTGCACCTCGACGAGGCGAACGCGCGGGCGCTGGCCGCCGCGCTGGCGGAGTCGTCCTTCTCCGTGCGCTCGGTCGAGTCCAAGCCGTACCGCCGCTCCCCGTACGCGCCCTTCCGTACGACGACGCTCCAGCAGGAGGCGTCGCGCAAGCTCGGCTTCGGGGCGAAGTCCACGATGCAGGTCGCGCAGAAGCTGTACGAGAACGGCTTCATCACCTACATGCGTACGGACTCCACCACGCTCTCGGACACCGCGGTCTCGGCGGCCCGCGCCCAGGTCACGCAGTTGTACGGGGCGAGCTATCTGCCGGACAAGCCGCGTACGTACGCCGGGAAGGTCAAGAACGCGCAGGAGGCGCACGAGGCGATCCGTCCCTCGGGCGACCGTTTCCGCACCCCTGCGGAGACCGGACTGAGGGGCGACCAGTTCCGGCTGTACGAGCTGATCTGGAAGCGGACCGTCGCCTCCCAGATGAAGGACGCGGTCGGCAACAGCGTCACCGTCAAGATCGGCGGGACGTCGAGCGACGGCCGGGACGCGGAATTCTCCGCCTCCGGCAAGACGATCACCTTCCACGGCTTCATGAAGGCGTACGTCGAGGGCGCGGACGACCCGAACGCGGAGCTGGACGACCGCGAGCGCAGGCTGCCGCAGGTAGCCGAGGGCGACGCGCTCTCCTCCGAGGAGATCTCGGTCGACGGCCACGCCACCAAGCCTCCGGCCCGCTACACCGAAGCCTCGCTGGTCAAGGAGCTGGAAGAGCGCGAGATCGGCCGCCCGTCGACGTACGCCTCCATCATCGGCACCATCCTCGACCGCGGTTACGTCTTCAAGAAGGGCACAGCGCTGGTGCCGTCCTTCTTGTCCTTCGCTGTCGTCAACCTGCTGGAGACGCACTTCGGCCGACTGGTCGACTACGACTTCACGGCCAAGATGGAGGACGACCTCGACCGCATCGCGCAGGGCGAGGCCCAGTCCGTGCCGTGGCTCAGGCGCTTCTACTTCGGCGAGGGCGACGACAACGCCGGTGCAGCCTCCAGCGCGGGCAACGGCGACGGGGACCACCTCGGCGGTCTCAAGGAACTCGTCACCGACCTCGGCGCGATCGACGCCAAGGAGATCTCCTCGTTCCCCGTCGGCGACGGCATCATGCTGCGCGTCGGCCGGTACGGGCCGTACGTGGAGCGCGGCGAGAAGGACGCGGAGGGCCACCAGCGCGCCGATGTGCCCGAGGAGATGGCACCCGACGAGCTGACGGTCGAGTACGCGGAGGAGCTGCTGGCCAAGCCGAGCGGCGACTTCGAGCTGGGCGCCGACCCGGTGTCCGGGAACCAGATCGTGGCGAAGGACGGCCGCTACGGCCCGTACGTCACCGAGATCCTGCCGGACGGCACGCCGAAGACCGGCAAGAACGCGGTCAAGCCCCGTACCGCCTCGCTCTTCAAGTCCATGTCGCTCGACACGGTCACCATCGACGACGCGCTCAAGCTGATGTCGCTGCCGAGAGTGGTCGGGACCGACGCCGAAGGTGTCGAGATCACCGCGCAGAACGGCCGGTACGGCCCGTATCTGAAGAAGGGCACCGACTCGCGGTCGCTGACCAGCGAGGACCAGCTCTTCGACATCACGGTCGAAGAGGCGCTGGCGATCTACGCCCAGCCCAAGCAGCGGGGCCGGGCCGCGGCCAAGCCCCCGCTGAAGGAGCTGGGCACGGACCCGGTGAGTGAGCGTCCCGTGGTCGTGAAGGACGGGCGGTTCGGCCCGTACGTCACGGACGGCGAGACGAACGCGACCCTGCGGACGGACGACAGCGTCGAGGGGATCACCCCGGAGCGCGGATACGAGCTGCTTGCGGAGAAGCGCGCGAAGGGCCCGGCCAAGAAGACCGCCAAGAAGGCGGCGAAGAAGGCTCCGGCCAAGAAGGCGCCTGCCAAGAAGGCGACGACGGCGAAGAAGACCGCCGCCAAGAAGACGACGGCCAAGAAGGCGGCCGGAGCCGGCACGACGACCGCGGCGAAGAAGACGGCCGCCAAGAAGTCGTCGGCCTCGGCTGCGGGCTCGGCGAAGACGGACGCGTAGCGGTCGAACGCGTAACGGACGCCTGGACGCCCGGCCCGGATACCCCGACGCCCGGACACCTCGACCCCCGTAACAGAGGCGGGTCGGGGCCTCCGGGGGCGGGCGGCGAGCGCCGGCGAGGGTGGCCACGTGGTCGTTTGTTCGGACGGGGCTCCAGGGTTGTCGGTGGCTCCGGATAGGCTGGGCGGATGACGCGAGCCGAGCAGCCAACGGTCGTGAGCGCCCCCTCCGACTCCGACGCACTTGCCGCAGACTCACGAGAGCGCGCCGTTCGATCTCTGTTGCGCCTTCCTCCGCTGCGGCGGTTGTGGGGCGCCCAGTTCGTCGGCGGGGTAGGCGACGCACTCGCCGTTCTCGTGCTTCTGCTGCTGTCGTTGCAAGCGGCGATCGCCGAGGGTTCGTTCGGTACGGGATACCGGGGAGCGGCGTTCGCCGTCGCCGCCGTGTTCGGTGCCCGGATCCTGGCCACGCTGCTGTTCGGCGCGGTGCTGCTGGGGCCGCTGACGGCCCTGGTCGCGCCCCGTACGGGAGCGCCCGGAGCCGCCGGGAAGTCCGGAGCCGCCGGGAAGCCGGGGGCGGCAGGGACGTCCGTGGCGGCGGACACGGCGCCTGACGGGGCCGAGTCCGGCGAGACCGCCGCGAAGTCGGCCAAGCCCGCCAAGCCGGCCAAACCGGAGCGGGACGGCGGGCCGCTGGACCGCCGCTGGACGATGATCGTCGCGGACGTCCTCCGCCTCGGTCTGCTGATCGTCGCGCCGCTGTGGCTCGACTGGACCCCCGACCGCGCCCTTCCGATCCTCCTCAGCACCGTCTTCGTCGTGGGCGTGGCCGAGCGCTTCTGGACGGTGGCCAAGGAGAGCGCCGCCCCGTCCCTGCTGCCGCCCCCGCCGCTGGAGGGCGCCGCCGTACGCCCGCTGCCCGACCATCTCGACGCGCTGCGCCGGCTCTCGCTCCGTACGACGTTCCTGTCCGTCCCCGCCGCCGCGGCTGTCCTGCTCGTCGCCACGCTGATCGGCAACCTGTTGGGCACGGGCATCGAGTGGTTCTCGCTGCATCAGGCGGCGCTCGGCTCGTACGTCGCGGCCGGGCTGTTCTCCGCGTCCGTCTCCGCGCTTTACTTCCTGGAGCTGCCCGACGGGCCGACGCCCCGCCCGCGCTCCCCGCTCGAAGGACTGCGCCGCCCCGGCGGCTCCAGCTCCGGTGGCGGGGACAGGGGCCGTACGGGCGCGGTGCCGCTGTTCGTCCTCGCCTGCGGCGCGATCGCCGGGGCCGTCGCGGCGGCCGTGGGCGTCTCCGTCCTCCAGGCCAAGGACCTCGGCGGCGGCCCTGTCGCCTTCGCCCTGCTGGTCCTCGCGCTGACCGGCGGTACGGCGCTGGGCATCCGCAGCGGCGCGAAGGTGCTCCCCGCCCTGTCCCGGCGCCGGCTGTTCGCGCTGGGCATCGCGGTCACCGGTGTCGCGCTGCTCGCCATGGGACTCGTACCGGACACGGCGACGGTGCTGCTCCTCGCTCTGTTCGCCGGCTTCACCGCGGGTGTCGTGGCGTATACCGGCCACGCCCTTATCGATGTGGAGATCGAGGAGTATCGTCGACAGCGAGTCACCGAACACCTGCAAGCTGTAGTCAGGGTCTTTGTCGCGCTCGGCGCCGTCGTCGCCCCCCTCGTCGCCGCGGCCATCGGCCCGCACCGCCTCGCCGGCGGCACCTTCGTCTTCGCGCACGACGGCGCCGCGTTCACCCTGATGCTGGTCGGCGCGCTGCTGCTGCCCGTCGCGGCGGTCGTCCTCGCCAAGACGGACGACCGGTCCGGCGTGCCGCTCCGGCGTGACCTCCGCGACGCGCTGCGCGGCGGAGCCGACCCCGTACAGGCCCCGGTCGCGACCGGCTTCTTCCTCGCCGTGGAAGGCGGGGACGGTGCCGGGAAGTCCACGCAGGTCGAGGCGCTGGCCAACTGGATCCGGGCCAAGGGCCACGAAGTGGTGGTCACGCGCGAGCCGGGCGCCACCCCGGTCGGCAAGCGGCTCCGGTCGATCCTGCTCGACGTGTCCAGCGCCGGACTCTCCCACCGCGCCGAGGCACTGCTGTACGCGGCGGACCGCGCCGAGCACGTCGACTCGGTGGTCCGCCCCGCCCTGGAGCGTGGCGCGATCGTCATCTCCGACCGCTACATCGACTCGTCCGTGGCCTATCAGGGCGCGGGCCGCGACCTCTCCCCGACCGAGATCGCCCGCATCTCGCGCTGGGCGACGGACGGTCTCGTACCGCACCTCACGGTGCTGCTCGACGTCTCCCCGGAGGCGGCGCGCGAGCGCTTCACGGAGGCGCCGGACCGGCTGGAGTCCGAGCCCGCCGAGTTCCACCAGCGGGTGCGGTCCGGCTTCCTCACCCTGGCCGCCGCCGACCCGACGCGTTACCTCGTCGTGGACGCGGGCCAGGAGCCGGAGGCGGTCACCAAGGTCGTACGGCACCGGCTCGACCAGCTTCTGCCGCTCTCCGAGGCCGAGATCGAGGCCCGGGAGGAGGCGCGCAAGGCCGCCATCGAGGAGGCCCGCCGCAAGGCCGAGGAAGAAGCCGCGCGCAAGGCGGAGGAGGAGCGGCTGGAGCGTGAGCGCCAGGCGCAGCTCGCCAAGCTCCGTGCCGAGGAGGAGGAGCGCAAGCGCCGCGAGCTGGAGGAAGCACGCCGGCTCGAGGAGGAGCGCCGGGCGGAGGAGGCCAGGGCGCGCGCCGAGGAGGAGCGCAGGGTCGCCGAACAGGAGCGCGAGCGGCGCGAGGCCGAGGAGCGGGCGTACGAGGCGGAGCAGGCGCGTCTCAGGCGGCAGGCCCAGGAGGAGGCCAGGCTCCGCGCGGAGGCGGAGGAGCGGCGTCTGGAGAAGCAGCGCAAGGCGGAGGAGGCGCTGCTCCGGGCCGAGGAGGCACGCCGGCGCGCGGAGGAGGCCGCGGCTGCTGCGGCTGCCTCGGCCGAGGTCTCGCCGAACGAGATCACGGTGCCCACACCGGTGGTCAAGCCGAACCTCAGGAAGCCGGACATCACCCCGGAGGACGTGACGCAGGAGGTTCCGGCGGTACGCCCGGACACCCGGCGGCCCGAGGGCGACCGTCCCGGCGCCGGACAGGACAGGCCCGGCGCTGCCGACGAGACGGCCGTCCTGCCGCAGGTGCGTGACGAGCCGCGGGGGCCGCGCTACGGGCGGAACGATGCTTCACGCGAGGCGCGCGCTGCCGACGAGACCGCTGTCCTGCCACCGGTACGGAACGGCGACGCGGCGCCCGCGCGCGACAGCGATCCGGCGGACCGGGTGCCGCGGGACTTCTTCCGCAAGGACGACCCGGCGCCGTCGTCGGGGGAGCGGGAGAACGAGCGCACGAGGGAACTGCCGGTGATCGACCCGGACGCCGCTCCGGAGGCCCGCCTCCAGCGCCCGCCGGAGCGCCCGCGCCGCCGCTCGGACTGGGCGGAGGAGACACCGCTGGACGATCTGCCGACCCTGGCGGACGAGCTGCTCGGCGGGCGTGACGACGATGGTGACGACACCGACGGCAAGCGCCGCCGTTAGACCTGGCGACGGACCGGAGGCCGTGTGGGGCCGGATTGTCAGACCCCGGCCCCACAATGGATTCCGAGCGCGTCCGTCCCGTCGGGACGGCCCACGGCACGGAGCCGCAGGGCCATGCGCCGCGCGGCGAGAAGGGGGTGACAGCGCATGACCGTATGGGACGAGCTGGTCGGGCAGGACCGCGTCCAGGAGACGCTGGCCGCCGCCGCCCGTGACGCCGACGCGCTGGTCACGGCCGAGGCCGGGGGCGGCACCCCGCCCGAGGCGTCGAAGATGACGCACGCTTGGCTGTTCACGGGACCACCGGGCTCGGGCCGGTCCACGGCGGCCCGCGCCTTCGCCGCGGCCCTTCAGTGCACCAGCCCGGACCGCGCCCTCGGCGGGGAGCCGGGGTGCGGGTTCTGCGACGGCTGCCACACGAGCCTGATCGGTACGCACGCCGATGTGGACGTCATCCGTACGGACCTGCTCTCCATCGGCGTCAAGGAGACCCGCGAACTGGTGCGCCGCGCCCAGCTCTCGCCGGCCGGCGGGCGCTGGCAGGTCAATGTGCTGGAGGACGCCGACCGCCTCACCGAAGGCGCGGGCAACGTCCTGCTGAAGGGGGTGGAGGAGCCGGCGCCCCGGACGGTCTGGCTGCTCTGCGCGCCCTCCTTGGAGGACGTTCTGCCCACGATCCGCTCCCGCTGCCGCCATCTCGTCCTGCGTACCCCTCCCGTGTCCGCCGTCGCCGACGTCCTGATCCGGCGCGACGGCATCGAGCCGGACGCCGCCCACGCCGCGGCCCAGGCGACCCAGGGCCACATCGGGCGGGCCCGTCGGCTGGCCACCGACCCACGGGCCCGGGCCCGTCGCGCCACCGTGCTCAAGATGCCCCTGCGCGTGGACGACATCGGCGGGTGTCTCAAGGCGGCGCAGGAGCTGATCGACGCCGCCACCGAGGACGCCAAGCAGGTCGCCGAGGAGGTCGACGTCAAGGAGACCGACGAGATGAAGGCCGCCCTCGGCGCCTCGGCGGGCGGCAGGATGCCCCGGGGCACGGCCGGGGTGATGAAGGAGCTGGCCGACCGCCAGAAGCGCCGCTCCACCCGTACGCAGCGCGACAGCCTTGATCTGGCCCTCACCGACCTGACGGGGTTCTACCGCGATGTGCTCGCGCTCCAGATGAGATCACGGGTCGCGCTCGCCAACGCCGACGTACGGGACGCGCTGGACCGGGTCGCCCGCGCCTCCACCCCGGAGCGGACCCTGCGCCGCATCGAGGCGATCGTCGCCTGCCGCCAGGCCCTGGACCGTAACGTGGCGCCGCTCCTCGCGGTGGAGGCGATGGCCGTGTCGCTCAGAACGGGCTGACCAGGGGCGGACTCGTCCGTACGGCCGGAAAGTCACCCGTACGGGCCGTGATTCACCCGTACGAGCGTGGCCGGAGCCCGGGCGTGGCCGGGCGGCTAGCATCCGTGGATGGACACCAGGCGCCTGTTCCGTATCTCCGCCACCGCGCTGGCCGCTGCCGGTCTGCTGGTCTCCGGCTGCAGCGCCGGCGGCTCGCCGTCGGAGGCGTCCGCGTCGGATTCATCCTCTTCGTCCTCCGGGTCGGGGTCCGCGGGCCCGGCCGCGCTGAAGAGGTACTACGAGCAGAAGCTCACGTGGCGCGGCTGCGGTGTCCCCGACTTCCAGTGCGCCACGATGAAGGCCCCGCTCGACTACACGAAGCCGGGCGGCACCGAGATCGACCTGGCGGTCGCACGCAAGAAGGCCACGGGCCCGGGCAAGCGCCTCGGCTCCCTCATGGTCAACCCGGGCGGCCCCGGCGGCTCGGCCGTCGGCTACCTCCAGGCGTACGCGGGCATCGGCTACCCGGCCCCCGTCCGCGCCCAGTACGACATGGTGGCCATCGACCCCCGCGGAGTGGCCCGCAGCGAGCCCGTCGAATGCCTCAGCGGCAAGGAGATGGACGCGTACACGCAGGTCGACCAGACCCCCGACGACCAGGCGGAGGTCACCAAGCTGACCGAGTCCTTCAAGAAGTTCGCCCAGGGCTGCGAGAGGCGCTCAGGAACGGTCCTCCCGCATGTCTCCACGGTCGAGGCCGCCCGCGACATGGACGTCTTCCGTGCGGTCCTGGGTGACCGGAAACTGTCGTACGTCGGCGCCTCGTACGGCACCTTCCTCGGGGCGACCTACGCGGAACTCTTCCCGAAGCGCACCGGCCGCCTCGTCCTCGACGGCGCGATGGACCCGTCCCTCCCGGCCCGCGAGCTCAACCGCGACCAGACGGCCGGCTTCGAGACGGCCTTCCGGTCCTTCGCCGAGGACTGTGTGAAGCAGGCGGACTGCCCCCTCGGCCGGAAGTCCCCGGCCGATGTCTCGAACCGTATGAAGGCCTTCTTCGCCAAGCTGGACGCGCGGCCCGTCCCGGCGGGCGGGGACCGCGAGCTGACCGAATCCCTCGCCACGACCGGCGTGATCGCCGCGATGTACGACGAGTCCGCCTGGCCCCAACTCCGCGAGGCCCTCGCCGGCGCGATGGACGGCGACGGGGCGGCGCTGCTCGCCCTGGCCGACTCGTACTACGAGCGCGAGAGCGACGGGACGTACGCCAATCTGATGTTCGCCAACTCCGCCGTGAACTGCCTGGACCTCCCGCCCTCCTTCACCGGCCCCGACGAGGTCACCAAGGCGCTCCCCTCCTTCGAACAGGCGTCCCCGGTCTTCGGCAGGGGCCTCGCCTGGGCCGCCCTGAACTGCACGTACTGGCCGACGGAGGCCACCGGCGCCCCCCACCGCATCGAGGCGAAGGGCGCGGCCCCGATCGTCGTGGTCGGCACCACCCGCGACCCGGCCACCCCCTACAAGTGGGCCCGGTCCCTCGCGGACCAGCTCTCCTCCGGCACGCTCCTCACCTACAACGGCGACGGCCACACGGCGTACGGCCGCGGCAGCGACTGCATCGACACGGCGATCAACGCCTACCTCCTGGAGGGCACGCCCCCCGCCCGGGGCAAGACGTGCTCCTGACCGCCCTGACCTGCGAGAACCCCTCCGCACCGGGGGTGTACGGAGCACCCCTCGAAACTGTGTAGACTTGGCGGCGCCGCAGACCGCAACATGGTCCGGACGGCATGCCGCCTTAGCTCAGTTGGCCAGAGCAACGCACTCGTAATGCGTAGGTCTCGGGTTCGAATCCCGAAGGCGGCTCAGAGAAACCCCAGGACTCACTCGCCGTGACCTGGGGTTTCTTCTTTGAGTGACCTTGGAATCCGGGCTATTCGGACAGTTGGTGTCTACGCGTCGCAATGCGTAGGTTGTTGATCTACTACCTGTCGTGCATGGGTAGCTGAAGGGGCTTTGAACTGCGGTTTTGCTGCGCTGAAGCATCGAATTGGTCCGATGGGAGGCATGTTCAGTGGACAGCCGGTGAACAGCTGTGCGTGATGCACCGTCAGAAGCCTCTCGCTCCCTTTGACCGGTGTGTGATGTGCCGCGTGACCGGGGGAAGGGGACGGGCGGCATGGGGCTGTGCAGTTTCGACAGACAGCAAGGCTGGTCGCTGGGCTTGGCGGGTTTCTGCGGTGAGCATCAATGAGCTCGTGCAGGCGCTTCATGGGCGGCCCCACCCACGGCCCGATCCCCTCGGTACGGCTGACCAAGATCTTCCGACAGGCCCAGCAGTCCGGGGTGGTGACCATTACCCACCGGATCAAACAGGGCCTGCCCCGCTGACAGACGGCCTGCCCGCCTTCTTCCTCTTCGTGAAGGACGACGCCGGCAACGCTGCCGGTCTCAACGTCGACGTGGTGGCTAGGCGGACCCCGCGGAAATTCGGCCTTGACCCGCGCCGCGACGTCCGGGTGCCGGCCCCCGTGCACCGCTGCCCCACCGGTCGCCCTACCGCCCTCGCAGCCCTCCGCCTCCTGGCCGAGGGTCCTTGCGACCAGATCTGAGCGCGCCTCAGCGGGTTGTCAGGCCGGCGTCAGTGAGGCGTCGCATCAGCGAGGACTTGGCACGGTGCTGATCGCGCAGGTCGTGGAGGCGCCGGGCGAACTCCTCGGGGGTGTCCGTCCGGTCGTGGACTTCGCGGAGGTCCTTCAGGAGGGTGACGGCGTTGTCGTAGGGGCCGGGCTGTTTCTGTCCGATCAGGTTGGCGATGTCCTGCCAGGCTTGCTCGGCGTTCTCGGCGAGGTGGTCCAGGCGGCTCTCGCGGGCCAGCTGTTCGGCCCGGCGGGCCTGTTCCTGCTGCCGGGTGTGCTCGCTGCGCACCTCGTGGGCGGCGTCGAGGAGCTCTGCGGCTGAGCGGCGCCGGGGGGCGGTGGGCGGTTCGGCTGTGCCGTGGGACGCGGCGCTGCGGGCGGGCAGAAGCGTGGTGGGCAGGCGCAGCATCAGGCGCCGCGAGCCCCAGTGGGCGAAGTACAAGTGGGCGTCGTACAGCTGCTCCACCAGTTTGCGCTCATTGCCGCGGAAGTTGCCGTACTGGTACTCGTTGACGAAGTGCGTCGCGCTGATCCTGGCCCGGCTCGACAGGGCCCGCACCTGCTTGAGCTCGTCCTTGGTCAACGGTCGGTCGATGGCCTGGAACTCGTAGTACGTGGCTCTTCTTGGCCTCGGTGTTGCGCGTGATCCGGCCGACCTGCTGGATCACCCGGCCCTTGAACGAGATGGGGCTGGCCAGGAACAACATTACGGAGCGGCCGTCGCGGCCACGAGTACGGGCGCCGTGCGTGGCCGCAGACCACCACGGGCAGAGGCCGACTACCCAAGGGCGGCGCTGCCGCACAGGCCGGGAAGCGGCCTTGAAGCCCTTCCGGGCCAGGCACAAGGGCCGCCCCGTGGCCACCACCCAGAAGCGATCCGAGCCGCTCCTCCCCGACCGCGGAGGCCTTCTCTGAGTTCCTCAAGCTGCGAGCGTTGCATCGATGGCTGGAGTCCGTCCTTCGTTCAGGGACGGTTCGTTGCTCCACCCGGCCGGGACAGGGCAAGGGCTGCCGCCGCGGCCAGTAGGGCGGTGGCGACCGCCGCCCTACTGGCCTCGGCGGAACGCGTCGAGCGCCGCGTCCGATGTGTTGGGGGCTCCGAGGAGGGTGACCATCAGCGCGACGCCCAGGAGAGGACCGGTCTGGCGTGCCATCGTGGTGACGGCCGAGCCCGTGGCGAAGCGGGTGGGAGGCAGCGCCGCGGCGGCCGGGCCGACCAGGGTGGGGAGAGCGAAGCCGACACCGATGCTGGTGAGCGGCATCCCGGGGAGGAGCCCGGTCGCGTAGGGCGGGTCCGTGCCGAGCACGGTGGCCCACCAGGCGAGTCCCGCGCCAAACAGCAGGCAGCCGAGCGCGGCAGTGCGGCCCGCACCGAAGCGGCGGACGACGGGGCCGGAACTGACGGCGAGGAGCGGGACGACCAACGGGCCCGGGGCGATCGCCAGTCCGGTGCGGATCGCCGAGTACCCCCACACCTGCCGGCACCGGAGCACCGAAGTAAGCAGCATCGCCGCGAACGCGGCCGTGAAGAACGGGGCCGCGACCTTCGCGGCGGCGAAGGCAGGGGTACGCAGCGTCGGCAACTCGACGATCGGGGCGGGGTGCCGGGCCGATCGCAGGACGAAGGCGGTGGCGAGGGCGACCGCCGCGAGCAGCGAGACGAGGACCCTGAGGGAACTCCAGTCCCAGGCATTCGACTTGACCAGTCCGAGTGCCAGGGCTCCGATCGCGACGGTGAGCAGGGCGGCACCCGCGAGGTCCGGGAGGCGGCCCTCGCGGTCCGGGCGGGAGTCGGGCGGGCGAGCGGTGTCCCGTCAAGGAGCAGATGTCGCAACAGGCCCACCGACCCAAAACTGAGCGCCAGGTTGGTCTCACTGCGCGAGGCGAAGACACCGACTGTCAACGATGTGGGCCGACCCTGACCGGCGATGGGTGCGGAGAGCACCGAGCTGAACTGTGCCGGTCCTGAGCACCGACCGTGGTCATGGTCCCTGGCGGGTGTTTGTCGGAACGGCTTTGGACCGGTTGACGCCTGGGTGATCCTGCCCATGTGACAGGCTCGTGCGCATGAGACCCGACCTGGTACTCGTCCGCGAGCTGATCGAGGAATCGCCGTTGATCAGTGCCCGGCCGGGTGCCGGCGTGCCGGACGCGTGGATCCGCGCGGCCGAGTCCGTCGTGGGCACGCTGCCGCCCTCGTACCGGTGGTGGCTGACGGAGTACGGCAGCGGCACGTCGGCCGGTGCGCGGATGGCGACGGTCGCTCCACCCGGGACGCGTTCCGATGGGGACGACGACATCACGGGCGGATGGCGCCTCGACGGGGACCGGCTCTGCTTCTGTTCCGAGCCCGATGGCGGTGGCACCTACCACTTCGCGCTCGACCGGAGGTCGGGCGAGGAGTACGCGGTGGTCCGCCGCGACCTCGGGAGCGGCCAAGAAGAACTGGTGGCAGACACGTTCGCGGGATTCCTGACCGTTCAGGCGGCCCAGAGCAACGGACTCGGTGCCGGGCCCACCTCCGCACTGGCCCGGCTCTGGCGATCGACGCCGGGGGTCCTGCTTCCCAACGGCGTGCTGATCTACGGCCCACACACCATCCTTGAACGCAATGAGACTTACCAAGTAGGCGAATACGCGCCGGACTGGATCCTCATCGGCGACGACAGCGGAGGCAGTGGCCTGTTCATGCGGCGCCACCCCCGTGACCGGACAACGGTCCATCTTCTCGATCTCGGGGCCGGCGAGCAGGACATCGACAGCTGCGGTGTGAGCGAAAAGCTGACCGACAACCTCCTCGACTGGCTGCGGCGCAACGGCATCCAAGAGGGGCGCGCGACCGCGGAAGGCGCCGGAGAATCCTGAGTGATCGGTCGGACCGCGAAGCTCTCGATCGTCAACTGCCAACAGGGCGAACGTCTGTCGTCTTACTCGGCCCTAATGTGCCGACGAGTGTTCGATGCCAAAGGTCCAATCGAGCATGCTTTGAAAGAACTCGACAACTCCCTGTTCTTCGCTGTACCAGGCGCATGCCGAGTCGTTGACGCGTTGCCACACGACGGGATACGTGTGGTCGGGTTGCTGCAGCGGGACAGCCCAGCTGACGACGTTCTGTTCCTCCTCGGCGATGAACAGATACCCGTCTGCGATCTCCAGCTCTTCCAGCGTGAAGATCGCGTTGTGGGCGTTGAGCAGTTCCTCGCAGTCCCCGAGGTGGTGGTGAAACGCGGTGAGCTCGGGCGGGAGGCTCGTACCGAGCCGATGCTCCGTCTCCGCGATCAAGGTCAGCGGCCTGCCGTCGGTCGGTGTCCACGCTCGTCCGAGGTACTGGGTGGGGAACCTCCGCAACGAGACGTCGTGGTCACCTTCACGCTTTGCTGTCACCGCCGCAGTCTATGGGGCGACCTGCCCGGCGCTTCGTACGCGCAAGCGATTGCCGAAGTCGTTCAAACCGTCCGCACCTGAGTTGTGGTCCACTGGCCTGCCCCGAAACGATCGCTCCTCGGGTGGACGGGGTAGACCGGTATCGACCGATTAAATTACGTCAGGGAGCCGATGAGTACGAAGCCCGCGCGTCCACGCAATCTGCTCAGATATCTCACGATCACATCCATCGCTATGATCGTTGTGGGGCTGTGCGGTTTCGTCGCGATCGTGGTATTCGCCATACCGAGCCACGCAAAGGTTATATCCGCCTTGAAAAGTCGCGGGGTCCAGACCCACGCGACTGTCACGAGATGTCAGCAAGCCCTCCACGACGAAAACGGTGGCGAGCTGTCAGTCACCTGCTGGGTACGCTTTACCCCGTCCGGTGGGCGTTCCGTTGAATCGCCGCTGAAATTCAAGACACGGCAGGTAAGGGACGGCTACACCATGGTCGTAGTGTACGACCCGAAGGGCACCGGCACGGTCGCCCTTCCCTCGGACCTCGGCTACTGGAATACTCTCACCAGGAATACCCTCGATCTGCTTTTGCTGGTCATCTCAGCGGCAATGGTGCCTCTGGGGATCGCAGGTCTCGTCCTGCGTAGGCTTTTCGGGAGCTTTGCGAAGCGGTACACGGAAAATTTCGACGAAATTGACCAGGCCGCCACTCTGTACCTCGGTCCGGACGCGGCCCAGGCCATGGCTCAGGCCTGGACCCGGGCCAGATCTTCCGAGAAGTGAGCATTCATCGGCTGGTTCCGCACAGCACGCGAGGTGATCGAGGAGCCCAGTTTCGGGTGAGTCGCGGATACGGCCCGCCCAGTCCTGGGCCGTGGCTATGTGTTCGTGCTGCAGGCCGGTTTACGGGTTGGGCTGGATGAGCAGGGTGGGGGCGACGGTTCGCTGAGTAGCCAGTGGCTGTTGACGTCGCGTTGGCGACGGGGTGGCCGGTCTTCAGTGGTGTTGGCTGGGCTGGATGAATCGGCTGAGGGCGGCTGCTGTCGTGATCAGGGCGGGGATGAGGGGCAACGCGGTGGTGCTTCCTTTCGCGTCGGCGAGGTGGGTGATCACTGCTGCTCCTGTTGCGCTGCCGGCCATATCGAAGGTGCTGAGCCAGGACATGGTCTCGGTGACCTGTCCGGTGGATGCCAGATCGCCTCCGGTGGCGCGGAGCGTGGCGCTGCTCGCTGGGGTCGTGCTCGGGCTGCGAGGCCGGCTACCGCCAGGCCCGCGGGTTCTTGGCGGGCCTGGCGGTAGCCGGTGGCCTGTCCCCGAAGGTCACCGGCGCCGCGGCGTTCCATCGCACCTTCTCTTCGGGCGGCTCGGGCGCCGAGGTGGTGGCGCAGCCACTGGCCCGTCTGCTGGATGGCCCGGTTCGTTTCGGGGACGCGGCCGGCGCCCAGGATGAAGGAGTGCTGGCCCTCGGGCATTTCATGGACCTCGCTGGTGACCCCGTGCTCGGCGAGGCGGCGGCCGAGGGTGATGCCGTCGTCGGCGAGGATCTCGTATGCGCCGTAGTGGACGGTGGTGGGTGGCAGGCCGGTCAGGTCGGCCCTGGCCAGGCTGATGGCCGGGTCGGCGAAGTCGACGGCGGGGTCCTGCTGCCAGGCCGCCCGGAAGCGTTCGAGTGAACTGCGGCTCAGCATGCGGTCGTTCTTCTCGTTGCCGTCCACCGCCGGGTGCGTCAGGGTGAGGTCGGTCCACGGCGAGACGCTGACGATTGCGCCCGGCAGTTCTTCGCCCTTGGCGCGCGGGCGCAGCGGCAGCATCACCGCGAGGGTGCCGCCGATGGAGTGGCCGGTGCAGCCGATGTTCTTGGGCTCGTAGCCCTGGGAGAGCAGCCGGCGGTAGGCGGTCTCGGCGTCGTCGAGCTGGGCGGGGTAGGGGTGTTCGGGCGCTGGGCGGAAGTCCACGACCAGGGAGCGGATGCCGCCCGCCTTCGCTACGCGGCCGGCCGCCTTGCGGTCGGAGTGTATCGAGGCGGCGACCGATCCGCCGAAGTGGAAGTGGAGCAGCGCCTTGTCGGGGTCGGCGCCCTCGGGGATGGCCCGGAGGGCGGGGGCGCCGCCCGCGTCGGCTCGGCGTAGGTGAGGCCTTCCGGCTCGGTCGAGGCCCGCTGGTAGGAGTCGACGATGTCGCGTACGACGGCCAGTTCCAGGCCGGGTGCCGACGACTTCGCGCTCGTCATCGCCTGGAACTCGGCGAACTCGTGTGCCTCTTGCTTACTGGCATGGTGGATCTCCCGGTGGGGGGCCCGTGTCCGCGTACGTGTGCTCAGAGGTTGATCATGTGGCCGGTGAGGCCGTGGAACGCCTCTTGCAGCGCTTCGCCGAGCGTGGGGTGGGTGTGGACGTTGCGGGCCAGTTCGGCGGCGGTCAGGTCCCACTTCTGCGCGAGGGTGAGCTCGGGGAGGAGTTCGGCGACGTCGGCGCCGATCATGTGTCCGCCGAGGAGTTCGCCGTGCGCGGCGTCGGCGACGAGCTTGACGAAGCCGCCCGGTTCGCCGAGGCCCTGAGCCTTGCCATTGGCGGTGAAGGGGAACTTCGCGACCAGCACGTCATATCCCTCGTCCCGGGCCTGCTGCTCGGTCAGTCCGAACGAGGCGACCTGCGGCCGGCTGAAGGTCGCGCGCGGCATCATCCGGTAGTCGCCCAGTGGCATGGTCTCCGCCCCGGCGATCGCTTCGGCCGCGACAACACCCTGGGCCTCGGCAACGTGGGCGAGCTGGAGCTTGGCGGTGACGTCACCGATCGCGTACAAGTGCGCCACGGTGGTGCGCATGTACGCGTCGATCGCGATGGCGCCCCGGTCGGTGAGGGAGACGCCGGTGCTCTCCAGGCCGTAGCCGGTGGTGCGGGGTGCGAAACCGACGGACATGAGCACCTTGTCCGCACGGACGGCGGTGCGCTCGCCGTTTCCGTCGGCTGCCGTACAGGTGACGGTCACGGACGTGCCGTCGTCGTTCACGGTCTCGACCCTGGTGGAGGTGAGGAGGGTTATGCCGAGCTTCTTGTACTGGCGGGCGATCTCCTTCGACACGTCGGCGTCCTCGTTCGGCAGGGCGCGGTCGAGGAATTCGATGACGGTGACCTCGACGCCGTAGTTCCGCAGGACGTAGGCGAACTCCATTCCGATCGCTCCGGCGCCGACGATGACGATGGAGCGGGGCAGTTCGCGCTCGAGGATCTGGGCCTCGAAGGTGACGACGTTCTCGCTGAGTTCCACTCCGGGCAGCAGCTTCACCGTGGAGCCGGTGGCGATGACGGCATCGTCGAAGGTGACGGTCTGCGTGCCGCCTGCGGTGAGTGCGACATCGATGGTGCGGGCGTCGGTGAAGGTGCCGTGGCCGTCGATCTCGGTGATGGCGTTCTTCTTCATGAGGAAGTGCACGCCCTTGACCCGGCCATCGGCCACCTGACGGCTGCGGTCGTGGGCGGCGCCGTAGTCGAACGTCACGTCGCCCGAGATGCCGAATTGCTTCGCCTGGTGGTGGAAGGTGTGGGCGAGTTCGGCGTTGCGCAGCAGCGCCTTGGACGGGATGCAGCCGACGTTCAGACAGACGCCTCCCCAGTACTGCTTCTCGATGACGGCGACACTCTTGCCGAGCTGGGCGGCACGGATCGCGGTGACGTAACCGCCGGGTCCCGCGCCGAGGACGACGACGTCGTAGTGCGCGCTGCTCATGAACACTCCTTCATGCGTCCGCTTCCTTCCTGGTCATCGTCCTGCCGGGCGTACCGGGGCGCCCGGCAGGACGGTTCACCGGCCAGTGGTCAGCCTTGGCTCTGCGCGAGGGTCGGGTAGTCGGTGTATCCGGCGGCGGCGCCGCCGTACAGGGTTGCCGGGTCGATCTCGTTGAGCGGGGCGCCGGTGCGCAGGCGCTCGACGACGTCCGGGTTGGCCAGGGCGAAGCGGCCCAGCGGAGCGATGTCGGCGAACCCGGCGTCGATGTCGTCGGCGATCTGCTCGCGCGTACGGCCGTAGCGGACCAGGAGCAGGGCGGTGGGCCACACTTCGCGGAAGGAGCTCAGCAGTTCGTCGTCTCCTACGTGGTGGACGTGCAGGTAGGCGAGGTTCAGCGGGGCCAGCTCGCCGACCAGGTGGCGGTACTGGGCGCGGACGGCTTCAGTGTCGCCCTCGTCTATCCCGCCGAGCGGCATGGATGGGGACAGGCGGATGCCGACCCGGTCCGCGCCGATCTCCTCGGCCACCGCGCGGGCGACCTCGACGACGAGGCGGGAGCGGTTCTCCACCGAGCCGCCGTAGGAGTCGGTGCGGTGGTTGGCGTTCGGGGAGAGGAACTGGTGCAGCAAGTAGCCGTTCGCGCCGTGGATCTCCACACCGTCGGCGCCGGCGGCGATCGCCGAGGCGGCGGCGTGCCGGAAGTCGGCGATCGTGCCCTGGATGTCCGCGAGGGTCATCGCGCGCGGTACGGGCGTCTTCTGCGGGCCGGTCGGGGTGAAGATGTCCTGCTCGGCGGAGATCGCCGAGGGGGCGACCGACTGGCGGTGGTGCGGCGTGTTGTCGGGGTGGGACATCCGCCCGACGTGCATCAGCTGGATGAACAGCGACCCGCCGCCTCCGTGCACGGCGTCGGTGACCTCGCGCCAGGCGGCGATCTGCTCGGGGGTGTGGATGCCCGGCGTGTTCGGGTAGCCCTGGCCGTCGGCGGAAGGCTGCGTGCCCTCGGTGATCAGCAGGCCGAGGGAGGCGCGCTGGCCGTAGTAGGTCGCGGCCAGCGGGCCCGGTGTGCCGTCGGCGTTCGCCCGGCTGCGGGTCAGCGGCGCCATCGCGAGGCGGTGCGGGAGCTCGATGCGGCCGAGCTTGAAGGGCTGCCAGAGGGAGGAAGACGTGGTCATGAGGGGTGCGGTCCTTTGCGTGGATCAGTGGGCGGCCGGACGTCGCCGTGGGACGATGACATGAGTCCGTATCTGAACTCCATCAGCAACGACTGTACTCATAACTGAGTGCAGTCAGGGTAAATTCCCCCGAAGCGGCCGAAGGGTGCCCCGCATGCCACGCGCTCCCCAGCCGGCCGGCCGACGCGAGCGGAACAAGCAGCTCAAGCTGGACCGCATCACCGCCGCCGCCCGCGAACTCTTCGCCGAACACGGCGTCGACGAGGTCACCACCCAGCAGATCGCCGAGGCGGCCGACATCGGCACCGGGACCCTGTTCCTCTACGTCAAGAACAAGGGCGAGCTCCTGCTGCTCGTCCAGAACGCCCTGTATGCCGAGGTCCTCGAACGCGGCCGGGCGGACGCGGAGAAGACCCCCGACGTACTGGAGGCGGTGACGGCGATCGTCCGGCCGGTCGTCGAGTGCAACCGCACACAGGTCGACAACGGGCGGGTCTACCTGCGCGAAATGGTCTTCGGCGACCCCACCGAACCCCGCCACCACGAGGCCCTGACCATCGCCGGACAGACCGAAGAGGCCATCGCCGCCGTCCTGCGCCGGGGCGAGCGGATCGGTACGGATCATGCTGCGACGCTGGCGCGCGTCGTGTCCGCGGTCATGTTCCTGACCATGGCGGCGAGCGTGAACGCCGCGGCGAGCGCTGAGGAGATCGTGCGCGACATCCGGGGGCAGGTCGCGGCCCTGCTGCCGCGCTGACGGCGGTCGCGGCTGCGCGCACCCGCCCCGGGATCGCACCGATCCCGCCCGGTCGGCGCCCCGCGGGTTCATGCGGTGCGCGCACGTCGCCCGGAGGTGGCGCTTCTGATCAGCCGGTTTCCGTCAGGGCCGCGTGCGCGGCGGCGAGGATCTGCTCGGAGAGCGGGGAGCCCTTGGTGGCCCGGGCCAGAACGAGCGCGCCGAACAGAGTGCACAGGCGGGCGATACCGTCCTCGTCACCGTCCCCGCCGGCCTCATCGGCGCCGAGGAATGCGGCGAAGCCGGCCACCCCCTCGGTGTATACGCGGCGTGCCTCAGCGCCCCCGCCCTCCCGCGCGATGTCACTGGCGAGCCCGGCGACCGGGCAGCCGTCCGCCGCGTCGTCGCGGTGCTCGACGGAGAGGTAGGTGTCGATCAGCGCCCGCTGGGCGGCGTCGCGCCGCCCGTCGTACCGCTCGATCCCGGCCGCGTGGCGCCGGGTGAGCTCGGCGAAGGCGTGGGCGGTGGCCTCGTCGACGAGCGCCCCCTTGGAGTCGAACTGCTTGTAGAAGGCACCGTGGGTCAGGCCGGACGCCTTCATGAGGTCGGCGACGCTGACCTGCGTCCCCCGTTCCCGGAGCAGCCGGGAGGCGGTGTCCACCACCCGCCTGCGGTTCTCCTCCGCCTGCGCCTGCGATACCCGGCCCATGGCCCACCTCACATTTAGATGCCGATTGGCATCTATCGTAACCGGCGTTTAGATTAGATACGTAATCTAAATCGTGGGTGGCCCGCCGTCGCCCGCCAGGACCGGAAGCAGAGGCACACATGGAACTCAAGAACGCGGTCGCAGTGGTCACCGGCGCCAACCGAGGACTCGGACGGCAGCTCGCAGCCCAGCTCGTGGAGCACGGCGCGAAGGTCTACGCGGCGGCCCGGCGTCCCGAGACGATCGACCTGCCGGGCGTCACCCCGCTGCGCCTCGACGTCACGGACCAGGAGTCGATACGAGAGGCGGCCCGCATCGCGTCCGATGCGACGCTGCTGATCAACAACGCGGGCATATCCACCGGCGCGACGCTGGTCGGGGGCGACCTGGACGAGGTGCGCCGGGAGATGGAGACCAACTTCTACGGCCCGCTGGTCGCGACCCGGGCCTTCGCCCCCGTCATCGAGGGCAACGGCGGCGGCTCCGTCCTCAACGTCCTGTCCGTCCTGTCCTGGTGGCACCCGGCCGGCGGCGGCTCCTACGCCGCTTCCAAGGCCGCCGCCTGGGCGCTGAGCAACGCGACCCGCGAGGAGCTGGCGCCTCGCGGCATCACCGTCTCGGCGCTGCACGTCGGCTACATGGACACCGACATGGCCGCCGGCGTCCCCGCCGACCAGAAGACGTCCGCCGCCGACGTCGCCGCCCAGGCATTGCTCGGCATCGCGACGGGCCTGCCCGAGATCCTCGCCGACGACACCACCCGGCAGGTCAAGCAGAGCCTCGCCGCACTGAACGCCGCCTGAGCCAGGAACACGGCTCGACGGCACGCGGGGCCCCGCGCCGGTGACGGCCCCTGGCCGTGCCCGCGCGGGGCTGCGTGAACGAAGAAAACGCCACAGACTCATTCGTACCGGAAGAAACCGGTCCGAACGGAATTCCCGGCCTCTCGCAGGGGGATACGGAACGGAGACGACGACGTAGGCCTTCCTGGTCGAGAAGTCCGGCGACGCGTCCGGCATGCGCGCCGCGGAGATCCCCGACCCCCAGGCCGGCGCCGACGATGTCCTGGTCAAGATCCACGCGGCGAGCGTCAACCCGCTGGACATGAAGATCCGCGACGGCGCTTTCAAGACGTTCATGTCGCCCGGCTGATGGCGGGGCTGGTCGGGCCTCGAAGCCGGTGAACGTGTGCTGGACCCGGTCTGTGGATCGGGAAGGCTCCTTGTCGAGGCCGCGCAATGATCTCGACGTCAGGGGACTGGGCGCGGTGTATCACTCGGGTGCGGCAGGGATATCAGTACCGAGGCGCGCCGGGTGGCGGCGATGAACCTCGTGCCCAGCCCGCTGCCCGGAGATCTCGGCGCCGGGGCCGTTGACAGTCTGCGGGGCGGATCCACAGGGCCGGCCGCTGATGTCGTACGCGCCGATCCACCTTTCAGGATGTCTGGTTGGGGACACGACGAACTCGTCGGAGACTCGCGCTGGGGCTTCGGCCAACCGCCCAAGGGCAGTGCGAACTTCGCCTGGGTCCAGCACATCCTGAGCGCACTCGCTCCGCGAGGGTGTGCTGTCGTCCTGTTGGCGCACGGCGCCGCGAGGAGCGCTCGGGGCGATGAGAAACAGATCCGGCAGCGCAGGGTGGATACGTAGAGCCGTCCGGGCTCGCGGGTAGTTCTTGAGGCCGGCCGCTACCTGGGGCGCGAACTCCTCGCCAAGGCCCGCCTCCACCCGATCGATTCAGAACCCGACGGCACCGCCCTGCCCGTCGAACTCACCGCACAGCCTCGAACGAGATCACCGAGTGGCCGTCGACACGGCTCCAGGGGACGTGACCGCACCTCGCGGCGATGCGCCCGGATCGCCTGGACGGTGTCGAGGCACTGCCGCCTCCGAGCAGCATCAGCGGCGTACCGCGCGGGGAGCGGCGCACCCGGCAGCCACTCCTCGGCGGCCTGCCGCTGCTCGGCCCTGTCCCGGACGGTTGACCGAGGGCCTGGGGAGGGCAGGATGACCGGCCGACCACCCCTGGCGCTGGACGAGTTGGAGGTCAAACCCGCCGAAGTCATCGGCCCGCCCCCCTGGCCGCCGCTACGCTGACAGCGCGTCAAGTGCACAACCACGGCAGGGCGGAAAGAAAACATGCGCGGCCTTACCGAGGCGAGCCTCAAAACGCTGGCCGGCCCCCGTTCCTACGAGCGCGGGCTCGGCTGTCTCGATGCGGTGTCCGGGGTCGAGGTCGGTGACGGCTGGGTCACCGCGAGCGTCCACGGCACCGAGCGGTACGAGGTGGAGCTGGCCCTGGACGGACCCGGCGGGCTGTCCGGCGAGTGCGACTGTCCCTTCGGCCTGGAGGGCAACTTCTGCAAGCACCTCGTCGCCCTCGGCCTGACGGTGCTTGCCCGGCGGGAGAGCCTGCCGCAGCAGCGGAAGGCGGCCCGGGGGCGGGCGCAGGACCTGGAGGCGTGGCTGTCCGCCCTGTCCAAGGACGAGCTGCTCGCTCTGGTGCGGGAACAGATCGGTGAGGACCGGCATCTGCGGCGCCGTTTGGAGCTGCGGGCTGCGAGCGCCCGGGGGGACCTCGCCGCGGTCAGGGCCCGTATCCGCGATCTGCTCGACATCAGTCCGTTCGCGCAGTACGGGTACGTCGAGTGCGCCGATGCCCGCGCCTTCGCCGACCAGGCCGGGGAGGCGGTGTCCGCGATCGGCGGGCTGGCCGGCTCGGGCCGGGCCGGTGACGCGGTCACCCTGTCGAGGGAGGCGATGCGGCTGCTGGGCGAGGCGGTGGAGAGCGTCGACGACTCCGACGGCCGGCTCGGGCAGGTGGGCGCGGACCTCGCCGACGCTCATCTCGACGCGTGCCGCGCGGCGCGCCCAGACCCGGAGGAGCTCGCGCGCTGGTTGATCGGCCATGCGTTCGGCGACCTGGACGACGGCCTCACCGACATCGATCCGCTCGACTACGAGGACGTCCTCGGTGAAAGGGGGATGGCCGTCCTGCGGAAGCTGGCGGTCCAGGCGTGGCGGGGCAACCGCCGAGGCTGGGCGGAGAAGCATCTGATGGAGCGCCTGGCGAAGGCGGGGGGCGACGTCGACGCGGTGATCGCCGTGCACGCGGCCGACCTCTCACCGAACGGTCACACGCACCTGGTCATCGCCCGCGAGCTGGACACCGCCCGGCGCCCCGACGAGGCCCTGAGCTGGGCGGAACGCGGCATCGGGAAAGCCAGGGACACCCGGGAACTCTCCACCGTCGACACCGCCCTCGTCGACTACCTCTGCGACCGCTACGTGCAGGCGGCCCGGCTTCCCGAATTCCTCGCCCTGCGCCGCGACCACTTCGGCTCCCGCCGCACTCTGCTCGTGTACCAGCAGTTGCGGGCCGCCGCCCGGGCCGCGGACTGCTGGCCCGCCGAGCGTGAGGGCGCGCTGGCTCTGCTGCGTGCCGATGCGGGGCGGCGGCAGGAAGGCCGGCACGGCTGCCCTGTCCTGGTCGACGCCCTGCTCGACGACAAGGACGTCGACGCAGCCTGGCGGGCAGCCGACGAAACCGGCGCCCACGACCGGCAGTGGCTCACCCTCGCCGACCAGGCCAGGGCCAACCGTCCCGCCGACGCCCTCGGGGTCTACCTGCGGCTGGCCGAGCCGCTGACCAAGCAGACCGGCAACGCGTTCTACGAGCAGCTGGTCAGCCTGCTGCTGAGCATCCGCGACTGCCACCGCCTCCTGGGCACACCGGACGAGTTCACCGCGTACGTAACCGCTCTGCGCACCGCCCAGAAACGCAAGCGGAACCTGATGCGGCTGATGGACGGACACGGCCTGTGAGCGTGGTACAAGCTGCCCGGGACCACGCAGCGGCCGAACCGTTACGTCACGGCTCAGTTGATCCTCGTCGACATCGCCGCGCTGAAGACGCTGCCCGACTGCCCGTAATTCGTGGGCCATTTCCTTTTCTCGCGGAAGAGCCCCGTTCATTCCTCCGTACGGATCTACGGGGCAAGGGACGGGGCTCCGGCGGATTCCGAGGGGCGTTCAGCTGATCCTGACCGGGTTGACGACGTCCGCGATCAGGACGAGGGCGGTGAAGGCGATGAAGATGCCCGCCACCACATAGGCGACCGGCATCAGTTTCGCCACGTCGAAGGGGCCCGGGTCGGGGCGGCGCAGGAGTTTGGCCAGGTTGCGGCGGAGCGATTCCCACAGGGCGCCGGCGATGTGGCCGCCGTCCAGGGGGAGCAGCGGGACCATGTTGAACAGGAACAGGGAGAGGTTGAAGCCCGCCACGAGCATGAGGAACGTGGCGACCTGCTGGGACGCGGGGATGTCCAGGGTGGCGATCTCGCCGCCCACGCGGGCCGCGCCGACCACGCCCATGGGGGACTCGGGGTCGCGTTCGCCGCCGCCGAACGCCGCGTCCCACAGGGCGGGGATCTTGGAGGGCAGGGCGAACAGCGACTCGACGCCGTTGACCATCATGTCGCCCATGCGGTCCACGGACTGGGCGAAGGTCTGCGGGACGATGCCGGAGGCGGGGGTGAAGCCGAGGAAGCCGGCGTACACGTACTCGTCCTTGACGTAGGCGCCGTCGCCGTCGGTCCTGCTGACCTGGTTCTTGATCAGGTGGGCCGTGAGGTCGACCTCCTGGCCCTTGCGGTCGACGGTGAGGGTGATGTCCTTGCCGGGGTTGTCGCGGATGTCGGCCTGGAGGGTCGACCAGTCCTTCACGGGCTGCCCGTCGAACGCGACGATCTTGTCGCCGGCCTGGAGGCCCGCCGCCTTGGCGGGGGCGGCCGGGTCGCCCTTCTCGCACGTGGAGCGTTTCTCGTCGGCCTGGATGACGCAGGCGGAGACCTTGCCGACGGTGGTGGTCTGTGTGTTGATCCCGAACGACATCATCACGGTGAGGAAGATCGCGACCGCGAGGATCAGGTTCATGAACGGGCCGGCGAACATCACGATGACGCGTTTCCACGGCTTGCGCGTGTAGAAGAGGCGCCGTTCGTCGCCGGGCTTCAGCTCTTCGAAGGCGGCCGCGCGGGCGTCGTCGATCATTCCGCCCAGTGGGGAGGTCGAGCGGGCCTCCAGACGGCCGTCGGGGCCGGGCGGGATCATGCCGATCATGCGGATGTAGCCGCCGAGGGGGATCGCCTTGAGGCCGTACTGGGTCTCCCCCCTCTTGCGCGACCAGATGGTCGGGCCGAAGCCCACCATGTACTGGGGCACCCGGATACCGAAGAGCTTGGCGGTCGACAGGTGCCCCAGCTCGTGCCAGGCGAACGAGAGCAGCAGGCCGATCACGAAGACGACCATGCCGAGGATCGTCATCAAGGTGGTCATGCGCGCGCCTCCGCGTGGGTCCGCTCGGTCGAGGTGGCCTCGGGCCCGTGTAGGTCCGGGGGCGCCGCCTGGGCCGGTGTCCGTCCGTCCGTGAACTCAGCCATCGAGTGGACATACGACTGGGGGTGCACGATCACCTCAACGCGCTCGAAGGGAATGTCGACGAGCGTCGCCCGGGCGGCCCGGAACGGGGCGGCGCGCTCCCCGGCGACAGCGACGGCGACGGGGGCGGACGCGGGGGCGGCGACGGGGGCGGACGCGGGAGGCGCCGGGCTGTTGCTCATCCCTCCATATGGTGCCGTACGACAGGCCGTGCACGACAGCGCCTTCGTCCTTCGGGACAGTCGTACGGTCAGAGGCGTACCGGCAGTTCGGCCAGCCTGCGCATGCCCGGGTGCGGCTGCTGCCAGGTGAACTGCGACTCGTCGACCGCGAGCGTCAGCCCGGGGTACTTCCGCAGCAGCGCGCCGAAGGCGATCTCGCCCTCCTCCTTGGCCAGTCCGGCGCCGAGGCAGTAGTGCGGGCCGTGGCTGAAGCCGACATGCTGCTCGCCGCGGAACTCGTACGTGCGCGTGATGTCGAGCCGGTCCGCGTCGGGGAACCGCCGTGGGTCGCGGTTGGCGCCGATGAGGATCGCCATGACCCGCTCGCCCGCGGCGATCGGCACCCCGCCGAGGTCGAGGTCGACGGTGGCGTGCCGGGGCCGGGTCAGCATGACGGGGGTGCACCAGCGCATCAGCTCGTGGATCGCCTTCGGCAGCAGCGAGAGGTCCGACCGCAGCAGGGCGAGCTGGTCGGGGTGGGTGAGCAGGGCGGCCGTTCCCGTGCCGATCAGGTACGACGTCGTCTCGTGCCCGGCGACGCCGAGGTCGAGCAGCAGCATCACCAGCTCGGTGTCGCTGAGCCGGTCGCCGTCCTCGTCCTGGACACGGATCAGCGCGTCGATGAGGTCGTCGGCCGGTTCGGCCCGCCGCCGCGCGATGAGGTCCCGTATCTGCGTCACCATGGCGCGCATCGCCTCGGGGAGCGTCATCGCGCCGGGCCTGACGTGCCACATCGCGGCGTGGCTCCATTCGAGCCAGAGCGGACGGTCCTCCTCCGGTACGCCGATCAGATCGCAGATCACGGTCAGCGGCAGTGGATGCGCGAAGTGCTCGATGAGGTCGACCACGCCGTTCTCGGCGTGGCCGGGGAGCGCGTCGAGGAGTTCCTGGGTGACCTTCTCCATCCGGGGCCGCAGCTCCGCGATGCGCCGCGCGGTGAACGCCCGCGACGCCAGCTTGCGCAGCCGGGGATGGCCCGGCGCGTCCAGCTCCGCCATGCTCGCGGCGAGGTAGGGGCGGGCGATCTCCTCGTCGATGCCGATCGCGACCATGCCCTCGGCCCGGCGGTCGGGGACGGCGCCGCCGGGCACCGACGCCGGGTTCACCACGAACCGCGGGTCGTCGAGGATCGTGCGGACCTCGGCGTCCCGGAGGAACATCCAGCACGGCTCGCCGTCGATGAAGGTCCCCCGCACCGCGGGGCCCGCCTCGCGGAGCCGGGCCGTCGTGGTGTACGGATCGGCCTGGAATTCCGGTCCCATCAAGGAGAAGGCGGGTTCCGGGGTGGTGGTCATGGTGTTCTCCGTTTTCCGTTCCCTGGTGGGGTTCACGGTGGGGGTCCCGTTGTGGGTCCCGTCGGGGGTCCCGGTGGGGTTCACGTCTCTTGGCGTACGTGCCGGCTCAGCCGCAGCGGGACCGCGTCCGGCCGCAGCGAGGCCTTGACCGCCGGCCGTACGACCACGCCGGGCTCCGGGCGCAGCCGCCAGGTGCCGAGGATGCGGGCGAGCGCGATGGCCGACTCGGTGTGCGCGAACTCGTCGCCGATGCACTTGCGGCTGCCGCCGCCGAACGGCACGTATCCGCCCTTGGGCAGATGGTCGGCGGCGCCGGGCAGCCAGCGGTCCGGCCGGAACACGTGCGGCTCGGGGTAGAGATCGGGCCGGTGGTGGATGACGTACGGGCTGTAGAACAGGTTCGAGCCCTCGGGAAGGCGCGTGTCCAGCAGCTTGGACTGGGTGCGCAGCCGCCGGTGGAAGATCCACACCGGCGGGTACATGCGCAGGGTCTCGGTGAGCACGCGGCGGGTCAGCTTGAGCTTGCCGACATCGGCGAGGCCGACCCCTTCGTCGGGCAGTTCCCCGGCCTCCTCGCGGATACGGTCCTGGAGGTCCTCGTCGAGCGAGACCAGGTGGAGCGCCCAGGCCAGCAGGCTGGCCGTGGTCTCGGTGCCGGCCATGAAGACCGTCAGCACCTGGGCGTGCACCTCCTCGTCGGTGAGCGCGTCGCCGTGTTCGTCGGTGCTCTCCAGCAGCATGGAGAGCATGTCGCCGTGGTCCCGGCCGCTGCGGCGGTAGTCGGCGATCAGATCGGTGACGGTCCGGTTCATCCGGGCGATCGAGGCGTCGAACCGCCGGCCCGTGGCCGTGGGCACCCAGCCGAGCCCGGACATCCGCGCGAACAGCTTGTGGCGGGCGCCGTCCATGATGTTCGTGAGGTCCTCGCGCACCTGCCCGACGGTGTGCTCGCCCAGCGCCGAACTGAACATCGTGCGCGCGGTGACCCGCATCGCCAGCCGCTGCATCTCACCGACGCCGTCGAGGATCCGCTCGGCAGGCCAGGAGTCCGACACCGCGCGGATCTCGGTGTCCATCAGCGTGGCGTACTGGTTGAGGCGCTCGTGGTGGAAGACCGGCTGGACGAGCCTGCGCTGCCGTTTGTGCGGTTCGTGCGGGGCAACCACCAGGCCGTCCTGGACGATGAGCCGGGTGGCCTCGTCGAAGGTGCCGCCCTTGTCGAAGGTGCGTCCGTCCTGGAGGACATGGTGGGTCAACTCGGGGTCGCACAGCATCCACACGCGGACCGTGCCCAATTGTAAACGGACGAGGTCGCCGTGTTTCGGCAGGCTTTCCAGAAATCCCAGTGGATCACGCCACAGCCGGATGATGTGCCCGAGGCCGCCCCAGGATCCCGGAATGGCATTGAGTGTGTAATTTCGGTCTTTCCCGCGCACGACCGGCCTCCGATCAGGGATATGACACGGCCGAGAGTGTAGCGAAAGCCCGACGGATCGGTCGAGGTCCGGAAAACACTTCGTTGCCTTGACTTCGCCCTTCCTGACGGTCATCCGGCGGTCATCCGACGGTCAAGGGTGCGGATACGGTTTCAAGCCAAGATCATAAACTTTGGCGTTCTCGGAGTGGTTGTCGTGACCTGCGTCCTGTGCCTATCGTCGGGGGCTGTGGTGCGGCAGGGGCTTACGGGGGTGGGAAAAATCGATGTACAGCAAGCGTTTACCTGTCCAGCGGCAGGGTAATGTGACGCGGGGAGAAGAGCCCGCCATTCCTGCGCGCGGCGACGTATTGACGCCGGCGTCGGCGAATGCGCACGACCATGATCCCATCGCCCTTGTAGGAATTTCCTGCCGCTTTCCCGGAGCACCGGGGCCCGCGGAATTATGGCGATTGCTCAGCGAGGGTACGGACGCGGTTCAACCGGCTCCGCCGGAAAGGCTCTCCGAGAGTTCACTCGCCGGTTCCGGACTGACCGCGGCGCAGACGAACGCCGTACGCCACGGCGCCTTTCTCGACCGGATCGACGAGTTCGACGCGGGATTCTTCTCCATCTCCCCGCGCGAGGCCGCGGCGATGGACCCGCAGCAGCGGCTCGCGCTGGAGCTGGGCTGGGAGGCGCTGGAGGACGCGGGACTCGGCGCCGCCGCGCGCGGCGGGACCACCGGGGTGTTCGTCGGCGCGGCCTCCGGCGACTACGCCGTCCTGCTCGACCGGCTCGGCGCCGCGGCCAGGACCGCGTACACCTTCACCGGCACCCAGCGCGGCGCGATCGCGAACCGGCTCTCCTACTTCCTCGGCCTGACCGGGCCGAGTTACACCGTGGACGCGGGCCAGTCGTCCTCGCTGGTCGCCGTGCACCTGGCCGCCGAGAGCCTTCGGCGCGGCGAATGCGCACTGGCGCTCGCCGGCGGCGTCCAGTTGAACCTCCTGCCCGAGAACGCCTTCGCCGCCGCCCGGTTCGGCGCGCTGTCCCCCACCGGCCGCTGCCGTACCTTCGACGCCGCCGCCGACGGCTTCGTACGCGGTGAGGGCGGCGGGCTGGTGCTGCTCAAGCCGCTGTCGCGGGCGCTCGCCGACGGCGATCCAGTGTACTGCGTGCTGCGCGGGAGCGCCGTCAACAACGACGGCGGCGGCGACGCCTTCGCCGTACCGGACGGCGCCGCACAGCGCGAGGTCCTGCGGCTCGCGTACGAGCGGGCCGGGCTGACGCCGGACCGTGCGGGATACGTGGAACTGCACGGCACCGGGACGAAGGTCGGCGACCGGATCGAGGCGGCGGCGCTCGGCGCGGCGCTCGGCCGCCCGGGGACCCCGCTGCGGGTCGGCTCGGTCAAGACCAACATCGGGCACCTGGAGGCCGCGGCCGGGATCGCCGGGCTGCTGAAGACCGCGCTCTGCCTGAAGAACCGGCGGCTGGTGCCCAGCCTCCACTTCACCGCCCCGCCCCCGGACATCCCCCTCGACGCACTGAACCTGCGGGTCTGCACCGAGACGGCCGCGTGGGACGCGCCCGACGGCGAACGCGTCGCCGGCGTCAGCTCCTTCGGCGTCGGCGGTACGAACTGCCACGTCGTCCTGACGGACGAGGCCCGCACCCCGGAGCCGCACCCCACCCCGCGCGCACCCGCGGGCCCCGTGGCCTGGGTGGTGTCGGCCGCCTCCGCCCAGGCACTGCGGGCACAGGCGGGGCGGCTGGGCGAGGCCGTGGCCCAGGAGGATGTGACCCAGGAGGCCGCGCGCCACGAGGCCGTGGCCCAGGAGTCGGTGGCCCACGATCCGCGCGATGTCGCGTTCTCGCTGGCCAACGCCCGCACCCCGCTGCCCGTACGCGCGGTGCTGATCGCCGAGGACCTGGCCGGGTTCTCCGACGCGCTCGCCGCCGTGGAGAAGGGACAGCCCCACCCCTCCGTGGTCACCGGCGTGGCGGGCGACCCCGGACGGACGGCGTTCGTCTTCCCCGGCCAGGGTGCGCAGTGGGCCGGGATGGCCGCCGAACTGCTCGCCACCTCACCGGTGTTCGCCGAGCGGATCGAGCGCTGCGCCGCCGCGCTGGAACCGTACGTGGACTTCTCGCTCACCGAGGTGCTGCGGGACGGCGGGGCCGCGCTCGACCGGGTGGAGGTCGTTCAGCCCGCGCTGTGGGCCATGATGATCGGACTGGCCGCGCAGTGGCGCGCGTTCGGCGTGCGCCCCGAGGCCGTCGTCGGCCATTCGCAGGGCGAGATCGCCGCCGCGCACCTCGCGGGCGCGCTGTCGCTGGAGGACTCCGCGAAGATCGTGGCGCTCCGGGCGCGGGCGCTGGCCGCGATCGACGGCACCGGCGCGATGGCCGGGGTCGACCTGCCCGCCGCCGAGGTGTGCGCCACCGTGGACGGCTCCGTCACGGTCGCGGCGGAGAACGGGCCCTCCTCGACCGTGATCGCCGGACCGCCCGACCAGGTGCGCCGGTTCGTCGACGCGTGCGCCGAACGCGGGGTGCGGGCGCGGCTGATCCCGGTCGGGTACGCCTCGCACACCGAGGCCGTCGACGCCCTGCGCGAGCGGCTGCTCGGCGAACTGGCCGGGGTGCGGGCGAGGCCGTCCGAGATCCCGTTCTACTCCACCGTCACCGGCACCGTGCTCGACACCGCGGGGCTGGACGCGGCGTACTGGTTCCGCAATCTCCGGCAGCCGGTGCTGCTGCGCCCGGCGACCGAACTGCTGGCGGCCCACGGGTTCCGGACGTACGTGGAGGTCAGCGCGCACCCGGTGCTGACGATGCCGGTGCAGCAGACCCTCGCGGCCGGTCCGCCGGTCGCCGTCACCGGCACGCTGCGGCGCGGGGACGGCGGGCGGCGGCGGCTGCTGACGTCGCTGGCCGAACTGTACGTACGCGGCGTGGATGTGGACTGGTCACCGGACCGGGACCTGGCGGACCGGGACCGGGGCGACGCCCGCCGGGTCCCGCTGCCGCGCTACGCCTTCCAGCGACGCCGGCACTGGCTCGGGGCGGGGGAGGCACCCACCCCGGGGCCGGATCCGGTAGGCGCTCCGGGCACGCACGCTTCGGGCACGGACGTTCCGGTTACGGAGGAACCGTCGCCCATGGACGCGCTGGGGCTGGTCCGTGCCACCGCCGCCGCCGTGCTCGGCCATCCCGACGCGGCGGCCGTCGACCCGGCGGCGACCTTCAAGGCGCTCGGCTTCGACTCCGTCTCGGTCGCCGACCTCGCCGCCCGGCTGAGCGGGGCGCTCGGCCGTACGCTCTCGCCCGCGGCCGTGTTCGACCACCCGACGCCGGAACTCCTCGCCGGATCGCTGGGCGCACCGACCCGAGTCGAGGCCGCGCGCGCCCGGCCCGTCGACGGCGAGGCCGTCGCGATCGTCGGGATGGCCTGCCGCCTGCCGGGCGGGGCCGATTCGCCGGACGCGCTGTGGGACCTGGTGCGGCAGGGGCGGGATGTCATCGGCCCGTTCCCGGAGGACCGCGGGTGGGACCTCGGCGTCCTGTACGACCCCGATCCCGACCGGCCCGGCAGCAGTCACACCCGGTCCGGCGGGTTCCTCGACGACATCGCCGGGTTCGACCCCGAGTTCTTCTCCATCGCGCCGCGCGAGGCGCTGGCGATGGACCCGCAGCAGCGGGTCGTCCTGGAGACCGCGTGGGAGGCCCTGGAACACGCGGGTGTCGATCCGCGGGCGCTGCGGGGCGCGCCGGTCGGGGTGTTCGTCGGGGCCGGGGCGGGGGACTACGGGCCCCGGCTGCACGAGGGCGGCCAGGACGACTCCGGGTATCTGCTGACCGGCACCGTGCCCAGCGTCGTGTCCGGCCGGGTCGCCTACACCCTCGGGCTGGAGGGGCCCGCGCTCACCGTCGACACGGCCTGCTCCTCGTCGCTGGTGGCGATCCATCTGGCCGTACGCGCGCTGCGGAGCGGGGAGTGCGACCTCGCGCTGGCCGGCGGGGTGACGCTGATGCCCAGGCCGGGGATCTTCGTCGAGTTCAGCAGGCAGCGCGGGCTCGCCCCGGACGGCCGGTCGAAGGCGTACGCGGCGGCGGCCGACGGCACGAGCTGGGCCGAGGGCGCCGGGGTACTGCTGGTCGAACGGCTGTCGGACGCGCGCAGGAACGGGCACCGGGTGCTGGCGGTGATCCGCGGCTCGGCGGTCAACTCCGACGGCGCGAGCAACGGCATCACCGCGCCCAACGGGCTCGCCCAGCAGCGCGTGATCACCAGCGCGCTGGCCGACGCCGGGCTCACCGCCGCCGAGATCGACGCGGTGGAGGGCCACGGCACCGGGACCGCGCTCGGCGACCCCGTCGAGGCACGGGCGCTGCTGGCCACCTACGGGCGCGCGCACAGCGGCGAGGAGCCGGTGTGGCTCGGGTCGCTGAAGTCCAACCTCGGCCACACGCAGGCGGCGGCCGGGGCGGCCGGGGTGATCAAGATGGTCCAGGCGCTGCGGCACCGGCGGCTCCCGGCGAGCCTGCACATCGACGCCCCGTCGTCGCACGTGGACTGGGCGGCCGGCGGGCTCCGGCTGCTGACCGAGGGACGGGAGTGGCCCGGCGGACGTCCGCGCCGCGCCGCGGTGTCGTCGTTCGGGATCAGCGGGACCAACGCGCATCTGATCCTCGAAGAGGGCGACGGCCAGGAGCGGAGGGAGAGCGCCGGTCCCGGCCCCGTGCCCTGGCTGCTCTCGGCCGCGACTCCGGAGGCCCTGCGGGCCCAGGCGAAGAGGCTGCGCGCGTTCGCCGCGGAGGGCGCTGCGGAGGAGGGCGGTAAGGAGGAGGGCGCTACGGCAGACGGTGGTACGGCAGAGGACGGTACGGAGGAGGGCGGTACGGCAGACGGTGGCACGGCAGAGGGACGTACGGACGAGGGCAGGAGCGGTACGGACGAGGGGGCCGACGGCGGGAACCGGGCCGCGGGCATCGCCGACATCGGCCTGTCGCTGGCGACCACCCGGGCCCGGCTCGCCTGCCGGGCCGTGGTCACCGGCGCGGACCGCGGCGCCCTGCTCGCCGGGCTCGCCGCGGTGGAGTCCGGCGAGGAACCGCCCCGGCGGCGCCCGGACGGCGGGCTCGCCTTCCTCTTCACCGGCCAGGGCGCCCAGTACCTGGGCATGGGCCGCGAACTCGCCGCGTGCTCCCCGGTGTTCGCATCGGCCCTCGACGAGGTGTGCGCGCATCTGGACGGGCTGCTGCCGAAGCCGGTGCGCGAGGTCGTCCTCGGTACCGACGCCGCGCTGCTCGACCGTACGGAGTTCGCCCAGCCCGCGTTGTTCGCGCTGGAGACGGCGCTGTTCCGGCTGCTCGAACAGTACGGCGCGCGGCCCGACGCGCTGGCCGGGCACTCGGTCGGCGAGATCACCGCGGCGCATGTCGCCGGGGTGCTCTCCCTGCCGGACGCGTGCGCGCTGGTCGCGGCGCGCGGGCGGCTGATGCAGGCGGCCGGGACCGGCGGGCGGATGGCCGCCGTCCGGGCGGGCGAGGACGAGGTGCTGGCCGTGATCGCCGCGCTGGCCCCGGACGGGGCGTGCCTGGCGGCGGTGAACGGACCCGGGTCGGTGGTCGTCTCCGGCGACCCGGCCGCGATCGGCCTGCTGGGCGAGTACTTCGCCGCGCGGGGCCGGGACGTCAAGCGGCTCCGGGTCAGCCACGCCTTCCACTCGCACCACATGGACCGGGCACGGGAGGGCCTTCTGGACGTCCTCGGAGAGCTGTCCTTCCATGAGCCCGAGATTCCGGTCGTGTCCACGGTGACCGGCCGGTCGGCGACGCCCGGGCAGCTCTCCTCGCCGGAGTACTGGGCCGACCAGCTCCGTCTGCCGGTGCGGTTCGCCGACGCGGTCGCCACGCTCGGAGGGCGGGGCGTCGGGACGTTCCTCGAAATCGGCCCGGACGCGACGCTGACCTCGATGCTGCCTGACGTGGCGTGCGCGCCGGTGCTGCGGCGCGGGGGCACCGACGTGACCGAGGCGCTCGGGCATCTGCTGCTCGGCGGCGCCTCCCTCGATCCGGCGACGGTGTTCCCCGGCGGGCACCGGGTGGAGCTGCCCACGTACCCCTTCCAGCGCCGCCGGTTCTGGCGGGACGGCCCGGCGCGTACGGGGGGATCGCTGTTCCGGCTGGACTGGACCGAGGTGCCCGCGGCGGCGGAACCCGACGAAGCCGTCTCGGTGGTACGGGTCGGGGGCGGCGGGTCCGCTGAGTCCGGCGGGTCCGGCGGGTCCGGCGAGTTCGGCGAGTCCGGTGGGTCCGGCGGGTCCGGCGGGTCCGGCGGGGACGGGGTGGTGGAGGGCGCGTACGCGCAGCTCCACCGGGCGCTGGAGCTGGTACGGGCACGGGTGGCCGGTGACGAGCCGGGCAGGCTCGTCGTCCTCACCCGGGGCGCGGTCGCCGTCGCTGACGAGGACGTCGACCCGGCGCAGGCACCGGTGTGGGGCCTGCTGCGGTCGGCCCAGGCGGAGTTCCCCGGCCGGTTCGTCCTGGCCGACCTCGACGCGGACGCGGACGCGGACGCGGAGGCGGATATCGGCCTCGGGTCCGGTCCTGAGGCGACACCCGGGGCGCTGGGGCGCGCGCTGGCCACCGGCGAACCCCAACTCGCCCTGCGCGGCGGCCGGATCCTCGTGCCCCGGCTGGCGCGGGCCGCCACCGGGCCGAGCCGCCCGCCGTCGTTCGGCACCGGCACCGTACTGATCACCGGCGGTACCGGCGCGCTCGGTTCGCTGCTGGCCCGCCACCTCGTCACCGCGCACGGCGTACGGCATCTGCTGCTCACCGGCAGGAGCGGCGCCGCGGCCTCGGGTGCCACCGCGCTCCGCGACGAACTCGCCGCGCTCGGCGCCGAGGTCCGCGTCGAGGCGTGCGATGTCGCGGACCGCGCCGGGCTCGCTGCGGTGCTCGACCGCGTCCCGTCCGACCGGCCGCTGAGCGCGGTCGTCCACGCGGCGGGCGTCCTGGACAACGCGCTGGTACCGGATCTGACGTCCGATCGGCTCGGTCCGGTGCTCGACCCGAAGGTCCGCGGCGCCTGGCATCTCCACGAACTCACCGCGGGGCTCGACCTCGCCGCGTTCGTGCTGTTCTCCTCGACCGCCGGGCTGCTGGGCCACGAGGGCATGGCGAACTACGCGGCGGCCAACGCGTTCCTGGACGCGCTGGCCCGCCACCGGCACGCCCGTGGCCTGCCGGCGACGGCGCTGGCCTGGGGGCTCTGGGCGACCGGGAGCGCGCTGACCGGGCATCTGGCCGACACGGATCTGGAGCGGCTGGGCCGGTGGGGGATCAGCCCGCTGTCCCCGGGCCGCGCGCTCACGCTGTTCGACACGGCGGTGGCCTCGGGCGAGGCGTGCCTGGCGCCGGTCGCGCTCGACCCGGCCCGGCTGCGCGCGGGGACCTGGCTGCCCGCACCGCTGCGCGGTCTCACGGCGGAGCCCTCCGGGGGCACCGGTGAGCCGGCGCCCGGGGGCACCGGTGAGCCGGCGGCGGGCCCCGGTCCGGCCGACGGCCTGCGGTCCCTGCCCGCCGGGGAGCTCGAACGGGAACTGACGAAGCTGGTGCGCGTACACACCGCCGCCGTGCTGGGCCGGGACGACCCCGCCCGTATCCCGCTGGACACGGCCTTCAAGGACCTCGGGTTCGGTTCGCTGGCCGCCGTACACCTGCGCGGCAGGCTGACCGCCGCGACCGGACTGCCCGTACCCGCCACGCTCGTGTACGACCATCCGTCCCCCGCCGCGGTGGTGCGGTGCCTCCGGAAGCTGATCGCGCCGGCGGACGAGACCGGGGCCGGGGACGGGACCGGGAACGAAGAGGACCTGATCGACGGGATGGACGCCATGAGCCTGGTGCGCATGGCGCTGGACGCCGGACTTTCCGACTGAGGAGCTGCGTACATGACCGCGTCTGCCGACCAGTTGGTGGAGGGCCTGCGGGCCGCGCTGAAGGAGAACGAACGGCTCCGCGGGCGCAACCGGGAGCTGACCGCGGGGACGGACGAACCGATCGCGATCGTCGGCACCGGCTGTCGCTATCCCGGTGGTGTCGCCAACGCGCGGGACCTCTGGCGGATCGTCGCCGAGGAACGGGACGTGATCACCGGCATGCCCGCCGGGCGGGGCTGGGACCTCGACGAGCTGTACCACCCCGACCCGTACGAGCCGGGCCGGTGCCATGCGCGGGGCGGTGGGTTCCTCGAAGCGGCCGACGCGTTCGACGCGGCGTTCTTCGGGATCAGCCCGCTGGAGGCGGCGGCGATGGACCCGCAGCAGCGGCTCGTCCTGGAGACCGCCTGGGAGGCCCTGGAGACCGCCGGGATCCGGCCGGGCGAGCTGCGGTCCACCCCGACCGGGGTGTTCGTCGGCGCGAGCGTCGGCGACTACGCGCCACGCGAGATACCCGAGGAGCTCGAAGGGCAGGTGCTGACCGGGAACGCGCTGAGCGTCGTGTCCGGCAGGCTCTCCTACCTGCTCGGCCTGGAGGGCCCGGCGCTCACCGTCGACACGGCGTGCTCGTCCTCGCTGGTGGCCCTGCACCTCGCGGTGCGCGCGCTGCGGCAGGGGGAGTGCTCGGTCGCGCTGGCGGGCGGGTCGACGGTCATGTCGACGCCGAACAACCTGATCGAGATGTCCCGTCAGCAGGTCCTCTCCGCGGACGGCCGGTGCAAGTCGTACGCCGCCGCCGCCGACGGCGCCGGGTTCGCCGAGGGCGCCGGGATGCTCGTACTGGAGCCGCTGTCGCGGGCGCGGAGCGCCGGACATCCGGTGCTGGCGGTGATCCGGGGCAGCGCGGTCAACCAGGACGGGGCCAGCAACGGCCTGTCGGCGCCGCACGGCCCCGCCCAGGAACGGGTGATCCGCGCCGCGCTCGCCGACGCGGGACTCGGCCCCGGCGACGTCGACGCCGTGGAGGGCCACGGCACCGGCACCCGGCTGGGCGACCCGATCGAGGCGCAGGCGCTGCTGGCGACGTACGGCCGGGGCCGGGCACCGGAGAACCCGTTGTGGCTCGGCTCGGTCAAGTCCAACCTCGGGCACACCCAGGCGGCGGCGGGCGTGGCCGGGGTGATCAAGATGGTCGAGGCGCTGCGCAACCGGTGGCTGCCGAGGACGCTGCACGTCGACGCACCCTCGGAGTACGTCGACTGGGCGGCCGGCGGCGTACGGGTGCTGGAGTCCGGCCGTACGTGGGACGGGAACGGCGCCGGGGACGGCGGACCGCGCCGCGCCGGGGTCTCGTCGTTCGGGATCAGCGGCACCAACGCCCACGTCATCCTGGAGGAGGCACCCGGCACACACGTCATCCCGGAGGAGGCACCCGGCACAAGCGCTGAGCCGGCCGGGAGCGCCGGATCGGCGGCGCCGCTGGCGTGGCCGGTCTCGGGGCGGACGCCGGAGGCGCTGCGCGCCCAGGCGGACCGGCTGCGGGAGTTCGTCGCCGCCCGGCCGCGGCAGGCCCGGGACGTGGCCCTCTCCCTCGCCGCGCACCGGTCGTCGTTCGAACAGCGGGCGGTCGTGCTCGGTACGGACACCGCCGAACTGCTCGCCGGGCTGCGCGCGCTGGCCGAGGGCGCCACGAGCGCCGACGTGGTGACCGGCCGGGCCCGCGACGACGTCGGCACAACCGTCTTCGTCTTCCCCGGCCAGGGCGCGCAGTGGGCCGGCATGGCGAAGGAACTGCTCGTCTCCTCGCCCGTGTTCGCCGCGCGCGTCCAGGAGTGCGCCGACGCGCTGGAACCGTACGTGGACTGGTCGTTGCTCGACGTACTGAGCGGCGACGCCGCGTCGCTCGACCGGGTGGACGTCGTCCAGCCCGTGCTGTGGGCGGTCATGCTCGGACTCGCCGAACTGTGGAAGTCGGCCGGGGTACGGCCCGCGGCGGTGCTCGGCCACTCCCAGGGCGAGATCGCCGCCGCCTGCGTCGCCGGGGCGCTCAGCCTGGAGGACGGCGCGAAGGTGGCGGCGCTGCGCAGCAGGATCGCCGCCCGGCTGGCGGGCAAGGGCGGCGGACTGTGGCTGCCGCTCTCCGCCGAGCGGGCCGAGGCGCTGCTCGGGCGGTGGCCGGGGCGGCTGTGGGTCGCGGTGATGAACGGCCCGGAGTCGACGGTCGTCACGGGGGACGTCCCGGCGCTGGAGGAACTCGCCGCGTCGTGCGCCCGGGAGGGGATCGACTTCCGTACCTTCTCCGCCGCGTACGCCTCGCACTCGCCGCGCGTGGAGGAGCTGCGCGAACCGCTGCTGGAGGCGCTGGCGGGCATCACCCCGCGCGCGGCGGACATCCCGTTCTACTCCACCGTGGACGTCGCCGCCGTGGACGGGACCGGGCTCGACGCCGCGTACTGGTACCGCAACATGCGCGAGCCGGTCCGCTTCGATCCGGCCGTCCGGCTGCTGCTCGACGCCGGGTACGACGTCTTCGTCGAGCCGTCCGCGCATCTGATGCTGGGCAGCGCCGTCCGCGACATCGCGGCGTCGGCCGGGGCCGAGGCCACCGTCACCGGCACGCTGCGCCGCGGCCACGGATCGCCGCGCCAGTTCCTGTCGGCCGCCGCCGGTCTCCATGTCGCGGGCGGCGCCGTCGACTGGTCCGCGCTGCTGCCCGGTGCGCGGGCGACGGAACTGCCCACCTACGCCTTCCAGCACCGGTCGTTCTGGACGCGGCCCGCGCCGCGGGCCACCGGGCGGTACGGCGACGACCACCCGCTGCTCGACACGGTCATCCCGCGCCCGGACGGCGCGGGCTGGACGATGACCGGGCGGCTCTCGCCGTCCGTGCACCCCTGGCTGGCCGACTGCGGTGGTGCGGCGGTCCTGCTGGAGCTGGTGATCGCCGCCGGGGACCGGGCGGGCTGCGACCGGATCGACGAACTGACGGTCGGGACACCGCTGGCCGTCGAGGCGGGCGGCCCGGCCGACGTGCATGTCACCGTGGACCCGGACGGCGAGGGCCGCAGCGCCGTCGTCGTACACCTCCGGCAGGGCAACGGCTGGGTCCGGGGCGCCTCCGGTGTGCTGAGCGCCGGCACCGGGCGCGCCGAGGTGCCCGTACCGGACGACGACGAGGGCGTCGTGGTGGCGGCGGAGGCGGCCGAGGAGCGGGAAGCGGACGCGTTCGCCCTCCATCCGACCCTGCTCGACCCGGTGCTGCGGCCCTTCGGCGCGCCCGTCACCCTCACCGGCGTGGACCTGCGGGCGGCGGGGGCCTCGGCCGTCCGGGTGCGGACGACGGTGGTGGACGGCGTGACGTCGCTGCTGGTCACGGACGAGTCCGGGATGCCGGTGCTGACCGTGGACTCCGTCGCCCCGCGCTCCCCGGCACCGCCCGCCGCGAGCGGTTCGCTCTTCCGGCTCGGCTGGATGCCGCTGTCCGGCCGCGCTCCCGTGGCCGGACGGTGGCGGGTCCGGGCCCTCGGAGCCGACCCGTGGGACCTCGCCCGGGACGAGGGCGGGCCGGTCGCGGAGCCGGTCACCGCGCCACCCGTCACGGTCGTGCCGTGTGTCGGCGTACGGGACGGCGTCACCGTGCCCGGTCAGGGGTACGAGGCCGCCCTGCGCGTGCTGAAGCTGGCGCGGGAAACCCTCGCGGACGAGCGGGCCCGGCTCGTCGTGGTGACCCGGGGAGCCGTCGCCACCACGGACGGCGTGGTGGACGATCCGGCGATGTCCCCGCTGTGGGGCCTGGTGCGCTCGGCGGCCTCGGAGCACCCCGGGCGGTTCCTGCTGGTCGACGCCGACCGGGAGGCCGGGGCCGAGGACGTCCGCCGGGCGGTCGCGGTCGCGCTGGAGCGGGACGAGCCGCAGATCGCGGTCCGGGCCGGGCGCCGGTACGTGCCACGCGTGACGGAGGATGCGGAGGCTTTCGTACACCCCACCGCGCCCACCGCGCCCACAGCCCCCGCAACCCTCGGACATCCCACCTTCCCCACGGAGGGAACCGTCCTGGTCACCGGCGGCACCGGCGCGCTCGGCTCGCTGGTGGCGCGCCGGCTCGTGGAGCGGCACGGCGTACGGAGCCTCGTCCTGGTGAGCCGGCGGGGGCCCGCCGCCGACGGCGCGCGGGACCTGCGGGACGGACTCACCGCGCTGGGCGCGCGGGTACGGATCGCCGCGTGCGACGTCGCCGACCGCGCCGCGCTGGCCGGGACGGTGGCGTCCGTCCCCGACCTGGCCGCCGTCGTCCACACCGCCGGTCTCATCGACGACGCGCCCCTGGCCGACATCACCCCGGAACGGCTCGCCGGTGTCTTCGCCGCGAAGGCCGAAGCGGCCTGGCACCTGCACGAACTCACCGCGGACCGCGGCCTGTCGGCGTTCGTCCTCTTCTCCTCGTTCTCCGGGCTCATGGGCAACGCGGGCCAGGCGGGCTACGCGGCGGCCAACACCTTCCTCGACGCGCTGGCGAGCCACCGCCGCGCCCTCGGCCTGCCCGCGCTCTCCCTGGCCTGGGGGCTCTGGCGCACCGTCGCAGCGGGCGGTCTCACCCCGGCGGACCTGGCGCAACTGAACCGGTCCGGCATCACGGCGATGACGGAGGAGACGGGGCTGGCGCTCTTCGACCGCGCCCTGGGCGCGGCCGGCCCCCTGGTCGCCCCGGTCGAGGTGGACCGGGCCGCGCTGCGGGACCGCGCCGTCTCCGGCGAACTCCCGGTGGTGCTGCGCGGACTGGTGCCCCGGCCCCGCCGGACCGTCGCGCGGCAGACCGGGACCGGCGAGTGGGACGGCCGGGAACGCCTCGACACGGCCGCCGAGTGGCTGCGCCGCCGCCCCGGGGTGACCCAGGCCGTCGCCGTACCGAGGGAGAACGGCCGCATGGCGGCGTACGTGACCGTCGAGAGCGACGCCGCCCTCGCCGCGCTCCACGCCGAACTGCCCACCTACCTCACTGCGGACGCCGTGGTGACGACGGCGGCGACCCGGCTCCCCCTCCCCGAGCACGCCCCGGCGGGGGAGCGCCCGCCGGGCACGGCGCGCGAGGAGCAGCTGTGCGGGCTCTTCGCCGAACTCCTCGGCCTGACCTGGGTGAACGTCGACGACGGGTTCTTCGACCTGGGCGGGCACTCGCTCCTCGCGACCCGGCTCGTCAGCCGGATCCGCAGCGTGCTCGACACCGAGATCCCCGTACGCGCCCTGTTCGACACCCCCAGCGTCGCCGGTCTCGCCGCCCGCCTCGGCGGCCAGGACCGCCGCCGGGCGGCGCTGGTGCCGATGGAGCGGCCGGACGTCGTACCGCTGTCGTTCGCGCAGCAGCGGCTCTGGTTCCTGTACGCGCTGGAGGGCCCTTCGGCGACGTACAACATCCCGCTCGTGCTGCGGCTGACCGGCGAGGTCGACCCGGTGCCGCTCCGGCAGGCGCTGGACGACATCGTGGAGCGCCACGAAAGCCTGCGCACGGTCTTCCCCGACGTGGACGGCCGCCCGCACCAGCGGATCCTGGAACCAGGTGCCGCCTCCCTCGACTTCGATGTCGTCCGGACCACCGAGGACGCTCTCGACGAGACGGTGGCCGCGGTGGCGTCCCGCGGTTTCGACCTGGCCACCGAGATCCCCGTACGGGTACGGCTCCTCCGGTACGGACCGGACGCGTCCGTGCTGGTCGTGGTGGTGCATCACATCGCGGGCGACGGCTGGTCCGTCGGGCCGCTGGCGCGTGACCTCACCACCGCGTACGCGGCCCGTCGCGCCGGCGTGCGCCCGTCGTGGCAGGCGCTGCCCGTGCAGTACGCCGACTACACGCTCTGGCAGCGCGGCCTCCTCGACGAGGGCGGAAACCTCCTGGCCGACCAGGTCGCCCACTGGACGGAGCGACTGGCCGGCCTCCCCGACCAGCTCGACCTCCCGTTCGACCGGCCGCGCCCCGCGGTGGCCTCGTACGCGGGCGACCTGGCCCGGTTCACCCTCGACGCCGACCTGCACCGGCGGCTGGTCGACCTCGCGCGCACCGGCGACGCCACCGTGTTCATGGTGCTGCAGGCCGCACTGGCCGCCCTGTTCACCCGGCTCGGCGCGGGGACGGACATCCCGCTCGGCGCACCGGTGGCGGGCCGGACCGACGACGCGCTCGACGACCTGATCGGCTTCTTCGTCAACACCCTGGTACTGCGCGCGGACACCTCCGGCGATCCGTCGTTCACCGAACTGCTCGCCCGGGTCCGGGAGACGAGCCTGGCGGCCTACGCCCACCAGGACGTGCCGTTCGAGTACCTGGTGGAACTGCTCAACCCGCAGCGGTCCACCGCCCACCACCCGCTCTTCCAGGTGGCCCTGGCGCTCCAGAACAACGAACAGGGCCGGTTCGAGCTGCCGGGCCTCACCGTGCGCCTCGACGTCGCGTCCACCCGGACCGCACGCTTCGACCTGTTCTTCAGCGTCACCGAGGAGACCGGACCGGACGGCGCCCCCGCCGGCGTGTCCGTCCTGGTCGAGTACGCCACCGCCCTCTTCGACGCCGGAACGGTCTCGGCCCTGGTGGCCCGCTGGGAGCGGCTGCTGCGCGCCGTCGCGGCCGACCCCGGCGCGGCCATCGGCGGCGCCGACCTCCTCACGCCGGAGGAACGGGCCGCGCTGCTCGCCGTACCCGAGCCGGTCACCGTCGACCGCCTGCTGCCGGACCTCTTCGAGGAACACGTAAGGGAACGGCCGGACGCCGTCGCCGTCGTCTCCGGGGACACCCGCTGGACGTACGCGGAGCTCAACGCGCACGCCAACCGCGTGGCCCGGCTGCTGCGCGACGAAGGCGTCGGCCGGGAGGACCGGGTGGCGCTGCTGCTGCCCCGCTCGGCCGGACTCGTCGCGGCGATCCTGGGCGTGCTCAAGGCGGGCGCCGCGTACGTGCCCGTCGACCCGGACTATCCCGCCGAGCGCGTCGCGTACCTCCTCGGCGACGCAGGCCCGAGCCGCGTCCTGGCGACGACGGCCGCCGTGGCCGCCCTCGCGGACACCGCGACGCCCGTCACCGGGGCCCTCGTCCTCGACGCGCCGGAGGTGCTGGCGGCGCTGGCGGCGTACCCCGGCACGGACCCGTGCGTGCCGGGCGACCCCGGGCAGGCCGCGTACGTGATCTACACGTCCGGCTCGACCGGCGCGCCCAAGGGCGTGGTGGTGCCCCACCGCAACGTCGTACGGCTGCTGGAGACCGCGCAGCGGTCCTTCCGGTTCGGCCCCGAGGACATCTGGACGATGTTCCACTCGGCGTCCTTCGACTTCTCCGTCTGGGAGCTGTGGGGCGCGCTGGCCCGGGGCGGCTCGGTCGTCGTGGTGTCCTACGAGGTCAGCCGGTCCCCGGAGAAGTTCGTCGGGCTGCTCGCCGACGAGCGGGTCACGATCCTCAACCAGACGCCGTCGGCCTTCTCCCAGTTGATCGAGGCCGACCGCGAACGCCCGCGGCCACTGGCCCTGCGCACGGTCGTCTTCGGCGGGGAGGCGCTGGACACCTCCCGGCTCGCCGCCTGGTACGAGCGCCACGACGAGCGGGCCCCGCTGCTGGTCAACATGTACGGGATCACCGAGACCACCGTCCACGTCACCCGCCTGGACCTGGACCGCCGCTCCGCCGCCGGGGCGGCACCGGGCGCGATCGGCACGCCGCTGCCCGACCTGACGGCCTATGTGCTCGACGCACGGCTGCGCCCCGTGCCGCCCGGTGTCATCGGCGAGCTGTACGTGGCGGGGGCCGGCGTCGCCCGGGGCTACCTCGGCCGCCCCGGCCTGACCGCGGGCCGGTTCGTGGCGGACCCCTTCGGCGCACCCGGGTCCCGGATGTACCGCACGGGGGACGTGGCGCGCTGGAACCGGAGCGGGGGGCTGGAGTTCGCCGGCCGGGCCGACGACCAGGTCACGGTACGCGGCTTCCGGATCGAGCCGGGCGAGGTCGAGGCCGTACTGCGTGCGCACCCCGCCGTCGCACAGGCGGTGGTGGTCGCGGGCGACAACCGGCTCGTCGCCTACGTCACCTATGTCGTCCCCGGCGACCAGGACACCGGCGACCAGGGCACCGGCGACCAGGACACCGGCGACCAGGGCACCACCGGCGACCAGGGCATCGGCGCCCTGCGGCGGTACGCGCGCACCCGGCTCCCGGACCACCTGGTGCCGTCGGTGGTGGTACCCGTACCGGAGATCCCGTTGACCGCGAACGGAAAGCTGGACCGCGCGGCGCTTCCGGCGCCGGAGCCGCCGGTCCCGTCAGTGCCGTCAGTGCCGTCGGAACGGGCAGCGGCCGGGCGTGCGCCGTTGACGCCGCAGGAGGAGATCCTGGCCGGGCTGTTCGCCGAGGTGCTCGGCGTGCCGACGGCCGGCCCCGACGACGACTTCTTCGACCTGGGCGGGCACTCGCTCCTCGCGACCCGGCTGGTCAGCCGGATCCGCGCCGCACTGGAGGTCGAACTCCCGGTGCGGACGCTCTTCGAGACGCCGACCCCGGCAGGGCTCGCCGAACGCCTCTCGGCGGGTGGCACGGCCCGGCCCGCGCTGGTGCGCCAGGAACGTCCCGAGGCACTGCCGCTCTCCTTCGCACAGCAACGGCTCTGGTTCCTGCACAAGTTCGAGGGCCCTTCGGCTACGTACAACATCCCGCTGGCACTGCGCCTGACCGGGGAGGTGAACCGGGGCGCGCTCGAAGCGGCGCTGAACGACGTCGTCACCCGCCATGAATCCCTGCGCACCGTCTTCCCCGAGCGGGACGGCCGCCCGGGGCAGCGCGTCCTGGACACGGAGCTGTCGCTGCGGATCGAACGGGTCGGCGCGGACGGCCTCTCCGAGGCGCTGGGGGCGGCGGCGCGGTACGCGTTCGATCTGGCGGGGGAGATCCCGGTACGGACGACGCTGTTCGAGGTGGACGAGTCGCCGTCAACATCGACATCGCCGTCGACATCGGTGTTGCTGGTGTTGGTGCATCACATCGCGGGTGACGGCTGGTCGATGGGGCCGCTCGCGCGCGATCTCGTCACGGCGTACACGGCCCGGTGCGAGGGCGCCGCGCCCGCCTGGGCGCCGCTCCCGGTGCAGTACGCGGACTACACGCTCTGGCAGCGGGCGCTGCTCGGCGACGAGTCCGACGCGGAGAGCCTGTTCGCGCGGCAGGTCGCCTACTGGACCGACCGTCTCGCCGGCCTGCCCGACCAGGTGACGATCCCGCTGGACCGACCCCGGCCCGCCGTGGCCTCGTACTCCGGTGAGGTCACCTGGTTCGAGGTGGACGCGGATTTGTGCGGTGCGTTGGGGGCGGTGGCCCGGTCGGTGGGGGCGTCGCTGTTCATGGTGTTGCAGGCAGGGCTGGCGGTGCTGGTCTCGCGGTTGGGTGGGGGAAGCGACATCGCGGTCGGATCGCCGATCGCGGGGCGGACCGACAGCGGGCTCGATGATCTGGTCGGGTTCTTCGTGAATACGTGGGTGTTGCGGACGGATGTGTCGGGGGATCCGTCGTTCGAGGAGTTGGTGGGGCGGGTTCGTGAGGCGAGTCTGGGTGCGTACGAGCATCAGGATGTGCCGTTCGAGTTGCTGGTCGAGCGGTTGAATCCGCGTCGTTCGTCGGCGCACCATCCGCTGTTCCAGATCGCCCTGGCCCTCCAGAACAACGAGGAACCACGCTTCACCCTGCCGGGGCTGGACGTCCGCCCCGAGACCGCGCTCCTGGACACCGCGCGCTTCGACCTGTTCCTGAACCTGGCGGAACGGCCCGACGGCGGCCTCGCGGGCGCCGTCGAATACGCGACGGAGCTGTTCGACCGGGACACCGTCGCCGACTTCACCGAACGCTGGCTCCGCGTCCTGCGGGCCATGGTCGAGCACCCGGACCGCTCGATCAACGACATCGGCATCCTGACGCCCGAGGAGAGCGCACCGCTCACCGCCGCCCCCGCACTGCCCGCCCCCGTCCGCACTCTGCCGGAGTTGTTCCGGGTGTGGGTGGAGCGGGATCCGGGTGCGGTCGCGGTGGTGGCCGGGGGGACGGAGCTGTCGTACCGGGAGGTGGATGAGCGGGCGAACCGTCTCGCTCACTGGCTGATCGGTGAGGTGGTGGGCCCGGAGGGTCGGGTGGTGTTGCTGCTGGAGCGGTCGGTGGATCTGGTGGTGGCGATTCTGGCGGTGGTGAAGGCGGGCGGTGCGTATGTGCCGGTGGATCCGTCGTATCCGGAGGAGCGGATCGCCGTACTCCTGGATGACGTGGATCCTGTGCTCGTACTGCGTGAACTGCCGGACGTGACGGGCCAGTCGCCGTCCGATCCGGACATTGCCGTACGACCGGAGAACTTGGCGTACGTGATGTTCACTTCGGGGTCGACGGGGATGCCGAAGGGTGTCGCGGTGACGCAGGCGGATGTGGTGGGCCTGACCTCGGACGGTTGCTGGGATGAGGCGCAGCGCCGGGTGCTGGTGCACTCGCCGCACGTGTTCGACGCCTCGACCTACGAGCTGTGGGTTCCGCTGACGCATGGCGGCACACTGGTCCTCGCGCCGTCCGGGGAGTTCGACGCGGCGGTGCTGGCACGGACCGTCGCCGATGGGCGCGTCACCGGACTGTGGCTCACCGCCGGGCTGTTCACCCTGATGACCGAGCACCACATGGACTGCTTCGCAGGCGTGGAGCAGGTGTGGACCGGAGGCGATGTGGTGTCGCCCGAGGCGGTCCGCCAGCTCTTCGAGACGTATCCCGGTATCTCGGTGGTGGACGGTTACGGTCCGACGGAGACGACGACGTTCGCGACCCGTCACGTCATGTCACGGGAGAACGCCCCGCACACCACGGTCCCGATCGGTGTCCCCATGGAGGCCATGCGCACCTACGTCCTCGACGAACGGCTGCGCCTGGCCGCGCCGGGCGTCCCCGGCGAGCTGTATGTGACCGGGGCCGGGGTCGCGCGCGGCTACCTCGGCCGTCCCGGCCCCACGGCGGACCGGTTCGTGGCCGATCCGTTCGGCGCGCCCGGGTCCCGGATGTACCGCACCGGGGATGTGGTGCGGTGGAACCGTGGCGGCGAGCTGGAGTTCGTGGGCCGGGCCGACGACCAGGTCAAGGTCCGGGGCTTCCGCGTCGAGCCCGGCGAGGTCGAGGCCGCGCTGCGCGAACAGCCCGAGGTCGCGGGCGCCGTGGTCGTCGCGCGGGAGAACCGCCTCGTCGCCTATGTCGTCCAGGCGCCCGACGCGGCCCCCGAGGTGGGGGAGGAGCAGGTGGACGAGTGGCGTGATGTGTACGACACGATGTACGGGTCGGACGAAGTCGGTTCGCTGGGTGGGGACTTCACGGGGTGGAACAGTTCGTACTCCGGTGAGCCGATTCCGTTGGCGGAGATGGAGTCGTGGCGGGCGGCTGCGGTGGCCCGGATCCGGGAGTCGGCTCCGCGTCGGATCCTGGAGATCGGCGTCGGCTCCGGGCTGTTGCTCGGGCCGTTGCTGAACGAGGTCGAGTCGTACTGGGCGACGGACTTCTCGGCGCCGGTGATCGAGCGGCTGCGCGGCCAGGTCGGTGGGGCGGAACATGTGGAACTGCGGTGCCGGCCGGCGGATGACGTGACCGGGTTGCCGGTGGAGTACTTCGACACGGTGGTGCTGAACTCGATCGTCCAGTACTTCCCGGACGGCGCCTATCTGGCCCGTGTTCTCGACGGCGCCTTGGGGCTGCTGGCGCCCGGCGGCCGGATCTTCATCGGTGACGTACGGCATCAGCGCACGGTCCGTGCCCTGCACACCGCGATACGGGCGGAGCGGGCCGAGTCCGTCGAGGGGTTGCGGACGGCGGTCGAGCAGGCGGTGCTGCTGGAGAAGGAACTCGTCCTGGACCCCGGGTTCTTCGCCTCCTGGGCCGAGGAGAAGAAGGTTGGCGTCGACATCCGGCTGAAGCGGGGTGAGCCGCACAACGAGCTGACGCGGCACCGGTACGAAGTCGTCATCCACCGCGACCCCGAGATGGCGACATCGTTCGCCGACGTACCGGAGCTGAGCTTCACCAGCCTGGACGAACTGCCGGACCCCGATGGTCCCGTACGGCTCACCGGCATCCCCAACCCCCGCCTGACCGGGGAACTGGCCGCCTCCCGGGCCCTGACCCGGCACGCGTCGCTCGACGACATCCGCGCCCACCTCCGCACGGGGACGGGACTGGACCCGGAGGAACTGCACACCTGGGGCGAGCGGGCCGGTCACCGCGTCGTGACCACCTGGTCCCCCGACGACCCCGCCATGTACGACGCCGTACTCCTCCCCGTGCGGAGCGCCGACCGGCTGACCGGCGTGTACCGCTCCCCGGAGGGCCGACGGCCCCGGTCCGCGCTGGTGAACAACCCGCTCGGCTCCCGGACCACCGGCCACCTCCTGGCCCGGCTGCGGGACCGGCTCGCCGGGCGGCTGCCGGACTACCTCGTCCCGACCACCTTCCTCGCCCTCGACGCGATCCCGCTGACCGGCAACGGCAAGGTGGACCGGGCGGCGCTGCCCGAACCCGGCCACCACCAGGTCACCGGCCGTGCCCCGCGCACCCCGCAGGAAGAGGTGCTGTGCGGACTCTTCGCGGAGATCCTGGGGCGGCCGACGGTCGGTGTGGACGACAGCTTCTTCGACCTGGGCGGGCACTCGCTCCTCGCGACCCGGCTGGTCAGCCGGATCCGTGCGGTCCTCGGGGTCGACCTGCCGGTCCGCGCGCTCTTCGAGGCGGCCACCGTGGCCCGGCTCGCCGCGCGCGTCCACGGCGGGTCCGACCGGCCCGCGCTGGCGCGGCAGGAGCGTCCCGGGGTGCTGCCGCTGTCGTTCGCGCAGCAGCGGCTGTGGTTCCTGCACAAGCTGGAGGGGCCGTCGGCGACGTACAACATCGCGCTCGCCCTGCGGCTCACCGGCGACCTGGACCGTGTGGCCCTGGAGGCGGCGCTCGGTGATGTCGTCGGACGGCACGAGACCCTGCGGACCGTGTTCCCCGAGATCGACGGCCATCCGCGCCAGCTCGTCACCGAGGACCGTCCGACCCTGCGTCTCGACCGGGCGTCCGAAGGCGAACTGCCCCAGGCGCTGGGGGCGGCGGCGCGGTACGCGTTCGATCTGGCGGGGGAGATCCCCGTAAGGACGACCCTGTTCGAGGTGGACGAGTCGCCGTCAACATCGACATCGCCGTCGACATCGGTGTTGCTGGTGTTGGTGCATCACATCGCGGGTGACGGCTGGTCGATGGGGCCGCTGGCCCGCGATCTCGTCGCCGCCTACACCGCCCGTCGCAACGGCGTCGTACCCGCGTGGGCGCCGCTGCCCGTGCAGTACGCCGACTACACGCTCTGGCAGCGCACCCTGCTCGGCGAGGAGTCCGACGCCGAGAGCCTGTTCAACCAGCAGGTCGCCTACTGGACCGACCGCCTCGCCGGGCTGCCCGACGAGTCCACCGTGCCGCTCGACCGGCCGCGCCCGGCTGTCGCCTCGTACGAGGGCGACACGGTGTGGTTCGAGGTGGACGCGGGGTTGTGCGGTGCGTTGGGGGCGGTGGCCCGGTCGGTGGGGGCGTCGCTGTTCATGGTGTTGCAGGCGGGGCTGGCGGTGCTCGTGTCGCGGTTGGGCGGCGGGAGCGAGGGGGATGTCGCGGTCGGTTCGCCGATCGCGGGGCGGACGGACAGCGGGCTGGACGATCTGGTCGGGTTCTTCGTGAATACGTGGGTGTTGCGGACGGATGTGTCGGGGGATCCGTCGTTCGAGGAGCTGGTGGGGCGGGTTCGTGAGGCGAGTCTGGGTGCGTACGAGCATCAGGATGTGCCGTTCGAGTTGCTGGTCGAGCGGTTGAATCCGCGCCGTTCGTCGGCGCAGCATCCGCTGTTCCAGATCGCGCTGGCCCTCCAGAACAACGAAGAGGCCCACTTCGACTTCCCGGGCCTGCACGCACGACTGGAACTCGCGCCCACCTACACCTCCCGGTTCGACCTCTTCTTCAGCCTCACCGAGAAGTTCGACGCGTCCGGTGCCCCGGCGGGCATCACGGCGATGGTCGAGTACGCGACGGAGCTTTTCGACCGGGAGACCGTGGAAGAGCTGTCCCACCGTTTCGTCGGCCTGCTGCGGTCCCTCGTCGCGCACCCGGCCCGCCCGATCGGCGCAGCCGAGATCCTCTTCCCGGCCGAACGTATGCGGCTGCTGTCGGCGCCCCAGGAACCCGCCCCCGCACTGCCCGCTCCCGCTCGCACTCTGCCGGAGTTGTTCCGGGCGTGGGTGGAGCGGGATCCGGAGGCGGTCGCGGTGGTGGCCGGGGGGACGGAGCTGTCGTACCGGGAGGTGGATGAGCGGGCGAACCGTCTCGCTCACTGGCTGATCGGTGAGGGGGTGGGCCCGGAGGGTCGGGTGGTGTTGCTGCTGGAGCGGTCGGTGGATCTGGTGGTGGCGATTCTGGCGGTGGTGAAGGCGGGTGGTGCGTATGTGCCGGTGGATCCGTCGTATCCGGAGGAGCGGATCGCCGTACTCCTCGATGACGTGGAACCTGTGCTCGTACTGCGTGAACTGCCGGACGTGACAAGCCAGTCGCCGTCAGATCCGGACATCGCCGTACGACCGGAGAACTTGGCGTACGTGATGTTCACTTCGGGGTCGACGGGGATGCCGAAGGGTGTCGCGGTGACGCAGGCGGACGTCGTGGGCCTGACCTCGGACGGTTGCTGGGATGAGGCGCAGCGCCGGGTGCTGGTGCACTCGCCGCACGTGTTCGACGCCTCGACCTACGAGCTGTGGGTCCCGCTGACCCATGGCGGCACACTGGTCCTCGCGCCTCCGGGCGAGTTCGACGCGGCGGTGCTGGCACGGACCGTCGCCGATGGGCGCGTCACCGGACTGTGGCTGACGGCCGGGCTGTTCACCCTGATGACGGAACAGCACCTGGACTGCTTCGCGGGGGTGGAGCAGGTGTGGACCGGGGGTGATGTGGTGTCGCCCGAGGCGGTCCGCCGGCTCTTCGAGACGTATCCCGGTATCTCGGTGGTGGACGGTTACGGTCCGACGGAGACGACGACGTTCGCGACCCGTCACGTCATGACGCGGGAGAACGCACCACAGGCCACGGTCCCGATCGGTGTCCCGATGGAGGCCATGCGGGCCTACGTCCTCGACGAACGGCTGCGCCTCGTGCCCCCCGGTGTCGTCGGTGAGCTGTACGCGGCCGGGGCCGGGGTCGCCCGCGGCTACCTCGGCCGACCCGACCTGACCGCCCCGCGGTTCCTGCCCGATCCGTACGGCATACCGGGGTCCCGGATGTACCGCACCGGCGACCGCGTCCGGTGGAACCGCCGTGGCGAGCTGGAGTTCGTCGGCCGGGCCGACGACCAGGTCAAGGTCCGGGGCTTCCGCGTCGAGCCCGGCGAGGTCGAAGCCATGCTGCTCGCCGAGCCCGAGGTCGCCCGCGCCGTCGTCCTCGCCAGGGCCGACCGTCTGGTCGCGTATGTCGTCCCGGAGACCACGGCCGTCCCCGAGGTGGGGGAGGAGCAGGTGGACGAGTGGCGTGATGTGTACGACACGATGTACGGGTCGGACGAAGTCGGTTCGCTGGGTGGGGACTTCACGGGGTGGAACAGTTCGTACTCCGGTGAGCCGATTCCGTTGGCGGAGATGGAGTCGTGGCGGGCGGCTGCGGTCGATCGGATCCGGGAGTCGGCTCCGCGCCGGATCCTGGAGATCGGTGTCGGCTCCGGGCTGTTGCTCGGCCCGTTGCTGAACGAGGTCGAGTCCTACTGGGCGACGGACTTCTCCGCTCCCGTGATCGAGCGGCTGCGCGGCCAGGTCGGTGGGGCGGAACATGTGGAACTGCGGTGCCGGCCGGCGGATGACGTGACCGGGTTGCCGGTGGAGTACTTCGACACGGTGGTGCTGAACTCGATCGTCCAGTACTTCCCGGACGGCGCCTATCTGGCCCGTGTTCTCGACGGCGCCTTGGGGCTGCTGGCGCCCGGCGGCCGGATCTTCATCGGAGACGTACGGCACCAACGCACGGTCCGTGCCCTGCACACGGCGGTGCACGCCCGGCGGGCCGAGTCGGTCGAACGGCTCCGGGGCTCCGTCGAGCAGGCGGTGCTGCTGGAGAAGGAACTCGTCCTGGACCCCGGGTTCTTCGCCTCCTGGGCCGAGGAGAAGAAGGTTGGCGTCGACATCCGGCTGAAGCGGGGTGAGCCGCACAACGAGCTGACGCGGCACCGGTACGAAGTCGTCGTCCACCGCGATCCGGCGCGGGTGGCGTCGGTGGCGGACGTACCGGAGCTGAGCTTCACCAGTCTGGACGAACTGCCCGGCATCGCCGGCCCCGTACGGCTCACCGGCATCCCCAACCCCCGCCTGACCGGGGAACTGGCCGCCTCCCGGGCCCTGACCCGGCACGCGTCGCTCGACGACATCCGCGCCCACCTCCGCACGGGGACGGGACTGAACCCGGAGGAGCTGCACGCGTGGGGCGAGCGGGCCGGCCACCGCGTCGTGACCACCTGGTCCCCCGACGACCCCGCCACGTACGAGGCAGTGGTACTCCCCGCCGGGCAGGACGGGCCGCTGACCGGTGTCCACCGTGCGCCGGCCGGACGCCCGCTGTCCGCGCTGGCCAGCAACCCGGTCGGGTCGCGCTTCACGGGCAGGCTGCTGGCCGGCCTGCGCGACCGCCTCGCCGCACGGCTGCCCGTCCACCTGGTGCCGTCGGCGGTCCTCGCCATCGACGCGATCCCGCTGACCGCCAACGGGAAGGTGGACCGGGACGCCCTGCCGGACGGGCTGCCCGCGACCACCGATCGCGCGCCGAGGACCCCGGTCGAGGAGGTCCTGTGCGGACTGTTCGCCGAGATACTCGGCCGGGCCACGGTCGGTGTGGACGACAGCTTCTTCGATCTGGGCGGGCATTCGCTCCTCGCGACCCGGCTGGTCAGCCGGATCCGGGCGGTCCTCGGGGTCGACCTGCCGGTCCGCGCGCTCTTCGAGGCGGCCACCGTGGCCGGTCTGGGCCGGCGGATCCAGGACGGTGGCGAGGACACCGCGTTCGATGTCGTCCTGCCGTTGCGGCGCGGCGGGACCCGGCCACCGCTGTTCTGCGTGCACCCGATCAGCGGGCTGAGCTGGACCTATTCCGGGCTGCTGCGGCACCTGAGCCCCGAATTCCCGGTGTACGGCCTCCAGTCGCGCGGCCTCGCCGACGGCGGCGAGCTGCCACGCTCGGTGGAGGAGGTCACCCAGGACTATGTGGACGAGCTCACCCGCGTCCAGCCGGAGGGGCCGTACCACCTGCTGGGCTGGTCGTTCGGCGGGATGGTGGCCCACGCGATCGCCGCGGAGCTGCAACGCCGTGGCGAGGAGGTCGCCCTGCTCGTGATGCTCGACGCGAGCCCGGCGAAGCCGTGGACGTCCGACGAACTCACGGTCGCCCGCGACATGGACCGTACCGGCGCCTATACGCGGATGCTCGCCGCGTTCGGTATCAACGCCGAGGGCCTGGCCGGGGAGAGCCTGACCCACGAACGGTTCCAGGAGATCGCCCGCGAGCGGAACATCGTGCTGGCGAGCCTGGAGGAGGACCACGTCACCGCGCTGATGCGGGTGATGCGGAACAACGCCGACATCATCGGCAGGCTCCGCCACGAGCCGGTCGCGGTCGACACCCTGCTGTTCGTGGCGGCGGACGAGCCGGAGCCGCTCACCGCCGATGTCTGGGCCGATTACCTCAAGCGGGAGGTCGAGGTGCATCCGGTGCCCTGCGACCACATCGGCATGACACTGCCGGAATCGCTGGCGGTCATCGGCCCGGCGCTGGAACGAAAGCTGCGCGCAGTGGCGCGGAACCGACAGGAAAGGAACAACTCATGACGAATCCGTTCGACGACGCCGACGGCTCCTTCAAGGTGCTGGTCAACGACGAGGGCCAGCACTCGCTGTGGCCCGCCTTCGCGGAGGTGCCCGCCGGGTGGACGGTGGCGCACGGCGAGGACACGCGCGCGGCCTGCCTGGAGTACGTGGAGCAGCACTGGACCGACCTGCGGCCGACGAGCCTGGTCCGCGCCATGGGCGAGGCCCGCTGACGGAGGGCTGCTGGCACGAGCCGTTGACGCGAACCGCTGACGGAGGCCGCTGACCAGAGCCGTTGACGGAGGCCACCGGCACGAGCCGTTGACGGTGACCACCGACAAGAGCCGCCGACGGAGGCCACCGACAAGAGCCGCTGATGAACCCCACTTTCGGAAGCCGCTGACCGAATCCCCTGGAGGGTGCCCCATGTCCGAACTCATCGAGGCCGTGCTGGCCGACGCTCCCGGCGAGCGGCTCGCCGGGCTCCCGGTGCCGGACCGCTACCGGGCGGCCTACATCCGTAAGCAGGACGTCAGCATGTTCGGTGCCGACGAGCAGGATCCCGACGTCCGCCGGTCCGTCCACGTGGGCGAGGTCGCCATGCCCGAACTCGCGCCCGACGAGGTGCTGATGGCGGTGATGGCCTCGGCGGTCAACTTCAACACGGTGTGGTCGGCCACGTTCAGGCCGGTCCCGACCTTCGCCTTCCTGGAGCGCATCGGCAGGCAGAGCGCGCGCGCCGCGCGCCACGACCGCCCCGAGCAGGTGATCGGCTCCGACGCCTCGGGCGTGATCGTACGGACGGGGGCGGCCGTGGAGAACTGGGTGCCGGGTGACCGTGTGGTCGTCAGCCCGACCTACACCAGCGGCCAGGTGACCTCAGGATCCGGTGACGGCATGATCGCCGACGACATCCTCGCCTGGGGGTACGAGACGAACTTCGGCGGGATGGCCGATTTCGCCGTGGTGAAGGCGAACCAGCTCCTGCGCAAGCCCGCGCATCTGACATGGGAGGAGTCCGCGGCCAACATGCTGTGCGGGATGACCGCGTACCGGATGCTGGTCAGCCCCAACGGCGCGCGGATGAAACAGGGCGACATCGTGCTCATCTGGGGCGCAGCGGGCGGCCTCGGCGGCTACGCGGTGCAGATGGTGAAGAACGGCGGCGGGATACCGGTCGCCATGGTCGGCTCCGAGGAGCGCGTCGGCCTCCTGCGGGAACTCGGCTGCGAAGCGGTCATCAACCGGCAGGAGTTCATGAACGCGCCGGGCGGCCTCAAGAACCCGAAGGTGCTGCGGCGGATGGGCGAGGCGATCCGGGGGCTCGTCGGCGAGGACCCGCACATTGTGTTCGAGCACACCGGCCAGGAGACGTTCGGCGCGTCCGTCTATCTCGCGCGGCGCGGCGGCACCGTCGTGACCTGCGGTTCCAGCAGCGGGTACCAGCACGACTACGACAACCGCTACCTGTGGATGAAGGTCAAGCGCATCGTCGGCAGCCACGGCGCGAACACGGCCGAGGCACATGAGGCCAACCGCCTGCTCAGTCTGGGGATGATCGTGCCGACGCTGTCGGTCACCTATCCGCTCACCGAGGCGGGCGAGGCGACCAGGGCCGTCCAGCTCGGCAGGCACGCCGGCAAGGTCGGCATCCGCTGCCTGGCACCGAAGGACGGCCTCGGGGTGGAGGATCCGGCGCTGCGCGCCCGGGTCGGCGAGCGGCGGCTCGGGCTGTTCCGTACGCACTGAGGACGGCGGACGGCCAGCGGTCGGCGGAGGACGGCCGTGGCGCCGGCCCCGTACATAGGGGGCCGCGGCGCCACGGGTCGGGACCGGACTGGACTGGTCGTGACCGGACTGGTCGGGACTGGTCGGGACGGGACGGGTCAGAGCGGAACGGCGACGCCGTTGAACGTCGTCTCGGGCGTCTGCGGCGTGGTGAAGCGGGCGTTGACCAGGTAGAGGCGGTCGTCCCAGCGGGCGACGGTGGTGGGTACGTCGAAGCGCGGGTCGGTGATCGTGCGGCGCAGGGTGGCGGAGCGGAGGCCCGCGTCGAGTGTGAACACGCTGATGAGGTTCAGCCGGTTCTGTACGACGTACAGCGTGCGGCCGAGCCGGAGGAGACCGTCGCCGTTGGCGACGTCCGCCGCGCCCTTCAGGGCCAGCTCCGTCGCGTGACCGGTTGTCAGCTCCACGTGGTAGAGCCTGCCGGGCTGGCTGCTGACGACGATCAGCCCTCGGCCGCCGGGGGCGGTGACGATGCCGTTGGCGTTGTTCACCTCGGGTGTCTGCACCCAGTCGCCGCCGAGGGGGAGGCTGCGGATCCCTCCCCTGCCCCCGGCCGCTCGCGCCCGACCGCGCGGGACGCCGTACAGCACGCTGTCGCGTGAGTCGGTGAACCAGGCGCGGTCGCCGAGCAGGATCACGTCGTTGATGAAGTGACCGGTCGCGGGCGTCGGCTGGTACGTGGCCACGAGGCGGCCGGTACGGGTGTCGAGGACCCTCGCCGATCCGCCGCCGCCTCCGGCCACGTAGAGCAGCCCGTCGTCGTCCAGTTCGACCCCGACGGCCGCCGTGCCCGTCTCGCCCGGGTAGAGGACCGCGCCCTCGCCGGTGCGCAGATCGGTGCGGTACACGGCGCCGTTGGCGCGCGAGCCCATGTACGCGTACGGCCTGCTCCCGATGCTGATCCCCTCGGGGAGGAAGCCGTCGGGCAGCGGGAACCCGGTCGGCCACGCGGGGGCCGGGGTGCCGGTGGCGGCGCTCGCCGGGCCGGTGCCGGCCGTCAGGGCGAGCGCCGCGAGGGCGGTGCCGCCGAGCAGGGCGCGCCGGGACGGGGAAAGCGCGGTGCGGGGGTGCTGGTGGGGTTGCTGGTGGGAGTGTTGGTGGGGGTGTTGGTGGGGGTGGTTCCGGGTCATGGTTCAGGGCCTCCGTGAGACGTGGGGTGAGGGAAGCGGGGAACGCTGCGGACTCGGTGACTCCAGGGGAGAACTCGGCCGGCGGGGCTTCGAACCGGCTTCAGCTCGACGTCAGTTCGACGTCAACTCGGCTTCTGCTGCCGTTCGTTGCTCTGCCCAAGGCTCTGTTTCGTTCGTAACGAGCTGTCATGTGCCGGAGTTCCCCGTGTATGAAGTGGGCATGTCAGTAAGGCCGTCGGCCCCACGTCGCGGTCCATCAGGAGGACGCAGTGAAGAGAAGCTCGCCCATGGTCAAGGCCGCCCTCACCCTCGGTAGCGCCGTCGCGCTGGTCATCGCCCTCCCGGGCAGCGCTTTCGCCGCCCCTCCGGCGGCCCTGTCCGCCAACGCGGACGAGTTGGAGCGCGCGTACCAGCCCGCCTACGACTACGACACCGACGGCTGCTACCCCACCCCGGCCATCGGGCCCGACGGCACCCTCAACGGCGGCCTCAACCCGTCGGGCGCGCCCCAGGGCGAGTGCCGCGACCAGGCGGACCTCGACAACACCAACGGGTACGCGCGCTCCAAGTGCAACAACGGCTGGTGCGCGATCATGTACGGCCTCTACTTCGAGAAGGACCAGGCGTCGGTCGGCGGGCACCGCCACGACTGGGAGCACGTCGTGGTGTGGGTGCAGAACAATCAGGCCCAGTACGTCTCCACCTCCGCGCACGGCGGATTCACCGTCCACAACCGCGACCAGATCCGCTGGGACGGCGCGCACCCCAAGATCGTTTACCACAAGGACGGCCTGAGCACGCACGCCTTCCGCGCCGCCAACGCCAACGACGAGCCGCCGGAGAACCACTACCGCGCATGGCAGTACCCCAGCCTCGTCGGCTGGAACGGCTACCCCGCGGGTCTGCGCGACAAGCTCAGCCAGGCCAATTTCGGCAGCGCCACCTTCGGCCTCAAGGACGGAAGCTTCAACAGCCACCTGGAGAAGGCCAAGCCGGCCGCCATCCCGTTCGACCCGAACGCCTGACGGGCATTCCGACGCCCGACAGGAGCCCTCACGCCTCACGCCTCACGCCTCGCGGACGTGGGGGCTCCTCCCCGCGTCGGCTGTCCGCGCGCCGGGCGCCACCCCGGTCCGCGACGGTGACAGCCGCCCCGGTCCAGCGACGGTGACAGCCACCGCGGTCAGCGCGGCGGGCCGACGGCGATCTGGCCGTACAGGTCAGCGGCCTCGGCCATCAGGTCCTTCGACCGGTGACCGCCGGCCGTGAAGGTGGGAGCAGCGGTACCACCGTTTCCACGGCCGATGGCTTCCGCAGCCGATGGTTTCCGCATGTCGGACGGGGCCGCCGAGTGGGCCTCCTCTTTTTTCTCAGGCCGCTGAAACATTTCCGCCGGGTCACCGCGTCGATGAGGTGGAAGGCGGGGCGGACGCGGGGGAACCGGGCGCCACGGGGGAGACGGGGGAGTCGATGCGGCGCACGGCGTGGACGGGGTGGACGGGAGGTGCGGGGCGTACGGGCAGAGAGACCGCTCGTACGGCCCGTACCTCCCGGGAGGAGGACTTCCGGGAGTTCGCGGCCGGTCGTACGAACCAACTCTTCCGCTCCGCCTGCCTGTTGGCCGGCGGTGACACCTACCTGGCCGAGGACCTGGTGCAGGAGACGCTCGGCCGGATGTACGCGCTGTGGGGGCGCGTCTCCCGGATCGACAACCCGGCGGCGTACGCCCAGACCGTCCTCGTCCGTACGTTCCTCACCCACCAGCGGCGCCGTTCGGCCGGTGAGAGACCGCTCGGGGAGCTCCCCGAGCCCGCCCCGGGGGTAGGCGGACCCGGTGGTTCCGGCGGCCCGGACGACGATCCGGCGCTGCGGATCGCCCTGCTCGGCGCGCTCGGGCGACTCGCGCCCAAGGACCGCGCGGTGGTGGTGCTGCGGTACTGGGAGGACCGCAGCGTCGAGGAGACGGCCGAGGCCATGAACGTCAGCTCCGCCGCCGTACGCACCCGATCGGTGCGCGCGCTCGCGAAACTCCGGGAGCAACTGGGCGGGCACTACGCCGAGTTCGCGGCCTGACGAGATCTTCGGCAACTGATTCTGTCCAGTGGGAAACGAGAGAGAAGTGGGGTCGACCATGCCCTCGGAAAGTTCACAAAAGCCATGTGAAGCGTCGGAAACGGCACCGTTCGAGGGCGAACTCGGCGAGGCGCTGCACCGTACGGGCAGCAGCTTCACGCCCGTCGACCGGGCGGCCCTGGTCGACGCCGGGCTGCGCCGGGGCCGCCGCAGACTGGCCCGGCGGCGCATCGCCGTGGTCACGGGCGGCGCGCTCGTGCTGGGCACGGTCGTGCTGGGCACGGTCGGGTTGGGCGGGATGTACGGGGACCGGCTGCCCGGCGGTACGGCGGCGGACAGCTCCACCGCGTCGGAGGCCGCGACCGGGGCCGCGACCGCCGAGCCCCGCGCGCTGGTCACCGGGGCCGGGGCGGCCTCGGGCGGGGGCCTGACCGGGGCGCTGGCGCGGCTGCTCCCGGAGGGCGAGCTGAGCGACACGGCGGAGAGCCGGAACGGCGGGGCGACGGTGCGCGGCGTCTTCGACGACGGCGAGGGCAGGGCCGAGGTCTCGGTCGGGCTCTCCCGCGTGAACGCCACGGAGGCCGGCGACCAGGTCACCTGCCCGGCCCGCGCCTACACGCCGTACGACTCCTGCGACACCACCGAACTGACCGACGGTTCCCAGCTCATGATCCTCCAGGGATACGTGTATCCGGACCGGCGCGAGGACACCAAGAACTGGCGGGCCGTGCTGCTGACCTCCGACGGTTTCCTGGTCGACGCGAGTGAGTACAACGCCCCGGCGGAGAAGGGCGCGGAGATCAGTCGGCCTGATCCGCCGCTGGACCGGGCGACGCTGAAGGCGCTGGTCACCTCGGACGAGTGGCGCGGAACGGCGGCCCGGCTGCCCGCGCCGCCGCGCGGCAGGGGGCCCGGCGGTGGTGACGGCGGCGGCTCGGCCGGGCGGAGCGACGTGCAGGTCGGTACGGTGTTCGCCTCGCTGCTGCCCACCGCACTGAAGGTGTACGACCAGGGCCGGCAGGAGAACGAATTCGCGTACGCCGTGGTCGACGACGGCAAGGGGCGCAGCCTCGTCCAGATCAATGTGCAGCCCGGCATGTCGGGTGTCGTGGGCGAGTTGTTCGGCGGCGCCACGACCCTGCCGGACGGTACGCAGGTGAAGGCGACAAAGCAGAACGGCGAGAAGGGCGGCGCCGGGGTCGTGCAGTGGACCGTCGACACCATCAGGCCCGACGGGCTGCGGGTCGTCGTCTCCGCCTTCAACTCCGGTGCGCAGAACACCCCGGCCACCCGCGCGACGCCCGCGCTCACCCTCGAACAGCTCACCACGATCGCGACCAGCGAGAAGTGGCTCGGCTGAGACGGGACGCCGGCGGTTCACCGCTCACTTCGCGTCGGAGTACCGCTCCACCGTCGCCGTCGTGAACGTGAACCGCACCGGCGTCTCGCCGAAGGCGATCCTCCCGGCCAGCGCCCCGGCCGCGTCGATCGCCTCCGCCACCGCCTCGGCCTCCTCCGCCGGGCAGTGCACGATCACCTCGTCGTGCTGGAAGAAGACCAGCTCGGCGCGCATCCCCGCGAGCGCCCGGCGCAGCGCCGCCAGCATCAGCAGCGCCCAGTCGGCCGCGCTGCCCTGCACGACGAAGTTACGGGTGAAGCGGCCGCGGGCCCGGCCGTTCGACGAGGCGTACCCGGGGGTGAACTCGCCGCCGGAGGAGTCGGCGGACGCCGGGCCGTCCGGCTCCGGTATCTCCTGCGGAATCCCGGCCTCGTCGTCCTCCGCCCCGGCCGCGCGCGGACTCGTCCGCCCGAGCCAGGTCCGTACGATCCTGCCCTCCTCGCCCGCCCTGGCCGCGTCGTCCACATACGCCACGGCGAGCGGGAACCTCCGGCGCAGCGCCGCCAGATTCTTCAGCCCGTCGCCGGACGTCTGGCCGTAGATCGCTCCCAGCAGGGCGAGCTTCGCGTGGTCCCGGTCGCCCGAGAACCCCCGGTCGGACAGGGCCGTGTACAGATCGCCGGGATGTCCCGCCACCTCCATCAGCCCCGGGTCGCGGGAGATCGCCGCCAGGACGCGCGGCTCCATCTGATCGGCGTCCGCCACCACCAGACGCCACCCCTCGTCGGCGACGACCGCCCGGCGGATCACCCGGGGGATCTGGAGCGCCCCGCCGCCGTTGGTGGTCCAGCGGCCCGAGACCGTACCGCCCGGCTGGTACTCCGGGCGGAACCGGCCGTCCCGTACCCAGTCCTGGAGCCAGCTCCAGCCGTGCGCCGTCCAGATCCGGTACAGCTTCTTGTACTCGATCAGCGGCTCCACCGCCGGATGGCCGATCTCCGCCAGCTCCCAGCGCCGCGTCGACTTCACCCGGATGCCCGCCTGGGCGAACGCCTTCACCACATCCGCCGGCAGGTCCGGCCGCACCCGCCGGCCGAACGCCTCCGACACCGCGTCCGCCAGCTCCGCCAGCCGCCGCGGCTCGCCCCCGCCCGCGTACCGCTCGCCGAGCAGCTCGCGCAGCACCTCCCGGTGCACGTCCGCCCGCCAGGGCAGCCCCGCCCTGCGCATCTCGGCGGCCACCAGCATGCCAGCGGACTCGGACGCGGTGAGCAGCCGCATCCGCCCGGGGTGCTCGGCCGCCGAGTGCCGCCGCTGCTGCTCCGCGTACACCTCCACCAGCGCCTCGAACGGGATCTCCAGCCCCGCGCGCGGCTCGAAGAGCGAGGACTGCGAGCCCGGCTCCGCCGAGCGGGGCGGCGGGTCGGGCGGCACCGGCCCGTTCCGCAACCGCGCCCATGCGGCCGCCGCCGACCGGGGCTCTCCGAGCCGTCCCTCGTGGGCCAGCAACAGCGACTCGCTCGCCTCGATGTCGTAACACCGCTCGACCCGCACCCCCGCCGCCAGCAGGCGCGGATACACCAGCGAGGTGGCCCGCCACACCCAGCGCTCCACCTCGGGCAGACGCGCCCCGACCGCCGTGGCGAGATCCGGCTCCCGCAGTACGGGGCCGGCCGCCCGGCCGTCCTCGCCCAGCGGGACGAGCAGCGCGCCGCCGCCGTCCGTCGGAGCCACCGCCCATCGTCCGGTCATGGGAGCGAGTCTCGCAGGAGGGTCTGACAACGGCCTTCGGCCCCGGCCCGGCACCGCGCGCCGGCCGCCCGGGAGGCGGGCGCGTCCGGTCACCGGGAAGATCGGTCCTGAAGTCGGAACACGGGCACCGGACCGGGTGTTGACAGCTCCGACGGGCCCACGGAGCACGTAAAGCATGTACGGCACGTAGAGCACGTAGAGCACGCAGGACATGTAGAGCACATGAGATCTGTGGAGGTTCAGATGCGCGCGGTCGTTTTCGAGGAATTCGGCGGGCCCGAGGTGCTGCACGTCCAGGACATGGACGAACCGCACGCGGGCCCCGGTGAGGTCCGGGTGGCCGTACGGGCCGCCGGTGTCAACCCGGTGGACTACAAGATCCGCCACGGATGGATGGAAGCGGTCTTTCCCACCCCGCTCCCCGCCGTCCCCGGTGTGGAGTTCGCCGGGATCGTGGACGAGACCGGTGAAGGGGTGACCGACTTCGCCGTCGGCGACGAGGTGCTGGGCTGGTCCGCCACCGGCGCCTACGCCCCGTACGCCCTGGCGGGCATCGTCGTCGCCAAGCCCGCAGGACTGAGCTGGGACGAGGCAGCGGCGCTCCCCGTGGCGGGGGAGACCTCGCTGCGCGTCCTCGACGCGCTCGGGGTCCGGGACGGCGAGACCCTGCTGCTGCACGGCGCGGCGGGCAGTGTCGGTGCCGTGGCCGCCCAGCTCGCGGTGGCGCGCGGCGCCACCGTGATCGGCACGGCCTCCCCGGCCAACCACGACTACGTACGCTCGCTCGGCGCCGTACCCGTGACGTACGGGGACGGCCTGGTCGAGCGGGTCCGCGCGGCGGCGCCCCAGGGGATCGACGCCGTCTTCGACGTGTCGGGGAAGGGGGCGCTGCCCGACTCGATCGAGCTGCGCGGCGGCACCACGGACCGGATCATCACCATCGCCGACATGGCCGCGCAGGAGCTGGGGGTGACCTTCTCCTCCGGCGGCACGCCGCCCGAGAAGCAGCGCGCCGGCCTGGCGGAGAACGCCCGGCTGGCGACGGAGGGCGCGCTGCGCGTACGGATCGCGGGGACCTTCCCCCTTGAGGAGGCCGCGAAGGCGCAGGAGGCGAGCGAGGAGGGGCACGCGGGCGGAAAGCTCGTGATCACGCCCTGAGGGACGGAGGCGATCGTCGGGCCGAGTGCGTCGGATCGCCCGGCCCGACAGGGCCCGGAAGCGGTGATGTGGCACGGCGGTGCTCCTCTCATGCACGATAGGTTGCCCTCTGTGATCTATTGATGTCCGAGAGTAGCGATGCTCACTGACAGTGGACCTGCGCACGACGTCTACGACTCCGGCCGGTCGTGGCTCTCGCTCACCCGGATCCCCCTCCGGCACCAGCCGGAGGCGGCCGGGCGGGCCCGCCGTCACACCCGCGAGGTGCTCGCGCTGCGCCGGGTGGGCGGTGAGTCCGCGGCCACCGTCGAACTGGCGGTCAGCGAACTCGTCACCAACGCCGTGCGGCACGGCGTCTGCGTCTGCGGCTGCACGCGCGGCGCCGTCACCCTCGCCCTGCTGCGGTCGCCGGACGGCGGCTGCCTGCGCGTCGAGGTCGCCGACCCCTCGCGTACGCCGCCGAGATGGCCGACGGGCGTCGAGTCGGTCGACGCGGAGGCGACGGAAGGCAGGGGACTGCTCCTGGTCACCGCCCTGGCCTCGGACTGGGGCGACCACACCGGCCCCACGCGGGGGAAGGTGGTGTGGTGCGAGTTCGCGCCCGGGGAGAGGTAGGGCGGGGCGCCCGGACGTGGTGGACGCGGGTGTGGAGGTGGTGGCGGGCGGGCTCAGTCCCGCCGCTCGTCCGGCCGCACACCGGGCCGTACACCGATGCGCTCGTCCGATCCGGTCAGCTCGCGTATGACCCGCGCCGGGTTCCCCACGGCCAGGACGCCCGCCGGCAGGTCCTTCGTGACGACGGATCCCGCGCCGACCACCGTGTTCTCGCCGATGGTGACCCCGGGGCAGACGATGACCCCGCCGCCCAGCCAGACGTTGTCCCCGATCGTCACCGGTGACGCCTTCTCCCAGCCCGCCCGGCGGCGCTCCGTGTCCAGTTCATGGGTGGGAGTGAGCAGCTGGACATTCGGGCCTATCTGGACGTCGGAGCCGATGGTGATCGGCGCGGCGTCCAGGAAGACCGCGTTGAAGTTGACGAACGTACGGGCCCCGACGCTGATGTACGTCCCGTAGTCGCACTGGAACGGCGGCCGGATCCGGACGTCCTCGCCCACCGAACCCAGCAGCTCCCCGAGGATCTTGGCGCGATCGCCGGGCGCGGCGCCGCCGTTCGCGTTGTACGCCGCGCAGAGCGTGAAGCGGCGCTCGGTGTCCGCCCCCAGCTCCTCGTCGTCGGGGAGGTACCACTCGCCGTCCAGCATGCGCCGCTTGTTCTCGCCCATGGATGCTCCTCCGCGGATGAGAGCCCTCGGATGGAAGCCCTCGGTCGACAGGAGCCCCCAGACTAATCGGCGGCACGGACAGCCAGTTGGTTATCCACAGGCTGTGGACAGGATGGGGCGATGGGGGCCGGGGACGCCACCCCGGTCCCGCCCGGGACGCCCCCCGGGCCCCGGCCCGGAACGGCCCCGCCCCCGGCCGGGTGCGGTCCTGGGCCCCGGACCTGCGACCATCGGGAACGAGAGGCACACGGCACGTCCGTCGGAGGAGACACCCCATGGCCATGGAGCACCGCGAGGCCGCGGCATGCGCGAGGCCCGCGGCATGAGTGAGAAGCATGCCACCGGCGACCCCGTGCGCACGGTCGAGCGCGCCGTCGCCGCGATGCTCGCCACGGGCCCCGACGGCATCGACACCGGCGCCTCCCTCCTCGCCGCCGCCCCCGACGCCGACGCCGAACTCCGGCGGCGCGGCGAGCAGTTCCTGCGCCTGGCCTGGGAACGCGGCTGGCAGCCCGCCGACGTGGCCCGCCTCGTCCGCCGCGATCTGCACGGCCCTCATCCCCGGCTCCTCGCCGAACTGGCGGCCGGGGAGGCGCGGCGGTACGAGCGGCTGCCGCCGCGCTGGGCGGCCCAACTCGCCGACCTCGACCAGGAGTCGGGGCCCGGAGCGGGCGGCGCCGGTTCGTACCGGGCCGACCGTTTCTCGTACGCCACCACCGTCCTGGAGCTGTATCTGCTGCTCGCCCGGCTGCCCGCGATCGAGCCGGTCGGCCCGGTGCCCGGTACGCCCCTCCATCTGCCGCCCGCCGACGGTGAACCGCGCATGCTCACCCGGATCCGCGCGCTGCTCGCCAAGGCGGAGGCCACCGGTTACCCGCAGGAGGCCGAGGCGCTCACCGCCAAGGCGCAGGAGCTGATGGCGCGCCACAGCATCGACGAGGCGCTGCTCGCGGACCGTACGCACCGCGGTGATGTGCCCGGTGCGTGCCGGATCGGCGTGGACGCCCCGTACGAGACGGCGAAGGCGATCCTGCTCGACGCGGTCGCCTCCGCGAACCGCTGCCGTGCGGTCTGGAACAGCGCGTACGGCTTCTCGACGGTCGTCGGGTTCGAGCCGGACCTGGAGGCGGTCGAACTGCTCCACACCTCCCTGCTGGTGCAGGGCACCTCGGCGATGACCCGCGCGGAGGCGGCCCAGCGCGCGGGCGGCCGCAAACGGACGAAGACCTTCCGGCAATCGTTCCTGATGGCGTACGCGTACCGCCTCGGCGAACGCCTGGCGGCGGCGACGGAGCAGGCGACGGGCGAGGCCACGGAGCGGCTGGAGGAGGGCGACGGAGCGGCGCGCGGTGGCCCCGGGCTGCTCCCGGTCCTCGCGGCACGGGAAGCCGCGGTGACCGACCGTACGGACCGGATGTTCCCGGAGACGGTCGCGACGCGCGTGCGCGGCGTGACGGACGCCGAGGGGTGGACCCACGGCGTCTCGGCGGCGGACGCGGCCCACGTGCCCGGCGACGGAGGCGACAAGGGCGGTAGGAGCGACAGGAGCGGTAAGGACCGACGGGGCCGGATCCGCCCCGCCTGACCCCGACTCCTCCAGCGGTCCCTCCCGCGCCGCTTCCCTCTTAGCGCTCCATTCCGGGAGAAATCGCTACCCTCACCCCATGAGCTGGCTCCGGGCGTTGAAGGAGACCGCCCGTTCCGGGTTCAGCATCGAGCGGCGGCGGCTCGAACCGCTCGTCGCGCTGCGCGGGGCCGCCGGTCTCGCCGTGGTCGTGTGCGGCACGCTCGCGCTCTTCGGACCGACCGTCGCCGCCAGCGCCGCGTTCGGCGCGTTCCAGGCGGGGATCGCCACCTTTCAGCGCAGTTGGCGCCCCCGGCCGGTGCTCGCGCTCGCCTCAGGTGCGAGCCTCGCTGTCAGCACGTTCCTCGGCTACCTCACCGGCGCCCACTTCGCGCTGTTCCTCGCCCTCCTCGCGCTCTGGACCTTCCTCGCCGGGCTCGCCTGGACGGCCGGGCCGACCGCGGGGGTGATCGCGTCGTCCAATGTCGCGATCATGCTGGTGACGGTCACCCTCCCGACCTCCGTCGCGACCGCCGCGGGCCACGCGGCCGTGATCGCCGCCGGTGGTCTCGTCCAGGCCGGGATGATCGTGCTCTTCCCCGTCAGACGCTGGGGGCTCCAGCGCGACGCGCTCGCCGACGCCCTCGCCGCGCTGGGCGACTACGCCCGCCGGCTGCGGCACGACCCGACCGCCCCGTTCGACCCGGAACCCCTGATGACGGCCCGCAGCGCCGCCGCCGTCACCCCGTGGCAGGCGCGCAGGCGCCCGGCCGAACTGCACGGCGCACGCGGGCTCGCCGAGCGGATCAGGCCCGTACTCGCCTCGCTCGCCGATCCGGAGGTGGGGGCCGAGGCGGAGGGCCCGGAGCGGGACCGGGTACGGGAACTCCTCGCCGCGGCCGGTTCCGTACTGGACTCCACCGCGCGCGCCGTCCGCCACGGCACGCCGGTCCATCTCGCCCCCGCCGCGGTCGCCGCTCTGCGGACCCCCGACACGGAGACGCTGCTCACCGGCCCGGCCCACCGCGCCGCCACCCGGCTCGTCTCGCTGCTCGACCTGCTGGACGACGTGGTCGAGACGGACGTCGTCGCGACGGACACGGGCGTGAACGCGGACACGGACGGGGACACGGACGGGGACGGGGACACCGTCACGAACACCAACACGGACACGGACACCGGCACACCGGACGTGGATTCCGGCCCGCCCGACGATGTCCGCCCGGCGTCCCGCCCGGCCACCCACCGTGACCGCCCCAGTCTGCTGCGCCTTCTCCCCGTCGTCCTGCGCGACATACGGGGCGAACTCCACCGCGACTCCCCGATCCTGCGGCACGCCGTACGCGTCACGGCCGTCACCTGCGCGGGGTATGTCCTCGGCGCCGCGTTGCCGCTGGGCCACGGCTACTGGGCGCCCATGACCGTCGTCATGGTGATGCGCCCCGACTTCCTCCAGACGTACGGCCGCTCCGTGGCCCGCTTCGGCGGCACCCTCGTCGGGGTCGCGCTGGCCACCGGCATCGTCCAGGCCGCCCATCCCGGCGGTTACGTCTCCGCCGCGCTCGCCGTCGTCAGCGCGGGCCTGATGTATCTGCTGCTGCGCACCGGCTACGCGATCAGCCAGATCTTCGTCTCCGCCTATGTCGTCTTCCTGCTCGGCATGGCGGGGGCCGGGGTCTCGCAGACCGTACGGGACCGGGCCCTGCTCACCCTTCTCGGCGGGCTGCTCGCGATGATCGCGTACGCCGTCTTCCCCGCCTGGGAGACCCCGAGGCTGCGCGCCCGCCTCGCCGACTGGCTGCTCGCGGACGGGCGGTACGCCGCCGCGGTCGTGGGCCACTACGCGCGGCCCGGCGACCGCGGTGGCCCCGACGCGCGCGAGGTGCGCGAGACCCTGCTCGCGACCCGTACGGCGCGGGTCGCCTGGCACACGTCCGAGGAGCGGGCCACGCACGAACCGGTGCGGCACCGGGGCCTGTCACGTACCGCCGCCGACCACGCGGAGCACGCGCTCGCCCAGCTCGCCCGGGTCGCGATGCTGATGGAGGCGCACCTTCCGGAGCGCGGCGCCACGCCCGTACCGGCGGCGGCAGGGCTCGCCGAGACGCTGCGGGAAGCCACGGAACAGGGCGCGAAGGACGTACGGGAACGGCGCGTTCCGCGCTGGGACGCGGTCCGCGAGGAACTGGCGCGCTGGGACGGCGAAGGCGTCCCCGACCAGGTCGTACGGGGCGGGGCGGGCCTGCTCCTCGAAGCGCTGGAGGAACTGTCGGAGGCCCTGGATGTAGGCGCGGGCGAAGGCGTGGACAAGGACCGCGCCGGGAACGGCGGCGGGCCGCGGCCCCCGAAGGGATCCGCGGCCCGCGCACCGGAACAGGGCCCGTCGGCCTGACGCGACAGGCGCGGTGACCAGCGGGCGGTGGAGGAACGTCAGCCGGCGGAGGACCAACGGCCGGCGGAGAACGTCAGCCGGTCGGAAGGTCCGTCGGGAGATCCGTGGGCAGGCCGGTCGGAAGGTCCGTCGGAAGGCCGGTCGGCAGCGAGCCGGCCTCGGTCTTCTTCAGGGTGTCCTTCTTGCCGCCGGTCCAGGAGATCACCAGGGTCTCGCCGTCGTTGGACTCGATCGAGCCCATCGTGCGCTCGGTGTTGCCGTCGCCGCACTTCAGCGTGAGCATCGGCTCGCCGCTCATGTCCTCCACCGCGCCCTGGCAGACGTGCTCGGCGGCCACGAGCGCGACCTTCCCCGAGGAGACGGCCAGCGCCACCGACTTGCCGTCCGTCAGCCCGGCCCACGTTCCCTCGACGCTCGCGGCGTCCACGCCGGAGCCCGCGCCCGATCCCGAGGCGTCACCGCTCGGCGCGGTGGCGCCGGTGTCCTTGCCCGAGTCGCCGCCGTCACTGTCGCTGCCGCACCCTGTGAGCGCGAGTGAGAGCGCGACGACGAGACCGGCCGCGGCGGCGCCGTTCCGTACGAGCTTCTGCACGTTCTTCTCCCCCTGGTCGGTGGTCGGACCTGGCCGTCGGCCAGACCGCGCCAAGCTACCAGGACGACTTGCGCACGCCAGGAAGGAATCCGGCGTGCGCCTGTTCGCGCAGCCGGACCCTGGAGAGGCCGAATTTCCGCAGGTGTCCGCGCGGCCGGCCGTCCACGCTGTCACGGTTCCTCACCCGTGTCGCGCTGGCGTCGCGCGGCTGACGCCGCAACTCGCGCTCCGCCGCGATCCGTTGCTCGGCGGTGGTGCCGGGGTGCCGCAGGATCTCCTTCAGTTCGGCCCGCCGTACGGCGTGGCGCTCGACGGTCAGCTTGCGCCGCTCATTGCGGACGATCTTGCTCTTCTTCGCCATCAGACCTTCACCCCGCGGGCACGGATCCGGGCGACGGCCGCCTCGATGCCGATGGTGTCGAAGGTCCTGATCGCTTTCGTGCTCAGCGTGAGCCGGACATGCCTGCCCTCGCTCGGGAGCCAGTACCGCTTGCGCTGGATGTTGGGGTCGAAGCGGCGGGAGGTGCGCCGGTGCGAGTGGGAGATCTGGTTGCCGAAGCCGGGCTTGGCCCCGGTGAGCTGGCAGTGGGCGGACAACGTCACACCCCTCTCTCGTGGGAAACAAGCTGTTTGGAAATGGGAATCATTTCCATATACTAGCCCCATGGCCCGCAACGAACTCCGCCCGATCGTCAAGCTCCGCTCCACCGCGGGGACCGGCTATACGTACGTCACCCGCAAGAACCGCCGTAACGACCCCGACCGCATGACGCTGCGCAAGTACGACCCGCTCCTGCGCCGGCACGTCGACTTCCGCGAAGAGCGCTGACGCGCCCTCGCCCTCGCCCCCGCACGCTCACCACCACCACGACATGAGGACCGACTGAGATGAAGCCCGGAATCCATCCCGTGTACCGGCACGTCGTCTTCCGCGACAAGGCGGCCGGCTTCGCCTTCCTGACCCGGTCGACCGCCGCCGCCGTCGGCGGCAGAACGGTCGTATGGGAAGACGGCACCACCTACCCCGTGATCGACGTGGAGATCTCCTCGGCGAGCCACCCCTTCTACACGGGCACCGCCCGCGTCATGGACACCGCAGGCCGGGTCGAGCGCTTCGAGCGCCGTTACGGTCGCGGCCGTCCAGGGGCCCGCTGATGGCGGGCGGGGCCGACCTGCCCGTCGCGATCGTCGGCGGACTCCACAGCGACGCGCGCAGGGCCGCCGTGCAGCGGCTGCTGGACACCGTGCCCGGCAGCGTCGCGCTCCACCACGACCTGTCGACGGCCGGGCGCGGCACGGTCCTGCGGACCGTCCGCGACGCCACCGGGACGCTGTCCTACGGGGACGCGCCCCTGGTCAACGACTGTGCCTGCTGCGCCCTGCGCGAGGATCTCGTACCGGAGCTGGAGCGCCTCGCGGACACCGGGCTCACCCGGCTCGCGATCGTCGAACTCTGGGACTCCGTCGAGCCCCGGGCGATGGCGGAGGTCGTGGCTGCCCACGGGGAGGGGCTGGTCGTCAGCTCGGTGATCACGGCGGTCGATCCGGCGCTGGTGCTGCCCTACCTCGGCAACGGCGACGACCTCGCGGACGCCGGGCTCGCCGCCGCGGCCTCGGACCGGCGGACGATCGCCGACACCTGGGCGCGGCAGATGGAGTACGCGCCGGTGCTCGCCCTCGCCGACAGCCCGCTGGCGGACGACGAGGACCGGGCGCTCCTCGCCCAACTGCATCCGACCGCACAGCAGGTGGCGATCGAGGAAGGCGCCGAGGGCACAGGCGCAGGCACCGGCACCGCCGCAGGCCCAGGCCCAGGCCCAGGCCCCGGCACCGGCAGGGGCGCCCGCGACGGTTCCGGGGCGCTCGCCGCCGCGGCCCTCGCCGGTTTCGACGTCGAGGCCGCCGCCGCCCGTCAGCACCCGGCCTGCGCCCTGCTGCCGCAGGAGGCCGACGACCGCGGCGTCACCACGTACGTCTGGCACCGCCGCCGCCCCTTCCACCCCGGCCGGCTCTACGAGGCGCTGGAGGAGCTGTGCTGCGGGGCGGCCCGCAGCCGCGGCAGGTTCTGGCTCGCCGACCGGCCCGACACCCTGCTGGCCTGGGACGCCGCGGGCGGCGCGCTCTGCGTGGAGAGCGCGGGGCCCTGGCTCGCTTCGCTCTCCGACGCCGACTGGGAGGGCGTACCGCCGCTGCGCCGGGCCGCCGCCGCGCTGGACTGGGACCCGCGCCACGGTGACCGCTGCCAGCACCTGGTCTTCGTCTCGCCCGCCCTGGACCGCGACGGGATCGAGCGGCTGCTCGACTCCTGTCTGCTGACCGACGCCGAGTACGGCGCGGGCCCCGCCGCCTGGAAGCGGCTGCCGCCCGTCTTCGACACCTTCCTGGAGGTCTGATGTCCAGCCCCTGTTCGGCCACTTCGTGCCCGGGCCGGGGGAGTCGCCTGTCCGCGCCGGGGTAGCCGCCAGACGTGACCCCGTCGTCGCGGACTGGACCAATATGTGGAGACTGGGCCCGACAGGGATCCTCAGGGGCTTGTTCCGCGTCTCTTTCCGTAGAGCGGGGATTCACGTCTCCGCACGCGGGCGCGGGTATCCGGAAGGGCACCTGTAACCAAGGAACCACCCCGCGTGCACGTGCATCTGCTCATGCATCGGCACATGAAACACAGCTATGATCCGAGACAGTTGACACCTGCACCTTGCAACTCGGGGAGCGACCTGTGCACCACGTGTACAACGGCATAGCGGCCACAGAGCTTCACGGAGTCGTCTGGCAGAAGAGCAGGCACAGCAACTCCCAGGGGTCCTGCGTGGAGTTCGCCAAGCTGCCGAGCGGTGACGTGGCGGTACGCAACTCACGCCACCCCGACGGGCCCGCGCTCGTCTACACCCTCGCCGAGATCGAGTCGATGCTCATCGGCGCCAAGGCGGGCGAGTTCGACCATCTCGTGGCGGGCGCCTGAAGGCATGGCTTGTTACCGACGGTCGCACCCTTGGCCGACGGTAAATCGCACCTCAGTGCGATGAGAACGCGCCAAATTTGGCTGCGTCATGGCCGAAAAATCATGGACAAGGTCCAGACCAATCGGTGCGTTCTTCAGGGAAAAGGGCCTACCGACGACGTTTTTCAGCCAGTCGGCAGGCCCTCACGCTTCGCGCCCGGTCGGCACCCGGGCGCCCTGTCATCGCCCTGTCATCGCCCCGTCGACCGACCCGTCGGCCGGTCCGTCGTCGACCCGGCCGGTCCGGTCGGCCGCCAGGTGGAACAGCGCCCAGACCACCTTGCCGTGCAGCGACCCGGCCAGCGGGTGCCACCCCCAGGTGTCGCTGAACGACTCCACCAGGAACAGCCCCCGGCCGGACTCCGCCGCGCAGTCCTCGTCCGTCTCCCGGGTCGCCGGGCTCGTGACGCTGGGGTCCCGTACCGCGCACACCAGCCGTGACGACCACCGCATCAGATGCAGGCGTACGGGGGGCTCGTGCGGCTCGCGCGGGGTGTCGGCCGGCAGGGCGTGCCGCAGCGCGTTCGTGACCAGTTCGGAGACGACCAGCGCGACATCGTCGAACCGCTCGCTCAGCTCCCACTGGGAGAGCGTGGTCCGGGTGAACTGCCGGGCCCCGCGCACCGCCTCGTACCGGGCGGGCAGGGCGCACGAGGCCGAGCCCGCAGCCCCTGCGGGATCGATCGGGGGAAGCCCTTGCCTTAAAGGCTCAAGCATGGTCGATCCATTCATCCCCATGCGAGCACTCCCGGGGTTCGCGGCCGTAGCGATACTGCGGGTGGTTCAGGCTGCACAACGCGTCACACACGATCCAGCACGCTGGTGCGCGGGGCCCATGGTTCCGAATGCGTACGGCAGATGCAAGGGCAGATGCACGTGCACGCGCCCGCCTTCACCACTCCCGTACCGGTTCTGGCCCATTTCTTCCTGTGACCAGTTTCGCCCTCTCCGCAAAGCCTTCTTATTTCCGTAATCGAATGAGTACGGGGCGAAGCGTTTTGATGGCAGAATCCGGCACTTGGAGTTCCGGGGGTACTCCGAGGAGAACCACATGCGATGGGGAGGGTTGGAGACGTGACCGCAGCCGAATCGGGCGGTTCCGTGGTGCGGCGCATCCTGCTGGGCTCACAACTGAGACGCCTGCGCGAGTCGCGCGGCATCACACGTGAGGCAGCGGGCTACTCGATCCGCGCATCCGAGTCCAAGATCAGCCGTATGGAGTTGGGACGGGTGAGCTTCAAGGCCAGGGACATCGAGGACCTGCTGACTCTCTACGGAGTCGCCGAAGAGGGCGAACGCGCCGCCCTGCTCGGCCTCGCCCGGGAGGCCAATGTCGCGGGATGGTGGCACAGCTTCGGCGATGTGCTGCCCGGCTGGTTCCAGACGTACATCGGTCTCGAAGGCGCCGCCTCCCTCATCCGTATCTACGAGGTGCAGTTCGTGCACGGGCTGCTCCAGACCGAGGCGTACGCGCACGCCGTCGTCACCCGTGGCCAGCCCGACGCCCCCTGCGCCGAGGTCGAGCGCCGGGTCGCCCTCCGGCTGGAGCGGCAGAAGGCCCTCGTCTCCGAACGCGCGCCCCGTTTCCACGCCGTACTCGACGAGGCGGCGCTGAGACGGCCCTACGGCGACCGCGCCGTCATGCAGGGGCAGCTCAAGCACCTCATCGAGATCTCCGAGCAGCCGAACATCACGCTCCAGGTGATGCCGTTCAGCTTCGGCGGCCACGCCGGCGAGAGCGGCGCCTTCACCATGCTGAGCTTCCCCGAGTCCGACCTCTCCGACGTCGTCTTCCTGGAGCAGCTCACCAGCGCGCTCTATCTGGACAAGAACGAGGAGGTCGCGCAGTACGAACGGGTGATGGAACGACTGCAGTCGGACAGCCCGGGTCCCGAAGAGAGCCGCGATGTCCTTCGCGGACTGCTCCAACTGATCTGACGACATCAGTACGATGACATCGCATCAGGAGTACGCACCCGTCGTAAGGGATCGCACCGTAAGGGATCGCATGTCCTACTTCACCGACCTGGCCCACCAGTACATCGACGGCGAGTGGCGGACCGGCAGCGGCTCGTGGGACATCATCGACTTCAACCCGTACAACGGGGAGAAGCTCGCCGCCATCACGGTCGCGACGGCCCGCGAGGTCGACGAGGCGTACCGCGCCGCCGAGCGCGCGCAGCGCCTGTGGGCCGCGACCAACCCGTACCAGCGCAGGCCGGTCTTCGAGCGGGTGCTCAGACTGGTCGAGGAGCGCGAGGACGACATCGTCGAGGCGATCGTCGACGAGCTGGGCGGTACCCGTCTCAAGGCGCGGTACGAGGTCAGCGCGGCCCGGGAGTTCCTGCGCGAGGCGATCCAGCTCTCGCTGCGCCCGGAGGGCCGGATCCTGCCGTCCCCGGTCGACGGCAGGGAGAACCGCGTCTACCGGCTGCCGGTGGGCGTCGTCGGTGTGATCAGCCCCTTCAACTTCCCCTTCCTGATAACGATCAGGTCGGTGGCGCCCGCGCTCGCGCTCGGCAACGCCGTCGTGATCAAGCCGAACCAGAACGCGCCGGTCACCGGGGGCGGTCTGCTGGCCAAGCTCTTCGAGGACGCGGAGCTGCCGGCCGGACTGCTCAACGTCCTCGTGACGGACATCGCGGAGATCGGTGACGCGCTGATCGAGCACCCCGTCCCGAGGGTGATCTCGTTCGCGGGCTCGGACCGGGTGGGCCGCCACATCAGCGCCGTCGCTGCCGGTCACTTCAAGCGGACGGTGCTCGAACTGAGCGGCAACAGCGCCCTCGTCGTCCTCGACGACCTGGACGAGGCCGGTCTCGACCACGCGGTGGACGCGGCGGTCGCCAGCCGGTTCTCCTACCAGGGCCAGGTCTGTATGGCCGCCAACCGGATCCTGGTGGACCGCAGCGTCGAGGCGGCGTTCACCGAGAAGTTCGTGGCACGGGTGTCGGCGCTCAGGACCGGCGACCCGCGCGATCCGGAGACCCAGATCGGCCCGGTGATCAACACCTTCCAGGCGGACGCCCTGACGGCGCTGGTCGACCAGGCCCTCGCGGAGGGCGCGACGGCGCTCGTACGGGGGCGCACGCGGGGCAATCTCGTGGAGCCGACGGTGCTGACCGGGCTGCCGGACGACTCGACGCTGCTGGAGCAGGAGATCTTCGGTCCGGTGGCGCTGCTGATCCCGTTCGACGGGGAGGAGGAGGCGGTACGGATCGCCAACAACACCCCGTACGGGCTGAGCGGCGCCGTGCACACGGCGAACGTGGAGCGGGGCGTCTCCTTCGCGCAGCGGGTCGTCACGGGCATGATGCACGTCAACGGCTCGACCGTGCAGGACGATCCGATGGTCGCCTTCGGCGGGGAGAAGTCCTCGGGGCTCGGCAGGCTCAACGGGGACTCGACGGTGGAGGCGTTCACCACCCAGAAGTGGATCTCGGTGCAGCACGGCCGTACGGAGTACCACCTCTGAGCCGCCCTCGCGGGGCCCCCGCGCGGTGACGGCGCGGGCCCGCCGGGGGCGCGGCACCCCGGGGTCATAACCTGGCCCCATGTCAGCGATCCGTTTGCTCGTGCTCGCCGCGGTCCGTCAGCACGGGCGGGCCCACGGCTATCAGGTCCGCAACGACCTGGAGTACTGGGGCGCGCACGAGTGGTCCAACGCCAAGCCGGGCTCGATCTACCACGCGCTGAAGCAACTGGCGAAGCAGGGCGTCCTGCTCGCGCACGAGGTCGCGCCGAGTACGGCGGGCGGGCCGCCGCGGACGGAGTACGAGATCACGGACGCCGGCCAGGCGGAGTACTTCACGCTGCTGCGCGCCGCGCTGACCTCGTACGACCAGAAGATGGACATCCTGTCGGCCGGGCTCGGCTGCATGCTCGACCTGCCGCGCGCCGAGGTGGTCGAGCTGCTGAAGGAGCGCGTCCGCGCGATCGAGACGTGGCGGGCGGCGGTGACCGAGACCTATGTGCCGGAGGAGGGCCCCGAGCAGCTCGGTCACATCGGCGAGATCATGAACTTCTGGGTCCACTCGGCGGACTCGGGCGCGGAGTGGACGCGGGGCCTGATCGAGCGAATCGAGGGCGGGGCGTACGCCTTCGCGGGGGAGGGCGAGCCCTTTGTGGGGGTGCTCGGCGCGGGCGAGGAGAACCCGTACGCGACAGGTGTTGAGGACCCGTACGCGACGGGTGTTCCCGACGACGGGGACCGCCACTGATCAAGTGCGGCCCATCGGGACGCCGGGGCCGGCCACGCCCGCGGTACGTGCTCGGCGGCTGAGCGCGTACCGCGCCGTTCAGTGGTGGAAGGCGGTGGCGGCCGACGGGTCGCGGTCCATGGGGCGCTCCTGGGCGCGCAGTTCGGGCAGTACCCGCTTCAGGTCGGCCACCAGCATCGCGGCCAGGTCCGCCGAGAAGCCGTTGCGGCAGACCACCCGCAGGACGGACAGGTCCTCGCGGTGGGCGGGGAAGGTGTAGGCGGGCACCAGCCAGCCGTGTTCGCGCAGCCGCCGCGAGACGTCGAAGACATCGAAGTTCGTCACATCGGAGGCGGTGGTGAAGGCGAACACGGGCAGTTGGTCCCCACGGGTGAGCAGCCGGAAGCCGCCCAGCCGCTCGATGCGCACGGAGAGGGTCGTGGCGATGTCCCGCGCGGTCTGCTGGACGGCGCGGTAGCCGTCCCTGCCGAGCCGCAGGAAGGTGTAGTACTGCGCGACGACCTGGGCGCCCGGCCGGGAGAAGTTCAGCGCGAAGGTGGGCATGTCGCCGCCCAGGTAGTTGACGCGGAAGACCAGCTCTTCGGGGAGTTCGGCGGGCGACCGCCACAGCGCCCAGCCGACGCCCGGGTACACCAGCCCGTACTTGTGGCCCGAGGTGTTGATGGAGGAGACGCGCGGCAGCCGGAAGTCCCAGACGAGGTCCTCGTCGAGGAAGGGCGCGATCATGGCGCCCGACGCCCCGTCGACATGGACGGGGACATCGAGCCCCGTACGCTCCTGGAGCGCGTCCAGCACCGCGCACAGCTCGGCGACCGGTTCGTACGAGCCGTCGAAGGTGGAGCCCAGGACGGCCACGACCCCGATGGTGTCCTCGTCGCAGAGGTCGGCGGCGGCCTGCGGGTCGAGGTGGAAGCGGTCGCCCTCCATGGGGACGAGGCGCGCCTCCACCTCCCAGAAGGCGCAGAACTTCTCCCAGCAGACCTGGACGTTGATGCCCATGACCAGATTGGGCCGGGCGGTCGCCGGATAGCGCGCCGCGTTCCGCTTGGCCCAGCGGCGCTTGAGCGCCAGCCCGGCGAGCATGCACGCCTCGCTGGACCCGGTGGTCGAGCAGCCGACGGCGGTCGCCGGATCCGGGGCGTTCCACAGGTCGGCGAGCATCGCCACGCAGCGCCGCTCCAGTTCGGCGGTGCGCGGGTACTCGTCCTTGTCGATCATGTTCTTGTCCTGGCACTCCGCCATCAGCACCCCGGCCTGCGGCTCCATCCAGGTGGTGACGAAGGTCGCCAGGTTGAGCCGTGAGTTGCCGTCGAGCATCAGCTCGTCGTGGACGAGCTGATAGGCGGTGTGCGGCGGGGTCGGTCCTTCGGGAAGGCGCTGGGTGGGCGGCGCCGACGTCATCTCGCTGACCGGATCCGCCTCCCCGTAGAAGGGGTTGAGCGACAGCCGCCGCAGTTCGGCGCGGTCCTCCTCGGGTACGTCGGCTGCCCTGTCCGCGCCTTGGTGGAGTGGCATCGGCGGATCTCCTCGGGGTGGGTACGTGCGGACGGCCCCCTCCGCGAGAATACGGATGAAAGCCGCGTACCGCCCGCCGGGTGGTACGGAGGTGGCTCGGCGTCACCGCAACGACGTGCCGTCCTCGTGGAGCTGCATCTGCGGGCGGCCGGTGACCAGCAGCCAGGCGGGGAGCACGGCCACGCAGAGCAGCGGCAGCACGGTGACGTCGGAGACCATGACCGCCGCCGTGAACAGGCTCAGCCAGCCCTGCCGGGTGACGGCGAGCAGCAGCCCCAGCACGCCGCAGACCACCCCCACGGTGGGGTGGACGGCCGGGACGAGGGCGTGCGCGCACAGGCCGAGCGCGGCCCCGACGAAGACGGCGGGGAAGATCCGGCCGCCCCGGAAGCCGCAGGCGGCGGCGGTGACCAGGGCGGCCAGCTTCACCACCGTCATCAGCGCGAACGAACCGGCCGACCAGCCGTCCGGGTCGCTCGCCAGGGTCTTCACCTCGTCCAGCCCCTTGAAGAGCGTGAGAGGCCCGCCGAGCGCCCCCAGCAGCCCCAGCACCAGCCCGCCGGCGGTCAGGGCGAGCACGGGGTGCCCGATCCGCCGGAAGAGGGCGTGGACGTACGGGAAGGCCCGCACCGCCGCCATGCCCAGCGCCGCGGCCAGCGGGGCGATCACCAGCGCGGCCAGGAGGTCGCTCCAGTGGGTCTCCGAGTACGGCGGCAGATCCAGGTCGAAGGTCGGACGCGCGATCAGTACGGTGGTCAGCCCGCCCGCGCCGGCCGCGACCAGCGGGCCGAACAGTTTGTCCCAGAGCGATCCGGGACCCGGCCGCGCTGCCAGCGTCTCCGTGAGGATCAGGGCGGCGGCCACGGGGGTGCCGAAGAGCGCCCCGATGGTGCCCGCCGCGCCCAGGGAGATCCAGAGCGCGGCCGGGGCGCGCGGCGCCGCCTTGCGGCCGAGCCAGTAGGCCAGGGCGATGTTGGCGGCGGTGATCGGGTTCTCCGGGCCGAGGCTGACCCCGCCGGCCAGCGCGAGCCCCGTGACGACCAGCAGCCCCGGCACGATCCCGGGCGCCATCGGGGCGTCGACCAGCCCGGTGGTCGCCGGGTCGGGGCCGGCGTGCCCGTACACCTGCCGTACGACGATCCCCACCGCCAGTCCGGTCGCCGTGAGCATCACGATCGTCCAGAGCGCCGAGTACGGCCCGATGCCGAGGGCGTCGGGCAGCGTCCCCCAGAGCACCTTCTTGAGCTGCTCGGCGGCCTCGCTCACCCCGAGCAGCACCAGCGCCGAGACCACCCCGATCACCAGGGAGGGCACGACCAGGGGCAGCAGGGCGCGGGCGGAGAGGGAGGCGGGCGGGGCGGGGAGGGTGCCTCGGCCGGAGCCGTGGCCGGGGTCGGAGCTGTGGTCGGAGCCGGAGCCGTGGTCGGGATCGGAGCCGGGGCTGTGGTCGGGTTCGGGTTCGGACGGGGTGCCCTTGGCCATGCGCCCGATGCCCATCGCGCGTACCGCCCTCTCCGCCCTCTGTTTCGCGTCCCGGACCCGTGCGGTCCCGTGTCACGCACAGCTTTGTCCCCCTCTGCCCGGTGTGCATCCCGAGCGCAGGTGCCGGAGGGCGGGTGGAACCTGGAGGGGCGTCCGGCCGTTGATAGCTTGTGCGCGGCCGACCACGCCGATTCGACGATCGACCGACCAAAGACTCAGGAGTCCGGAAACCGTGACCACCCTTGCGCTCGGACCAAGCTGGCTGGACCCGGACTATCTGATCGGGACCTTCGGGCTGATCGGTGTCCTGGTGATCGTCTTTGCCGAGTCCGGTCTTCTCATCGGCTTCTTCCTGCCCGGTGACTCGCTGCTCTTCACCACGGGCCTGCTGGTCACCGCCGGCACGCTGAAGACCCCGCTCTGGATGGTCTGCGGGCTGATCGTGCTCGCCGCGATCGCCGGTGACCAGGTCGGATATCTCTTCGGCCGCAAGGTCGGACCCGCGCTCTTCAAGCGGCCGGACTCCAAGCTCTTCAAGCAGGAGAACGTGGAGAAGGCACACGACTTCTTCGAGAAGTACGGCCCCAAGTCGCTGGTCCTCGCGCGCTTCGTGCCCGTCGTCCGTACGTTCACGCCGATCATCGCCGGTGTGAGCCGGATGAACTACCGCTCGTTCATCACCTTCAACATCATCGGCGGCATCCTCTGGGGTGCGGGCGTCACGCTGCTGGGCGCGGCGCTCGGCAAGATCGCCTTCGTGCACGAGCACATCGAGATGATCCTCATCCTGATCGTGGTGATCTCGGTGCTGCCGATCGTGATCGAGGTCCTGCGGGCGCGCTCCAAGTCGAAGAAGGGGGCCGCGTCCGCCCCCGCCGTCGACGACGGCCTGGTCGGCCCCGGTACGGCCGCCATGGAGGGGTACGGAGCGCAGGGCGCCCCCGCCCCCGGGACGCCGGGCGCGGAGACGATGCGGTTCCCGAAGATCACCGGCGCCTCGGGCCAGGACGGCGCCCACGAGGCTCCCGGGCCCTACCAGGCCCCGGGCGGCTACCAGGCGCCCGGCGGCAACCCCGACGGCCCCGGCGGCGGTCGCGGCCGTCACGCCAAGCGCTGACCCCGAAGCAGTACCGCGGTCCCGGCAGCCGGGTCGTACCGCTCGTACGGCTCGTACCGGCTCGTACCGGCTCGTACCGGCTCGTACCGGCTCGTACCGGGTCGCACGGCTCGTACCGCCGTACCCGTCAGAAGCCGCGCGTCCGCTTGGCCGCGCGGCGGCTCGACGCCCGTCCCGAGCCGGGCACCTTGAGGAACAGCCGGCAGATCTCCCCTCCGAGGTTCACCCCCACCGCGATCGCCAGCGCCAGCGCCACCGCCTGGGAGAGATAGGCGAGCCCGCGGTCCAGCTCGTTCTGCGCGAAGCCCAGCAGCCCGAAGTACGTCGCGGAACCCGGCAGCAGCGGCCCGATCGCCGCCGTGACGTACGGCAGCGCCGACGCGAACTGGTAGCGCGAGAAGAGCTGACCGAACAGGCCCACCACCCCCGCAGCGACGGCCGTGGAGGCCACCGGCGAGATCCTGCCGATGTCGTGCATCGCCGCGTAGACGACCCAGGCGACGCCGCCGTTGAGCGACACCATCAGCACGGTGGAACGTTCCTGCTGAAGCAGTATCGCGAAAGCGAGACTCAGCGTCACCGCCGCCAGGGTCTGCGCCACCGGCCGTACGTCCGCGTGCAGCGCCGCCTCCGGGTTCAGCTCGGCGTGGAGCTGGACCCCCAGGTAGAGCACGATCAGCACACCGACGACGATCGCGATGAAGAAGTACATGACCTCCAGCAGCCGCGCACCCGCCGTGATGTAGTACCCCGTCAGACCGTCCTGCACCCCGGCCACCAGCGCCCGCCCCGGCAGCAGCGCGAAGAGCCCACCGGTGATCACCGCCGAGGGGCGGCCCTCCCAGGACAGGTGCGGCCCCAGCAGCGTCAGCGCCACCCCCATCGCGGCGGGCGGCATCGCCGCCACCACGAACTGGTAGAACTCCGGCAGCCCGCGCCCCGCGCAGAGCCACGCCAGCCGGTCGCCCAGCATCGCGCCGAGCGCCGCGACCACGAACACCAGCACGCTGCCGCCGACCAGCACCGAGGCCGAACCGGCCAGCAGCCCGCTCGCCGCGGTCAGCGCCCAGCCGGGGTACGGGTGCCGGTTACGGCGGATCTCCGCGAGCCGCCGGTACGCCTCCTCCAGCGTGGTGTCCGTGTCCTCGGTGGTGATGTCGTCGATGAGCGTGTAGACGGCGGACAGTCGCGTGTAGTCGGTGCCCCGCCTCCGTACCGTCCTGCTGGCCGTCACCGGGTCGTCGACCAGCGACGGCTGATGGGAGATCGACAGCAGGGTGAAGGTGACGGTCGGCTCGCAGCGGTCGAGCCCGTACGCCCGGCTCACCGCGAACATCGCGGCCTCGACGTCCTCGGCGCCCTCGCCGCCCGCGAGCAGCAGCTCGCCGATGCGCAGCGTCAGGTCCAGGACGCGCGGGACGGCGGGCCCCTGGTCGTCGTGGCGCTGCACTATGTCCGGTACGGGACGGTCCCCGACCGGCATCCGCAGCAGCGTCCGCATCCGGTCCTGCCAGGGCGCCTCCTTGCTCAGCGCCAGCCGCGGGATGCCGTGCGCCGGCGTGAACGCCGAGCTCGCTCCGGCGCCCGCCCCCAGTCCGGTCCCCGGCAGTACGCGGGCGCCGTCCGGCAGATCGAAGGCCGAGCCCTCGGGCTCGGGCGGCGGCTCCGTGCTGGTCCCGTCGGGGAGCGCGAACTCCGACGTCGGATGGTCGTCCTCGGGGAGCGGCGGCTGTTCCACCCCGAGCGGTGGGGTGAAGGCGCTGCGTGCCTCGTCCGACGGAGGCTTTCGGTCCTCGGACCCGTCCGGCTCGGCCACCACGGTCTGCGTCCTCACTCCCTGTCGTAACCGCTCTTCGTCGTATCGCTGCTGTCTCGTACCCGCTCGTCGTCGTACCGCTCGTCGCCGTGCCGTATGTCCCGGCATACGGTCTCCGGCGTACGAACCGTCACGTCCGCCGTCCGCGGTCCGGGTCCGCCATCCACGTCCCGTCCGGGTCCGCCGTCCGCCGTCCGCCGTCCGCCGTCCGCTCAGTATGTGCACGGGAAAGGGGTGGGCACACGCGGACGGGCGGCGCACCCACGAGGGGTACGCCGCCCGTCGTCCGCCCGGCGGCCGTCCGCCGGTCACACGGTTGAGGCGCGCGTCAGTGCGCGCCGCCCTGCGCCTCAAGGCGCTTGTACGAGGCCTCGATCTCGGCCTCGGCCTCGGCGCGGCCGACCCAGTCGGCGCCCTCGACGGACTTGCCGGGCTCCAGGTCCTTGTAGACCTCGAAGAAGTGCTGGATCTCCAGGCGGTCGAACTCCGAGACGTGGTGGATGTCGCGCAGGTGCTCCACCCGGGGGTCGGAGGCCGGGACGCACAGCAGCTTGTCGTCGCCGCCGGCCTCGTCCGTCATCCGGAACATGCCGATGGCGCGGCACTTGATGAGACACCCGGGGAAGGTCGGCTCGTCCAGGATGACCAGCGCGTCCAGCGGGTCGCCGTCCTCGCCCAGGGTGTTCTCGACGAATCCGTAGTCCGCGGGGTAGCTGGTCGAGGTGAAGAGACGACGGTCAAGGCGGATCCGACCGGTCTCGTGGTCCACCTCGTACTTGTTCCGCGAACCCTTAGGGATCTCGATGGTGACGTCGAACTCCACGGGTGGCTCCTCCATGATCAACACAATGTCCGGGTGATGCTGCCGTTGTCGGCCCCCGACCTGACAGGCCGTTACTGGCCGGGGTGCCATGCTCGGGGCAAGGCGCAGTGGTTAAGTGTCCCCCACGCAGCAGTGTGATCGCGAAAGGGGCTGGTCAGCCGTGGTTGAGCCGAAAGCGTGGCAGGTCACGGCGGGTTCCGCCGCGCTCGGCCTCGCCCTCGCCGCCGTGGCGGTGGTGACGGCGGGCCCGTGGGACTCCGGTCAGCGTAAGGCCGAGAGGGAGTGGGCGGTCGCGCAGAACCGCGCGGGTGGCGCACATCACGATCCGTCCGCGCCGCGCACGCCCGCGCCCGCCCCCAGCGCCGCCGGGGTGCTCAGCGCGCTCGCCGCCGCGGACACCACGCGTACCCGGGCCGAACCCGGCGGGGCGCCCCCCGCCGATCTCGGCCGGACGCTCGGCAAGCTGCTCGACGCGGACGCGCTCGGCCCCTCCCGTACGGCGTCCGTCGTCGACACGGCCACCGGCGAGGTCCTGTACGGCAAGGGCGCCGCCACCCCGATGACCCCGGCCTCCACCGTCAAGATCGCGACGATGGTCGCCGCGCTCTCCGCGCTCGGCCCCGACCACCGCATCGCCACCACCGTCATGGCCACCCCGGACCAGCGGAAGCTCACCCTGGTCGGCGGCGGGGACGCCACCCTCGACCGGAAGCGGCTGGGCGCCCTGGCCGGCGACACCGCCCGCGCGCTCCGCGACAGCGGCATCACCAAGGTCGAGCTGCACTACGACACCTCCCTCTACTCGGGCCCCCGGGAACACCCCATCGGCCCCAACGACAACATCGCCCCCGTGGTCCCCCTGATGGCCGGACAGGGGCGGCTCGACAAGTCCACGACCGGTCCCGCGCCGCGCAGCGGCAACCCCGCGGGCGACGCCGCCCGTACCTTCGCCCATCTGCTGCGCGAACGCGGCGTACGCACCGCGCGGCCCCCTGCGGCCGGCAAGCCCGCCAAAGGCGCGGAACCGCTCGCGCGCACCTACTCCGCGCCCCTGGCCGACCTGGTCGAGCGCGCGCTGACCGAGAGCGACAACGACATCGCGGAGTCCCTCGCCCGGCAGACCGCGATCGCCGCGGGCGAACCGGCGAGCTTCGCGGGCGCGGGCCGGGCCGTCGGCGCGGAACTCACCAAGCTCCGACTGCCCCTCAAGGGGACGCGGTTCGCCGACGGCAGCGGACTCAACCGCAAGGACAAGGCCAGCGCCGCCCTGCTGACCGCCCTGCTGACCCGCGCCGCCGACCCGGACCGCCCGGAACTGCGCCCCGTCCTCACCGGCCTGCCCGTCGCCGGGTTCACCGGCACCCTCAGGGGCCGGTACGGGGGCACCCCGCCCGCCGCCGGGCTCATCCGGGCCAAGACCGGCACGCTCACCGGTGTGGACGCCCTGGCCGGCACCGTCGTCGACGGCGAGGGACGGCTCCTCGCCTTCGCGTTCCTGGCCGGTGCGACGAAAGCCCCCGACACCGCCCGGACGGCCCTGGACGCGCTCTCCGCCGCACTGGTCCCGCGTACGCCCTCCGCACCGCCCCCGGCGCCGCTCCCGGCCAGGGGCTCGGCCATCCCCTAGGGGACGAACCAAGGGAAGAACCGGGCGCCCCACACCTCACCGCACCCCGGGCCGAGCACGTACGGTTGACGCATGACGAGCATCGGTGGTGCAGAGATGGTCGACTGGAACCTCGCGGTGGCGACCGCGACCCGCCTCGCGCGGCCGGGACCCGAGGTCACCCGCGACGAGGCGCGCGAGATCGTCGCCGAGCTGCGACGGCACGCCAAGGCGGCGGAGGAACACGTCCGCGGCTACACGAGGATGATCCCCGAGGACCACGAGCCACCGGACACCCCGGTCCTGGTCGTCGACCGCGCCGGCTGGGTCAAGGCCAACGTGGCCGGCTTCCGCGAGCTGCTGAAGCCGCTGTTCGAGAAGATGCAGGAGCGCCGCCCGGGCGGCCCCGGCGGCGCCGTCATCGGCGCGGTCGGCGGCAAGGTCACCGGCGTCGAGGTGGGCATGCTGCTCTCCTTCATGTCCTCCCGGGTCCTCGGCCAGTACGAGACGTTCGCGTCCGCCACCCGCGATCTCCCGGCGGCCGCCGACGGTGGCCGGCTGCTGCTCGTCGCCCCCAACATCGTCCACGTCGAACGGGAACTCGACGTCGACCCGCACGACTTCAGGCTCTGGGTCGCGCTCCACGAGGAGACCCACCGCACGCAGTTCACCGGCGTGCCCTGGCTGCGCGACCACCTCCAGGGCGAGATCCAGTCGTTCCTCGACCAGACCGACGTCGACCCCATGACCGTCGTCGAACGGCTGCGCGAGGCCGCCCAGTCCCTCGCCGGCGGACGCCCCGAGGGCGAGCGGGACGAGGAGGGCAGGAGCATCGTCGAGCTGGTGCAGACCCCGGAACAGCGGGAGATCCTGGGCCGGCTCACCGCCGTGATGTCCCTCCTGGAGGGCCACGCCGACTTCGTGATGGACGGCGTCGGACCGCAGGTCGTGCCCTCCGTCGCCGAGATCCGCGAGAAGTTCCAGCAGCGCAGGGCCCGCGGCGCCAGCCGGCTCGACCTCGCGCTGCGCAAGCTGCTCGGCCTCGACGCCAAGCTCCGCCAGTACCGCGACGGGGAGCGGTTCGTACGCGCCGTGGTCGATCAGGTCGGGATGGACGGCTTCAACCGCGTCTGGACCTCGCCGAACACCCTCCCCACCAAGGCGGAGATCGCCAAACCGGCGGATTGGGTCGCGCGGGTGCACCGTAAGGCGGATTCATGAGCGGAAGCTGACGTCTGGCAGGAGGACGCCTCAGGTATCACCCATCCGAGGGACCGTGGGTGAGGGATAGGCGTGCAATGCTCGGGTAATGGCTCGGTTCTGTCACCATCGACGCACTCTGAGTGACGCTCTCCGTCCTTTCTCCGACCGAGGCACCCCCCAAATAACATCACGAAGGGCACCGGATATGGGTCCCCATCCTGCGGTCGCGGCGATACGCCTGGCGGTCCGCCGCGTACTCCACGAGGTCCTCACCGACCACGCCGACCTCCTTGCCACCACCTCGCACACCACTCCCGCCGCTCACATCCCCCTCCCCGCCGACGAGCCCCCGCTCGTGCTCGTCGCCTGCTCCGGCGGCGCCGACTCCATGGCGCTCGCCTCCGCCCTCGCCTTCGAGGCGCCCAAGCTCGCCGTACGGGCGGGCGCCGTCACCGTCGACCACGGCCTCCAGACAGGCTCCGACCTCCGCGCCGCCGAGGTCGTCGCCCGGCTCGGCGCCATGCGCCTCGACCCCGTCGAATCCGTCGCCGTCACCGTGGGACGCGACGGAGGACCCGAGGCCGCCGCCAGGGACGCGCGCTACGCCGCCCTCGACGCCGCGGCCGAACGCCATCGCGCCGCCGCCGTCCTCCTCGGCCACACCCGCGACGACCAGGCGGAGACGGTCCTCCTCGGCCTCGCCCGGGGCTCAGGCACCCGCTCCCTGTCCGGCATGGCGGCCGTCTCGGGGGCGGCCGGACGCTACCGGCGGCCCTTCCTCCAACTCGACCGGCAGACCGCCCGCAAGGCCTGCCTGGTCCAGTCCATCCCCGTCTGGGACGACCCCCACAACACCGACCCCGCCTACACCCGCTCACGGCTGCGCCACGAAGGGCTGCCGGCCCTGGAGAAAGCTCTCGGCAAGGGCGTCGTCGAGGCCCTCGCCCGTACGGCACAGCTCTCCCGCGACGACGCCGACGCCCTGGACGGCTGGGCCGCCGACGCGGAGCCGACCGTACGGGACGAGACGGGGCAACTCGCCTGCGTCAGGCTGTACGCGCTGCCGCCCGCCGTCCGCCGCCGGGTGCTGCGCCGGGCCGTCATCGCCGCGGGCGCCCCCGCCGGTTCGCTGTTCGCCCGTCACATCGAAGAGGTCGACCGCCTGATCACGGGCTGGCGCGGCCAGGGAGCCATCAATCTGCCCGGCCGCGTGGAGGCCAGGAGGCAGGGTGGCAGACTGGTCATCCGGCAGGGCTGAAGCGCTGATGCACTACGGCTGTGTCTCCCGGGCCGTCAGGACGTGTTCGAGCAGTCCCGTCCGGCCCCGGACCGCTGGCCGACAACGAAAGTGATGCGGGTGGACGACAAGGACATGGGCAACGACCTCCAGTCGGTGCTCATCACCAAGGAAGAGATCGACGCGAAGCTGGCCGAACTGGCCGCGAAGATCGACGCGGAGTACGCAGGCAAGGATCTGCTTCTCGTCGGTGTCCTCAAGGGCGCCGTGATGGTCATGGCGGACCTGGCGCGCGCCCTGTCCACCCCGGTGACGATGGACTGGATGGCCGTCTCCTCGTACGGGGCGGGCACCCAGTCCTCGGGCGTGGTCCGGATCCTCAAGGACCTGGACACGGACATCAAGGGCAAGCACGTCCTGATCGTCGAGGACATCATCGACTCGGGGCTGACGCTGTCGTGGCTGCTGTCCAACCTCGGTTCGCGGGAGCCGGCCTCGCTGGAGGTCTGCACCCTGCTCCGTAAGCCGGATGCCGCAAAGGTCGCGATCGACGTCAAATGGATCGGCTTCGACATTCCCAATGAGTTCGTCGTCGGATACGGGCTGGATTACGCGGAGAAGTACCGCAACATTCCCTTTGTCGGTACCCTCGCGCCCCATGTCTACGGGGGTTAGCCGAGAACCTGGTCCGGGGCGCCGCGCCCGCCGCCGGGAACCTCAGCCCGGCTCGCGCCGTTGGAGCAGGGGAAGACGGGTTCGTCAGCCGTCCCGTGCGGTCGCGGGCCATGATGCTGGGGTACCTTCCCAGGAACAGTCTTTTCTCACAGCAGCATTTACCTACGGGCAGGAGGGACGGGGCGACTTCGCTCCGTATGGATGGACGTGAAGCGATACTTCCGTGGGCCGGTCATGTGGATCGTGCTGGCCGTCCTCGCCGTGGTCGTGTTGATGCAGGTCGTCGGCTCGTCGGGCGGCTACAAGACGGTGGACACCGGTGAGGTCGTCCAGGCGATCGACAAGAACCAGGCCGAGCAGGTCAAACTGACCACCGGCGATGACCAGATCATCAAGGTCGACCTCAAGGACGGCCTGAAGGTCAAGGGCAGCGACAAGATCCAGGCCAGCTACATCGGCAATCAGGGATCCTCGCTGGCCACAACGCTCCAAACGAAGTTCCAGAACGGTGACATCACCAAGGGCTATACGGTCTCGCCTTCGAAGCAGAGCCCGTTCCTCTCGGTGCTGTTCTCGCTGCTGCCCTTCGTGCTGATCGTCGTGGTCTTCCTGTTCCTGATGAATCAGATGCAGGGCGGCGGATCCCGCGTCATGCAGTTCGGGAAGTCCAAGGCCAAGCTCATCACCAAGGACACCCCGAAGACGACCTTCGCCGATGTGGCGGGGTCGGACGAGGCCGTCGAGGAACTCCACGAGATCAAGGAATTCCTCCAGGAGCCGGCGAAGTTCCAGGCCGTCGGCGCCAAGATCCCGAAGGGTGTGCTGCTCTACGGCCCGCCCGGTACGGGCAAGACGCTGCTGGCCCGCGCCGTCGCGGGCGAGGCCGGGGTGCCGTTCTACTCGATCTCGGGCTCCGACTTCGTCGAGATGTTCGTCGGTGTCGGTGCCTCCCGGGTGCGTGACCTCTTCGAGCAGGCCAAGGCGAACGCCCCGGCGATCGTCTTCGTCGACGAGATCGACGCCGTCGGCCGGCACCGCGGCGCGGGCCTCGGCGGCGGACACGACGAGCGCGAGCAGACGCTGAACCAGCTCCTGGTGGAGATGGACGGCTTCGACGTGAAGGGCGGCGTCATCCTGATCGCCGCCACCAACCGGCCGGACATCCTCGACCCGGCGCTGCTGCGCCCGGGCCGGTTCGACCGGCAGATCGCCGTCGACCGTCCGGACATGCAGGGCCGTCTGGAGATCCTCAAGGTCCACCAGAAGGGCAAGCCGGTCGCCCCGGACGTCGATCTCGGCGCCGTCGCCCGTCGTACGCCCGGCTTCACCGGTGCCGACCTGGCGAACGTGCTGAACGAGGCCGCGCTCCTGACAGCGCGCGGCGACGGGAAGCTCGTCGACAACCACGCCCTGGACGAGGCGATCGACCGCGTCGTGGCGGGCCCGCAGAAGCGGACCCGGATCATGTCCGAGAAGGAAAAGAAGATCACCGCGTACCACGAGGGCGGTCACGCCCTGGTCGCCGCGGCGTCTCCGAACTCCGACCCGGTGCACAAGATCACGATCCTGTCCCGTGGCCGGGCCCTGGGGTACACCATGGTCCTGCCCGACGAGGACAAGTACTCGACCACGCGCAACGAGATGCTCGACCAGCTCGCCTACATGATGGGCGGACGCGCGGCGGAGGAACTGGTCTTCCACGACCCGACCACCGGCGCGGCCAACGACATCGAGAAGGCCACGGCCACGGCGCGGGCGATGGTCACGCAGTACGGCATGACCGAGCGGCTCGGAGCGATCAAGTTCGGTGGCGACAACACCGAACCGTTCCTCGGCCGGGAGATGGGGCATCAGCGCGACTACTCGGAAGAGGTCGCGGCGCTGGTCGACGAAGAGGTCAAGAAGCTCATCGAGACCGCGCACAACGAGGCGTGGGAGATCCTGGTCGAGAACCGTGACGTACTCGACAATCTGGTCCTGGCGCTCCTGGAGAAGGAGACGCTCAACAAGGAGCAGATCGCGGAGGTCTTCTCGACCATCGTGAGGCGCCCGTCCCGTCCGGCGTGGACCGGCTCGTCGCGTCGTACTCCGTCGACGCGTCCGCCGGTGCTCTCGCCCAAGGAGCTGGCGCTGACCAACGGCGCCGCCGGTGCCAACGGGGGGCTCCCCTCCGTGACCTCCGGCGAGACGCCCACCGAGGCGGTTCCTGAGGACCGTCCGGAGAGCTGACAGCGGGCCGGGACCCCTCCGAGGGCCCGGAATGGATGCCGCGTCCCCCAGGTTTTAGCCTGGAGGGCGCGGCATTCGTATGCCCGCACACGAGAACGGCACAGGAACGAGGCACACATGACCGACCCGGTGACGCTGGACGGGGAGAGCCCGATCCGCGAATTCGACGAGAAGCGGGCCGAGAATGCCGTGCGTGAGCTGCTGATCGCGGTCGGGGAGGACCCGGACCGCGAGGGGCTGCGGGCGACGCCGGGCCGGGTGGCGCGCGCGTACAGGGAGATATTCGCCGGACTGTGGCAGAACCCCGAGGACGTGCTGACCACGACGTTCGACCTCGGCCACGACGAAATGGTCATGGTGAAGGACATCGAGGTGACCTCGACCTGTGAACACCATCTCGTCCCGTTCGTCGGGGTCGCGCACGTCGGCTACATCCCCTCCACGGACGGAAAGATCACCGGGCTGTCGAAGCTGGCCCGTCTCGTGGACGTCTACGCCCGCAGGCCGCAGGTCCAGGAGCGGCTGACGACGCAGATCGCCGAGTCCGTGATGGAGATCCTGGAGCCGCGCGGGGTGATCGTGGTCATCGAGTGCGAGCACATGTGCATGTCGATGCGCGGGGTGCGGAAGCCCGGGGCGAAGACCATCACCTCGGCCGTACGCGGCCAGCTCCGCGATCCCGCGACCCGCGCCGAGGCGATGAGCCTGATCCTGTCCCGCTGAGCGCCGGGACGGACCCGCGTGGGTGGCCGCCACCGCCCGGACCGCGACGCGCCCTGGCGCCTGACCGGCCGGACAGGCGTCAGGCGGCTGGGCCGGCCGGGGCTGCGCCGTTCTTGGTGTCGTTGCCGTCTTCGGGGAGCTTGCAGACCCGCTCCAGGAAGAACGCGGCGGCGATCACCGCGATGCCCGCCAGTACGGAGAAGCCCGCGTAGATGGCCTGGTCGCGGCGGGCGGGGATGTCGAGGGAGCCGAGCAGGAAGACGCCCGTACCGCCGTACATGCCGGAGACCAGGGCCGCGACCAGCGCGCTCGCCTGGCCGAAGACCACGGCGCGCGCCGCCATCAGCGGATCCACGCCCTGTGCGCCGGGGCGGCGCTCCCGCTGGGCCTTGAGCCGGGAGCGCAGGGAGAGGGCCGTCGCGGCGAGGACCGCGGCGATGGCGGCGAGCACGATGGGCGCCGCGAGCGGCACGCTCGGCAGGGTCCCGAACGAGTCCCACAGGCGGGCGGCGGCCCAGGAGAGCACACCTGCCACCACGAACAGGCCGGCGAGGACGCCGATCCGCAACTGCTTCACCGAGTAAGCCGCCCTTCGCCTCGCTGTACCGACCCGCAGAGCCTAACGACTATTCGGGCAGGCGTAGTTCCAGGTCGGACCGGGGTTGTACGCCGTCCTGGCCGACGTCCGTCAGCAGTTCGGCCACCGGGCCGACGCCCGGAACCTGGGCCTCCGGATCCACGTCGTGCCAGGGGGCGAGTACGAAGGCGCGCTGGTGGGCGCGGGGGTGCGGGAGGGTGAGCTGCGGGTCGTCCGAGACGACGTCCGCGTACGCCAGGATGTCCACGTCGATCGTGCGCGGCCCCCAGCGCTCGTCACGGACCCGGTCGAAGGCTTCCTCGATGGCCTGGCCGCGCTCCAGCAGCGAGGACGGCGGCAGCGTCGTCCTGATGACCACGACCGCGTTGAAGTACGACGGCTGCGAGCCGGGGTCCACTCCCCAGGGCTCCGTCTCGTACACCGGTGAGACCGCTTTGACCCGGACGCCCGGGGTGTCCTCCAGGGCGTCGATGGCGCCCTGGATGGTCTCCAGCCGGTTCCCGAGGTTGGAGCCGAGGGCGACCACGGCGCGCTGCGGGTTGGACAGCGTGCTGTCCGCGGCGTCGACCTGGGCGACCACGGAGGCGGGCACCGGCTGGACCGTGGGGTCGCTCTGCGGCCCGTTCGCTGAAAACAGACTCATACTCGGCTCCGGGTGATGGTGATGGTCACATCGTCAAAGGGCACGGTGATCGGGGCGTCCGGTTTGTGCACGACCACCTCGACCTCCTGGACACCGTCGTGTTTCAGGCAGCTCCGGGCGATGCGCTCCGCCAGCGTCTCGATCAGGTTGACGGGCTCTCCCTGGACGACCTCCACGACCTCCTCCGCCACGATGCCGTAATGGACGGTCTTCGCCAGGTCGTCTTCGGCCGCCGCGGGGCGGGTGTCGAGGCCGAGCACCAGGTCCACGATGAAGGTCTGGCCCTCCTCGCGCTCCCGGGGGAAGACGCCGTGGTGCCCGCGGGCCTTGAGGCCGCGCAGCGCGACACGATCCACGCGAATCACTCCTGCTGTCGTTTGTCGTCGGGACACACGGTCGCGAGCGCGGGCGGCTCGGTACCCACATTTGAATCTACCCGCGGGCACCGACAGTGCCGTCCCGCGGGGGTGACGGATGGAGCGCCGCGAGACTGGTAGCCGCCCCTACCCGCGGGTTCTCTTCGCCAATCCACAGAGACCGATTACCCACTCACGTGGGTGGCACCTCGTCCGGTTCCGTGTCTTCCTCGCCGGCTCCGGTCAGGACGGGGGAACCGTGGTGCGACCAGAGCTTCCACCCCTCCGGCGTGCGCCGGAACACGTTCGTCGCGACGACGAGCTGCCCGACCAGCGGTCCCAGCTCGCCGCCCGACTCGGCGGGGCCGCCGCTGAGGATGTTCTCGGTGCAGGTCACCAGGGCGGTGTCGGCGCTGACGGAGACCTCGACATCGGTGAGGAAGAACTGGATGTACTCCGTGTGCGCCATGATCAGGGCGTACGAACGCAGCACATCCCCGCGTCCGCTCAGCACCGGCCAGCCCGGGTGGACACAGGAGACGCCGGAGTCCTCGCCGTCCAGCCAGAGTCCCGACAGGGCCTCCAGGTCGCCGCGCTCCATCGCCTCGTAGAACGTGGTGTTGGCCCGCTCGACCCGCTCGCCGTCCGTCAGCCCGCTGTCGTCCGGCGCGCCGCTCTCCATCCGGGCGGTCACCGGTCTCCCCCGGCCGGGCCGTGGGAGGCTTCCACCGGGCCGCGGGCGCCCTCGACCGCGCGCGCCACCCGTACGGCGTCGGCCGTCGCCCGTACCTCGTGGACCCGGACCGCCCAGGCGCCCTGGTGGGCGGCGATCGCGGAGACCGCCGCGGTGGCCGCGTCGCGCTCACGGGCGGGCGGCGGAGAGCTCTCGCCGCCCGCGAGGACATGGCCGAGGAACCGTTTGCGGGAGGCCGCGACCAGCAGCGGCCGGCCCAGGGAGCGCAGCTCGGGGAGGTGCGCGAGGAGTTCCAGGTCGTGCTCGGCCTGCTTGGCGAAGCCGAGACCGGGGTCGATCACGAGGCGCTCGGGGGCGATGCCGCCGGCGATCACGGCGTCCATCCGGGCGCGCAGTTCCGCGACGACCTCGGCGACGACGTCCGTGTAGACCGCGCGGCTGTTCATGTCCTGGCTGAAACCGCGCCAGTGCATCACGACGAACGGCACCTCCGCGGCGGCCACGGCGGGCACCATCGCGGGGTCGGCGAGCCCGCCGCTGACATCGTTGACCAGGGCCGCGCCCGCGGCGACGGCCTGTTCGGCGACGACGGCGCGCATGGTGTCGACGGAGACGGTGACGCCCTCGGAGGCCAGGCCGCGCACGACGGGGACGACGCGCCTCAGCTCCTCGTCCTCGTCGACCCGGGTCGCGCCGGGCCGCGTGGACTCGCCGCCGACGTCGACCAGGTCGGCGCCCGCGCCGACGAGATCCAGGCCGCGTTTGACCGCGGTGGTGGTGTCGAACCAGCGACCGCCGTCGGAGAAGGAGTCGGGCGTCACATTGACGACCCCCATGACCGCACACCGGTCCCACTCCGGCAGCCCCAGAACCGTGCCCCGCCCGCGCAACGTACTCATATGCCCCACCCTAGGGCCTCTCGTTCGGATCTTGCCGGGCTCGCGGACCTGGTGGGGCGTCCTATGCCGTACGGACCCCGGGGTCGGACGGGGCGGTGGTGCGGGCGGCGTGGTCGTCGGCGCGGTCGTGGCGCCAGGGGCGTCCCAGATGGCGCAGGGGACGCGGCAGCGACAGGGTGACGAAGCCCTCCGCCTGCATCGCGGCGAAGCCGATCCGGGGCAGGTCGCCGGTGGAGCGGAAGACCACGTAACGGGGCTCCCAGCGGGGCTGGAACTTGGCGTTGAAGCGGTACAGCGACTCGATCTGGAACCAGCGGGAGAGGAAGACCAGCAGTCCGCGCCAGCCGCGCAGCACGGGGCCCGCGCCCAGTCGCTCGCCCCGGGCGAGCGCCGAGCGGAACATCGCGAAGTTGAGCGAGACCCGCACCACCCCGAGCGCGGGCGCGGCGTGCAGCGCGGCGACGATCAGCAGCTCGTTCATGCCCGGGTCTGCGGAGCGGTCGCGGCGCATCAGGTCCAGGGACATCCCGTCCGTCCCCCACGGGACGAAGTGGAGGACGGCCTTCAGGTCGCCGTACGGGCCGGGCGGGCCCGGCTCGGCCTCACCCGGTTTGTGCGCGGTGGCGACCACGGAATCGCCGTCGGCGGGGTCGCCGATCCGGCCGAGCGCCATGGAGAAGCCGCGCTCCGTGTCCGTACCGCGCCAGTCGTCGGCGGCGTCGCGGATCCGGGCCAGCTCTCCCTCGGAGAGGTCACGGACGCGCCGTACGCGGGTTTCGTAGCCGGCGCGCTCGATGCGCGTCACCATCTGGCGTACGTTGCGCATCGAGCGTCCGCGCAAGGAGAAATCCGGCACGTCCACCACCGCTTCGTCGCCCAGCTCCAGCGCGTCGAGCCCGGTCTCGCGGGTCCAGACCTCGCCGCCGGTCTCGCTGCACCCCATCACGGCCGGGGTCCAGGAGTGGGCCTTCGCCTCGTCCATGAAGCGTTCGATGGCGCCGGGCCACGCCTCCACGTCGCCGATGGGGTCGCCGCTGGCGAGCATCACCCCGGAGACGACGCGGTAGCAGACGGCCGCCTTGCCGCTGGGGGAGAAGACCACGCCCTTGTCGCGGCGGAGCGCGAAGTGGCCCAGCGAGTCCCGGCCGCCGTGCCGGTCGAGCAGGGCGCGCAGCCGCCGCTCGTCGTCCTCGGTGAGCCGGGCGACCGGGTGCTCGGGGCGGAAGGCGAGGTAGATGGTGGTGAGGGCGGTGAGCAGGCCGAGCGAGCCGAGGGAGTAGCCGACGGTGCCGCTGACGATCCCCTTGTAGTCGATGGGGCCGTCGAAGCCGAAGAGGCCGTACAGCACATGTTCGAGCCGTTCCGACAGGCTGGGGTTACCGATGGTCCGGTGCGGGTGGGCGCTGACGATGACCAGGCCGAGCCCGATGGATCCCGCGCCCATGAGGACGAAGTTCGCCAGCGCCCGCCAGCGGCTGCGCGGGTCGGGCAGGGCGGCGAACTCCCCGCGGTGGCGTACCAGCAGGGCGAGCAGGCCCAGCGAGAGCAGGGCGCCGATGACCGAGTGCCGGTAGGCGAACTGGGCCACGGTGCCCGCCGGCAGCAGGAACACGGCGGACCGCCACGCGCGGCGCTTGCGCCGTTTGAGCCCGTGCGCGAGCAGCAGCAGGAGTACGCCGGCGCTCAGCGAGAGCGCGGCGGCGAAGGGGCCGAGCGCCCCCGGCAGTACCTCGGCGAAGGAGTGCATCCGGCTGTGGCGGAAGCGCGGGAAGACGCCCGCGGCGATGTCGACGAGACCGATGAGGGCGCAGGCCGTACCGACGAGGGAGGGGACCGACTCCGGGCGCGGACCGCGGAGCAGACGGCGGGCCACGGACGGCGGACGGTGCGGTGCCCTGTCGGAATCGGCAGACCTGTCCGGATGGGCCGACTTGTCCGGACGGACTGACCTGTTCGGACGGACTGACCTGTCCGGATGAGCCGGCCTGTCGGAGCGCGGTGACCTGGTGGAGTGCGTTCCGGGTGACTGTCGTGCACGATCCGGAACCGATCCCGATTTATCCCCATCTAGCGTCACAGACATCGCTTCCCGTGGCTCCGCGAGAGAGTGTGGGCCCGAGTCCGCTTCTTCTTCGCGGGCCGGACATTTTGCGCCCTCTAGGACGCGGCTTTCGGGGGGAGGGTTCCTCTGCATCCGGGAAAATCTCACGGAAGAAAGCTCGGTCGACATGGGTCTCACCAGCCGTAAAGTCCTGGCCTTGGCCGTCCTGCTGGCTGTCCTCCTGTTCGTCGCGACCATCTGGCTCTGGCCGCGGCTGTCGCGGCGTACGGCGCGGGCCGTGCTCGGCAGGATCGGGCTCATGTTCGCCACCCAGGTGGCGATCTTCGCGGCGGTGGGCCTGGTGGCCAACCAGTACTTCCTCTTCTACGGCACGTGGGGCGATCTCTTCGGCCAGGAGCAGGAGCTGGGCTCCGTGGTCGGCCGGGCGGCGGACGGTACGCACATGGCGGTCATGGACACGCAGCGCACGGCCGTTCCCGGCGGGGGCCGGCCGGCGACGGCGGGGCAGATCCAGAAGGTCGCCGTCGCGGGGGCGACGTCCGGGATCGACTCCACGGCGTACGTCTATCTGCCGCCCGAGTACTTCCAGCCGCAGTTCGCCCGGCAGACCTTCCCGGCCGCCGTGGTGCTCACCGGCTACCCGGGGGTGGCCGAGAACCTGATCAAGGGCCTGAACTACCCGTCGACCGCCTGGCGGCTCGCCCGGCGCGGCGCGATGCAGCCGATGATTCTGGTGATGCTGCGGCCCACCGTGGCGCCGCCGCGCGACACCGAGTGCGTGGACGTCCCCGGCGGCCCGCAGACCGAGACCTTCCTCGGCAAGGACCTGCCCCGGGCCGTGTCGAAGACGTACCGGGTCAAGACCTCGCCCCGTAACTGGGGCATCATCGGCAACTCCACCGGCGGCTACTGCGCGCTGAAGATCGCCATGCACCACCCGGAGCGGTACTCGGTGGGCGCCGGACTCTCCGCGTACTACAAGGCGGCGGAGGACCCGACGACCGGCGACCTCTTCCACGGCGACCAGCGGCTGCGCAACCGGGCCGACCTGCTGTGGAGCCTGGACCACGGGCGGCAGGGCGACTCGTCGCTGCTCGTCACCAGCTCCAGGAAGGGCGAGCGGAACCTCACGTCCACCGAGCAGTTCATCCAGAAGGTCAAGGCGCCCTCGAAGGTGTCGTCGATCATCCTCAAGAGCGGGGCGCACAACTTCAACACCTGGCGCCGGGAGATCCCGCCGGCCCTGGAGTGGATGTCGAGCCGGCTCAGCGCGAACTGAGCCGGCTCCGCCCGGGCGCTCAGGGAGCCCGGGGCGCTCAGGGCCCTCAGGACGCTCAGGGGGCGACGAGCTTGCTGACGGTCTCCAGCTCGACGTCCGTACGGGCGATGGCCTGCGCGTCCGCGTCGATCGACCGGCGCAGCGCCTCGTGCAGCCGCGCCGGGGTGAGGACCCCGAGGAACCGCCCGGTCTCCGCCCGGTCGATCACCGCTATCCAGCCGGCGTCGTGCTGGAGCATCGTGGCGAACGCCTGCTTGAGCGAGGCGCCGACCGGCAGCCACGCCTCCATGCGGCGCGCGTGCTCCCGTACGGTCCCCGAGGGGGCACCGCCCGCCGTGGCGGCCCGGTCGGCGGAGAGCCAGCCGTGCAGGTTGTCGTCGGAGTCCAGGACGACGGCCCAGCGCGCGCCTTCCTTGGTGAGCTTCGCCGCGGCGCGCGCGAGCGGGTCGTCGAGATGGACGACGGGCGGCTGTTCGAGGTCGCCCTCCTCGATGGGGGTGACGGAGAGCCGCTTCAGGCCGCGGTCCGCGCCGACGAAGTCCGCGACGTACGGGGTGGCCGGGGCGCCGAGCACCGCCGCCGGGGCGTCGAACTGCTCGATCCTGCCGTGTCCGTAGACGGCGATGCGGTCGCCGAGCCGGACGGCCTCCTCGATGTCGTGCGTGACGAACAGCACGGTCTTGCGTACGGCCGCCTGGAGCCTGAGGAACTCGCTCTGGAGGTGGTCGCGTACGACGGGGTCGACCGCGCCGAAGGGCTCGTCCATCAGCAGGACGGGCGGGTCGGCGGCGAGGGCGCGGGCCACCCCGACGCGCTGGCGCTGGCCGCCGGAGAGCTGCTCGGGGTAGCGGTCGCCGTAGACGGACGGGTCCAGGCCGACCAGATCGAGGAGTTCGGCGGCGCGCGCCCGGCCCTTCGCGCGCTGCCAGCCGAGGAGATGCGGGACGGTCGCGGTGTTCTCCAGGACCGTCTTGTGCGGGAAGAGGCCGACCTGCTGGATGACATAGCCGATACGGCGCCGGAGGCTGACCGGATCGATCGCGGATATGTCGTCCCCGTCGAGGAATATCCGCCCCTCCGACGGTTCGATGAGGCGGTTGACCATTTTCATGGTCGTGGTCTTGCCGCAGCCGGAAGGTCCGACGAGCGTGACCAGTTCGCCTTCGGAGACCTCGAAGGAGAGGTCGTCCACAGCGGTGGTGCCGTCCGGGTACCGCTTGGTGACATGCTCGAATCGGATCATGGTTCCCCATTGTGCGGCGCGTTGTGTGAAGGCAATGTTGCTGGAATGTGGCGGACTTCCGCGAATGTCAGAGGTCGGGGATAGGCTCGCCGGAGTGGGAGGTCGTGGAGGCCGACGTGTGTGCGCGGCGGCCGGACGGGGAGGCGGGGGTGGATGGGTACGCAAGGATGCCTGGCGGCGAACGACTGGATCTGCGGGGAATATCTTCGCTCCCGTAGCCAGGAGTTGATCGACGCCACGGTCCAGCACGTGTGGATCACGGTGGTCTCGGTCGCCATAGGACTGCTGGTCGCATTTCCGCTCGCGCTGCTCGCGCGGAGCAGGCCCGCATTCACCGCCCCCGTACTGGGCCTGACGACCCTGCTCTACACGATTCCCTCGCTCGCGATGTTCTCGCTGCTGCTGCCGGTCTTCGGACTCTCCGCCGGTCTGGTGATCACGGGTCTCGTGCTCTATTCGCTGACCATTCTCGTACGGAACATCATGGCGGGACTGGCCTCGGTGCCGGAAGAGGCCAGGGAGGCCGCCCGCGGGATGGGGTACGGGCCGGGGCGGCTGCTCTGGGAGGTCGAGCTGCCGCTCGCGCTGCCCGCGCTCATGGCCGGCCTGCGGATCGCCACGGTGTCGACGGTCGCGCTGACGACGGTCGGTTCGATCGTGGGGCGCGGCGGGCTCGGCAATCTCATCGACGACGCGTTGCAGAGCTTCTTCAAGGCGCAGGTGCTGACGGCGTCCGTGCTGTGCGTGCTGCTGGCCGTCGTGGCCGACCTGCTGCTGCTCGGGGTCCAGCGGGCGCTGACGCCCTGGACCCGCATACGGACGCGCGCGGCGAAGGCGGTGGGGTGACCATGGGGTTTCTCGGGGACGCGTGGAGCTGGCTGGCGACGGGGGCCAACTGGTCGGGCGACGGCGGGGTGTGGCAGCGGCTGGAGGAGCACGTCGTCGTCAGCGGGGTCTCGCTGGCGCTCGCCTGTGCGATAGCCCTGCCCCTGGCGCTCTTCCTGGGGCACCTCGGCAAGGGCGGCGCGCTCGCCATCAACATCTCCAACGTGGGGCGGGCGATCCCCGTCTTCGCCGTGCTCGCGCTCTTCATGGTCTCGCCGCTGCGCAACTCCGGCTCGGTGCCGACGATCATCGCGCTGGTGCTCTTCTCGGTGCCGCCGCTGCTCACCAACGCCTATGTGGGCATGCGCGAGGTGGATCCGGCGGTGGTGGAGGCGGCGCGGGGCATGGGGATGTCCGGGCGCCAGGTCTTCGTCCGCGTGGAGCTGCCCCTCGCCTACCCGATGATCATGACCGGGCTGCGGTCGGCCGCCGTCCAGGTGGTGGCCACCGCCACCATCGCGGCGATGGTGGGACAGGGCGGGCTCGGCCGGATCATCACCGCGGGGTTCAACACGTACGACACCGGGCAGGTGGTCGCGGGCGCGCTGCTCGTCGCGCTCCTGGCGCTGCTCGTCGAGGGCGCGCTGGTGGCGCTGGACCGGGTGATCGACCCGGCGCCGTCCCTCGCCGGGACGCCTGACGACGGCGGGGGTCCCGCCCGTACGACCGGCCGTGCGACGACGGACGGCCGGGTGAAGACGAACGACCGGGTGAAGACGACCGTGTGACGACGACCCGTGTGATCACGACTGGCTTGGCTTTTCTGCTTCTTTGGAGAGTGGACATCATGAGCAAGACCTCGCGTTTCGCGGGCGCGGTACTCGCGGTGGCGGCACTGACCGCGTCGCTCGCCGCGTGCGGCGGCGACAGCCTGGAGAAGAACAAGAGCGGCGCGGACTCCGGTTCCGGTTCGGCTTCCGGATCCGGCGAGAAGGGCTCCCTGGTCGTCGGCGCCGCCGCGTTCACGGAGTCCAAGGTGCTGGCGGAGCTGTACGCCCAGGTGCTGGGCGGCGCCGGCTACTCCACGTCCGTCACGACCGTGAAGAACCGTGAGCTGTACGAGCCGTCCCTGGAGAAGGGCGAGATCGACGTGGTGCCCGAGTACGCCGCGACGATCACCGAATTCCTCAACGCCAAGGTCAACGGGGCCAAGGCGGCGCAGGAGAAGCCCCTCGCCTCCAGCGACACCGCGGCGACGGTCGCCGAGCTGAAGAAGCTCGCCGAGCCGCGCGGGCTGAAGGTGCTGCCCGCCGGGCAGGCCGTCGACCAGAATGCCTTCGCCGTCAGCAAGGAATTCGCCGACAAGAACAAGCTCAAGACGCTTTCCGATCTTGGAAAATCCAAGATCAAAGTCAAGATCGCGGCGGGCGACGAGTGCGAGGTGCGGCCCTTCTGCGCCCCGGGTCTCAAGAGGACCTACGGTATTGATGTAGCGGGCATCGACCCCAAGGGAGTCGGTACGCCGCAGTCCAAGCAGGCGGTCAAGGACGGCGTGGACCAGGTGGCCCTGAGCTCCACCACCGACGGCACGCTCGACAGTTACGGACTCGTGGTGCTGGAGGACGACAAGAAGCTCCAGAACGCGGACAACGTACTGCCGGTGGTCAATGCCAAGGACGCCGGTTCGCAGGAGATAGCCGATGCTCTCGGCAAGCTGACGGATGCCCTGACGACCGCCGATCTCGCGCAGTTGAACCTCAAGGTCGACTCCGAGCGCGCCAAGCCCGAGGACGTGGCCAAGGAGTATCTGGAGTCCAAAGGTCTGGTCAAGAAGTAGCCGAAGTGCGCCGCGTGAACGGTAAGCGGGCGGTAAGTCGCGGCAGGCAAAACGGAGTTCTGTAGAGGAAACAGGAGACGAGAGGGAGGGACGGGGGAGCGGAGTCGACAACAGGCCGGGAAAGATTGTCCGACCGGTGCCCCAATCGGCTTCCACGCACGGTAAATTTCAGGCCATGCCACGTGGACGCCACCGCCATTCCCCACCCCTCCACAAGCTTCTGCCGCCGACGGCGGTCGCCGGAGCCGCGGTTCTCTGCGCTGCGGGCTCCTGGCTGTTCGCGGATCCCCTGGTGCTCCGTGGGCTGATCACGGCGGCGGCCGTCGCCGCGGTCAGCGGCGCCGTCTTCATGCGGAGCTGGGACCGGAACGCGGGCCGCCGTGTCGCCGAGCTGACGCGCGGCCGGGAGAGCGACCACTGGAAGACCGAGGAGCGCATAGCCGAACTGGAGGCCGACGTCGAGGAGTCGCGCGAACTGCGCGCCAAACTGGACGCCAAACTCCGCTCCAAGCGGGTCGAGTTGGCGGGCCTGCGCGGCGAGCACGCCGCGCTGCTGCGCCGGTACGCCACCGCGGAGACCGAGCGGGCGACCGCCCTGGAGGGGCGGCGTCAGCTCGCCCTGGAGGCGGCGGCCGAGCCCAAGGCGCTGACGGCCGCGAGCGGCGGGCCGACCAAGGCCGCGTACGTCGGAGCGGCGCGCGCCCTGGACGAGCTGACGCGCAACGGCGTGACCCAGCAGGTGAAGCGCACCGTCGCGGCGGCCCGCGCCCGCGATCTGGCCGAGCGGGCGACGGAGGCGGAGGAGCCGCAGGGGAAGCACGCGGCGGCCGCCGGGGCGGAGCAGCACAGCCGCCCGGCGTCCGCCCTTCCCGCCTCCGCCACCCCGTCCGAGCCTCCCGTGCCGATCGCGTCCGCGATCGTCCCGTACTCCCCGATGGGTCGGCCCGGGCGTCGCCCCGAGGGCGGCTTCGACTTCTTCGGCGGCCAGTGCGCCCACGTCCTGGAGGACCAGAACGGTTCCGAGGACGGGGCAGGGGACGGCGACGGGGCCCAGGACAGGGCCCAGGCCGGGGAGACACCGGCGGACCCGGCGGAACCGGTTCGGGCTCCGGCCGCCGCCGCGCCCGTACCCCTGGACCGGCTGGCGCGCGTGGCGCGCGAGGACCTGGCCGACGTGGTGGGCGAAGAGGCGCTCGCCGAGCGGCGCAGGGCCGAGGAGCGGGGGATCGGCCAGGTCATCGACCTGACCGCGCACGACGAGACGGAGCAGCTTCCCCTCGGCGAGCTGCGCGGCGCGATCAGCTCGTAGGCGGTAAGGCCGTAGCGGCGCTACGGCCTTACCCGCTCACTTGTCGATGTCGCCGACGACGAAGAACAGCGACCCCAGGATCGACACCATGTCGGCGACCTGCGTCCCGGGCAGCAGTTCGGTCAGCGCCTGGATGTTGTTGAACGAGGCGGAGCGGAGCTTCAGCCGGTACGGCGTCTTCTCGCCCTTGGACACCAGGTAGTAGCCGTTGACGCCGAGCGGATTCTCCGTCCAGGCGTACGTGTGGCCCTCCGGCGCCTTCAGCACCTTGGGCAGCCGCTGATTGACCGGCCCCTGCGGCAGCTCGCCGATCCGGTCCAGACAGGCGTCCGCCAGCGCCAGCGCGTTGTGCGACTGCTCCAGCAGGCACTCGAAACGGGCCAGGCAGTCGCCGTCCTCCCGGGTCACCACCGTGAGTACGTCCGCCAGCTCGCCGTACGCGAGGTACGGCTCGTCGCGGCGCAGGTCGAAGTCGACCCCGGAGGCGCGGGCGATCGGCCCCGACACCCCGTACGCGTGCACCGCCTCCCGTGACAGCACCCCGACGCCGCGCGTGCGCCCCCGGAAGATCTCGTTGCCGAGGACCAGCCGGTCGTACACGTCCATCCGCGAGCGCACATCGGCGATCGCGTGCCTGGCCCGGCCCAGCCACCCCGCGGGCAGGTCCTCCTTGAGGCCGCCGACCCGGTTGAACATGTAGTGCATCCGGCCGCCGGAGACCTCCTCCATCACAGCCTGGAGCTCCTCGCGCTCCCGGAACGCGTGGAACACCGGGGTGATCCCGCCCAGTTCGAGGGGGTACGAGCCGAGGAACATCAGGTGGTTGAGGACCCGGTTCAGCTCGGCGAGCAGCGTCCTGAGCCAGACGGCGCGCTCGGGGACCTCCATGCCGAGCATCCGCTCGACGGCCATCACCACACCCAGCTCGTTGGAGAACGCCGACAGCCAGTCGTGGCGGTTGGCGAGCATCACGATCTGCCGGTAGTCGCGCGCCTCGAACAGTTTCTCCGCGCCCCGGTGCATGTAGCCGATCACCGGCTCCGCGTGCTGGATCACCTCGCCGTCGAGCACCAGGCGCAGCCGGAGCACCCCGTGGGTGGAGGGGTGCTGCGGACCGATATTGAGCACCATGTCGGTGCTCTCCGCCGCGCCGCCGATGCCGACCGTCGTCCGGGTGGTCTCCGTCATGGGCGACAGTCTCTCAGAGGCGCGCGGAGCCGCCGCGAACCCCCTTCGCCGTCCGCCGATCGCCGTCCTCCGACGTCAGAGGTCCCCCGGTCCCCACAGGTCCCGTGGTGTGATCCCGGCCGGCTGCGTCAGCCAGCCGAAGTCCCCGAGGCCGCCGCGCGCCGTCAGCTCCGCCGCCTCACCGGCCCCCGCGAGCGCCCGTACGTACGCCGCCGGGTCCGAGGACGCGAGAGCGAGCGGCGGGCGCGCCCCGCGCACGCCCAGCCGGTGCAGCGCCTCGCGCTGGCCGAGCAACTCGGCGCCGGGCAGCGGGCAGGCGTCCGCGCACGCGTCCAGCGCCACATGCGCGGTGAGGTCGCGGCTCCCGTCCGGTACGGGGGCCACCTCCCGGCCCGCCCGGAAACCGGTGAGCGTGCCGAACGGCGGCCGGGCGTCCCGTACGTGCGCGTAGTCCACGGCGACCGCGAGCCCCCGCTCCAGCGTGGAGACCGCCGCCGCCCACGCCTCGTCGCGCGGGCGGCCGATCTCCGCCCGGGTGCCGGGCCCGGCCGGCGGCCACCAGCGGGCGAGCCACCGCGCGTCGGCGCCCTCCACGGGCCCGCCCAGTTCCTCGGAGCCGTCCGGCCGTACGAGGACGTACCGTACGACTCCCTCGGGGTCCGTCTCGGCGATGTCGAGCGGCACGTTGTCCAGCCACTCGTTCGCGAAGAGCAGCCCGACGGTCCCGGCCGGCGGCTCCGCGCACCACTCCACGCGCGGGTCGAGCCCCGGCGGGCGCGGGGCGCGTTCCACGGCGTACGGGCGCACCGTCAGCCCCTCCGGAACCGCCGCCAGCACGCCGGTCAGCAGCTCACCCCGGCCCGCGCCGATGTCGACGAGCGCCACCTCGTCGCGGTCGAGCAGCCGGGCGGTCCGCACCAGCAGCCGGGCGACGGCCGCGGCGAAGAGGGGGGAGGCGTGCACCGAGGTACGGAAGTGGCCCGCGGGGCCCTCGGGACGCAGATAGAAGCCGCCGGGGCCGTACAGCGCCGCCTCCGCCGCCGTACGCCAGCGCACCGGCCGGGAGCCGGGTCCGGCTCCCGGCCCGGAACCGGGCCCGCCGCTTCGCGCTTCCCGCGACTTACACGTCTCACCCGTCACGTCATCCGTCACGGGGCCAAGTCTCCACCTTGGGGAGTAGGCTTCCGCCGACCGGATCGATCCTCCGGTTGACCCTCCGGCTTATCCGCTTCCCTACGCTGGGTTACGTGCAGCGCTTCTACGACTTTCTTCGACGACACCCGACGGGCGTCGACAGCTTCTGGGCTGTCCTGCTCTTCGGGATCTCGCTGTTGTGGGCGGTCCAGGAGAACAGCGGCGTCGAGCCACGGCTGATCGCGATCGCCTTGACCGTCCCGCTCTCCCTGGCGGTGGCGCTGCGCCGGCGCGTGCCCGAGTACATGCTGCTGCTGGTGGCGGCCGTGGGCGTCGCGCAGCTCGTGCTGAACGTCCATGTGAGCCCGGCCGACTTCGCGATGCTGGTCCTCATCTACACCGTCGCCGCGCGCGGCGGATCCCGCTGGGCCCCCCGGTTCGCGCTGGCCGGCGGCGTGCTCGCCGCACCGCTGTCACAGCTCCGCTGGCCGGTGGACGAGGCGGGCGTCGCGGGCCGGATCTTCTTCACCGCCGTGCTGACCGTGCCGTTCCTGCTGGCCTGGGTGCTGGGCGACTCGCTGCGGACCCGCAGCGCCTACTTCGCGCAGTTGGAGGAGCGCGCCACGCGCCTGGAGAAGGAGCGCGAGGCGCAGGCCAAGGTGGCGGTCGCCGCCGAACGCGCCAGGATCGCCCGCGAGCTGCACGACGTCGTCGCGCACAACGTGTCGGTCATGGTGGTCCAGGCGGACGGCGCCGCCTATGTCCTGGACGCCGCGCCCGACCAGGCCAAACAGGCCCTGGAGACCATTTCGACCACCGGGCGGCAGGCGCTCGCGGAGATGCGGCGGCTGCTGGGCGTGCTGCGGACCGGCGACGCCAAGGAGAGCGGGGAGTACGTTCCGCAGCCCGACGTCGGACAGATCGAGGACCTGGTCGAGAAGGTACGGGAGGCGGGCCTGGCCGTGGACTTCAAGATCGAGGGCACCCCGAGGCCGCTGCCCAGCGGCGTCGAGCTGACCGCGTACCGCATCGTGCAGGAGGCCCTCACGAACTCGCGCAAGCACGGCGGCCCGGACGTCGGGGCCAGCGTCCGGCTCGTCTACTTCGACGACGGGCTCGGCCTGCTCGTCGAGGACGACGGCCGGGGCGCGGCGCACGAACTGTACGAGGACGGCGGCGCGGACGGGCGCGGCCACGGCATGATCGGCATGCGGGAGCGGGTCGGCATGGTCGGCGGCACGCTGGACGCGGGCCCGCGGCCGGGCGGCGGTTTCCGGATCAGCGCGCTGCTGCCCCTGAAGGCGGGACACTAGTGCGTGTTTCGAAAGTCCCGCCCGGCCCGGCAAGCTCCGCGCCGTCGTGGCACCGGGCCCGGTGCCACCGTCCCTTCCGCGGCGACACCACCCTCCGCACCACTGATGGCCCCTACCGGACAAGGAACCCCCGATGTCGATCCGCGTGATGCTCGTCGACGACCAGATGCTGCTGCGGACCGGCTTCCGTATGGTGCTGGCCGCGCAACCGGACATGGATGTCGTCGCGGAGGCCGGGGACGGCGCGGAGGCGATCGAGAACCTGCGCTCCACCGAGGTCGACGTCGTCCTGATGGACGTACGGATGCCCCGGCTGGACGGCGTCGAGGCGACCCGCAGGATCTGTGCCGTGCCCGACGCCCCGAAGGTCCTCATCCTGACCACCTTCGACCTCGACGAGTACGCCTTCTCCGGGCTCAAGGCCGGGGCCAGCGGCTTCATGCTGAAGGACGTGCCCCCGGGCGAGCTGCTGAACGCGATCCGTGCGGTGCACAGCGGCGACTCGGTCGTCGCGCCGTCCACGACACGCCGCCTCCTCGACCGCTTCGCACCGCTGCTGCCCAGCAGCGGCAAGCCGAAGAACAAGGAGCTGGAACGGCTGACCGACCGCGAGCGCGAGGTCATGATGCTGGTCGCGCAGGGACTGTCGAACGGTGAGATCGCCGGACGGCTGGTGCTCTCCGAGGCGACCGTGAAGACCCACGTCGGCCGGATCCTCACCAAGCTCGGGCTGCGCGACCGGGTCCAGGTGGTCGTCCTCGCCTACGAGTCGGGACTGGTCAGGGCGGGCGGCGGAGCGGTCTGACCCGGGGGCCACGACACGCCTCCGGCCGCGGTGGGCCCTGGTCGGGCTGCGTGTCAGTCCCTCTCAGCGCGGCGCGCGCCCCTCAGCGCGGCAGTCCCTCCAGGAAGTCGCTGCCGAGCCTGGCCACCACGGTGACGTCGAGCTGATGCATCACATGGCGTCCGCGCCGCCGCGTCGTCAGGCCCGCTCCCGCTCCTGCTCCTCCCGCACACGGCGTACGAAGTCCTCGACCGCCGCCCGTATGTCCTGCGCCGTCCACTCCAGACCCGCCTCCGCCACGGTCACCTCCGTGAAGGCGAGGCCCGGGGGCCCGGCGGGCGCCGGGTGCCAGGTACGGAACAGCGTCACCTCCGTCTCCTCGGCCTGCCGCACCGCCGCCTCGGTCAGCACCTCCGGCGCGTACGGCAGCCACACCTGGAACTGGTGGGTGTGCGGCGGCTCGGGGTGGACGCGGAACCACGGGACCGGGGACGCGGCCAGGCTCTCCGCCAGCGCCGCGGCCACCACGCGCGCCTGCGCCACGTACGCGGGCAGCCGGGGCAGCTCGCGCTCCAGGCCCAGCAGGGCCGACAGAGCGGCCGGGAACTGCTGGAAGACCTGGCCGCCGTAGCGGTGGCGCCAGGCACGCGCCTCCTCCACCAGCTCCTCGGGGCCCACCAGCGCCGCGCCCGACAGCCCGTCCAGGGACTTGTAGAAGGACACGTACACGCTGTCCGCCAGGCCCGCGATCTCGGCGAGCGGGCGGCCCAAGTGCGCGACGCTCTCCCACAGGCGCGCGCCGTCGAAATGCACCACCGCGTCCCGCTCGCGCGCCGCCTCCACGACCGCGACCAGCTCGTCCCAGCCGGGCAGGACGAAGCCGGCGTCCCGCAGCGGCAGTTCCAGCATCAGCGTGCCGAAGGGCTCCGCCAGGTCCCGTATCTCCTGTGCGGTCGGCAGTCGCGGCTCCGTCGTCGGACGGACCGTGAGCAGCCCGCTCACCGCCGACAGCGCGTCGCGCTCATGGACCTCCGAGTGCGCGAGCGGATGCAGCGCCACCGTGCGGTTGCCCGTACGCCCCGCCCAGCACCGCAGCGCCACCTGCTGCGCCATGGTGCCCGTCGGGAAGAACACCGCGGCCGGGAAGCCGAGCAGCCCGGCCACGCGCCGCTCCAGCTCGGCGACCACCCCGTCCCCGTACATGTCCGCGGGATCGTCCAGGTCGTGCACCGCCCCCGCGTCCGCCGCGAGGGCCGCCAGCCGCTCGCCCAGCCGCAGATCCATGGCGGGGCGCGCCAGCGCGCGGCGGGATCCGCGCCACGCGGCCAGCCTCCGCCGCCGTACGGCCTCGTCCGCCCCGGCGGCCTTCCCGGTCTCCCCGGCCGTTCCGGGCTCCCCGGATTTCCCGGTCACCCCGGCCGTCCCGCTCGTCTCGTCCATGGACCGATGATGGCCCACCCCGGACCCGCCGTGGTGGGCCTGTGGATATCGCCCACAGCCTGTGGACAACTCGGGTGGCGGTGCGAAACGCTGGCGTAGCATGGCGAGAAATCGTCCGGTACCCCCTGCGGACTGGAACGGAAGGCCCTCGCGTGAACGCATCAGCTCAAGAGTCCTTCGATCCCCGGGACCGTCCCGCCCGGCTCACGGTCGGCGTCGTCGGCGCGGGCCGCGTCGGGCCGGCGCTCGCCGCGTCGCTCCAGCTCGCCGGTCACCGCCCGGTCGCCATCTCGGGCGTCTCGGACGCTTCCGTACGGAGGGCGGGCGCCCTGCTCCCCGACGTCCCGCTGGTCACCCCCGCCGAGGTGCTGGCCCGCGCCGAGCTGGTCCTGCTGACCGTTCCCGACGACGCCCTGCCCGGCCTGGTCGAGGGGCTGGTCGAGACCCGTGCCGTACGGCCGGGGCAGCTCCTCGTCCACACCTCGGGGCGGTACGGCACCCGGGTCCTCGACCCCGCGCTGCGGGCCGGCGCCCTGCCGCTCGCGCTGCACCCCGCGATGACCTTCACCGGCACCTCCGTGGACGTCCAGCGGCTGGCCGGCTGCTCCTTCGGGGTCACCGCGCCCGAGGAGCTGCGGCTGGCCGCCGAGGCGCTGGTCATCGAGATGGGCGGCGAGCCCGAGTGGATCGCCGAGGAGTCCCGCCCGCTCTACCACGCGGCGCTCGCCCTGGGCGCGAACCACCTGGTCACGCTGGTGGCGCAGTCCATGGAGCTGCTCCGGGCCGCCGGGGTCGCCGCCCCGGACCGGATGCTCGGACCCCTGCTCGGCGCGGCCCTGGACAACGCGCTGCGCTCCGGCGACGCGGCCCTGACCGGCCCCGTGGCGCGCGGCGACGCGGGTACGGTCGCCGCGCATGTCGCGGAGTTGCGCGCGCACGCCCCCGGCGCCGTCGCGGGCTACCTCGCGATGGCCCGTACGACCGCCGACCGGGCGCTGGCGCACGGGCTGCTCAAGCCGGAGCTGGCGGAGGACCTGCTCGACGTGCTCGCGGGCGGCGACAACGTCGGGGATACCCGCGGCGGTGGCACCGGAGGCACCCGATGAGCCCGATCAGCCCGGCCGCACGGACCGGCCCCGCCGGACAGGCCGCCGAGACCGGAGAGCCCGGACGGGCCGGAGAGCCCGGACGGGCCGGAGACACCGGACGGACCGGAGAGACGGATCCCATGAGTTTCGAACTCGCCGCCACGCGCGCGGACCTCGACCGCCTCCTGGACCGACGCGCCCCCGGCGCCCGGATCGGCGTCCTGTTGACGATGGGGGCGCTCCACGAAGGCCACGCGACGCTCGTACGCGCCGCCCGCACCCGGGTAGGCCCCCAGGGCCTGGTCGTGGTCACCGTCTTCGTCAACCCGCTCCAGTTCGGCGCCGGGGAGGACCTGGACCGCTATCCGCGCACCCTTGAGGCCGACCTGAAGGTCGCGCGGGAGGCCGGCGCCGATGTGGTCTTCGCGCCGGGCGCCGACGAGGTCTACCCGGGCGGCGCCCCGCAGATCACCCTCTCTGCGGGCCCCATGGGCGAGCACTTCGAAGGCGCCTCACGCCCCGGTCACTTCGACGGCATGCTCACCGTCGTCGCCAAGCTCCTCCATCTCACCCGCGCCGATGTCACCTTCTTCGGCCTCAAGGACGCCCAACAGCTCGCGCTGGTCCGCCGGATGGCCCGCGACCTGAACTTCCCCGTCGAGATCGTCGGCGTACCGACGGTCCGCGAGGACGACGGCCTCGCGCTCTCCAGCCGCAACCGCTACCTGTCCGTGGCCGAGCGCCGTACCGCCCTGGCGCTCTCCCGTGCCCTGTTCGCCGCCCGCGACCGGCTCGCGGCCCAGCACGCGCTGCGCGCCCGCGCCGCGTCCGCCCCGGCGCCCGGCGCCCGTGCCGCCGGGCTCTCCGCCCTCGGCGAGCCGCGCCTCGCGGCCGACGCCCACGCGGTGGCCGCCGCCAGGACCCCGGACGGTACGGAGCCCGCCGCGGCCCCCGCGGCGTACCGGCCCTGCGGGGCGGACGCCGTACGGGCCGCCGCCCAAGGTGTCCTCGACGACGCCGCCCGCGCCGTACCGCCGCTGGACCTCGACTATCTCGCCCTGGTGGACCCCGCCGACTTCACCGAGGTCCCCGACGGCCACACCGGCGAGGCGGTCCTCGTCGTCGCCGCGAAGGTCGGCACCACCCGGCTGATCGACAACATCCCCCTGACCTTCGGAGCCCCCCAGTGACCGGACGCCCGACCGGAACCGGAATACGGCTGACCGCCCCCGCCCCCGGCTGGGCCGTCGAGGCCGATGTCGTCGTGGTCGGCTCCGGCGTCGCCGGACTCACCACCGCCCTGCGCTGCACCGCCGCCGGTCTCCGTACCGTCGTCGTCACCAAGGCTCGGCTGGACGACGGCTCCACCCGCTGGGCGCAGGGCGGCATAGCCGCCGCCCTCGGCGAGGGGGACACTCCCGAGCAGCACCTCGACGACACGCTCGTCGCCGGCGCCGGACTCTGCGACGAGGAGGCGGTCCGCACCCTGGTCACCGAGGGCCCGGCCGCCGTACGCCGCCTCATCGACACCGGCGCGCGCTTCGACGCCTCCGCCGAGGGCGAGCTGCACCTCACCCGTGAGGGCGGCCACCACCGCCGCCGCATCGCCCACGCGGGGGGCGACGCCACCGGCGCCGAGATCTCCCGCGCCCTGGTCGAGGCGGTCCGCGAGGCCGCGCTCCACACCGTCGAGAACGCGCTCGTCCTCGACCTCCTGACGGACGAACAGGGCCGCACGTCGGGCGTCACCCTCCATGTCATGGGCGAGGGGCAGCACGACGGCGTCGGCGCCGTCCACGCCCCCGCCGTGGTCCTCGCCACCGGCGGCATGGGCCAGGTCTTCTCCGCGACGACCAACCCCCCGGTCTCCACCGGCGACGGCGTGGCGCTGGCGCTGCGCGCGGGCGCGGAGGTCTCCGACCTGGAGTTCGTGCAGTTCCACCCGACGGTGCTGTTCCTCGGCGCCGGGGCCGAGGGCCAGCAGCCGCTGGTCTCGGAGGCGGTACGCGGCGAGGGCGCCCACCTCGTCGACGCCGAGGGCGTCCGCTTCATGCTCGACCAGCACGAACTGGCGGAGCTGGCCCCCCGCGACATCGTCGCCAAGGCGATCATGCGCCGGATGCGCGAGCGGGGCGCCGAGCACATGTATCTCGACGCGCGGCACTTCGGCGCCGAGATGTGGGCGACCCGCTTCCCGACGATCCTCGCCGCCTGCCGCTCCCACGGCATCGACCCGGTGACGGAGCCGATCCCGGTGGCACCCGCCGCCCACTACGCGTCCGGGGGGATCCGTACGGACCTGCGCGGCCGTACGACGGTCCCGGGCCTGTACGCGAGCGGCGAAGCCGCCTGTACGGGGGTCCACGGAGCCAACCGGCTGGCCTCCAACTCCCTCCTGGAGGGCCTGGTCTTCGCGGAGCGCATCGCCGCCGACATCGCGGAAGGAGCAGTGCGCGGCGCCGGGGACGGGGCCGGGGGCGCCACGCCCCGGCGCGGGCCCGCCGAGGCCGCCGCCGTACCGGTCGAACGGGCCGGCACGCTCCATCTCCCGCTCATCGCCCCCGAGGCCCGCGCCGGCATCCAGCGCGTCATGTCCCGGGGCGCCGGAGTGCTCCGCTCCGCCGCGAGCCTCGAAGGAGCCGCGGAGGCCCTGGAGGCCGTGTTCCAGCACGCCCTGAGCCCGGACACCGAACGGCCCGCCGACACCGAACGGCCCGCCGACGCCGAACAGCCCGCCGGGACCCCCGGCAAGGCCGCCGTCCCAGGCGTCGACGCCTGGGAGACGACGAACCTCCTCTGTGTCGCGCGCGTCCTCGTCGCCACCGCCCTGGAGCGCGAGGAGACCCGCGGCTGCCACTGGCGCGAGGACCGGCCCGAGCGCGACGACGCCAACTGGCGCGCCCACCTCGTCGCCCGGCTCGCACCCGACCGCGGCCTGGTGCTGCGCCGTACCCCGACGGCCGCCTTCCCGCCCGTCGACCCTCCTTACGCCGACCTCTCCCAGGTCGAGCCCTCTTACGTCGATGACGTACCCCCACGTCCAGCCAACGCCCCCAGGGAGCCGTAACCGTGAGCACGCCCGAAGACAGTCCGCGCCCCGAGCCCGTGGACGTACCGCTCATCCAGATCGGCGCCCCCGCCGGGGCCACCGGCGGCGGCTGCGGTGACCACTGCGGCTGCGGCGGCGAGGACGGATACGACCCCGACGGCCCCGAGGACCTGGAGTGCGGGCTCGACCCCGCCCTCGCCCAGCTTCTCGCCGACGCCGGTCTCGACCCCGTCCAGGTCGAGGACATCGCCCATGTCGCCATCGAGGAGGACCTCGACCGCGGCGTGGACGTGACGACCCTCGCGACGGTCCCCGAGGACGCCGTCGCCACCGCCGACTTCACCGCCCGCGAGAGCGGTACGGTCGCCGGCCTGCACATCGTCGAGGCCGTTCTCTCCCTCGTCTGTACGGAGGAGTTCGAGGTCGAGCGGCACGTCCTGGACGGCGACCGCGTCGAGGCCGGGCAGAAGCTGCTCAGCGTCACCACGCGCACCCGCGATCTGCTCACCGCCGAGCGCAGCGCGCTCAACCTCCTGTGCCGGCTGTCCGGCATCGCGACCGCCACGCGCGCGTGGGCCGACGCGCTCGAAGGCACCGGCGCCAAGGTCCGCGACACCCGCAAGACCACCCCGGGGCTGCGCGCCCTGGAGAAGTACGCGGTGAGGTGCGGCGGTGGCGTCAACCACCGGATGTCGCTCTCCGACGCCGCCCTGGTCAAGGACAACCACGTCGTCGCGGCGGGCGGCGTGGCCCCGGCGTTCAAGGCCGTACGGGCCACCCTGGAGGAGCTGGGCACGCCCGATCTGGCGATCGAGGTGGAGGTCGACACGCTGCACCAGGTACGCGAAGTCCTGGACGCCGACGCCGATCTGATCCTGCTGGACAACTTCACCCCGGCCGAGACCTCCGAGGCCGTCGGCATCGTCGCGGGCCGCGCGGTCCTGGAGTCCTCGGGACGGCTCACGCTGGCCAACGCCCGCGCGTACGCCGACACGGGCGTCGACTTCCTCGCGGTCGGCGCGCTGACGCACTCCTCCCCGATCCTCGACATCGGCCTGGACCTGCGCGAGGTCGGCGCCTGATGCTGCTCACCATCGACGTGGGCAACACCCACACCGTGCTCGGCCTGTTCGACGGCGAGGAGATCGTCGAGCACTGGCGCATCTCCACGGACGCGCGCCGGACCGCCGACGAACTCGCCGTCCTCCTCCAGGGCCTGATGGGCATGCACCCGCTCCTCGGCGAGGAACTGGGCGACGGCATCGAGGGCATCGCGATCTGCTCGACGGTCCCCTCCGTCCTGCACGAGCTGCGCGAGGTGACCCGCCGCTACTACGGCGACGTGCCCGCCGTCCTCGTGGAGCCCGGCATCAAGACGGGCGTGCCGATCCTGATGGACAACCCCAAGGAGGTCGGCGCCGACCGCATCATCAACGCGGTCGCGGCGGTCGAGCTGTACGGGGGCCCCGCGATCGTCGTCGACTTCGGTACGGCGACGACCTTCGACGCGGTCAGCGAGCGCGGCGAGTACACGGGCGGGGTCATCGCCCCCGGCATCGAGATCTCGGTCGAGGCGCTGGGCGTCAAGGGCGCGCAGCTCCGCAAGATCGAGCTGGCCAGGCCGCGCAGCGTGATCGGCAAGAACACCGTCGAGGCGATGCAGTCGGGCATCCTGTACGGCTTCGCGGGCCAGGTCGACGGCGTGGTGTCGCGCATGGCGCGCGAGCTGTCCGACGACCCGGAAGAGGTGACGGTCATCGCGACCGGCGGCCTCGCGCCGATGGTCCTCGGCGAGGCGTCCGTGATCGACGAGCACGAGCCGTGGCTGACCTTGATCGGCCTGCGCCTGGTGTACGAGCGCAACGTCTCCCGTATGTGAGGCGCCTCCCGTACGCACGGCGCTGACCGCGCGTACGGGAGGTCCCGGCAGTCCCCGGCTGTCCGGGACCGGGCCGCCCCCGTCCGGGCCCGTGGGGGTGGCTCACGGGCCCGGACGGGCCCTCTGTGCGACAGGGCCCGTCCGCCCGCGTCGCCACGGCGGCCAGGCGCGCCCGAAGTGGGGTATTAAGCGGATTTTGTCCCTTTGGCGCGTACTGTCGCCCCATGCCCACGCCCTACGGATCCCGCGGCGGTATGGCGTTCGGCGCTGACGAGCTGTGTGTGCTCCGACGCGCCCTCGCCGTCGCCCTTCACCCCGCCCCGCTCCCGCGCGAAGACGTCCAGGACTGCCTGCGGCTCGCCGAATCCGTGGACGAGGCCGTACGCGAGGCGGGGCGGATGCGGGCGTTCCTGGTCGCCGATCTGGCCCGGTACCGCCAGGCGCTGCCCGGCTCCGTCACCGGCTATCTCGAACTGCTCCAGGACGCCCTGGCCACCGGCTACCCGCCGGGCCCCGACGATCTCGCCGCGCTGCGCGCCCTGCGGGGCAACCCGGCCGCCGGGGCCCTGCTCGACCACTGCCGGCGGCTCGCCGAGCGCTCGGTACGGGCCCGCTTCGCGGGGCTGGCCGCCGATCGCCGTACGGTCCCGGCGGCCCCCGCGCCCCGTACCCGGCTCCTCGCGCTGCCCGGCGGCCGGGCCGCCGACAAGCCCGCGCACGAGCCCCGTAAGCCCGCCAGGCCCGCCGAACCGGCCGAACCCGCGCGGCCCCGCGAGCCCGCAGAACCCCGCCGCCCCGCGCCGGACAAGCCGATGCCCAAGCCGTCCGAGGTCTTCCCACCCCGCCGCAGACCCGCGCCCCCGCCGGAGCGGCTCGCCGTCGGCTAGCTACTCTGGACGGCATGGACTACGTCTCCGCGCTGCTGCCCCCCGTGGTCATGGCCACGTTCTTCACCCTCCTGGTCAGGACGATCGTCAAGAGCCAGGGCGGCCCCAACAAGGCCAAGGAGGACGCGGCGGTCGACGCGGCCCTGGCCCGCGCGGAGGCCGCCGGGCAGCATGGCGGCGCCCCGGAGGCGCACCGCGTCTGAGGAATCCCCGTCCGGGGCACCGGACGCACGGACGTACGACTGAAATTCAGTCGTACGTCCTTTTTGTTACGTCAATAACCGGCCATTCGGACATCTCGCACTATGGTGGCGGGGTGCCCCGTCAATTGGGAGACCTGGAAGACGCCGTCATGACGCGCGTCTGGCAATGGAACCGTCCGGTCACCGTCCGGGAAGTCCTCGAAGACCTTCAGCGGGAACGGTCCATCGCCTACACCACCGTCATGACCGTAATGGACAATCTCCATCAGAAGGGCTGGGTGCGCCGGGAAGTGGACGGCCGCGCCTATCGATATACGGCTGTCTCCACCCGTGCCGCCTACGCCGCGGCACTGATGAACGAAGCCTGGTCGAAGAGTGACAATCCGGCCGCGGCTCTGGTCGCCTTCTTCGGCATGATGTCGGCCGAGCAGCGCCGGGCCCTTGAGGACGCCGTCCGTATGGTCCGGGTGAACGGCCCCGACGTACCGGATGTCCCGGAACCCCTTGAAGCGCTCGAAACCCCCGAAGTCCCCGAAGCCCCGGAGGGCCGGCCGGGAGAGGGCGCCGACGGGGGTTCCGGGGCGGGGCGATAGCGTCCGGTCATGCCCTCAGTGCCATCCGTTACCAATGCCGATGCAAATGCCCTCACCGTCCGGCGGGCCAGGACCAGGGATGTACCGGCGATCCGGCGTCTTGTCGACCCTTACGTGAGCGAAGGCATCCTGCTCGACAAAGCGCCCGTGACGCTTTACGAGGACATCCAGGAGTTCTGGGTCGCGGAACGCGACGCGGACGCGAGCGTCATCGGCTGCGGTGCCTTGCACGTGATGTGGGAGGACCTTGCCGAAGTGCGCACACTGGCCGTTGATCCTGCGGTCAAGGGGGTCGGCGCGGGCCATCTTCTCCTGGACAAGTTGCTGGAGACGGCCCGCTGGCTCGGAGTGCGCCGGGTATTCTGCCTGACCTTCGAAGTCGAGTTCTTCGCGAAGCGGGGCTTCGAGGAGATCGGTGAGACCCCGGTCGGGCGAGATGTGTACCGAGAGCTGCTGCGTTCCTATGACGAGGGCGTTGCCGAGTTCCTGGGTCTCGAACGGGTGAAGCCGAACACCTTGGGCAACAGCCGGATGCTTCTGCATCTGTGATCGTCCGACTCCGCAGAGCTCCATGTCCGAATCGCGCACGTTTCCCGTCCTGTTGCGGCTGTGAACCTCTCCCGGGGGTTTGTGTTTTCCTGAGAAAAGCGGTTTCCTTTCCGCGTACTGCATTTTCGATGAAAGGAAATCCGGTGGCACAGAAGGTTCAGGTCCTTCTTGTCGATGACCTCGACGGCGGCGAGGCGGACGAGACGGTGACGTTCGCTCTGGATGGCAAGACCTACGAGATCGACCTCACCACGGCCAATGCGGACAAGCTGCGGGGTCTCCTCGATCCGTACGCCAAGGGTGGCCGGCGTACCGGTGGCCGTGCCGCGGGCAGCCGTGGCAAGGGTCGCGTAGCGGCCGGTGGCAACAAGGACACCGCCGAAATCCGCAAGTGGGCGAAGGAGAACGGCTACAGCGTCAACGACCGCGGCCGTGTTCCCGCCGAGATCCGTGAAGCCTACGAGAAGGCCAACGGCTGAGTATTCGCTCGGAACACATTTCCGCGCAGCAGGCGGGCCCGGTGGCACTCGGTGGCCGCCGCGTCCACAAGCCGTACGAGATCGGGGGCACCCCCACCACTGCCCCCGTTACCGTCCCCCCGTCCGGAGAGAGCGAACGCCGGCAGCGTCGGTTCCACCTCGCGTCCAGGCTCGGGGGGCCGCAGCCATACGGCGGCCCCCGGCGCGGTGGTGCCCCCACCGGTCCGCCGCGGGGGAGCGGCACTCCGTACGGTCGCGGGCAGGGCCGCCGGTGTGACGGCCGGTACGGGGGCGGTCATCCGTCCGCCCACGCCGAGCACCGTCAGCCCCAGGGCGATGCCACCCCAGTCCAGCCAGTCGAGCAGACCGGGCAGTTCGTCCGCGCTCCCCTCGGCCACCAGCAGCCGGACCAGTCCGCCGCATCCGCTGAGCGCCACCGGGCCGCTCGCGGGGCCGATCCGCCGCAGCAGCGCGGCGCCCGCGTCCGCGGGCAGCTCCAGCACGTCGAAGCGGACCCCGGTGAGCAGTCCCAGCGGCGGCCCGGACACCGTCGGCCAGCCGAGCCCGTCCGCGTACCAGCCCTCGCACCACCCCGCGTACCACTCTGCGTACGGCTCCGCGTACCGCGCGTGCCAGGGGCCGCGGACGTCGCCGGACGGCGTGCGGGGGGACGGAACAGTCGGAGCCATACCCCGGGGAACTCCCGATCCCCGCCCGGAGTTACGGTGAGTGGGCGTCCCGTCGCCCACAGTCCCTGATTCGGGGGCGCGCGGGCGCGTCGGGGAGCGCAAGGGTGTTCGCCCGTAGCGGAGTGAATCGGGGTGCGCCGCATGGAGTGTCGGTGCCTGCGGGTAAGACATTCCTAGTGGGAAGGGGCGACACGCGGTTCCTGGCGTCTCGCGTTCGCCATCGGCGTAGTGATGGCGAGGGTATCTGCCTGGCCTGCGGGAACATCGTCTCCCACCATCAGGTTGAAGCTGTTGTCCGGCGTTCGGGGCTGGGAGCCTGGGACAGGTAGTCGGCAGTTGGAATGAGCGGTCCCCGCTTGCGGGACTAAGCTGCGGAAGGACAGGGAGGGGACCGACCCCTTTACTGCCTGACCGCTCTGAGGAGCGATTAACGATGTTCGAGAGGTTCACCGACCGCGCGCGGCGGGTTGTCGTCCTGGCTCAGGAAGAAGCCCGGATGCTCAACCACAACTACATCGGCACCGAGCACATCCTCCTGGGCCTTATCCACGAGGGTGAGGGTGTCGCCGCTAAGGCCCTGGAGAGCCTCGGGATTTCGCTCGAGGCGGTCCGCCAGCAGGTGGAGGAGATCATCGGCCAGGGCCAGCAGGCCCCGTCCGGGCACATCCCCTTCACCCCCCGTGCCAAGAAGGTCCTGGAGCTGTCGCTCCGCGAGGCCCTTCAGCTCGGCCACAACTACATCGGCACCGAGCACATCCTGCTCGGCCTGATCCGCGAGGGCGAGGGCGTCGCCGCCCAGGTCCTCGTGAAGCTGGGCGCCGATCTCAACCGGGTGCGGCAGCAGGTCATCCAGTTGCTCTCCGGCTACCAGGGCAAGGAGGCCGCCACAGCGGGCGGTCCTGCGGAGGGCACGCCCTCCACGTCCCTGGTCCTCGACCAGTTCGGCCGGAATCTCACCCAGGCCGCCCGCGAATCCAAGCTCGACCCGGTCATCGGGCGCGAGAAGGAGATCGAGCGGGTCATGCAGGTGCTGTCCCGCCGTACGAAGAACAACCCGGTCCTCATCGGCGAGCCCGGCGTCGGCAAGACGGCGGTCGTCGAAGGACTGGCCCAGGCCATCGTCAAGGGCGAGGTGCCCGAGACCCTCAAGGACAAGCACCTCTACACCCTCGACCTCGGCGCGCTCGTCGCCGGATCCCGCTACCGCGGTGACTTCGAGGAGCGCCTGAAGAAGGTCCTGAAGGAGATCCGCACCCGCGGCGACATCATCCTGTTCATCGACGAGCTGCACACCCTCGTGGGTGCCGGCGCCGCCGAGGGCGCGATCGACGCCGCCAGCATCCTGAAGCCGATGCTGGCCCGCGGTGAGCTCCAGACCATCGGTGCGACGACGCTCGACGAGTACCGCAAGCACCTGGAGAAGGACGCGGCCCTTGAGCGCCGCTTCCAGCCGATCCAGGTCGCGGAGCCGTCGCTGCCGCACACGATCGAGATCCTGAAGGGTCTGCGCGACCGTTACGAGGCGCACCACCGCGTGTCCATCACGGACTCCGCGCTGGTCGCCGCCGCGACGCTCGCCGACCGCTACATCTCGGACCGCTTCCTGCCGGACAAGGCGATCGACCTGATCGACGAGGCCGGCTCCCGGATGCGCATCCGCCGGATGACCGCGCCGCCGGACCTCCGCGAGTTCGACGAGAAGATCGCCGGAGTCCGCCGCGACAAGGAGTCGGCCATCGACTCCCAGGACTTCGAGAAGGCCGCCTCTCTCCGTGACAAGGAGAAGCAGCTCCTCGCCGCGAAGACCAAGCGGGAGAAGGAGTGGAAGGCCGGCGACATGGACGTCGTCGCCGAGGTGGACGAGGAGCTGATCGCCGAGGTCCTGGCGACGGCCACGGGCATCCCGGTCTTCAAGCTCACGGAAGAGGAGTCCTCCCGGCTGCTCCGCATGGAGGACGAGCTGCACAAGCGCGTCATCGGCCAGAAGGACGCCATCAAGGCGCTCTCGCAGGCGATCCGCCGTACGCGAGCGGGTCTGAAGGACCCGAAGCGCCCCGGAGGCTCGTTCATCTTCGCCGGCCCGTCCGGTGTCGGTAAGACCGAGCTGTCCAAGACGCTCGCCGAATTCCTCTTCGGTGACGAGGACGCGCTGATCGCCCTCGACATGTCGGAGTTCAGCGAGAAGCACACGGTTTCCCGCCTCTTCGGTTCTCCCCCCGGATACGTGGGATACGAAGAGGGCGGCCAGCTCACCGAGAAGGTCCGCAGGAAGCCGTTCTCCGTCGTTCTCTTCGACGAGGTCGAGAAGGCCCACCCGGATATCTTCAATTCCCTTCTCCAGATCCTGGAGGACGGTCGCCTGACCGACTCCCAGGGCCGGGTCGTGGACTTCAAGAACACGGTCATCATCATGACGACCAACCTCGGGACGCGGGACATCTCGAAGGGCTTCAACCTGGGCTTCGCCGCGCAGGGCGACACGAAGACGAACTACGAGCGGATGAAGAACAAGGTCAACGAAGAGCTGAAGCAGCACTTCCGTCCCGAGTTCCTCAACCGTGTCGACGACACGGTCGTCTTCCACCAGCTCACCGAGGAAGACATCATCCAGATCGTCGACCTCATGGTCGACAAGGTGGACGAGCGCCTCAAGGACCGCGACATGGGCCTTGAGCTGAGCCCGAACGCCAAGTCGCTCCTCGCGAAGAAGGGCTACGACCCGGTCCTGGGCGCCCGGCCGCTGCGCCGGACGATCCAGCGGGAGATCGAGGACATCCTCTCCGAGAAGATCCTCTTCGGTGAGCTGCGCCCCGGTCACATCGTGGTCGTGGACACGGAGGGCGAGGGTGACGCGAAGAAGTTCACCTTCCGCGGCGAGGAGAAGTCGCCTCTCCCGGACGTCCCCCCGATCGAGCAGGCAGCGGGCGGCGGCCCGAACCTGACGAAGGAGGCGTGACGCGCCAAGCGCGCGTGACGCTGTTGGCCTGAGCGCCTGAAGGGGCTGCCCCGGACCGTTTCTTACGGGTCCGGGGCAGCCCCTTTTCGTCTGTCCTAGGCGTCTACGGTCAGGCGGTCGCCGAGGGGTTCGGTGCCGAGGAGGGTGGGCAGGACACCGGACCACTTGGACGAGACGGTGATCCGCAGCCCAGGAAGACCGTGCAGGGGCGTCAGATCCAGTTCTTCGCCGTCCTGGACCAGGGTGTTGAGGGTGAGCTCTGCGAGGGCGGGGAATGCCTCGGCGACATGTTCCAGCCCGGCGTGGTCGGATCCGATGTGCAGTTCCAGGCTGGTGATCTGCGGTGCCGGGGTGGTGGTGCCGCGTCGGCCGTGGACCAGCCAGGTGCACGAATCGAGATGCAACGTCAGGGCACGGAGCGCGGGCCACAGCCTCAGCGTGGAGAGATCGATCCGCTTGTCGCACATGACGTCGAGAACGATCACGCCGGGGTGGGCACGGGGAAGACTACGGGTGGAGAGCGTGCTCGGGTACTCAAGAAGCAGTGCGGTGAGTTCGGGGATATGTCTGATCGGAGCCAGTTGCGCCTGGGTGACGCCGTGCAGGCTCAGGTTGAGCAGCTCGATGTGTGTCTTCTTGAGCGAGGAGAATTTCGTGAGCGCTGGGTTGTAGAGGACGGACAGCTCTTTCAGGAGCGGCAGCCGCTGGACGAACGAAAGATCGGTCAGCGTGGTGTTCTTCGAGATGGACAGATGGCGGACCTCTACATCGGCCAGATGACGGGTCAGTTGGAGTCCCGTGAAGTTACCTTGGAGCATGAGGGTGCCGAAGGGGGCGAGCCCTCCGAGCAGGCGCAGCTGGTCGATGCTCTCCACCAGGATGGCCTCCTCCGCGAGCGACAGGCCAGCGAGCACTTCACTCGCGTACTCCTCCACGGGGAAGTTTCCCCAGCCCTCCACAAGTTCGCTCCGAGCCGCCCGGCTCCCACGCCGGGCGAGCTGCTTCGCGTAGGGAATGGCATCGGCGCCTCCGATGCGGCACAGAAGGTCAGCCATGCGCACAACTCCGTCAGAGTTCAGCTCGGACTGTTCGGGGAGGAGGGGCAGCACGTACTCCTCCAGCGATGCCACCGCCTCCACCTCCGCGCTGTTCTCGGGCGGGAGCAGTGCGCGGATACCGGCGGCGACCGACTGACTGACGGATTCGTCGACCACGACCGTGCCGAGGAGGCAGCGGGCGGCGAGCGTGTACAGGGTCATGCGCTCCGCGCGTTCCCGGGCCCCTTCCCCGTTCTTCAGCAACCCCTCGATCAGCTCGCGGACTTCGGCGGGGCGGCAGTGGCCCACCGCCAGCAGGACGGTGTCCTGCCACTGCTCGTTGTGGGCGTTACGGAGCAGCTCCGTGAGCGAGCCGCTTTCCACGAGCGCCCGGGCCGCCAAGTAGTCCTGGAAGGTCCGGTGGATGAACTGAATCTCGTCGTCGGCCCGTTCTTGGAGAAGGCCGCTGCGGTTGAGCAGATGGGTGAGCACCGACGTCGGTGACCCCTGCGACCTCACCTGCGGCAGGCGGCGCATCGCCACCTTGATCTGCCTCTCCGCCCCCTCGCGGGAGAGCTGTGCCTGGCCGCCCCGTACCAGCCAGACCGCCAGGGACTGCAACAGCTCCAGGTGCTCATCGAAGCCCATCGTGATGCCGTCCGGGTTGGCGATCCCGCGCTGTTTGTCCCGGGTGCCGAGCAGCATCGCGAGCGTGGAGCGGTACAGCTCCCAGCGGGTGTCCGGCAGCAGGCCGCCCCTGCGGCGGTGCAGGGCGCAGATGACGGCGCAGAGCAAGGGGGTCTGGGCAAGGGTGCGCAGGGCGTCGTTCTGGCCGAACTGGGTCCGCAGCTCGGTCTCCAGCGTGGTCAGTTCGGCGCGCTCCGCCTTGGCCCGCCCCTCGTCCGCGTAGGTGTCGCATTCGAGGCGTGCGGCCCGGTGCCAGGCAGTGACGAACGCCTGGATGTCCTCGTGGCGCATCGGGAGGAGCTGCAGCTCGTCGAATCTCTCGGAGCGCAGCCACTCCTCCTCAATGGCGAGCGGGCGGACCGTGGCCAGGCAGCGCGTGTTCGGGTACAGGTCGAGAAGTTCGTTCAGCCAGACCCGGGTGTTCTCGCGCTCGTCCGGGGGTACCTCGTCCACGCCGTCGATCAAGAGGAAGCCCCGTCCGGCCTCCAGCACCCGCTGCGCCCAACCCGGGGGCGCGTCGTCGGCCAGGATCTGGGCCACGGAGGGAAGCTGCGCGGGTGCGGGCAGCCCGTTGCCCCTGGCGTGCACCGTGCGCAGGGGGACGACGAACGGCACCAAACCGTTGAGATCGGCCAGTTCGGGGCCGAGGGTGCCACAGGCCGCGTGGGCCGCGAGCCACCAGACCAGAGTGGTCTTGCCCGCGCCGGCCTCGCCGCGCAGGAGGGCGCGAGGGCGGTCCGCCAGCAGGGTGTCGATACGGCTCGGCTGGACCGGGGGCGGCCGGTGCGGATCCAGCCTGTCCAGGACACCCGGCCGCTCCCGCACGCCCGCCTCCAGGCTCAGATACGCCGTGTCCAGGTCCCAGGTCGACTCATTCGTGCCCAGTTCGTCGATGCCGAAGATCCGGGTCTTGCGGTAGCGCGCCCTGATGGCTTTCGCGTACCCCTTCTCGAAGCGTTCGTCCTGTGGGTGGACATCGGCCAGCGGTGCGATCCGGAACGTGTCACGGACGGGGACGCCCGCCTCCAAGATCTGGACCATCGGGACGCCCTCCACCCGCAGGTGGCCCCGTCCCCGGGGCACCTCGGTGACGATGCCGAGCAGGACGGCGCCCGCGAAGACCGGGGAGCCGGAGAGGCCCTGGAGCGGGGTGGTGTCATCGGCGCGTTCCGCTGCCGCCGCGTGGTCCAGTTCACAGACCAGGGCCGAACGGAGCGTGCCGGCCGCCGGGAGGACCGTCGCGCGGTACTGGTCCAGCTCCAGGGCGCCGTCCGCCCCGTACCGCTGGATGTCCGGGAAGCCGACGATCTCGCAGTGCGGCAGCGGCGCCTCCGTGGCGAGTACGCCGATACGGAGACGGCCGAGCGGGGCCGCCACCTCCGGGGCGAGGACGTCGTGGTCGGTGACGAGCAGGGCGGCGTCCAGGGTGTCGTCGCGCCACTGGACCTCGGCGGTGACGGTGTCCGCCCGGCCGGGGTGGGCGACCGTCGTCCTGTCCGTGGTGCCGATCACATGCGCGCAGGTCAGTACGGAGCGTGGGGTGAGCAGGACGCCCGTGCCCTGCTGCTCGCCGAAGACCGCGACGACGCGAGCAGCGCTCACCGCGCGCCGCCGTCCGAGCCGGAGCCGGTGCCGCCCGACGCGCCGCCGCCGAAGCCCGCCGTACTGCCGTGGTCCTTGTTGCCGACCCTCCAGGGCGCGCCGGAGCGGGCGTCCTGGGGCTTCAGGGTGAAGGCGACCTTGTGGGTGTGGCCCGAGGTCCGGGAGGCGTCCGCGCCGGCCTCGACCACCCAGGCCTTGACCTTCGCGCCGCCCTTGATCTCCTTGCGCAGCTCCAGGGTGAACTCCATCTGGATGTCACCGACCTCGAAGGCCACGGGAGCGCCCGTGGCGCGGGTGGCGGCGTCCAGGAGCTGGTCGCGTACGGACTGGATCGCGTCGGCCAGTTCGATGCCGTCGAAGTCGTGCTCGTGCTCGTGGTCGTCGGGACGGGCGTGGGCCGGTGCGGTCATGGTGGTGTCCCCCTGGCGAAGTTCCTGGAATCGGAAGTTTCCGAGACTAGGGCGCGGGCCAGGCCTTTGGTCCTGAAACGGACAGTCCTTCTACCCGGTGGCCGTGACAAGGCGCACAGGCGTTTTCGGCGCTACTAGACGGAATAGTGCGGAAGGCGCGGGTTCGACAGGAAGGCCCGGCTGTGCGGCGCCTGTGCGGTGCGCGGGACAGGGGGTGCGTCAAGAGGCCGACGGCCGCGGCCGGTGCTACGACGAGATGTCGTAGATGGGGTGTTTTGGGATGCGAGTGGGTCCGGGTTACCAAGGTGTGGCCAGCCCGGCGCATGAGTGCCGGGACCATTCTTGCCCGGAGGTTCATCCCGTATGTCGCAGCGCAACCTGTCCCGTCTGTCCCGCCCGTCCGCCCTTCGTGCCCGTGCCGGCGTTCTGGCTGCCGGACTCGGAGTGACGATGGTGGCCGGGGCCGGGACCGCGTTCGCCGCGACCAGCGGTGACGCCGCCGCGAGCCCCGCCGGCTCCTCGGCCTCGGTCGTGAGCTCGGCCGCCGCCGTCCAGAAGCAGGCCACCGTGCAGGCCAAGGCCGCCGACGCCGCGCAGAGCAAGGACGCGGCGAACGCCAAGAAGGCCGCCGCCTGGACCGACCCCGTCAAGAAGTACACGCTGAGCGCGAAGTTCGGCCGTGGTGGCTCGATGTGGTCGCACAAGCACTCCGGCCAGGACTTTGCCGTGCCGATCGGTACCGCCGTCCACGCCGCCCACAAGGGCACCGTCGTCAAGGCCGGTCCCAACGGTGCCGGTGACGGTCCCGCGTACGGCAACGCGATCGTCGTCAAGCACAAGAACGGCACGTACTCGCAGTACGCGCACCTGTCGAAGATCGACGTCCGGATCGGCCAGGCCGTCAAGACGGGGCAGAAGATCGCCCTGTCCGGCAACACCGGTAACTCCAGCGGCCCGCACCTGCACTTCGAGATCCGTACGACGCCGAACTACGGCTCCGGGGTCGACCCGGTGCCCTTCCTGCGCTCCGTCGGTGTCAAGGTCTGACGCCTCGCACAGAGGGGCCGCGTACGGGGCCACGTCTCAGGACGTGGCCCCGTGGTGCGCCTTGGTGATCAGTTCCATGGAGACCTCCAGGATGGCTTCGCGCTTCTCCTCGGGGTCTCCTTCGACGTCCTTGAGCGCGAACGTGCCCGCGTGCATCGTGAAGAGCGCGCTCACGCACCGGACCTGGTCGGTCATGGAGGCGCCGGGGTCCTTGAACAGGTCGAACAAACCCACCATGCGGCTCTTGAAGCTCTCGCCGACGCTCAGTTCGCGTACGGTCGCCTGGTTCTCCTGCATGAAGCGGAAGAGCGGCGCGGCGCTCGCGAGGGCCGTGCTGTAGCGGTGCAGGATCTGCTTCTTGCTCTCCAGGGTGTGCGGCTGCTCCTGGCCCCAGGCGATCAGTTCGTCGATCGGGCGCGTGAGGTCCTGGAAGAGGCTGACCAGGATGTCTTCCTTGGTCTTGAAGTGGTAGTAGAGCGCCGCCTTCGTGACGTCCAGCCGTTCGGCGATCTCCCGCAGCGAGGTCTTCTCGTACCCCTGTTCCGCGAACAGCTCCAGCGCGACGTCCTGGATGCGCTGGCGGGTGTTCCCCCGCCGGGGGTGCTGCGTGCTGCCCATGGGTGCTCTCCCAAAATACTTACTTGACGCCCGGCAAGTAGAGGTCTACCTTACCGCAGTGTAGTCAGCTAGCCGGTCGGCAAGTAAGGGCCCCGGCGGGCACATGTACCAGGCATCAGGGTGTACCAGGGGAGCGGTGGGGACGATGAGTTCGAACGGGAAACAGCCAGGGACGGTCGCGGAGGCGGCGCCGGCGGGGGACGGGGCAGCAGGGTCCATAGCCACAGGGGGGCACGGGGACGCGGGGGCCACGGCGACCGCGACCGCCGAGGCAGCGCCGAGCGGTGGACGGCAGCCGCGCAGCGTGCGCGTCGTCCTGCTGGCGCTGATGATCGCGATGCTGCTCGCCATGCTGGACAACATGATCGTCGGTACGGCGATGCCGACCATCGTCGGTGAGCTGGGCGGCCTCGCGCACCTGTCCTGGGTGGTCACCGCGTACACCCTCGCCACGGCGGCCTCCACACCGATCTGGGGCAAGCTCGGAGACCTGTACGGACGCAAGGGCGTCTTCCTCGCCTCGATCGTCGTCTTCCTGATCGGCTCCGTGCTCAGCGGCATGGCCCAGGACATGGGCCAGCTCATCGGCTTCCGGGCCGTCCAGGGACTCGGCGCCGGCGGTCTGATGGTCGGCGTCATGGCCATCATCGGTGACCTGATCCCGCCCCGGGAGCGCGGCAAGTACCAGGGCATGATGGCCGGTGTCATGGCCCTCGCCATGATCGGCGGACCGCTGGTCGGCGGCACGATCACCGACCACCTCGGCTGGCGCTGGAGCTTCTACATCAACCTGCCGCTGGGCGCCGTCGCGCTCGCGATGATCACCGCCGTGCTGCACCTGCCCGCCAAGGAGCGCTCGAAGGCCAAGGTCGACTACCTCGGTGCCGGGCTGCTGACCATCGGCATCACCTCGATCGTGCTGGTCACGACCTGGGGCGGTACGGAGTACGCCTGGACCTCCGGGATGATCCTGCTGCTGATCTTCGTCGGGGTCGCCGCGCTCGTCGGGTTCGTCGCCGTACAGACCAAGGCGCCCGAACCGATCATGCCGCTGCACATCTTCCGCAACCGCAACTTCACGATCATGTCGGTCGTCGGCTTCCTGACCGGCTTCGTGATGTTCGGCGCGGTGCTCTTCCTCCCGCTCTACCAGCAGGCCGTGCAGGGCGCCTCCGCCACCAACTCCGGTCTGCTGCTCCTGCCGATGCTCCTGTCGATGATGCTGGTCTCGCTGGTCGTGGGGCGGATCACCACCAACACCGGCAAGTACCGGATCTTCCCGATCCTGGGCAGCGGCCTGATGGTCGCGGGGCTCTTCCTCCTCGCGCAGATGGGCCCGGACACCTCGCGGCTGACCTCGGGCGTCTACATGGCGGTGCTCGGCGCCGGTCTGGGCTTTCTGATGCAGATCACCATGCTCGTCGCGCAGAACAGCGTCGAGATGAAGGACATGGGCGTCGGCTCGTCCACCACCACCCTCTTCCGTACGCTCGGCGGCTCCTTCGGCGCCGCGATCATGGGCGCGCTCTTCACCGGCCGGGTGCAGGACGAGATGGCGTCCCGCGCGGGCTCCGGCGGTGCCGGGGTGACGGAGCAGTCCGCGCAGCTCGACGCCGCGAGCCTGGCGAAGCTGCCGGACGTGGTGCGCGAGGCGTACCAGCAGGCGGTCTCCGCCGGTACGCACTCGGCGTTCCTGCTCGGCGCGTGCATCGCGGTGATCGGTTTCGCGGTGGCGTTCTTCGTCCGTGAGGTCCCGCTGCGGGGCGCCGGTCCGAAGGAGCCCGAGGAGGCCCAGCCGGCGGTCTGACCCGCACCGCCTTCCCCTGCGTCCCGGCCCTGTCCCGCCCCCGCGGGACAGGGCCGGCGGCCGTGTCCCGCGGGGGCCCTCCGGGCCTCTCAGGGGCTCCGGGGCCCTCCGGGAGCTCTGGACGGGTGCCGCTCAGTCCTGGAGGTGCTGCGGCATCGGGAAGCTGCCCGTGTTCGTCGGCGCGTGCTCCGGGAGCCAGAGGACCGCGATCGCGCCGCTCGCACCGGTGCCCGGCGCCCCCGCGGGGGCCGCGTTGCGGAACGTGAGACGGGCGCCCAGGACGCGGGACTGGCCTGCGGCGATGGTCAGGCCCAGGCCGTGGCCGTATCCCGCGCGGTCCGTGGCGCCCGTACGGAAGCGGCTGGGGCCCTCGCGGAGCAGCTCCTCGGGGAAGCCGGGCCCGTGGTCCCGTATCCGTACGACACGCCCCTCCACGGTGACCTCGACCGGCGTCCCGCCGTGCTTGGCGGCGTTGGCCAGCAGATTGCCGAGGATGCGCTCCAGCCGGCGCGGGTCGGTGTTGACCCACGAGTCGTGGACCACCTGGACCTCGATGTCCGGGTTGAGCAGGGCCACCCGCCGCGCGACGAACTCGCCGAGCTCGATCTCCTGGAGCTCCGCCCGCTCCGAGGCGCTGTCGAGCCGCGCGACCTCAAGGACGTCCTCGACCAGGGTCCGCATGGCCTGCGCCCGGTCGCGCACCAGCTCGGTGGGGCGCCCCGGCGGCAGCAGTTCGGCCGCCGTGAGCAGCCCCGTCACCGGGGTGCGCAGTTCGTGGGCGATGTCCGCGGTGACGCGGCGCTCCGCCTCGATCCGCTCGTTCAGCGCGTCCGTCAGCGCGTCCACGGCGCGGGCCAGCTCGTCCGTCTCGTCGCGTACGACACCGCCGACGGCCTCCCCGACCCGTACGTCCGTATTGCCCTGCGCGACCCGGCCCGCCGCCGCGGCGGCCCTGCGCAGCCGCCGCGAGAGCTGGCCGCCGACCAGCACCCCGAGGGCGCAGCCGCCGAAGACCACCGAGACCGAGCCGATGATCAGGGACCGGTCCAGGTCCTTCATGATCGTGGTGGAGCGGTCGGCGAACTTGCTGTGCAGCGAGAGCACGGAGCCGTCGCCGAGCGGGACGGCCGCCCAGACATCGGGCACCCCGTTCTCCCCCTCCTGCACATAGGTCGCACGTCTGCCCTCGTGCATCTTCCGCTCCAGGGAGCGCGGCAGCGCCGGGTCGTCGACCTTGGTGCCGAACTTCGGATCCTTGGTGCTGTCGTACATCCGCTGGGCGAAGAGCAGCCGTTCCAACTGGACTTCGCGCGCGTTGTCGAGCATGGAGACCCGGGCCGAGTTGTGGACGACCAGACTCAGGGCGACCGCCACGAGCGCGCTGACCGCCGCGATCGCGATGCTGATCTTCCACCTGACGCCGGTGCGCAGGACGAGGTGTTTCATGCCTTGAGCTTGTATCCGAAACCGCGGACGGTGTCGATCCGGTCCTGACCGATCTTGGTGCGCAGCCGCTGCACATGGACGTCCACGACACGGGTGTCGCCGCCCCAGCCGTAGTCCCAGACCCGCTCCAGCAGCTTGTCGCGGGAGAGTACGGTGCCGGGCGCGGCGGAGAACTCCAGGAGGAGCCGCATCTCCGTCGGGGTCAGCGCCACCCGCGCGCCGCTCCGCCGTACCTCCATGCCCTCCGTGTCGATCTCCAGATCGCCGAAGGACAGCACGCCGTGCTCGTCGGGCTCGCCCTGCCCGCCCGGTCCGCCCGGCTCCCCGGCCGGGCCGCCGGCGTGGCCGAACCGGCGCAGTACGGCGCGGATCCTGGCGACGAGCACCGCGCCGTCGAAGGGCTTGGTCACGTAGTCGTCCGCACCCGCCTCCAGGCCGAGCACCACGTCGATCGAGTCGGCGCGCGCCGACAGCATGATCACGGGCACGGTCGACTCGTCACGGATCCGCCGGCACAGGCTGACGCCGTCCAGGCCGGGCACCATCACATCGAGCAGCGCGATGTCGGGCCGGTTCGCGCGGAACGCCTCCAGGCCGGAGAGTCCGTCCGGCATCGCGGTGACCGCGAAGCCGTCGCGCTCCAGCGCGAGTTGGGTGGCTTCGCGGATGACGTCGTCGTCCTCGACGAACAGGACATGGGTCTCTGCCATCCTGCGGCTCTCAGTTCTCGGTTCTCGGGTGTCGGTCAGGTGGTTGCTGCGCCGGTCGGCGGTACGGCGGTACGGCGTCAGCCGTCGTCGGCCACGGAGGGCTCGGGCCTGGGCGCCGCCCGGCTGTAGTCGTTGCGTACGCGGTACCGCTCGCTGAACTTGCCGTCGCCCCAGCTATAGGTGACCACGTCCTCGCCGGAGGGGTACGACATCGGGTCGCCCTTGGCGTACACCTGCTGGGTGACGACCAGTTCGCCGCGGTCGATCGTGGAGTAGACCGCAGGCTCCTCGGCCGCGAAGACGTTCTCGTACGCCCTGTCCTTCTCGCGGTACACGAACGTCCCGACGCCGACGGCGTCGCCGCACGTCATCACGTTGATCACCACATCGGGCGCGGCACCGTCGGTGAGGTCCCCGTACGACGTGTCCACCGGGTAGGTGCCCTCGCCGCACTGTTTGAGATCGGCCTTGATCCGCGGGCTGACCTTCGGGTCGCCCCGGAGCAGGGACACCGCGTCGACGGTCTCGGAGGGGGGCACCGCCGAGGCCTTGTTCGGGGGTACGCCCCGCTCGACCGGTGTGGTCACGGCCGCGCCCTCGTCCCGGGTTCCCGTACCGCCGGTGGAACAGCCGGCCGCGAGCAGCCCGAAGGCGGCGAGCCCGGCCAGAACCGTGCTGCCCGCCGCCAGGGACGCGTGCCCCTTCGACACCCGGCCCGACGGTGCTGGTCCCGACGGTCCTTGCCCGGGCGGTCCTTGTCCTGGCGGTCCGTTCGCCGCCGGTCCCTGGCCCGCCGGTCCGCTCTCCGCCGATCTGCTCCCCGACCGATCGGGGCCTCTCAGGCCGCGCACCTCTCCCGCCCCCGTTCCTGGCGGCCACCCCGGCCGCCACGTGCGTCACGACGGACCACCGTCGGCTTCTGAGGCGCGTTGGCGTCCCGGCTCTCGGCCGCGCGGCTCTCCAGCTCCTCGCGGAGCCGCGCCAGCGCGCGGTGCAGCGTGCTCTTCACCGTACCCGCCGACATGCCGAGCGCCGCGGCCGTCTCCTCCGTGCTCATCTGCTCCCAGTGTCGCAGCACGACGACGCTGCGTTGCTTGGGAGCCAGAACGCCGAGAATGTCCATCAGCAGCGCGCGGTCGGCCCGCTGTTCGCTGCCGTCCTCGACGCTCGCGTCGGGAAGCTGCTCGGTGGGGACCTCTTCGAGCTTGCGGGCGCGCCACCACTCCGTACGGGTGTTGATCATGACGCGGCGGAGATAGGCGTCGGCGAGGGACTTGTCGGCGATGCCGTCCCAGCGGCCGTACGTACGGGCCAGCGCGGTCTGGAGGAGATCCTGCGCGTCGACAGGATCGGGTACGAGGCGGCGGGCGCTCCGCAGAAGTGCCTCCTGCCGGGTCCGCACGTACTCCTCGAATCCGAGCACCTCACCCTGCGCCATGCCAACCGCCTCCGACCCCGTGATCATCCGTGCCGTTCCCTGACGGCACTTTCCTGACGCCACTGAAATTACGGAGCACTTGTCACGAGGCTGTGCGGGACAGCCGTCGGCGGACGCACGGCTGTCCATCGGTTGTGTAACGGCGGTCCGATCGGGGTAACGGGGTCGGGCCCCGGGTCGGTACGAGCTGCCTCAGCTCTGCGGCAGCCGGTACAGGGCGTTCTCCAGGGGCTCGACCAGTCCGTCCGCGACCAGCCCGTCCAGGGCACGCGCCCGCTGCACCGGCTCGTCCCACACCGCGTCCAGCGCCGCCTGCGGTACGGGGGTGAGCGCCTCCCGCAGGACGGCGAGGAGCTTGCCGCGCACCTGGCGGTCCGTGCCCGCGTAGGTCTGGCCGCGCCGGGCCGGGCCCTCGTGGGCCGGCTTCCCGGCGAGCTGCCAGGCGCACCGCGCGACGATCGGGCAGCGCGCGCACCCCTCGTTCTTCGCCGTGCAGATCAGCGCGCCCAGCTCCATGGAGGAGGCGGCCCAGCGCGCCGCCGTCGCCGCTTCCTCGGGCAGCAGCGCACGGGCGAGCTTGCGCTCGGCGGCGGTGGTCGCGTTCGGCGGGTACTGGACACCGTTCACGGCGCGGGCCAGGACGCGCCGTACGTTCGTGTCGAGCACGGCGTGCCGCTGCCCGTACGCGAACGACGCGACCGCGGCGGCCGTGTACTCGCCGATGCCGGGCAGCGAGAGCAGTTGCGCGTGCTCGCGGGGTACGTCACCGCCGTGCCGCTCCGTTATCGCCAGCGCGGCTCCGTGCAGCCGCAGCGCGCGGCGCGGGTAGCCGAGCCGGCCCCAGGCGCGTACGGCCTCGCCGGGCGCCTCGGCGGCCAGGTCGGCGGGGCGGGGCCAGCGGGCGAGCCACTGCTCGTACACCGGGAGGACCCGGCTCACCGGGGTCTGCTGGAGCATGAACTCGCTGACCATCACCCCCCAGGCGCCCGCCTCGGGGCGGCGCCAGGGCAGATCGCGGGCGTGCGTCTCGAACCACGCGATGACGGGGGTGTGGAGGGCGGAGGGAGGGGCGGCCGGACCGGTCCCGGCCGCCGGGGCGGGGTGCGACGGGGGCGACGGGTGGCGCGGGGGCGTCGAGTGCGCGGAGGTAGCAGTCATGGCACCACCGATCCTGACATGTGCGGGCGCGAGGACGGTGCAGCAGGCAGGCGTACGCCGGAGTACGCCGGAGGGCACCACGCGCCCGGGCCAACGCCCGCGCGCCGGGGCGGCACCACGCTCTCCGGAAGTACGCCTTTCCCTCTTCCCCGTTTTCTTCCGCGGTCGGGCTCAGCTCCGGCCGGCGCTGTGGCGTCCGCGCGCCACGACCGGTGCGCCGTCGCCGGGACCCGCCAGCCAGAGCGCCGCGCCCGACCTGCTGGCGCGCATCGTCTCGACCAGGGCCTGTACGGGACGGGCCGCGAGCAGCACGACGATCGTGGCCACCACACCGCCCACCACCAGGCCCACCGCCACGTCGTGCGGGTAGTGGACGCCGACGAAGACCCGCGAGAACGCCATCAGCAGCGCCATCGGCACCGTCAGATACGCGAGTACGGGGCGTGCGAGCACGAGGGTGATCGCCGCGGCGCCGGCGATCGTCGAGTGGTTGCTGGGGAAGGACCAGTCACCCACGGGCGGACAGGGGATGAGGGAGACGGCTCCCGCGACGGTCCGGCAGGGCCGGTCCTCCTGGATCACCGACTTGGACGCTTCGCTGCACACGTAGGCGAAGGCGGTCGCGAGCGGGGCGAGCACCGCGACAGCCACGGCGCGCGAGCCGGTCGGTCTGGCCTGCCACCAGATCACGACGAAGAGGACCCCGAACAAGAGCAGTCCGGCTTCTGTCCATATTTCCGCCAGGAACTGGAACCAGGAAGGGGTGGTGTGGGCGAAGTCGACGACATCGCGATAGAGGCCGCTGGTGGCGCTGCTGTTCATGGAGAGAACGTACCGAGGCCATCCTGAGTTCCCCCAACCGCCATCTGAATACGTATCAGCCGAAGAACGCCGCCCGACTCGCCCCTCCGGGATGATGATCCGTAAAACTTGCGTGCACGGGCGGCATGTGGGGCGGGAGTTGGCCCGGATCTCTCGTACAGTTTGCGCCGTGGGATCTTTGCGCAATCCGGTCGGGCCGCTTCCCTCCACCATCTACTGGCGACGGAGGGCAGTAGCGGCGACGCTGATCGCGCTGCTCGCTCTGCTGGTCGTATGGGTCGTCACCTCGGGCGGAGGTGGCGGCAAGAAGGCCGACGGCAAGGGCGACGGCGCCAATCCCGTGACGTCCATCACCCCAGGGCCCTCCGGCTCGGGCCCCGCCATCAGCGAACAGCCGGGCGGTCGCGACGAGTCGGACGGCGCAGGCGGGGACGACGGCGGCCCGAGCGGTACGGACGCGGGCGCCGACGGCGGCAAGAACGGCGACACCGGCGGATCCGGCTCGGGCGGGGACAGCGGCGGCGCGGGCTCGGGTGGCGGCGACGGCGCGTCGGGCGGCGGCTCCGCCGGTTCCGCCGGCTCGTCCGGCTCCTCAGGTGCCGGTACGGGCTCCGGCACCGGCACCACCACCTCGGGCCAGCAGGTGCCAGGGGACTCCGCGCTGCCGGACTGCGCCCCGGGCTCCCTGACGCTGACCCTCTCCACGACGAAGGTCGCCTACGGGCCCGGCGAGAAGCCCGTGTTTCGGCTGGCCGCCAAGAACACCTCAGCGACCACCTGCAAGGCGGACTTCGGGCCGAAGGCCGTGGCGCTCACCGTCACCGACTCCGACGACGACAAGGTCTGGTCCTCCAAGGACTGCCCCCGGGCCGGCAGCGCGCTGTTCCGGGTACCGGCGGACTCCACCGTCACCCGTACCGTCGAGTGGGACCGCGGGCGCAGCGCCGCCCAGTGCGCCACCCCGCCGGCCGGCGCGGTCGGCCCCGGAACGTACCTGGTGGAGGCCGTGGCGCCGGGCGCGACGGTCAAGCAGGGGCAGCAGTCGATCCGCCTGGAGAAGGACTGACCCGCGAGGGCACCGGATACCCGATACCCGATACCCCATACGTGAACGCCCCGGCCGGGATCCCTTCCCCGGCCGGGGCGTTCACGTACGGGCTGGAGCTGTACGGCTAGACGTACCGCTCCAGGATCGACGACTCCGCCAGGCGGGACAGACCCTCGCGGACGCTCCGTGCGCGGGCCTCGCCGACGCCGTCCACCGTCTGGAGGTCGTCCACGCTCGCCGCCAGCAGCTTCTGGAGCCCGCCGAAGTGCTCGACCAGCCGCTCGATGATGGCGCCCGGAAGCCGCGGCACCTTCGCCAGCAGCCGGTAACCGCGGGGCGAGACCGCCGAGTCGAGAGTCTCCGGTGAGCCGCTGTAGCCCAGGGCCCGCGCCACGATGGGCAGTTCCAGCAGCTCCGGGTGGGTGAGCGCGTCCAGTTCGACCAGCGCCTCGTCGACCGTACGGGCCCGTTTCGCGGTCGGTTCCGGGACGTAGTCGCGGGCCACGAGGTCCCGCTCCGGCTCCACGCCCGCGATCAACTCGTCCAACTGGAGCGAGAGAAGCCGGCCGTCGGTGCCCAGCTCGACCACGTACTCGGCGATCTCCGTGGCGATCCGGCGCACCATCTCCAGCCGCTGCGCCACCGCCGTCACGTCCCGGACCGTCACCAGGTCCTCGATCTCCAGGGCGGAGAGCGTGCCCGCGACCTCGTCCAGACGGAGCTTGTACCGCTCCAGGGTCGCCAGCGCCTGGTTCGCCCGCGACAGGATCGCCGCCGACTCCTCCAGGACCCGGCGCTCCCCGTTGACGTACAGCGCGATCAGCCGCATCGACTGCGACACGGAGACCACGGGGAAGCCGCACTGCTTGGAGACCCGGTCCGCCGTGCGGTGCCGGGTGCCCGTCTCCTCGGTGGGGATCGAGGACTCCGGGACGAGCTGCACGCCCGCCCGGAGGATCTTGGTGATGTCCTTGTCGAGGATGAGCGCGCCGTCGAGCTTGCACAGCTCGCGCAGCCGGGTCGCGGTGAACTCCACGTCCAGCACGAACCCGCCCGTACACATCGACTCGACGGTCTTGTCCATCCCCAGGACGATGAGACCGCCGGTATTACCGCGCAGGATGCGCTCCAGCCCGTCGCGCAGCGCCATCCCCGGCGCGACAGCGCTCAGGGACGCGCGGATCAGCGCTTCGTTGCCGGAGCCCGCGCCGGACTTTCCGGGTGCTGATGCCCGGTCGTTGGCTGCCACTGCACTCCTCCGGCTCGTACGGATGGGCGAGACCAGGGCAAAGTCTACCGGCGAGCGTTGTCGTCCCGTGGGGCGTCCGCCCGACCTCGGCGCGGCAGCACCCTCAGAGCGTCGCCCATGTCGGCCACCTCCGTCACCTTCATACCGGGCGGGACCTTGCCCGGGTCGGTCGGAACGAGCGCCTGGGTGAAGCCCAGACGGTGTGCCTCCGCCAGCCTGCGCTGGACCCCTGTGACCCGTCTGACCTCGCCCGCGAGCCCGACCTCGCCGATCGCGACCAGGTTCTTCGGCAGCGGGGTGTCGCTCGCCGCAGAGGCCAGCGCGAGGGCCACCGCCAGGTCCGCGGCGGGCTCCGTGAGCTTCACGCCGCCCACGGTCGCGCTGTAGATGTCGCGCTTGCCGAGCGCGCTGATCCGGCCGCGCTGCTCCAGAACGGCCAGCATCATCGAGACCCGGGAGGTCTCCAGACCCGAGGTGGTGCGCCGGGGCGAGGGGATCTGGGAGTCCACCGTGAGCGCCTGCACCTCGGCGACGAGCGGCCGGCGCCCTTCGAGGGTGACGGTGAGACAGGTGCCGGGGACGGGCTCGTCGCGCCGGGTCAGGAAGAGCCCCGACGGGTCGGCGAGGCCGGTGATCCCCTCGTCGTGCAGCTCGAAGCAGCCGACCTCGTCCGTCGCGCCGTACCGGTTCTTCACGCCGCGGACCAGCCGCAGCCGCGCGTGCCGGTCGCCCTCGAAGGACAGCACGACGTCCACGAGGTGTTCGAGCAGCCGGGGGCCCGCGATCGCGCCGTCCTTCGTCACATGGCCGACCAGCAGGGTGGCCATGTCGCGCTCCTTCGACGCCCGGATGAGCGCCCCCGCGACCTCCCTGACCTGCGCCATGCCGCCCGGCGCCCCGTCGATCTCGGGCGAGGCGACGGTCTGTACGGAGTCCATGATCAGCAGCGACGGCTTGACCGCGTCGAGATGGCCGAGGACGGCGGAGAGATCCGTCTCGGCGGCGAGGTAGAGATGGTCGCTGATGGCCTTGATCCGGTCGGCGCGCAGCCGGACCTGGCTGGTGGACTCCTCGCCCGTCACGTAGAGCGTGCGGTGCTCGTCGTCGGCCGCCTTCGCCGCGACGTCCAGCAGCAGCGTGGACTTCCCCACGCCCGGCTCGCCCGCGACCAGCACCACGGCCCCGGGCACCAGCCCGCCGCCCAGCACCCGGTCCAGCTCGGGCACACCGGTCGAGCGCGCCTTCGCCGTACGGATGTCGACCTGGCCGATGGGGAGCGCGGCCGTGGAGACCCGGCCGGCCGCCGTCGTCCGCACCGCGGGCGCGCCGTACTCCTCGACCGTCCCCCACGCCTGGCACTCGGGGCAGCGGCCGAGCCACTTGGCGGTCGTCCAGCCGCACTCGGTGCAGCGGTAGGACGGCCGGTCCTTGGATTTCGCACGGGCAGCCATGGCGTCACCGTATAGGGGCCCACCGACAGCCGGGACCACCCTGCCGGACCGCCGGCGTTCCGGGAGGGCATAAGCCAGGTGAGGGAGGCCCCTGTACCACTTCGAAGCCATCGAAACACGACATTCGTGTCCCCCTTTGAGGGATAGCTTCACCCGTAAGGATTAAATGTGCTCAAGGGGTGTGAAGGGTACGGGCCGCCCTGTCTACGGTCGCCGGGTGATGAGCAGCAGCCCCGAAACCTCCACGCACACCACCGGCGCACACCGCGCGCTCCGTCGTGCGCCCCGTTCGGTGGCGCAGCGCCCTCCGGCACGGTACGAGCCGTATCTGGACGGCCTGTTCACCTACTGCCTCTCCGTGCTCTGCGACCACGACGCGGCCACCGAGGTGCTCGGCGATGTCCTGGCCATCTCCGAGCGGCAGTACGGCCGTTGCCCCTCCGGCGCCGGGGAGCGCAAGGCCTGGCTCTACGCCCTCGCCCGCTGGGCCTGTCTGCGCAAGCTCACCGAACAGCGCCGTACCCGCCAGGGGGCGCATTCAGGCCACCGCGAGCCCGCCCCGGACCCCGACCCCGCGCCGCCCTCCGCCGGAGTCGCACCGGAGACCGCCGAACGCCGCCGCCGCGAACTCGCCCTGCTGGCCTGGCCCGAGGCCGCCGGTACGACGCCGGAGCAGCGCGAGGTCCTGGAACTGGTGGTACGGCACCGGCTCGGCCCGCGTGACGTGGCCGCCGTACTCTCCAAGGAACTCTCCGCGACCCGGGAACTGCTCTCGTCCGCCGCCTGCGAGGTCGAGCGCACCCGCGCCGCGCTCGCCGTCGTGGACACCGGCGACTGCCCCTCCGTCGCCAGGCTCACCGGCGACCATCACGTCCTGCTCTCTGCCGCTCTCCGCCGCGAACTGGTCCGCCACGTGGACGACTGCCCGCGCTGCCGCCGCGCCGCTGAGCGCGCCGAGGCCGCGGGGCCGTGGCCCGGCTCGGGTGCGACACCGCCCGCCCTGCCCGGCTCGCCCGCCCCGTCCGTCACCGAGGACCTGTCGGACGGCGTCGGCTCGGCGCCGCTGCCGCTCGTCGAGGCGCCGCGCGGCGCCGCGTACGCCGCCATGACCCAGGCACCCCGCGCCCGCGCCACCGCCCCGCGCTTCGGCCGCAACGGCTTCCCGATGGACCCCAAGGACCGCGCGGCCCGCCGCGACCGGCTGCGGGCGCGCGCCGTGACGACCACCGTGGTCGCGACCGTCGTCGCCGCGCCCGTCCTCGCCCTCTGGGCGGCGTACCGCGGCGCGCCGGGGACCGGCGAGGGCCGCGACGGCGCCTCGGTCACCGCGGGCGAGACCGCGGGCCCGCCCGCCCCGGACGGGCACCCGTACGACGATCCGTACCAGCACTACGAGTACGACGAGCACTACGAGAACGCGGGCAGCGCCCAGAACCGGCCCGGCGCCCGCTTCACCGAGGGCAGCCGCGCCCCCGACGTCTCCGTCGAGATCATCAGCGACGGTACGGGCGCGCCGCCGCCCGGCGCGGGCCACGCCGACCCCGGCGGGCTCACGGTCGAGGCACGCCCCGCCGGCGCCATGACGCTGATCACGCTGCGGGCCTCCGGCGGCGAGCGGGTCTCCTGGACGGCCGGGACCCGGGCCCCCTGGATCACCCTGAGCCGGCACTACGGCACGCTCGCGCCCGGCGAGTCCGTCACCGTCCGCGCCCTCGTGGACCACGCGCGCGAACCGGCGGGCCCGTGGAGCGCGCGGATCACGCTCTACCCGGCGGGCGCCGCCGTACGGATCCACGGGTACGGCACCAGGCCCCCGCTCCCCGGCCGCCCGGCCCACGGCGGACCGCCCGGCCACACCGCGCGCCCCGGGGACCCGGGCCACCCCGGGCCCGGCAGGCCGACGTGGGCGGGCCCCGCGGAGCCGGGCCCGAGCCCGTCGGGCCCCTCGGCCCCGGGCTCCACGGCTCCGACCGGCGGGCCCGGGACCTCCGCCCCCGGGCCCGGGGGCCCGTCGCAGTCGCCCCCCGACCCGGATCCGCCCGATCCGGACCCCAGCGCCACTTCCAGTCCCGGTTCCAGCGCCGGTTCCAGCGCGGCCGGGGTCAGCCCGTCCGCCGTACCCCGCTGAGCGGCGCCCGCGTCAGGCCTTCGTCTCAGGCCTTCGTCTCAGGCTCCGCCGGAGCCGGCGGGTCCGCCGGGTGCGGGGCCAGCAGCGGAAGCTCGCTCGCCACGCGCCGCTCGCACAGCTCCACCAACTGGTCGTAGCCCTCTTTGCCCATCAGTTCCGTCAGCTCGGGCCTGTACGTCTTGTACACCGGCTCGCCCGCGCCGTGCGCCGAGGTCGCCGACGTGCACCACCAGTGCAGATCGTGGCCGCCCGACCCCCAGCCGCGCCGGTCGTACTCGCCGATCGACACCTGGAGCACACGCGTGTCGTCGGGCCGGTCGATCCAGTCGTACGTACGCCGCACCGGCAACTGCCAGCAGACGTCCGGCTTCGTCTCCAGCGGCTCACGGCCCTCCCGCAGCGCCAGGATGTGCAGCGAGCACCCCGCGCCCGCCGCGAAGCCGGGACGGTTCTGGAAGATGCAGGACCCCTCCCAGCGCCGCGTCTGGCGCTCGCCGTCCTCGTCGGTCTGCGTCCAGCCCGTGGCCGTCCCCTCCTCGTGGAACTGCCACAGCTCGGGCGTGAGGCGCGCCACATGCCCCGCGACCCGCGCCTCGTCGTCCTCGTCGGAGAAGTGGGCGCCCAGCGTGCAGCAGCCGTCGTCGGCGCGGCCCGCCTGGATGCCCTGGCAGCCGCTGCCGAAGATGCAGCTCCACCGTGACGTGAGCCACGTCAGATCGCAGCGGAACACCTGCTCGTCGTCGGCCGGGTCCGGGAACTCGACCCAGGCACGGGCGAAGTCCAGCCCCTTCTCGTCAGGGACCGCCCGGGCGCTGCCCCGGGTCCCCTGCTGCTGGTCCTGCTTCTTCGGGCCCTTGGCTTTGCCCGGCTTCGCCTTTTTCGTCTTTGGCACATGCCCAGCGTATGCGGCGTTCGCAGTAGCGTTCCGCTCATGAGACTCGGAGTCCTGGACGTCGGTTCGAACACCGTGCACCTGCTGGCGGTCGACGCCCACCGCGGTGCCCGCCCGCTGCCGGCGCATTCGTACAAGGCGGAGCTGCGCCTCGCCGAACTGCTCGACCCCGACGGCGCGATCGGCCCCGACGGGGTCGACCGTCTGGTGGCGACGATCGCGGACGCCCTCCAGGCGGCCGAGGACAAGGGCTGCGAGGACGTCCTGCCGTTCGCCACCTCCGCCGTACGCGAGGCCGTCAACGCCGAACAGGTCCTGTCGCGCGTCAAGAGCGAGACCGGTGTGGATCTTGAGGTCCTCACCGGTGACCAGGAGGCCAGGCTGACCTTCCTCGCCGCCCGCCGCTGGTTCGGCTGGTCGGCCGGGAAGCTGCTCGTGCTGGACATCGGCGGCGGCTCCCTGGAGATCGCGTACGGGATCGACGAGGAGCCGGACGCGGCCGTCTCCCTGCCCCTGGGCGCCGGCCGGCTCACGGCGGGCTGGCTGCCCGGGGACCCGCCGGACCCGATCGACGTGAAGGCGCTGCGCCGCCATGTACGGGCCAGGATCGCCCGTACGGTCGGGGAGTTCGCCCGGTTCGGCAGCCCGGACCACGTGGTGGCCACGTCCAAGACCTTCAAGCAGCTCGCGCGGCTGGCGGGCGCTGCCAGGTCCGGCGAGGGGCTGTACGTGCAGCGCGAGCTGAGTCGTACGGCCCTGGAGGAGTGGGTGCCGAAGCTGGCCACGATGAACGCCGTCCAGCGCGCCGGACTCCCCGGGGTCTCCGAGGGCAGGTCGGCGCAGTTGCTGGCGGGCGCGCTGGTCGCGGAGGGCGCGATGGACCTGTTCGGGGTCGAGACGCTGGAGGTCTGCCCGTGGGCGCTGCGCGAGGGCGTGATCCTGCGCCGCCTCGACCAGCTCGCACCCTGACCGACCAGCGCGCACCGTGACCCGGGCGGCTCGCGCCGTGACCGGGTGGGGGCCGCGTAGCGGGACAGGCCGACGGTCGCCCCGCCGTGGCCCGTACGCTGTCCCCGTGGCAGATCCAGTGGTGCGCATCCCGGATACGAAGGTCGCGCTGTCGACGGCCTCGGTCTATCCGGAGTCCACGGCGACGGCCTTCGAGATCGCCGCGCGCCTCGGCTACGACGGCGTCGAGGTCATGGTCTGGACGGACCCCGTCAGCCAGGACATCGAGGCGCTGCGCCGGCTCTCCGACTACCACGGCGTCCCGATCCTCGCCGTGCACGCGCCCTGTCTGCTGATCACCCAGCGGGTCTGGTCGACGGACCCGTGGGTGAAGCTCCAGCGGGCGCGGGCGGCGGCCGAGAAGCTCGGCGCGTCCACGGTCGTCGTGCATCCGCCGTTCCGCTGGCAGCGCCAGTACGCGCGCGACTTCGTCACCGGTATCTGGCGGATGGCGGACGAGACGGACGTACGGTTCGCCGTCGAGAACATGTACCCGTGGCGCTACCGGGACCGCGAGATGCCCGCGTACGCGCCCGGCTGGGACGTCACCCAGGACGACTACCGGCACTTCACCGTCGATCTCTCGCACACCGCGACCTCCCGCAGCGACGCCATGGCCATGGCCGGCCGCATGGGCGACCGGCTGGGCCACGTCCACCTCGCGGACGGCAACGGCTCGGCGAAGGACGAGCACCTGGTGCCGGGGCGCGGTACGCAGCCGTGCGCCGAGCTGCTGGAGGGGCTCGCGGACGGCGGCTTCGACGGCCATGTCGTGATCGAGGTCAACACCCGGCGCGCGATGTCGGCGGCGGAGCGCGAGGCGGACCTCGCGGAGGCGCTGGCCTTCGCGCGCCTGCACCTCGCGTCGCCGCCTGTTTCGGCGTCGGCCTCCACCTCCGCCAAGTCCTCGGCCACGTCCGACACCTCCGCCTCCGCGTCCCCCGCCCCCACCAGGTCGCAGCCCTCGCCGACGGTACGGGCGCCCCGTACGCCCCGTACCCCTCGCACCCCCCGTCGGCCCCGCAGCTCCGGCTCGTCCGGCGCCTCGGGCTCGTCCGGAGCGCGCCCGTCATGACCGCCGGCGCCACCCCCCGCCGCCGGGGCCGCCCCGCCCGCAAGGACGCGGAGTCCGGTCCCAGCGCCCGGCAGAAGATCCTGGGGGCGGCCCGCGCGGAGTTCGCGGAGCGCGGGTACGACAAGACGTCCGTCCGCGGTATCGCCAGGGCGGCGGGCGTCGACCCCGCGCTCGTCCACCACTACTTCGGGACGAAGGACGAGGTCTTCGCGTCCGCCGTCGAGATCTCCTTCGAACCGGCCCTGACGGTGCCCGCCAAGGTGCTCGCCGGGAGCCCCGACGCGATCGGGGAACAGCTCGCCCGCAACTTCTTCGCCGTCTGGGAGAACCCGGCGACCAGGGCCCCGCTGCTCGCGGTCATCCGCTCCGCGCTCACGCACGACGCCGCGGCGGCGGTGCTGCGTACGTTCGTGCTGCGCCGGCTGCTCGGCCAGGTCGCGGAGGGGCTGGACGTACCGGATCCGGAGTTCCGCGCCGAGCTGTCCGCCTCGCACATGATCGGCATCGCGCTCCTGCGGTACGTGATCAAGGCGGAGCCGCTGGCGTCGGCGGACATCGAGGAGATCATCACGATGGTCGCGCCCACGCTCCAGCGCTATCTGACCGAAAGCTGAACAGTCGTCCCGTATTCCGGACACCTTGTCCAGGTCTTGGATCCGGGGCGTACGCTCGAAGAAGTCATTTCTGCCGAAGGAATCGGCCGGAAGATCTGCTGAGATCCGCTGAGATCCGCTGAAGGAGCGAGAGACGATGCCCGAGCTGAGGTCCCGCACTGTCACCCACGGCCGCAACATGGCGGGCGCACGCGCCCTTATGCGGGCATCGGGCGTAGCGAGCGAGGACATCGGCAAGCCGATCGTCGCGGTGGCCAACTCCTTCACCGAGTTCGTGCCCGGGCACACCCACCTCGCACCGGTCGGCCGGATCGTCTCGGACGCCATCAAGGCCGCGGGCGCCGTCCCGCGCGAGTTCAACACGATCGCCGTGGACGACGGCATCGCGATGGGCCACGGCGGCATGCTCTACTCCCTGCCGTCCCGCGACCTGATCGCCGACTCCGTCGAGTACATGGTCGAGGCGCACTGCGCGGACGCGCTGATCTGCATCTCCAACTGCGACAAGATCACCCCGGGCATGCTGATGGCCGCCCTGCGCCTCAACATCCCGACGGTCTTCGTCTCCGGCGGCCCCATGGAGGCCGGCAAGGCGACCCTCGTGGACGGTACGGTCCGAAAACTCGACCTGGTCAACGCGATCTCCGACGCGGTGAACGAGTCCATCTCGGACGAGGACATCCTCCGTATCGAGGAGAACGCCTGCCCGACCTGCGGCTCCTGTTCCGGCATGTTCACCGCCAACTCGATGAACTGCCTGACCGAGGCCATGGGCCTCTCCCTCCCCGGCAACGGCTCCGTCCTCGCCACGCACACCGCCCGCAGGGCGCTGTACGAGAACGCGGGCCGCACGGTCGTCGAGATCACCAAGCGCCACTACGAGCAGGACGACGCGTCGGTCCTGCCGCGCGCCATCGCCACCCGCGCGGCCTTCGACAACGCCATGGCGCTCGACATCGCCATGGGCGGCTCCACCAACACGATCCTGCACCTGCTCGCCGCCGCCCAGGAGGCCGAGCTGGACTACGACCTCAGCGACATCGACGCCGTCTCGCGCCGCGTCCCCTGCCTCGCCAAGGTCGCGCCGAACGTCGCCCCGGGCGGCACGTACTACATGGAGGACATCCACCGGGCCGGCGGCATCCCCGCCATCCTGGGTGAGCTGTACCGCGGCGGTCTGCTCAACGAGGACGTCCACACCGTCCACGCCCCCGGCATCAAGGAGTGGCTGGAGACCTGGGACGTGCGCGGCGGCTCGCCGTCCGAGGAGGCCGTCGAGCTGTGGCACGCGGCCCCCGGCTGCGTCCGCTCCGCCGAGGCGTTCTCGCAGTCCGAGCGGTGGGCCACGCTCGACACGGACGCCTCGGGCGGCTGCATCCGCGATGTCGCCCACGCCTACTCCGAGGACGGCGGTCTGGCGGTCCTGAAGGGCAACCTGGCCGTCGACGGCTGCGTCGTGAAGACGGCGGGTGTCGACGAGTCGATCTGGACCTTCGAGGGCCCGGCCGTCGTCTGCGAATCGCAGGAGGACGCCGTCGAGAAGATCCTCCGCAAGGAGATCGCCGAGGGCGATGTGATCGTCATCCGGTACGAGGGACCGCGGGGCGGCCCCGGTATGCAGGAGATGCTGTACCCCACGTCGTACCTGAAGGGCCGCGGCCTCGGGAAGGCCTGTGCGCTGGTCACGGACGGTCGCTTCTCCGGCGGTACGTCGGGGCTCTCGATCGGCCACGCCTCGCCGGAGGCGGCCTCGGGCGGCACGATCGCGCTGGTGAACGACGGCGACCGGATCCGTATCGACATCCCGAACCGCACGATCGAGCTGCTGGTCGGCGACGCGGAACTCGCGGAGCGCCGCGCGGCGCTGAACGGCGTGTACGCCCCGGTGAGCCGCGAGCGCAAGGTCTCCCAGGCGCTGCGCGCGTACGCCGCGATGGCGACGAGCGCGGACAAGGGCGCGGTCCGGGACATCTCCCGCCTCGGCTGAGCCCTTCCGGGACCCGGGCCCCGGGTCCCGGGGCCCCGGACCGTCACCAGGAAGCGGGATCCCGCCCGGCGACGGCGAAGACGGATCCGTCGGGCGCGCTCCCGACGACCGTCGTCGCCCCGGACTCGTTGCCGGAGCCGGAGCCGGAGCCGGGGCCGGGGGCCGTGACGGGCGCGGGCAGCGTGGCGACGAGCGTGTCGGGCCCGTCGGCCATCCGCGGCTTCGTCTGCCCCAGCAGCCTCCCGCGCCCGGCGTCCACGGCGAGCAGCCGGCCGTCGCCCCCGCTCAGATAGACCCGGTCCCCGGTGGCGGCGGGGCGCGAGGCGCGCGTCACCGACGTCTCCAGCCGCCAGCGGACGCCCGCGCTCTCCGCACCGGTGTCGACGGCGAGCAGCGAGCCCGTGTAGCCGATGACGTAGACGGTGTCGCCCACGACGGTGGCCTGCGCCTGGTCGACCGGCGCGGTCAGCGGGACCCGCCGTACCGTACGGCTCGACGCGTCCAGCCGTACGACCGCCCTGGTGAAGCCGTCCGCGTCCCCTCCGAGCAGGAACAGCGCGTCGTCCGAGGCTCCGGCCGGGGCCAGGGTGCCCGTCAGCCGCTTCTCCCAGCGCACCGCTCCGGTGGCCGGGTCGATCGAACGGACATCGGTCGCCGAGCCGTCGGCCGACGGCGTCGTGGCGAACAGCGCGTCGCCGGTGCCGCTCGCCGCCGTCCAGACGGTGCCGGTCGCGCCGAGCCGCTTCGTCCAGCGTTCGTCGCCGGTCGCGCCGTCGAGGGAGCGCACCCGCCCGTCGTACGAGACGAGGAGCACCGTGTCGCCGCTGTGCCGGACGGTGGCGTACGAGGAGATGCCGACGGCCCAGCGCTCGGCGCCCGAGGCCGGGTCGAGCGCCGCCAGTTGCTTCCCGCCGCCGCCCGTGCCGCCCGTATCGCCCGCGCCGCCCGCGACGACATGCAGGAGTCCGCCGGAGAGCACCGGCGCTGCGCCCTCGTCTGTCGCGGCGGCGCGCCCGCCCTTCGCGGCCTTCACGGACCACTCCGTACGACCGTCGACGGGGTCGAGCCGCGCGGCCGTGACGCCGGGCCCGGCGCAGTAGACGGCCGTGGCGTCGGAGGCGCACACGGGCACCTGATTGCCACCGGACCCGCCCGATCCGTCCGACCCGCCCGATCCGGTGCCGAGCGTGGTGTCCCACGGCCGGAACGTCCGGGACGGCGGCTCCTCCGCCGTGGCCCGGGTGGCGTCGTACATGGCCCGTGCGCCGAGGAAACCCGCACCGGCCACAGCCACCAGCGCCAGCGCGACCGCCACCGTACGCACCCGGCGCGGCGACCGCGCGGACGCCGATGACGGTTGGACGGATGGCCGGTCGGACGACGCCGACGGAACGGTCTCGGAGCCCCGCGCGTGGTTCGTTGGCACCGCGTGGTTCGTGGGCACGGAGCCCGAACCCGGGCCCGCGGTCTCCAGGGGACCGGGCCCGCGCTGCACCGGTACGAGCGCCCGCGCCCCGTACGGCCCGCGCAGGTCGTACGGGGTGGACGGGCGTCCCCCGTCCGGCGCGGCGCCCGACGCGGGATCCGTCGTCCGCAGCGCGCTCATCACCTCGTCCGGCGTCGGCCGCTCCGCCGGGTCCTTCGCCAGGCACCGCGATATCAACGGAACGAGCCGATCCGGTACGCCCGTCAGATCCGGCTCGTCGTGCACGACCTGGTACGCGACGATGTACGGGCTGTCCGAGTCGAAAGGACCGCGCCCGGTCGCCGCGTGCACCAGGACCGCGCCCATCGCGAACACATCGGCGGCGGGCCCGACTTCGCGCGGTCGCTGGAACTGCTCGGGCGCCATGAACGGCGGCGTGCCGATCAGCTTGCCCGTCTCCGTCCGCAGATCGCTGTCCGTGGGGCGCGAGATGCCGAAGTCGATGACCTTGGGCCCGTCGGACGCCAACAGGACGTTGCTGGGCTTGAGATCGCGGTGCACCACCCCGGCGCGGTGGATGTCCCGCAGCCCCTCGGCGAGTCCCGCCCCGAGCCTGGTCAACTCCTCGGCGTCCAGCGGCCCGTTCCGCTTCACCCGCTCGGAGAGGGTGGGCCCGTCGATGAACAGGGTCGCCATCCAGGGCCGCGGGGCCTCCGGATCGGCGTCCACGACGGGCGCGGTGAACGCCCCGCTCACCCGGCGCGCCGCCGCGACCTCCTGCTGGAAGCGGGCCCTGAACTCGGGATCAGAGGCGTGACCCGCATGGATGACCTTGACGGCGAGCCGCAACCCCGAGGCGGAGGTGGCGAGATGGACCTCGCCCATTCCGCCCGAGCCCAGGGCTGATTCGAGCAGGTAGCGGCCGGCGTAATCCGGATGCTCCGCTTCCGGGGCCGACCCGGTGTTGCGCAGTGGTGGCATTTGCCCACCCCCGTGTATTCGTGCGCAAGCGCGACGCACGGAGCCTAGTCGATGGTGCGTGCTATCAAGCCATGGCTTGCTAGCCTGCGCGGCGCAGAGCACACACCGTCAACGGGGGAGGACCGCATGAGCGTCGAAGAGGTTGAGAACACCGCGAGAGAAGCCGCGGAAGCGGAAGTGGGGACGCCGGCCGCCAAGCGCTACGCGGTCCACCCGGACTACCGGGTGAACGTCCGCAGCGGACCCGGCACCCACTACTCGCTCGTCAAGGTGCTCCCGTACGGCGCGAGCGTGCCGATCAACTGCCAGCAGGAGGGGGAGCGGATCACGGGCCCGTACGGCACGACGACGCTCTGGGACAACATCGCCAACGGGCAGTTCATCTCGGACGCGTACGTCTACACGGGAAGCAGCGGCTACGTCGCCCCGCACTGCGCCTGAGCGACGAGCCTGAGCACCGGGCCTGAGGCGCCGCGCTTGAACGCCGGCCCTGAGCACCGGCCCTGACGTGCCGCGCTTGAACGTCGGCCCTGAGCACCGGCCCTGAGGTGCCGCGCCCGGGTGCCGCGCCCGACCCGCCCGCGCGCCGGGGATAATCGCTCCGTGAGCGAGCACCCCGAGCACTCCCCGCACGCCGAGCGTCCCGAGGACGCCTCCGCGGCCACGTCCGCCACCGCGGCCCCCGCGGCCACGTCCGCCACCGCCTCCGACAGGAAGGCGGGCGGCGAACGTGGCCGTGGTGGCCCGGAGCCCGAGGCGATCCTGTTCTTCGGTACGACCTGGCTCGCCCGCGACGGCGGCTACGCGGCCCGCCGCGCCGCGGTCGCCGCTGGCTCCCTCACCACCGCCGTCGCCGCCTGCTTCGTACTCCGCTTCGCCTACGAGGGCCTGGAGATCGCGAAGGTGGGCTCCTTCGTCGGTCTGCTCCTCGTCGTGATGTTCTCGGTGTGCAGCGCCATCGCCTTCCGCAGGACCTGGGACGGCTTCACCCGCCGCCCGGCCGACCCCGCCCACGAGGAGTCGCTGCGCAGCGTCAAGGCGATCGGCTTCATGGGCGCCCTGATCGCCTACTTCCTGCGCTCCCTGGCCGAAGCCCCGGGCGAGGGGCTGCGCCGCAAGGAGTACGCAACGGCCCTCGCGCAGTACGAACGCCGCCGCACCGCCCGCGCGGGCAACCCCGCCGCCCGGGCCGCCGCCAAGTCCAGGGCCAGGAAGCCCAAGCGGGCATAGCCCTTCCTCCATGGCGGGCGCCACGATGGGCACATGACTCCTGCCACGGCTCCCCGCCCGACGCCTCGCCCCACTTCTCGCCCCACCCCTGGCCCCACCTCGCGCGCCCTCTCCTTCGACGCCGTCGCCGACCAGTACGACGAGGCGCGCCCCGGCTACCCGCCGGCCCTCTTCGACGCGATCGAGGAACTGGCCGGCCGCCCGCTCCAGGGCGCCCGCGTCATCGACGTGGGCGCGGGGACGGGGATCGCCACCCGCCTGCTGCGCGCACGCGGCGCCCGGGTCACCGCCGTCGAGCCGGGCCCCGGCATGGCGGAGCGGCTGCACCGTACCCAGCCCGCCGTCCCCCTCCTGCGCGGCCTCGGCGACGCCCTGCCCCTCGCCGACGGCTGCGCCGACCTGATCACGTACGCCCAGGCCTGGCACTGGACCGATCCGGCCCGCTCCCTGCCCGAGGCCCTGCGGGTGCTCAGGCCCGGTGGCGCGCTCGCCCTGTGGTGGAACGTCGCCGACGCCGACATCCCCTGGATCGCCGACCAGGATCTGCGGATCCGCCGCTGGGCCGACGACGGCGCCCACGGTGCGCACAGCGTCTCCGGCCGGGGCGGGGAACTGCCCGCGGAGCTGCGCCCGGCCGAGCGCCGGGTGCCGTGGACCCGCCGCGTCCCGCTCGACACGCACCTCGCCCACCTCGGCAGCCACTCCATCTTCCGGATGCGCGGGGAAGAGGCGACGGCCGCCTTCCTCGCGGCCGAGCGCGCGGAACTGCTCGGGCTCTTCCCCGACGGGACCGTCGAGGAGGCGTACGTCGTGGAGCTGACGGTCACGCGCCGCGCCTGACCCCCGGCGCCTGACCCTCGACGCCGGTCGCCGAAACCTGAGCCGTCCGTCCGCCCGCCCGCTCGCCCGCCCGCCCGAACGACCTGAGCCGTCCGCCCGCCCGAACGCTTGACGAGCCCGTCGGCCGGGCCCATTATTCATCACATGATGAATTTGTCCGAAGGTGCTGCCGCCGTGCACGCCCGCGGCCTCACCGTCCACCGAGGCGACCGCGCCGTCCTGCGCGGCCTCGACTTCTCCGTACCGCCCGGCAGGATCACCGGATTCCTCGGCCCCTCCGGCTGCGGCAAGTCCACCCTGATGCGCGCCGTCGTCGGCACCCAGGCCCAGGTCACCGGCGTCCTCGACGTCCTCGGCCGCCCCGCCGGCGACGCCGCGCTGCGCGCCCGTATCGGATACGTCACCCAGGCGCCCTCCGTCTACGACGACCTCACGGTCCGCCAGAACCTCGACTACTTCGCCGCCGTCCTCGACCCGGGCCGCACACGCCGTACCGCACGCAAGGAAGCCGTCGCCCGCGCGATCACCGACGTCGACCTCGCCTCCCACGCCGACTCCCTGGCCGGACGCCTCTCCGGCGGCCAGCGCAGCCGGGTCTCCCTCGCCGTCGCCCTGCTCGGCACACCGGAACTCCTCGTCCTCGACGAGCCGACCGTCGGCCTCGACCCCGTACTCCGCCGCGACCTGTGGACCCTCTTCCACCGCATCGCCACCGACCGCGCCGCGACGATCCTCGTCTCCTCCCACGTCATGGACGAGGCCGAACGCTGCCACCGGCTCCTCCTCATGCGCGACGGCGAAGTCCTCGCCGAGGACACCCCGGAAGCCCTGCGCACCCGTACGCACACCGAGACCGTCGAAGCGGCCTTCCTCCACCTGGTCGACGAGGCCGACACACTCCAGGGAAACCCCCGATGACCACCGCCGATACGACCACCACCGACACAACCGCCGCCAACACGGCCGCCGCCGACACGACCGCCACCACAGCCACCGTCGCCCGCACCCTGGCCACCGCCGCCCGCGTACTGCGCCAGCTCCGCCACGACCCGCGCTCGATCGGGCTGATGATCCTCGTCCCGTGCGCGATGCTCGTCCTGCTCCGCTACGTCTTCGACGGCAGCCCCCGCACCTTCGACTCCATCGGCGCCTCGCTGCTCGGCATCTTCCCGCTGATCACGATGTTCCTGGTGACCTCCATCGCCACCCTCCGCGAACGCACCTCGGGCACCCTGGAACGCCTTCTCGCGATGACCCTGGGCAAGGGCGACCTGATCGCCGGCTACGCCCTCGCCTTCGGCCTCGTCGCCGTCGTCCAGTCCGTACTGGCCACCGGCCTCGCGGTGGGGGTCCTCGGCCTGGACGTCGTCGGCTCGGCCTGGCTGCTCCTCCTCGTCGCGCTCCTCGACGCCCTGCTCGGCACGGCCCTCGGCCTCTTCGTCTCGGCGTTCGCGTCCTCCGAGTTCCAGGCCGTGCAGTTCATGCCCGCGGTGATCTTTCCGCAGCTCCTCCTCTGCGGACTGTTCGCACCCCGGACCGCCATGCACCCCGTCCTGGAGGCCGTCTCCGACGTCCTGCCCATGTCGTACGCCGTCGACGGCATGAACCAGGTCCTGCGCCACCCCGACATCACCGGCGACTTCGTCCGCGACGCGGCGATCGTCGCGGGCTGCGCCCTCCTTGTCCTCGGCCTGGGCGCCGCCACCCTCCGCCGCCGTACGACCTGACCCCTACGCCCCGACCGCTCCTCGGACACCTCACGCGCGCTGCCCGCCTCCGGTGCGACGATGGAAGCCAAGACCGTCCCCTACGGCGAGGTGACCCGCAATGCCCCAGACCGTCGCAGTCCTCGGCACAGGAAAGATCGGCGAGGCCCTGCTCAGCGGCATGATCCGGGCCGGCTGGCGGGCAACGGATCTGCTGGTCACCACACGCCGCCCGGAACGCGCCGAGAAGCTGCGCGACCGGTACGGCGTCGAGCCCGTCACCAACGCCGAAGCCGCCAAGCGCGCCGACATCCTCATCCTGGCGGTCAAGCCCCAGGACATGGGCACCCTCCTCGACGAACTCACCCCCCACCTCACCGCCGACCGCCTGATCATCAGCGCCGCCGCCGGTATCCCCACGGCCTTCATCGAGGAACGCCTCGCCCCGGGCACCCCCGTCGTACGCGTCATGCCCAACACGCCCGTCCTGGTGGACGAGGGCATGTCCGTCATCTCGGGCGGCAGCCACGCCCTCCCCGCACACCTCACCCACGCCGAGGAGATCTTCGGCGGCGTCGGCAAGACCCTGCGCGTCCCCGAGTCCCAGCAGGACGCCTGCACCGCGCTCTCCGGCTCCGGCCCGGCGTACTTCTACTACCTGGTCGAGGCCATGACCGACGCGGGCATCCTCCTCGGCCTGCCCCGCTCCCAGGCCCACGACCTGATCGTCCAGGCCGCCATCGGCGCCGCCGTCATGCTGCGGGACAGCGGCGAGCACCCGGTGAAGCTCCGCGAGGCCGTGACCTCCCCGGCCGGGACCACCATCAGCGCCATCCGGGAGCTGGAGAACCACGGGGTACGGGCGGCCCTCATCGCGGCACTGGAAGCGGCCCGCGACCGCAGCCGCGCCCTGGCCTCGGGCAACGGCTGAGGTCACATCCGGGGGCCGGGTCCCGGACAGGGCTCAACCGGCGGGCAGCAACCCGGCCGCCCGGTACGCGGCGTCGACCACGGGCCGTGCCATCCCCCTGGCCCGCGAGGCCCCCTCCTTCAGTACGGCGTCCACCTGACCGGGGTCCGCGGCCAGCACCGCGTGCCGCTCCCGCACCGGCCGCAGCAGCTCGATCACGGCCTCGGCGGTGGCCCGCTTCAACTCCCCGTACGACGTGTACGCCTCGGCCAGCGCGGCCGGATCCCTGCCCACGCACCCGGCCAGGATCTCCAGCAGATTGGCCACGCCCGGTGTGTTCTCCCGGTCGTACGCGACCTCCTGCCCGCTGTCCGTCACCGCGCGCATGATCTTCTTCCGCACCACATCGGCGTCGTCCAGCAGATAGACGATCCCGGCGGTCGCATCATGGGACTTCCCCATCTTCGAGGCCGGGTCCTGAAGATCCATGACCCGCGCGGCCACGGGCGGCCGGGTGGCCTTCGGCACGGAGAAGGTGTGCCCGTACCGCTGGTTGAACCGCACGGCGAGATCCCGGGTCAGCTCCACATGCTGGGTCTGGTCCTCACCGACCGGAACCTCGTCCGTGCGATAGGCCAGGATGTCCGCCGCCATCAGCACCGGATACGACAGCAGGGAGAACCGCACACTCTCCCCGGATGCCAGGGCCCGCACGCTCTTCTCCTTGTACTGGATCATGCGCCGCAGCTCCCCGTCGGTGGCCGTGCACTCCAGCAGATACGAGAGCCGCGTGTGCTCGTCCACATGGCTCTGGACGAACACGGTGCAGAGCGCGGGGTCGAGTCCGGCCGCGAGCAGCAGCGTCGCGGCCTGCCGACTGAGCCGGCGCACCCGGGCCGGATCGTGCTCGACTGTCAGCGCGTGCAGATCCACGACACTGAAGAGCCCGTCGGCCCGGTGCTGATCGACCTCGACCCACCGGCGCACGGCTCCGAGGTAGTTGCCCAGCGTCAGATGTCCGGTCGGCTTGACCCCGCTGAAGATCCGCGTCATCTCTCATCACCCTCTCGGTCGGAGCCGCCGCCACCTGCGGCTCGCCCCCGAGCTGGGGAAACGCGAACGGCCGCCGAAGCGGCGGCCGTTGATCGCATACGTGTGAGGCGGCCGCCGTCAGGCGGCCCACCACTGAAGGATGCACGCATGCGTTGTCATGCCGCGAAGCCTAGCGGCAGAGCAGCGCCGGACCCCTCAAGTTGACACGCCGCACACGGAACCGTAATGTTCTCCGAGCTGTCCGACGTGAGCACCGGTCGAGTGCCGGTCCCCGGACAGTCATTTCGCAGGACCTACGAGAAGCGAGCGACTTCGTGTCGCATTGTTTTGCGTGCGCCTATGCGAATGAGGAATCGACGTTCGAACCCGGACGCCGGCACCGAAGCCCCGATTAGCGTCGGAGCCCAGGATTCCGCTAAAGTCTCACTCGTCGGAACGGCCGCAGGGCCGGGAGGACAAGCCCCGCTGACTGGGAATCAGGCCCGAAAGGATCTGATAGAGTCGGAACCGCCGGAAAGGGAAA